>CAYXAL010000016.1:0-75268 GCA_964463015.1 uncultured Ginsengibacter sp.
CTCACGACCTCTTCCTTACCAAGGAAGTGCTCTACCCCTGAGCTACAACAGCTTATTAAAATCCCAGCTGCCGAAGCTCTCCGGCTTGCAGCTAAATCTCACCAAAATAAGTAAAGAACATTCATAAATTCCGACCTCTTCTCCGCCGCGGCGGATGCTCTACCCCTGAGCTACAACAGCTTATTAAAATCCCAGCTGCCGAAGCTCTCCGGCTTGCAGCTAAATCTCACCAAAATAAGTAAAGAACATTCATAAATTCCGACCTCTTCTCCGCCGCGGCGGATGCTCTACCCCTGAGCTACAACAGCTTATTAATTAAGAAGTCAATCTTTTCAAATATCTTATCTCCTATCATATCTCTCAATTCATAAATCATCACTCAAAGAAAGTGGGCAGAGTAGGGTTCGAACCTACGTACTCCGGAGAGAACAGATTTACAGTCTGTCGCCTTTAACCGCTCGGCCATCTGCCCGGTTTAAGCAAGGGCATCGTGCCGCTTTATTAAACACCTTCTTAAGAGCCAGTGGAGGGATTCGAACCCCCGACCAGCTGATTACAAATCAGCTGCTCTGGCCAACTGAGCTACACTGGCACTTGCTCTTTTTCTCAATAAAAAATGAACTCAATCAAAAAATATACCGCAGGGTCATTTTTTGGGAAGGCAAAGGTAATGGAAAATGTTTAATGCAAAAATTTTGAAATCAAAAAATTCCGATGCATTTAACATCAATATTTCACTCTATGATTCACATCGCGCAGATACATTTCTCATACTTCTGTCAACCTCGTTTTCTATATGATTAACATCGCATCTCCATAGCTGAAGAAGCGGTATTTATCCTTAATCGCCTTTTTATACGCCTCCATCATCAGATCATATCCGGCAAATGCACAGGCCATGATCAATAAGCTTGTTTTTGGCAAGTGAAAGTTAGTGATCAGGCTGTCTGCAATATTAAAAGTATAGGGAGGATGAATGAAATGATTCGTCCAGCCTTCAGAAGGTTTTAATAACTTCTGTGCGGTGAATGAACTTTCCATTGCACGCATCGTTGTGGTACCAACAGAGCAAATACGATGATTGGTTTCTTTGGCTTTATTCACAATCCGGCAGGCCTCCTCATCAATACGGTAATATTCCGCATCCATTTTATGCTTACTGAGATCTTCTACTTCAATCGGCCTGAACGTTCCCAACCCTGTATGAAGCGTAACTTCTGCAAATCTGATTCCTTTGATCTCGAGTCTTTTTATCAACTCGGGACTAAAATGAAGGCCAGCGGTTGGAGCGGCTACTGCCCCTTCGTGCTTTGCATATACGGTTTGATAACGCTCCCTGTCTTCTTCATCCGGCTTACGTTTAATGTATTTTGGTAGAGGTGTCTCGCCCATGAAGAAAAGTATTTTCCTGAACTCTTCCTCTGAGCCTTCCCAAAGAAAACGTATCGTTCTGCCACGACTGGTCGTATTGTCAATTACCTCTGCAACGAGTTCATCATTTTCTCCAAAATACAATTTGTTGCCAACCCTTATCTTCCTGGCCGGATCTACGATTACATCCCATAAGCGATTTCCCTTATGTAGCTCACGCAATAGAAATACCTCTATCCTGGCACCGGTCTTTTCTTTACGACCATACATACGTGCAGGGAATACCTTTGTATTATTTACTACAAACACGTCTTTATCGTCAAAATAATCCAGCACATCACGAAAGAATTTGTTTTCCATCTTTCCGGTAGCTCTTTCAATTACCATGAGCCGGCTGTCTTCTCTACGTTTGGTTGGATTTTGTGCAATCAGGTTTAGTGGGAGGTCAAATCTAAATTGACTTAATTTCATGTACAATTACGGTTTTTAGGTTGAATTGTCACACGCCTTGTTGTCACAGATATGAGTGCCTGCCTGAGCAAGGCCGCTTATCATGTTACGGCATGATTTTTTCAAGTGTGCGAAAGTAATAGTTTATTCTGAAATATTGTGGTAATATTTTTCTGGATTATTTTTTCAGGATATGAGCATTCTGAAAGAGACCATTTAAAACCCTGTGGGGCATACCACTTTCAAAATCAAATGCTGCTTACAAACTCCAATTCGAAGGAATCTCCAAATTCCTCTTTTTGAATACCATCGGAATAATAAAACTGGTATCCTGGCAACAATCCATTATAAACAATCTTTCCATCTACCGCAGTAAGTGCACTTCCTTCCGGAAGAGCTACAACATTCTCTTCATGATTTAATAAGAGAAATTCTTCTATTCTGTCATCCCTGGTTTCACCATTAAATCCGGGGATCTTTGGTGAAAAATAATGTGGGTTAATCTGAAAGGGTAAAATATCCAATGCCACAAAACTTTCGGGTTGTATGATGGGCATATCATTGGTAGTCCGGATTGTCTTTCCAAGTATGTTTGCCCCTGCACTCCACCCGATGTATGGTGTTCCATCCAACACGCGTCCGCGTATGGCTTTGATCAGATCGTATTTATATAAATCATGGAGGAGTTTAAAAGTATTCCCTCCCCCTGTCATAATTACATCGCAATCCAAAATTGAACGGGCAGGGTTTTCCGGATTTATCATTTCTACCTTACAGGAAAGACTCTTCAACCCATCCGCCACCTTTTGACAATAGGCTTCATAACTACCCACCGAAGCAAATGGAATAAATGCAATCCTTAGGGTACGCTCACCCAATAATTCCCTAATATATGGAAGAGCGGGTTCAAGATAACCGGAATTGCCTGCTCTGGAGCTACTTAATGCAATAATATACATAAATGGATCAGATTAGTCTGGTAAAAAAAATCCTGTAAAGCCGATAGGAAATTTAAATTCTGCCTGATACTCAGATCAAACAAAGATATCTCTCAATATTCAACAAATTATCCCTCCCACTCAGAAAAATTATTAAATCCTGCCAAATAAAAGTAATAGATATTCCACCACCCAAACCTGCAATTCATATATAATTTGAACGTCCCGTCAATTTCCTTTCGTTCACCATTTCTAAAGATCATATCGTACTTCACAGCGCCTTCACTGAAGCCCATCATGCCATCTGTGCCATCCTCTCTTTCGGATTGAAGTGATAACTGAAAGTCGATTTCTACAATTTCGAAAGAAGTATTTTCAAACGCAGGAACTTCTTCGTATAATAACTCAAACTCCTTTACCAATTCAGAAAGGGCCTGTTTGGTTCCATCCGGTCGGATCAACTCATCCTCCAAATAATGGCTGGCAAATTGCGGCAAACTCCGCTTAAAGAAGCCCCTGAAGAAATCATTTGTTCTATTGGTGATATCCAGTTCATGATCCGGATGAAATTCTTCATAGATAAAATTGGTAACCATTCCCGGAGAAGGAATGAAGGTCGTTTCATGCTCAAACAATTCACCTACTATAAAGTTATATTTAAACCGATCATTCCTGGGCCTGATAAAGTCCACATTCAGATTATGGGATTCAAGTAATTCACAAAGCTGCTCCCAGGCCTTTAGAAACGATTGATCATCCAAATCCTCTTCCTTCTTAAATGAAGGAGCCTTCAATATATCCTTCACCTTCATTTCACTGGCGTGGGCATAATTCTTTTCGTACTCAATTACATTCTTAAGCCATTCATTAATGATATCCGGAGGAATATCCGATTTATCCTCACCGAAAACACCACCCGACTCTGCCATAATTTTTAACTTGAGAAATTCATTTTCCATCCTCAGGTTTTCTTCCGGATCATTGCTGAAACTTTCCCCCTCCGGTAACTGTTGATTTTCATCCATAATCGGCAGTATTAATAAATTCAAGATAATCAATTCTCCTAAGAAATCCGGATTTTCCACTATTCCAGAGAATAGAAAAAATTGAAAAGATGAAAATATTCATCGCTCATAGCATCCGATATCGGGTTGGGCATCTCTTAATTTTCCATCCAGGTCATAAAGATAGATTGTTGCCTTACCATTATTTACTGCAGGCGACTCGGGGTGGGTGTTGAAATGAAAATCGTAAATATTTTTGGCAGTGTTCACACTGTCAAACAACGGAGGAGTATTCAACAAACTATTGGTAAAAGTTGCATTGGGTACGCCATCTTTTGATTTATAAATTGAATTATAAAACTGAAGATCAAAAATGCCCTGCCCTTTTTTGAGGGACACAATTTCATTGTCCACATTTCCATTGTCTCCCCAGAATATGCAGTTGGTAAATACAGACTGAAGGTCAGACGTATATCCTACTCCAGCCTGTTCGAAATAATCAGAAATCTGAAGTACAGGATTCTTATGCATGATGTATGAGCTGCCGTAAGTAACTACAGTACAATTTGTAAAAGAGTAGTTGCCCCCAAGGAGTAAGGCGAGATTGCTACCACAGTTTGCAATCAGGCAATTGTCGGCAATAATTGATGTATTCAAAGCCAGAATCCCGGCATCATACACATTCTCAATGACGGACTGAGACAATGTAAGTTTGGGAAATCCATTCGCACTTTCATTTTGAATGACTATACCCTGGTAAGCATTTTTAATTCTGACGGATTTCAACACATTGTTGACACTCGATGTATTAAAAAATATTCCTGGCCATGCAGCCGGGAGATCCCGGTAGTCTTCATCTGTTCTGTCTCCCGAAAAGACAACAGGTCTGGCTACACTTCCGGAAACATTCAATGTCCCGTTAACCAGAATAGGTGCATCTGCGTGTGAAAATACCTTTACGCCCTCACCAATTTTTAGTGTCACTCCACTATCGATTTTTAAGAATCCGGTGATCACAAATGGAAGAGAATCCTTCCACTCTGTATCTTCAGATATCACTTTACCTTTCAAAAAAACAGCATTCTGACCATAAGCTCTCAATTGCACCCATCTTGTATTCCCATTGTATTGTATCGAAATACTGTCTTCCAGCAGGAAAGGTAATTGTTGTTGATTTGCTCCTGCATTGATCTGTACGAAAACATACATACTATCGTTTGCGCTTACTTCTACATTTTTAATTTCTGTAGCACTGGCTCCGTCAATATTGATTTTAAATGGTGAAGACGCACCACCGGCCAGTCTGACTGAAGAAAGAAGTATCCGCCGATCATTCTGATTTACAATTTTGAAGGATTGGGTAACTGAGCCTACGCCTGTAAAAACTGTATCAAAAAATAAGGTGTCGCTTGAAAAGGATACGATCGCATCCGGACTGGTGATCAATCTGTCTTTTTTACAAGCACTCAGCATTGCAACAAACAAGGCCAATGCAAAAAGTATCTTTTTCAAACAATCAATTTTAAATTAAAACAGATTCTATTTTATCAAATCCTTCATCGGCTCTTAACCCTTCCCACAAAATCTGATAAATCGTCTTTGCAAGAGGCATTTCAGCCTTTACTTTTTTGTTAATCATATAAATGCATTTACTTGCATTGAATCCTTCAGCTACCATATTCATTTCAAGCTGAGCAGACTTTACCGAGTATCCTTTGCCAATCATATTTCCAAAGGTCCGGTTACGGCTGTAAAGAGAGTAACAGGTTACCAGAAGGTCTCCCAGATAAACACTGGCAGCATAGTTCGTTACCTTTCTTTCTTTATTCTCGCTGGTGATCCGATGCTCAATGCTTCCCACCTCCACCTGTTGCCCGCATTTTCTTAAAAATCCGGCCATCTCGTCTGCACTGTTTGCAATAAGCACACTCAGAAAGTTGTCTCCATAATCCAGCCCATGCGCAATCCCTGCACCGATCGCATAAATATTTTTTAGTACTGCCGCATATTGTGCTCCAAGCACATCCGAATTATGAATCGTTTTTAAATAAGGTGTGGCAAAATGTACAGCAAGTTTTTCTGTTTCAGTTTTATTCATTCCTGAAAATGTCAGATAAGACAATTTTTCTGAAGCAACTTCTTCTGCGTGGCATGGCCCCAATACAGTAAAATAATCATCCAATAAAACTTTGAATTTTGCACTCAGATAGTCATTCAATAAAATATTTTCATCAGGAATAATTCCTTTGACGGCAGACAGAATTTTTTTTCCTTCAAAAATATCTTTAGGTAAGCCCCTGAGAGCATCTTTCACAAATGCCGAGGGTACAGAAATCAGGATAACTTCACTATCTCTGATCACCTGTTTTTGTTCAGAAGAAAATTGAATCAGTCTGGTATCGAAAAGTGCTGAACGAAGGTATTGAGGATTGTGATGCCTGCTTTTGAAGGAAGAAATGTTTTCATCGCTGCGAAGCCACCAATTGATTGAATGGCGATTATCGGTCAATAATTTCGCGAGAGCCGTGCCCCAACTACCACTTCCGATGAGTCCAAACTTCATAGTTCTTAAATGTGGTTAACTGTCTTCGCAATTTAGGTAATGTTTAGTTTCTCCAAAGCTTTTTGCGCAGCAATCTGACTCGCATCTTTTTTATTGAACCCTTCCCCTTCTGAGATCAGTTCATTATCAATAAAGGCACCTATTGTAAAAAAACGCCTGCCATTTTCAAGTTTTTCAGAAATGGTTTCAAACTCCAATACTTTACCATTCTTATTCGCCCAACCATACAACTTATTCTTCAGGTTGATATCTATATTCTCCAGTTCAGTCAAAAATAAGTGTGAGTTGATAATATGCCTGGTAACCCATTTATTGGTTTCTTCAAAGCCTTTGTCAAGAAATACTGCACCCACCAGAGCTTCAAGGGTATTTCCAAAAATCTGTGAGACTTTGAGCGAGTTATCCAATTTATTGAAGAGGGTAATTCGTCGGAGTCCGATTTTTACCGCAATTGAATTCAACTGACTCCGGTTAACCATCTTACTCCTCATCTCCGTCAAAAATCCTTCGTCTTTATAAGGATATCGCATAAACAAATAGTGAGCAACAATAGAACCCAAAATTGCATCACCCAAAAATTCAAGACGTTCATTGTTTTCGTCTGCACCTTCTCTTACCGAACGGTGACTCAATGCAGTACGGTACAAGTCAATATTGCCGGGTGTAAAACTCAGAACATTGCTAAGCTGCTTTCTGAATTCCCGTTCTTTTTTGGACAGGAACAGATTCCCAAAAGATGCTACATTCATAATGACTGCACTAAAGTTAAATGAATTTAGGAAATAACATCTTCAAAAGATTTTCAATAGTTCTGAGAGAACTCCGAGAATTTTCCGGAAAATCATTCTTGAGAAGCTAAGCGGCAACATGAAAAGCATATCCATGGTTTTGAGTTGCAGCTATGCCACCATCAGACAATCATTCAAGTGGCAAAAAAAAATTGTCTATTGAAAAAAAGTTCATTCAATTCCTTTAGATTCCCACACTGCCCGACAGGTAAATAAAGTTCTTCTTATAATTTCCCGATATTTTATAGTCAGATTGTTGCATAACACCCAATTGAAGAGTTATTGCATCTGATAATTTATACCCGAAACCTGCAAATATTCTGTTTCTTGAAAAAACAGGTTTCTCGGTTTGTAAATAGACTTCATCGGATGCGGTTGCAAATAACGCTCCTTTAGAGATATCCATTTTATTCAGTGGCCATTTCGGCTGAATTCTATACCGGAGAACTGGTCTGAAATTCTGATTCAGAATTTCTTCAACCCTTATTCTATGATCCAAATCTCCGGCAAAAAATTTTTGCTTTATCGCAATCTGTTGCCAAAACCGATATTGAACCTGTTTCTTTATTCCCAGGTGTTCGAATCCATTCGTGAAGGAATTATATACACCCAGGGCCGTCGTAAATTTTACATATGGATTGAGTTTATACTTCACACCCAACTTGACTTCATAATAATAATGGCCACTCAACGGATAGACAGATCGCACTTCAGATTCAACATATAAACTCCATTTATTTTTCAAATGAATATCGAAGGAAAGCGTTTCAAAGGCACCCAATAATTTCTCTCCCTGGGCATACAAAGTAGGGCTCAGAGTAAAAGACATAAAAAGTAATGCAATGAATTTCGAATTCATAAATCAAATAAAATAGATGCTGGAGAATTCTAAAAATAGCAAACTATTCTTTACCTAAATTCTGGAATAGGAATTAAGGCTTATATTTCTTAATTATAATGGAAGCATTATGTCCACCAAATCCGAATGTATTGCTCAATGCAGCATTGACCTCTCTCTGCTGAGCCTTGTTAAATGTGAAATTTAGTTTTGGATCAAGTTCCGGGTCATCCGTAAAATGATTGATCGTAGGTGGTATGATGTTTTCAGTCACAGCAAGGAGGCATGCCAGCGTTTCCATCACTCCGGCCGCTCCAAGGCAGTGTCCTGTCATAGATTTAGTGCTGCTGATATTGAGATCATACGCCTTATCTCCGAATACATTCAGGATAGCTTTTGTTTCTGCAATATCCCCAAGTGGAGTACTGGTACCATGTACATTGATATAATCTATATCTTCCGGCTCAAGTCCGGCTTCTTTCATAGCGGCAACCATCACATTTCTTGCGCCCAACCCTTCCGGATGTGGTGCAGTAATATGGTAGGCATCTGCAGTAGCTCCGCCACCCGCTATTTCTGCGTAGATTTTTGCACCACGGGCTTTTGCATGTTCCAATTCTTCCAACACTACCACTCCGGCGGCTTCACCCATTACAAACCCATCCCGGTCTTTATCAAAAGGGCGGCTGGCTGTGGCAGGATCATCATTGCGTTCGCTCAGTGCTTTCATGGCATTAAATCCTCCGACTCCGGCCTCACTAATGACTGCTTCACTTCCACCTGCAAGAATAATATCTGCTTTACCCAGGCGAATGTTGTCGAAGGCATCAATCAAAGCATGTGTACTACTGGCACATGCGCTTACGACTGCAAAATTGGGTCCTCTGAAGCCATAGCGCATAGATATGTGGCCGGCAGCAATATCCAATATCATCTTAGGAATGAAGAATGGGCTGAACCTTGGAGTACCGTCTCCCCGTGCAAATGCCATGACATCATCCTGAAAAGTATTGATACCGCCGATGCCACTTGCAAAGATGACACCTACTCTGTCATGGTCAATATTGTCGTTGTTAATACCGGCATCTTTTACTGCCTCGTCACTTGCAGCAAGGGCAAACTGAGTAAACCGGTCAAGTTTTCGGGCTTCTTTTCTTTCGAGATACTGTGTAGGATCAAAATCTTTTACCTCGCAGGCGAATCTTGTTTTAAATTTTGAACAATCGAATAGTGTAATGGGAGCAGCGCCTGAAACACCATTTTTCAATCCCTCAAAATATTCAGGTATTGATTTTCCAAGTGGTGTTAACGCACCCACCCCTGTTATGACTACTCGTTTTAGTTCCATAAGATTGCCTGCGAAGTTTATTAAGATCCTTACTTAGCATGTTCCTCCAGGTATGCTACTGCTTGCCCAACCGTGGTGATCGTTTCGGCCTGTTCGTCAGGAATGGAAATGTTGAATTCTTTTTCAAATTCCATAATCAATTCCACGGTATCAAGGCTATCTGCACCCAAATCGTTGGTAAAGGAAGCTTCCGGTGTAACTTCAGCCTCATCAACTCCTAATTTGTCAACAATAATTTTTTTAACTTTTGTTGCAATGTCCTGCATGATTGTAAAATTTAGTTAATGGCTACAAAAATATACTTTTTGGGATAAAAAAAAATAAATTGATCTGAGCAAAAAATCTTATCAGGCAAATCTCCGGACTATCTCTATTTTACCCGGTTTTTGAGAATAGAAGGTTTACAAAGACTACCCATTCCCAATTATTCTATATTTATCACCCGGATAATTCCCCTTAAAAAAAATGCACCGGTTACAAAACAAATAATATTTAATTTTAGTAACCCAAATCACATTGAATGCCAATCAGACAAATAGATCATGGTACGTACGAATACATGCAGATGGTGAATTTGCGCGATGAAATATTGCGAAGACCTCTCCGGCTGACCTTCAGCAAAGAGGAGCTGGACAATGAAAAAAATGACATCCTCATTGCCGCTTTCGATGACCATAAGATGCTGGGATGCTGCCTCCTTTCAGAGGTAGATAAAGCTACGGTACGACTTCGTCAAATGGCCGTACTTAACAAACTGCAACGAATGGGGATAGGGGCCAGCCTGATGTATTTTGCTGAAAACCTGGCGAGAGACAGGGGTTACAAACAACTCATTATGCACGCACGAGAGGTAGCTACCGGTTTTTATGAGAGATTTGGATATAAGGTCACCGGCGATCAATTTATCGAAGTAAATATCCCGCATTACCTCATGTCAAAGAAACTCAGGTAACCCTATTTACTGAATTTTTTCTTTCAACAGATGCCTTGCATCAGCAACATCGCCAAAAGCGCTTTTGGGAACCAGGAAAAATGTACGGGCATCGAAGTATAAATAAAAAAATAACGGGCTTTCAACAAATGAACTAAAAGCACTCCATTGCCAGCTACGGCTACCTTTCTCCGTCTGAATGGTCATTTCATGATCAGAAAAGACTACCTGAAAACGATTCCGGAATGTAGCTGATCGCTTATATATGATATATGGTAAGGCAAACCAAAATGAAATCATCAGAATAAACCACAATCCGGAAGCAAGAAGAAATGCAACCGGTGACACCTTACCGGAAAAATAAAATATAGCACTCATAATGGCAAAGACGTTTACCAGGATAATCGTGATTTTGATTTCACGACGGCTTATAAAATGAAACCGGAGCGCCTGAATGACCTTCGACTTGTCGTAGGTGAAAAATTCTGATGTCATGAGAGCGCAAAATTAGAGGAAAGAAAATTACTCTTGCTTCTATTTTCACGAATATCTTAATTTCAGCGTCTAAAATTTGTATGCAATGAAATTCATATTGACCTGGTTATTCATGGTTTCAGTATTCATCGTAAATGCCCAACCGCCTTCTGCTTCTGAAGTTATGAAGACAGCCGAGTTAAAAGCAAAAGCCACGGGAAAGAATATATTTGTAATCTTTCATGCTTCCTGGTGTATATGGTGCCACCGAATGGACAGTGCCATGAATGAACCGGCATTAAAACCATTGTTTCAGAATAATTATGTGATAGAACATCTGACTATACTGGAAGGAAAAGAGAAGAAGCACCTTGAAAACCCGGGAGCAGAGGAGATGTTTGAAAAGTATCATGGAAAAGGCCAGGGAATTCCCTTTTGGCTTGTCTTTGACAAGAATGGAAAGTTATTATCCAACAGCCGGATACCCAAACCTGATGGCAGTGAAGGAAATAATGCAGGATGCCCTGCAACCGATGAAGAGGTAGGATTTTTTGTACAGGTACTGAAAAAGACCTCCAACCTCAACGATGCTGAAATCAACACGATCCGGGAAAGATTTCTAAAAATCAATTCACACTGATTCTAATAACCATATTTACTCTTCCACCGGGCCTTTAGAAATTTACGGGTTTCTTCTTCCCTTGCGTTGACACCTGGGTTGTAGATCCTCTTTCCAGTGAGCTGATCAGGCAGGAATTCCATAACAGCAAAATTATTTTCATAATTGTGTGCATATCTATACCCTTCACCATAATTCAGATCCTTCATCAGTTGAGTAGGAGCATTGCGAATGGTCAAGGGTACGGGTAGATCTCCATATTTTCTCACAAGGTCCTGTGCCAGATCGATCGCTGCACAGGATGCATTACTCTTTACGCTTCCGGCGAGATAAATTGCGCACTGGGAAAGAATAATTCTTGATTCCGGATATCCAATCACATTTACCGCCTGAAAACAATTATTGGCCAATACCAACGCCGTAGGGTTGGCATTCCCGATATCTTCACTTGCAAAAATGAGCATTCTCCGTGCAATGAATTTCACATCTTCCCCACCCTCAATCATACGTGCCAGCCAATAAACTGCCGCATTGGGATCACTACCACGCATTGACTTGATAAATGCAGAAATGATATCGTAATGCTGTTCTCCCTTTTTGTCGTAGAGCACGGTTTTTTGTTGTGCAGCTTTCAGAATAATCTGGTCATCAATTTCAATTCCATTGCTCTCCTTTGGAGAAGATAAACTGACTGCAAGTTCAAGCAGGTTTAGCATCTTTCTGGCATCTCCGCCCGAGAGGTTGATGAGCGCTTCGGTTTCTTTCAGTTCGATTTTCTTATCAGCAAGATACCGGTCCTGCTGAATTGCATTTTCTGCCAATGCTTTCAATTGCACATGATCCAAAGGCTTTAGAATATATACCTGACATCGGCTCAATAATGCACTGTTCACTTCAAACGATGGATTTTCAGTAGTAGCGCCGATCAGAGTCACCTCCCCTTTTTCTACAGCTCCGAGCAATGCATCCTGTTGACTTTTGTTGAACCTGTGGATTTCATCAATAAACAATACAGGATTTGTTTGGTGCTTCGCAAGAGCTAATACCTCCCTCACATCTTTGACTCCTGAAGATATGGCGCTGAGTGTGTGAAAAGGAACATGCAATGTTTCTGAAATAATATGTGCCAGGGTAGTTTTTCCTGAACCCGGAGGCCCCCACAATATCATGGATGGAATATGCTTCCCTTCAATGGCTCTTCGCAACACACTATCCCCTCCCGTCAGATGTTGCTGACCCGCTAATTGATCCAGAGTAGAAGGGCGCATTCGTTCAGCAAGAGGTGTCATAAATGAAATCTGATTTTTAGTCAAAATTAAAGGATGCTGAGCCAATGTTGTCGGTTCTGACAGACATAGATTCATTGTTAACAGAAGAGGGACTTCATTTTTTAAAAAGAATCATAGGATCTCCTGATATCTCTATGTCATTTATCTTAAAGGGGAAATGACGACTTAAAGTTTTATATTTCATTGCCGTTCCATCACATCGGCAAGAGCCATAGACAACCAATCTTTCTTTTGCCTCAATTCTTTCAGCACATTAAGAAAGTCTTTTTCGTTTCTGTTCTGACTAAGTTTAAAAGAAGCATCAATTTTATGAACTTTTATTTCGATACCCGTGATCATTTTCATTTGCTTTAATACTTCAGGTGGCATAGTTTGTAGGGATACAGGATGCAATTGATCCCCTTCGTACCTGTCCGTGAGTTTACCTACTGTTTCCCAAAGCCTTTCTTCATTCATTACCGATGCCAGGCCAACCGCCTGCACGCTTAAATAATTCCACGTGGGTGCATTGGGGTGACCATACCATGATGAAGAAATGTAACCCTGAATCGGGGATTGAAAAATAGCTAATACGGGTGTGTCACTCAAAATGTCTTTGGACTGTGGGTTGGCATTAGAAATATGACCGGTCAGAGTCAGATTCCCATCCATATCTCTGTCTATCTCCAAAGGAATATGGGTAGCCAGAGGATACTCAGCACCCTTTGAAATTACTGTTGCAAATCCATTGTCATGGATAAATCTTAAGATAGTTTCCTCATCTCTTATTCGGAATACATCAGGCACATACATATAATTTCCAATTAAGAAATCCTTTCAAAATAAGCTGTAAAATGTCGTAAGAATTTTGGTTCATGGGTAATTTTCAGACCTCTCACATTGGCTGCCTCTTCTTTAATAATCTTAAATACTTCGATGACATAGTCAATGTGACTTTGAGTATATACACGACGTGGAATTGCCAACCTCACAAGTTCCATCGGAGCGGGAATCAGTTTGTGATTTTCATCATATTTTCCAAACATCACAGAACCAATTTCTACTGCCCTGATTCCTCCACGGGTGTATAATTCACACACTAATGCCTGTCCCGGATATTCCTCCGCAGGTATGTGCGGATACAAAGCAGCCGCATCCACATATACGGCATGACCTCCAATCGGATAAATCAGAGGGATACCCATGTTGCGAATATGTTCACCTAAATATTGAGTGCTTTTAATTCGATAGGTAAGGTAATCTTTGTCAAATACTTCTCTCAAACCTATGGCTATAGCTTCCATGTCTCTGCCTGCAAGACCGCCATAAGTCATAAACCCTTCTGTAATGATCAGCAGATTGGTACATGCATCAGCAAGATCCTTATCTTTCACAGCCAGAAACCCTCCGATGTTGACCAGTGCATCCTTTTTGGCGCTCATCACACATCCATCAGCGAGAGAAAACATTTGTTGGGCAATTTCCCGGTAGGTCATGCTTTCGAATCCTTTTTCAAAATGCCTGATAAAGTAAGCGTTTTCGGCTATCCGGCAGCAATCAAGAATAAACAAAACGTTGTACTTACGACAGAGTTCGGCGGTTCTCCTGGCATTTTCCATACTCACTGGCTGGCCACCACCACTATTATTTGTCACTGTAAGAATCACTGCGCCCACATTTTTTGCAGATGAGGCTAAATGTTTTTCAAGAGCCTCCAGATTAATATTCCCTTTAAAGTGTTCCGGTGAATCATGCACTTTAGATAATGGGGTGGGTATGTCAATGGCTTCGGCTCCGGTAAATTCAATATTGGCCCGTGTCGTATCAAAATGGGTATTGCTGATAAATAATTTCCCTTTGCCGCCAAGGTATCCGTATAAAATTCTTTCGGCTGCCCTACCCTGATGTGTAGGCAGAATATAGGGGAAACCTGTAAGGTCATGGATCTCCTTTTCTAATTTTTGAAAACTTGTAGCACCAGCATAAGATTCATCTCCATTCATAATCCCAGCCCACTGTTCGCTGCTCATCGCAGATGTTCCGCTGTCTGTAAGCAAATCAATAATTACATCATGAGAATGCAATAAAAAGGGATTGTAATGCGCTGCCTTAATCATTTTTATTCGCTCTTCTTCAGTAGTCATAAAAATGGGTTCTACCGATTTAATTCTGAACGGCTCAATAATCGTCTTAAACTTTCTTTGTTCTTCAGGCATAAATATTTTTTCTTTTAACTCATTAAAAAGCTGGAGCGAAATTAAGGCCTTTTGGGGTTAGTAATATTTTTACCAACTGTAAAGAGCAACAACAAAAAAGGTTTACCGTATTAGATCAAGGAAAATGCTATAAAAAACCCCCTAGACATGACAGGAATCTTGCAACATAAAGAATTTGCTATTTCGAATTGCTAACCTCCACCAACCGGTTTCAGGATCATTGATAGATTCATCCTCTTGTTCATCGGAAGGAAAATCCAGTTCATACCCAAGTATCAGAAGGGCAGATTTCTACCCAGGACTTCAATAAAAAGAACTCTTGAACGAGAGCCGGAAAACACCGTCCGGAAATAAGGATAAATTTTCCTAAAAAACCACCATTACAATATCTGTTCCTCCCCGATTCCCCTTATCTTTGCGCAAAATTTCAGACGACGTATGCGGCTTAAAAGTGTGAAATCGTTGCTGGTAGCGGCTTTCAGTACAATTTTGGTATTATTTTCAATGGTTGGGCTTGCCCAGGAACATGGTGATAATCATGGCGAAACCAAAGAACCATTCAATCCGACAACAGTAATCCTTCACCACGTGCAGGATGCACACTCATTTCACTTTTTTACCATTGGTAATTTTCATGCGTCCATCCCTCTTCCGGTAATCCTCTACAGCCCTCAAAAAGGCTTATCCATTTTTTCTTCCAGCCGGTTTGGCCATGAAGGAGAAAATACATTTGACGGTTACAAACTGGAGAACGGAAACAAAATCGTTTCGGTGGATCCAGGCATAAAGGTTTATGATTTTTCACTGACCCGGAATGTAGTTCAGATGTTTCTTGTTTGCAGCTTGTTCATATTGTTGATGATCAGCATTGCGAAGCGATATAAAAAAGGGTTGGGGGTAACCTCAGCTCCATCCGGAGTGCAAAATTTCATGGAGCCGATCATTCTGTTCATCAGAGAGAATGTGGCCAAAGTGAACTTAGGCCATCGCTGGGAGCGTTATATGCCATTCCTGCTCACAATATTCTTTTTTATTCTGGTGAATACTCTATTTGGGCTGATACCCGGAGTAGCCAATGTGACCGGGAATATCGCCTTCACATTGTTGCTGGGCATAATCGCTCTGATAGTTATACTGTTCAGCACCACCGGGCATTTCTGGAAACATTTGTTCTGGCCTCCCGGCGTACCGTTTCTGGTGAAGTTGATTTTGGTACCTGTAGAGCTTGCCGGCGTTTTTATTATCAAACCGGGAGCGTTGATCATTCGTCTTTTTGCCAACATGATTGCAGGCCACATCGTAATTCTGGCATTCATTTCACTGATTTTTATTTTTGGGGAAATGGGACATGTGGCAGGTTACAGTTTTTCACCCTTCTCTGTATTATTTATTGTATTTGACTATTTCATAGAATTGCTGGTAGCATTTATTCAGGCCTTTATTTTCACTGTATTGACTGCAATATTTATCGGTCAGGGATTTGAAGGCAGTGACCATGATGTGCATCCCGGCTCTCACGATGGAATGTTATAAAAATTTTTATTCACTAAACAACAAAAACAACCATTATGTCATTATTGACCTTATTAGTTGAAGTTGGACTTTCACACATGGGTGGCGCTATCGGCGCAGGCCTTGCTGCTATCGGTGCCGGCATTGGTATTGGTAGTATTGGTAAAGGTGCTGTAGAAGGTATTGCACGCCAACCGGAAGCATCCAACGAAATCCGTGCGAACATGATTCTTGCTGCCGCTCTGGTAGAAGGGGTTGCCCTTTTTGCGGTAATCGCAGGATTGCTGGCTGTTCTGAAAACTGCCTAAGCACAAACCATTTACTGCATCCAAAGCAAAGGGCGGAGGATGCAGTACTTAAAAAACAAAAACAGAATAAAACATATTTAATATGGAACTCTTAACGCCAAATCTCGGCCTGTTGTTCTGGACATTAATTGCATTCTTAATTACCCTTTGGCTTCTTGCAAAATTTGCATGGAAACCAATCGTAAAAGGATTAGACGACAGAGAAAAAAACATTGCAGAAAGTATCGAAGCTGCTGAGAATGTAAGAAAAGAAATGGCCAGCCTGAAAAGCGAAAATGAAGCATTGCTCGCCAAAGCCCGTGATGAAAGAGCACAGATGATGCGTGAAGCAAAAGAGACAAGAGATAAAATAATAGCCGAAGCTAAAGAACAGGCAAGACAGGAAACCAACAAGATCGTTTCGGATGCGCAAGCCGTAATCAACCAGCAAAAAATGGCTGCACTGACTGAACTGAAAAACAACGTAGGTAAACTTGTAATTGAGGTAAGTGAAAAAGTCTTGCGTCGTGAATTAAACAGTAAAGAAGCCCAGGAAAAATACATTAAGGATCTGGCTGAGAATGTTGAACTGAATTAATTATTAAATAATGAACAATCCGAGATTAGCACAACGGTATGCCAAGAGTCTGCTGGATTTGTCCGGTGAGATGGGGCAGTTAGAACAAGTGAATAAGGATATTGCCTTTTTGCAAAAGGTGGTGAAGAGCAGCCGCGAATTTCTTGTGATGCTCAACAGCCCTGTAATCCATGCAGATAAAAAATTCAGTATCATCTCTGCAGTTACCGGTCAAAATATTTCTCAGATCACATCTTCATTTATCAAACTGCTATGCAACAAAAACCGGGAAGACAATCTTCCGGGAATATTGACAAGCTTTATTGAACAGTACAATAAATTGAAAGGGATTCATACGGCGACTCTGACGACCGCAGTTCCCGTGAGTAGTACCATTATCAATGAATTTGAAAATAAAATAAAATCTTCCACAAGCATTAATCAACTGATCCTCGATTCAAAAGTGGATGACAGCCTGATTGGAGGTTTCGTTTTGGAACTGGAAGGATTACTCATTGACGGCAGTATTTCCAAAGACCTTAAAGATGTCAAAAAACAATTTGACAATAATGAATACCTGCACAAACTGAGGTAGCAGGCGATTTATGGTATTTTTCAGGCACATTGACGGTATCGGACTCTCAAAGGAACTCAGAATATCTTACTTTATTATTCAATAAAATACATTTCTATTTCCCCCTTATTCTTGGCTGCGATTTTACCGCGGTAGGTGCAAGGGAAATCGTCTTTTATCAATTCATAAGTTCTGTTGGAGATATTTATTTTCCCTGCTTCACCGTTTTGCTCCATACGGGCTGCAGTATTTACAGTATCTCCCCAAATATCGTAGGCATATTTTTTTATACCAACGATACCCGCTACGACCACGCCACTATTAATACCGATTCTGATCTCAAAGAATAACTTAGATTCCTTTTGTCGTTGCATTTTGTATTCAGCCATAAAGTTCCGGATACCGATAGCAGCATTTACCACATTATGGGCATGGTAATCATTCGCCGCAGGGAGACCGCATACAGCCAGGTAAGCATCTCCGATAGTCTTTATTTTTTCAAGCTGATTGTTTGTGATGATCTCATCAAAAGATTTGAAACAATAATTAAGTTCGCTCACAAGCTGCTGAGGAGTTAGTCGTTCGCTGATTCCAGTAAAGTTTACGATATCAGCAAACAAGACGGTTACATGATCAAATCGACGTGCCTCTGAGTATCCGTTCAGTTTTAATTCTGCGGCAGTTTCTTCAGGAAGTATATTCAGCAATAGTTCATCCGACTTTTGTTTTTCAGCACTTACTTCCTTATTCAAAAAAATCAATTTCTTATTGGCTTTCCTCTGATTAAAGTAATTTCTCAGAATAAAAAATGTAATCAGGAGTAATGCAATACATCCTGCAATAAACAAATTACGCTGAAGCCTTCCTGCGTTAATTTCATTTTTTTGGATGGTTAACTTCGATTGTTGTAATTGCTGATTTTGTTTTGCTATAGTCAGTTGTCGTTCCCTATCCTGCCCCTTTAATTGTTCATTATTTAATTCTGCCTGCGTTTTCAGAAAGGCAAGGTGTTGGATATCATTTTTCTGATTGGCAAGTTGTAGTTGCTGATCCTGTTGCTTATTTAAGAGTTGTTGTTGCAACAATTTTGAATTTGCCAGTTGCTGCTTCAGGCGAAACTCACTTTCCTTTTTATCAAAGTCATATTGCATTTCTCTTTGGGTAATTTTTTTCCGGCTTACCGCATTGGAAATACTATCCCGGATTAAAATGAAATTCTTATATGCCTCAAGAGCGCCGGTATAGTTTTTTTGTTTTTCATAAACTTCACTCAGATTTTGATAGCCCTCCTGTTGCCTATCGAGCAGTTTCATTTTCCGGGCAAATTGCAATCCTTCTTTAATTTTTGTTACTTGCTCACTTAACCTGGTCTCTTTATTCAGGTTGAGTGGTGACAGTAAAGAATCCGGAATCCGGGAATACAATTCGGCAAAATTATACAACGTAACAATGGGATTATGATCAACAGAACTCCTCATATGGATGTCTATTGCCCGCCGGTAATAGTTCATTGCCTGCCGGTATTGCTGTACCGGAGTAAGATGCAATTTGGATAATTCCACAGAATTGAAATCCAAAAAGAGGCTTGCCATATTGCTTATGGTAACGGCTACACCACTTGAGTCTCCTACCGCTCTGCTATGATCTAAAGATTGCTTCAGGTATTTCAGTGCCTGAATCCTGTCTCCTTTGTCCCTGCTACTAAAGGATAGATTAAAAAGTGCATTTGTCAATAATGCATGACTATTTCCGTTCCTAAACAAGTCTGCAGCCTTCTTGTTATATATGATTGAACTGTCATAATTCTTAATATGCATATAGGCATCACCAATATTCAGAAAGGTGGTTGGTAGCAAGCCTTTGGTATTTTTATCAGTAGCCTTTTCAATTATCTTTTTTTCTTTCAGGTATTGGAAAAGTGCTTTGTCATATTCCCCCATACTCATATAAATTAAGCCAAGGTTCTCAACTGCCCATGCCGTTCCGTAAGGAAATTTTATTTGTTCAAAATATTGAATCGATTTTAAGATATGATCTATTGCTTGCGGGAATAGAGATAAATGACGGTAGTCATCGGCTATGGAGAGGTGAACATAGGCCACTTTCCAAATCAGATATGCCTGTTGCCAGGAATTCATAGCCTGCTGCAAACTATTTATTGCAGTAAGAAAATCAGATTTCCAATAATAACAAACAGATTGGTTTCTATAAGCATCTCCCAACAAATTCAGATTCTTAATCCGGGTCGCCAGATTAATAGCCTTTGCTGCATATAATAAACCGCTATCCGGATTTTTATGAGCAAATTCATAAGCAAGTGCAACTTGCATCCCCAATTTTATGGTATCTTCTTTTGAATAGTTTTTCTCTGCTGCAACCCTGGAATCTATATTCTGTGCATTCAAAATAAGGGAGTACGACAAAAATACAATCAGCAATAAATTGAATTTCATTTTCAAAATATAAATTTATGGATACCGGATTTCTCTGTTTTCAATATCAGGATAAGGGCAGGCTCCAGGAGGGATAATTTTCTATTTGCAGAATAGGTATAAGCGCAAGAGCAATGAGAAAGGTAATAAAAATGAGCGGGAGAATAAGAAAAACTTATTCAATAAAGTTTGCAACCCTATTTATCCATATTCCTTTTCAAAGTAAAAAATAGCACAGTACTTGCCTGATTCAGGCATCCATAACACATGCCTGATCTGTATTTTCTTCATTTATGGGTTACATCAACAAAATAATTTCCAAGATCAGAATCGTCCCGCACCTGCCGCATCCTGGTTTAGCTAGTAGGGCATTACACAAAAAAAGAGGAAAGTATTTCTACTTCCCTCAAATCTATTTGCTCAATGATCTATTTTTATGCATTTCTGTACTGGTGTGCAATCGTATTGGCAAGCTCTACCATTTTCTTGATTCCATCTTCCGGTAATGCACCTTTCTTAAATTCTGCAAGTACATTTGGAAGTTTGTTATGCATCTCAAGAAGAAATTGCTCTTCAAATTCCTGAATTTTCTTCACCGGCACACTACTCAATAACCCGTAAGTACCGAGATAGATAATCGCAATCTGCTGTTCTACCGGATATGGAGTAAACTGAGGTTGCTTCAATATTTCCACGTTACGGGCACCCTTATCCAGAATAGCTTTGGTTGCAGCATCCAGGTCACCACCGAATTTGGAGAACGCCTCCAATTCGCGATAAGATGCCTGTTCCAGTTTCAGCGTACCAGCCACTTTTTTCATTGACTTAATCTGCGCATTACCTCCTACTCTACTTACAGAAATACCTACGTTGATGGCAGGACGAATACCTGCATTAAACAAAGTACCTTCCAGGAATATCTGTCCGTCGGTAATGGAGATCACATTGGTAGGAATGTAGGCAGACACGTCACCGGCCTGGGTTTCAATAATTGGCAAAGCTGTAAGAGACCCACCTCCTTTCACCAGATGTTTGATGTTGTCCGGAAGGTCATTCATCTGCTTTGCAATTTCATCTTTGGAAATAATCTTGGCAGCTCTTTCCAGAAGGCGGCTGTGCAGATAGAATACATCACCCGGATAGGCTTCGCGGCCCGGAGGGCGCTTAAGCAACAGCGATACTTCCCTATAGGCCACGGCTTGCTTACTTAGGTCATCATAAACGATCAACGCCGGCCGTCCCGTATCACGGAAATATTCTCCGATTGCCGCACCGGCAAATGGCGCATAAAACTGTAATGGTGCAGGCTCACTGGCAGAAGCCGCTACAATGGTAGTATAGGCCATTGCTCCTTTTTCTTCCAGCACACGCATCACGTTAGCGATTGTGGAAGCCTTCTGGCCGATGGCTACATAAATACAATAAACAGGTTTCCCTGCGTCATAAAATTCTTTCTGATTGATAATGGTATCTATACAAATCGCAGACTTACCGGTTTGACGGTCGCCGATTACCAATTCACGCTGGCCGCGGCCAATCGGAATCATGGCATCAATTGCCTTAATACCCGTCTGAAGAGGCTCTTTTACCGGCTCCCGGTAGATAACCCCCGGCGCTTTACGCTCCAACGGCATCTCATAGAGTTCGCCTGTGATTGGTCCTTTGCCGTCTATTGGTTCACCCAATGTGTTGATAACACGTCCGGCAAGACCTTCACCTACTTTTATGGAAGCGATCTGTCCTGTTCTTTTCACTCTTCCGCCTTCTTTGATGTTACCACTCTCACCCATCAAAACCACACCCACATTATCTTCTTCCAGGTTAAGGGCAATCGCTTTGACGCCGTTTTCGAATTCCACCAATTCTCCGGAACTCACATTATTCAGTCCATAAACGCGCGCAATACCATCACCTACCTGAAGTACCGTACCTACTTCCTCAAGGTTTGCTTCCGCATTAAAATTGCTTAGTTGACTTCTGAGAATGGCCGAAATTTCTTCGGGTTTTATATCCACCATATTTTATCCGTTTTTTGAGGGTGCAAAAGTAATTCAAGATTATTTCATGGCAAAAATGGATTGCCAAAAAATTAGATAATATTTCAATAAAGCGCAGGATACTCATTGGGTTCCACCCCTTCATCGATAATCCGGATCAAAATTTACATCTCAGCAGGCAAATTTCCTCCCGGGTATGAAAAAAACTGCCTCCATTCCGGAGACAGTTTCTTGGTGTAAATAACAATCAATTAAACATTCACTCTTTCACCAGTTTAAATGAATTATCAAATGTCTTACCAAAAACTCTAACAGAATAAAACCCCTTACTTAGCTTGCTGATATTGAGATGTGTAACCGGGTTCAGGATATTCTGCGTGAGGACGATCCTGCCTAGCATGTCGGAGATTCGTATTTTCAAAGGTTCTGTTGATCCTGTGATTGAAATGGTTACAAATGAGGAAGCCGGATTGGGAGTGACTTTAACATTGTAAGGTAGGGAAAAATTTACCCGTACAATCTTTGATTGTTCAAAATTCCCATCCAGATCTACAAATCTTAGTCTGTAGAAATTATCCCCCGCCCTGGGATGAAAATCTGTAAACTGATAATTGTTGATTCGATCTGAATTACCTGCTGCTGCGACCGTACCTATTTTCTGAAAATCTATCCCATTGATTGAATGTTCTATGACAAACTCTTTTGAATTCTTCTCCTGACTTGTCGACCATCGCAATTTTACCGATCCATTTTCTTTGAAAGCCTCAAAACCGGTCAGGTTTACAGGTAGCGCCCCTGAAAGATTAAACCGGGTATATACGGGAAAATGATCGGATGCCGTAGTAGCATTGTAATCGGCTATATAACTTCTTGGGTCTTCAATCGCTACCGACCCCGGAATATAAAAACTGAGAAAGGGATTGGTGATCGTAACATGATCAATCATTCCTGACCCACTCAGGAAACTTACCTGTCCTGCTGAATCTAACGGATAGGTAAGAACGGAGAAAGTGGACTTATCATTTACAAAGGGTGCATAAGGTGAGGTCGCTCCCGGTGAGCCGTAGATGGTTCCATCCACACGGTCATTGTAATCTCCGACAATAAAAACATTTTCATTGGCATAATAGGTTTTGAGTGAGTCGTACAATACCTGTGCGTCATACACCCGGCGGTTGTAACTTGTCACATCAGACGCTGACTTGGCATGAATGTCAACTACGCTGATTTGTTTGGTTTTACCATCAATAGTCACCTCAAAAGTTGCCATAAACGGTAACCTTCCGGAAGCCCAAAAACTTTGCGGATTTCCTCCGGGATAGTTTGGCAGCTTTTCTGTATATCCGTTCAATACACTGTCATACAGGTTGACAAACATACTTCTTGCATCTATTAATTTAACTGTGGAACTGTCAAAAATAAATCCCGTCTTTTGTGGAGGATAATTCGGGTCCGGAGCATTGAAAGAGTACGACCGCCGGTCAGACAAGATTGCCTTGCCATGAGGAATTGTCTTCACCAGATTGGCAAAGGCTGTATCGTTGGAAACCTCTTCCACTCCCACGATATCCAGATTTAGCCTGTTTAAGACACTGGAAATATTTGCAGACTGAGTAGCTATTTTTTCAGGTGTAGGATTATTCGTAGGATTGGATCCGAAAAAACTCAGATTATAACAACCTACATCCAGTGTTTCCGATTTAGGATAGGAAGTTGCAGAAAGGATTACCACATTTGAGTCCAGATCTGTACCGGTGACCCGCAACTTCCCCGGTATGTTTAATGCCTTCACCAAAGGTACAAAACGCACAAACAAAGAAGTACCTGATTCCGCCAAAGCCATCGGTATATTCAACGATGGGCCATAACCTGAAAGGCTGCCTGCCGACACTTCATACTGCGCGGGAGCTGTTACCACCAGATCGCCAAACCCATAGGATTGTAATCTGACTCGAAGCCCGCTCGTGTGATCACCAACTGAAGCCTCACCCAGATTAAGCGTGTAAGGTGTCACTGTCAGTAAAGTTGTGCGGTCTGTCACATCCATATCGTCCAAAGTCCATCTTGCTGAACCTTCTTCTTCAGTTGAAATATATTTAAAGGCAAGGTAAAGTTTTGAAGCTCCTTTATATGCGGAGAGGTTGATTCCATCCGTCATGGTCCAGGTGTTTGTCAATGGAGGAAAATAGGCATTTAAATCTGTCCATGTAGCCATTCCTGGATCGCCGGTTCCTGAATAATCAGTAGAAACCAATAACCTTAATGCGGGCCCTGAAAATTCACCACGACTCCAGAACCGGAATACAGGTAAATTCATTGTTGAAATTTGTAAGGGCGGTGATATTAGCCAGTCTTCATTATCGACGGTGCCCCCCGAATATCCATTGATGTTAACTCCATTTGTACTATTGTGGCCAAAGCTGGTACACGCCCACACCTGCTGCCCTTTCACACTGTAGGCAATCCATCCGGATGCGGGCTCTCCATTATTGGTGCAATTATTAAAATCAAATGAAAGATTTGCAGGGTCAATGCCCTGGCCTGACACATTCACCACTTTGGTAATTGCATTCGTACTACTATTGCTGATCGTTCCCTCAAAACTACCAATGGCAGCAGGATTAAACTTCACATAAACATTCTTTGGCGACAATACATCGGCGGCCGGCAATGACAAGGAAGTACTATAGGTTCCATTGATCGCATCCGACACAGAGTATGGAGCGCTGGTTGTAATCACCAAAGGATCAGAAAGATTATCTCCTTTCACAGTATAGAACAGAATTCCTGCTGTAGTGTTTTCCGGAGTAGATGCAAAAGTCAGCGAAGTTGGATTCAGAATAATGTTTGGCGCATTGGGCGCTATGGTTGCTGTGCCCAAAATTTCTACATTATTCAGGCTAAATGTACCACTCCCGCTTTCTGCATTAAAACCATAAAAACGAAAAGTCACCGGTGTTGAAATTCCAGTAAACCCCACAGAAGGCAATGTAATTGTACATCCCGACTGGGCAGTGGTGGTGGCACGATCCGCAATCTGAAAAATATCTCCCGCCTCCACCGACAGATTTGCATTGGGTGGCTGTATGCCAGCCGGCAGATTGGTTGTAAACCCGTCAATACTTGACCGGACAGACCATTGCCGCACGCCCGTAGCAGACCTCTGAACAATAAAATTGATTGAACTTAGATCCATAGAGTAATAGGGTTGCGGTGTGATTGTGATCTCATAGTACCTGCCAGGATCAATCTCTCCTGTAAATGTGTTACTTCCTTTCGTTGCACCTAAAGGCCAGCCCGTAAAACTAAACCGTTTGGATGCATTTGGATTGGCGCTCAATCCGGTACCCACTGCTGTAAAGCTGCTGAAATTAACCCCTGCGACTACGGGCACCGGCGTTGGATCCGTGCGTCCACTGGTAGTAGTAACATTCCCAAAACCGTAGATTGAAGTAAAGGGTTGTGCTGAAGCCGGCAGGCTTAAAACCCCTACAGTCAGCAATACCGAAAATAATTGTAAATAATTTTTCATTTAATAATTAATAATAAGTTACAGATTGATTAAAAGGGATTTTAAAATCTAATTGGATGTCACAAACCATTGACCACATGAAAATGCTGATCATTTACCAGGGTGGTAATTCAAAAATCTCAGGTATAGGGAATCTGATTATAATTGAAATTCGTCTGAAAAAATCCTGAGGGATAAGAAAGTCTCCTTGTTGACAATGAAAAAATCCCTTCCATAGATGGTGTTTTAAACAGCATAAAAGCTTGACATAGGCAAAACTGAAGTCTTATCCCTCTACGCTCATCCGAATCATTGGACGAATCAAAGTTATAAGAATCTTTATTAAGATTGCACACGAAAATTCTTGAGTGCGAGCTTCAATTGCATCAAAATCAATGGGATCAAGCGACCTTCTTTCCATATTTATCTCTCAATAGAATTGATCAAAAATTCTTTTACAGAAACCAAATACTCACACAGAGATTGGAATTCCACATTCCCCAAAACTTCCGTATTCTTTTAACGCCTTTCACATGGAGACCCCACTGTAAATCATTACCTTTGCGCCTCAAATTTTTTTTCGGAACATGCTTTCAGTAAATAATATCACATTAGCCTTTGGCAAACGCGTATTGTTTGATGAGGTAAATATCAATTTTACCAAAGGAAATTGTTATGGAATTATCGGTGCCAATGGTGCAGGAAAATCTACATTTTTAAAAATTCTCAGTGGCGAGATTGAACCCAACAAAGGTTCTGTAAGCATTACACCCGGAGAACGGATGGCCGTGTTGAAACAGGATCAATTTCAGTTTGATGAAATTACGGTATTGAATACCGTATTGATGGGGCATAAGAAAATGTGGGAAGTTCAACAGGAAAAAGATGCGCTCTACATGAAAGAAAACTTCAGCGAAGAAGACGGTGTAAGAGCAGGCCATCTGGAAGCAGAGTTTGGCGAAATGGGTGGATATACTGCCGAAAGTGACGCAGCAACCTTGCTGAACAATCTCGGCGTACCGGAAGAATTGCATCAAATGCAAATGAAAGATGTTGCAGCAAACATCAAAGTGAGAATACTTCTTGCACAGGCGCTCTTTGGCAATCCGGATATTCTTTTGCTTGACGAACCTACCAATAACCTTGACGTACACACGATAACATGGCTGGAAGATTTTCTGGCCGGTTATGAAAATATTGTACTCGTCGTGAGTCACGATCGTCACTTTCTGGACGCCGTTTGTACCCATGTGGCAGATGTGGACAGGCAAAAGATAAAAATCTATACAGGAAACTATTCATTCTGGTATGAAAGCAGCCAATTGGCGCTGAGACAAGCCTCCGACAAGAATAAGAAGATGGAAGAAAAGAAGAAAGACCTTCTTGAATTTATCGCACGGTTCAGCGCCAATGCCTCTAAGAGCAAACAGGCCACCTCAAGAAAAAAGGCTTTGGATAAATTGGTCTTTGAAGAGATTACTCCAAGCACACGCAGATATCCCGGCATTATCTTCAAACCTGAGAGAGAGGTAGGAAATCAGATACTGAATGTAACCGCACTGAGTAAAGAAGCCGATGGACGCCAACTATTCAGCAATGTCACATTTGATATTACCAAAGGGCAAAAGATTTCTTTTCTCAGTCGCGACCCTCTGGCACTTACTTCCTTCTTTGAGATAATCAATGACAAGGCCAATGCAGACAGCGGCACATTTGAGTGGGGTACCACAATTACCAAAGCCTATCTGCCCAATGACAATGCGGAATATTTTACAAAAAATCTTGAGCTGTTGGATTGGCTCAGGCAATTTGTACCACCCCATTTCACCGATGTAGATGAAGACTTCCTGAGAGGATTTTTCGGGAAGATGTTGTTTAGCGGGGATGAAATAAAAAAGAAAACGGGAGTACTCAGCGGAGGTGAAAAAGTAAGATGTATGATCAGCCGGATGATGCTTCAAAATCCGAATGTGGTAATTCTGGATGAACCAACCAACCACCTTGATCTCGAAAGCATTACTGCATTTAACGAAAGCATGATCAACTTTCCAGGCATTGTGCTGATGACGACACATGATCATCAGTTTTTGCAAACTACCGCCAACAGAATTATAGAGTTTACTCCATCAGGAATTATCGACAGGCTCTGCACATTTGATGAATATCTGGAAGATGACCGTATCAAAGCTCTTCAGGATGAAATGTATGCAGTTTCTGCTTCCTGACCTGCTGCCATAATCAGATAATCGATAATAACTGAACAGGCGAGGCATCTCTTAAACATTCTGTATCTTATTGCAGAAGCGGATTATTTATTATAACCACCTCCTGAAATGAAAACATTCAAAACGATTCATTTACTATTCATTCTTTGTTGCGGGATAATTCTTATCGGTAAAATATTAAATCTGCTTTTTCATTTTAGTGACAGGACAAACAACATCCTCAACACTATGATGTTTTGCCTGATCGGAATAGCCTACCTTTTTGCAGGGTATATCTGGACAAATAAAATGGCAAAGGGAATATTATTTTTATGCGGAGCATTTCTGATAATTATGAACCTGCTCCCGGAAACTGTATGGATAACCTGGACCGGAGTGGTATGTATTTTAATCCCATTATTCATATTCAGGTTCAGCAAAGAAGCTAAAGAGGAAAAAGAAACGATGGATTAAATAAAATCCATTATCCTAATTTTCAAACAATCTTGAAAAATGATTTTCCAAATGACTGCGCATTCCTCTCCTGAAAGAGGAAGGGTCTCCCTTTTCAAGAATTTCAACCAATCCTTTGTGCGAAACAAAGGTCTTCAACAGAGGTTGCTTTTTCAAAATACCGCTATGATGGACATAATCAAAAACAGGTAAAAGCATTTTCTGAAATTTTTTCAATGCTTTATTCCCTGTTATCTCATACAATTTTCCATGAAAGGCAATTTCATGATCTATATTGAATAAATGATACTTTGATCTCTGAGGCTCATCAGCCACTATCTCATACAATTCCTTAATGTCCTCTTTGGTGACACGCTGGAATAGCAAGTCGGCCATTCCTATTTCGAGTACCAACCTGAGTTCAAAAATATCCTTCAGTGTATCTTCATCCAGTATTGCAGGATTCATACTTTTACTCAAGGTGCCAAACACATCCGGGCTGGTAATTACTGTACCTTTCTTTTTGCGGGTTTCCACCAACCCCATAAGCCGGAGCCTTGTCAGTGCTTCTCTGATTACAGTGCGGCTAACCCCCAGGGCTTCTGACAATTCCAATTCCTTTGGAATCGAATCGCCCACTTTCAATCGCCTCTGCTGCAACAGATTGACGAGTCTGGATTCTACCTTATCCACGAGGGAGCGATTGTCAATGGCTTCAAATACGGTTTCTTCAATTTCAGGCATTGAATGAGTATTAAATTTTAGAGACTTGAATGTCCTGTTTTACAAATATGATGATTTATCCCATTGGTTATAGAACATCAATTTCAAAATTTTATGATTTTGAAAAAAAATATTTGTTAATAACAAAGATAGTAAATACCTTTATTATGTCATACATAATACATTTTGTATTTTTTAAAAACAATTTTATGAAGTTATTTATTCCTAAACCATTGCTGGTGCTGGTTTTCTTACTTATTACCCTGGTGGGTTTTAGTCAGCAAAAATCAATATCCGGAAAAGTGACCGACAAACAAGGCTCCCCACTTGAAAGTGTCACGGTATCTGAAAAGGGGAAACAGGCCCTGACTATGACAGACGCTCAGGGAAACTATTCTGTAAAGGTAGATGCCGGGGCTGTTCTGGTATTCACCTATGCAGGTTTTGGTACAGTAGAAAAGAAAGCAGGATCTGCTTCCACCATCAATGTTCAGATGGGGCCAGAAGAAAGCATGATGAACGAAGTAGTCATCATCGGTTATGGAACACAAAAGAAGTCAAGGCTTACCGGTTCTGTTTCCAAATTGGATGACAAGGTTTTGGAGACAGGCGTTCGGTCAAACCCTGCCTCTGCCCTGGAAGGTACCATACCGGGATTGAGAGTGCAGACCACTTCCGGAAGGCCGGGATCGTTGCCAAATATCGTATTGCGCGGAGGAACCAACTACAATGGATCCGGCGCTCCTCTGGTAATCATTGATGGGATTGTTCGTGAGAGCCTGAGTGACATCAATCCAAGCGATATAGAATCAATCAACGTATTAAAAGACGCATCAGCAACTGCGATTTATGGAGCCAGAGCCAGCAATGGTGTAATTCTTATTACTTCAAAGCAAGGAAAGAAAGGCACTTCAAGAATAACCCTGGATGCCCGACTGGGATTTAACAAACTCAATATTCCATTCAATTTCCTGAATGCACGGGATTATCTCTACTGGTCCAGAATGTCTATCAAAAATTCAGGAGTGTATGATCCAAGCAGACTGAGTCAGCTCACTTCGTCAGGTCCATTTGGTACCGGAAACAAACTGTTTGACAACAATGGTAATTTTATTGATGGCAATCAAAGTTCGCTGGGTGTCTGGAGTCCGATGATTCTTAACGACCAGAATAGATTTAAGTTGGGAGAAGGATGGCAAACAATGATTGATCCGGTTTACGGAGATACCCTATTATTTACAAGCTTTGATTACTCTAAATATGCATTAAGGCCCTCACCACTGACACAGGATTACAATGTTTCAATGTCCGGTGGAAATGACAAAGGACAATACTATGCAGGTTTTGGAAGTTATGATCAGGATGGCTTTCCTATCAACACTTTTTACCGAAGAGTATCCTTTATCTTTAACGGACAATACAAAATCAAACCCTGGCTAACCTCCCAATCCGGAATCAACTATGCACGCGCAAGATGGAGAGATGCCGTTACAAACAACGAAGGCAACTATATGACCCGGTCATTGGGTGCACCTCCGACCATGCGTGGTAAAAATGAGAATGGTGATTTGTTGGTAGGAAGAGATTACTCTGATGGCAACCCTGCGGTAAATGACGATAAATTTATCCGCAAGAACCAGACTGACAAATTCACCTTATCACAGGCCTTTGTTATCAACTTTTTGAAAAACCTCGATCTGCGTTTGTCCGGTACTTGGTTTTATAATGAGGGGGACTATGAATCATTCAACAAAGATTTCCTGCGGAGTCCCGGAAACATCGACAGAACAAGAAGCAGCAGCGCTTCATTCAACAGAGATTTTAGCCAGACATATAATGCAGTACTGAATTACACAGGAGAAACAGATAAGCACCATTACAATTTAATGGCCGGTACAGAGTACTACGATATCTTTTCAAAAGGAATGTCTGCTTCAGGTTCCGGTGCTCCAACAGATGACTTTATGGATCTGGGTTATACCTCTTCTGATAAAGACAAAAGAGACATTAACTCAAACCATTCTCAACAAAGAATATTGTCTTTCTTCGGAAGAGCCAACTATGACTACGACAACCGCTATCTTCTCACATTCACTTTCCGTAGAGACGGCTACTCAAAATTACTCAACAACCGTTGGGGTAATTTTCCCGGTATTTCCGTCGGTTGGAACCTTGCCAATGAAAAGTTTATGGAGAAATACAGTGACGTCATCAATTTGCTGAAACTCAGAGCCAGCTATGGTGTGAATGGTAACGTAGCTAGTACACCGGGTGTTTCGCCCTACATAGGACCTTACGATTTACAAGGCGGTTATGGCACTACAAGATATAATGGAGATGTTGGTTTTTTACTTACCGGTTTACCTTTCCCCAATTTGTTGTGGGAAAGAAGCAAGACCTTTGAAGTGGGTCTGGACGCAACGATATTCAGAAAGTTGGATTTGTCTATCTCCTACTACGATCGCAAGACCGACAACAAGATTTCTTCCTTCAATCTTCCCGCATCTGCAGGGTACACTTCCTTAACCACGAATAACGGAAGTATGCAGAATAGAGGAATTGAATGGAATATCAACTACAGAGTGCTTCGCCTCAATGATTGGAAAGTGGACTTTGCCATTAACGGAGCGTACAATGCAAATAAAGTGCTGAAGCTACCCGTAAACGGACTGCCCAACAACCGTCAGGGCGGATTCCAGGTGTACGATCCGAAAACAAAACAAGTCATCTTTGTAGGAGGTATCCAGGAGGGGCAGGATCCCAATGTAGCTTATGCCTATCAGGCAGTAGGCCTTTACCGCACTCAGAATGATTTGAATGCAGATGCCAATAGAGTGGATCTTTTAGGATATAAAGTTTTGCTCGGGCCTACCCTATGGGGCAATCTTACTCCTGCACAACAAAAGAGCTATTACCCAATCGCTTTGGGAGATGTAAGATGGAGAGATCTTGATAACAATGATACCATAGATTATAGAGATCAGGTGTATATGGGAAGAACTGTACCCCGCTGGACAGGTGGGTTTACCGCCAGTGCAAGCTGGAAAAATATTTGGGTAAGTGCCCGATTTGACTATGCCATCGGATTTGTTGCTTATGATGGGCCACGTGCATGGTTTCAGAGTATGGCACAAGGTACTTTTAATACAACAACGGATGTCAAAAACACCTGGACGCCCGATAACATCAATGCAAAATATCCAACTTATTATTGGGCAGACCAGTTGTTTAAGAACAACACGTTCAGACCTTCCAGTATGTTTTATAACAAAGGTGACTATCTCGCCATCCGGGAGATCAATATCGGCTATTCTCTGCCGAAAGAAATTGCTTCCAAAATTCACAGTCAGGGAATTGATATCACACTCACAGGACAAAATCTTGGATACCTGAGTAAGTCAACCTTGTACTCACCCGAATCAGGAAGTGTAGGTATTGGTGGCGGAGGTTATCCGTTGCCGCGTACTTATGTGTTAGCTCTCAAATTCATTTTCTAAAAAATCTGAAATAATTAATATGAAAAAGTTATTAAGAATCTTGTTTGCATCCGGCATAATCTTTTCTCTTGCCGCCTGCAATAAATTAGACCTGGCTCCTATAGATTATTTTGGAAGTGGCAACTTCTGGAAGAATCAATCGCAGGTAGATGGTGCCATGACCGGTCTTCACAGTCAGCTTCGCAACTTTCAATTCACTTTTTATACAATGGGTGAAATGCGCGGAGGTGATCTCATGACCGGAACAGGAGCTACAGGAAGTTCATCACTCAACTCACAATCCATCATTTCGCAAGACCTGCGCGAGTCCAGCCCCGGATTATTTTCATGGGCAGGGATCTATGCAGCGATTTTCCAGGTAAACAATTTTATTTATCAGGTAGAAAAAGCAGATTACCTCTCTGCGTCCGACAAAGGTTATTATCTCGGACAGGCTTATGGTATCAGAGCGTACTATTATTTTCAACTATACAGAACCTATGGCAGGGTGCCAATCGCATCGGAGCCTAAGGTGCTTACCAATACGCCTACTTCATCCGATCAGGCTTACCTGCCCAGATCTACCAAGGAAAAGGAAACTCTGGATTTTATAAAAAGTGATATCGACAAATCTGTGCAGAATTTTAATGGAAATTACCTTTCCAAAGGAAACAAATCAATGTGGTCGCTGGGGGCTACCAACATGTTGAAGGCGAATGTATATCTGTGGTCTGCCAAAGTCAGTACAGATGGCCAGGCACCACAAAATACAACCGCTGACCTTGCTACTGCCAGGGCTGCATTGGAAGACCTGATTCCTCACTATACGTTGCTGCCAAATTTTTCAGATGTATTTAAATATTCCAACAAGGGTAACAGTGAAATCATCTTTGTATTCAGGTATGCAGTGGGTGAAGCTACCAACAACTTCAGTCAGTTTGTTTATCAGGCATCAGACCCCATGGCCAACTTTGTAAACAGTGGTGGCGGGTCGTTGGTTCCCAACAGATACCAACCCGATCCTACAAAAACAGGAGACCCGATGAATCTGCTCAGCAACGGTATCATCCGCTATGAATATCTCTATTCATTATTTGAAAAATACGATACGGCTGCAGACTCCCGTGCCAGAGCTACATTCTTTGATATTTACAAAGCGCCGGTCAGCAACAATAAATTTGTTCTGCTTTCCAAATTTCTTGGTACCATTGATAATGGCAGTCGTGTGTTTGCAGATGATGTACCCATTTACAGGTTGTCTGAGGCTTACCTGTTGCTGGCAGAAATTAAAAACAAACAAGGGCAAGATCCTTCTGCAGAAATTAATCTCATAAGAGCCCGTGCTTATGGCGGTGCACCCTTTGGAAGTAATCCATATCCACAATACGTCAACGGAACTTTCGAGCAAAATGAGTTGGCTATCTTCGAAGAAAGAGGAAAAGAGTTTGTGGGAGAAGGCAAGCGCTGGTATGACCTCAGAAGAATGCAGGACGCATCCGGCACACCTCTCGCATTCAGAACCGACCTGCCCCTCGTAGGTGTATTACCAACGTCTCAGGCCTATAAGCTTCTCTGGCCCATTGACAAGAGTACACTCACAGCCGATGCCACGCTCATCGATGATCAAAACCCGGGATACCCCGGAACCTAAAGGGATTTTTTAAGCAGCGTGTAATTGTTTTTATGCGCTGCTTCTTCTCTTAAACAGACAAAACCAACTCCTATTGACCGATACATGGTAACTTTAGCCATATTCAATAAGCACAAAAACTATCAAAGCTGAATCAACAATCATGAACATACAACATTTACACGGATTAATCGCTGCACCATTTACTCCTATGTATGAAGATGGTTCGCTGAATTTATCAATCATACCCCGATACTATGAAATGCTTGTGGCCAATAAAGTAACCGGTGCCTTTATTTGTGGATCTACAGGCGAAGGTGTTTCGCTGACCATGGCAGAAAAAAAGGCCGTTGCTGAAACCTGGGCACTCTGTGCAAAAGGGAATCCTGACTTTAAGGTAATCACTCTCGTAGGTGGTACCTGTATTGCGGATTGCATCAACCTTGCAAAGCATGCTGAGCAAACAGGTTTGTATGCTGTAGCATTTACTGCTCCCTTTTACTTTAAGCCGGCAAATATAAAGCAATTGGCTGCCTGCTGTAAAGCCATAGCGGATGAAGTTACGTTACCATTTTATTATTACCATATCCCTGTTTTAAACGGAGTCAATTTTCCTATGATCGCTTTATTGAATGAAGTACACGATTCCATTCCCAATTTTGCAGGTATCAAATACACACACGAAGATTTTATGGATTTTCTTTCCTGCCTGCACTTTCAGAATAAGAAGTATGATATTCTCTGGGGTAGAGATGAGAATATGCTTGCCGCATTGGCTGTGGGCACAAAGGGTGCAGTCGGTAGTACTTTTAATTATGCAGCCCCTTTGTATTATGAATTGATTGAAGCTTTTGAAAAAAATGATCTGCCCAAGGCACAGCAACTTCAGCAACATTCGATAGACATGATCAGCCTTTTGGGCAAATACGGCGGCATTGCTACCGGTAAGGCCTACATGAAGTTAACCGGTATAGATTGCGGCGGATTCAGGCTACCTGTAAAGAACATGGATTCAGATGCCTTCCGGGATTTTGAAACCGACGTTCGAGAACTGAATTTTAAATCTTTTTGTTCAAAGCAACCATAGGAACTGAAACATGACGCATGAGATTCATAATATGTCTTATTATTTCTTCTATTTTTTTGAACACTGATCTGGTGGCTCAAGGACAAACGAAAATATTTGTTGAATGGAATAGGTCAGGTGAACTACCTGCGACTAACGGAAAATTATTGGGCTTTGCCGGACCGGTGGCCGGTATTTCAGACAGCGTATTTATTGCAGGCGGTGGGGCCAACTTTCCCGACAGCATGCCCTGGGTTGGTGGTAAGAAAAAATATTATGACGATCTGTATGTTTACCAAAAAGCAACGAATGACTCGCTGATACTCATTGACTCATCTCTCCTGCCAATGCCTTTGGGATATGCAGCCTGCGTAAGCACTGAGAAAGGAATTGTCATTGCCGGAGGAGAAAACCTGAACGGAGTAAGCAATAAGGTGCTGCTGCTGAAATGGAACCCTAAAACGCATCAGCTGCTTATCGATTACCTGCCGGATCTGCCTTTCCCTCTCACCGGCGCATCCATTACATCGATAAAAGACAAATTGTACTTGGCCGGAGGAGACAAAGGAAATGAAGTTTCTGATCAATTGCTTACGCTGAATCTGAATGAAGGTCATCCATCCTGGGAAATCCTTGCAACAATTCCCAAAAGAGTATCAAATGCCGTCATGGCGGCACAATCAGATGGATCAGATGAATGTTTGTACATTATTGGTGGCAGAAAAAAGAATGCCGACAGGCCCAGTGATTTGTATTCATCGAATCTACGATTTGACCTGAAAACCAAATCATGGAAATTAATGAAACCGTTGCCGCATAAGCTTTCTGCAGGCACCGGAGTGGCCTGTGGAAGTCACAGCATTTTATTATTCAGTGGTGATTGCGGAGAAACATTTCATAAGACTGAGAAATTGATTTTCGCAATAGCAAAAGAAAAAAATGAAAAGAAACGAGATGAACTCATACGCGAAAAAATTAAAGTTCAAGCTTCCCATCCGGGATTCACACACAATGTGCTGCTTTATGATACCATAAATAACACCTGGTCAGATGCCGGGAGAATCCCCTTTGATGCACCTGTGACCACCGTTGCTGTCAAATGGAATGAAGAGGTATTTATTCCCGGAGGAGAAATCAGAGCCGGCGTAAGAACACCACAGATTTTATCAGCAAAAATTATTCTTTAGCATGATCGTCAATACCAACAATCCCAACACTGTCAATCGCCCATCAAAAAACATTTACCCATGGGTGGTAGTCGGACTATTGGGAATTGTTGCCCTGTTGAATTATTTGGACAGGCAGATGCTCAGTACCATGCAAAAGGCCATGGAAATAGACATAACAGAACTTCAGTCTGCAGAGCGTTTTGGGTTTTTGATGGCTATTTTTCTTTACATCTACGGATTCATGAGTCCTATAGCGGGCACCATTGCAGACCGTGTGAATCGCAAATGGCTGATTGTAGGAAGTCTGTTGGTTTGGTCATCCGTCACATACGGGATGGGGTTGGCTACCACATTCAATCAGTTGGTTTGGCTACGCGGGCTTATGGGCATCAGCGAAGCATTGTACATACCTGCAGCATTGGCTATGATTGCCGACTATCATGTGGGCAAAACACGATCACTCGCCATTGGAATTCACATGACCGGATTGTATTTAGGTCAGGCCTTAGGCGGTTTCGGAGCTACCATTGCAGATAAAATTACCTGGCATTCTACATTTCATTGGTTCGGTATAATCGGAATTGCCTATGCAATTATTCTTGCCATTGCTCTAAAGGAAAAAAGAAACGATACACCTACAAATGAGATCACACAAGAGAAAACCCACAAAGAGCCATGGTGGAGAAGCCTGTCAATTTTGTTTTCCAACATCGCCTTCTGGGTAATTATTTTCTACTTCGCTGTTCCAAGTTTGCCGGGTTGGGCTACCAAAAACTGGTTGCCTACACTCTTTTCCGAAAACCTGAATATCAAAATGTCGGAAGCAGGGCCTTACGCTACCATTTCCATTGCGGCCTCTTCGTTTATTGGTGTTCTCATCGGTGGAATTATTTCTGACCGATGGGTGCAGAAAAACCTGAGAGGACGGATTTATACCAGTGCCATTGGGTTGCTGCTCACAATTCCTGGGTTAATTTTTATCGGCCTTGGACACACCTCCTTTGCTGTAATCGGCGCTACGCTTTGTTTTGGAATCGGATTCGGCATGTTTGATACGAACAATATGCCTATTCTTTGCCAGTTTGTGAGTGCAAGACATCGCGCTACTGCTTATGGCCTGATGAATATGGTAGGTGTATTTGCCGGAGCATTCGTAACCGATATTCTGGGTAAGTCAACTGATTCAGGAAATTTAGGAAAAAGTTTCGCAATGCTTGGTGGAGTTGTCCTTATTGCTGTTATCATCCAACTGATTTTCCTGCGACCTAGGACAGACAATTTTACGGATCAGATATCAGTGCAGAAATAGGTGTATCTTAAAGGCATAAATTCATTATTCTTTCTTCAATTTCATTGTATGAAAACTCTTGTAATTACTGTTTTTCTCTTTTTAACCATAAAAATTTCATTTTGTCAATATAAAGTTCCTGTATTTATTTCCGGGCAAGAAGGCTTTAAAAGTTTTCGTATTCCGGCCATAGTCGCTACGCCTGATGGAGAATTACTGGCATTTGCAGAAGGCCGTGTGCATCACGCCGGCGACTTCGGTGATGTAAAAATTGTACTGAAGCGAAGCAGGGATCATGGTTATTCATGGTCAACCATCCAAACGGTAGCAAGTTTTGACACCTTGCAGGCGGGTAATCCTGCACCGGTAGTGGATCTTACAGATCCGGATTATCCAAAAGGAAGAATCTTTCTCTTTTACAATACCGGAAATAATCATGAAGGTGAAGTAAGAAAAGGAAATGGATTAAGAGAAGCGTGGTACATCACTTCTTCAGACAATGGGCAGACCTGGTCAACTCCTGTCAACATTACTACTCAGGTGCATCGTCCCAAACAACCTCTGTCAAACCCTCAATATAATTTTCCGGAAGACTGGCGCAGTTACGCCAATACTCCAGGACATGCCATGCAGTTTGAAAGCGGTAAATACAAGGGCCGGATTTTTGTAGCGGCCAACCACTCTCACAGTAATCCACAAACGAATTTTACAGATTATGAAGCGCATGGATTCTACACAGATGATCACGGCAAAACCTTTCATCTGGGTGCAACTGTGCAGATGCCCGGGAGTAATGAATCTACATCTGCTGAATTAAGTAACGGAAAACTTATGATGAACAGTCGTAACCAACGTGGAGACGTACGTGCAAGGATTGTTTCGATAAGCAGTGACGGGGGCGCCACGTGGGATACCACCTATTTTGACAATACATTAATCGATCCGGTAAATGAAGGAAGCCTTCTGACGATTGGTCAAAAAAACGGGAAGAATATTCTGGCTTTTTCAAATGCCGCAGATACTCACAGAAGAGATAACCTTACGCTACGTATTAGTTTTGATGATGGCAAAACCTGGGCTAAATCCTGCCTGATAGATAAGAGTAAAAATGGGAAAGGAGATTTTACTGCCTATTCAGACCTGGTAAAAATGGGTAAGCAAAAAGTCGGAATCTTATATGAAAGAAATAACTATAAAGAGATTGTATTTACCGTAATCGACTGGAAAAAGAATTGTAACAAATAGAATCAATACCGGAAAAATGGCTTATTCAAAAGAAGAATTACAGAAACTGGAGACATTTTATTCCAATCAATTATTAGAGGATACAGTACCCTTTTGGTTTCCCCGGTCCTATGATAAAGAATATGGTGGTTACCTTTTGATGCGTGATGCTGACGGTACATTGCTTGATGACGATAAAGCCGTATGGATTCAGGGCAGGGCTACCTGGCTGTTGGCTACGCTCTACAACACCGTCGAAAAGAAAGAGGAATGGCTCGAAGGCGCAAAATCGGGTTACGATTTTCTGAATAATCATTGCTTTGACACTGACGGACAGATGTTTTTTCATGTGGCACGCAATGGCCAGCCCATTCGGAAGAGGAGATATTTTTTTTCGGAAACATTTTATGTAATTGCCGCCGCTGCTTATGCCAAAGCAAGCGGAGATGAACAGGCAGCACAAAATGCCAGAAAAATTTTTGGTAATTGCATAGCCTATGCAACCGGAGAAAAAAGACTTCAGCCAAAATTCAAAGACACCCGCCCGGCAAAAGGAATTGGCGTACCCATGATCATGATGAACACGGCTCAACAACTCAGAGAAACCATTGGAGATGATCGGTGTGATGAGTGGATAGAAAAATGGATACACGAAATCGAAACCTACTTTGTCAAAGACGATATCAGATGTGTCATGGAGCAGGTAGCACCTGATGGAAGTATCATTGACCATATTGATGGCAGAACACTGAATCCCGGTCATGCCATTGAAGGCGCATGGTTTATTTTGCATGAGGCTATTTACCGGAATAACGATCCACACTTAATAAATTTAGGTTGCAGAATGCTGGATTATATGTGGGAAAGAGGATGGGATAAAGAATACGGCGGAATTCTTTACTTCAGAGATGTGTATAACCGCCCTGTTCAGGAATACTGGCAGGATATGAAATTCTGGTGGCCGCAAAACGAGGCTATCATAGCTACCCTACTCGCATCATTAGTGACCGGTGATGATAAATATACACAATGGCACAAGGCTATTCACGACTATGCCTATACGAAATTTAATGACAAAGTACATGGTGAATGGTATGGTTATCTGCACAGAGACGGTACCATAGTGCAGACAGCCAAGGGGAACCTATTTAAAGGTCCCTTCCACCTTCCCCGGCAGGAATGGTATTGCAAGAAAATTATTAAAGAGTTTCTGGAAAGGCATTGACACCTTTTGACCGGGTGAAAATTTGAATTAAATATCTTTCAACTTTCAGAATCGCCAGACTGTTTCTCAATATTTTCAGTAGATTAAGCGAAATTGTAAAAAATTATCTCTGATGAAGTTATTGTGGAAGCATATAGTCAAAATGATTCATTTTCAAAAAGTATTTCTATGTCTGTTTTTTATTCTCTTATCAGGTTTTCTTCGTGCGCAAGGGAATGATGTCACTATTCGTTTTGATAGACCTGCCCGGTTATTTACCGAAAGTATTCCCATTGGAAACGGACGCCTCGGGGCAATGATGTTTGGCGATACCAAAAAGGAGCGCATTGCGCTGAATGAAATTTCACTCTGGAGTGGCGGTCCACAGGATGCTGACAGAGACAGTGCCTGGCGATATCTCAAACCCATTCAGCAGCTTTTACTTGAAGGAAAAAACAAAGAAGCTCAGGAATTACTCCAAAAACATTTTGTGGCCAAAGGAAGGGGATCGGGATTCGGAAACGGCGCCAATGATAAATATGGATGCTATCAAACAGTGGGCGATTTGTTCATTGCATGGAAAGACAGCAATGATGCAGTGACAAATTATCACCGGACACTCAATCTTGAAGATGCAATTGCTGCCACAAGTTTTAACCGCAATGGAGTCACTTATAAAGAAGAAGCATTCTGCGATTTTGTAAATGATATCACATGGATACGGCTTTCGGCTTCAAAAAAGAATGCCATTAATATTTCGCTGTCACTCTATCGCAAAGAAAATGCTTCCATTGTCGCCAAAAACAAAACATTGCAAATGACAGGTCAGCTTCCGTCAGGTAAGGATAACGGAATGCAGTTTGCTACGGTCGTGCAGCCCATTATCCGGGGAGGCAAAATAATGCAAAACGGAGACCAGCTGGTCATTGAGAATGCCACCGAATGCCTGATCAAAATTTCTTCAGCCACCAATTACAATTATGCCAAAGGAGGCCTCTCCAAAGAAAATGTGCTGAAGAAAGCATTGGCATATCAGAATAAAACCAACCACCTGACTTATGGTTCTGCAAAACAAAAGAGTACCTCATCCTATCAAAGTTTTTTCAATCGGTGCCGCTGGTATATGCCTTCAGGAAATTCAGATGAAAACCTGACAACCAATCAGCGTCTCATCAATTATCATGAAGGCAAGAATGATTTGCAGTTACCTGTGTTGTATTTCAACTTCGGCAGATATTTACTGATTTCATCATCACGTCCCGGGCTACTTCCGGCAAACCTCCAGGGATTATGGGCCACGGAATATCAGACTCCATGGAATGGCGATTATCATCTCAATATTAATCTGCAAATGAATTACTGGCCTGCGGAAGTTACCAACCTCAGTGCCATTGCGCAGCCCCTTTTTCAATTCACCGCACACCTGGTTCCTGATGGAGAAAAAACTTCCAAAGCCTATTACAATGGAAGAGGTTGGGTAGCTCATGTAATAAGCAATCCATGGTTTTATACGTCTCCCGGAGAAGGCGCAGATTGGGGATCCACACTCACCGGTGGTGCCTGGCTCTGTACGCAATTATGGGAACACTTTCGTTTTACCCGAGATACAGGATTTTTGCGTATATACTACCCTGTTATGAAGGGAGCAGCAGAATTTTTACAATCTATCCTTATCCGTGAACCCAAACATGGCTGGCTTGTCACAGCTCCTTCCAATTCTCCAGAAAATGCCTACATCATGCCCAACGGATTTATTGGCAATACCTGTATGGGTCCGACTATGGACATGCAGATTTGCCGTGATCTTTTTAAGGCCTGCATTTCAGCCTCCGAAATTCTGAATACAGATCAGGTCTGGAGAAAAAATCTGGTAGATACCGTAAAACAATTGGCACCAAACCAAATCGGAGCTAATGGTGATTTGAACGAATGGCTGGATGACTGGAAAGATGCTGAACCACACCATCGCCACGTTTCACAATTATTCGGATTATACCCTTATGATGAAATCTCCCTGTCCAAAACACCTGCCCTTGCTGCTGCTGCAAAAGAAACATTGATTCAGCGCGGTGATGCAGGAACAGGATGGAGTATGGCATGGAAAATCAACTTCTGGGCAAGATTGCATGATGGCGAACATGCATTACGGTTATTCAAAGACTTATTAAAACCCGTAAAATCTGATAAGATGACCATGAAAGGTGGGGGCACCTATCCCAACTTATTTTGTGCACATCCTCCTTTTCAGATCGATGGAAATTTTGGAGGCACAGCAGGTCTTGCTGAAATGCTGGTTCAAAGTGATAATCATGAAATAGAGCTATTGCCCGCATTGCCTGAAGAATGGCCAGATGGAAAAATAAACGGATTGTGTGCCAGGGGAGATTTCGTGGTGAATATGGAGTGGAAAAACAAGCAGTTAATTTTATGCTCGGTTTATTCCGGTGCGGGTGGTCATTGTGTCATAAAATACAAAAACAAAAGTGTCAGACTAAAAACCATTAAGGGAAAGACGTATCAACTGACAATAGATGATTTCAAATAAATATCCGGAATAATAAAACTCAATTGATGCACCGATGAAAAAGTATTTACTTCTGATTATAATCTCATCTTTTTCTTCACAACTCATCCTGGCGCAGAACTTCGATGCAGTTAAATCGCTGGCGCAAAGACGTGTACCGTGGCTGGCAACCAGACTCGAATTCTCGCACATTCCTAAAGAAAATGGAAAAAATGTATTTCAAATATCCTCTGTGAATAATAAAATTCACATCGCAGCGTCAGATGTATCTGCTGCATCGAAAGCACTCGGCTATTGCCTGAAACATTTTTGTTACAGGTCCATGTCCAATTTTGGCGATAACCTGGCCCCCGTATCTCCCATCCCACAGATTCCTTCACCTGTTAAAATTGTGGCTACTGCTGAACTGCGGTATGCACTGAATTACTGCACCATCAATTACACCATGAGTTTTTATCAATGGAAGGAATGGGAGCATGAATTAGACTGGATGGCGCTCAATGGAATCAATCTGGTGCTGGCTCCGGTGGGAACCGAAATTGTATGGCAACGTACACTTCAGAAATTAGGATTCACGGACGGAGAAATTAAAAAATTCATTCCCGGACCTGCATTTACAGCATGGTGGCTGATGGGTAATCTGGAAGGATGGGGCGGACCGGTGAATCAGCGTTTCATAGACCAGCAGGCCGCTCTGGAGAAAAAGATTCTGAAACGAATGAAAGCACTGGGCATGCAGCCAGTCATGCAGGGATTTTATGGAATGGTGCCTACCACACTGAAAAATTTCGAAGTGGTAGCACAGGGAAAATGGGCCGGCGGATTTCAGCGTCCGGCAATGGTGAGAGAAGGTCAGGGCTTTTCAAAAATTGCCGGTATCTATTACAGCGAAATGAAAAAAGAATATGGAGATGATCTGCATTACTTTGGTGGTGATCCTTTTCATGAAGGTGGAATTTCAACAGGTGTGGATGTACCTGATTACGGAAGACAGGTACAACAGGAGATGCAGAAATATTTTCCCGGAAGCACCTGGGTATTGCAGGGATGGCAAAATAATCCAACCTCTCAGTTACTTTCAAAATTAGACAAGAGCAAGGTATTGATACTCGAACTGTTTGGAGAAAATACCGACAACTGGTTTCGCAGAAAAGGATATGAAGGCACGCCCTTCGTCTGGTGTACAGTTACCAATTTTGGCGGAAAAAGCGGACTGTATGGTAAGCTGCAACGCTTTGCAGATGAAGTTTACAGAGCAAATACCAGTATCTATTCCGGTTTGATGAAAGGTGTGGGTATCATGCCGGAAGGGATCGACAATAATCCGGTGGTATATGATTTGGTGCCTGATCTCGGATGGCATCACCAAAAAGTAGATGCTTCCGAATGGATAAGGAATTATGCAAAAGCCAGGTATGGGAAAAATAATGAAGCTGTACAGAAAGCATGGCAGATTTTTCTGGAAACAGTTTACAGCAGTTTCAAAGCATATCAGGAAGGCCCCGGTGAATCTGTTTTTTGTGCGAGGCCGTCCGCAAATGTAAAGTCGGCTTCTTCATGGGGAACCAGAGTCAGGAATTACGATGTGCAAAAATTTAAGGAGGGTGTAAGATTATTTGTCTCTGCGTCTGATGAAATGAAAAATTCTCCCACCTATCAGGTTGACAAAATTGATTTTGTGAGACAGGTTTTATCCAACAAAGGAGAAGACACTTATACAGAAATGGTTCATGCCTTCATGAATAAAAACCTGAATTTATTTGAACAAAAATCTGCCGAATTTTTATCCCTGATTCGCATGCAGGATTCCTTACTCAGTACCAACCCCCATTTCCAACTTTACACCTGGCTGAAGGAAGCATGGGATTTTAGTAAATCGCCCGCAGAGAAAAAACTGGATTTGAAGAATGCAAAAACACAAATCACTTACTGGGGGCCTGATAATCCGAAAACAGATTTGCACGATTATGCGAACAAAGAATGGAATGGTTTACTCAGATACTTCTACCTGCCAAGGTGGGAGATGTTTGTCAAAACAAGTACAGCCAGACTGAAGGGCGAAAAAATCGCCGAACCGGATTATTTCAAATTTGAAAAGACATGGACTGAAAAGCCGGACCTTTATAAACCCGTTAAGATATCTCAGCAAGCCACGAATCAGTTAATCAAAAGGATTTTAAACGAATAAAAAATTCCTTCAATGAATAATACCTTCTTAAAAATCAGGATAGCTTTCATTGCTTTATTTCTCTCTTTCATCAGCCCGGGATATGCACAAGTGGTATTGCCGTCATTGCCCGACAGCATCTTCTCAACTTATTACCATCAGCGTGCTTCCTTTTTCAAAGTGATGCCCGATACTAAAAATGAAATCATTTTTCTTGGGAACAGTATTACAGACGGCGGTGGATGGGCGCAGCTCTTCAATGACAGACATGTAATCAACCAGGGTATCAGCGGTGACATTTCAGCCGGGGTTATTCATCGCCTGGATGCTGTGACCGGCCGCAAACCTTCAAAAGTTTTTCTGCTGATTGGAACAAATGATCTCGCCAGAGGAATCAGCGAAGACAGCGTAGTGAAAAATATTTTACTGATTGCAGATTACATCAGACAGGAATCGCCGGAAACGCAATTGTTTATACAGAGTATTTTGCCGGTCAATTCCGTGTACGGAAAATTCAGGACACACACCGATAAAACAAAACAAATTGATGAAGTCAACAAAAGACTCTCTGAAGCTGCTAAAACTCATCATTACACTTACATTGATATCAATACGCCATTCCGTATAAGCGATGGCAAGATGAATCCGCTCTTAACCAACGACGGACTGCATCTTCTGGGTGATGGCTATTTGCTTTGGAAACACATCATCTTCCCATACGTCTATGGGCTTTCACATAAGCCGGCTATCATTCCAAAGCCTCAGCAACTTCATTGGGGAAACGGATTTTTTCCCGTTTATCAATGCTCAACGATAATTGTTGGGAATAAAATTCCGGAAAGTGTTACCTCACAATTAAAACAAATTCTTACAAAGGCTGGAAGGAATGTCCGCACTGGCAATTCAACCACAGAAAACACGCCATTCATAGAATTAAGAATTTCAAAAGTCACCACTCCCCACGGCACAGATGAAGCCTACCATTTAAAGGTTACTCAAAAGAAAATCCTGCTCGAGGCCAACACTCCCCACGGAATTTTTAACGGTATTCAGACCCTGAGACAATTGATGCGCGATGGAGAAGTCATTGATGCATGTGATATTACAGACTGGCCCGCATTCGCATGGCGCGGTTATATGATTGACGTCGGAAGAAATTACATGCCCATGAATCTGCTGAAACAACAGATAGATGTCATGGCAAGAAACAAATTCAACATCTTTCATTTTCATTCCACCGAAGATATTGCCTGGCGGTTTCAGATAAAACAATATCCCCAACTCACAGCTGCATCCACCATGATCCGGAATAAAGGGGAGTATTATACCACTGATGAAATCAAAGAGTTGATTCGCTACTGCAAAAAACGATTCATCACCTTCGTACCCGAAATAGACATGCCGGGGCACAGCGCCGCATTCAAACGCGCCATGGGTGTGGATATGCAAAGTGATTCGGGATTAAAAATTATCAAAAACATTCTGAAAGAAATCTGTACAACTTACGATGTTCCCTACATTCATATCGGAGCCGATGAGGTGAAGATTCAGAACAAACAATTTATTCCGGAAGTAACAAAGTATATTGAAAGCTTCGGTAAACGTGTTATCGGATGGCAACCCGGCGGAAACTTTACAGAGAACACCATCCGCGAGTTGTGGATGGACGACAATGCCCATCTCGAAAAAGGAAATCGGGTCCAGTTTATCGATTCACGCCATCTGTATCTGAATCATATTGATCCCCTGGAAACAGTGACCACCATTTTCAACCGTAAAATCGGTGATGTACCGCACGGTGATTCATCCATGCTGGGCGCCACCCTTTGTATGTGGAACGACAGAAGGGTATCCACAGCCAATGACATTCTCAGAATGAATGCCGTATATCCGGGAATGTTAGCATTTGCTGAAAGGTGCTGGAGAGGCGGTGGTCAACGAGGCTGGATCTCAAACATAGATGACGGAGATGTAAAAGGTTTTTCAGAATTTGAAAACCGGCTTCTCAGCCACAAAACTCTTTATTTTAAGAACAAACCTTTTCCATATATCAGGCAGTCACAAATGCACTGGAAATTATATGGCCCTTATCATAATGAAGGAAATCTGAAAAAGAAATTTGCACCTGAACTGATATCTGACATGAACCAATGGAAATATGATAAAGAAGAAACGGGAGGAACAATCGTCCTCCGTCACTGGTGGTATCCGTTAATCAAAGGAGCCGTTGACAGCGCCGGTGAAAATACTACCATGTATGCCTACACTGAAATATGGAGTGATGTGAACGGAGAAAAGAATTTCTGGATAGGATTTAATGATTTGTCGCGTTCACCGGCTACTGATTCACCTCCTGAAGGCGGATGGGATTACAAAGAGAGTGAAGTGTGGGTAAACGGAAATCTCATTCCGCCACCACTTTGGGAACATGCAGGACAGAAAGGAGATTCTGAAGTTCCCCTTGTGGATGAAGGATACTCTTACCGGCCATCGACAAAAATACTTTTGAAGAAAGGATGGAATACCGTTCTGCTAAAATGCCCTGTCGGAAGTTTTAAAGGCAAGGACTGGCAAAATCCGGTGAAGTGGATGTTTACATTTGTGAAGAAAAATTAAATGCCTTACTGTTCTTCAGGCAATAGGATTGGATACCCAATAAAATTTACCGGCTCTGGTGGAAGCAATTGCATAACGAAGGGTCAAAAAGATAAGAAAATTTTTATCACAATCCATTTGACAGATATACCATTTTGCTCGGGAAGAGAACAGTACGTTTTGTTCGTAGCCTTATACCAAGTATTCAACCTGAAATTAATTGGTTAATATCCAAATTCAGAGATCTCTATTTTTTTTAGTTGGACTACTCTGAATAAAATATATTTACTCCATCAAAGTGAAAAACCATCTGAAATGGCCAGGACAAATTTTCTAATTCTATTTTTTGCCGGATTCCTTTCATCAACTACAGCTCAATACAGAGATAAAGGGAAATCAATATCCGAATTCAAAGCTACTGTTGACAGCATTTTGAACAGTGCTGTTGCCCTTGACAAAATCCCTGGTGCAGTGGTAAGGATCCAACAAAACGGAAAAATTGTGTATGAACATGCTTATGGTTATTCTCAGGAGTATGACATCAATCATCGCAGGTTGCCCCATCCACCTTTAATGAATACAAATACACTATTTGATCTGGCATCGCTGACTAAAGTAATTGGCACTACGACCTCCATCATGTTACTTGCTGACAGAGGACTGATTCATATAGATGATCCTGCCGGAAAATATATTGCAGGATTTGACACACTGCCAAAAAGCAGAATTACCATCCGCAACCTTTTGACTCACACTGCAGGACTGTATGAATGGTATCCACTGTTTTACCGGTCCTCCCGGAGAAAAAACACATATAATATTGTTCATGAGTTGCCATTACAATATCCGGTAGGGAAGCAAAGAAGATACAGCGATCTGGGTTTTATCTTACTCGGTGAAATTGTAGAAAAAGTTTCAGGCATGCCACTCAATGTATTCGAAAAGAAAAATATTTTCATTCCACTTGGAATGACACACACCACCTACAATCCATTGAAAAACGGACGATCAGCAAACATTGCTGCTACATCACTGGGAAATCCCTATGAAACAAGAATGACCCACGATTCTTCTTTGGGATACCTTGTGATAGGTCTGGATCCAAATTCATGGAACGGCTGGAGGAATTATGTAGTTAAAGGCGAAGTGAATGACGGTAATGCATGGTACGCTTTAGAAGGCATTTCCGGTCATGCAGGATTATTCTCTACCATAGACGATGTTCAGAAATTGGTAAATATGCTGATGAATAAAGGAAAAGTCGGGAATAAACAATTCATATCTGCCTCCATCATCGATTCTTTCCTGACTCCTGATCAATTTCACAACGGACTAGGATGGATGATGGACAGTACCAATTCATTTATGAAAGACGCGCCAGCCGGCTCATTTGGCCATACCGGATTTACAGGTACAAGTATTGCCGTAGCACCTGAATATCATCTGTCTGTCATTCTCTTTATCAATCGCCAGAACACAGGATTACAAAAGAACGGATATTATTACAGCCCTAATCCCTTGCGAAAGGAAATATTTAAAGCAGCAATAAAGTATGCAGAAAAAGGAGAGTGAATATTTGAATCACAGGCTGAAACAATGAATCCAAAATGGTATCCGGTTTAAAAAAAAACCTGATAGAAAAACTCAAATCCCATAAGCCCGCATTGCATTCAAGCCAAATATCTTTTCCTGCTCATGATCTGACAATTTAGCAAAGTAGTCCAACAAAACTTCGAACTGTTGTTGGTAAGTAACAGCAAGTAAACATACCGGCCAATCTGACCCATATATTAATCTGTCGGCCCCAAACGATTCCACTACCACCTCGAGATAGGGTACAAAATCAATAAGCTTCCATTGTTTCCAGTCTGCCTCCGTAAACATGCCTGAAACTTTGCAATAAAGATTTGGAAATTGTGATAACCGGTATATTTCCTTTGACCACTCACTACTCTTTTTTTCTTTGATTCCCGGTTTTGCAAGATGATCCAGAATAAATATCTGATCAGGAAAACTTCTGACAAATTTGGGAATATACTTCAACTGATCTTCAAAAATCAGAATATCATAAGTATAGTTGAACTTTCCGAGAAGCCGGATTCCCTTCATAAAATCCGGTTCCAGCATCAATGCCCTGTTGGGTTCACTTTGAAGAATATGCCGAAACCCTTTTATTTCCGGTATTTGTTTAAAACGGGAAAGCTGTTCACTCAAATTATCTGCCCTGAGATCCACCCAACCCACTATTCCTTTAATAAAAGCATTTTCCCTTGCCTGCTTCAGAAGAAATGCATTTCCTTCTGAAGATTGCTCAGATTGAACCAGCACACAACCATCTATATGATTTGTTTCAAGCAAAGGACGCAATCCGGAGGGTAAGAAATCTTTTTGCAAAACTTTCATCTCTTCCGTAATCCAATCGTCTCTTTGCGGATTGTATTTCCAGAAATGCTGATGCGAATCTATTCTCATAACCTACTCCGGTAATTGTTCGTGAAGGGAAAATATTTTTTTCATCAATACCCATTTCTCACCCGGCTTTGCTGCCGGGATTGCCTGCTGATATTTCCACATGACCTCTTCCCACTCCTTTACCTTTGAATTCATCTTGTCTACTTCCTCTTTTTTCTCAAACGAAAAAGATGCATCTGTTTCCATGATCATAAACAGGCGGTTCCCAACTCTGTAGATTTCCATATCAATAATTCCTGTATCGCGAATACTCTTCAGAATTTCCGGCCACACATTCCTGTGATATTCCTCATACTCTTCGATTAGTTGAGGATCCTCTTTTAAATCCAAAGCAAGTGTGTAGCGGTTCATTTCAAAAGCTATTTTCCTGATGCCGCAGAATAGGCCACAACCCTCTGCCGGCTGGTACCCAATCCGTCAATTCCCAATTCCATTACATCACCCGGCTTCAGATAGAGTTGAGGTTTCATTCCCAATCCGACACCGGCCGGCGTGCCTGTTGAAATAATATCTCCGGGCAAAAGTGTCATGAACTGACTTACATACGAAACCAGAAACGGGATATTGAAAATCAGGTTTTTTGTGTTGCCATCCTGCATGGCCTTGCCATTGAGTGTAAGCCAGAGACGCAGATTATCGACATCGTTTATCTCATCCTTTGTAGCCATCCATGGGCCAAGCGGAGCAAAGGTGTCACAACCCTTTCCTTTGTCCCACAATCCGCCTCTATCTAATTGAAACTCCCGTTCACTTAAATCATTGTGCAATAAATATCCGGCTACATAATTCAAGGCTTCGTTTTCATTTACATAAGAGGCTTTTGCACCCATCACCAGAGCCAGTTCCACTTCCCAGTCTGATTTTACAGAACCCTTAGGGATGACCACCTCATCATACGGGCCAATGATTGCAGTTGTTGATTTAAAAAAAATTACAGGTTCTGCCGGAGGCGTGGCATTGGTTTCCTTTGCATGATCTACGTAGTTAAGTCCAATGCACACGATCTTGGATGGCCGGGCTACCGGAGCGTCAAGGGATACACCTTTTGAAATAACCGTCAACTCCGAGGCTTTTGATTTCACCAGATCAGATAAAGTCTGAAGCCCTCCGGTCTCAAAAAATGCTTCATCATAGTCGTGGATATAATCTGCCACACTCAGGTAAGTATCGTCTTCAAAGATTGCAGGCTTCACTTTTCCATTTTCTCTGTATCTGATCAGTTTCATAGTTTTCTTTATTTAAAAAATTTACTTTTTGGCTCGAAAAATTCTGTTATGGTTACGCTTTTCCCTGAAAAATCAATTATTGAGTTTAATAAATCCACCATCTATGGGGAAGTCAGTTCCGGTGATGAATGAGGCTTCATCCGAAACCAAATAAAGTATAAGCGTTGCAATCTCCTCCGGCCTGGCCATTCTTCCAATGGGCTGGGTTGCTTCGAGTTTCTTAAACATTTCTTCTTCCTTACCCGGATAATTTTTTTTCAAAAATCCATCTACGAACGGGGTATGCACCCGCGCAGGTGAAATTGAATTACACCGGATTTTATCTTTAATGTAATCTTTTGCCACAGAAAGGGTCATTGAATCTACCGCTCCCTTCGTCATAGAATAGGCAAACCTATCGGGAATGCCTACACGATTTGCAACAGAGCAAACATTCAGAATCACCCCGCCCCTTTTCTGCATCATGGGAATGGCGATATGCAAACAGTTATAGACGCCTTTTACGTTCACATTCAATACCCGGTCAAAATCTTCTTCAGTGGTAGAAGTTGCTGTTCCGATCTGTGAAATACCTGCACAGTTTACCAGAATATCCAATTGATCTACTCCGGAAAATTTCTCTCTCACGTCTGCCTGATGGGTCACATCACAAATCAAAGAGATGGCCTCCCCCCCTTTCTGGGATATTTCACCGAGCACATCTCTGACATTTTCCTCATTGATATCTGTGATAAATACCCTTGCGCCCTGAGCAGCAAGGGTGATCGCTGTGGCTCTGCCAATGCCACTTCCTGAGCCTGTTACAATGGCTGTTTTGTTAGTTAAGTCAAACATTTATTTTCATTTAATAGTTTTATCTATTTCCATTCATTGATAATTATTCCACTCTGTATTCAATCAATCGATACTCAAATTTTTCCTCCATATCCCGGAGTCAACTGAATCAGTTCATCAGCTCAAACTCTCCCTTCCATCGGATATCGTCAGATGCTGATCCGATCATCACATCAAATTCACCCGGTTCGGTGACGAATTTCAACTGTTCATCATAAAAGGCCAATTTATCGGGTGTGATAACAAACTCCACAGATTTTGATTCTCCCGGATTCAAAAATACCTTTTTAAAATCTTTCAACTCCTTCACAGGCCGCACGAGAGAAGCCACTCTGTCGCGAAGGTAGAGCTGAACAGTTTCCTCCCCTGCATATTTTCCTGTATTGGTTACAGTCAAACTAACATGAACACGTTCCCCCTTATTGATTTTTGTTTTACTCATGTGAAAATCTGAGTATTCAAAAGTTGTATAACTCAATCCATGGCCAAAAGCGAATTTCGGATTCTGCATCAGGTCGATATAGCCCGTACGATAATATGCAATGCTGTCATTCTTGGGTGGCTTTCCTGTGCTCAGATGATTATAATAAATAGGTACCTGGCCTACACTCCTCGGAAAGGTAATAGGTAACTTTCCCGAGGGATTATAATCTCCAAACAAAACATCTGCAATGGCGCCACCCGCTTCGGTTCCAAGCCACCAGGTATAAAGTATGGCAGGAATATGATCTGCTGTCCAATCAAAAACCAAAGGTCTTCCGGCATTGATCATTACCACAATGGGTTTGCCGGTAGCATAAATTGCTTTGATCAATTCTTCCTGCACACCGGGCAATGAAATATCGGATCGACTTCTGGATTCGCCACTCATGTCGTATTGCTCACCCATACTCATAATGACTACATCCGCTTGCTTTGCAATATTGATTGCAGCTTCAAAACCCGATCTGGAAGTATCACTTACTTCACATCCCTTTGCATACAACAAATTTGTGCCTGCACTTACTTTACTCTTGATACCCTGATATTGGGTGATTATTCTTGCTGAATCGTCCGGCCACCATGGGCTCCAGAATCCCAGATTCTCGCGTACAGACATAATGTGTGGACCGATCAAAGCGATTGTCTTGAAATTTTTGGGCAGTGGCAATAACGGTGAGGATTTACCTTTTGGAATTTCATTCTTTAAAAGCACAATGCTCTTCTTTCCCATTTCCCTTGCTATAGCAATATTCCCGGGATTATTGATTGCCTTCTCCCATCTTTCTTCATTGATGAATCTGAAGGGATCATCAAATAAACCCAATTCAAATTTTTTCGTAAGGATTCTTCTCACTGCATCATCAATGAGTTTCATAGAAACTTTTCCACTTTTCACCAGTCCGGGTAATTGATTTTTATAAATCTGATCTTCCATGTCGATATCCACGCCTGCTGTTATCGCTGCCAGGGCCGCACCTTTCGCATCTTTTACATACCCATGGGCAATCATATCCCCTACGGAACCCCAATCACTCACCACAAATCCTTTAAATCCCCATTGGCCTTTCAAAATATCTCTTTGCAAATATTTACTGGCAGTAGTGGGGACGCCGTTGAGTGTGTTGAATGAATTCATAAAAGATGAAACTCCTGCATCTACAGCCGCTTTAAAAGGAGGCAGATAGACATTCCATAATTCAGGCAAACTCATGTCGACAGAATTGTAATCCCTTCCGCCAATGGCTGCACCATAAGCTGCAAAATGCTTGGCTGTCGCAATCACAGCATCTGTATCTCCAATCTTTTTGCCTTGATATCCTTTTACCCTTGCTGCCGCAATCAATGAACCCAAATATGGGTCCTCACCCGCGCCTTCCATTACTCTTCCCCATCTGGGATCGTGCGTAATATCCACCATGGGTTGAAAGAACCAATTGTTTCCCCTTGCCGAAGATTCGGTGGCTGCAATCCGCGCTGTTTTTTCCATCAACTTCAAATCCCAGCTCGCTGCCTCCGCCAAAGGAATCGGGAAGAGCAAATGCAGCCCATGCAAGACATCATTTCCAAAAATCAATGGAATCTTTAACCGTGACTGAAGCGCCATCTGTTGAAGCATCCGGGTATTCTTGATTCCATTCACATTCAGTACGGCACCTACCCTTCCATTTTTCAGATCGTCATACTTGAAAGCAGCAGTAAATACCGGGTCATCACCAAAAATATTTCCGGTGTACATATTCATCTGACCGATCTTTTCTTCAAGCGCCATTTCCTTCATCAACTTTTCAAGGCGGATACTATCCGACTTCTTTAGCTGAGCCAATGATTGATTCAAAGAAAAAACAGCAAAAAAAATCAACAACTTTCTCATTATTCTTATTGAATAGTTTTTTATTGGTCAAACCTAAATGCCGGTAATCCTGCAAATCCAATATCCCGCACTACAAACAGTGAACCTGCAAGCGGTTGCTCATTCCGTTCTCTTTCAGTCAATCCTTTGCGGGCAGTTGTGATATACATATCCTGAAAAGATTTTCCTCCAAAGGTGCAAGAGGTAACATTCGCTACGGGCAACTTTATTGTCAATAATTTCTTTCCGGAATCTGGATTCCACCTTGACACCTGCCATCCACCCCAATGGGCTATCCACAGCATTCCTTCTGTATCAATTGTCATCCCATCGGGAAATCCGTCCTTATCCAGAAAAGAAATGACTCTCCGCCTATTTTCTATATCCCCCAACACGTCGTTATAATCATATATATCCACACCCCTTGTGACAGAATCAATGAAATAGAAATATTTTTTGTCAGAGCTCCAAGCCAATCCATTGGAAATCGTTGTGTGAGGAATTTTCATTGTGGCATGCAAATCCTTTCTGATCATATATAGAGCGCCTGCATTTTCCTTCTCTGATTTCGACATAGTGCCGACCCAAAACCTGCCTGAAGGATCACACTTTCCATCATTGGCGCGGTTTTCCGGAAGTTGATTTTCGAGCGAAATTTGTTTCTCCAGTATTCCGGTGGAATGATCGATGAAATAAATTCCGGATTCCAATCCGGCAATGAAGCCTCCCTCTTTGCGAAGAGCCATGCATCCGATCATCTGCCCTATTGGAAGCGTTTTCGCTCTCTTTTCTTTTTCAGAATAGCTGTGAATTTCTCCTTTCAAAATATCCAGCCAGAATATTGTATCTGCTTTTTCATCCCACACAGGCCCTTCTCCAAGCATACACTTACGATCATCGACAACCACTGTTTCAAATTCTGAGGACTTCACTTTAATTCACTTTTACTTACGAATAAATTATTAAATCTCTTGGTGGATTATTCATACGGAGACGGGCTCACACACGACCACCCGCCATCGACCACCAAACACTGACCGGTAATCTGTTTGGCCTGATCAGAAACAAGAAACAATGCGGCAGCAGCTACGTCGGAAGGGTAACCTGGACGTCCCATTGGGTTTAGCCTGGACCATATCTTCTCATAATCCGGATCTTCACGCAATGTTCTTTCTGTAAGCGTAGCTCCGGGAGCTATCGAGTTTACATTAATCTTAAACTGAGAAAGATCAACAACCAATGCTCTTGCCAACATCTCCAAAGCTGCTTTACTCATTCCATACGCTGCAAGATTTTTATGGGCCTGATGCCCTGTCACCGAAGATGTAAACAACAAAGACCCTCCATGTGATTGCTTTTTCATTTGATTGGCCGCTGCTTGTGCCAAAAAAAATGTACCTCCCAGATTCACCTGCAACAAGCGATAGAACGCATCCGGTGAATAAGTAAGAAAATCTCCGTACAAAGTAATTCCGGCATTGGCGATCGCAATATCCAGACTTCCAAAATCTGCAACTGCTCTGTCCACCATACTTTGTATGAAATTCAAATCGCCGGAATCTCCAGGTATGGCAATACAACGGCCATGGGTGGATTCATAAATTTCACGTGCGGCTTCATCTGCCAATGACGGATTGATATCGTTTAAGATCACAGAAGCTCCTTCAGTGGCCAGGCTTCTGCAAATTTCAAATCCGATTCCTGATCCGGCTCCGGTAATAAGTGCTACTTTATTCTTGAATGACATAAGGCTATTTTCCTAAATTAAAAAAACTAATGCGAATCTCGTGTAATCTCACTTCCCGAACATCCTCTCAGAAAATCAAGATCCGCTCCCTGATCTGCCTGAAGTACGTGATTGATATAAAGATTTACATATCCCCGTGATACATCAGGGAGTATAGGTTTGTATTTCTTTTTTCTAAGTGTCAATTCTTCATCACTTACATTCAGCGTAAGGCTTCTGTTTGGCACATCGAGGGTAATCCTATCTCCATTCTGAACTACTGCAAAATTGCCTCCCGCCGCAGCCTCCGGTGATACATGCAATACTACGGTACCAAATGCAGTACCGCTCATGCGCCCATCCGAAATACGTACCATATCTGTGATCCCCTTGTCCAGCAGCTTTTTGGGAAGTCCCATATTCCCCACTTCAGGCATACCGGGGTATCCCTTAGGGCCCACATGTTTTAAAACGAGAATACTATTCTCATCCACATCCAGATTCTCATCGTCTATTCTTGATTTGTAATCTTCAATATTTTCAAAGACCACTGCTTTACCTGTATGGGTCATCAGTTTGGCACTCGCGGCTGAAGGTTTAATAATGGCTCCGTTTTCACAAAGGTTTCCTTTCAGAATGGCCAATCCTGAATTTTTATTGAAAGGATTGTCAACAGTAGCGATAATATCGTTATCAAAGTTTTCAGCACCCTGATAATTCTCTCTGAGTGTTTTCCCATTTACGGTAATGCAATCCTTATTTAAATAGGCATCCAATTCACGCATCACTGCAGGAAGCCCACCCGCATAAAACAAATCTTCCATAAAATATTTACCGGAAGGTTCCAGATTTACTATCAAAGGAATTTCAGAAGATAAGCGATCAAAATCTTCCAGAGCCAGGGAAACTCCAATCCTTCCAGCAATTGCCAGGAGGTGAACGACAAAATTGGTAGAACCTCCTATCGCTGCATTAATCTTTATGGCATTCTCAAATGCACCTCTGGTCAGCACATCAGAGAGTTTCAAATCTTCTCTAACCATCTCTACTATACGTAAACCAGAAAGTTGGGCAAACGTTTTTCGCCGGGCATCTGCTGCAGGGATGGCTGCATTGCCGGGCAATGAGAGTCCCAGGGACTCTACCATGCAGGCCATAGAAGAAGCAGTACCCATCGATGCACAGTGTCCACAACTACGGCACATGCTGCCTTCAATATTTCTCAGGTCTTGTTCGGTAATTCTCCCTTCACGCATATCGTCAAAATAATTCCACGCATCACTGGTTGCAATGCTTTTCCCCCTGAATCTCCCCGTCAGCATAGCTCCTCCGGAAATCACCAACGTAGGAATATTGACACTGCATGCACCCATTACCAGTGAGGGAGTTGTCTTATCACACCCACATAATAACACCACGCCATCGAGTGGATTGGCACGGATAGTTTCTTCCACATCCATGCTGGCTAGATTCCTGTAAAGCATGGCCGTAGGTTTCATCAATGTCTCACCCAAAGACATCACAGGAAATTCAACAGGAAACCCTCCGGCCTCTAAAACTCCCCATTTTACTCTCTCCGCCAATTCTCTCAGATGTCCATTGCATGGGGTGAGTTCGCTCCACGTATTGCAAATTCCGATCACCGGCTTTCCATTGAATTCATAATCCGGATTGCCCTGATTTTTCATCCAGGCGCGATAGATAAAACCATCTTTTCCCTTACGGCCAAACCAATCGGCGCTTCTTAATTTTTTATTGTTCATCGTATCAGATTAATATCTCTCCTTAAAATTAATCTTTTAAAAGATTTGTTGCCTCTTTGCGTTGTATTCCTCTGCATTCAGTAGGCTAAAGTAAATTTCTATTCATAAAAAAGGAGGGAACATATTGTCCTATTCTTTGCATATATTATCCTAAATTGCTCGTATTCATTTACTTTTTAATAATTTTCAAAAATAAAAATGCAAAAGGCTACAGAGGAGGTAATTCTTTCTTCTCAAAAAACTTCCTTTATTGTCAGGGAATTTGACCGGAGGGGATTTCTGGCTCCTTTTCACTTTCATCCGGAATACGAACTGACCTACATCCTGGAAGGAAAAGGGAATCGATTCGTTGGAAGAAATATGAGCTCCTTCAGAGGAAACGACCTGGTGCTGATCGGATCCAACCTCCCGCATTGCTGGAAACTGTTTCCATCCCAAAAAAATAGAGCTGGCTCTGTGGTGGTTCAATTTTCACCTGAACAGTTTGCCCCCTTCATTAGCAACCAAATTCCGGAGTTCAATTCCATCAGCAGTTTGTTGAATCGCAGCCGCAATGGAATCCACTTCCCCGGCAAAATAGCTGATTTAATAAAAGAAGAAATTCTGGGACTGCTTTATGAAAAAGATAAATTCAAAAATTTATTATCAGTATTAAAAATCCTAAAATACCTCTCAAACACACGGCAGTTTGACATCTTAAACAGAGATGAAGTTGTGTACAGCTATTCGGAAAATAACCGGCAAAGACTAAATAAAGTCTATACCTACATTATTGAAAATTTCCAGACAGACATCTCGCTTTCAAGGGTATCGCAGATTATTGGAATGACGCCGAATGCATTTTGCAAATACTATAAGAACAACACCAGAGAGACTTTTATGGAAACAGTAATCAATTTCAGGATTAACTATGCCATTCAACAACTTGTTGAGACTGACAAAACGATTACCGATATATGCTTTGAAAGTGGATTTGGAGATATCTCACACTTCTACAAACTTTTTTCCACAAGGATGAAAATGAGTCCACTCAGGTACAGAAAAAAATATCAACTGGAAATCGGCTGACAAATTATACAAGATCATCCCTTCGAGGGAAATACCCAATCACGTAATTTCAAACGATCACTTTGTTCCAATTCGAGCAGCCGGTTATATTTCGCCAATCGGTCGGACTGTGCTACCGATCCGATCTTGATTTGGTTTCCGCTCCATCCAATCGCAAGATCAGCCAACCAATCATCTTCCGTTTCACCACTGCGCGCACTGATGGTAACCTGCCACCCCGCACTTTTCGCTGCGAGATACGCTTCTGCAGCTTCGGAAATACTTCCACACTGATTTACTTTCAGAAGCAAAGCATTGGCAGCATCTTCTTCAATTGCACGTCGTATTCTGTCCACTTGTGTACACAACAAATCATCACCCAACACCAGGCATTTAGACTGTAATGCATTTTTCAGTTGAGGCCAAAACTTCCAGTCATTCTCTTCCAAACCATCTTCCACACTCAGGATAGGATAAGCATCTACCCACGACGCTATCTGCCCTATCATACCTACACTGTCAATGATTTCATGTCCTAAATTGTATTTGCCCTCTTTGTAAAAATGACTGGAAGCTACATCCAGCGCCAATGCCATATCCTTGCCCGGTGCCAATCCTGCATTTTCAATCGAGTATGTCGCATCCTCAAACATTTCTTCCATATTTCTGAAAGACGGTGCCAATCCACCTTCATCAGCCTTCAAGGCACGCATTCCATATTTTTTCTGAATCAATTCTGAAGCGCATAAATACACGGAATGTACCTGTTCAATCGCAACATCCATAGTCGTTGCAGATATTGGAACAAGCAACAAATCCTGAACTGGTATTTGCCCGCCGGCATGCTTACCCCCACTGAAAAGATTGACAGTTGGCCTGGGCAATTGAAATTCACTGTTTCCAATGATCTCTCCGAAATATTCATACAACTGAATTGCCTTTCTTTTTGCCTGTGCCCTGGCAAAGGCAAGTGAACAGGCAAGTATCGCATTGGCTCCCAATACACTTTTACCCTTTGTCCCATCCAATTCAATCAATGCTTTATCAAATGCTATTTGATTGCGAAACTCCTTTCCTTTCAATGAATGATTGATCGGGCCGTTGATATTGGCCACAGCTTTTCTGCATCCCAATCCTCTATATCGATTCATATCTCCATCTCTAAGCTCGAGTGCTTCAGCCTTACCGGTAGATGCACCTGATGGCACAGAAGCACTACCCACAGTGCCATCACTCAAAATACATTTTGCTTTCACCGTAGGCCGGCCTCTGCTGTCTAAAATTTCAAATCCAATTAATTGTTTGATCATAATCTTCTCTTGAGTGTTTTAAACTTTTTTACAAAATTTTTCAATTAATCCCGGTATTTCCAAAACATTTTCTTTCATCAATTCCAACACGACATCCACCTGTTGGTTTTGCTCGTCTTCTGTAAGAAAATCTACCGGCGAACGTCCCTTTACCCTGGCGAGCAGGCAACCGAGTGTGTGATTCACGGCACGGCTCTCCATTTCAGTCGAGTATTCCGGAATCGATTCTGAATAAGTTTTCCAAAATATCAGTGCTGCCTCCTTTATTTCTTCTCTGGAATTTTTTACATGATTGAAAAAACAAAGCATCTGACAAAGAAAAAACCCAATATCAAATGCGGGATCGCCCAGGTGCATCACTTCATAATCCAAAATAACCACTTCTCCATTTCTTACTAATACATTCTTTGGGCTGTAATCACCATGAGATACAGTTTCTGTAACACGTAATGTCTGGTCAATGAGGTGTTGGTAAAATTTTTCTGATACCGGCAGTTGAAGGGCAGTAAACTGATAAAAAGGTTCAATGCGCAGATCCTCAAAAAATCTTCTGTCACCAAATAACGAAGCAGCTTCATGAGAGTTTCTGCCAGCATTTTGGATTTTCCCCAATAGCTCCCCTAATTTTTTAAACAAATCATATTGAATATCGCCACCAAGAATCATGGATTTCAGATTCTCATGCGGTTGTGGGATAGCCGTCATACACAGAATATGATTTTCTTCATCAAAAAAAACCGGTTTCGGAACTGACTGAGGCGGCAATACTGATGAAAGCCATTCCAGCCCTTTATATTCTATGACAATTCTTTCTTCATCACAAAACCAATCCTGTTGCACCCGCAACTTCGATAAGGCTTGCTTAAGCACCCACTCATCTCCTGAAATCAATTGAATCAATACAGCTTTGTTGGAGACTCCGCCACCCAACTTATGCATAATAAAATCTTCCGACTCTTTCAGCCTGCCTTGTTTATGTAAATAATTCAAAAGTGAATACTTGTCTTCAATATCAACCCACATAATTTCTATTTTGGAACTTCAAAAGAACCGGCAATTTAGTCAAATCAAAGAGAGAAATAATATTTCACAAATCAAAATTTGAAAAATTGCAGGAAAAATGTAAAATTCTATTTCAAAAATCGCGAAGAATCCTGAATTTACATGTAATGAATACAGTTAGATCGGATAACAGGAGAATTCTCTTAATTGTAATTCATTTATGAGATGGCTCTGTCCAAATGCACATAGCCACCATCCACATGAATAAGTTGACCAGTGGTATGACTCGATCTGGATGACAATAAGAAAGTGACCATATCGGCTATTTCTTGCGGCGTGGTCATTCTGTGTCCAAGTGGTATTCTGTCTGTAATCCTTTTTATTTCTTTCTCCGCATTACCTAAGGTAGTCACCCATTTCTCGTACTGCGGTGTATAGCTTTCTGCTACAATAACTGAATTGACCCGAATCCCATATTTCAGTAATTCGACAGCCCATTCGCGTGTCAATGCATTCCTGCCTCCATTTGCCGCAGCATAGCCAGAGGTACCACCCTGCCCTGTTTCCGCAGTTTTGGAACTGATATTTACGATGGCACCTCCAGATTTGATCAGCTCCGGTAAAGCAAAATGTGCGATCAGGTAATAATGAATCAGGTTGCGATGCAGGCTTTCCAAAAATTTTTCATAACTACCATTTTCCAATCCTACCCCATCATTCAACCCCGCGTTATTTACCAGCCCATCAATCCTTCCAAACTGATTGACCACCTCACTTACTACTTTTTGAGCAACGTCCTGATTTCCTAACTCAGCTGTAACATAAGATGCATTGCCTCCGCTATGTAGAATGACTTCTTTTGCTCTTTGATTATCGCTCTCATTTCTTCCTACAATGACAGGGATCGCATTTTCCCCGGCAAGGGTATTACAGATCGCATTCCCGATTCCTTTAGCACCACCGGTTACAATGATTACTTTACCTTTCAGATGGAGGTCCATAAAATCAACTGTTGTTTTGTTATCAGCGTAAAAGTAACCAATAAAATCAGTGGAAACATATTCCCGGAAATACCCGGTGATTCTATCCGGAAGTTGAAAAACGGATATTTTTCGGGTTACTTTTTATTTTTTGGAAATCTTCCACCTTAACTTCGAACAAGAGAATAATTTTTTTAAAGTCATCCCCAGTATTTATGTCAATCAAAATTACATCCATCGAAACCCACGATATACGCTTTCCTACCAGCCGTGAATCTATCGGTTCTGATGCGACCAACAAAGACCCTGATTACTCGGCGGCTTATGTCATTCTGAAAACAAACAGGGGCAACCTGGAAGGTCATGGATTGACCTTCACCATTGGACGTGGCAATGAACTCTGTGTGGCTGCAATACAGTCTCTGGCATACCTCCTGAAAGGAAAATCATTGGATGAAATTACAGGCGATATGGCTGGTTTCTGGCAAATGATTACAGGCGACAGTCAACTCAGATGGTTAGGCCCTGAAAAAGGAATCATTCATCTGGCAACAGGAGCATTGGTAAATGCAGTGTGGGATTTGTATGCAAAAGCAGAAGGAAAACCTTTGTGGAAGTTGATTGCCGACATGGCTCCAGAGCAAATCATCTCATGCATCGACTTCACTTACCTGACTGACGTGATTACCCCAAAGGAAGCATTGCAAATATTAACCGAAAAAGAAAATTCCAAACAGGAAAGAATAGATTATCTGCTGAAAAATGGATACCCTGCCTATACTACTTCCGCAGGGTGGCTTGGATATTCAGATGAAAAAATCAGAAGACTGTGTCGTGAGGCTAAACAGGATGGATGGAAATATATGAAGATGAAGGTAGGGGGGGACATCCATGCCGATGTACGAAGAGCAAAAATCATCCGGGAAGAAATCGGAAATGATCTCCGGCTCATGATGGATGCCAATCAAAAGTGGGAGGTCAATGAAGCGATTGAAAATATGAAACTTCTCGTATCATTCAATCCCTGGTGGATAGAGGAGCCCACAAGCCCGGACGATATTTTAGGACACCTGGCTATCAAGCAAAGTGTCGCACCAATAAAGGTGGCCACAGGAGAACATTGCCAAAACAGAATTATGTTTAAACAATTTCTCAAAAGCGGAGCCATGGATGTTTGCCAGATAGACAGTTGCCGTGTGGGAGGAGTCAATGAAATTCTTGGTATTCTGCTCATGGCCGCCAAATTAAAAGTTCCTGTCTGTCCACATGCAGGCGGTGTGGGACTTTGTGAATATGTACAGCACTTATCGATGATAGATTTTATCTGTATCAGCGGCACAATGGAAGATCGTGTCATAGAATTTGTAGATCATCTGCATGAACACTTTGTAACTCCGGTGGTTATGCGAAAAGGAAATTATATACCCCCTTCTTCCCCGGGCTACAGCATAGAGATAAAACCACAATCCAGGGAAGAATATGAATATCCGAATGGTAAAGCGTGGAAATAAGTCAGGGATCTCAGTCTTGAAGTTAAAATTATTCGGCAAAAAGAAACTTATTTTTGAATGCTCTCCAGAGAAAGCAGAAATGCATAGTTGACTGCAACTTCTTTCAGGTAATCAAACCGGCCACTGGCCCCTCCATGCCCGAAGTCCATTTCAGTCTTTAGCAATAAAATATTCCTGTTGGTTTTTAAATCACGTAGTTTGGCTACCCACTTTGCGGGTTCGAAATACTGCACCTGACTGTCGTGAAGTCCGGTGGTGACTAAGAGATTCGGATAACTCTTTCTCTCCACATTTTCATAAGGGCTGTAGCTTTTCATATAGAAATATGCTGCTTTATTTTTCGGATTACCCCATTCATCAAATTCATTTGTGGTCAATGGTATATTCTCATCCAACATGGTATTCACCACGTCTACAAAAGGCACCTGTGCGATTATTCCATGCCATAGATCGGGCGCCATATTCATCACAGCTCCCATCAATAGCCCGCCGGCGCTTCCGCCCTCTGCGTACAAATGCGAAGGAGATGTATAATTCTTTTTAATCAAAAACTTTGCACAATCAATAAAATCAGTAAAAGTATTTTTCTTCTTCATCAGTTTGCCATCCAGGTACCATTGTCGGCCCATCTCCTGCCCTCCCCGGATGTGTGCAATGGCATAAACAAATCCTCTGTCCAGGAGGCTGATAACATTTCTGTTGAAATCCGGATCCATGCTCGAACCATAGCTGCCATAGCCATAAAGCAGTAGTGGTGTGTTCTTATTTAATTCGATTCCTTTGCGATAAACCAGCGAAACCGGGACTTTCGTTCCATCTCCGGCAGTTGCATACAGTCGCTCGCTTTGATAATCGTCTTTGTTAAATCTACCCCCGATTTTCGTTTGCTTCTTCAAATCTTTGGTTCGGCCTACCACATTGTAATCAAATATGGAAGCGGGTGTAACCAGTGAAGAAAAATTGTACCGCAGTTCATTACTGTTGTATTCATATCCGCCCGTAATCCCTGCCACATAATCAGGTTCTCCAAAATCAAGGTAGTGGTCTGTATTTGTTTTAAGATTGCGAATTCTTATCTGAGGCAATCCGTTTTTTCTTTCCTGGATAGCAAGAAAATTCCTATGTTCCACCACATACTCCAACAGCACATCTCTTCTTTGGGGTATCACTGCTTTCCAATTTTTGGCTGAGGTAGCGTTGAGCGGACATTCCATCAATTTAAAATTTTCATCGCCATCTTTATTTGTAAGAATAAAAAATTTATCATCCACCGGATAAACCGAATAAAGTACATCCCTCATCCTTGGCTGAAAAATCACAAATTTTTCCTCCGGCTTACCTGCATCTGCCATTCTCCATTCAGAAGAGAGTGTGGCCTGAGAAACAATAAAAATATATTTCCTGTTTAGTGATTTGCCTACACCGATATAATTCGATTTATCCTTCTCCTCATAGACCACCTTATCTGATGACGCATCGTCACCCATCTTATGCCTCATTATTTTTTCGGACAAAAGCGTTACCGGATTTTTGGAAGTATAAAAAATAGTTTTGTTATCGTTAGCCCAGACAGGGTCGCCCTGTGTGTTTTCAATCCGATCCGAAAGAGTTTCTCCCGTCGATAAATCCTTTATATAAATTACATACTGCCTCCGGCTTACTGTATCTACCCCATAAGCAAGGTATCGGCTGTCTTCACTTACTGAAAATCCGCTGGCTCTAAAATAAGGGTGGGCTTCAGCCATAGCATCCACATCCAGTAATATCTCTTCCGGGGCATTCATGCTTCCTTTTCTACGGCAATACTTAAAATATTGTTTTCCCTTTTCTGTACGTGTGTAATAATAAAAGCCGTTTTTCATTTCAGGAACGCTCTGATCATCTTCATGGATACGCGCCTTTAACTCCCAAAATAATTTTTCACGCAATCCTTCATTGGGTTTCATCACTACATTGAAATAGTCATTTTCTTTTTTCAGGTAATCCACCACTTTGGCACTATCCGGACCTTTGCCGAAGTAATCGTACATCCAATAATAATTGTCCGGCACCTTGTCTCCGTGAATATCTCTCCAGTGAGGTTTCTTATCAGCCACAGGTGGAATAGATTCTCCAAATTGTGCGTAGGTTGTCATAGCAATTGTCATAATAACTATCAGAAAGCAAATACTTCTCATCGTGAAGAAATTTTTTGATTCATAAAGCTAATGGATTACAATGAAGCAACAATCCTGCTCAGTTGATTTTTAATTAAGAATTCCGTAAAATAAAAATTTACAGAGAAAATGTTTTTGCTTCGAAAATACATTTTCTGAAACGATGGCTTAGTTCTGTTTGGGTACCAACACAAGCTTCACCACATGTGTAGAATCCGGCACCAACTCATCTTCTTCTACATCTTCTTTTTCCTGAAGTACTTTGCCTGTTTTATCCCGCTTTAGTTTTACTTCCGGGTGTTCACTGGTGCCTGATACCATAAATGGAATACCAAAAATACCAAAGGGTGGAAGTCCCAATCTGCCCTTAATATTCAATTCGCCATCCATACTCACCTGTCCTTCAAAACGCGGACGAAAGCCTGCGATACGCATCTTTACTCTCTTGATCGTTATGATATTATTCTTAATCGTGGTTTTCAGATTTATTCCCGACAGATCGGGGTTATCCAATTCTTTATGTTCAGTACTACGGCTGACGGCGCTCATCAATCTAAAACCTTTCAATTTTACCTTCTTCAGATTGATGACACCTCCGCCGGACAGGGAAGGGAATACCGGCTGCATATTCTGGTTAAGTCTTCCGGATAGAGTATAATCCAGGCCCACTATCCCCTGAACGCCTTTGGCCGAAGTCGCCATTTCCCTGAACATGGGTATATCCTGATAAGCCTTTGCCACAGAAAAAGAATCTGCCTTTACCTTAAAATCAAAATAAGCCTTATGCGGTGAAACATCTTCATACGTCGCATCCATATTGAACTTTGCATCTGCAATCCTGAAATTGGTATTCTTTAATTTGACCTTCCCGCTGTCCACCCACATTTGCCCATGAAAGTCTTTGATGGCGACACTGTCAAAATCTATAAGGCCTGCATTGGCATTAAATAACAACGATAAATTGCCCGGAACCAAAATAACGCCCGCTCCAGAAGAATCCGTTCCGGCCCGTGTCACGTCATCCGAAGGAGATTCAAATGCTGTAAACTCATTCAGATTAATCCGGTCAGTTGTCAAAGATAGTTTTCCCCTGAGCACTGCATTGTCCTGGAGTACATAACCAATCACATTCTCAAGATAACCATTGAGAATAAACTTTGCTGTTCCGTAAAGCGATTCAAACTTATCAAACCACATCTTATCCTGGTTAAACCGAAAGACTCCGGATTGAATAGTCAGAGGTTTTGGAAACGATTCTGAATACAAACGAATATCTTTCAGGATCAACTGGCCTGAGTTGTCCAACAACTGATACCTGCCGGCGATTGCATCGCTTTGCTTCCCCTTCAGTTTTACATCCGCTTTCACAAAACCGGAAGCATCGTATCCCTTAATGGCAAAAACCTGATACAATTTTCCTATGTTGACAGAGCCATCAGAAACAATATCATACCTGAGATTGTCCGGATTGCTTACATCAGCCTTTAACGTAAATGGGAGTCCTTCAAACTCAAAGCTTACCGGCTGAATCTGCACAGTAGTGCCCGATAGTTTGCCGTCTGAATTATGAATGGCTGCCAACAACTGGATATTACTGATTGGCTGAGGATAATAGCCGGTTTTTATTTCACCATTTACGATTTTAATTGTCCCATCCGTGATGGGAAATGCTTTTTGTTGCTCATCATAAATGCCAGATGTCTTAATATCAATGGCGAGATCGCCGCCGAGGATAAGATCCTTCATAGGAATTGCCCTTGCGATATCCTGGAGTCTGATTTTTCCGGAAAGATTTGCATCAACCTCAGGCCTTTCAGGATCGGCAACCCGTACAAATCCTTTGAGAAGGTTCCCCATAATCCTGAAATTGAGATCGTCTGCTTTCAGGCTTACATGTCTGTAATTACCATCAGTACAGTTACTGATAATATTAAAATTAATATCCCGTACCCCTTCAGGAAGAGATGTAAGTTTAAAATAACCATTATGCACAGACGAAGTCAACTGATACAATGGAATACTTGTAATCACAATATTCTTTCGCCAGCTTTCGGGATTTTGTCCTCTGGTAAATCGCCCCCTGGCATTGAAATCCATTCTGAACTGACCTTTCAAATCAACCCCATTCATACCTAAAGCCTTGTCCCAATGCTCCAGGTTCAGGTCGGCTTTAAAAACAGCTTCCATAAAAGGTTGCATCAAACCAACACTGTGTGATTTTAAACTGCAAAACCCTTTGTCTAACTTAAAAAAAAGTGTATCAATCCTGAGATCCAGACTATCCGTATTCATGGATCGCAGATTACCATTCATATCCAGCATCAGGTCTTTCAAGGGAAAGGGCGCATCCTGATAGGCAATAAAACCATCCTTTACTTTCAAACCAAACTGTAAATCGGGCATCTCATTGGATTTATTGTCGTAATCCCCTTTTAATCGTACATGAAAATCTGCATCCCCCTTTACTTTGGCCTTATCCAACCAATCTGCCAGGTCTGCCGGTATCGCTGAGACCATATCATCCAAAGTAGCTTTTCTGGAATCCAGATGCAAATCCATCTTGTACCCGTGCTGTACTATATCAAAATGACCACTGAATTCCAGGGGCAGCTGATTGATGCGAAGCAGGTTGTTTTCGAACACCAGGGATAAGGATCGGGTATTAATTTTGGTAATCAGTTTCGCTTTGATTTTCTTTTGGTTGATATAGGTCTCTCCGTCATAGGCCAGGCTGAAGGATTGTACAGATAGCCTTGAAGTCAGATCAAAAACAGCTTTAGACAGATCTCCCTTACCGGAATAGTTCAGCTTTTTTGCAGTAATCAAAACAGGCACTGACAGATCATTATAACTCAGGTTACTATTTTCAACCACTATACTTTCTAATTGCAATCCTGCATCAGAGGTAGAAGTATCGGTGGAAGGCCCGGAGGACTTATAAATATTATAATTCGCATTTCCATGCGGATCCACTTCTACATTTATGTTGGCATCTGTAAGAAACACCTGGTCTATGCGAATCGTTTTGGAAAACAAGGAAAAAAGATTCACCCCCAGAGCCACTTCTTTTGCCTTCACCAGAGTATCTTTTGCAAAGGGAGCCGAGCCGGTCACACTCACATCTTTCATGGTGAAAGTAAGTGCAGGGAAATGCGTAAAAAAGGAAAACCTGCCACTGGAAAAATCTGCTTTGCTGGTAATGGATTGATTGATGAGACCCTTTATCTTATTGGAGATTGTTTTGGGAAACAAATAGGGCAGAATGAGCAGAAGCAACAACAAAGAACCAACTGAAATTCCGGATATTTTCAGAATCCTCATCCATACCTTTTTTTGCCACATTTTCATTTTTCGAAATAATACTTATGCAAAGCTACCATATAATATTATTGTTCAATTGAAATTCTAAATTTTCGATTTCACGGATATGGCTCCTGTCTGATTTCTTCAAATATCAGTTTGGAAAAAGCCCTGTTTAGTTTCCAATACGATTATTCTTTGTAAATACACGATTGAAAGGATGAACAAAATCCTTTTGAATCAATTAGCCCCTTCAAAACACAGATACCTCATACCTGCCTTTAATCAAACAACCTGATTATTCAACGAAATACACAATTTCAGGATATATGGTATTGATGTGGGTTGCAGGTTGTATGTTGAGCAATCCGGTCGCATATTGAATTCTCCTTTGACTGAATGATACATCAGATTAATCTTGCGAAAGAATATTACTTTTTTGTTTTAGCATCTGCCATCAAATACAATTAATACTAAAAACCTTAATTATGAAAACTAAACGGATACTTATCCTGGCAATTGTATTCGCAGGGATATTCCTTTTAGCCTCCTGCAAAAAAAACTTTCCTTTCAATCCCGGAAGTCTATGTAACTGCAGCCCCGGAGACTTAGTGGATACCACCACGGTTTATGCTTCAGGCCTGAATCTTCCAAGGGGATTAAAATTCGGACCGGACGGGAACCTGTATATAGCCGAAGCCGGCATCGGCGGCTCCAATAAGACTTCAGGCAGTTCTTGTATGCAGGTTCCACCTCCTGTAGGCCCGTACTCCGGAAGTAATACCGGCTCGAGAATTTCAAAGATTGTAAACGGCCAACGAATTACTGTGGCCGACCAATTGCCATCTGCAATGGATGCCCAGGGTGATATTATGGGTGTAGCCGATGTATCATTTATTGGTAATACCCTTTACGCAGTGCTTGCTGCAGGCGGATGTTCTCACGGCGTACCGGATATCCCGAATGGTGTGATCAAAGTACTCCCCAATAAAAAATGGAGTATGCTGGCTGACCTTAGCACCTATATTCAAAATAATCCTGTGGCCAATCCATTTGCAGGAGATTTTGAACCTGACGGAACCTGGTACTGCATGCAGACTGTCGGAAATGTATTATATGCTGTAGAGCCTAATCACGGTGAGATTGACAGAATCGACAGGAACGGTCATATCTCCAGAATGGTTGACATTTCTGCTACTCAGGGGCATATTGTGCCTACTTCCATTGTATTTCATGAGGGATGTTTCTATATGGTAAACCTTAGTAATTTTCCAATAACAGGTAATTCAAATATCTACAAAATCACCCTCGACGGAAAAATCAGCAAAATAGCATCAGGTTTCAGTATGGCGGACGGCATTGCCTTTGATAACGCCGGCGGAATGTATGTATTGGAAGGCACTACCAACAATCCATTCCCTACTCCGGGCACAGGAGATGTGATACGCATTGATCCATCAGGTACGAGAACTACGATTGTGTCAGGGCTTAACTTTCCTTCGGCAATGGTGATGGGCCCGAACAACAAACTTTATATCTCTGATTGGGGATTTGGTCCCCCAAAAGTAGGTGGCGGCCAAATTCTTCAGGTAAGTATTTCCTGTCCAAAGCATGCTCCGGGAAAATCCTGATAATTCGTTTTAATCCGTATTCTGCTGCAACATATTGCGCAAATAAAAGAGAACTCTACCGGTACAGCCTTTCATACACTGTACCGGTTTTTCTATTTTGGTATTGAAAAAAAATCTGAAACCCATTCAGAGTCTTTGACCGGTCATTTTCATTTTTGTTGTATCAAATGTCCCGGCAAATCGCTCACCTTTGTACAGCAAATTTGTTCCATCACTTGCTGCAATTGTCTTTTCAGGATAGAGATGGTATGATTGCCTCCTTTCTTTCCCAGGGCTGCGGCTCCATACATAAAACTCCTTCCAAGAAAGACAAACTCTGCTCCGCAGGCCAGCACGCGTGCAATGTCAGGGCCGGTGCGCATCCCGCTATCCATCATGATGGTAATTTTTTCTTTGAATTCCGGTACAAGTTTCCTGAGTGCATGAATAGAGGATGGGCCGGCATCCAACTGCCGGCCACCATGATTGGAGACAATTACCCCATCCAATCCCAATCGAACAGCTCTCTCCATATCTTCAGCACTCGACAATCCCTTCAGCACTAATTTTCCTTTCCATAGATCTCGCAATTCTTTTACCCTGTCTTCACTGAGTCGCCCATCAAAAGTCTTGTTCATAAACAATCCGAGATGATGCATATTCATTCCCTTCGGAATGTAGGGAGCCATTGTCTTAAATTTTGGCGAACCATACAGGAGTGTACTCATGGCCCATCCGGGCTTACCCATGATCTGAATCACATTTCGCAGAGTCATTCTTGGCGGCATTGCCAGCCCATTCTTAATTTCTTTATTGCGATATCCAAAAGTGGGGACATCCGACAAAATCACTAGCACCGGAACTCCTGCCTCCTTTGCCCGCTGTAATAATTTATTCCTTAAATCCTTCTCTGCCGGATGATACAATTGAAACCAGGCACGTCCTTCTGTCAATTCGCTGATTCTTTCGATGCTTGCAGTGCTTACGGTACTCAACACAAATGGAATGTTGTAATCATAGGCGGCCTTTGCCAAAATTTCGGGAGTGCCGGGCCACATCAACCCTTGCAGCCCTACCGGTGCTATTCCAAAGGGAGCATCATATTCATGTCCAAAAAGTACCGTCCTCAAATCAGATCCGGTATGTGTAGCCAGGTACTGAGGCATTAATTCCACCTCTCTGATTTCCGTAGTATTCTTTTGTAAATTGACCTCCTCATTGCAACCACCATCGAGATAGTCAAATGCAAAACCGGGAATCCTTCGTTTTGCTTTCCTTCTCAAGTCATCTATTGAAGGATATTGCGGGTTGTATTGAATATCCATTGAAAATTCTTTTGTCGTTTCACAATACACCAAAGTCGTTGAAGTATCACAAATTATTTGAAAATCTTCAGATACCCACTTAATTTTCCAAACGCATAATTTTCATGTTGCAAAATATTCTTTGCATGATCCAATCAAGCAAAAATCCTAAGGATCCTTTCAATCCCAATTGTACCGCACTTAACCCAACACTTTACTTCCCGAAATGGCGTAATACAAAATAAACAGAAACAAGGGGATGGGGGTCAGAAACCCCAATGCCATCCCATACGTATCCGCTACCAGGCCCATCAATGGCGGAAAAACAGCACCACCTGCAACAGCCATCACCAAAAATGCAGATCCTTTCTTGGTATTTGTACCCAGCGATTTGATAGAGAGTGCGAAGATGGTAGGAAACATAATTGACATAAAGAAAAATACCGCATACAATGCAATTAACGAAATCCACCCGAATTCAAAAGCGACTATCGGGAGCAACAGGCAAATCACCAAAGAATACACAGCGAGCAGGCCTGTCGGTTTGAAATATTTCATCATGGCGCTTCCGGATATTCTGCCCAACATAAATAATAAAAACCCAAGTGACAGGAAATAGGGTGCATATTGTACATCAAACCTTGGATGCATATTGTGATCCGTAACGAAATTGATCAGGTAACTGAATACGCCTGTTTGAGCAGCTACATAACATGCCTGGGCTGCCACTCCCAACCTGAAATGGCGGATATTCCACAGAGGTTTCTTCGTGATATATTGTGGATCTGTGGGGTCTGCAATCAAATTATTTTTATCTGCAATGGCTATATTACCATGTGCGGCATTTTCATCTTCTTCTGCAATTTCCGGTAGTCTCAATTTCAAAAAAATAAATGCTACAGCCAGAACGACCAATCCGATGATGGCAAAAGGCAGAATAATTGAAATCATCTTTTCGCCCTCAGCATGACTCTGATTCCCATAAATGTATAAGGCGATCAGAGGCCCGATCACCCAGGCCAGGCCATTGAAGGATTGAGAAAAATTAATTCTTCGTTCGGCTGTTTCAGGTGGGCCTAACCTCGTGGAATATGGATTTGCGCCTGTTTCTAATGTTGCAAGCCCTGCTCCTATGATCAGAAGGCAAATCAAAAACAGAATGAAAGATTCGTAAGATGCTGTACCTGCTGCCAACAATGCCCCTGCAGCAAAAAGTAACAACCCAAAAATAATTCCCTTTTTATAGCCATATTTTCTCATAAAAAGTCCTGCCGGAATCGCCATACCAAAGTAGGCGCCATAAAGGGAAAACTGAATAAAACTGGATTGCCATTTTTTTAGATGCAACATCATCTGAAAATTTTTATCAAGCGTATCCAACATACCATGTGCAATACCCCAAAGGAAGAACAATGCACAAATGGCAATAAACGGTTTCAGATAACTGACACCGTTTTTTACAAACAGAGACGACTTTGTTTTATTCATCTGAGCAATTTAGGAGTATCTGAAATGTTCAATCAAAATGGTTAATTGTATTTTTTGCCCAACGTATCGCAGGCAGCCTCTATAAGTGATCTGTCGTCATTGGCATCCTGGCCCATTTCCCAAAACATAATACCACCGCCTACATTATGCGCATAGGCGGCTTTCATCTTCACAGTAGGCTGACCATTGTAATAAATTTTATAATTCGTAAACCCACCGGCCGTTACCAATGCAGAATCAGAAGCAGGGTCTCCACCCTGTTGTAAAATTGTTTTGTAAGACAAAACCGTGTTTGTCTGGGTCATTCCGGATGGGCGGCCGTAAATCGGTATCCCGAGCAGACATTTATCTTTTGGCATTCCACGGGTATTGATCCAGTAATTCATACAATAGGTAGCCATAGAATACGGACTATGTTGCTGATAAGGTCTGGATGGATCTGTTGTAAAATCGTCATACACCATTACATTAAACCAATCCGTATATTGAAAAATCTCATTACTGATTCCATCCCGGATACTGCCCGCGTATAAGCCGGGAGTAATGGCAGCTGTCAAAAAATATTTTCCATCCACATGCAATGAATCAGACAGTTGCTTCATCAATGCCCTGAATGTTTCATTCGTTCCATCGCTTGTTTTGGGATATTCCCAATCAATATCAATTCCATCCAATTTGTATTGGCGTACTTTTCTCATTAAGTCTTCAATAAAGATGAGCCTTCCCCCGGCCGTGCTGCTCATTGCGGCAAAATCCGAAGAAGCTCCGGCTACAGATAGAAAAACTTTCGCACCATTTGCCTTGGCTTTTTGATACAACGAATCAAACTTCTGCGTATTGGAGATGGTCACTGTGTGTGAAGCATTCACATTGGCAAACGCATAATTAAACACATCACACATACGAAACATGCGGTCTGGATACTCTGCTACCGTTCTGTACGAAGGGAAATAACCTACCACCAGAAAACCGGGCTTTGCCGGAGGATAAATATCCGGGGTCTGAGGAGGTTCCGGATTGTCCGGCGATTCTTTCTTACAGGAGCTCAGGTAAAGCAATATCGATGCTAAAACCAGCAGGTATTTTGCTTGTTTCAAGTTGGGTGATAAATTTTAAAACGAATATAATTGAATTACTTCTTGATTGAAATGCAGAAACAGATTTTATTTTCCGCCTGATTCAGTTTTTACCTGACCCCATTCGTATAAGTACTGTGCCAATAGGAAAAAGATGAATATATTTTGGTTTTCAGAATAATTTTCACCGCCATGGACTTCACTATCCGCTCTCCTTCTGTATATGCCGCAAACTCAAATAAAAAAAATTTCTGACCTCTTTAAACTTCCATTTTTGAGCATGGTCTATTTCATCGTAAACGGTATTTTTTTAACCAAATCAGAATCTTAAAACAAACCTTTATGAAAATTAAGTTAATCGCAACAGCCTTTGTTCTCGGGGCATTCTTCAGTACAGCGAATGCACAGACTGTAAAAGAGAAAGCACAAAACCAACATCAGAGAATTAAACAGGGTGTCAAGAGTGGAGAACTGACCAAATCAGAAACCAAGAACCTGGTCAATGGGCAAAAAGAAGTCAGACAAGATGTGAAATCTGCCAAATCTGACGGTGTTGTAACCAAAGATGAAAGAAAGGATATTAAACAGGAGCAACGCCAGCAAAGTCGCAAAATCTTCCGCAAAAAACATAATTCAAAAGACAGGAGTTAGAATTTTGTTTACCTCGATAACTCAAGCTCATGGCCTAAAAGCTATGAGCTTTTTTATTG
>CAYXAL010000017.1:0-9299 GCA_964463015.1 uncultured Ginsengibacter sp.
CAGTTAGTTATTATTACTGCCAAAGCCCACAATTTTCTTTCGGAATCATTGCAGCATCATGGCTATGCTGTAATGCATGCAGAAAACATCACTTATGAAGAACTGGGTAATGCTATCGGCGACGCGACCGGACTGATCGTTACAACCAGGCTTAAAATTGACAAGCAGATTATAGACAAAGCTGTAAAACTAAAATGGATTGGTCGTCTTGGGAGTGGTATGGAATTGATCGACGTGGCTTATGCTGAATCCAAAGGAATAAAATGTGTCAGCAGTCCGGAAGGAAACAGAAATGCAGTGGCAGAGCATGCTTTAGGGATGTTACTCAACCTCACTAACCATATTTGCAGCAGTTTCTCAGAGGTTAGACAGGGCTTTTGGAGAAGGGATGAAAACAGAGGAATTGAATTGCAGGGAAAAACCATCGGGATTATCGGATATGGAAACACCGGATCGGCCTTTGCAAAATTGTTGGCAGGATTTGATACTACTGTACTTGCTTATGACAAGTACAAATTCGACTTTGCTACCGGATTTATTAAAGAAGCCAATTCAGATCAGATTGCACGATATGCAGATGTAGTCAGTTTACACTTGCCACTTACTGAAGAAACCACACACTTAGCAAACGATTCTTTTTTTAACGCACTTCAGAGAAAACCAATTTACATATCCACATGCAGAGGAAAAGTGACCGATACGGATGCGCTGATCAGAGCACTAAAATCCGGTAAGATCAGTGGTGCGGCACTGGATGTATTGGAAAATGAAAAATTGGACAGTTACACAGCATCAGAAAAGGAAAGATTAGAAATTCTGTGTCAGATGCCAAATGTTATCATCACACCTCATATTGCTGGTTATAGCCATGAAGCTTTATTCAAAATGGCCCAGATTCTAATAAATAAACTGGAATTGTAGGTTTTTCAAAATAATTGTTTATATTTGTGTCATACAACGTCTTCAGAATTGCAGGCGTTGTATTTTTTTTAGTTCAGTAATGAATTGATAATCTTAAAAAATGATATACCAGTCCGCTTTTCATCGAAAACAGCCTTCCGATTCATAAAGAATCAGAAGTAACCGGACTATTGCTTATATCAAGCCAATTTTCACTTTATTTCTTTATTTTAAATTGAATGTTTATGACTCAGGTAAACTATGTAACACAAGACACTTTTGATCAGATGCAACAGCAGTTGCAGCGAATGAAGGCTGTAGACAGGTTAGATGCATCAAAAGCAATTGCTGAGGCCCGGGAAAAGGGAGATCTGAAAGAAAACGCAGAATACGATGCAGCCAAGGAAGCCCAGGGGTTGCTGGAAGCTAAAATAAAACAACTGGAAGGAACCATTGCCACCGCTAAAATCATAGATGCCAGCATGCTGGATACCAGCCGTGTGTCCATTCTGACCTTTGTGACTGTGACAAATATGAACACCAAAAAGCAACTTACCTATCAGATTGTGTCTGAAAAGGAAGCCGACCTGAAATTGAAAAAGATTTCAGCAAATTCACCGGTAGGTGCAGGACTTCTCGGCAAGTCGGTAGGTGACGTTGCGGAAATTAAGGTTCCTGCAGGCCTCATCAAATTCAGAGTAGATAATATCTCACTTCAGTAACTTAGCAGAAAAAAGGGAATGACAATTTTCAGTAGGATTATTAAAGGAGAATTACCTGCATATAAGATCGCAGAAAATGACAAGTTTTTTGCTTTTCTTGACATCAATCCGTTGGTGAAGGGGCATACTCTGGTAATCCCAAAAATAGAAGTCGATAAGTTTTTTGATATGCCTGATAATTACCTTTCTGAAATTCTTGTCTTTGCCCAACCGATTGCACGGGCAATTGAAAAGGCATTTAAATGCAACCGGTGTGGAATCAGTGTGGTAGGAATTGAAGTGCCACATGCACACATGCACATGGTGCCGTTGAATGGCGCTGATGATCTGAACTTTACCAGAAAAAAACTCTCACTTACTAAGGAGGAATTAGAAGAGTGTCAAAAAGCTATCCTCCAACATTTGTCTCAAAACTAGCTTTGCTTAGTCCTGGCCTTAAAAGCCGGGATTTTTTTTACCCCAAATTATCCCTTTATACGTTCAGGATTTTTTTTCAGGAAATCTTTCCACCCGTTTGTCTTATCCTTCAATTGAGGTTCATTTCTATTCTGAAAAAAATGACAGACAGCCACAGCCAGTGCATCTGTTGCGTCAAGGTGTTTCGGAGTTTCCTGGAAATTGAGAATCCGCTGAAGCATTTTCAACACCTGCGTCTTATCCGCATTCCCATTCCCGGTAACAGATTGCTTAATTTTTCTTGGTGAATATTCCATCACAGGAATCCCGGCCTGCATGGCAGAGGCAATGGCCACTCCCTGTGCACGGCCAAGTTTCAACATGCTCTGCACATTTTTACCAAAGAATGGAGCTTCAATGGCAAACTCATCAGGCTTGTATTTTCTTAATACTTCAGAAACTTTTTGATAAATAATCTGAAGGCGGGCATAGGTATCCATTTTAGAAGAAAGCTTGAGTGTATCCATCAGCAAAAGCGACGCGGTAAATCCGGAAATTCTGATAATTCCAATACCCATAACCACCGTTCCCGGATCTATTCCTACAATGATTTTTGAAGATTTAGGCAATTGAGTTTTATTTTTACGCGATACAGGCAATCATAGTCATCAATGAAACGTGCAAACAAAAATATCAAAATATTGTTCAAATATTTTGTAGCACCTGTGCTTGCGGCCTGGCTCTTTTATTCTCTTTATAAACAAATAAGAAACCAACCCCATCTATCTGAATCCCTCGATCTGATCAGGAACGCTCCTTTCGGGGAAAATGCCATTATGTTTTGGGCGGTAATTTTTCTTATGCTTTTCAATTGGGGGTTTGAGGCCTGGAAGTGGCAATATCTCACTGCCCCTTTGGAGAGACTTTCCTTTTTTCGGGCTTTCAGAAGTGTATTGAGCGGTGTTACTCTTTCCATAAATACGCCCAACCGAATCGGAGAATACGGAGGGAGAATTATCTATTTAAAAGAAGGAAACCGGTTACGTGCAATTTCGCTATCCATCGCTGGTAGCATCAGTCAGTTGATCATCACCCTGAGTGCCGGATGTATTGCACTCCTGGTCTTATTGACTCTTATTTTGCAAAAAGACCAGGGTATAATGGGACTGTCCAGGTTTTGGATTGAAGTACTGCTTTGGATTTCCACTATAGTCACACTAATGGTTATATTGTTTTTCTTCAGAATGGCATGGCTGATTAAGTTAGTAGAAAAACTACCGCCTGCGAAGATATTAGTGCCCTATATCAAAGTACTGGACCATTTTGATAATAAAATATTGTTAAGACTGCTATTAATTTCCCTCCTCCGGTATTCAGTTTTCGTCTTACAATATATTTTGCTGCTTCATGCACTCAATGTAAATATTGAATGGATGACAGGAATTTGGTTAATTTCAATTTTATTTTTAGTCATGTCAATCGTACCCTCCTTTGCAATAGCTGACCTCGGCATACGTGGACAGTTTAGTGTAGCTCTGCTCGGTATGTATAGCGCAAATACGATAGGAATCATTGCAACGACGTTTGGAATATGGATGCTAAATTTATTTGTCCCTGCACTGGCGGGAAGCCTGATGATATTAAGTATAAAATTTAATAAAGAGCAATAGAATTGAAGACGATCTATCTAATTGTAATTTTCCTGTTTGCAATACCATTCAGGAATTTCGAGAAAAAAGAGAATACAAATTTTCAACAGTCTGAACAGGAATTCTGCGGTATAAAAAATACTGCGTTCAAGGCTGGCGAGGAAGTCACAATGAAAGTTTACTACTCCACCCTCGGAATGTATGTAGGGGCAGGTGAAGCAAAATTTTCTGTGAATCTCACACGGTTTAACGGGAAGCCGGCATTTCATTGTGTAGGGATAGGCACATCCTACCCATTTTTTGACAACTTTTTTCGATTAAGAGACCGTTATGAATCTTACATAGATACTGCAACGATGTTGCCCATGAAATTTATCAGAAATGTGGACGAAGACGGTTACAAAATATACAACAATGTGACCTTTAACCAGGAAAGCCAGACCGCGGTAAGTACAAACGGATTATTTAAAGTAACACCATGTATCCAGGATGTTATCAGCGCAGTGTATTATGCGCGCAACATAGATTTCTCAAAATATAAGAAGGGAGAAAAAGTTCCATTTGATATGTTTCTCGACGATGAAGTATATCACATGTACATGAGATACGAGGGAAAAGAAAATGTAAAAACCAGATACGGAAAATTCAGAGCGATTAAGTTCAAACCCTTATTGATAAAGGGTTCCATATTCCAGGGAGGTGAAAAAATGACTGTATGGGTAAGTGATGATGACAATCATTTGCTGCTGCGCGCTGAAAGCCCTATTGCTGTAGGATCCATAAAGGTGGATATGATGGGATACAGGAACCTTCGATATCCGCTAAAGTCGTTGGTAAGTATCCGGTAACCGGTTCATTCTGATCGGAAAGGCAGAAAATGAAATTTTGTTTTAAGGAAGCAGAATGGTAAACAGTCAATGCATTGAAGGATTACAAACTTTTCTAAAAGTAATTCTCTCAAAACTTATTCTACCAATATTTAAATGCCAGGGCAATGACTGCATATACAAGAGTAACGATAAAAATCCCTTTGGCTGTCTTATCCCTTTTGCCATTCACATAAATTGTAAAGAGTACAGCATTGGCAAGTAAAGAAACACTGATAAAATTAGTAATCAGATTTGGATTGGCTTTCAGAAAATACATCATTTCTTCCAGGGAGTACAATTTGAATTTGATCAGTTTGTAAATAAGAAATCCAATCAGAGGCGCAATAACACCAAGCGCAAGTCCAAAAACAAAATTATCTTTCTTAAATATCATAAGACATCCCAGTTTTTTTCCAGTTCAGATTTCAATTCATAATTCGTGAGGTCAAATTGTACAGGTACTACACTGACATAATTGTGCTCTAATGCCCAAACATCCGTATCATCTCCCTCATCAAAATTTTTAAACTCCCCCGTAAGCCAATAGTAGTGTCTGCCGTGTGGGTCTGTGCGATCATCAAAATCTTCATCATACTTTGCATACGCCTGCCGGCACACTTTAATTCCATTCAGCAATTCGAGAGGTACAGCGGGGATATTCACATTCAGCAACAAATGTTTGTGATTATTCTTTCTCTTAAGCAGACTCTCAACAATCTTGTGTACATAAAATTTGCTTGCCGTAAAATCTGCATCCACACTAAAATCGAGCAAACTGAAACCGACAGATGGAATGCTCTCAATAGACGCTTCCATAGCCGCACTCATGGTACCAGAGTAAATCACATTGATACTGTGGTTAGCTCCGTGATTGATACCACTGAGGCAGATATCAGGTTTTCTGTGCAGAATTTTATCTACAGCCAGTTTCACACAATCCACCGGAGTGCCGGTAGTCTGATAGGCTTCTACCCTGCCACCCATGAACTGATTTAATTTCGTAAGTCTTAACGGCACACCAATCGTAATTGCGTGTCCCATTCCGCTTTGTGGTTTATCCGGAGCTACTACTACGATTTCTCCCAAATCCATCACTGCCTCCACAAGATTTTGCAGCCCGGGTGCTGCAATGCCATCATCATTTGTAATCAGGATTACGGGCTTGTTCTTTTCCACCATTATCAAGTCAATATTTTCAATTTCAATTCAATCAAAAAAAAGTCTCAAAACCATCTGAACCATGGACGAGCCAACGCTTCTCTAAACGGCCAGGGAACAGCAATTAGTATCAACAGGAAGGCAATTCCAAAATAAATCAATGTCTTCTTGTATTTAGCATGCGGCGTGGATGACTTTTTGACCACGGTACGCCCGGCATGAACCAGAACCCATGCAATAATCATCAACAACCAGTGTTCAATGGTAAAAAACCTCAGAAAGGTATCTTTCATATTATCGCCAAGATGTTTTAACCGTTCAAACCAGCCATTATTGAAATAAAGGATAAAGCCAAAGACCACCTGCATATCCATAAAAATCATAAAAAGCAGATTACTCAGATTGGCAGATTTGGTGTAAGGAGATTTATTCATCAGACCGCTGATAGATGAGAATATCGTCCAAAATGCAAATATTACAATGAACCATCTCAAGAGGTCGTGTAAAACTAAAACAGTACCCATTATCTTTTTTGGGGCAAAAATAGGCGAAAGGATTGGAAGTAGAGGATTGTGAGGGCTATATTAAAATCTTACCTGAAGAAAATATAAAATTGCAGAATTAAACCTCTAATGCTCAACTTTCTATGCATCAATGTTGTGACGCACAATTGATCATCCAGCATACGCTATACTTATCTTTCAGGCTACCAAAATAATCACCCCAGAATTGATCCTGCATGGGCATCTCTACTTCACCACCCGCAGACAAACCGGCAAACAAACGGTCTGCCTCTTCCCTGCTTTCTGCAAAAATTGAAATGTAATTGTTATTGCCTACATTTAATTTATGCCCCATCGACGGCAAAATATCACTGGCCATAAGATATTGACCATTGTCCAATCTCAATGAAACATGCATCACACGTTGTTTTTCCTCTTCAGATATCTTCAACTCCTCAACACCGGGAACATCCCCCATCCTCATAATACCTTGTCCAAGAAATTCTCCTCCAAATACTGATTTATAAAAATAAAAGGCCTCTTCAGCATTGCCGTCAAAATTTAAGTAGGGATTTACCTGTTTCATAGTAGGTAGGTTTAAGTTTGTTATTGAAAATATTTACGGATAATTAATACCCCAAAATTAGAAGTACCTATCATGAATGGAAGTTGGCAGGTGCGACATTTTAAATGGTCTGTTGCGACATTTATCCATTTATATTCTGACTGGTTACATTGAATTTTAAGAATTTTGTCATAAACATTTACCATATTAAGAAATAGCTTTACCTGAAAATCTGTGCATTTGAGAATTCTGACCATTGCTATATTACTGCTTATATCCACCCACCTACATTCTCAAAATACTGTGACCGTAAGCGGCACCGTCCGTTCGGGTGAAACCGGAGAGACCATTATTGGTGCAACCATTCAGGATTTGAAATCCACAGGTAATACACTATCCAATGAATACGGCTTTTATTCCATCAATGTCATGAAAGGTGAAGCCACTCTGCTCATCACCTTTACCGGTATGAAAGCAGACACCATTCACCTGAAAATTGAGAGCGATACACACCTGGACATTACAATGACCTCCCTTGCCCGGACACTCTCAACGGTGGTAGTCAATCTTCCTTCCAGCACCAGAAGTATAAACACCACACAAATGGGCATGGAAAGAATGACCGCTAAAGAAATGAATCTCATTCCGCAACTTTTTGGAGAACGTGATCCGCTAAAAGCTATCCAGCTTCTTCCGGGAATCAAACCTGCCAGTGAAGGCAGTAGCGGATTGTATGTAAGAGGAGGAAATACCGACCAGAACCTGATCCTGCTGGATGAAGCCGTTGTATATAATGCATCTCACTTATTGGGATTCTTTTCCACTTTTAATGCCGATGTCATTAAAGATGTGACTGTTTATAAGGGAGCCATGCCGGCCCAATATGGAGGTAGATTATCATCAGTCGTGGACGTGCGGATGAATGACGGCAACAACCAAAACTTTTCAATGAGTGGTGGTCTTGGCATTATATCTTCCAGGCTAAATATTGAAGGACCAATCCAGAAAGGCAGATCATCCTTTCTGATTTCAGGAAGAACTACCTATGTGGATCCCATTCTCAAACTGTCAAACGATTCCTCAATCAATCGAAACAGAATCGGGTTTTATGATCTGAATACCAAATTAAATTATCAGCTTGGCAAAAAAGATCAATTGTTTCTCAGTGGGTACTTCGGCAACGACCACCTTTCTCTTGGTAAAGAAATCGGATTGCGCTGGGGAAATGCCACAGGAACCCTGCGCTGGAATCACATTTATAACAACAAAGTTTTCAGCAATACTTCACTCATCTACAGCAATTTTGACTACAAAATAGATATCAACTTCGGTGCAAACAACCTGAGAATATTTTCAAGAATCAGAGACTGGCATCTGAAGCAGGAATGGCAGTGGAACAAACAGCATCATAAATTCCGTACAGGCATCGACGTTATTTATCATTCCATTCATCCGGGAGATATTACAACATCTGCCACTTCAAACTTTAATGATGTAAATTTCGAAAGAAGATACTCCCTGGAGAATGCCATCTTTTTTTCAGACGATATCAAAATTTCAAAAACCATCGCTTTCAATGCAGGCCTGAGACTGGAAGCGTTCAGCATTTTAGGGCAAGGGCATTTTTACGAGATTAACCCGGATGGAAAAATCCTGGATACAATTTACGTAGCCAAAGGGAAAATATTCAACACATATCTTAACCCCGAGCCAAGAGCCGGTATCCGTATTCTACTCTCTCCCACCTCATCCATCAAGGCAGCTTACGCAAGGAATACACAAAACCTGCACCTGCTTAACAACAGCACCACCAGCAGGCCAACGGACAGGTGGGTATCCTCCACCAATAATATTAAACCTGAGACATCAGATATTTATTCGATCGGGTATTTCAAAAACTTTGATGCGGGAAAATATGAATTCAGTTTTGAGACGTACTACAAAGACTTACAACATCAGATTGATTACAGAGACGGAGCTGATCTTGACAGAGAAAGCATAGTGGAAACCCAACTCCTGTATGGAATCGGAAGAGCCTATGGTGCGGAATTTTTTCTTAAAAGAAGAACCGGGAGATTTACCGGATGGATAAGCTACACGCTAAGTAAATCTGAGAAAAAAATAATTGGTATCAATCAGGACAATTGGTACAATGCAAGGCAGGACAGAACACACGACATTGCGATTGTATTGAATTATAAGGCAGGCAAAAACTGGACACTCAATGCCACATGGGTCTATTACACCGGCGATGCGGTTTCATTTCCGGAAAGCAAATACACAGTGAATAACCAGATCTATTTTTATTACTCAAAGCGCAATGGCTACCGTATGCCCGACTACCATCGTCTGGATCTCGGTGCTACCAAAGCATTCAAATCAAAAAGGAGATACAGCTCTGAACTTGCATTTAGTCTCTATAATGCCTATGGAAGAGAAAATGCCTACACCATTACATTCAAACCCGACGACAATAACCGGTTTATCACTAACGCTGTACAAACAGCCTTATTCAGATTTGTCCCCTCGGTCAGTTA
>CAYXAL010000017.1:9399-31163 GCA_964463015.1 uncultured Ginsengibacter sp.
TTATCACTAACGCTGTACAAACAGCCTTATTCAGATTTGTCCCCTCGGTCAGTTATAACTTTAAATTCTGAGATAATGAGAAAGCTGTCATTCAATATTCTGTTATATATAAAGTTTTCAATAATCCTGGCATCGACTGCCGGTTGTGAAAAAGTAATCCATTTGAAGACAGATAACATACCGGCAAAATATGTTATAGAAGCAAGTCTAAGTGACTATCCTGGTGATTGTTTTGTTTTCATTTCAAAATCAGTGAAGCTGAGCGATTCAAGTATTTTTTATGGAGTCACAGGCGCCAACGTTTCTATTTCGGAAGCCGAAAGCGGCAATATTCCCATTCATCTATATGAATCAAGTTCAGGAATTTATACTACTGATAAAATCACGACAAAAGCCGGAAGGCATTATACACTAACGGTTGACATAGACGAAAATCATTTTACTTCGACTGCCTATATGCCGGAAAAAGTAAAATTTGACAGTCTCTTTGTTGGGGATTTTGAGATTTTTGGTGAAAACAGAAAGTTTGCCAATGTCACCTTCAACGATCCTTCCGGCAAGGGAAATTCTTACCGCTTCCTGCAATTTAAAAATGGGGTACAAAACTCAAATATATTCGTCATGAATGATGAATATTCCGACGGGAAACCCATCAATACTTTTTTAGCATTCTTTGATCAGTCAGACGAACAGCGAATTGACATCGGCGATACAGTCATGGTTGAAATGCAATGCATCACTCCTGCCATCTACAAATATTTTTATAGCCTTGCGCAGAGCAGTACCGGCGGCAATGAAGTGGTTGCTCCGGGTAATCCTGTCACAAACATCACAGGCGGAGCATTGGGATACTTCAATGTTTTTACAAAAGAAAGAAAGTTAGTGATTGTAAAATAACCTGCCGGACATCACAGATGTTTTAGCAACTCTTCCATACCTTCTGTCGCAGGTTTTGCGATAATTTTAAATCCTTTGGAATTCTGCATATCCGGAGGATTTTTGTCTATCAGAAATCCGGGAATTCCCGGTGATAAGTAATTCAGAATTCCTGCTGCCGGATAAACCTGAAGGGAAGTGCCCACCACTACAAAAATATCTGCATCCGGAAGAACAGCAATCGCAGTTTCCATTTCCGGTACCGCTTCCCCAAACCACACCACATAAGGCCTCAGATAGCCACCATCCGGTGCTTTAGCATCTACGGCAATGTCATCTAATACAGGATAGATCAGAGATTCATCCTTGTCGCTCTTCATTTTAAATATTTCACCGTGTAAGTGAATGACATTCTCAGAACCGGCCCGCTCATGGAGATCATCAATATTCTGGGTAATCACCTGTACATGATAATCCTTTTGAAGTTGTGCAATAATCTTATGTGCCTTGTTCGGTTGTGCCTTTTTAACCTCACGTCTTCTTTGATTATAAAAATCCTGAACCAGATTTCTGTTGGTTTTCCATCCTTCTGGAGTTGCTACTTCATATACATTATAGCCCATCCACAAACCGTCAGCATCGCGAAAAGTTTGGAGTCCACTCTCGGCACTAATGCCTGCGCCGGTGAAAACGACCAGGTTTTTCATGAATTAAAAGTATTATTTTCCGGATTCTGAAATCCTCAAAATTTCCTTCCATTGATCAGAAGTAACTTTTTGAACAGAAAGTCTTGAATTCTTGATCAACTCCATCTCAGAAAGGTGCTTATTCGCTTTGACTGTCTGAAGTGAAACCGGGTGTTTCAATTTCTTTAATGGTTTCACATTCACCGCCACCCAATTCTTATCTTCTGTGGTAGGATCCTGATAGGCCTCTTTAACAATTTTGACTGTCCCCACAATTTCCAGCCCTTCATTGCTGTGATAAAAAAATGCTTCATCTCCTTTTTTCATAGCACGCAGGTAATTTCTTGCTGCATAATTCCGAACCCCATCCCAGAAAGTCTCTTTATCATTCAGCAGATTATCAAAACTATAAACAGCGGGCTCTGATTTTAACAACCAATAATTCATTGTTCAGATTTTAATAGCTGGCTTTACAACCAATATTTGCATTTTGTTAGAAAACAAATTTACAATTCGCATTAAACTATTCCATTACTTTTGTATTCACAATCCTGAAAATTTAAAACCATATGCTTCAAATCTTTTCAAATGAAACCTTTCTGCTGAGTATGCCCGGAGGTTCTGAGTGGATCCTGATCGTACTTGTAGTGCTGTTATTTTTTGGTGGTAAGAAAATACCTGACCTGATGCGTGGTATTGGTCGCGGAATCCGTGAATTCAACGACGCCAAGGATAATGTGAAAAAAGAATTGGAAGCAGGAATGAACGAAAAGGATACACAACCTGCACCCAATCAGAGCACTCCTAAGGTAAATCCCTGATTCCTAAGTTTCTGAGCTTATCCAGAGAGGAGAACTGAGACAAAGTTTTCCGGCTTCAATGTTTTTTTGAATGGGTGATGCCATCTTCTTATTTTCATAACAGGAGAATAGGAAACAAGGTATGGCTCTTCACCAAAGATTAAGTCTGCGTGATGCCACCGCTATCAATATGATAGACATGGTTGGTATTGGCCCTTTCATCACTATGCCAATGGTAATAGCGATGATGAATGGCCCATATTTTTTGTACGCCTGGTTAGCAGGGGCAATACTTTCATTTCTTGATGCAATGGTGTGGAGCGAATTAGGATCTGCCTTTCCGAAGGCCGGAGGCAGTTATCAGTTTTTATTGCATACCTATGGAAAAGAAAAAGGTGGCAGGCTGATGAGTTTTTTGTTTGTCTGGCAGACTTTGATACAGGCACCGCTCGTAATCGCTTCGGCATCTATCGGCTTCAGTCAATACTTTTCATACCTGTATCCGGTGAGTGCAGGCACTCAAAAGATCATCAGTGGTACTGTTGTCATACTCATAATCGTTTTGCTGTACCGAAAAATCGCAAGTGTCGGACGGATAAGTCAGATTCTGTGGATTGGTGTGATTATAACCCTTGTATGGATAATCAGTGGAGGTATTGCCTATGGCAATTTTTTACAGCCCGTAAAACATATCAATGACGGGCTTACGCTGAATATGGCCTTTGTGACCACACTTGGATTTGCAAGCGTTAAATCGGTCTATAGTTTTCTGGGTTATTACAATATTTGCCACCTGGGAGGTGAAATAAAAAATCCACAAAAAAATATTCCCAGGAGTATGTTTATCAGTATAGCAGGGATTACAATTTTATATCTGCTGATGAATGTAAGTGTGGTAAGCGTTATTCCCTGGCAGCAGGCAAAAGACAGTCCATTTCTGGTAAGTGATTTTATGAATGTATTGATGGGAAGTACGGCAGCAAAGATTGTAACTGTGCTTATCCTCTGGGTTGCCTTTTCTTCCGTATTTTCTGCAACACTCGGATACAGCCGCATTCCTTATGCAGCCGCCTTAGACGGTCAGTTCTTCAGAATATTTGCAAGGCTGCATCCCACCCGTGAATTCCCTTATGTGTCCCTCCTGTTTCTCGGAAGTATTGCCCTTGTCTTCAGTTTGCTTTTCAAACTTTCAGAAGTGATCAGCGCTATTCTTGCAATGCGGATTATTATTCAATTTATCGGGCAGGCTGTAGGGTTATTGTTACTTCACAAAAGAAAAGGTAAATCGTTTTTTCCTTTCAGAATGCCCTTATATCCAATACCGGCAGTGGTTGCGATTGCCATGTGGATTTTCATTCTTATCAGTACAGGAAGCTTATTGGTAAAACTTGCATTGTTAATAACGGCACTTGGGATTGTGGCTTACTTTATCAAAGCAAAGGCGGAGAATGGATGGCCGTTTTCAAACAGGACAGGATAAAATTAACAGCCTGAAGGTGCATTAAATCCTTTGCACATTTTCTGATTAAATCAACTTCTGCCATGTGTGACCTTTGGATATACGAATCAGAAAATCTGATTTTTATCATGATCTTTTAAGCATCGTCTTTATGCAATCTGTTTAATCCCATCAATTGGTGTTGCAATGATTCAATCTTCCTGAGCAAATGATCAATAGTTTCAAGGCCTTCTACATTAATATCCAGATCGTAATGTAACCTTACAAATTTTTCTAGTCTCGGCATTTCTTCAAAAGTGATGTAATCGTTTTCATTCTTCACAATCACTTCTACCAATCCTGATTCCTGCAGGGATTGAACAAATGAAACTTCTGCCTGATAATATTGGCAAAAATCCTTTACTAAGATCATATCCTGCTCCATATCATTTATTTTTTGAAATTTCTGACAATTGCATGAACAGTTCTTTTTCCTTTTCTGAAAGATTTACCGGAAGTTTCACATTCCATGTGATGTAAAAATCTCCATACTGCCCCTCTTTCTTGTACACCGGAAAACCTTTCCCCTTTAATCTTATCTTAGTTCCATTCTGAGTGAGAGGGTTGACCTTCAGTTTGATCTTTCCTCCCATTGTATCTATCGTTTTTTCTCCACCCAATACAGCCGTATAAAGATCAATATCCTCTGTTTTATACAGATCATTTCCTTCGCGGTTCAAGTTGGTATTATTTTGTATCACAAATGTAATATACAGATCTCCATCCGGGCCACCGTTGACTCCCGGTGCACCATACCCTTTCAATCTGATTTTCTGGCCATTTTCCACACCGGCCGGAATGGTGATGCGAATGTTTTTTCCGTTGACGGTAATCGTCTGCTTCTGTGTGGTGTACACATCCTGCAAGGGAATTTTAAGTTCGGCATTATAATCCTGCCCTCTGAACGCGCCGGAACGCCCACCACGCCTACCACCTCTGTTGCCAAACAGCGATTCAAAAAAATCACTGAATGCACCTTCATCGCCCGTTGAATAGGTATAGCCATCAAAACCCCCACCTCCAAATCCTCCAAAACCACCCTGCCCACTGCCGTATGATTGCCTCTGAGAACGCGCCTGTTCAAACTGATCTGCATGCTTCCAATCCTGGCCATACTGGTCATATTTTTTACGCTTCCCGGGATCACTCAGCACTTCATGAGCCTCATTAATCTGTTGAAATTTTTTATGTGCTTCCTTATCATTGGGATTCACGTCGGGATGATACTTCCGGGCAAGTTTACGGTAAGCCTTTTTAATCTCTTCCGCCGTCGCATTTTTGGCAACACCCAAAGTGCTGTAATAATCTACATATTCCATGCTCTTTAATTCTCTTTTTATTCAACAATCTTCACTAACAAAATTAATACCTGTATTTTTCATTTCAATTATTTAATACTTTTATTCCATGAAAAAATCTTTTTTCAGGATTGGTACACTATTCATAGTATTCTTCACATCCTGCACTACGACAACTCATATTGTAAATACGAATAACCAAATCGATGCAGTAGGTAGCGCCAAAATATTGATGGCTGCCTATCAGCAAAAGGCTGCCGAATACAGGGCATTGTGTTACCAGGCTTATAATATTGCACAACTCAGATTGGATGAATTTCTAAAACGAACCTACCCTAAACCACCGGCCATTATGACGGATATTGACGAGACCATACTAGATAACAGCCCCTACCAGGTACACCAGTCGCTGCAGGGAAAAGACTATGACGCTGTTACCTGGCATGAGTGGACAGCCAAAGCCAGTGCAGATACTGTACCCGGCGCACTGAAATTCTTTCAATATGCAGCCTCTAAAGGAGTAGAGATCTACTATGTCACCAATCGTGATGAAGATGAACGCATAGCCACCTTAAAAAATTTGCAAAGATTCGGATTTCCAAATGCAGACAATGAACACCTGAAATTAAAAACAACCAGTTCATCCAAAGTACCGAGGCGTGACAGCATTGCGATGACACACTCTCTCCTGATGCAGGTGGGAGATAACCTGAATGATGTAAACGGAATTTTTGAAAAGAAATCAGTAACCGAAAGGCTAAAGGATGCCGACAGTTACCGCTCTGAATTTGGATATCAATACATCGTATTGCCAAACCCTTCTTATGGTGAATGGGAAAATGCCTTGTACAATTACAAGTTTAATCTGACACCGGCTCAAAAAGATTCAATCTTCAGAGCTGTACTGAAAAACTGGTAATCAACCGCTCACCCAGTCTTTTGCATCCTCCAATTCATCCAACCTGAATCCACGGTATTTTCCGGGTAATATTTTCCCGAATATGCTGGTAAACCTTTTGACGCCGGCACCATGCACGATAGCTACTTTGCGCCATTCAGTGAAATAAACGAAACCCAGTATGGCATCTTTCATCCATGCACCTGAGCTGAAATTGGAGAGGCTTGTGTCAATATCCATCAAGTAGTTGATCTTCCCATATTTCTTGTAAATCTCGGCTACTTTCGGATTGACCACATGATCATAATCCTTTCCGGTAACAGTGCCTGTGGCGTGAAATGCAGCCACATTTTCGGGAAGACCTTCGATAATTTTAATCATGGTGGTAGTTTTTTGTGAATAGATTTTATTGAAACAGAAAAACACAGAAACGCAATGCCGATGAATCACATACAATTTAAATGCCATCCTTCATTCATTGATGACTTTGGAAATAAATAAGGGTATTTCATGATTGAAAATATGTGGATTAAGTTATATTTACTTCATTACAAATCTTATCTGAAATTAATCATCGTTCGATCATGAAATTACTAAGTATTACCCTCATATTGCTGGCCATTGTTCATCCGGTTTTCGCACAGCATGAGGTCACCATTATTCCAGCTCCTGCGAATTTGAAAATCAATCCCGGCACATTCACACTCACATCTTCTACTGCCATCATTGCCACAAAGGGTACAAACCATGAAGCAGCAATGCTGAATTTATATCTTTCAAAGTTATATGGATTTCAATTGCCTGTAAAGAAGTCCGGTAATAACGGGATAGTACTGATGCTTGCTTCAGGAAAGGGAAATCCGGAATCCTATCATCTGAATATTTCAGGTAAACAAGTCTCAATCAAATCAACGAATACACGAGGTATATTTTTAGGTATTCAAACTTTGTTGCAATTACTTCCAACCCAAAAAATTGAGGGCAACAGTTTCAACATTTCCTTGCCTCAACTGAATATTTATGATTATCCGGCTTTCGGATACAGAGGGATGCACCTGGATGTAAGTCGCCATTTTTTTGATGTGGATTATGTCAAGAAATATATTGACTACATCGCCATGCAGAAATTCAATACCTTTCACTGGCATCTGACCGACGATCAGGGCTGGAGAATTGAAATCAAAAAATACCCGCTACTCACATCTGTAGGTGGCTACCGCAATGGCACCATTATCGGACGCTATCCAGGTACCGGCAACGATGGCATCCGGTATGGAGGATATTACACACAGGATCAGGTAAAAGATATTGTAAGATATGCATCAGACCGTCATATTACTGTAATCCCGGAAATTGAGATGCCGGGTCATGCTTCAGCTGCCATTGCCGCTTACCCGCAATTAAGTTGTTTTCCGGAAGAATCTACAAAAGCTCCTGCAAAAACTGCATGGGCAGGCCCGGACACCGGCAAGCAGGTACAACAGGCCTGGGGAGTATTCCCGGATGTTTTTTGTCCATCAGATTATACTTTTAATTTTCTGGAAAATGTATTGGATGAAGTCATGCAATTATTTCCTTCAAAATACATCCACATTGGCGGTGATGAATGTCCAAAGGACAATTGGAAACGAAGTGAATTCTGTCAGAAACTTATCAAAGAAAAGGGCCTCAAAGATGAACATGGATTACAGAGTTATTTTATTCAAAGAATAGAAAAATATCTCAACAGCAAAGGCAGGGATATCATAGGTTGGGATGAGATATTGGAAGGCGGACTCGCACCGAATGCCACCGTAATGAGTTGGAGAGGAGAAGAGGGTGGTATTGCTGCGGCTAATCAACATCACGATGTGATCATGACCCCTACCACCTATGTATATTTTGATTATACCCAAACAAAAAATGAAGACAGTGTAACCATAGGAGGCTTTATTCCTCTGAAAAAGGTGTACAACTACAATCCAATACCGAAAGAACTGGATGCAAGCAAGGCCAGATACATCTTAGGTGCACAGGCCAATGTATGGACGGAATACATCCATTCTCCATCCAAATTAGAATATATGATCTTTCCACGAATGACTGCATTGAGCGAAGTACTCTGGACCCCGGCAAGCCAAAAAAACTGGGATCGATTCAAAGGCAACTTACCCCAAATAACAGACAAATACAATTTGTGGGGTGCTAACTATTTCAGCAATTCGGCGAAAGAAGAAGCTAATCAATAACAACGATAATCTAACTGAATTTGTAAAATACTTTCAGAAGGTTTTTTTTAGTCTATTCTTTTGTTTAAGAGAATCCGGGAGTGAGCTCTTCCTTCACTTTTTCCCGCCTGGATTTATATTATGATTCACTCTGAATAAATTTCCGGGATCATACTTATGCTTGATTTCAACGAGCCTACTATAATTATTTCGATAACTATCTTTCACCTGATCTTCAGTTGCATCCATTGAAAAATTGACATAGGCACCCCCGGCAGAAAATTTATGCAATGCGTTCCAATAATCTTTGGCCCATTGAATCATCCTTGAATTATTTGCCGGATCATTATCAATTCCCAATATCACGCCTGAAAACAGGGCCTCACGATAGTTCCAGGCAGTATCTTGTGGCCTTATTCCGGAAGCTGCTCCATTTACAGGATAAAGATGCATTGTAGAAAGCATCGTGGGCATTTTTTCTGCAAACTCAAGATGTATTTCTATCGCTTCATCACTAATGTCATTATAGAAATCAGGCTTCCAATAGTATTGCAATCCCGGGCTAATCAGACCATCAAACATCGTTTGTAATGCAGGCATTGGAACAGGCCCTACAAAATCAATAGCGGGTTTTATTAATTGCCTGACCGGGGCAAAAATCTCATTTGCATTTTCGGCTGGCCCGGTGTAACACCATACAACTCCACACATTTTTTTCAAATGCAATTCGGAAGGAAAATGATCTATGGGTGGTACAGACATAAACACAAAGAAACCATTGATATCTTCAGGAGCTGTCTTAATAAAATCTCTATACCATTTCATAATGGTCCTGGCATCACTCAAATGCCATAACATTGGCCCACCTACAGGTGTACTTACCGGTTGCATCTTAAAGCAAAAAGAAACCACGATCCCAAAGTTGCCGCCTCCTCCACGAATAGCCCAAAACAAATCTGTATTTTCTTTTTGGTTTGCCTTTACAACGGATCCATCCGCAAGTACCATTTCAACTTCTATCAAATTGTCGATAGAAAGGCCATAATTGCGAGTGAGATATCCCAGACCACCACCCAATGTCAAACCTGCAACTCCAGTGGAACCTATAACGCCTGCCGGAATACTCATCCCCACCTGATGTGTAGCCGCATCCAATTCTTTTAATAATACACCTGCCTGCAGCCATACCGTGCCGGATGCCTTATCTACCCTGATCTCTTTCATAGATGAAAGATCAGCTACCAGGCCTCCATCACAAATTCCAAGGCCACCCGCACTGTGGCCTCCCGATCTTATGGCAAGAAGCCACTCATTCTCTCTTGCTGCATTTACACAACTGACTACATCATCTACATCGGTACAATAGGCAATCAGCATTGGGTACTTGTCAATCATTCCATTAAATACCTTTCTCGAAATATTGTACTCAGGATCATTCCGTCCGACAATTTTTCCTTTGAATCCTTGCTTGAAATCGTTTAAAGAGATAGTTGCCATAGGGATAATTTTATGAAAATAAAATTATTGCCTTAGCGCGTTTGCCAGTTTTCTGTGAGGTTCTTTTTTTTTGCTTTGCGTATCAAACCTTCAGATTTATCAAAAAGAAAATAAGGAATTGTACAACTACCTCTTTCTGAATCCGGGAAGCGCCTATTGAATTTCTGAGACTAAAGAATTGTACATCTTTTGATAATGAAGAGGGCTGCTCCCAAATGCGCTTTTGAACAATCTGCTAAAATGTGAATTATTCTCAAAACCGCTTTCATCCGCAATAACACTTATACTTTTTCGGGTTGTCTGCAATAACAATTGCGCATATTCTAACCTCTTTTGTGTCAGCCACTTTCCCGGAGAGGTATGATAAAGACTCGTAAACTCTCTCTTAAACGAGGCAATACTACGGTTGGCAATTTTTGAAAATTCCGCCAGTGATAGATGAGACAAATAATTTGACTCCATAATTTCTGTAAGTGAAGGCTTTTCACAATTACTGATTGTACACAAATAAGATTGCAGGTCAATATTCTGAGGATCTGCCAAAATATCAAAAATCAACTCCCGGATTTTTAATTCAATCAAATCTTCTACCGGTGCAACCTGTTGAAAAAAATATGGAAGCATCCCAAGGAAGTAGGCTCCGGTTGTCTCGTTTACATGAATATTAATTTCTTTTCCCTGCAATGGCAAGTCTGCCTTCCCAGTGCATCTTGAAGGTAATTTTTTCCGATATTCTTTAATAAAATTTTGCAGGTAGCTATCCGGAATAGAGAATGTCAACATACACAAATCCTTACTCTCAAATATCATCTGACGAAAGTCTCCCATTTTCATGAACAAACATTTTCCAGCTTCCACCTGATAGCGTTTGCCCTGCCAAATCAGCGCACATTCACCATAAAATACATACACAAATAAGTTATGATTGCTGAAAATCCGGAGATTTTCATTGGTCCCCGGGAAAAAATAATTTACAAACAATGAATCCCTGACACTAAGTTGTTTAAACCGAACCGGATCGGAAGCCGGCAAATCATAAATATTTGTCATAGACTTGCCAACATTTAAGTCTTACAACTAAAGGTAGTATAATTTGTATTTTCATCTTTTTCCATTCTTCCTTTTAACATTAGAATATGGATGATTTTTTGTCTGCAAGTCCGGTCGTTCAAGATAAAGCCGGATTATCCAACTTCAACCTTATGGGTTTTCTCAATCATGCCGGGTTACACACATTGAAATTCATTTTTTTTGAAAATAAAAGGAGACCTCCTTCAATAAGCCAGAATCAAAATGCTTTCAACCGTAAATCTTATAAAACCAGTTTAATTAAAATGCAGATCATTACCTTAGGGTAAATTTTAAGTAAGCAACAAGCATGTCGCCTGACGAAAAAAAATTACACTGGGAAAAGATTTACAATACCAAACAACCCAATGAAGTGAGTTGGTACGAGGAAAAACCAATCATTTCATTAGACCTCATCTCTGAATTAAATCTCCCGAAGTCTGCGAGGATAATGGACAATGGAGGTGGAGACAGTCATCTGGTCGATTATCTGCTGAATCTCGGATTCGAAAATATTACTGTGCGGGATATTTCTGTGACGGCATTGAACAGAGCAAAGCATAGACTGGGGAAAGAGGCAAAAAAGATAAACTGGTTAGTACAGGAAGAAGCGAATGATGTTTCTTCCGGACAATACGATTTGTGGCATGACCGTGCTGCATTCCACTTTCTTACTTTGGATAAGGAGATTAATCATTATGTAAATAATCTGGCAAATCATATCAAACCCGGAGGCCATCTGATACTGGCTACTTTTCCTGAACAAGGTCCTGCAAAATGCAGCGGCCTGGATGTTAGCCGGTATTCAGAGTCATCTTTAACTCACTTACTGAAAGATTCATTCACTAAAGAAAAATGCTTTACCATCGATCATACGACACCCGGGAATACAATCCAGAATTTTCTTTACTGTTGTTTCAGAAGGATCAATCCGGAGGTTATGGAAAATCAAACACCTTACTCTTGAAGATGTCACAAAAGACAATCTGATATTATGCAAAAAGGCTGCCCATCATCGGCAGCCTTCGTAAAATGAATTGTGGTTTATTGTTACCTTCTGTTTCCTGCCATCCTAAGCAAGAACAGGAAAATATTAATAAAGTCAAGATACAACGTCAATGCACCCAGAATAGACAATTTTTTTGTCTGTGCTGCAGCCACTCCTTCAAACTCTACACCTTCGCCGATTCTCTTTAATTTCTGAACATCGTAGGCTGTCAATGCTGTAAATATCAACACACCAATGATACTGATAATATAATCCAACTGGCTGCTTTTCAGAAAGAAATTAATCACCATTGCAATCAATATTCCGATAACACCCATCATAAGAATAGAACCAAACTTTGACAAGTCTTTGTCGGTGGTATAGCCCATTACGGCCATCACACCAAACATAGCTGCCGCGGATAAGAAACACCCCAATACACTTCCCGGAGTATAAGCCAGCAGGATAAAGCTGAATGCAATTCCGTTAATCATGGCATAACCGAGAAACAATGCCATCAAAACCGGAGCAGAAAGGCGTTGAAACCCGAATGACATAATCAATACAAAGCCAAGAGGTGCAAACATCACAATCTTACCTAGACCGGTCAATCCGGTCGGAGATACAAGATATGCAAGCATCTGCTCATTTACTGAAAACTGCCATGCAAACAATGCCGATACACCCAGCGCTAAAAACATCAACATAAAAACGTTGGACACAAAACTTTTCGAAGCCGATTTTTCACCAATAGGTACATAACTGATATCTGTAATATTTTGTTGCCTGTTTGAAATTTCCATGAGTAAAAAATTTTAGTAAATATAGAATGAAACGCCGACAATGATAATATAAAAAAAGTGAAAAATAAAGTAACCTTCCCCTACTCCTCTTCCTGAAACCAAACAGCGGCATGGTTATTCCAGTCCCCATTGTAATTGATTGTCAGTTCTTCATTGCGCAAAATATCTCTGACAGCCCGGATGGCCATCGTTTCCTTTTGAAAATCCATTTCATATTCACAATTACTCTCATTACTGTGATTATACATGGCTACATATCCAAGAGCCATGCAGCACCGGCTCTTATCGTCGCCCCACTCAAAAATATAATTGTAAAGTAAAGTCTGATCCAGCAGTTTCCTGTCTTCCTGAGTCATCACAATTACAGGTGATACCTCCACCACAGTTCCCGCATAAATATCCCTGACAGCAAATACCCCTCTTCCCTTCCTTCCGGAATTTCGGATCTCTACCCATGGAATAATATTTTTCATTATAATCTAAATATAAAAAAACTAATTTTGCCCCTCATTTTTAAAACCCTGAACCGATGGCAGAAGAAATTACAGGTATTCAGGAAAGATACAAGGAAATTCTCAGCAGTGCTGATGGAGCTGCACTAAGTGAATTTCTTGACCAACAAAATATCAGTGATGTTGCAGAGCTGATTTATGAAAACGAGGATGAAGAAGTAAGCATCTTTACTCACATGAGTATGCACCGTGCTACCGGAGTTTTCAAAATACTGGAACACCCTACCCAGAAAAGAATCATTAAAAACCTTCCTCCCAACAAAAGCGCCGAGCTACTGAATGAAATGCAGCCCGATGACCGTACCTCATTTTTTGAGGATCTGCCAAACGAAGTTGTCCGGGAGTTGATCAAAACATTGTCTCCTGAAGAGAGAAAGATCACCCTCGAGCTATTGGGCTATCCCGAAAACAGTGTGGGCCGTCTTATGAACCCTGATTACGTTTATGTATATGAGTACAATACCGTTGCGGAAGTATTGGACATCATCCGGGGAGTAGGAAAAAACACTGAAACCATAGATGTCGTCTATGTAATAAATAAGCATGGCGAACTTTTGGATGACCTGCGGATTCGTGAGTTTATTCTGGCTCCGGCACCCATGCAGGTAAGCGATATGATGGATGGACGCTTCATTGAGTTGAATGTAAATGATGACCAGGAAAGTGCTTACGAAGTTTTTAAGATGAACAACCGCGTGGCTTTGCCGGTAGTAGATGATTACAATGTCCTGCTTGGTATTGTAACAGTGGATGACGTATTGTGGGTAGCGGGCGAAGAATTTTCAGAAGACGTTCAGAAAATAGGTGGTGCGGAAGCGTTGGATACGCCCTATCTTGAAACACCCTTATTTACGCTGGTTAAAAAGCGGGTGGGCTGGTTAGTCTTCTTGTTTTTTGGAGAAATGCTCACCGCTACAGCGATGGCATTTTATAATGACGAAATGGCCAAAGTCATTATCCTGACAAATTTCATTCCGCTGATCATCAGTACCGGTGGAAACAGCGGAACGCAAGCCTCTACATTAATTATTCAGGCAATGGCATTGGGTGAAGTGACCATCAGTGAGTGGTGGAAAGTCATGAGACGCGAATTGCTCTCCGGGCTGATGTTGGGGTCTATCTTAGGCGCCATAGGTATAATAAGAATTACCATCTGGAGTATATTGATGCATCACGGGATAATGGAGGATATTTACGGGCCTCACTGGCTGTTGCTGGCAGCTACTGTCGGACTATCTCTCATCGGTGTTGTAATCTGGGGGTCGCTGATGGGCAGTATGCTTCCGATATTAATGAAAAAATTAGGTGCTGATCCGGCCTCCTCAAGTGCACCCTTTGTGGCTACACTCGTGGATGTAACCGGACTTATCATATTCTTCAATGTTGCGCTTTTGGTGCTTCATGGCACTATGCTTTAGGTAGCCTGAATTGAGGCAGAAAAGAATTCGCTAATTTGTAGTTGGTAGTTTTACCGGCAAAAAACAACTGTTCACCGCAAATTGTCCGGCTGTAACCTATAAAGAAGTCTGAATTTGCGGTACATAGCTATTTTTGCCTGCACTATTTCCATTTGCAGGGAATGATTATGAAATCAAAGAAAGACAAAAAAAGCAATCTATTAACAGTCTTAAAACCTTATAAAGGGTTGGTAGTTGTGTTGGTATTCTTTGCACTTCTCAGCAATGGATTAAACCTTGTTATCCCCAAACTCATTCAGAAAGGAATTGATGACTACAGTGCCGGCTCATTCAATGTTCGGGAAATCATCTCATGGTTTGTCATCGCTTCTATCCTGATATTCATCCTTTCTTATCTGCAAACCATTTTTCAAACATTCATCTCTGAAAGGGTGGCCAGAGATTTGAGAAATAAGTTGGTAAAAAACATCTCTACGCGGGATTACACATACATCAGGGAACATACTTCTTCCAAACTGCTAACCAACATCACCTCGGATGCAGATGCTGTAAAAATGTTTATCAGCCAGGCGGTAGTTTCCATTATTTCTTCAGGAGTTCTTATCATCGGTACTGCAATTCTATTACTGAATATTAATTTAAGGCTTGGATTGATTGTCCTGATCATGGTACCTGTGATTATTACAGCCTTTATGATTGTATTCAGAAAAGTAAGAACACTATTCCGGAAAGCACAGGAAGCCATTGACTGGCTAAACAAAGTAATCAATGAAAGTATTCTCGGGGCAGCCCTTATCCGGGTGTTAAATGCACAATTCACCGAATACAATAAGTTTATCGAAGCAAGTGGAGAAGCGAGGAATCTCGGATTGAGTATTGTGAGACTTTTTTCTATGTTGATTCCCATCATTGTATTTACAGCCAGCATGGCTCAATTGGCTGTACTGGGAGTTGGCGGCCACTATATTATTTTGGGAAATATGACACTTGGGGAGTTTGCGGCCTTCAACAGTTACATTGCCATTCTGATATTTCCCATATTGGTAATTGGATTTACCAGCAGCGTCATCGCGCGTGCTTCGGCATCTTACCAAAGAATTCAACACATTCTTGATGCACCGGAAAAAAAAGAAACAGCTACGGTCAGCAAACCCATTACCGGCTCCATCGAAGTAAGAAATGTATCACTGAAATCCGGCGAAGATTATATTCTGAAAAATATTTCATTCCGAACCAAAGCCGGTAGCCGTACTGCCATTATAGGACCGACTGCTGCCGGAAAAACGCAATTGTTTAATGTCATTATCGGATTATTGAACCCTGACGAAGGAGAAATACTTTTTGACAATATCCCTTCAGGTGAATTCAAACGGGAAAGCCTGTTAAAGCAAATCGCCATTGTTTTTCAGGACAGCATCATCTTCAATGTTGATCTGAAAGAAAATATTGCCTTTAATAAAAATGTAAGTGAAGCGCAATTTCAGAAGGCTATTGAAACATCAGAACTCAGAGATTTTATCAATAGCCTGCCCGAAAAATCAGCAACCATGATCAGCGAGAGAGGCACCAGCCTTTCCGGCGGTCAAAAACAACGTATCATGCTTGCCCGGGCACTTGCAATCAATCCTGTTTTATTGCTTCTGGATGATTTTACTGCAAGGGTGGATTCTGCCACAGAAAAAAAAATCAATGAAAACTTAACTACCAACTATCCGGATCTGACATTGATCTCAGTGACCCAAAAAATAGAGCCGGTAAAAGATTATGATCAGATCATCTTATTGATGGAAGGAGAAATCATTGATACCGGTACACATGAAGAACTGATGAGGCAGTGTCCGGAATATGTACAGATATATCAGTCGCAACAAAGTACAATGGATGTGGCAAGTTAGAATTGAGAATTATGAATTATGAATTATGAATTTTGAATTTTGAATTTTGAATGATGATCCCGATAGCTATCGGGGGAATGATGAATTGAATATTGAACCCTGGGTTTAGCAAAGGGAAAAGAAATATGCAGGAGTACAACTTAAATATCGAGCACAAAAGCAAAACCGGAGAAGCATTCAGAAAAATGTTGGTCTTCATGAAAGGTGAAAAGCGCAATTTGATTGTGGCATTTACCGTGATGCTGATCAATAGCGGGCTTTCACTCCTTACCCCCTTACTCATCGGCTATACGGTTGACAACTATATCACTACCAAAGATTACCATGGGTTGCTTACCTATTGTGCCATCATGCTTGTCATTTATGCGGCATCGTCCTACACCGAATACCTGCAAACAAAGGTGATGGGTAGCATCGGCCAACGTATGCTTTTCAGTTTACGAAATGCGCTTTTCAATAAGATACAAACTTTACCTGTAGTGTTCTTCAACCAAAATAAAGCAGGTGATCTCATATCAAGAGTCAACAACGATACGCAAACCGTCAATCAATTCTTTTCACAATCCCTGATGCAGTTTGTCGATAGCATCTTTATGATGGCAGTCGCAGCGGTTTTTATGTTATCCTTACATCCCAGCCTGGGAGGTGCAGGACTGTTGCCGGCTGTATTGATTCTGATTTTTGTACGACTCATCAATCCCTGGGTCAAAAATAAAAACGCAATCAGTCTTCGATACACCGGACTGTTGAGTGGAGAAATTCAGGAGAGCCTTGCCAACTTCAGAACGATTGTAGCTTTTGACCGAAGAGATTTCATGCGCTCCCGATTCGAAAATGCCAATCACAAAAATTACAAATCCTCCGTGGTCAGCGGTCTGGCAAATGGAATATACGCACCCGTTTTTACTTTGTTCAGCAACATTGCCCAACTCATTGTATTAGCTTACGGCATCTATCTGATTGCATCCGGTCATTTCACCATTGGCTTACTCATCAGCTACATGGCGTACATTCAAAGTTTTTACAGGCCACTTCGGCAGATTGCTACCCTGTGGGCCAGTTTTCAAACTGCGATGGCAGCATGGGATAGAATTTCTATCATACTCAATCTTGAATCCGATCTGCAATATGGAAATCTCTCTGAGGGTTCATCCGGAGGCACTGTGCTCCTGAAATTCAAAGATGTTTCGTTCTCCTACCCCAATGGAAAGAAAGTGTTGGATAGAATCAATATCGAATTATTCAAAGGAAAGACCTACGCATTCGTTGGTCCTACAGGGGGTGGAAAAACAACTACCGCATCGTTGATTGCCCGGTTGTACGATCCCAATGAGGGAGAAATACAGTTGGATGGTGTTTCGCTCAAAGACTACCATGCATTGGCTCTGAGCCGGAAGATCGGATTTATACTGCAGGAACCATTCTTATTTAATGGTACGCTGAAAGATAATATTGTTTATGGGGATCATGAACTTAAACAACTTACTGATGATGTGCTTCTGAAAAAATTAAATGAAGAGGGATTTGGAAAATTGATTGCAAAATTTGAAAAAGGATTGGAATCCAAAATCAGTTCTGACGGAAGCAGCCTGAGCCTGGGCGAAAAACAAATCATTGCCTTTACCCGGGCCGTATTGCGTAAACCGGAACTTCTGATTTTGGATGAAGCAACAGCCAACATCGATACCGTGACCGAAAAGCAACTGCAGGAAATTCTTGACAGTCTTCCTCCACAAACTACCAAAGTGATTATTGCCCACAGGCTGAATACCATTGCAGATGCCGACCAGATTTTCTTTGTGAATGCACAGAAGGTAGTGAATGCCGGGAATATCGACCATGCCCTGGAGTTGCTCATGGAAAACAAAAGAGAAAGCTGAGTTATCTGATATTCTTTTCAAGCAGAAGGTCAGCAAGTACAATCGCCGCCGCAGCTTCAAGTATTACAGGCACACGCAATGCAATACACAGATCGTGTCTTCCTTTGACAGAAAATGGTTCTACATTTCCAGTCGCCTTGTTCAAGGTATGCTGTTCTTTGGGGGTGGAAGAAGTAGGCTTCACCACTACTCTGAAGATTAATTCATTTCCATTGGTGATGCCTCCGGTGATTCCTCCTGCATGATTCGTAGCGGTTTTTCCCGATGCATCGATGATTGCATCATTATGTTGTGAACCGAACATTTTTGATGCAGCAAATCCACTTCCAAACTCAATTCCCTTGATAGCAGGAATCGCAAATACCAGATGGCTGATTAAAGATTCTGCTGAATCAAAGAATGGTTCGCCCAATCCGATAGGCAGTCCTTTTACCCTGCACTCTACCACACCGCCAATCGAATCCTTTGCATCAACTGCACGCTGCAATCCTTTCTCCAAATCCTTTTCTCCTCCGATCTCCAGAATCTCAGAAGTAATGGATATTCCTTTTGTAGATAAGTGTGCAATAATCTTTTTTGCAACTACCCCGGCTGCTACCAGATTGACCGTTAGCCTGCCACTAAAGTGACCGCCACCTCTGTAATCTTCAAATCCTTTAAATTTTTCGGAAGCTACAAAATCAGCATGGCCCGGGCGTGGTACATCTCGCTGCCTTTCGTAATCCACACTTCGAGTATTCTGATTGGCAAACAGAATAGTCATGGGAGCACCACAACTCTTGTCATTAAACAATCCGGTGATTATTTGTGGTTCATCGGTTTCCTTTCTGGGTGTAGTACCCTTTGCGCCCGGCTTGCGTCTTTCAATATCTTCAGTAAAGTCCTCAGCTCTGATTGAAATTCCAGGTGGAATTCCATCCATTGTAATCCCTACAAACGGACTGTGTGACTGGCCGAAAATCTGAATGCGGAAATTTTTTCCGAATGAATTCATTAAATATGTATTTCAATGATTAAGATTGCAAATATCACAAATAGTAGGGAAGGATTCAAAAGCTGAGAAATTTAATTTCACATGGATACAGCAGGTTTAAGAATTACCTGGGGTAAAAAGATACTACCCATGTATCGGTTGATGCGTATTGAACTTTGAAAATCGCAAGTTTCATTCAGATTTCTTCTGCATTTCTATAAACAATTCATTCCCCATCCTTGGCTGAATTGAATTGTAGCAGGGCTCCATTTTCAAAATATGAAAATAAGGCTCAAACAAACTTCTGTATTCTTCCTCACTCCCTTTATATGGTGGATGATCTTCAAAACCAAAGTTTTCATTAAACAACACGCCGGCTATTCTACCTCTTTCAGACAGCAGACTGTGTGCATGTTTTACATAGTCTTTACGCCTGGCAGGCAAAATAGCACAGAAAAATGTTTGTTCCAGAATTAAATCATACTCCCCTTCATGCATGAAAAAATCACTGTGAATAATTCTTATTTTCTCTGACTTAAATTTCTTCATTAACCGTTCTACGAGGATAGAAGAAATATCCACCAACGTTACATGGGTAAACCCATTTTGCAGCAAATAATTGGCCTCATGGGCATTGCCGCATCCGGGAATGAGAATCCTGGTGTTCTTATCCGGAAGAGAATCGATATAAGACTGGATCGGCGGTGAACATTGGTTCATATCCCACCCCGTTTCGCCGGACCGGTAACGATCATTCCAGAAATTTTCTCTTGATTCCATGACTTAAAAATATGCGACCCAGATTGGTTTTCATACTTATATCACTTGTTCTCACTTCTGTCCAAACCAAAATTATTGATCTAATATGAATTTTCAAATGATATTCCACCTCTAATTATAACCGTACTCCTTCAAATGGAGGTCTGTATCACGCCACTTCGGCCTTACCTTGACAAAAAGTTCGAGAAATACTTTTCTTCCGATAAATTCTTCAATTTCCTTTCTGGCCAATGTGCCGAGCTCTCTGATCATTTTGCCATTATGACCCAACAAAATTCCTTTTTGCGTTTCACGATGAACAACGATATCAGCCCGGATTTTGGTGAGTGTATTTTTTTCAGAAAATTCCTGCACCAACACGGTGCTGTGGTACGGCACTTCCTGGTCAAATAAGAGAAATATCTTTTCACGGATTATTTCACCCACAAAAAAACGGGTAGGAAGATCCGTCAGATTTTCCTCATCAAAAAACGGAACACCTAAGGGTAACAACCGAACAATCAGGTCAAATAACTCCGGTAAGCCCGATCCTGTCAGCGAAGAAACCGGCATGATGTGTTCATACCCATGCTCCTTGAAAAACTGAACAGAGGCATTCACCTTATCCGTTGTCACCTGATCCGTTTTATTCAATACAATCACTGAAGGCGCTTTACTCTTCAGCGTTTTGAAAATATCTTCAATCTCCTGTAAATTCCCATCTGTAATATCTGCCACCAGCAATTTCACATCGGCATCATCCAGGGCAGAATATACGGCTGCCATCATTTTTTCATGGAGTTTGTACTTGGGCTCGATGATACCCGGAGTGTCTGAAAAAATTATCTGATAATCTTTGGTGGTAACAATGCCCTTAATCCGATGCCGTGTAGTTTGTACTTTCGGGGTTACAATCGCCAACTTTTCACCCACCAATTGATTGAGTAAAGTACTCTTGCCCGCATTGGGCTTACCAAATATATTGACAAATCCACTTTTCATGAACTACAAAATTAGATGTTTGAAGCCACGAATTTCATTTATCGTATTTATACGTGGGTAATTTTACGATGTAAATGGTAATATCTCAATCTGAAAAAATGAGAATTCATCCGCTTGTTCTGCATTGGCGTCCGCTATACTTTTGTTGTGGAAGTTGAATGATGAACAACTTATTAACAAAATCCAATACCGCTGAAAAGCAAATATCCAAACTTCCAAAGAAAACCAGAACCCAAGTAAATAACTGTTTTCATTCAACTTCTTATTTATCCAATACCTATTGAAAAAAACAAAGAAAACAAGGCTTACAAAGATTTTTTTTCACCTAAAATTTAAAACCCCAAAAGCCCCGCTCACAAAGCGGGGTTTTATTTTTTGGCAGATTCAGCAAATTGCAATTGCCGGCAATCCATACTGAAACTTATTTCATGAATATTCGGCCCTGTTGTAATTTCACGCTTCAAAATGAAAAAGGCTTTTCTGCAATTGCATGCAGCAATCATACTGGCAGGGTTTACAGGGATTCTCGGTAAGTTAATCCATTTAAATGAAGCCTGGCTGGTCTGGTACAGAATGAGTCTTACGGCAATCATGCTACTGCTCATTTTATGGTTTACCAAACGATTTTATTTCCCATCCCTCAGGAGTGTGCTGCAGTTATTGGGTATTGGTGCTATCATTAGTCTTCACTGGGTTACATTTTATG
>CAYXAL010000017.1:31263-71523 GCA_964463015.1 uncultured Ginsengibacter sp.
CTGCAGTTATTGGGTATTGGTGCTATCATTAGTCTTCACTGGGTTACATTTTATGGAAGTATCAAATACAGCAATGTTTCTGTCAGTGTCACTTGTCTGAGTTCAATTGGGTTTTTCACTTCTTTTATAGAACCTCTGATCCGGAAAAGAAGAATAGACTTTATGGAAGTATTCCTGGGCATTCTCGCTATTTGCGGCATCTACCTGATCTTTAATTTTTATCCGGAATTTAAGAAGGGAATAATCTTCGGATTAATCTCTGCCCTACTCGCCTCCATTTTTCCGGTTCTCAACAAAAAGATGGTGAATATTTACAAACCTTCCCTATTGAATTTTTATGAGATGTGCGGTGGCATTATCACGCTAAGCCTCATTCTCCCGTTGTACCTTCATTTTTTTCCAGCCTCTTACTTCCTTCCCACACTTTCAGATTGGATGTGGTTGATTATCCTGGCGGGTGTTTGTACTGTTTTTGCCTTTAATTTAAGTCTGCAGGCTTTGCAGAAAATTTCAGCCTTTACAGTTAATCTGTCTTTCAATTTCGAACCGGTGTATTCCATTATCATGGCCTTCATCATTTTTAAGGAAAACCAATTTCTGGGGTATGGATTTTATCTGGGTTTTGCGCTGATCTTGCTGGCAGTTTCACTCCAAATGATGCGGGTGATGAAGGATCATAATAAAAAAGGCTCATCAGAAAAAATAGCATGATTCTATTGAAAGTTTTCTTTTTCCATACTTGAACTATTTTTTAAATTTGATAATGGTTCTTTAAATTTCAAATCAATTCATTTTCTTTTTATGAAAAAGTTGCTCATCATTGCTTTTTGCATACCAATTTATTTTCAGTCTCAATCACAGGGAATATACCTGAAAACTTCTGACACTAACCTCCAGGGAGAGAGTACCGACCCGGGCTTTACGGATCAGATTGAATGTTCTTCTCTGAATTATGGTGTGTCTAACACTTTTGACCTTGGTGGCGGAGGCACAGGCACCGGAAAGCCAAAATTTACCGATGTGAGTTTCATTCATGAGGGCAGCAAAAACTCACCCTGGTTCAATCTATATACCGCCAACGGAAAGGTAATCTCCTCCGCAGAGTTTAGTATTGTTAGATTGATTGCCGGTAAGTCAACTGTCGTATATTCCATAAAATTAAACGATGTCCATGTGACCTCTGTGGTCACCGCTGCCACAGGTGAATGTACCAGTTGTGCTTTTGGTACTGAGACGATCACATTTGAATTTTCAAAAATCACGATGAAAGATCTGATTTCCGGAACAACTATTACCTGGGATCTGGCTGCTAATAAGAGTTTGTAATGGCAACGAAAACATATCTTATTATTCTGCTTTCATTTTTTTGCCTACCAATTTATGCGCAAAAAAATGGTTCATATCATTTAACTGCTAATCAGAATTGGGTACTAAACCAATACAGAAAATTTCTAAAAACTTCAGGAATACATATAGACAGTGCAGTTGCCATTCAACAATATGCGGAAAGGCTGAAAGCCGGATGCCAGATCGATTGTACTTCTATATTAAGCGTGGAAGGATTGAAATTAGAAGGAAGAAGACTAAATGCTTCTCAGACAGAATTGACTTTCTTCACTTATACGGAAAAAAACAACCTTGGCTTTGTGGTACAGCGCAGTCTGTCTGACGTGAACCACTTCGATAGTGTAGGATTTGTGAATGGCAGCCTGAATAGCTTTGTTGAAAAGGCCTACCGGTTTATTGACGAAAACAGTTACAGTGGCTATTCCTTTTACAGATTAAAACAAGTGGACATCGACGGGCGATCTACCTATTCCAACATCGTAAAGATAGAAGGCGCCAGCTCTCAGGCAAGTGTCGCTGTCATACCAAACCCGACATCAAGCGATAACATAAACATACGTCTTACCGGCTTTATGCAAAATAAATTAAACATTGTGGTTACAGATGTCAATGGACAAACCGTTTACAGCCGACAAAATCAGGATGCCCCCAACTCTGTCTTTCGTCTTCCTGTCCGGTATCTTTCTCCGGGTCTGTATCACATCCGGGTATTCAATGCAGAGAAGTCCGCAAACACGAATTTTCTGGTCAGGTAGAAAGGATTATGAATCGGTCTTCCTAAAAGAACGGGAATACATGGACATTACAAATAATGAATTTCAAACTTCACTTCTGCAAAGGATTCAAACATCCGGCTCACCCCACAATACTTTTCCTTACTTAGTTTTACCGCTTTCTCCATTTTCCCCCTGTCTTCTTCCTTCATTTTTACAGAATAATGAATAACAACCCGGTTATACACTGACGGCTCACCATCAGTCAATTCACCATCCACTTTTATAGACAAATCTGAAAAATCCACCCTCATCTTTTGCAGCATGCTGACAATATCAAAGCCTGTGCATCCTGCCAATGACAAAAGCATAAAGATCTTGGGACTGGGGCCAACATCCTCTCCCCCATTTTCCTTAGTCGCATCCACCTCAATGGTATGTCCGTTTACCAAAACTGAAAAGTGCCTTCCACCTTTGAATACTGCATTGACTGTATGTGCCATACTGTTTTTTTTATAAAATTAATCGTAGCTTCTTCTTAAAATGCTGATATGCTTAACTCCTGTAAATGATTTTGCTCATAAGGAGAATGTTACATTTCCTCTTCTACAAGTGAGGACCTACAAATCCACTGATTTGAGCTGCACTCATCGCCCCGGACTGCCGCCAAAGTACTTTCCCCTTTTTAAACAGGATAAGAGTAGGTACGCCTTGAATCTGGTATTGCATGGCAGCCTGTTGGTTCTTATCCACATCCACTTTTACTACCCTTAATTTACCATCGTACTCTCTGGCAAACCGTGTGAGTTCCGGTGCCATTTGTTTGCAAGGCCCGCACCATGTGGCATGAAAATCAACCAAAACAGGCTGATCACTATTGATTAATTGCTGAAATGTTTCCATGCCGGCATAAGATCATAAATTATGCCCAAAGGGGAACTTGCCAATTGGGCTTAGATTTCTTTAAAAAAATGACAATTTTGCATAATAATGTTGAAAAATATTTTCCCACTTGCCATTTTCTTTCATACCTTTGCCGTCCGAAAAAACAGACGATTATGGCCAGAGTATGCGAAGTGACAGGGAAAAAGCCCATCACAGGCAATAAGGTTTCTCATTCCAACATTAAGACAAAACGCAGATTTTTACCAAATCTCCAGACCAAGAGGTATTTTCTTGCTGAAGAAAACCGTTGGATTACTTTAAAATTGTCTTCTGAAGGCATCCGTACGATCAATAAAAACGGACTTCTTGAAGTAGTGAAGGAAATGAGAGCCAAAGGGGTAAAAATTTAATCACCATTTATTTAAGATATTATGGCAAAGAAAGGAAACAGAGTACAGGTAATTTTAGAATGTACTGAGCACAAAACAAGTGGCCAGGCGGGAACCAGCAGGTATATTACCACTAAGAATAAGAAAAATACACCTGAGCGACTGGAATTGAAAAAATTCAATCCCATCCTGAAAAAGGTAACTGTCCACAAAGAAATTAAATAAATTCTTCTAAATAATTTACCATGGCAAAAGCAGCTAAAACCGCGATCAAGACAAAAGATAAAAATCCGGGAGATTCAAAAAACTTTACAAAAGTAGTACGTGCTATCAAGTCTAAGTCGGGTAACTATACTTTCAAAGAGTCAATGGTTCACAAAGACAAGATCAAAGATTTTTTGGCTAACGGTTAATTCGTGGCAATAAAATAACTTGAGTAAAGCTATCCTGCAATCCGGGATAGCTTTCTTTATTTAGTGAAAAAGTGATACATTGAAAGGACATGAAAATTTTCAACAAACTATTCGGCAAAAAAGAACAAAAGGAAACACTGGACGAAGGTTTACAAAAAACCAGGCAGGGCTTCTTTGAAAAAATTTCCAAGGCTGTCATAGGCCGTACTACGGTAGATGAAGAAGTGCTTGACAATCTGGAAAACGCACTCATCAGCGCTGACGTAGGCGTAGAAACCACTGTTAAGATTATTGACAATATCGAAAAGCGGGTAGCCAAAGATAAATACATCAACACCTCTGAACTCAAAGGCATTCTCAAATCCGAAATAGAAGCACTGCTGGTAAATGCTCCCGATGGATTGGCCTATGAGGATTATGAATTACCGCAAGGCCATACACCGCATATCATTCTAATTGTGGGCGTAAACGGTGCGGGTAAAACAACTACTATCGGTAAACTCGCTCATAACTTTTCAATGGCAGGAAAAACAGTTGTTCTGGGCGCTGCTGATACCTTTAGGGCAGCGGCCATAGACCAGCTTACTATCTGGAGCGAACGGACAGGCACCACCATCATCAAACACAAAATGGGCAGTGACCCGAGTGCGGTGGCTTATGATGCTGTACAAAGCGGTATCGCCAAAAAAGCAGACGTCGTATTGATAGATACTGCAGGAAGACTACACAACAAGATTCATCTGATGGATGAACTGAACAAAATAAAACGCTCAGTAAACAAAGCACTCCCCGGCGCTCCGCACGAGGTACTTCTGATACTGGATGGCAGTACGGGGCAGAATGCGCTGGAACAGGCCAAACAATTTACCAAGGCCACAGATGTAACAGCTATGGCTATTACAAAACTTGACGGGACAGCCAAAGGCGGTGTGATAATCGCCATCGCAGATCAGTTTAAAATACCGGTAAAATTTATCGGTGTTGGTGAAAAAGCAACCGACCTGCTGGTATTTAATAAACATGAATTTGTAGATAGCCTTTTTTCGGCAGACGTATTAAAATAACAAAACAAACAACCTTTGAAAACAAAACCTAAAAAGGACAAAGTCAATATCATCACTCTTGGTTGCAGTAAGAACCTCGTAGATAGTGAAGTGATGGGTGGGCACTTAAAACATGCGCACATTGATGTAAAGCATGAAAGTGAAAAACTTGATCATAATATATCCATCATCAATACCTGCGGGTTTATAGACCTGGCCAAAGAAGAAAGCATCCAAACGATACTCGAACAAGTGGAACTTAAGAAACAGGGTAAATTAGACAAAGTTTATGTGACCGGCTGCCTGAGCGAACGGTACAAACAAAACCTCGAAGACGAAATTCCTGAGGTAGATGCATTTTTTGGCACCATGGAATTGCCCTTACTTCTCTCCAAATTCAATATTGATTATAAAGCCGAACTGGTTGGTGAACGCATGATGGCTACGCCTAACCACTATGCCTACATGAAGATAAGCGAGGGGTGTAACCGTACCTGTGCATTTTGTGCCATTCCGCTGATGCGTGGAAAACATGTGAGCCGGCCAATTGAAAAACTGGTAGCCGAAGCAGAGGTACTTGTCAGCCGTGGTGTTAAGGAAATCATGCTGATTGGGCAGGAACTCACTTACTATGGCCTGGACATCTACAAATCAAGAGAACTGCCCAGGCTGCTGCATGCACTGGCAGCCATACCCGGACTGGAATGGATACGATTACATTATGCCTATCCTGCAAAGTTTCCTCTGGAAATCATTGATGCCATGGTTGCGCATCCCAATATCTGTAATTACCTGGATATGCCACTGCAACATGCAAGTGACAGAATCCTGAAGAGCATGAGGCGGCAGATTACACGTCATGAAATGGAGGACCTGATTGGTGAAATCAGGTACCGCAATCCGGGTATTTGTATTCGGACTACACTCATTGCCGGATTCCCGGGAGAGAAAGAAGAAGATGTGGAAGAAGTAAAAGACTTTTTACAAAAAATGAGATTTGACCGGGTTGGTATTTTCACCTACAGCCATGAAGAGAATACTGCTGCTTATGAATTGAAGGATGATGTACCTCAGAAAACAAAACAACAAAGAGCTGAGGAGATTATGGAAGTTCAGAGAGACATTTCTTATGAAATCAACCAACAGAAAGTGGGTAAGGTTTTCAAAACCATTATCGACAGAAAGGAAGCCGGAAAATACATTGGACGCACAGAATTTGACAGCGTGGAAGTGGATAACGAAGTGATTATCTCTACAAAAGAAAAACTGAATACAGGGGATCTTATCAATGTGCGTATCACAAAGGCATTCGATTATGATCTGGAAGGTTTACCTGCAGAAGAATAAGATTTTAAATTCAGATTATTTGTTGCTTTTCCGGCACGCTTCTTCATATACCATTTGAGGACTTACTTTGATGTATCTTTAGGGTCTTAAAAATTAAGGCTTTGGAGTTTAGATTATCCCCTCACTTTATCGAATATCAGGCTACCGGAAAATTTTCATCCACGGTTACAGACTATCTTGCGCATGCCTCATCTCTGCGAGATTTTTATTTATATGAGCCTACTATTGAGGGAATACATGCTGCGATAGAAGCAAGAAAAAATAAGGATGTAGATCGTCAACTATTGACATCCGTACTGTCAGAACAATATGCTTCTCTGAAACCATCTGAAGCAGTTCAGAAAAGTATAGAATTACTACAACATAAAAATACGTTTACCATCTGCACCGCTCATCAGCCAAACATTTTTACGGGACACTTGTATTTTATTTACAAAATTCTTCATGCCATAAAACTCGCTGATACTTTATCAAATGAATTTTCAGAATACAATTTTGTACCCGTTTTCTTCATCGGAAGTGAAGATGCAGATTTGGATGAACTGAATCATATCGAACTGGAAGGAAAGAAATATGTGTGGAATACAAAGCAGAAAGGTGCTGTAGGCAGAATGGTTATTGACAAGGATTTCATCTCACTCATTCAATCTTTTGAAGGCAGGATCCTTGCAGAACCTCACGGCACAGAGCTAATGCAATTGGTAAAAGAATCGTATGTAAAAGGCCGTAACATTCAGGACGCTACACTTCAATTTGTACATAACCTGTTTTCAGATTTTGGACTTATCATTTTAATGCCTGACAATGCAAAACTGAAGAAAGTGATGGAGGACATTTTCAAAGATGATCTACTCGATCACAATCCTTCGAAAATTGTCAACACCACTTCAGCAAAATTATCAGAGCATCATCACGCGCAGGCATTCGCCAGGGAAATCAACTTATTCTACCTGAAGGATGATATAAGAAACAGAATCGTGCCCACAGGAGATCATTTTGTGGTACATGATACAGATATTTCATTCACTAAAGATTCATTACTCCGTGAACTTAATGAGCATCCTGAAAGATTCAGCCCCAACGTGATATTGAGAGGTTTATTTCAGGTAAAGATTTTACCGGACATTGCCTTTATCGGTGGTGGCGGCGAACTGGCATACTGGCTTCAGCTAAAAGAATTGTTTGTTCATTATCAGGTACCCTACCCTGTTTTGTTTTTACGAAACTCATTTCTAATCATTCAAAACCGGTGGAAAAAATTGATGGATAAGACCGGTTTAAATTTTGACGATCTTTTCAAACAAAGAGTTCATCTGATCAAAGAAATTGTACAACGTGAAAGCCGGAAGGATCTCAATCTGGAAAAAGAAGAAGCAGAATTAGCAGCTATTTTTGACACACTCAGAAATAAAGCAGGTGATGTAGATCCGACACTTACAGACCATGTGGAGGCCCTCAAAGCCAGAGAAATCAAGAATATCAAAACTGTTCAAACCAAAATGGTAGCGGCAGAAAAGAAAAATATGGATGCAGCTATACGGCAAATAAATAAATTACTCGATGCCTTGAATGCTGACGGATTGCAGGAACGTACTGAAAATTTCATGCTGTTTTATGCGATGTGGGGAAAAGATTTTCTGAAAGCTGTATATGATGCCTCACCGGTATGGGAACCTGAATTCTGTATTCTGACAGAAGAATAACAAGTTTGCACCTCTTATTTTCCTGAAAGTTTTTTTGCCTTCTCCTCTACCTGGTTTTTCATATCCAATTTGTATTTTTCAAGTCTGCCGGCAAGAATGTTGTCATTCAAGGACAATATTTGTACAGCAAGCAATCCGGCATTCTTTGCAGCATTAAGTGCTACCGTGGCTACCGGTACACCATTGGGCATTTGAAGAATGGAAAGAATAGAATCCCAGCCATCTATGGAGTTGGAGGATTTTACCGGAACACCTATAACCGGAATTGTACACACAGATGCCGTCATTCCCGGCAAATGTGCCGCACCACCTGCACCCGCGATAATTACTTTGATCCCGCGACTGCGTGCATTTCCTGCGTAATCAAACATTCTTTCAGGTGTCCTGTGTGCACTTACAATATCAATTTCAAAAGGCACATCAAATTCTTTCAATACATCTGCAGCAGCCTGCATGACAGGCAGATCACTATCGCTTCCCATAATAATACCAACAAGTGGGGACGTATCCATAACCATCATTTAAAGTTTAAAGATAGCAGTATGTTACAAATTTTCAATATCTCCAGTCAGCAGTGCAATCATAGCCTCTGCAGATTTTGCCATATACAGTGCGTTGTATAGCCGGTATTTGGTAGCATTGTAACTGATCTGAACCTGTCTGAGTTCAATCGCCGTTATGTTCAGTTTTTTATATCGTTCGGTGGCAATTGTAATATTCTCTGCGGCCAGTTTCAGATTATTTGTTTCAAGTTCAATCGTCTTCAAAGCAGACTGATAATTGATATATGCATTCTTTACAGCAGTCTGTATATCATTACGGGTCTTTTGGATCGACAGTTGCTGGTTTCTGATCTGAATATCAGTAGCCTGCAATTGCTTCTTGACGATGGCTCCATTAAAAATGGGAATACTCAAACCGATACTGCCCGAAGGGCCGTATGTCTGATTAAACAAATTAAACCCTGCGCTGTTTCTGCTTTTGTTGAAATTGTAATATCCGTTCAATGTAACGACCGGAAGCCTTCCTGCATTCACTTCCTTCCTCGTTTGTTCCAAAACAAGCAGCGATGAATTAGCCATTAAAATATCCGGATTCTGCAAGTCAATTTTATGATTCACCTCAATCACAGCGGGCAACGGGCTAATCAGAATTGAATCTGCCACTCTGTAATTTGTATCAGAAGGCTGGCCCAACAGATTAAGCAGATTAGACTTTGCTACTGCAATCGCATTTTGAAAATTCAACAGATTAGATCTCTGTTCATTGAGATCTACCTGTGCTTCCAGCACTTCGTACTTTGCCCCTGTACCGATATCCAACTTTAATTGCGTGAGTTGTAACCTTTCATTGTATAAATCTATCTGCTCATGAGTGGCATGCAATTGCTCTTTGAGTGTTACGATGTTATAGTATGCGGCAATTACATTATAGACAGTTTCATTGAGAGTTTTGCGAAATGCAAGTTCTCCCAATCGCTCTAATTCTTCCAATCTCTTTTTTGTCGCAAACATTTTAAAGCCGTCAAACACTCTCCAATTCACAGCAAAACCGGCATTGAAATTCTGCGTATTGGTTCCCTTCTTTTCGGTAACCGTACCGTTGTTTAATTTTTGTTTGAGATTATTCCTCCCAATTGATTTGTTGGCCGTAATATTTACTTCGGGTAAAGCGCCTGCCATCGCCCAGTTGTTATAGAGTGCACTGATCTCTTTCTCATTTCTGCCGATTCGCACATCAAAATTATGTTCCACAGCCATCCGGATTGCATCCTGCACACTCAACAAAGTGTCCTGGGCATGAACTCCCTTTCCGCCAATTATGCATAGCAACAACACCAATGCCCGGTTAGCCAGCTTCATGAGATTTACGAATTTTAGATGAAAGAAAACCGTACATAGCAGGTACTACATACAAGGTTAAAATCAATGAAAACATAATACCACCTACAATCACAATCCCAAGTGGAACACGGCTTGTAGAGGCCTGGCCAAGCGAAAGCGCCAACGGCAATGCACCCAGCGACATGGCAAGACTCGTCATCAAAATCGGACGCAAACGTAAGTAAGAAGCATCCACAATCGCTTGTCTTTTCGGCACACCCTTGTCTCTTAACTGATTGGCAAATTCTACAATTAGGATTCCGTTTTTGGTCACAAGGCCTATCAACATAATCATCCCTATCTGTGAAAAAATATTGAATGTCTGACCAAACAACCACAACGACAACAATGCTCCCGCCAGAGCCAACGGTACAGTTATCATAATAATGAAAGGATCTATGAAACTCTCAAATTGAGCTGCCAACACCAGATAAATCAATACCAAAGCAAGAATAAATGCAAACATGGTATTTCCGGAACTTTCACTAAAATCCCTTGACGTACCGGCAAGCGAAGTATTGAAACTTTCATCCAGCAATGAGGCAGAAATCTTCTGCATTTCCTTAATCCCATCTCCTACGGTATATCCGGGTTGTAAGCCTGCAGAAATTGTGGCAGATTTATATCGGTTAAAGTGATAGATGGTAGGGGGTGAAGAGGCTTCTGTAAGTGTTACCAGGTTATCAAGACTGATTAATACGCCCTGATTATTCCTAACCATAATTTTCGATAAATCCGCCGGAGCCTCTCTGTTTTGGCGTTCTACCTGCCCGAGTACGGAATACTGTTTACCACCTTTATAAAAGTACCCGAGCCTTCTGTCGCTGAAAGCCAACTCCAGTACCTGGTTAATGTCTTCAATGCTTACGCCCAACTCACTTGCCCTGAGCCGGTTGATATTCACTCTCAACTCAGGCTTATTAAACTTCAGGTCGGCATCCACTCCTTCGAGGATGTGGCTTTCTTTAGCTTTATCCAAAAATTTCGGAAGTACATTTCTGATTTTTTCAAAATCATTATTCTGAATAACAAACTGAACTGGTTGACCTCCTCTTCTGCTCACAGAAATTGTCTGTTCCTGCATGGCAAAAGCACGGCCCTGTGAAAACCTTCTAAGGTTTCTGTTGACCATATCCACAATTTGTTGCTGGGATCTGTTGCGATCTTTTGGATCATCCAACATCACCCTGACAAAACCACTATTTACCGAACCTCCGCCAAAGCCCGGAGACGTCACACTGATCAGAATCGTTTTCTCAGGAATAGAATCCATGATAAACTTATTCAGACTATCGATATAGGAGTCCATATATTCAAAGTTTGCTCCTTCGGGTCCTGTCACCGAAAGCCTGAATTGACTCCTGTCTTCCATGGGGGCAAGTTCTGAAGGGATTCCTCTGAAAATAAAAAAGATAATTCCCAGGCAGATCGCCACCAGTGGCAAGGCTATCCATTTTGCTTTCATAAACTGAGCAAGGCTATTCCTGTATCCATTCTCTATGGCAGCAAAAAATGGTTCTGTCTTTTTATAAAGCCAGGTATGCCCCATTTTCTTTCTGGTCAATTTCACGTTTAACACCGGCGTAAGTGTAAGTGAAACAAAAGCAGAAATTAATACTGCTCCGGCTACCACAATACCGAATTCACGAAACAATCTTCCGACAAATCCTTCAAGAAACACAATCGGAAGAAATACAATGGCCAGTGTAATAGACGTAGCGATTACTGCAAAATAAATTTCTTTAGTTCCTTCTACAGCAGCCTTGTGTTTATCCATCCCCTGCTCGATCTTCTTGAAAATATTTTCTGTTACAACTATCCCATCATCTACCACCAATCCGGTGGCAAGTACGATAGCAAGTAAGGTCAATACATTAATCGTGAACCCAAATAGGTACATGATAAAAAAAGCTCCTATCAGAGAAACCGGAATATCCAGCAGCGGACGAATGGCAATAATCCAATCGCGAAAAAAAACAAAAATGATCAGAATCACCAACCCCAATGCTATGAATAGTGTCTCTTCCACTTCTGAAATAGCCCGCTTGATAAAGACAGTCTGATCCATACCAACATCGAGCTTAAAATCTGGCGGGAGGTCCTTTTTTAATTGTTCAAGCCTTTTATTGAATTCATTGGAGATAGAAACATAATTGGCTCCGGGCTGTGGAATAATAGCCAGCATAATCATCGGAACGCCACTTTCCTTTAAGACTGATTCAATATTCTCAGGGCCAAGTACCGCTTCGCCCACATCCTTCAATCTCAGATTGACGCCGTTTACATTCTTGATGATGAGATTGTTAAAATCATCCTCCGTGTACAATCTACCGAAGGTTCTGATGGCTAATTCCATGGTATTGCCACTCAATTTTCCCGATGGCAATTCCACACTTTGTGTTCTTAGCGCATTTTGAATATCGTTGGTCGTGATGTTGTAGGCATTCAGTTTTTCAGGATCAAACCAGAGCCTCATGGCATACCGTTTCTCACCCCATATATCTACAGAACTTACGCCGGGAATGGTCTGAAGCCTCTCTACTAAATTGTTGTTGGCATATTCTGTGACTTCAAGTTGATTGCGTTTAAGACTCTGTACAGTCATCGCAATAATAGGTTGAGCGCTCGCATCTGCTTTTGAAACTACCGGCGGTGCATCAATATCCTGGGGCAGTTGACGAACAGCCCGTGATACCTTATCACGCACATCATTGGCTGCTGTCTCGAGATCTACACCCAAATCAAACTCCACATTGATATTGCTTCTGCCCTGACTGCTGCTGGATGTAATATTTTTCACACCGGCAATCCCATTGATTGCTTTTTCAAGGGGTTCTGTAATCTGTGACTCAATAATATCAGAATTGGCTCCTGCGTAGGAAGTGCTTACTGAAATATTCGGGGGATCGATAGCCGGATAATCTCTGACACCCAAAAACCGATAACCAATTATTCCAAATAAAATAATCGCCAGGTTCATCACGATGGCAAAGACGGGCCTCTTTAAACTTACCTGAGCTATATTCAAGATTTAATCCTCCTTTTGAAATGATGAAATGGTAATGTTGCCCCCCGGCTTGATGGCAAGCAGGCCTGTAGTGACCACCGTATCGCCAATGTTTAATCCTTTTGTAATCTCCACTTTATCTGCAGTCCTCATGCCTGTTTCCACCACAATAAATACAGCCTTACCGCCTTTGAAAGTGATTACTTTTTTATCGCGAGCCTCCGGAATGATGGATTCGTTTGGAATCAGAACGGCCTTATTATTCTCTCCAAGGTCAAAATCCACACTGGCAAACGCACCCGACTTCAAACTATTGGAAGGGTTTTTCACCACCGCATGCACGGCTAAAGTTCGGGTATTGATATCAATTCCGGACTCTGTTGACATCACAGACGCATAATATTTGCCTTCTTGTTCTGCTGTGGAAAAACCAATCTTATCTCCTATTTTCACCTTTGAAGCATATTTTTCCGGTACGGAAAATTCCAATTTCAACTCATCCGTTTTTCGGATGGTCGTCATCACAGTTTGTGATGTTACATAAGCACCAATACTTACATTTTTGAAACCGAGCCTTCCATTGAAAGGAGCTCTGACGACTGTCTTATCTATTTCCGTCTGGAGCACGGCTATATCTGCCTTCAGGCTGTTGACACTTAAAACACTGAGATCAAAATCCTGTTGACTGATTCCGCCAATTTTCAGAAGATCATTTTGCCGCTGAAGAGTCTTTTCTGCAACCTGAAGCTGAACATTCAATTTTTTGAGTTGTGCTTTCAGATCACCATCAAATAACCGTGCCAGCACGGTGCCTTTACTGACAAAGGTTCCTTCTTTGAAAGAAAGAAATACAATTCTTCCTGACACCTCAGGATGAATCTCAGTCTCCTCCATTGGAATTAAAGTACCTGCAATTTGAATATCGGGAGTCAATATCCCTGGTACAATCACATAAGCTTCAACCGGCAATGCAGATTGGCCGGGTGAAGGGCGGTGTTGAGCCTTTTCTTCTTTTCCTGATGGGCTTACACATCCATTCAATAGGAAAAGTGAAAGCATCAGTAGTACAGTATTAATATATTTCAAGCGCATGTGATCAATCCAAAATTTTTCAAGTGATGTATTAGACGTCCAATTAATTCATTTACTTCGTGACAAGAAAGGCAGTTAATATTTACCCTCCCAAATGTTTCTGATTTTGTTGGCAAGATGCACTAACTCTGATCTGTCGGAGTTCAGGAGTGTAACGTGTCCCATTTTTCTGCCCGGCCTGCTCTCTGCTTTTCCGTAAAGATGTAAAAATGCATCTTCTATCTTCAGTATTTCCATGATGGCAGGGGAAGATTCATCAACCACCTTTTCATCCTGCCCTATCAGATTTACCAATGCGGTATCCATTACTTTTTTGGTATTTCCTAACGGGAGGTTCAAAATAATCCGCCAAAGCATTTCAAACTGTGAACAGTAATTCCCTTCAATGGTATGGTGCCCACTGTTATGCACTCTTGGTGCAGTTTCATTTACAAATACATTATCCTCCTGATCGATCAATAATTCTACGGCAAAAATACCCGGGCTATTTAAATTTTGTACAACAGCAAGCGCCACCGCCTCGGCTTTCCACAACACTTTTTCCGGCAATATCGCTGGACTCAACTGATAGTTGAGCAGATTGAGTACCGGATCAAAAATCATTTCTGATGGAGGGTAAATTGCTGTCTTATTTTGCTGATTAACCCCGATGATTATTGCAATTTCCTTTTTGATATTTATCTTTTTTTCTAATACAGATTCACCGTCAAAGGCAAGGTCAGACTGTAATACATTATCCAAAACCTGTACGCCTCTGCCATCGTATCCACCTTTTGCAATTTTATGTACCGCGGGAAACAGCGATGCGTATTGCCTGACCTCTTCTTTAGAATGGGTAATTTCAAATGGAGAGGTAGGAATATCATGCGAAGCATAATACCTTTTCTGAACAGCCTTGTTCCGGATAGTTTCCAACGCATCCGGTGATGGATAGACCCGGACACCCTGTGCCTGAAGCCTTCGCAGTCCCTCTACACTTACAGATTCTATCTCAATAGTTACCGCATCCAAATCTTTTCCGAAATTAAAAACATCATCCTCATTTGTGATATCCCCCGCAGTAAAATGATGACATAAATGTGCTGCAGGACAATCATCCCTGCTCTCCAAAACATGAGTAATTACAGGAAAATCAGCAGCAGATTGTAAAAGCATTCTTCCTAACTGGCCACCGCCCAATATCCCAACTTTCTTCATTAAGCAAATATTTTTTGCAAGATAATTTTTTAATCTACTTACCGGTTGCCGTCAATCAATTATTGCCACATCTATAGGATTTTTTAACCTATTCATAGGTAATTCACTATTTGACAATTCACACAATCTGATATTTTTGCGAATTATTATTTTTTAACCATGCAGCACATAAAAAACATACACACTTTCCTGAGGGGATGTCTCTGCATGGTATCTTTTCTGATTTGTATTACTGTTTCGGCAACGACAATCAATCAGGATCTTCCAGGTGAGGAGAATCTTGAAATAACACACAAGGAAGCAACTTCCATTGTCAGCCTGCAGACAGCCTCATCCCCCAATTCCAGCAACATAAGCAAAGAGCGATTCGACCTAAGCTCTGAAAATTGCTTCACAGGGCAAGCATCATCACATAACAAATACTTTCACCTGCCTAAACACGGCAGTTTCCTCTTCCTGCACATGCTGAAATTGTTTTAAACAATTTCGCACCTCTGGAATATTCTTCGCTCAATCTTTCATTCTTTTATTAAAAAAAATATTATGGATACCATTATAGAATTTTTTCAACATTTCACCAACCCTCAATGGATTATGGAACACGGAGGATTGTACTTCGTCATACTTATTGTATTTATTGAGACCGGTTTATTCTTTGGATTCTTCCTGCCCGGAGATTCATTACTCTTCATTGCAGGAATGGTCATCGCCAATTCATTATCGCCATTCGATAACAGCATGCTGAATCTGGTCTTTTGGATGTTGTTGATTGGTACTTCCGGCGTGCTTGGCAATTTTACCGGTTATTGGTTTGGATTAAAATCCGGCACGTTGCTTCTCGAGCGAAATGACACCTGGATTTTTAAGAAAAAATACATTTTGCAGGCTAAAGAATTTTACGACAAGAAAGGTGGTGCCGCTATTGTATTGGCAAGATTTCTGCCCATAGTCCGGACATTTGCACCCATCATTGCCGGTATTGTAAAAATGAATCCTGCAAAGTTTGCATTTTTTAATATTACCGGAAGTTTTTTGTGGGTATTTACCATTGTGACCGCCGGGTATTTGTTGGGAGAAAATGTTTGGGTAAAAGACAATCTCGAAACTATTATTATCGGAATCGTATTGATCACCACAGCGCCTGTGTTGCTTAAAATAATTTCATCCAAATTCAAAAAACAGGTAAAAGTTGCTGGCTGACCTTATCCCAACTTTTGATATTCCTGAAACAATTTGGATTGATTGACTGCCCTGTTGAAATTATGATCGGGATAGGTGGCGCCGTAATAGACATCATTTAGAAGAAAGTCTGTCATAAACCGCAGTGCCTGCATATAAATCATAAACGACCCTGCAAAATGGAAATGAGTTTTTTCTGAAGTAGTTAACTCGTCTGCCATAAAATGAGAATACCCTTCACAAATGGCATCATAAAATTCTTTTCGAACCTGCACCTTATTAAAATCTGTCACCTCCTCATTTGCGGGTGACAGATAGGTACGCATCATGTCGCCAAGGTCACTCATGAAAAATCCCGGCATCATGGTATCCAGGTCTATCACGCAGAGTCCTTTTCTATGGTTATCAAAAAGCACATTGCTGATTTTTGTATCGTGATGCATCACACGTTTTTTCAGAGAGCCTTCCTGCAAAACTTTTTTATATTCCTCCAACACGTACACCTGATCTCTTAAAAAATCAATCCAATAACCTGCATGTTTAATTCTATCCGGGTTCCCGTTGCGCCCGGCTTCGATAAATTGATCAAATCTGAGATTTAGGTTGTGAAAATCCGGAATTGTGATATTCAGTTTATCCACCGGGAAATCTTTCAATAAGTACGCAAATTCAGAAAATTTCAAAGCCGCTTCATTTGCGTCCTCCGCAGATTTTGCTACCTGTAGAGTGATTGAATTTTTTATAAATGGAAATATCCTGAAGTAATTTCCGTCTTCAACGACCATTCCACTCCCTTCGATGGTCTTTAACGGTGTCGGAAATAAATAGGATGGCTGTGACGCTGCCAGATAGTCTCCCACCATCATAATATTATCACTGATTTTTTCAGGTTGCTTAAATACCCGGTGATTGATTCTTTGCAGGATAAATTGCGAATTTCCCGAAGTAATCTTCCATGTATGATTGATCAGGCCGGTTCCAAAAGGTTCTATACTTTGCGGCTGGATTCCATAAGTCGTGATAATATCCTGAAGCGGAAATTCTTTCATTATTCTATTTTTTGAATCAGAGACACTCTGTTTGAAAAACAGAAATCTACGATGGATGTTTTGCCAAATTTAATACCTTCAACTTTCACAAACACTTATTATATGCAATTTAAATGGGAAGGTGTCATGCCTGCTGTCACTACCAAATTTTCCAAAGAAGGGAAATTGGATATTCTTTCATTCACAAAAAACCTGGATGCACAGATCGCTGCGGGTGTTACAGGCCTGATTCTCGGTGGTACACTTGGAGAAGCGAGTGTCCTTGAGACAGAAGAGAAAAAACAATTAGTAGCTGCTGCCATTTCATCTGCAGGGGATAAGTTACCGGTCATCTTGAATATTGCAGAGGGTAGCTTGCAAACAGCCATAGAGCAAGCGCATCTTGCAGAGCAATGGGGGGCTTCAGGCCTGATGCTGCTTCCTCCAATGAGATACAAAAGCGATCACAGAGAAACTGTAAACTGGTTTCGATCCATTGCATCGCAAACCGGCCTGCCCATCATGATTTATAACAATCCTATTGATTACAAAACAGAAGTGACACTGGCTATGTTTGAGGAATTGGTCTCCTGCAAAAACATTCAGGCCATCAAAGAATCTACAAGAGACGTTACCAATGTGACCAGATTGATCAATAAGTTTGGTGATCGTTTCAAGATTTTTTGCGGAGTGGATACTTTAGCCGTGGAAGAACTTTGCCTCGGTGCCCATGGATTGGTAGCAGGGTTGGTTTGTGCATTTCCGGAAGAAACGGTACTCCTTTACAAATTGGCAAAAGCCGGCAATCTGGAAAAAGCGCAAAAACTCTACAGATGGTTTATGCCCTTGCTTGAATTGGACATTCACCCCAAATTAGTGCAATACATCAAATTGGCGGAGAGTATGACCGGCCTTGGTACAGAATATGTCCGTGAACCAAGGTTGCCAATTATCGGTGAGGAAAGAGAAAAGGTCACTTCAACAATTCAAAAGGCATTGGATAACAGGTCTGCGGTATTGCAGGAAATCAAATAAAGAAATCACTATGTTTAATGATGCAACACCTGAAGAAATAAACAAAGCACTGAAAAACGCCTGGGAAGCTTTTCTCATTTTTAAAAAGTCGTCGCTGAAAGACAGGCTCAGATTAATGGACACTATTGCCGATCGACTTGAAAAGAGTGGAGACGAAATTATTCATACTGCGATGATGGAAACAAACCTTCCTGAAGCCCGGCTAAGGAATGAACGTGGAAGAACCATTTTACAATTGAGGCAATATGGCGATGCTGCAGCCGAAGGCGGATGGATGGATATCAGAATTAATACGGCTGATGAAAAGAACCATCAGCCTGATCTACGGAAGACTAAAACCGGCCTGGGCCCGGTAGTAGTATTTGGTTCCAGCAATTTTCCATTTGCGTACAGTACGGCCGGTGGAGATACCGCCTGCGCTCTGGCTGCGGGTTGCCCGGTAATTGTCAAAGCGCACCCGGCGCATCCAAAAACATCACAATTGGTGGCGGATATAATTTCAGCATCAGTTTCTGATCTGAAGATGCATCCCGGAATTTTTACGCATCTGCATGGAAAGAGTTTTGAGGTAAGCAAAGAACTGGTAATGCATCCTCTGACAAAAGCTGTTGGTTTTACCGGATCTTATTCCGGTGGAAAACAAATTTTTGACTGGGGCAATCAGAGGGAAGAACCCATTCCGGTATTTTCAGAAATGGGAAGTACCAATCCTGTATTTCTGCTTCCTGAAAAATTGAGAAATGAAGTGGAACAAATTGCTTCGCAATTCACAACCTCTATCACCACCGGTGTCGGACAGTTTTGCACAAACCCCGGCCTGCTCATCGGTATAGAAGGTGAAGGACTCGAAAAATTTATAAGTGCATTAAAAGTTCAAATCAGCAATGTAGCTCCACAAAAAATGCTGCATGCCGGAATTGCGAGTGCTTATGAAACACACAGGATCAGAGCGATGCAACAAACCGGAATGGCTGAAATTGCAGTATCAACAATTGAAAATCAGATCACCGAAGGAAGGCCGGTAATTGCTACGGTGGATGCAGGTGAATTTATCAACAACCCATTACTCAGAGAAGAGGTATTCGGCCCCTTTTCAATCATCGTGCGCTGTAAGGATATGAAAGAAATGCTGTCTGTAGCCGCGTCACTCAAAGGGCAATTGACATCAACCCTCTTTGGAACAGATGATGAAATAAAAGCTCACCCCGACCTGTGTGAAAAACTTGAAAACATCTGTGGTCGTTTTATTCTGAATGGAGTTCCAACCGGCGTAGCGGTATGTACAGCCATGCAACACGGCGGACCTTTTCCGGCCACTACCGATAGCCGTTTTACGTCAGTTGGAGCCGATGGCATCAGCAGGTTTGTAAGACCCATTACTTATCAGAATTGGCCCGATGATCTTTTGCCTGAAGAATTAAAGAATGCCAATCCTCTGAATATATGGCGTATGGTAAATGGAGAAATGACCATAAACAAGATTTAGATTTTGTCAATTAGTTGAATAAAGAATACGCACTGATTTTTTTTTCAACTTTTTTTTACACATCCTGCAAATAAAAACGGCTGTAAATAAATTTCCTTATTTACAGCCGTCAACCTTAAACCCCAATCAAACACTATTGTTGCTGACTCAGATCCAGCGGGTACTCAAATACTTCATTATACCCGGGATATACACCGGAGATGGTTACCTGTTCAGAATTTCCAATCGCATTCTTCAGGTCATCAATATTATTGATATTCTTACCATTGGCACGGGTGATGATAAATCCATCGCGCATACGCGTCTGGTCATTCAAAATACCATCATTGATTTTCTTTACCACTACGCCACCATTCAATCCGAGTGACTTTGCCTTCTTAGCATCCAACGTCTCCAACTGTGCGCCAAATGTATTTTCCAATGCGCTATTCTTTACGATATCGTAATTACCTGCACTGTTTTTTAAAGTAACCGTCACAGTAGATAATTTTTTATCCCTTTCATAGGTAATAGGCACCTTGTCTCCCGGACGGTAATGACTAAGTTGTTCCTGCAGTTCAGGGCCTGAATTGATATCTGTACCCGCTACCTTACGAATGACATCGCCTACTTTGATGCCAGCCTGTGCAGCAGCGCCATCTTTCACAAGGTTGGTAATATAAATCCCTTCAGCAGAAGCCGGCAATTTATTTGATTCTTTTTGATCGGTAGTCAATCCATTGGCATCTATAAACATGGCTCCCAAAAATCCTCTTTGCACACTACCGTATTTTATCAGATCATTCACCACTTTCTTTACGATATCTACAGGAATCGCATAGCTGTATCCACTGTAATATCCGGTGGGTGATGCGATCGCCGAATTAATGCCTATCAATTGTCCGTTCACATTCGTCAGTGCACCACCACTATTTCCCATGTTTACTGCAGCATCTGTCTGTAAATAAGACTCTACCGCATAATTGTTACTGCCGTCTCTGCCTCGATTCAATCCGAGTGATCTGCCTTTGGCGCTAATGATCCCAGCTGTAACCGTTGCATCCAACGTAAGGGGATAACCTATGGCAAGACACCATTGGCCTATCTGCACATCTGAACTATTGCCATATAACATAAATGGCAGATTGCTCGCATCAATTTTTACAACGGCCAGGTCGTAATTTGGATCTGCTCCGATCACCTTGGCAGTATAAACTTTGCCTGTACTAGTTGTTACTGTTACTTCATCTGCCCCTGCTACTACGTGATTGTTAGTAACGATATAACCATCAGCGCTGATAATCACACCACTACCGGAAGCCATCTGAGGAACTACCCTCTGACGTCCGCCTTGTCCAAAAAACTGATCAAGCCAATCATCCCCAAACATATCCGAAAACGGATTTCTCTGTCCCTGATTCGGCAGGTTATTGGTAACTGCCTTAGGGTTCGTTTTTGTTTTGATATGCACTACGGTAGGGATTGCAGCAGCAGCCGCCTGCACAAAATCCGAAGGGCCACTATACTTGCCATTCGAATCAAAAAAGCCCGCATAATTAGCCGGAATCTTTGCATTCCCAAAATTTGGATTGTCAGCATGGCTATTAAACTTAGAATAACCAAACAAAACTGCCAGTGTAGTCAAACCACTGATCAGAATAGTCAAAAAAACATTTCTTGCTTTCATGAATGAATTTTATTTATTAATACATGATTATTTTAAAATCCTCTATCAAATCGTATGCCTCAAGTATAAAAGTAGAATATGGAATAGTCTATTTATTCTAAGTTATTTACAATTAACAATAAATTAGACGAGCCTTTAATTTATCACAACTATTTACCGGTGGTAAAAATAATTACCCAAAATAAAATGACAAATGACCTGAATTCACAGGTCAGAAAGATAACAAAAACTGCATCGTATCTACGCCATCTGCATAGTCAAACAGGCTCGTATCCTGCGCCTTGCCAAATTCTACATATCCTTTCCCGACAATGCATTGCACAAGTTCATTTTTTTCCAATCCCAATCCGCTCAGCATTTCATTAGGTGAATTATAATACGAATAGTACAATTCACTTACGGGCGAAAACAAATGATTGCCTTCGACAAGTACGATACAATCATTGCACATATACTGCCTGTTGTTCATAATCAGGAGCGCAAGATTGTAATCGTAATTGTTTCTGAATTTAACATGGTCTTTCAGATGCTCATATTTTTTAAATGCATCCAGCAGCCGGGCAAAATCATATCCTGCCGGCACATAGATCTGTGTCACATTGCGGCAGCCAAGTCCGAAATACAAAAAAATATCATCAGCCAATAATTTCAGATCCTCCTCCGATTCGCTGCCTGTGAGCACAGCCACAGATGTTCTGTTTTTGCGGATAATGGAAGGATATTTTCCAAAATAATATTCAAAATACCTTGAAGTATTATTGCTGCCGGTTGCAATATATGCATCACAACCTTTCAGCATTTCTGAGGTAGTAACAACTTTGTGAAAATCCGGATCAAAAAAAGCGAGTTTGTTAAGTATTTTCTGAAACAAGACCTGATCTTTTTCCGACAACTTAAGGGTCACATGATGACCGGCAATAAATGCACAGAGAAAATCATGAAACCCGACCAATGGGATATTTCCTGCCAATACGATACCCACTTTTTTTGGAGTGATGTTGTCATCAATATGGTAGTGCTTTACCCATAGTTCGAGTTTTTCAGTATCCAGGTATTGATTGACCAGACAGTCAATCCGATGCTTCACGAATTCCTTTGTAAACCACTTGTTGGCCTCATAAGCCTGCTTTGAAACCTGTTTCCAGTCAACATCCTCTGTAAGCAACCATTCTCTGAGTTGTTTCAAAACTTCCAACCTTTTTGCCAATTTCATAAAACAGGTGTTGTTTATCTTTTTATATTTGTAAGGAATACAGTCAGCAAAATTCGTAAATAATTTTGTTGAGAATGTTTAAAATAAATTTTCAGAAATGGCTATAAAGATAACAGATGAATGTATTAATTGCGGTGCATGTGAGCCCGAATGCCCCAACAATGCAATTTATGAAGGGGGTGTAGAATGGGCATTTGCCGATGGCACCACCCTGAAAGGAGATGTAATCAGAATGGATGGTACCACTTCGATTGATGCCGACCAGAGAATGGCGCCTATTGCTACTGATATCTACTACATTGTACCCGATAAGTGTACAGAATGCCAGGGATTTCACGAAGAACCTCAATGTGCAGCAGTGTGTCCGGTAGATTGCTGCGTGCCGGATGAGATGTACCGGGAAACAGTCGAGGAACTTTTGACAAAAAAGAATAAATTGCATGGGTAAATGATACCTAAAGGTTCAAGACCTACAAAGACAGGTGATATTTCCTGTCACAAAAGCGAAGGCTTCAAAGAAACCTTCGCTTCTTATTTTAGATAACCGTAATGAAAAGAATACTTAAAGTACTGCCTCTGACCCTGATTATTTCCTCATTGTTATCATGCAATGAGCAAAGCAATCCCGTACCTGAGAAAACAGACTCGTCATCTGAATTGATACAGGCCGACAGGGATTTTTCAAAAATGAGCGAAGAAAGAGGAATGAAAAATGCATTCACTCACTTTATGGCCAAAGAAGGCGTATTGCTGAGGCCCGAAGAACATCCGATAATCGGCGCCGATGCCATTGAATATATCAGTGAGATTAATGACAGCAATTATATTGTATCGTGGCATCCATTGAAAGCAGATATTTGCAGTGACGGAAGCCTGGGATATACTTACGGAATTTATGAAGTAGCCATTCAGGACACTACCATTAAGGGCACTTATGTAAATATCTGGAAAAAACAAAACGGACAATGGCGATTCGTTTTGAATACCGGTAACCAGGGCATCCCTTCAGAATAAATAAACCCAATTAGTATCTTTTATGAAACCTTGTATAGCATTTGTCACAGGCGGCTTTTCGGGTGAAGCTGAAATCAGCTATGCCTCCGCAATTACCATTGAAAAAAATATTGACACCGAAAAATTTGATTACTATAAGATTGACATCCGCCGTGAAGGCTGGTTTTATGTCAATGAAAACGGTGAACGCATCACCGTCAATAAGAACGATTTTTCGATACTCACCGAGGGCAAACACATTCTGTTTGACGCTGTACTCATCGGTATCCATGGTACACCGGGAGAGGATGGTAAACTTCAGGGCTATTTTGACATGATGGGAATCCCATACACCACTTGTGATGCGGCTGTTTCTGCGATCACCTTCAATAAACGATATACAGTAGCCGTAGCAGCATTTTCAGGAATTAATGTATCACGGTCTGTTCTTTTGTATAAAGAAGATATGGATCGTTTTGATTTTCTTGTGGAAGCCAAAAAGCTAAAGTTCCCTGTTTTTGTAAAACCCAACAACGGGGGGAGCAGTATCGGCACAAGTAAAGTAGAGAAAAAGGAATTGCTCGCTGAAGCCGTCAGCCGTGCTATGCGGGAAGACTCTCAGGTACTGGTGGAAGAATACATTCCCGGTAAGGAATTTACAATCGGCGTTTATAAAACAAAGGGCAACATTACTGCCTTGCCGGTGACAGAGATCATCTCCAAGAAGGATTTCTTCGATTTTGAAGCCAAATACAAAGGAGCCAGCAATGAAGTGACTCCGGCACAGATTGATAATGCACTCAGGAATCTGATCCAATCAGAAGCTGTAAAAATTTATAAGGTATTTAACTGCAATGGTGTGGTCAGAATAGATTTCATTTATAATGCAGGAGACAGAAAATTATACATGCTGGAGATTAATACGGTACCCGGGCAAACAGAAGCAAGTATTGTGCCTCAGCAAATTATCTCTGCCAGAGGGAATCTAAAAGACTTCTATACTTCACAGATAGAAGAATGCCTGAAAAAAAAGAAAATGTAAACTTTCAAACAGTTTCTCAGCAGGTTTATACCTTCTGAAAAAATTAATTATTTTGTGCAAACAGTATTCCGACAACAGTGTTTAAATTCATAACAAAGCAATCCTTTTTTGTCAACCTGATCGTTGCCCTTGTACTTATCTTTGGATTGGTCACCCTATTCTTTCTGTCCCTTGGATGGATCACCAATCATGGAAGTTACCTGAGTGTACCGTCAGTGGTAAATATGCCTGTTGACAAAGCAGTCGACCTGTTGGAAAAGGAAGGATTTGAAGTGGTCATCACCGATTCGGCGTACAATGACAGCCTTCCTCTCAATGTAGTAAAAAGACAACTGCCGCTCGCGTCAGCTACTGTAAAAGTAAACCGCACCGTCTTTCTCAATGTAAATCCGGAAGAATTACCGATGGTTTCCATGCCAAAACTGGAGGGACTCAGTTACAGATTCGCTTTGGAAAATCTGAAGAAAAATAACCTGAAACTCGGAGATACCACAGAGCGACCCGACTTTATGAAAGGATCGGTACTGGATCAGTTGTTTAATGGCAAACCAATCAATGCGGGCACAAAAGTGAAATGGGGTTCCTCCATAGATCTGGTCATCGGAGGTGGGGTGCAGCAGGTTCAACTGCAAGTCCCCGATCTGCTCGGAAAAACTGTGGGTGAAGCAAGAGCCATTCTTGACGCCAATGGAATCGTACTGGCTTCTATCATAGGCTCAGAGCACATTACCGATACGGCCAATGCCTTTGTGTACCGGCAAAATCCAGAAACCAAAGATTTTCAGGGCAACACGATTTACATACAGCCCGGTCAGACAATGGATATCTGGATTCAGAAAGAACGTCCTGTAATTGACAGCACACTTATTACAAATCCACCGCCTACGGCCCAGCCTGCAAACAAACAATAACATACTGAAGGAATAAATCATCATTTCAAAAAGTATTATCATGGAAAATATTTCAGCATCAGAGGTTAAAGAAAGATTGGACGCAGGAGAGTCACTTCACCTGCTGGATGTAAGACAGCCTGAAGAACACGATGAATACAATATTGGTGGGATTCTTCTGCCATTGGGAAGAATTCAATCTATGGAAACAGAGGAAATAGACAATCTGAAATCTTCTGAAATAATTTGCTACTGTAAAAGTGGAAACAGGAGTATGATGGCTTCCATGTTTCTGGAACAAATGGGATTTGAAAACGTAAAAAATATGCAGGGCGGCGTAGAGGCATTCAAGAAAATTCAATGATCGAACTCCACCATTGATCACCTGGGGCATTTCGGGTTTGAGTACATCCGGCCACACTGTTGTTCCATTTCCCCCGCTGCCATCAATTATTTGTAAATTTAACCAACCATTATTCCAATACCATGGTGAAAACGGATATCGACAAGCTCATAACGATTATGGACGAACTGCGTGAAAAATGTCCCTGGGATCGCAAGCAAACAATTCAATCTCTCCGGCAGCAATCGGTTGAAGAACTTTATGAACTTACCGACGCCATCGATAATGAAGATTGGAGAAATATTAAAGAGGAATTGGGCGATCTGCTGCTGCACATTGTTTTCTACACAAAAATTGCAACTGAGAAAAAACATTTCCAAATGCAGGATGTGATAGACGGACTATGCAATAAACTGATACAAAGACACCCTCACATTTATGGTGATACCAAAGCCGACAATGCTGAAGAAGTAAAAAAAAATTGGGAACGCATCAAACTCAAAGAAGGAAAGAAAAGCATCATGGGCGGCATTCCGCATTCAATGCCTTCGCTGATGAAATCCATGCGCATCCAGGAGAAAGCTGCCAAAGTAGGATTCGAATGGCGCACCAAAGAAGATGTTTGGAGTAAAGTTGAAGAAGAAAAGGCCGAACTATTGCAGGCAATAGATGAAAATGATACGGACGCTTCTGAGAAAGAAGCCGGAGACCTCCTGTTCAGCCTGATTAATTACATCCGGTTTTTAAAGATTGATGCAGACAAAGCGCTTAATCTCACCAACAAGAAATTTTTGGAAAGGTTCAGCAAAATGGAAACCCTTGCGGGAGAACAACAGAAAACATTGCCGGAATTGAGCCTGGAAGAGATGGATGCAATATGGAATAAAATTAAAAGCCATCAATAAAATTGCTTTCACGGAATCACGATACATTTCTAAAAAGGAATAGCTACCTGCTCCTGTCTGCAGCATGGCTGCTCACGCTGGCTTTTATCGTCAACAATTACTGGAGTGTCACTTCCACACCCGATGCACTCAGAAATTCGATTCAGCATTCCATTCAGAAAAAACAAAAAGAAATCGCTTCTTTTTTCCAGGATTCTACTCAGCTCAACGATATCATCCTGAAGAATTATGATGAAAACGGATTGCTCAGGCTCACTGCTATGGATTTCTTCATCTACGCATACCAGAAGGATTCTTTTGATGTTTATCATCCCATATTTTGGAATACCCAGGAAGCCGAGCCCGAACATACATTCCTCTCCTCTAAAGAAGAAAGCAAACTTGTAAAACTTTCAAATGGTTGGTTTGTCAGAATGCAGGATATGTACACACTGAAACAAAAGGAATACCTGTTTGTCTGCCTCATACCTGTAAAGTGGGAATACTATATTCAGAATAAATATTTGCAAAATGATTTTGAGGGAATACGAAAAATTGCAAAGAACTATGAGGTAAGCCTTCATCCCACCAGCCTCAGCGTGATGAGCAAGGATGGTTACCCGTTATTTTATCTTCAAAAAACCGGGCAAGTTCCGCAAACCGGAAATGTCAATCTCATTGCCCTTACACTGGGGATACTGGCATTGACTCTCCTGTTATTTTTTGTCCATGTGCTGGCCAACCATATTTCAAAAAACCAGGGATTTGTAAAAGGATTTTTAACACTGATCGGATCGCTGATCCTTATCCGGATCGTCACTTACACAGTAGATCCTTATAATTTCAGGCAACTGGTCTTATTCAGCCCTTCGGTGTATGAGAAAAATTTTCTCATGTCATCTCTTGGCGATCTTTTAATCAACTCCCTGTTGTTTATCTGGATAATTCTTTTCATAAGATATCATTTCAAATTTGATTACTCACGCTTTCAGAATATTTCAAGGATTTGGCGATATGTGGTGGGGTTTGCGATAGCACTCTTTATGACATTTATTACCTATCTGGCGGGCAATATCATTGTAAGGTTGGTAACCGATCAGCAGATTTCATTTGATGTAATCAATTTCTTTTCATTAAACATATACAGCGTCATAGGATTTATTGTATTGAGTTGTGTGGCTACCGGATATTATTTTTTGATTCAACTGCTGATGCAGCCTTTCAGTGAATTGTTTGGCGGACAGAGGTTTATTCCGATCATATTAATTGCCGCTGCGGGGTTAATCCAACTCACGATTGATGAGAGCGGGCATATCAGTTACCGGATATTTCTATTAATCTGGCTTATTCTCTTTGTGATTCTTTTAGAATTCAGAATCCTTTTGCTGCATGCCTACAGGCTGATCAGTTCAAGGTTTATTTTTTGGGTGTTCTTCTTCAGCGTCTCTATTACAGCAGTGATTGTAATCCAAAACCGATCCAAGGAATTGGAATCCAGAAAACGATTTGCAGAAAATCTGTATAACAAGGCAGATCCCACCGGGCCGGTCATTATGAGCATCATCCTCACCGATTTCAGAAATGAATATTTATCCAAAAACTTTTACAAGTTTAAAGATCCGCTTCAAAGCCTGTTTTTGAAGGATAGCCTGATCAGAGAATCCTTTTCCGGTTATCTGAATAAATACAATACAGAGATATATACTTTCGACTCTTCAGAGCAGCCCTTATACAATTTACGGCCTGTAACCTTTAATGACCTCAATGCCATTATTCAGACACAGGCTAAGCCAACCGGTGTACCCGATTTGTACTACTATGATGTTTCCTATTCCAACTTTAATTACATCAGTAAGAAAATCATTACAGATAAATCCGGCGAAGTTGAGGGATATATTTTCATCGTTTCCAGGCCAAAAAAATTCAAGAGTGAAACACTGTATCCGGAATTGTTTTCAAGAGGAAATTCAAATTCAATTGAAAGCTCCTCCGATTATGCTTTCGCGATTTACAACGACGGAAAACTTACTACAAGCTACAACGACTACCCTTTCAGCACGCACATCGATCCCGACATCTTTACCCACAACGGATTCAAGACCATTCAGAAAAAAGGCTATGAAGAATTGTGGTACCGGGCACAGCCCAACAAAATTATTGTAATCACCAGGCAAGACAGATTCATTCTTGAATCGATTACACTATTTGCCTATCTCTTTTGTGCATTTCTGGTCATCACGATCTTTTTTAATCTGGTAGGTCATCTGATTTCAGACAGAAACACAAAGAGCGCACGAAGGCCATTCTGGCAACTCACGATACGCAATCAGGTCTATGGTACCATTATCCTTATCAGCATTTTTTCTTTTATCGTAATTGGTGTTTCAACCATTCTGTTTTTTATCAACCGATACCATAACAACAATCGAGAATTCCTGAGCCGTACCATTCATGTCATGGAAAATGAATTGCACAATACATTAGACAGCTCGGCAATCCGCTCGCTTTCTGTCAATTCATTGCAGGAAGTGCCCAATGAAGAACTGATGCGTATTATCAACAGTGTAAGCAACATCCACGCTATCGACATCAACCTGTATGATCTGAACGGCCACCTCAAAGCTTCATCCCTCCCGCTTCCTTACGAGAAGGGGATTCTCAGTCAGAGGATGGAACCGGTAGCCTGGTACCACCTGAGTGTGTTGAAAGAAGCGCAGTTCTTTCAGGAACAACAAATCGGCACTCTTCAATACCTGAGCAATTATCTTCCGGTAAGAGATGATAACGGGAAGGAATTTGCCTACCTGAACATTCCTTACTTTGAATCACAAAAAAAATTACAGGACGAAATTTCCAATTTCTTAGTAGCTATCATCAACCTGAATGCATTTGTTTTTCTCATTGCAGGTATCATTGCGTTATTTATTACGAATAAGATCACACGATCCCTTTCCCTGATCAGTAACAAGATGAACAGAATTAACCTGCAAACCGGAAACGAAGAAATCGTCTGGAACAGGAAAGATGAAATCGGAGAATTGGTCAATGAATACAATAAGATGGTGAGACAGCTTGAAGTCAGCGCAGGGAAATTGGCCAAGAGTGAAAGAGAAGGCGCCTGGAGGGAAATGGCGCGGCAGGTAGCGCATGAAATCAAGAATCCGCTTACCCCGATGAAATTGAATTTGCAATACCTGCAGATGGCCATCGACAAGAATAAAGGCGATGTAAAAGAAATAGCACAATATGTAGCAAAAATTATTTTGGAGCAGATAGATCATTTATCTCAGATAGCCGGTGACTTCTCACAGTTTGCCAATATCAACAATGTGAAGATGCACGTCTTTGATCTCAATGAGGTATTGCAAAGCGTGGTATCGCTGTATGCCACCAATGAAAAGGTAGAAATCACAGCCGATCTGAAAGACCCTTTAATCATCAAAGCAGACAAGACCCAGATCAACAGGCTCTTTACCAATCTGCTTCAGAATGCTGTACAGTCGGTACCCGATTTCAGAAGTATCAAAATAATCATTCACAGTTCGCAGCAGGATGAATCGGCATTGGTAACCATCAAGGATAATGGTATCGGAATCCCGCCCTCGCTTCAGAGTAAAATATTTACACCCAATTTCACTACCAAATCCAGTGGTACCGGCCTTGGACTGGCTATGTGCAAAGGGATTGTGGAGAAAGCTGAAGGCGATATCTGGTTTGAAACCAATGAAGGCAACTGGACAGTATTTTATGTAAAGATTCCACTGGTTAAAACTACACAATGAACGAAGATTCAAACAATGAAGATCCGATAAATGAGCATCAGCCTCCCGGCAAGAAGAGTTCCAAAGGAATTTAGATCTCACAATGCAATTTCATGCGGATTAATTCCCGGGAATATTTCAAAAAAAAAATTATGGCCATCTTTCAGAACAATTGAAATTCTATTCATGAGCGAATAAATGATCCATACACCACTAAAAGAGCGGTGAGCGATCGACCGGTATATTATCCAATAAACCGGATTGTTAAAATTTATTTTTGAAGAGAAAATCCCGGTTATGAAAAAAGTCCCGCAAGCGGGACTTTGAATTCTATTTGCAGAAAGTGAGCTGAATTACTTCTTAGCTGCGACTTTCTTTGGTGCTGCTTTTTTTGCTGCTGCTTTCTTTTTAGGAGCGGCTTTCTTAGCGGCTTTCTTTTTAGGAGCGGCTTTCTTAGCGGCTTTTTTAGGAGCTGCTTTCTTTTTAGGAGCTGCTTTCTTAGCTGCTTTTTTTGCAGTTGCCATGTTTTTAGAATTTAATTGTTAGTAAATAATAATTAAAAATAAAAACATTTTTAATATTACCAAAACTTATTTGAAAAATTTTTTATTCAGCAGATCCTTCGATAACAGAAACGACGGTTTTGTTACCACGGGATTTTTTGAATTCTACCACACCGGATGCGGTAGCGAAGATGGTAAAATCTTTTCCAACACCTACATTTTTTCCGGGATGATAAGTTGTTCCTCTCTGACGAAGAATGATATTACCCGGAATGGCAGCCTGGCCTCCAAAGATTTTTACTCCCAATCTTTTGCTTTGTGAATCTCTGCCGTTTTTTACAGAACCTTCACCTTTCTTATGTGCCATGATTTTTTATTTAAACTTTTTTAATGCAGAAGATGATTAAACAATCTCTGTGATTTTGATCTGGGTGTACTGAGTACGATGACCATGTTTTTTTCTGAAGCCTTTTCTCCTTTTCATTTTAAAGGCAATGACTTTATCTCCTTTCACCAACTCATTTAATATTTCAGCCTTTACGGTCACTTTACTGCCGGTAGTCACTTTGTTGTCATTGCTGTGCAGCAGCACATCCGAAAACTCCAGTGAATCTCCCTGCTTACCACTCAAATGGGGTACATACAAATTCTGGCCGGGATTCACCTTAAACTGCTGACCCGCGATTTTAACGATAGCAAACATTTTTTCAAATTTTGGAGTGCAAAGGTAAGGGAATAATCTATTAAAATAAAAACGAAATCTCATAAAATATAGTAAATTGAAAGTGAAATTGTTGTGGATAAAGTTGTGTACTTACTACACAGTAAGTTATTATATTTATGAGTCCAAATCCCTTGCGAACTACCATATAACCGGAATACCTAAATTTAGCCATTTATTTTTAATCTTACCATGAAGAAAAATTTTACTACTTCTTGTACTTGTATCAATATTTCTCTGAGGAAGCTTATTAGATTTCTGATACTAATTGGACTACTTTTTTCTATATTTCAGAATAAAACCTTCGCCCAACTTCAATGGGACGGAGATCATGGAGTAGGCAATTTTAGTGCACCTGAAAATTGGTATTCAAACACCTCACCAGCAACAACCGATTGGAATTCAAATAACCCGCTACAGTTTAATAACAATAATGCTAAACAAACCTCTACCTACTTCGACTTAGGTAGTTGGAAGGATGTAAAGTCTATCCTGTTTGCCTCTTCTTATCAAAAGCCAACAAGCCAGAATTTTGTCACTCTTGATGCTCAGCCTGATGGTTTGGGAGGTAAATATGGATTTAACTTCTGGTGGCAAATTGAAAATAATTCCAGCTTTAAGCAGGTAATCAGTGCTCCTTTAAGCTTCAAAGGAACTCAAATGCAGTTAAACCCAGTTAATGGAGACTTGGAATTCAACCAAAATCTACCAATTTATAACGACGCAAAAATAGATTATGATGTTTGGGGCAACAACAACCATCATCTCATTCTTGATAACCGGCCTTACGGAGATGGATCAACTAATATAAATATCAATGAGTATTCCATTGTCGAAATAGCCAACAATATGGCTGCTTATCCTGAATGCTTTGCCGGAGGAGTTAATATCAATACTGGAGAACTTTGGTTTGATGCCGGTTCATCAATAAACGGTGGAACCATAACTGTTGGTGGAGGCAATAGTAATACTGCAAAGGTTTTCCTTAATGATGGTGACGGTGGACTCACTATTACTAATAGTATAGTTGTTCCTGCCGGATCAACCAATAGCCATATCGGAGGGTTGAACTCTTCAGGAGTAAACACATATTCAGGCTCCTTAACCCTGAATGGTTCTGTCAATCTTGAGGCATCTACCGGAGGAATCGTAGCCTTCTCAGGAGTTATGTCAGGAAGTGGCAATGTGACAATACAACCTGTTACCGGAACAAACGCCACCGTTCAGTACACCGGAAGTTCCAAAGCCTATAGCGGAACAACTACTATAAAAAATGGAGCAATCTTACAAATTAGTAGCAATCAGTCTCTTGGAAATATTTCCCTGGAAGCCGGCGGAACCCTGATTGTTGATAATGGTGTTGCATTGACAATAACAGGTACATGGTCAGGTGGTGGCACTTTGATTAATAACGGAACTATTATCCTCCAAGGTCCTGCTTCATTTCCCGGCAGCACAACAACGGTAAATGCAATGAATAATCTTACTCTTAACAAATCAGGGTCCACAACCTTAGATAATAATATTACCATAAGCGGACAGTATAATTTAACCCAAGGTGTATTAAATATAGGAAGTCAAAATCTTACTTTCGATAATACAGCAACCATAGTAAACGGGAATTCTCCAGGTGCATCTAATATGATTCAGGCTGATGGCACAGGCAAAGTAATCAAGAATTTTAGCGCAGCCGGATCATTCACCTTCCCTATCGGAGACAATACGGGTGCAGCCGAGTATTCTCCCGCAACCATCAACCTCACTTCAGTAACGGGAACGCCGTCGGTTAGCATGAACGTAGTAAATGCCAAACATCCACAAAACAATGCTTCCACTAATTACCTGAATCGATATTGGCGTGTTACATCCACAGGAACATTTACGGGAGATGCTACTTTCACCTATGTTACTGGTGACGTGGTTGGTACAGAATCTTCTCTTATCACAGCAGGATGGAATGGCGCTCCTAATAATTATTGGAATCTGTATAACAATACCAACTCAGTAACTCATACTCTTTCAGCAACAGGGCTATCAGACTTCAACCGTGACTTTACCGGAGGAGATAAATTTGCGTCGGCTGCTGTTTATTTTAAAAGTAATCAAACGGGAAACTGGAATTCATTTACCAGTTGGTTGATGTCGACAGACAACATTACCTGGGTGGATGCTGTTTCAATTCCAGATCAAAATGCATTGGGGATTACAATACAAAACAGTCATAAAATAACCCTCACTGCTGATACTTCTGCAAGGAAACTACGAGTAGATGCAGGAGGAATATTAGATTTAGGAGGAAATACCACTACCTCAAGCGGAAATCAATTGACAATTTACGATGACGGCACAACAGCCAGCGACTTTGATATTTATGGCACACTGGTTTTATACGGAAAAAATATTTCGTACAATAATTCAAGTGCTAAGACTACAGTTTATGCAGGCGGATTAGTGAGGGCAGACAATAATGATTCGCCCGGCAATAGTGATGAATTCGCAAAAAGTAGTCAGGTATTCTTTAATAACAACTCAATATTTCAATGGAATACAACCAATGCGTTTTCTTCCAGCGGAGTTACTTTTTTCCCCAATGCAAGTGTATCCACAATACCATATTTTGTAATCAGTAAGTCTGTGACAGTTGGCGGTGGAAGTTCGACTACGATTAACGGGCTTACCATTATTAATGCAAATACAACCTTCCAATCCGGTGGCAATAAAATTTTCAGGAACGGCATCGCAGGAAATGCAACATTAACACAAGATGGAGGAATTGACGATCCGGGTAATTTTCAAATTACAGGAAATAACGCTATTCTGGGCGGTGCAGGTTTGATACTAAATTTGACAGAAATCCTAAATATTGATACAGATGTCGAAGTGCCTGTAGATTCAATTATTACAATTAATAAACAAACCGGAAAAAAAACGAGTGGAAAAATTTTAAAAGTGGCCGTGGTCTTCACTGTCAATGGAACCGCTGATATGACTACGATTAACATGAGCAACGGGTCAGGATCAGTTGTAATAAATGGATATCTCAAAACTGCTGCGCCGGACGGTTTGAAAGATATTTCTTCAGGAGCAAGCCCAACATTTGGAGGTACTACTGGTGGAACAGTTACTGTAAATACAAATAGTACTATTGAATATAATGGGGTGAGCAATCAGAAAATTACCAGCTCAGGTAATTTAGCAGGAACCGCTCCCTATTACAATTTAGTTTTATCCGGCGGCGGTACAAAAACACCGGGCAGCACAATCTATCTCGACGTCAATGGCTCACTAAAAATTACAGGCACATCAACTGTAGTGGATGCTTCATCAAATAATATTGGTCCGAATAATACCACCAACTCAACTTCTTTTACAATGGATGGAGGACGGCTAAAACTGGGAACACTTGGTTTTACCGGCTCAGGTACTTTGCCCTCAATGAAAGGCACTTACAATCTTACAGGCGGGGTAATAGAATTCCTTGGGGGTACATCAAGTAGAAGTCAATCAATTCGCAGTGGAAGTGGCTTTCAATATTTTAACATTGAAATATCGGGCTCTTATGTCGGCACTTCCGGAGGACACGTAAACATAAAGAATGGGGCTGGCTTTAAAATAAAAAATAATGGAGTTTTTACTATCAATGCCAATAGTATTACCGGAGCAAATACACCAAGTACTGCTTATGTCGAAGTTGAAGGCGGTGGCACTTTCCATAGCGGAAATAATGGAGGGTTCAATGGAAGAGTCCCCACTACCGAAACAACTTCATCCATTAATGCTAATATTACCAATATCATCCTGGATCCAAATAGTACAATAGCATACACGAGGAGTGTTCCACCCTTAACAGAAGGCGATGGCAGCCAACCCATCACTACCGGTAGTAGCTTCACTTATCAAAATCTGACCCTTTCAGGTACTGGAAATAAAATTGCTCCATTAAAAGCTGATTTACCAATCAATGGGAATTTTACAGTACTCGGCGACGCTCAGTTTGCCCACGACAGCAGTACAGTAATTTTCACGAATACTACCCAGGCTCAAAACATCAATGCATCCGGTGTTACCTATCCACCTGTATTCTACAACCTGAAAAATCAGAATACGCAGAATCTGAATATCAACAATTTCATTTCCGTTAAAAATGAATTGACATTGAACGATAATTCAAAAATCAATCTGAAAGATATTATCTGCCTGATTAGCGATGCAGATGCTACTGCGAGTGTCGCCCCCATACCTGATGCAGCATCCATTGCCTATGACACTAAGGGAGCTTTCGAGGTGGAGAGATTCATCCCCAATCATTCCAAAGCATGGCAGCTACTAAGTGTACCTACCAAGGGAAGCACCATATTCAACTCCTGGCAAAATTCAGGTTCATCTACACCTAAAAGAGGCGTCAACATTACAAGCCCCTATTGGACTTCCGGTGATCCGAAAGGATTTGACGGATATTCCCAGGGGCACTCTATGAAGACCTATGATCCGGCAACAGATAGTTATGTAGGCGTTACCAATACCGGCAATCAAATTGCAAACCCTAATGGTTACTTCCTCTTTGTAAGAGGTGACAGAAGTGTTGTGTATGGAGACCCCGCAACAGAAGTTACCCTACAAACTTCCGGTAAATTATATGCGCCTACTCCAGGCGGTGAAACACCTCCAGACATTACTGTCCCACCCAATACTTTTGCAATGGTAGGTAATCCGTATGCATCTGTTATCAAATATGATCAAATCTCGCTTTCTTCAAATCTTCAGGCTGATTATTACATCTGGGATCCTCAGCTAACTACCGGCCCTTACAGTATATACGGACTTGGGGGATTCAGGACGATCACATTTGATGACAGCAAATCAACACCTACATCCGGCAATTATATTGATGGCAATATCCCTCCGATTCAATCCGGGCAGGCATTCTTTGTATATAACCCATCCTCCACAAGCGGCACGGTCAGCTTTACAGAAAATGCCAAGGTATCGGGCAGCCGGAGTATTTTCAGAGGGCATAAAAAAGTTCCTGTGGCAACTGCCTCCATCCAATCAGGACTGGAGGTCATTGATAATGATGAACCAACGGTATTAGATGGAGCATTGCAATTATTCGGTAAAGAGTACTCCAACGCTACCGATCAATACGATGCAAAAAAACTCATGAATAGCGCGGAGAACATCATGATTTCCGCTTCACCCTATCCGCTTGCCATAGAACGCCGTTTACTGCCGGAGGAGAAGGATACCACATTCCTTGTTCTAACAGGTCTGGGTAAACGAACATACCGGTTGACACTTACTGTAAAAGGAATGCAACAGGGTTACCTGCAGCCGATACTCAATGACAAATACCTGAACTCGACACAACCTTTAGCCGAGGGAGAAACCACCATTGGCTTTACCGTGGGAAATGACAAGTTGTTGTCAGACAAAAACCGGTTTTACATTACCTACAAGACCATTCCAAAACCATTCAGCTTTGACAATGAAAATGCAGTCAACGAAGATGAATCCATTCGGCTTAAATGGGAAGGCCATAATCAGGAAAATGTAAAATCGTATGCGATAGAGCAGTCTATGGACACTATACAATTCAATACAATTGGTAATACCCCGGCAGTACACGGTACAGATGCCTCTTATAGCTGGACTGACTATCCGGAGAAAGAAGGCGTACATTATTACAGAGTCAAGGCCTTCCTTAATAATGGAGAAAGCATAGTTTCAGAAATTGTAAGCAGTGCCGTCGCTTTCAAAACCCCTTCCCTGTTGCTCTATCCGAATCCCGCTATCGACCACCTGCGCCTGAGGCTCACACGCAAAGAGACAGGTGACTATGTCGTGAGAATCCAGCAGCCGGACGGGAAATATGTTTATTCCAAAATTATTCATCACAATGTACATTCAAACGAATACAAGATATCTCTTCCTGTACTTGCAGCAGGTATCTATAATGTAGAAATAATATCTCCGGCCGGATTAAAGGAAATAAAAAGGGTATTTATAAAAAAGTAACGATCAGATCATTGTACTGATTCTTTCCACAGATGTTGAAAAATGTGTACAATCTGTTCACTTGTCCCTGCAAAAAAATTTATATTTGTACAATGAGTTTTATTGAAAAACCCTTGCTAAACATTGCGATTCTCGATTTGTACGACGGTGAACCCAACCAGGGGATGAGAGGTCTGAATGAGATTATTACAGCTTTTGGAAGCAATAAAGAAATCGCCATACATACTACCATCTTTGATGTGAGACAAAAATGTCAGTTGCCTGATTTGAGCTTTGACTTGTACATCAGTAGTGGCGGCCCGGGCAATCCGGTTACTACAGAAGGAGAAGAATGGGATACCAAATACTTTGAATGGTTACACGCCATTCACACCTACAATCAGTCGCCGGAAAATTTCCAGAAGAAACCTGTTTTCTTCATCTGCCATAGTTTTCAATTGGCCTGCAGATATTTTAAGATTGGCAAACTGACCAGGCGAAAATCAAATTCATTTGGTGTATTTCCTATTCATATGCTCGAAGATGGTGAGCGTGAGCCGGTCTTCAACGGATTGAATAATCCGTTTTATGCAGTGGACAGTCGCGACTATCAGGTGATAGAGCCGGACTACAAAAGGATACATGAATTAGGCTCCAGGATACTCGCTATCGAGAAAGAACGGCCGCATGTACCACTGCAAAGGGCCATGATGGCTGTTCGCTTTACCGAGCATTTTATCGGTACACAGTTTCATCCCGAAGCAGATCCGGTAGGTATGTTGAAATATCTGCATACTCCCGAAAAGAAAGAATCTATCATTAAAAATCACAGCCTGGAAAAATGGGAAAGCATGGTCCAGCAACTCCATGACCCCGACAAGATCAGGATGACCTATTCTCATGTGCTGCCCAATTTTCTTCAAATGGCACTGAACCACTGTACGGCCGTTTCTGCAGCCTGAGCGATGTAATCCGCAAAAATTCTTTATTTTCAGGAATCAAAATCAAAGCAATGATCCCTGAAATAAGAGACGAATTCAACCGGAGTTTTACAGAAGAAAAATATCACAGATTTTTAAAAGACCTCGACAGCAGGCACCCGGGACATATTACTTTCCGTGTTGCCGAAACACCTGTTTTCATTCCAAAATCATTTACAAAAAAAATGCTGGATGCGTGTGAAAGTATTGTTGATATTATCCTTGATCCGGACTTTAAAGGCCTTACAGAACGAGCGATACCGGAGGGAGAGAAAGTCTCAGGAAAGGACGGGCATCCTGAATTCATCGCCTTCGACTTTGGTATTTGTATCAATAAGAACGGAGAATACGAACCACAGTTAATAGAAATGCAGGGCTTCCCCACCCTGTTTGGTTTTCAGGTTTATTATCCTGAAGTATTAAGAAACCATTTTTCTATCCCTGAAAATTTTTCACACTACCTCAACGGATATGATGCAGAATCCTACACGAAGCTATTAAAGCAGATTATTCTGAACGGGTATGATACTGAAAATGTAATCTTACTTGAGCTAAAACCGCACGAGCAAAAAACAAGAATTGACTTTTACTGCACACAGGACTTGCTGGGCATACCCATCGTGTGCCTGACTGAGCTCAAAAAAGAAGGTGATAAATTGTATTATGAAAAGGATGGCCGGTTAATTCATATCAAAAGAATTTACAACCGGATTATTTTTGATGAATTGGGTCACATAAAAGACACTTTGGGCGATGTAGTAGATATTACCCAGCCATTAGACGTGGAATGGGTACCACATCCTAACTGGTTTTACAGGATCAGTAAGTTCACATTGCCTTACATCAATCATCCTTATGTGCCTGAAACATTCTTTTTGAATGAAGTAACTCAGTTACCCGAAAGCCTTGACCAGTATGTGCTCAAGCCATTATTCAGTTTTGCAGGACAGGGAGTCATCATTGATGTAACGCCGGAGGATATTCAAAAAATCAAGGACCCATCCAATTGGATATTGCAGAAAAAAGTACAATACGCAGATGTAATCAAAACACCGGGTGCACCGGCAAAAGCTGAGTTGCGACTTTTTTATTTCTGGGAAAAAAATCAGAAAAGGCCGGTAGGTGTATGCAATCTTGCGCGTCTCAGCAAAGGCAAAATGATCGGTGTGCGGTATAATGCAGACAAAGACTGGGTAGGCGGTTCTGTAGCTTTTTTTGAACAATAAAAATTACACTCAGCACAAACAATGAAATGATTTTTGAAAAATATTTTCTCCCAAGAGTTTGCTCAACTTTATTAGATATTACTATTAAACCCAATAATAAGATTTTCAGACAACCCAACTTTTATTCAGATTACGCATATTCCGGCAATCCCGTATCGTATATCAAACCCATAATAATTTTTAGAGGGAATAATGGTTTTTAATTCACTGACTTTTGCTGTATTCTGCCTGTAGTCTTTATACGTATCCACCCGACCAACCGCATGTTGCCTATACAAGTCTGCAGAAATAGTTTTG
>CAYXAL010000018.1:0-7749 GCA_964463015.1 uncultured Ginsengibacter sp.
TCGGGCTAAAGTCCACCAAAGCAACGGATTTGAAAAAAATATGTCAAGAATTATTTCACCAAACTTCATCCAAATCCTTTACTGTACTTATTTGCAGAGGGTTTTGCCCGGCATTTCCGGGTATCATACCCTTTGAGAATGTTGGTTCATCCAAAGACACGCTGCAACAAGCCAATTGCTGCCACTTGGAAAAAACACTATTAACTCCGATCGTACACCAGGACAATGCTTACCTAAGAGTAGAGGTTACCTGCCTTAAACAATTTTGTCTTGTAACATCCGATTGATTTATTAATCTTCGGCCACCCTTTCAGATTCTCTTATCCACAGAAAGGCCGGAAGGGAATTAAGGCACCATGGTGGGTATATTCATCAGACAAATAAATACAATAACTGCTTATATTTTACACATCAATTAAAACATGGGAAGCATACGTTCAAAGACTTCCTGAATAAAAAATTTTGCAATATTAAAATCGGGGTTCACTTACCCAGACATAAATTCAGAAGACGTTTTTTCTCAACAAATAGAAGGGGTTCAGCTATTTTCGATTCCAATTAGTATGACAACTGTTTTAATCAAGATCTGAAATTTTCATGTTATCAATGAAAAAAAATATTTGGTTAAAAGCTGATTTAATTTTCTTCAGCCGCTCAATATTATATTCATCAGTCAGAATATTTCTGGCTGATTGCTCTCCAACAGTATCCACTTCCTGTCTGAATTCATGGAAGTCACAATAGAATTATCTATCAAAGAATCACCAGGTAAATTACAACACAATATCCAAATTCTGTAGATTCCGAACCATGTTGACCCACCATTCCGATTTATGTTGACCCACCTGATTTTCAGAAAATAATTTTATTCTGATTTCTGAGGTTAGTGTCATTCCGGCATGCTGACCCACCTGGAAAAATTAAATTAACCAGCATCTTTAATTTCAATTCCGGGATGCCTGTCCCGCCTAATGCGGGGTTGACCCACCTCTTGCAGGCAATAATTGTTCGAAGCTTTTTGATGTCTTTTGCTCTTAAAAAATAAGAAGAGCAATGGCACAAAAACCGATAGCAATGGAACAATTAAAACAGATCTTACAACTCAAAAATGATGGTATTGGTATTCGTGAGATAGCACGACGTACCGGTATGAGCCGCAACAGTGTCCGCAAATATCTTTCACAGCTTGATGATGGTAGTGATCCTTTATCTGATAAAGAACTGGCTGATAAGGCCTACAACAATCAACAACTTGAAAGTAATACTCAAAGAAAGCTGCAACTTCTTGAACACTTTATATATGCAGAATCAGAGTTGGCAAAAACCGGTGTTACGTGCCTACTGCTCTGGAATGAATATCTTTTAAAAAATCCTGATGGATATGGCTATAGCCAATACTGTGATCAGTTTAAAAACCATCTGAAGCACAAAGATGTGTCCATGCATCTGGAATACAATGCGGCAGATATCATGATGGTGGATTTTGCCGGAAAGAAACAATATTACGTTGATACATCTACAGGTGAACGCATCGGCTGCGAAGTGTTTGTAGCCATACTTCCCTTTAGTGGCCTCATCTTTTGCCAGGCGGTATTATCTCAAAAGACACATGATTTTGCCGCTTGTATCAACGCAATGCTCCGGTTTTACGCAGGTGTACCCGCTACTATTTTATGTGATAACCTAAAGACAGCTGTTATCCGTTCAGACCGGTATGAGCCGGTATTCACTGACTTATGCTATCAGTTGTCAGAACATTATGGCACTACTTTCAGCGCTGCCAGGCCTTACAGTCCTAAAGATAAAGCGATGGTAGAACAAGCGGTCCGCATTACATATGCACATATATATGCACCACTGCGCAACCAGGAGTTTACCAGCCTCAAAGCACTTAATGATGCCATGCATCAGCAACTCTTGCTACTCAATAATAAGCCCTATAAAGATACCGTTTACAGCCGCCTGTATTTTTATCAGCAACAGGAACGTCCACTTCTAAAACCACTGCCATCCGAACCTTTTGTACCTAAGAAAGTTACTCTGCTAACCGTTCAGCGCAATTATCATGTGCAACTGAGGGAAGATTGTCTCTACTATAGTGTGCCTTACCAGTATGTAGGAAAGAAGGTAAAAGTGCTTTACGATAGCCGTGTGGTAGAGGTCTATTATGGCAACAGCCGTATTGCCCTTCATATCATAAAGCCTCACGCTAAAGCCTACACCACCATTGCAAAACATATGCCACCACATCACCGGCACATGCATGAGATTAAAGGTTTTAACAAGGAAGACCTTTTGAAACAGGCGGAACGCATTGGAGCAAATACCCTGAAGGCTGCTTCACTCATACTTGAAAACAGCATCTATATCGAACAGACTTATAAGTCCTGTTTTGGTATGCTGATGCTGCAAAAAAGGTATGGAACCCCACGGCTCGAAGCTGCCTGCAGCAGAGCACTGCAAGGTACCCGCATTAATTACACCATGATAAAAAATATCCTGGAAAGAGGCCTTGATAAACAACTTTCCATATTAGATGAACAACCCATTCCTACTCACGACAATATCCGGGGCAAAGACAATTATCAATAATTATAAATCTAAAAAAACAAAAATGAACACAACAGAAACGCTGCAACAAATGCAGCAACTACGCCTTCAGGGCATGTACCGGGCTTATCACTCGCAACTGGAACTTCCTATGGACCAGCAACTGGAAGGCCATGACCTCATCGCTCAATTAGTGCAATCTGAGCAACTCAACCGGGCACAGGAAAAAACAGCCATGTATCTGAAACTGGCTAAGCTACGATTACCGGCTACCATTGAGCAGATCGAATGCTCATCAGCCAGAAATCTATCCAAACAACAACTTGCAACACTTGCCGAAGGTCGTTATCTTGACAACGGCGAAAATCTGCTGATAACAGGCGCTACCGGATGCGGGAAGAGTTATCTTGCCTGTGCATTAGGGCACCAGGCTTGTCTTCAGGGATACAAGACAACTTACCTGGGAATGAACCGGCTGATAGAAAAGATTACTTTATCCAAACTGGATGGCTCTTATATTAAGCTATTAAATCATCTGGAGCGGCAGACACTTATTATCCTGGATGATTTTGGATTGCAGAATATAAGTCAGGAGGTTCGGCTTACCTTATTGCAATTACTCGAAGATCGCTATGGTAAAAAAAGCATTATTGTAACCTCCCAGCTTCCTGTAGCCAAATGGTATGAGTATATTAATGATCCTACTCTCGCCGATGCCATCCTTGACAGACTGACAGCCGGTGCTCATCGTATAGAACTCAAAGGTGAATCGCTGAGAAGAAAAAAAGTAACCGATTATAAATATCGATTTGTATTTTTAATCATCATTTAGCTCTTTCATTTATTGCCTGCTTCGCAGGTGGGTCAACATGGCCGGAATGGTGGGTCAACATCACCGGAATTTACACAAATTCATTGCATTTGAAAACTTGCAATTGAAAAAGAAGCCGCACCCTTTTGATGAATGCGGCTTTCTGACTTAATGAAAAATTTATCTGATTTTTATAACCTTCTTACTTGCTCTGATTTGTCCTTTGACGAGCAGTGATACAGTGTAAATTCCTTTGGAATATTTCGTCAAATCTATTTCAGTCTTTATCGTAGAAATTCCCGTAAAATTAATGTCTCTCTTTTCAACCATTCTTCCAGATGCATCTGTAATCATCATTACCATCCTGTCGGTTGATTTAACTCCGGTTAGTTCAAGAACTGCTTTATCCGGAGTAGGATTCGGATAGACATTGATACTGTTTTCGAGATTGGATTCTCTTTGAGCCTGCACTATTAATTGCATGGTATCTCTACCCAAAGCACCTTTATCGTCAGTAACGATGAGTTCAAACAGATAAGTACCGGCAATCAGGTTATTAACCTCTGTGGTGCTATTTTGAGAGGTAACAATGGTGGAGGCCGAAGGTCCGGAAACCTGTACCCAATAGTACTTCACAATGGATCCGTCATCATCATATCCGCTTCCGGATAATACCACGCTATTCGCAGGTAAAACAATAGACTTGTCAGGACCTGCATTGGCTACAGGCGCTTTATTTGGAACAGAATTAACAACCACCTTAACGAGATCTGTGCCGGTGGCCCCTTTATCATCGGTTACCTTCAGTTGGAATTCATAAACTCCTTCAGTTAATCCGGTGACATCAGTAACCGGAGAGGTAGCATTGACAATAGAATATGATGCCGGGCCACTTACTTTGAGCCATTGGTAAGAAATTATTTTACCATCTTCATCGCTGCCGCTTCCTGCAAGATTCGCTGTGTTTACCGGAAGGATGATTGTTCTGTCTGGGCCTGCATTGGCCTGTGGGGCCTTATTTGGTGCTGCATTAACAGTGACCTTCAATACATCTGTACCAGTAGCACCATTGTCGTCAGTCACCTTCAGTTGGAATTCATAAACACCTGCTGTAAGTCCCGATACATCGGTTGTTGAGGAAGACGCATTTACAATGGAGTAGGCAGCAGGACCACTTACTTTTGTCCATTGATAAGATACAATCTTCCCATCTTCATCACTTCCACTTCCAATCAGAGTTACCGTATTTGCAGGCAATGTTATCGATTTATCCGTACCGGCATTGGCCACCGGAGGTTTGTTGGGTGCAACATTGACAGTCACCTTCATAATATCAGATGCAGTAGCACCTTTATCATCAGTCACGATTAGCCTGAACTCATACACACCCGCAACAAGTCCCGCCACATCAGTAACCGGAGATGCTGCATTTACGATGCTGTATGACGCCGGTCCACTGATTTTTGTCCATTGATAAGAAATAATCTTCCCATCTTCATCACTACCGCTTCCGGCCAGCGAAGTGGTACTTATTGGTAATGTAATGTTTCTATCCGGGCCAGCGTTGGCAACCGGTGGTTTGTTAGGAGCAGGATTTACTGTGACTTTCACTATATCCGTTGCTGTGGCTCCTTTATCATCAGTTACCATTAGCTGAAACTCATATACCCCCACAACCAATCCGCTAATATCTGTTGCGGGAGAACTTTTACTTACTATATTATATGCTGCGGGACCACTGATCTTTGTCCACAGATAAGAAGCTATATTACCATCCGGATCGCTTCCACTACCAGATAGTGATGTATTATTTACTGGTAAAGTAATCACTCTGTCAGGCCCTGCATCGGCTACGGGAGTTTTATTATCTGCAGCATTGACAACTACTTTTACAGTATCCATTCCGAAGGCTCCTTCATTATCATACACAGTCAACTTGAACAGATAAACTCCCTGAATCAAATTATTAATATTTGTATTTGCATTAGAGGGTGATTCAATCACAAATTGAGCTGGCCCGGAAATCTTATCCCATCGATAGGAACTAATCGAACCATCAGCATCAGATCCGCTACCCTGAAGAGCTACTGTATTTACCGGCAAAGTGATGGTTGCATCTGAGCCTGCATTAGCCATAGGGCTTAAATTCGCAGCATTTACAGTAACCTTTACAGTGTCTTTTGCTGAGACGCCATCATTGTCAGTCACGGTTAAAGTAAACAGATATTCTCCTTGCACCAGGTTGTTCACATTAGTACCTGCATTGATCGGTGATTGAATATCAAATTGTACAGGTCCTGATATCTTATCCCACCGGTATGAACGAATGGAACCATCCACATCCGTACCGCTTCCTGACAGGAAAACTGTATTGATTGGTAATTTGATCACCTTATCAGCTCCTGCATTGGCTGTAGGAGGAACATTAGCAGCATAGACAGTAATTTTTACTGAATCCTTGCCAACATCTCCCTTATCATCGGTCACAGTTAACTCGAAAGTGTAATAACCATTTTTCAAGGAATTAACTTCTGTATTAGCAGAGTCTGTATTGACAATCACAGACCCAGCTGGCCCGGAAACTAATTTCCAATTATAAGATACAATCTTCCCATCTCTGTCTGTACCCATTCCTGTCAGATTCACTTTATTTAAAGGCAATCTGATTTCCTGATCCTTCCCTGCATTCGCCACCGGTTTTTGATTTGGTGGCGGTGAATTCTCATTGTACTCATACGCACCTATATCGTAGGAAGATCCCTGAGGTCTGCTCAACCCATCAAGGTCATTAATCACACCATATCCTGACAGGTTCATTCCTGCATTAATAGCCGGTGAATTTGGAAGTAATCTGAAATCAAGTGCATCTGGATTTACAAATCCTGCATCGGCTACATTTTGAAAGTATAAATTATGGGACGAATCCGTATCCAGGCCCGCGGCAATAACCAAATAAGGGTTTATACCATAAACAGTACCCATTCTGGGTGCAACCAATAAATTATTATAAACTTTATTCCCGCCAGCCATGGTACCAAATCCATTCAATATCCTGATATCGTAATCTGCATTTACAATAGTATTATTGAACAAGTATATCTGCATGTTGATGTACTCATTATTCGGCATAGGTCTGTCATCTACAGTGATTCCTTTACCACCCACATTGGCAATCAGGTTATTAAAAGCCATATTGTTGTTATACCCTGTCAGGGACATACCAGGTCCATGACCGTTGGCTACAAAGTTGTTGTACACTTTACCTGTACTCTTTCCGCCCAGAATGATTCCATAATCCTGACCATCTCTCTTCTCCAATCCAAAGTTTGTAACCCGATTGTTGTAAATCTCTGCACCAATAGTCCCCACCAATTGAATCCCATCCCATCCAGCAGAGTCGATAATGTTGTTATAGATTTTTATATTCTGTGCCCTCACGGGTTCTACAGTAATTGTCTGACCGGTGCTGCAATCTTTTACATCCCATGTTGCAGCATGATGTATAATATAAAATGCCTCACCTACAGTGCCATGCACATAATTGTCGTGAAGACTCACATTCTTAATGGTCCAATTTTGCCCCCAGGTACCCGGTTCACAATCTGTAGGGTTAATTTTACAAATAAACCCGTTGCTCACATTATGCGCCTCATAATGGTCAATCTCATAATCTGTACAACTATCGCCCACACCAATACCGGTAGAAGTCCAGCCACCTTCCCAATGTACTTTAAGTCCGTATTTAATATTGGGGTCTCCTGACCCTGTTAATCTGAAATATCTACAATTTGCAATTGAAATTGCCCATGAAGGACTATCACCGACCTGCACCAACCCTCCACAGTTAATTATCGTAATGGGTTTTTCGGGTGTTCCTACAATACCTCTCAAATAAATATTGGAATAAAAGCCAGCTTTAATGCAAACTTTGTCACCAGGTTTAATGGTAATTCCATTTTGGCCATTTATAAAATAGATACCACCATACGACAATTTTGGTAATACTACATCGCATCCGCAATCATCCGCCCCCCCCTTCGCTCCATAAACAGATACGGTAACAGTTGCTGAGTCACTTAGTCCGGCATCGTTTATTACCTTCAATTTAAATCTGTAATCGCCTGCCTGTAAGTTTGCGATATCTGTAATAGCATTGTCCGGCGATTGGATAGTCGCAAAACCGGGGCCTGAAATCTGTGTCCAGATGTATTGTTTAATTGATCCATTTGCATCTGTCGCAGTTCCCTTCAATTGCGTTGAGTTTTGAGGCAATTGAATCGTTTGATTCGTTCCAGCATCCACAACGGGGGGTGTTGCAATCGCATTGTTCACTGTGATGTTCACAGTGGCTGTAGCTGAGGCTCCTTTATCGTCGGTAACTTTTAATT
>CAYXAL010000018.1:7849-40823 GCA_964463015.1 uncultured Ginsengibacter sp.
CAGTACCACTTCCTTTCAGGGTAACAGTATTCACAGGAAGTGTAATCGTGGCATCAGCACCTGCATTCGCAGTGGGTGGTACATTGGCTGCCGCATTTACGGTGATGTTCACAGTGGCTGTAGCTGAGGCTCCTTTATCGTCGGTAACTTTTAATTGAAACTGATAAACACCCGCTACCAATCCATTCACATCGGTTGTTGCACTATTTGCACTAACTATCGTAAAAGCAGAAGGGCCGGAAACTTTTGTCCATTCGTAAGATGCAATCGTACCATCGGGATCAGTACCACTTCCTTTCAGGGTAACAGTATTCACAGGAAGTGTAATCGTGGCATCGCTTCCTGCATTCGCAGTGGGTATTTTGTTAGGAATCGGCTTTACCGTAATATTGACCTTGGAAGTTGCAAATGCACCTTTGTCATCCGTCACTTTTAATTGAAACTGATAAACACCTTCAACAAGACCATTCACTATAGTAGAAGCTGAATTAGTACTCACAATATTAAAACTTGTTGGCCCTGAAACTTTTGACCATTCAAAAGAAACGACCTTTCCATCTGCATCCGTTCCACTTCCGTTTAAGGTTACGGAATCTTGTGGCAATGTGATTATGGCATCAGGCCCGGCATAAGCAGCTGGCGGCTGATTGGTATCTCCCCCTCCCTGAAGTCCACGGGCAATCCATTCGTACAAATTCTGATTAATCCCCCCAAGATTAAATACTCCGGGTTTTTTACCACCACCACCATAAAACTCAGACCAGCAGCAGTGTCCACCTCCTCCAAAGTTTGTAACTATATATTGTGCTGACCCACTTTGAATGCTATTCATGGCTGCCACAGCCTTGTCCCCCACCCTGTAATCCTGAGATTGCTCAAAATTTATCATTGTACCACCGGCCAGGGTAAATCCACTCCATAACTGATTTAAATTTTGGCCGTATCCAATATCTGCGCCTTCAACACTAACTATTTTCTTCAGTTCCGATGGATAAGTGGTTGCGTAAGTCATCGACACCCATCCACCCATACTCAGCCCTGTCATAAACAAATCACCAATTCTGTATTTGGCTCTTAATTGATCAACTCTGGTTTTCACAGAGGCAGCACCCGGCCATACAGATGGCGGTTGCAAACTGATGATTATAAACTTTACTCCTAAGGCAGTACCATCCCATCCTTGCTGAATGTAGGCACCAGGCCCATTTGCAATAACCAGGCCTGCATTGCTTCCTACTTCACCCGTACCGGGAACAAAAATAATAGTGGGATAATTTTTTGTAGTTTGATTGTAATCTGATGGCAAGTACACATAAGCATTCCACCCATCTACCTGAATGAGGGATTGTTGTGATTTTGCATTAAAGGGATTACATAAGAGTAGAAAAATTAGAAGGAAAGAAAAAATCTGGCGGTTTTTCATTCGAATAGCTTTTAGCTGGGATGATTGGATTGTGATTCATAGACTTTGGATATCAAACGCCATTGATACTTCAAAAAGTACTTATTTTTAAGATTATTGGAATTAGAATAACGATCTGGTTATTGGAATTATTTTATGCAAAAAAAAACAAAACCTATTACTTAAGCCATTTTATTTACCCACATCGATCTGGGTAAATGCTTTCGCATAGTAATTGTGTTATAATTAGTTAATTATCAGTGGCTTATAAAAGATAAACAAACCGTTAAATCTTAGGATATACACACTTATTGCACAATCAATCCGGGTGCAGCTTTTTGAAGGGGCATTCCGAGTATTTCTTCCATTTGAATAACTGCAATATTCAGGTCTTTTTTGTAGGTAATTAACTTATTTCTTTCACCCATATAATTCTGATAAATCTGGTTTAATGCTTCTACTGTAATCGAGCCATCCTGAAAGTTCTTTTGTGCCAATTCATAATCTGAAAGATTATTCGCCAGAATAATATTTTGCAGTGTTACCAGATCTGCCTTCTCCTTGTAGTTTTCATATCTGGTAAGCGTTTCAGCTTTGATTCGCATTTCATGTTGTTCTTTGTTGGATTTGGCAATGATAATATTTTGATCGGCAACTCTCTTTTCATTCTTCACTCTTGAAAATATATCAAGTGGTAAGGAAATACCGGCATTGTATTTAGGGTAAAAACTTGCGGCTGCTGAATTCTGAATTACAAATTCATTGACGTTTCCACCCAAATTTATCGATCCCAGCCAACTTGCGCCAGCCCGCTTCCTGTTTAATTCTGCTATTTCGATATTGGCATCATCAATATCAAATGCAGGATTTTTTAAGGCAATTTTTACCAGGTGATTCTTAATAACATCCTCCGCTGTAACCTCATTCTGGTTATTTTCCTGAACCGTCTTGGAAGTCTTGTCTCTGAGATCAGGCTTTCGTAGTGTGTCAGGTACCTGGTTAATTCGCTGGCCAATGGCAGGTGTCAGGCAAACCAGGAAGAGAAACGTGATAAGAAGTCGCATCTGATTTAAATTATGAAAATGAATAATCCGGGCAAGATAAAAGATTTATGTAAGATTTAAATCATCAAATTCCATTAATCGTCTGACAATTGAAATGATAGCCATGAAGAAAATAATATTCGGGATTTCCCCGATGGACACTTGAGAATATTGTGTGACCATAGTACTTAAAAGGCAACACGCAATAGCTGTCACATAAATTTTATACTCCTGGTTCTTCACCCTGAATGCAATATAGATACACTGATATAGAATAAGAAGATACCAGATGATGGTGAGGCCAAGTCCGATATACCCAATCTCCAAAGCCATTTGCAATAATCCACTGTCCGGGGGGAAACCGGCTAAAAAATGATTAGGATTATACCTCCTTCCAGGCAAACCCGTTGTAGCGACACCACCTCCAATCGGATGAGCATAAATATAGGGTTGAATATAATGCCTGTTTTCATTTCTCACATCCAAGGAAGGTTCATTTGGCCGGATGGTACTTCTAATTCTGTTTAAAGTTTTGTTACTGTAAATAGGTGCGAACAGAATGACAAATATTGTCATAAATGAAATGAACATCGTTAATAAAGTGGTCTTGTGCCGTAGAGTCATCAGGATATACAATGAAATTCCTACAGGGAGAATCACATTGACAGTTCGTGTACCAGTATATGACATTCCCAATGCCAAAAATATTGAGCCAAGAATAAGCAGGTACCTCTTTCTTCTATTCTTCTGATAAATTGCCAGAATGATCGTTATTACGCACATGGATCCAGAGAGTACGCCGAATGTAACCACACCAGAGAAGAAGGATATTTTTCGTAACTGTCCGCCCTGAAATAACAATGCATATTCCCTTGGATTCTTTTTTAAAAATCTAATTTCCTGTGGTAAATATCCAAACCATTGCTGGTAGCATCCATACAACGCACCAACCACCGCCATAATGAGCCAGAATTTCATAAACTGCCTGAATCGATGTGGCGTATTAATCAACCGGTAGCCTAAAATGTAAATCAAAATAAACATGGTAAACTTCCGCATGACAAATAAATAGCCATCCTTCAAACCGAGATCCGGATTAAAAAATTGGATTAAATGATATCCGGTATAAATAATAAACATTACCGACACCGGAGAATGAAGCAAATTATTTCGCATCCCCTCAGGTGGCTTTTCTCTCAGGCTACCTAAGAATACCACCCAAATCAAGATCTCTACAAGGGTTGGTAAAGGAACATCTCTGTTAAGAATATGATTCGGATAAAAGGCAAAGAATGCAATAAAACTGACAATATAAAAACCAATATAAGGTTTGAACATACAATAATATCCTATAATACTACCTGCCAATAAGGCAACAAGTGCCAAAACAATAATTGTATATCCATTGAAGGACAACCATCCAACCAAAACAGCCAGAAGGATCAAAAAAGTCTTTCCCCAGGGAGACATTAATGTCCGGGTAAAAACTTCCCTCCTCAAAATTGCCGGTAAGCTCATAAATGAAATGGTGGTTTATCCAAATAATATTTGCAAAAACAATGCAATCAAAATAATCGTCACATACAATAGCGAAATTATCTCCGTCAGAATATTTGTACGCACCTCATGTGGCAATTCATCCTCTTTCAAATCTTCTTTCATACATTGTGGTTTTTAAAAATATCATAAATCATTTTTACCGATGCTTCCCATGTATGTTGCGAGGCTTCTTCAACTCGTTTACTTATCAACAGATCATTATCTTTCTCTTCAAATGCCTTTCGGATATTTGACACATACTTTTCAGCAGAATCACTTAAATATACAACATCTTCAAAAGCCATCATAGCTTCAGTCTTTGTTGCCACTGTAGGCTTCCCGGCGGCAAGGTATTCATCTATTTTTCTTGGATAATTTCCGATCGTCATCTGATTCACTTTTTGGGGATTTATGCAAATATCAAAATGACGAACATAGGCCGGTAATTCTTTTGGTTCTTTGTGCCCTAAGAAATGGACATTTGTCATTTGATGCAGTACAGAATTCTTAAACTCAGAATCCTCAGGACCAACCAATACCAGATTGAAATCGTGCAATTGAGTTGCAATATGTATCAGGAGGTCTATATCAAGTCGAGTTGAAATTAAGGCCCCACAATAGCCAATCACAGGTTGGGGTATTTCTTTCATATCCTCAGGGAGTTGCTGCCCTTTCATAAGAAATTCATTCACTTCACACCCCTGCCCTACATAATAAGACTCCGGATTTATTGTTTTAGCATACGAACTTAAATAAAGTGAATTGGCAGCAATGGCATCTGCCTTCCGGATAATTGCGGGTTCTGAATCTGCGCCATGCTTTGCAAAGTAGGTTTGAGATCTTAAAAAATCTCTCAGGTAATAAAGAAAAAATCCAGGCTTGATCAGTTCTTTCAAATAGAGGCCATTAAAAAAATCATTATCCACAATCAATACATCCTTTTTAAACTCCAGAACAACAATGGCCTTCTCAATTTCATTTGCAATCCGCCCGGAATTTATTTTATTCAGGTAACTATACAATTTCCCTTTGGGCAAGAAGTTGATAGATTCTAAGATTATTCCAGGATTTAGTATCCACAGATTCTCTTTCAATTTATGTAAACTTTTTTCCGTCTTACGGATACTTTTAAGCCTGGATTGCGTCTTATGATCTTTACGCATTCTCCACCGCGTGATTCTATCCAAGGGCCTGTTCACATACAACACCCGGTTATCCCTACTCATTACATCTGCCATGTTTTTGAAATTGCTTCCTATCTCAATATCCCATGGTTGCAAACCAAACATAATGATGTCCTTATTTTTCATTGATCGTTGTATTTTTTTTAGCAACCTTGATTAAAACTGTCTTGAAAATAACAGGATAAAATTCAATACAATATCTGAAGCAATTGATAAAGTTTATATTAAAAAATCTTTTCAATAATACCTGGGAGAGCACAAAACCAATCAAATGGGACAGGAGCAGAGCATAGCCTGCGCCCATCAATTGATAACGGTTTATGAAGAAATAACACGCACCAATCTGGATAACTGCCAAAAACAGATTGATAAAAAAAGAAACCTTTGGATGGCCACTGCTGTCAAAAATCACTCCGGTTTGTTTCAGAAATGTTTGAAAAATTATTACTGAGGAAATCAGAGTAAGGTAAGGTATTGCATCGTAATATTTTGAACCCACAAGTATGGCAATAATCAACTTTGGAAAAAGTAAAATGAATAATACAATAGGAATTACAGCGCAAAGTGCTGCTCCCACTGCTTTCTCGTAATTTACTTTGTTTATATGCGGATGGTCGGCATGTCTTGAGTTTTTTGGAAATAGAATATCAGCAATCACCTGTGAAGGGATATCGGCTATATTGATCACCCGCATAGATATATTCTGAGAGGCTACCATGCCGGGGTTTGCCGAAATATTTGAAAGTAATAATTGATCAGAATTTCTGAAGATCAAAGTAAAAATATTTGAGCCAAATACAAATTTCCCAAAATTCCAAAGGGTCGACATCCAGTGCCCGGAAAAAATAATAGTTAATTGAAACAAATGTTTCATACTCAGGTATCCGGCTACAAGCCCCAGAATGACACCAACTGTGTAAAGAACTACCAGCATATCCAGATATACCCTGGATGCAAACAAATAATAAAGCAAAAAAAACAGGAAAGTACTTCCCTGCCTGACTACATAGGTAATAAAAAGTGCCTTAAATCTCAGGTGAGCATACATCAACCATTCCATGTGTGAGAAAAACACGAGGAAAACCATCGTTGCCAGATAAAAATAAAGCATCGAAGCAAGCCCCGGAGACTTCAAAAACTCTTCAATATCTTTCCCGAAAAAAAGAAGTATCAAGCCTGCAATCAATGAGATTATGGCATTCAGGATAAATGCAGCCGACATAATAGAACTGTGCTCATCTGACTTTGAATGATTAATAAACTTTATAAGTGATGTCCTTACAATTCCACTTCTGAACATCTCCACAAACGTAGTGACTGCCAGAAAATTAACCCACACGCCCATTTCTATTTTTGAGAGTGCCTTATGAGCAAGCAAAGCTGTGCTTAAAACCCCGAACAAGGGAATCGAAATCTTTTGCAATCCATTATACAATCCGGGTCCAAATAACCCTTTCAAATTTTTTTCTTCCATTTCTCATTAATTCAAAGTTCCCGGTTTTGATACCGTTGAATTACTTCTCTCAAAATTGGGCAAACTGCTTTTCTCTAAAGTAAACAACCACTCCATCCTGAACCGCTGTGCAATTTTGAATAGGATAACCGGGCCTGTCAGACCGGCAAATATGCCGGTAACTAATAATACGGGAACATTTTCGATATGCAGTACTCTGGTAAAGAAAGTTCTGAAAGCTGCAAATATTATGACATGCGATACATAGATATACAATGAGTACCTGCCAAGAATTTTGAGCCATTGCGGACGATCAAATCGCTGCAACAAGAAACATCCTGAAATAACAAAAACGCATCCGGTCAATGCTATCACAAAAAACAGGAAGGGCTGAAAGTATTCTACATACCTGTATTTCATTCCTGTATGCTGCAGGTTTTCATACAGAAAGAAAACCTGAGTCAATATAAACGGAATCAACAAAACAAAGAAAAACTTCCAGGACTGGAATAAATGAATCTGCTTTTCATTCCTGATCCAGCGATGAACCACGTCACCAATTAAAATGAAAATATAGTTATGCAGTATATCAGGGACAAATCCCAGGTTTATCCCATCTCTGTGAATGACGGCAGCAGCATAAAACATACCGATCGCAATAATTATCTGTGACCATTGAGGCCATTTCAAAATATACTTTAGTATCACATACAACACGCTTGTATTAAACAGGGCATATAGATACCAGAATTGTTCTATCTCATTGGGTTCAAGGAGCAAATCAAGATAGTCGTGAGGAGTACGCTGCCCGTTGGCATATTTTGAAAAGATAATCTGTAAAGTAATCTGGATAGCACCCCAAAGAAAATAGGGATAAAGTATTACACGCGCCTTATTTTCGACATATTTGGCAAATCCACGCTTTGCAAAACTTGCTGAAAGAAATATTCCCGACACAATAAAAAACAATGGCATCCGGAAGCTGAAAAACATAATATTGAAGTACTCAAAATACATGTAATGTTCTACAGATATCCCCGAACTCTTGATGCCTTCAAAAACATGTCGATAGCACACAAGAATTATCGCTACCCCTCTGGCAAAATCCACCCATGACTGTCTCTTCGTATTTTGTGGCAACGCTTTAATAATTCATATTTTCTGTAAATACCTTATTCAAAACAGCACCCAGGCTTTTATCTTTCTGATCTCTGATATAATTCAATGACCCCTTATCTGTTTGCGAATAAATCTGTTCTGCTGAAAAAATGGTGATAATCTTATCAGAATATTTCATCAACTCCTTCGAATCAGAATATTTATTTAACGCTGACGATTCAATAAATATGTAGTCAAACTGCTCTTTCAGCTGATTAATGAAATTTTGAAAATCAACCCTGGAAAGCACCTCAGAAGGAGTCGCCGACGTTTGATCACATCCAATAATATTTATATTCTCCGTTGAGGTTTTGGTTGAAAAATTCTGGTTCCTCAATGGAAGATTGCTATTAAATTTTTCATTAAGTTGCTGAATTGTAAACTCCGCCTGAAATCTGTTAGTTAGCGTATTGTTATGCAAATTGAGATCTATAATTAAGACTTTCTTTCGGATAAGTACCATACTCAAAGCAACCGCTTCCAGAATCAAAGACTTACCTGTACCTGAAGACGTACTGGTGAATAGAAAAACTTTTTGTGCCGAGTTGATTATCTCAAATCTTAATTTACGGATATTGTTTTTGAATTGGTAGGCATTGGAATCATTCTTTCTATCCTCATTCAACAAGATTTCCGCAAGTAAACCTTTTTTCAACCGGATGTTGTTCACGATTCCTTTTAATGGAAACTTCACGTTCTTCTCAAAGTTAAAAGGAGTCTTGATCGTTGCATTGAACACTTCAATAAACAGAAGTGTAAAGCAAGTAAGGAAGAACATAGACATTCCGGATATTCCAATCGTTGTAATTGTTTTCTTCGGTTCGGGTTCTACAGCCGGCTGGCCGACTAATGTTTGGGTAAAGTTGGAAGTTGGGTCATCTTTTGATAATCCTTCTGCCTGATTGAGTTTTTCCTTCAGATTGGCCAATTGTTTTTGTTCGATATCCAACTGGCTTTTTATAACTTCCATTTTCACACCACTACCCGGATTAATCCTTGTTAATCCTTTGTAATAGGCTATTCTGGAATTATAATCATTCATCGTGGCTTCTGCAGCATTCTTCAACGCAGTTGCCTCATTGATCTGGTTTTGAAGTCCGGAAATCTTATCTGTCATCTTATTATTAAGACCACCTGAACTTCTTGAATTAATTTTTGTCCTTAATGTTTTAAGTTGCTGCTCTATGTATGCATCCGTACCACCCTTTGCAATTAACTGAGCTTCTAATTTATTTTTCTGATCTATCAGATCCAATAGTTCTTCATTGCTTGTATTGTTTGTACCTGCTCTGTTCTTTGCTGAATTCAACTCCTGTGTCAGATAGCTGATTCTCCCCACATTCAGATCATAAGTATTCTTTACATCTGCAAGTTTTCCTTCCAGATCCTTTACAGTTTCCATGGCACTGGCACTGAGGCTCGCAGGGTCTATACTTCCCTGGCTTACCTTTTCCGAAAGCAGTCTGCCATTTAGTGAGTCAATCTTTTGTTGTTGCTGACGCTCAAGATCACGGATATTACTTATATTCTCGTTGGTTCTTTGATAGTTCAGATTTTTATAATAGTTAAGGAATTCATTACCCATCGCATTCACTACCCATGCAGATAAGTAGGGATTTTCTGAGCGGTAAACAATATCAAGATAATCCGTCTTGTTTACCCGGACAATTATCAAATGTTCCAACAAGCTGTAATAGTCGTATTTATATAATTTAAGAAATTCAAGAATATTCCTTTCTCTGGGAATATCTGAACGCAACAACTCATTGGATGAAACTTTTTCATTCAATATCTTAATTACTGTATCAACCTTTACATCTTTGTAAATCTTATTCTCTTTTTCTTTTTCAGAAAGATTATGCCACCGGCCGCCCGGATTTTCAAGATCGTGCAACAAGAGCCGGTAAGAAATCATTCCAATTACCCTTGGCGATTTAAAAGTTTCAATGACATTGTCAAATTTGGTATCCGCTGCATATAGGTCAGCAACTGCACTTCCCTCTGCAATTTTTACTCTATCAATTGTGAAACCTGTAGAATATTGCGCTTTAGATTCATATAAAGGCCGTTGAAAAAGTTTCAGTGTAAAAGCAGTTATCATAGCCAGAAGCGTCAGGCCAATAATTAACCATTTTTTTCTGAGTAATACTTTTAAAAAATACAATAAATCCATGAAGTAAAATATTTTGGGTATTCAAAGGTAGTATTCAAAAAAAATCTGGTATTGCAATACCAGATTTTTTGAAATATTTATACGAATCCTGCTATCCCCCCTTTACCATTTTCAGAATCTGGGAATTATTATCAGAACTTAGTTTTAATAAATAGGAGCCCGGAGCAAGGTGTTGACCAACCGGAATCCGAATCATTTGCTTTCCACCCGCACCATTGATTTCCTGTTTCCAGATTAAACGTGAATCAATATCGTACAGTGACAGACTCACCTCTTTCACTCCAGCCGGAATATCAACTATTGCACTCAAAGAATTCACAAAAGGATTAGGATAAGCAGACAATCCAAGCACTTTCGGAACATCACGATTACCCATTGAACTCTGAGGTAATAATGATACAATTTCACCTTGTGTACCACTTTGCTGAGACGATTGACTACCTTGTGAATCTTCGGCAGGAGTATCATAGCCCTCCAGGGTAAACGCACTGGTAAAGCAATAAGCAGATGCATCATCCGGTGAAACTGAAATGTATATTTCCCCGTTTTCATCCGGCTTCACATTATCAATGTATAACATCTTAAAGTTATTGAGCCTTCCATTGATTTCTTTACTTACTCCGTTGATGGTATATACACCTACATACGATCCTGAAAGATCCACACTATTGAATATCCCTATTCTGTAAGTTTTTCTTTGATCCAGGTTGGTAAACTTGGCTTGAGAAACCTGACCTGCATCAGTCCAATAGTTGGTGTACATTACATTATATGGCAAAATACCCGGTGTACCCATTCCTGCATATCCTTTACCATTAAACGTCTGTGTGATTATAAAATCAACCCCTGTATTCAGATAATCCGTATTCAACATATTGGGTACCGTTGTACCCACATCGGATGGACCATTGTCTGTATTGTTCCATGGTAAAGGTTCATGATTTGCCACTTCTGCATTCAGATTTAATTCAATGAGGCTTTTTGCAAGACCATTTCGTGAGACATTGCAGAAGTCACTGTAATTGGATCCTGACTTGGTCCTAACCTTATAATAATAGTTGTTTCCAGGAACTAATGAAATCGAATTATCAAGATAACTTGTAGCATTTGCAGCAGTAGTTGCCACCAGGCTATAAGTGCCGTTCAAAGAAGTTGAACGCCAGATTTCATATCCTGTCTCATTACTACTCCTATCGCTCCAAACCAACTGTGTAGCCTTAGTAGAAAGCGTAGGCAATGCAAATAGATTACCTGGTTTAAGAACAGGGTTACCACTGTATTCCTGGATTACAATTGCATTCAGATAGAAGAAATCAGAGGTAGAGAGTTTTGAAAAGGATACATCAATGGTTCCACCAGAAGTTGGTATCAAACCATTCAATTGTACTGTCCTCTTGGTATTGTAACTACCGTTAATACTTACTGATTGTGAACCTGAAGTAAATGTCGCTGAATCCTGTGCACCTGAATTAAGGTTACTAAAGAATACAATATTGTATTTTTTAGCCGGATCCAATCCACCTACCTGCATATTGTATGTGCCATTATTACTAATAATTACGGATGATTTCATTACATTATCAGGAAATATTCCTCCGCCGGCATCCGGCATTCCGCTTAAACCTGTACTATTCAGCTGAGTAGTAAACTTAAAACTGAACCCGGTATTCACATTCATAGCATCCTTGAGATTACTAATGGTGTAGCCTCCGGCCGGATATGCCAGATAGTTATTCCATGGCGCTGGTTCAGGTGTACCACCAGAAGGTCCAAAGTTGATCAATACGGTTCTCAACTGGTCTGAGGAAACTACAATTGTAAATTTCTTCGTAACAACTCCACCGTATGGATCATTGACAACTACAGAAATATCTTTATAGAATCCTTCATCTCCGGATTGAGGATTAATCGATATAGAAGCTGTTCCATTACCGGTATTTTGCAACGTAGCAAATGAAGGTAACCCGGTAGCCTGAATATTCAATGTTTCTCCCGGATTATCAGATGCACTAATATTGACAGAAGTTGATTGACCTTCCTGAACAAACACATTGTATATATCTGCAAGTGAAGGTTGTCTGTTTGAGGTAATCACATTTGGAATACCCACTGTATCAGATTCTCCATATTGATTAAATGCTACTATCTTGAAGAAATACTGAGTATTTCCAAAGCCGGTACTATCCACATAGGTTGTGGTATTTGCATTGGCCTGCCCTTCGTTTAAGGCTGTATAGGTTCCGGTTTCGGAAGTTGATCTTAAGATTTTATAACCATCTTCATTATAGGCAACATCATTCCATTGAAGGAACACATTACCATTCGGCAAAGGGGTCGCAGTGAAGTTGGTTGGCGCCACAGGCTTAGTTCCATCATCATAAGGTTTTTCAATGACAATGGCATTAATATACCCGATAGATGTGCCAACAGATTTATACATTTTCACTGTAATATTCCCTGAACCATCTGCGATTAATTGATTCAGATTCGCAGTATTCTGAGTATTATTATACGCATTTACAGATTGAGTCTGTCCTCCGCTTTGGAACACCGTGGAACCGGTGGAATAAGTACTTGCTGAAAACAATTTCAAATTATAAGTAGACGCCGGTACCAATCCTGTTACTGTAAATGTGATTGTATCCGGAATTCCAAAGCTTCCGAAGTAGTAGTTGTCTCTGATGACTTCATCCGGAAATACTCCAGAACCATTGCCGGTGCCGCCCCCTGCTGAAGAAGTATTCCAGTAGGTAGTGTTAAAGGTAACCCCTACACTGGTAGGTGACCCTTGATCATTATTCAGGTTGCTAATCGTCGTTGACGACATATTATTCCAGGGATCAAGAGGAACCGGGGTAGAACCACTGTTCAGAATATTCACATAAATTCTTTCTGTAGGTGGAGTTACATCATTTACAGTTACTGTCATTTGTGATGAATCAAACCCACCGTTTCCATCGCGTGACACTACCCAGAAATTATATACCCCTGCATCTGCATAACCCGGTGCAAAGAACAATGCTAATGAACCCGGAACTGATCTTTCAGTCACAAATGCCGGAGCACCAACTACCTGGTACTTAACTGTGGTATATCTGTCTGGGTCAATAGCCACAATATTCTTCACTGCTACCGCTCCTTCATTTACCGTTACATTCGGAAGTCTTCCTAATACAGGCGGCCTGTTACTTGTAACAGACAAATTCAGCATAGTAGAATCCTTGCCACCGTTTCCATCTTCTACTCTTACTTTAATCGCATAGACACCAGCATCGGATGGTGTAGTTGAGAAAACAAGGTTACCATTCCCGTTAGAAGTCCCGTTGAATTGGCCAAAGGCAGGCAAATTTTCAAAAGTGAAAGTGAGGTTATCTCCATCCTGATCCACAGCATGAACAGGAATCATAGACGTACCTGCATAATAAACTGCCATATTCCCCAACTGTGTAATTACCGGATTTGTATTTGAAGTCTTGGCAGACTCTATTGAAGAAAAATCAGAATAGCCGCTCACTCCGAATGCTCTGACTTTATAGTAGGCCGTTGTATTCGGATAAAGTGAAGAGTCTCCGGTATTCACCGTAGAATTGGTCGTATTCAATATTGTAAATAATCTGAAATTATTTGCATCGCCAAGAGACCTGTATATTTCATAACCTGTTTGGGTAGAATTGTCCGTAAAATTAATCCCCAAAATGGTGGACGAAACAGTAGTCACCTGAAGTCCGGATGGAATATCCGGTATCGCAGGTGGTGCAGGAGTAGTGACTGTAGTCCTGTTGTTTTGCAAGGCAACGTCAGGGATCAATTGCTTGGCTACACCTGGGCCTGACCATCTAACTTCCAGGAATTGGCCACCTGTCTTTTCAAAATAAGTAACAAAAATATTATGGGGACCTGCAGTAAGCGTTTTGGTACCGGATCTTTCAGTAGGCCCTTGCAAATAATCATTGTTCACCACCTGACCTCCTGAATTGAAATTGTCTATATACAATTTACTTCCATCGTCGGAGGTAGTATAAAAGGTGTAGGTACCTGCCGTAGGTATATTGATTACTCCAGAATATTTAAATGCGAAATTATCTTCACTAAGACTTGGAGAAAGTGAAAAGTTATTCAGATAACCGGTACTAACCGGTGTAAGGCTATTAAAGTTCGGAAGATTATTCCAACTTCCCTGATAAAAATTGTATTGTACGCCGCTCATATCCACAGGGTTAAATCCTGAACCACCATTTGCATTAACAGCCTGCACGGCATAAGAATAGGTAGTACCTCCTTGAACAAGTGTATCGTTGTATGATGTAGAATTTGCAGGGAGAAGCGCAATCATTTTGAAATCAGGGTCAGAAGGTCCTTTCCTATATACTTCAAAACTCAATTCATCGCTGCTATTGTCTGTCCATGTAAGTCCAACTTTATTGTAAGCATTCACTGTAGCCAATAAGTTTGATGCCATTGCCGGTACTGTACCTGAAGGGGTATTATTGTCCTGCAGGTAGGCATCCGGGATTGGAGTCTTTGAAGTGAACCCGGCAGCATTACATTTCCAGGACAACGTCATAGATTGACCATCAGTACCATTGAAAAATACCAATCCAATCTTATGCATCCCTTTCGTAAGGGAAATATTTTTCGAAACTGATACTGTGCCATGTATTCCATCATTATTGATAGTCCGGGTAAGTCCGGGGGCATACCAATTATCCATATAGAATGCACTTCCGTCATCCGAATCAATATAGAAGGTATATGTTGCAGTCACAGGTATATAAACCCATCCTTGCCATACCATTCCGTAATTTTCAGTAAATGGGCTGACACCGATATCTACATTATTGCTATGGCCGGTAGCCACAGGAGTTAATGTGGAGAAATTTGGTAATACAGTCCATGTGCCCTGGTAGATGCTGTAGTCAAGGCCTTTATTTTTTGTAAAACCAATAACCTGGTTGCTCGGGACAGAACTATTTCCTGACAGGTCAATCGCTTTTACATAGAAGGAGTAATTCGTAAATGAATCCAATAGGTTTACCTGGAAAGTCGTATTCGGTGTCGTATAAGCTTTTTGCCCATTGACATAAACTTCATAAAACTTAATTCCTACATCATCTGTAGATTCAATCCAACTCAGGGTCACTGAATGCCTGGTTGTACTTACTACAGACAGGCCATCCGGTGTAGTCGGAGGATTGCTATCTGATAAAGTAGTTGCAGATGCTTCATTACTTAATGGTGCAGCACCATTATCATTTACTGCCCTGACCACATAATAATATTTGATATTTGGTAAAAGACCATGATCAATAAACTGAAGTGTATCGGCAGGAACGATTCCAACTAATTGATAATTATCTCCTGGTTGAGTAGTGCGGTAAATTTCAAATGCAGTTTCATTATATTGCGGAGATGGATTGTTATTCCAGTAAACATTTATTGAAGAATTGCTTAAAGTAACAGCGGTAACGGAAGTGGCTTTATCTGGCACATTTACCCCGTTTGCATTAATTACATTGAAATCCGGTGAATAACTACTGCTGCAACCGTATTGCTCAGTCACCTGCACTTTATAACTTCCAACTCCAGCTGTATAAGTATTGGTAGTACTTACCAAAGAATTGTCTGAAACATTTCTCCAGTCGTAGGAGGCATACCCATCCGGCACCATCAATGGCACTGTCGTAGATCCATCCGGTGCAGGTAAAACCTTTGAATGTAATCCATCTACCTGAATCGGAGGTGTGATGGTTCCTTGTTTTTGGGAAATGGCGATTGGCCTTGGAGACCAGTCAGACCAGTCTGATGTAGAAGTTCTTTTAAATCTGGCTCGATACGTTCCATATTCAGTAACTACCAATGAATCTAATGTAGCTCCTGAAATATCATTTCCATCTTTTTGCCATTCATATTGATAAAATCCGGGCTGCAAAATCAAAACGGCTCTTACAGCGTCATTCGGACAAAATTCTGTTCTTTGAAACTTGACGACAGGCTGCGCTTTATGCGCGGCTGCGAGATATTGAAAATATCCGGGTTCTGCCCAGAAACTATCCCAAACGCCATGCCCCTGGTTTGGGAAAAAAGATTGTTTGATGTCGCCCCCAAGGCTTTCATATTCGTTAACAATATCCGTAATGCTTGTTGGGTAAGGTGCTTTATCCTTTCCACCATTGGCTAACCATACAGGAATACTCAACACATTGGCAACCCAGTCCAGACTATTGGGTGATGCTGAATTGATTGCACTTATTGGGGTACAGGCCGCCCACCTTTCCGGATGCCTGTTAAGATAGTCCCATGTAGCCTGTCCACCAGATGACAATCCTGCAATAATCACCCTGTCAGGATCCATCTTGTAACTCTGTGTAAGTGAATCCAAAAGAGCCAATACCGTTACATCATAATTATTTAACCACCCTGAACTACTTTGGGGATATACAAGATAGCCATCAAAATCCCCATTATCCACATGCTGAGCATGCGTCTGACCACCATGTACCAATTGTAATTCATCATCATGAATATCCGCCCATTCGCCCAGGCCATGCAAAAAAACAAAACAAGGATACTTTTTCCCGTCATTTACACCTTGTTGATAAGTCTTAGGGAACTTAAGCCTGAATGCCATTCCTCTGAAAATGTAGGACTTATATCCATAGCTGAATGGATTCCAACTTAGTCTGTTGGTATGCCCCCATTTACTAATTACACCATACGGTGGTGCCGGCTGACTATTGTTAGTAAATATTACATCCGGATCATTGGGGCTCATACTCTGTGAGAATCCCAGATGGCTTGCAAATACAAAACAAATTAGTAAGGCTGTGTAAAGTACCCTTTTCATTGCTATTGTTTATAGGTTTGTACGAAAAAAATCATTCCTTAGTTCTAAATAAGGTTAATTCCGGAGACTGGGATTTTTTTAGGAAATTCTAAAAGGGTATTAAGACGAGTGGAATTTCGAGAGGATAACTAAGCGGTAAAAATACGGTTAAATTTCGTTTTTCCAAATAGTGTGAAAAATTATTTTAATTTCATCGGCCTGACCAATTGATTATTATAACTCAATGACTTCTCTTAAAATCATCTTCTGGATTTGTATCTTCATCATTCTATATAGCTATCTATTGTATGGCCTTCTCGTCTGGATTCTTTTGCAATTGAGAAGCCTTTTTTCAGGGAAGAAAAAGCAGATGGACGATAACTTTACCCCTGAGGTGACTCTTCTGGTAGCAAGCTACAATGAAGGGGCATTTCTGACACAAAAAATTGAAAACTGTCTGAATCTGGACTACCCGGAGGGGAGATTGAAATTTATGTTTGTCACAGATGGATCTACCGATCAAAGCAATGATATTATTCAAAAATACCCACAAATTCAACTACTATTCGAACCGGGAAGAAAAGGAAAGGTTGCCGCCATCAATCGCGCTATGAAATTCGTGACTACAGAATTTGTAATCTTTTGTGATGCCAATACGGAGCTAAACAGGGAGAGCATCAGAGAGATTGTAAAGCATTACGCTGATCCGGAAATTGGTGCGGTAGCAGGAGAAAAGGTGATTCGTACTTCCCAGGGAAATCTCTCCGTAGCCGGCGCAGGCGAGGGCCTCTATTGGAAATATGAATCATTTTTGAAAAGGTTAGATTCTGAATTCTATACCGTGGTTGGCGCAGCCGGAGAGTTGTTTTCAGTGCGGACCGCCCTTTTTGCACCGGTGCCGGAGAATGTTCTTTTGGATGATTTTATTATCTCTTTGAAAATAGCAGAAAAGGGATACAGGGTGACCTACGAACCCAAAGCATTTGCCACCGAAGCCCCTTCACTAAATATAAAGGAGGAGCAGAAAAGAAAGATACGCATTGGTGCAGGCGGTTTCCAATCCATCGTAATGCTTCGCTCTCTTTTGAATATTTTCAAATACCCAAAATTGTCTTTTCAGTACATTTCCCATCGTGTACTGAGATGGGCATTGTGCCCTTTTTTGCTTCCGGTAATATTGATATTAAATATTCTGATCTATTGGAAAACAACGGAACCATTTTACGGGATGCTTTTGCTACTCCAATGTATTTTTTATTTGGCATCGTTCATCGGATTTTTACAGGCTTCTCAATATAGAAAGTCAAAATTATTTTATGTTCCCTATTATTTTGTCTTTATGAATATATCGCTGTATTTCGGTTTGTTCCGGTATCTGAGAAATACTCAAACCGTGCTTTGGGACAAAGCAGCACGCAGTTCAGAAAATATAAAAGAAAATTCTCCAGGGAAGAAATTCAACTCATAAATGCAGATGAAAAATAGCTAAACACCCATTACATACCATCTTCAAAATAAGGTATAACACTTCAAGCAATTTCACTGCTTTATTGACATCATTCCAATACCATTAACCGGTAACTCCTGTAAGTCATTTGTACCCCAAAAAAACCTTCATGTAATCTATCCGCATGATGAACCATTCTGGAGAAGCCTCATACATCCGGCTTTATTTCAAAATGCAGGATTTGACAGATTGCTGGATTAAAAACATAATTTTGTTTCATTGAATAAAAACACACGCTACTCTATAAATGTATCTTGATAAAAAAGTCATTGTAGTATTACCCGCATACAATGCGGCATTGACTCTTCAAAAGACCATTGCGGAAATCCCGAAAGACATTGTCGATGAAATTGTTTTTGTAGATGACAACAGTACAGACAACTCTTCTGAAATCGCTCAACAGATCGGAATCCGCCACATCATCCGTCATTCTGAAAACAGAGGGTATGGCGGCAACCAAAAATCCTGTTATTCAAAGGCGTTGGAATTAAATGGAGATATCATCGTAATGCTGCATCCGGACTATCAATACACGCCTCTTCTGATATCAGCGATGGTTTCTATTATCGGGAACAATGTATATCAGGTTGTGTTTGGCAGCCGGATCCTTGGAAAAGGTGCCTTAAAAGGTGGAATGCCTTTATATAAATATATCTCCAACCGTTTACTCACATTCTTCCAGAATATCTGTATGAACCAGAAGCTTTCAGAATATCATACAGGATACAGGGCTTACAGCCGGAAGGTGCTTGAATCCATTGACTTTGCCCAAAATTCTGATGATTTCATTTTCGACAATCAGATGGTAGCCCAGATATTCTATAAAGGATTTGAAATTGCTGAGGTAACATGTCCTACAAAATACTTTGAAGAAGCCTCATCCATTAATCTGAAGAGGAGTATCGTGTATGGCCTTGGTGTCTTGAAGGTCTCAGTGCTTTATTTATTTACCAAACTGAAACTTTACAAATGGAAACTGCTCACCAGGTAAGCAAGAATTCACTTTACTTATTTGTTCTTATATTATCCGGAGTAATATTTTTTATCCCATTTCTGGGACATGTACACTTATTTGACTGGGATGAAATCAACTTTGCAGAATCCGCAAGAGAAATGATTGTCACCGGAAATTATCACAGGGTGCAGATAAATTTTGAACCCTTCTGGGAGAAGCCTCCATTTTTCTTTTGGCTTCAGGCAGGAGCTATGCACCTCTTTGGAATAAATGAATTTGCGGCAAGATTTCCCAATGCAATTTTTGGCATTATCACCCTTATTACTTTTTTTCTGATCGGCAAAAATTACAGGTCACCAAGATTTGGTTTTATCTGGGCGCTGTCTTATTTAGGAACTTTCCTTCCGCATTTGTATTTTAAGTCAGCGATAATCGACCCGGTTTTTAATTATTTTATTTTTCTTGGAATCTATTTTATGTTCCTTCATGTAAGTGGCAGAATATGGTATCAAAAACTATTGTTACCTGCCCTTTCAGGATTTTTCATCGGACTGGCAACCCTCACGAAAGGCCCGGTAGGCCTGTTGGTTTTTCTGCTGGTCTTCTTTGTTTATTTCTTATTCAAAAAGTTTAAGAGATTCCCCGGCATTTATCCGGTACTGATATGGTTACTTTTCTACATTTTGGTTTGCCTGCTTTGGTTTGGTGAGGAAATCATGAAAAACGGATTCTGGTTTTTAAAAGAATTTATTGCCTATCAGATAGAACTGTTCACCCAACCGGTGGCCAGTCATGGCGAACCATTTTACTACCATTTTGTTGTCGTTTTTATCGGATGTTTTCCGATATCAATTTTTGCACTCCCCATCTTTTTCAGTCGTAGAAAAGAAAATGATAATGATTGGTTTCTTGTAATGAAAATCTTGTTCTGGGCAGTGATGATATTGTTTAGTATCACAACCACCAAGATCGTACATTACAGTTCGCTCACTTACATGCCTCTTGCATTTTTAGCATCCATTTATCTGGACAATGTATTGACCGGGACTTCATATATGAAAAAGTATGTGTTGATTCTGCTTACTATTATGGGACTCCTGTTTTCATTCCTTCTTGCTGCCTTACCTTATGTGGCCTCTCATCACAATTTAATTCTACCTTACCTGAAAGATGAATTCGCCAGAGCAAGCCTGAATTCACCTGTTCAATGGAGTGGATTGGAAAGCCTGACCGGCATTGGATACTTTATTATCGTTTGTATTGCAGTACTATACCTTTCCAAGAAAGAAACCTGGAAGGCGATGATGACACTTTTTTATGGGACAGCCGTTTGTTTATTTATTTACCTGATCACCGTTGTTCCCAAAATTGAAATGTATTCTCAGGGGCCGGCGATCAGATTTTATGAAAGCCTGAAAGGAAAAGACGTTTATGTATGGCCGGTAGGTTTCAAAAGTTATGCACAATATTTTTATGCAGAAAAACCTGAATTTCCAAAATATGGAAACAAAGAGTTGAATAATCTTCTTACCGGTTCAATAACCAAGACTGCATACTTTGTGGTCAAAGTCGGGAACAATGATTTTGAAAATGAATGCAGGAATTGTACACTCATTAAGCAGGAAGGCGGGTTTAAATTTTACAAACGTGACCCTGTCAGATAACCACCTTCAATACAGCCTACACCTATCAGGCCACCGCTTTATTTACCAGGTCTGCCGCCTCACTCAACAGGATAGCTGATTCTACCTTGAGGCCGCTTTTATCAATGAGTTCTTTTGCAACTTCAGCATTGGTGCCTTGTAATCTTACAATGATTGGAATTCCTATCGTACCAATACTCTTATAAGCGTCAATAACGCCTTGCGCTACACGATCGCATCGCACGATCCCTCCGAATATATTAATCAAAATTGCCTTTACCTTAGGGTCTTTCATGATAATACGAAACCCTGCTTCTACCGTTTCTGCATTAGCGGTACCCCCTACATCCAGAAAATTAGCAGGCTCACCACCACTCAGCTTAATCATATCCATCGTTGCCATAGCCAATCCGGCACCATTTACCATACATCCCACATTGCCATCCAGTTTTACAAAATTCAGATTGTATTTGGCGGCTTCTACTTCCGTAGGATCTTCTTCAGTCAAATCTCTAAGCGCTGCCGTCTGCGGATGACGCATCAAAGCATTGTCATCAATATTCATTTTACAATCTACGGCAATGATTTTGTCATCACTGGTTTTAAACATTGGGTTAATCTCCAGCATGCTGCAATCGAGTTCTACAAAAGCCTGGTACAGATTTGTAACGAACTTTACACAATTTTTAAATGCATTTCCTTTCAAGCCAAGATTAAATGCAATTTTCCTGGCCTGGAATGGCTCAAGTTTTCCACCCGGGTAAACCCATTCTTTAAAAATCTTATCCGGGGTATTATGAGCGACTTCCTCTATATTCATCCCCCCCTCAGTACTATACATAATCACATTCTCTCCTTTTGCACGATCTACCAGTATGGATAAATAAAATTCTTTTACAGGTTCAGGCCCTTCATAATATACATCTTGTGCTACAAGAATCTTATTGACCACTTTCCCTTCTTCACCGGTTTGTAATGTTACCAGCGTGCCTCCCAAAATAGTTTGCGCAATTTTTTTTACGTCTTCTGCATTTTTTGCTACAGCTACACCACGTTGTTCCGTGCCTTTAATTTTGCCCTTACCTCTGCCGCCTGCATGAATCTGTGCTTTAATCACTGCAAACCGGCTACCAAACTGAGAATTGATATATCTGTACGCTTCTTCTGCCTCAGCAACTGTATTGCAGGCAATACCATCCTGAACAGGGACATTATATTTCTTCAACAATTCTTTTGCCTGGTATTCATGTAAATTCATATAGAAAATTTTTTTGCGAAGATAACCTGTAATCACTAATTGGTAAAACCCATATTATCATCCGTCAAAAATGAAAATATGTTTCATTGTAATTTCCATCTTCAGAATTGCCTTATTTTTATTAAAAACAGATATATGAAGAGATGGAATTATTGGTTACCGGTTATCCTGATTTCCATTTCTGCCTGTTATTTACCAAGAATTTCATTTCAAAAGACTCAAAACACAAATCCAAGCGGGGAGCAATTCTTTGATTCTGTAACAGGAAAGAATACCTCTCATCGTGAGGCTCTCGCAGAAAGTGAAATCTTAGGAGGAAACATCCCCTCATTTTTAAGAAAGTTCAGGAAGATAAAATTCAAGGAAAACCTTCAGGAAAAAACTTATCGTGTCTCCATTTATGTCCTGCCGGATTATCTTTCAGTGGGAAAAAAAGATTTTGCCCGAATACCCCTTACCCCTCATACGGCACAGGAAATTGCCGATTCATTCCATGCTTTCTTGCCTACTAAAAAAATTGTAGATATTATTTATAACCATGCAAAAATAAAATTGCGGCCTATTCCTATGTATGCATTCCGGGATAGTTCGGTGACAATGTACCAACATCATCTGATCATTGAAGGACAACGAAAACTAAAAAAGGGTATCATTGCCGGAATTAAAAAGGATGTAGTGACCACAGGGCGATTGGTCCACAATCCGGGTAAAGTAGCCATTTATGGATGGCACCTGCTGAATGGCAAACCCATACAGCCATTATATACGGGACATGTAAACTGGTATGTGGACTATAGTCACGGTATCAGATTAATCTATGAAAAAATCAAGGTAAACGGGAAATGGTACAATTTCAAGACCCTGCTCAATGATCCTTTGTTACATTCACTAATTACTGACGAAGAAACAGGCAGCTACTTCAGATATCCATAACCAATACTATTAAATTGAAATTCTAGCCGGGATTTGAAAACCGGGATTTATCTCAGTAATCCAAAAATTCTTGTAGGTTTGCAATCAACATAAAACTTAATTTTAGATGGCATCCAAAAAAATTGAAGAATTACTTGGCGACAAAGCGGAATCTTTATTAAATCATAAATGTAAGGTGGATAAATCCATGCTTACCCTACCCTCCCCGAATTATCTTGATACCACCTTCTCCCAAACAGACAGAAACAACAGAGTGCTTGGAAGTATGCATCAACTGATGAATCATGGAAGGCTTGCCGGCACCGGATATTGCAGCATCTTCCCTGTTGATCAGGGCATAGAACATAGCGCAGGTGCATCCTTTGCTCCGAATCCAATCTACTTTGATCCGGAGTATATAGTAAAGTTGGCAATTGAAGGCGGTTGCAACGGTGTAGCCTCAACTTTCGGTGTATTGGGAAGCCTGGCAAGAAAATATGCGCATAAAATACCGTTCATTGTAAAGTTGAACCACAATGAATTATTAACCTATCCCAACAAGTTTGACCAGGTAATGTATGGAAGAGTAAAGACTGCATACGATATGGGCGCTGTAGGTGTAGGAGCTACTGTATATTGGGGTAGTGAAGAAAGTACCCGGCAGCTTCAGGAAGTAAGTGAAGCATTTGCACAGGCGCACGAATTAGGCATGTGTACCATTTTGTGGTGCTATACCCGCAACAGTGCCTTTGAAGTAAACGGTGTAGATTATCATACCAGTGCAGACCTGACCGGACAAGCCAATCACCTCGGAGTAACCCTGGAAGCAGACATTATCAAACAAAAACTGCCAACAAATAATGGAGGTTACAATGCACTTAAGTTTGGTAAAACATCTCCAAAAGTCTATACGGATTTGACCAGCGATAATCCCATCGACCTTTGCAGATATCAGGTACTCAATTGCTATAGTGGCAAAATCGGATTAATCAACAGTGGGGGCGCAAGCAAAGGAGCAAAAGACCTTGAAGAAGCAGTGGAAACCGCTGTAATCAACAAGAGGGCAGGTGGAATGGGCCTTATCATGGGAAGAAAGGCTTTTCAGAAACCATTTAAGGAAGGAGTGAAATTACTTGAAGCTACACAAGATGTTTATCTTGATGACTCGATTACCATTGCCTGATCCATACATTGGGTAAAACAATCTTATTGGAAACCAAAATTTTTTTATGAAACCGGAAGAAGATTTTGACAACAGCCTGACCGGCGAAGGAACTGAAGACGAAGTGAAAAAGAGCTGGTTCAGGAGAATGAAAAAAAATATCACAACTTCTACCAAAGACAAAAAAGAGACTCCGGATGGATTGTGGACAAAGTGCCCTCAATGCAGATATACCTGTACAATCACCGATCTGCATGAGAACCTGTTCGTTTGTCCGCAATGCCACTATCACCATAGAATAGGAAGCAGAGAATATTTTGAAATCATTTTTGACAAAGATTCTTGCCAGGAACTTTTTGCAGATATTAAATCCAAGGACTTTCTGGGTTTTGTAGATCTCAAACCCTACTCCAAAAGACTTGAAGAGGCCTATTCTAAGACGGACATACATGACTCAATGACTGTTGCTCATGGAAAAATAGAAGGAAAAGATATGGTCATTGCCTGTATGGATTTCGAGTTTATCGGAGGAAGTTTAGGTAGCGTGATGGGAGAAAAAATTGTTCGCGCTGCAGACTATTGCATCAAGCACCGGATCCCCTTTATGATTATCAATAAGAGTGGAGGCGCAAGAATGATGGAGAGTGCATTTTCACTGATGCAGTTGGCAAAAACTTCCGGGAGACTTGTACTCCTCTCTGAAGCAAAAATACCCTACTTCTCACTATGCACTGATCCAACCTTTGGAGGTACTACAGCATCCTTTGCCATGTTGGGAGATATCATCATGGGCGAGCCGGGTGCCCTTATCGGATTTGCCGGGCCTCGCGTCATTAAGGAAACGATTAAAAAAGATCTTCCTCCCGGCTTTCAGAGAAGTGAATTTCTCCTTGAACACGGATTTTTGGATTTTATCATTTCACGCAAGGATCTGAAGGCTAAATTATCTCAACTCCTTACCTTGTTTGGTTATTAAAGGAGTACCTATGGAAATCAGCAACAAAAAGGCATATTTTGAATACAGCATTATTCAAAAATATACTGCCGGTATCGTGCTGACAGGAACTGAAATAAAATCAATACGGCAGGGTAAAGCCAGTTTCAACGACAGCTATTGTATTTTCTTTAAAGGCGAGCTATATCTCAGAAGTCTTCACATAGCCGAATATAAATTCGGAAGTATTTATAACCATGACCCTGTCAGAGAGAGAAAGTTATTGCTCAGAAAAACAGAACTCAAAAAACTCGAAAGCAAGATCAAGGAAAAGGGATATACCATTGTTCCACTGAGAATATTTATTGCTTCCAACGGATTTGCAAAAGTTGAAATAGGATTAGGCAAGGGAAAGAAGACCTATGATGAACGGGAATCCATTAAGGCGCGGGAAACAGACAGAGAAATCAAAAGAAAATTCGGAGTCTGATTTATAAATTTCCGAAATCCGGAATTTTGATCCAGGCAAGAAATTCCTATCAGGTCAACTCAGGAGACAGTACTTTTCTGAGAACAGGTTATGGATGATTTTTTAAGGCATCCATTCTCTGACGTGATTTATTGTTGAATATCTTTCTATCATTGCTTATCCCTTTTCTTAGTTGCTTCTGAACCTCTTCAGGCAGTTGAATAATCTCACGGCACTTCTCAGAGCAGCAACTACTATATCTCCGGGCACATTCTTCGCATTGAATAAACAAAAGATGGCAGGCTTCATTGGCGCAGTTCACATGCACATCACAAGGCTTTCCACACTGATGGCAGTGACTGATAATATCCTTCCCTATTCTTTCTCCAAGGCGTCCGTCAAATACAAAATTCTTTCCAAGAAACTTATTCGGCAGGTTCAATTCCTTTGCAGTATTGGCATAATGAATAATCCCGCCTTCCAGGTGATATACTTTATTAAAGCCTTTGTACCGCAGGTAGGCACTTGCCTTTTCACAACGTATGCCACCTGTGCAATACATCACAATATTTTTGTCTTTTTTATCATTCAGCATCTCTGCCGCCATAGGCAACTGGTCTCTGAATGTTTCGGAGGGTACTTCTATAGCATTGGTAAAATGGCCGACCTCATATTCATAATGATTACGCATATCCACCACCACAGTTTCCGGGTCGTCAGTCAATTCATTAAACTCTTCTGCGTTAAGATAAACTCCCTTATTTCGCATATCAAATCCCGGATCAGAAATTCCATCTGCCACGATCTTTTTGCGCACCTTCACTTTCAAAACCCAAAAACTTTTGCCATCATCGTCCACAGCAATATTCAAACGGATGTTTTTCAAAAATGAAATTGAATTCAGAAGTGCTTTGAAATTATCGAAATCAGATTCCGGCACACTTAATTGTGCATTAATTCCCTCAGAAGCTACATAAATCCTACCAAGTACATTCAATGCTTCCAATTGACGATATAGGTCATTTCTGAATCCAGGCACGTCTTCTATGAAGGCATATTTATAAAAACTGATGGTGATTCTTCTGAAATCCTCAGCCATCAATTTTTTCTTGAGTTCCTTTTGAGAAATCTTGTTTTCTAAAGCCATATCTGCAAATTTCATCAAATAATGAAAACAATACTCAGGCAATTAAACTAAAGTATTGTAAAATCAGGCTCTCAAGCCAATAGGATTTCCATTTTGAATCTAAAACCTCATGCAATACTTCTTAAGAAAGCTAAATAAGTAGCTGAACGCATACAAAGGTTTTGGCAAAATCAATCTCTCACATCCCCTACTCCCTCAGGCGAAATACATCCCGGGCAATTGGTTTAAAATTAATCTTAATGAATTGTATTTTGTTATAATAGCTTTATTTTGTTCTGGCTAATTGAAGAATAGGAACCCATGCAAAAGAAAGAAAAATATTGGCTTGAAAAGATTAACTCACTTGTAAAATTGCTTATTTGTCTGGCAATTGGCATCATTGCCTACCTGATTGCAGATAGAGAGTCTTTAGATACATTGACCCGCATTATGATCGGCTGGAACGTTTTTAGTTTATGCATGATTGCCATTACATGGATCACTTTTGGCATCACCGATTCAGGAGAAATCCGAACTCAGGTAAGTATCCAGGATCCAAAAAGGTTTGTTGTCTTTACCCTGGTACTTATTGCTACCATCGCCAGCGTTTGTGCCGTTTCACTGATGGTCATTGCCAAAGACCACCAAAACAATCAACCCAATTGGAGAATTCCTGTTGCCATCGTCGGTATGGTGCTCTCATGGATTCTGATTCATACAATTTTCACACTCAGGTATGCCCACATCTATTATGGTAACGATATTGACAATCCAACCAGTCATGCGGGCGGATTACAATTTCCCGGTGATAAACGTCCCGAGTATTATGACTTTGCCTACTTTTCCTTTGTACTGGGTATGACATTCCAGGTCTCGGATGTATCTGTCACTTCCAAATCATTCAGAAAGTTGATTCTCTTTCACAGCCTGATTTCGTTTGCATACAATACCATTATGATTGCACTTGTGATCAACCTGACAGCGTAACCAGGATTTTCATTTTTCTTTATTCGCAGACTGAACCGGAAAATGGGAAATTTTCATTTTAATATTCCGGTAAATACAAAATTTTAATAACCTTCAGCCTCCCATCAGGCTGTATAACTTCCAACTGATAGACGCCACGTGTCAATTTGTATTCCCACCGGATTTTTTCCACATAGCTACCGCCATTATAGTCAAAAGACTTTTTTAATAATGCCTGACCAGCCGGACTAAATAATTTTATCTGATATTTTCCCGAAGATGAATTATCCACCCTCAGATTCAAAACCCCATTGGTGATTGGATTTGGAAATACCGTAAGTGCCGGTCTCAATTCCCCCATCCATATTTTTACAATTTCAGAATAACCAATGGATCCATCTCTGTCCGCACTTCGAATTCTGTAATAATTATAACCATTCATCGGCTTTGTATCCAGCAATGTATAGTCAAACCCTCCAATTGCCTCTACGCTACCAATATCATTAAAATTCATTCCATCTGAAGATCTCATCACCACATAGTTTTTAAGATTTATTTCATTGGCAACCTTCCACTTCACATTTACGGTGCCATTTACTTTGATTGCATCTACTCGGATAAATGTCACGGGTAATGGCCCCTTTTCTGCCTTGGCAAATACGATCATAAATCTGTCACTAATCTTTGATCCGGCATCCGAAGTCACCTCAAAGGGAATATTGGTAACACCTTCCAGGTTAATGGGTGAACGCACTTTTGTAAAGCCGTCTTCAAGCCATGCTACCAAATCCGGAACTGACATATCGGTTGCATTAAATCCAAGGCTGTATTTCCCGGTTGTTGTACCGGTTAAACTAAAAAAAATGGTGTCAGTCTGATTAATGAGCTGTTTCCTCTCTACCGCAAGAAGTTTATTACCTACTATTACTGACAGATTGATGCCGGGATTTATCATCTTTTGTCCATCGGCTCTATCTACGTTATTTGAATATTCATCTGAAAAGATCTGGATTGTTCCATCTCTGACAAAACCATCACTTGTAAAAATATTAGTGCGAAGCACCCCAACTTTATCACCCACCCATTTGCTGTTTTTGAAGTATTCTTTATTCAAATTTACATCGGCTACATTGCTTTCCTTAATATTAAACGTATCGGGCCGAAGATCGCCCTTCCAAAAATATGCCCGGTCATCAAAGACATTATGATTGTTTGAAAAACTAATAACTGATTCAAACGGGGATATCCCCAAATAACAGGTAGGTATGGCTAGGGCAAGTATGAATAATTTCCTCATGTATTCGCTTTTTCTGTAGAAGAAAATCAGACTGAGGTAATTACAAAAGATTGAAGGAGCCTAAAGTCGATTAGGATTAATAAGGATTAAGAAGCTCTTCAGCAGGTTTAGGAGGATTGGTTATTGCGAGAATTTTAATAACCGACACAAATATAAAGTCTGGTTTTTGAAAATCAAAGCCTTTCAACCTGTCGATTTTTTGTTCTCTTAGAAATTTCAATCTAAACCGGTTATCAACCCGGTAAAATTTAACCAGGAATCTTAAATATCGATCAGCTGGATTAAAGTTTCCAAACTGCAAAAAGACAGAGCCTAACACCTTATTATTCAGACAAACCCCATTGATGTTTTACATTCTGCAGCTCAGAATCACTCAGAGAAATATGGTCATAATGTCCCAGCAACCTCTTTTGTCTCATCGCTTCGTACAAGGTCACTGCGCAGGCTACAGAGATATTCAGCGACTTAATGATTCCGAATTGAGGAATTACAAATTCTCCATCTACAAATTTTCGAACTTCATCGCTTACTCCAAAGGTTTCATTTCCAAATACAAGTGCCATTGACTTTGAAAAGTTCATTTCATAAAGATCAATAGACCTGTCTCCTAAAAATCCGGCATATACATTTTCGTATTTCTTACGAACGGTGTCAAAGCATGTCGATGCCTCCGTAAATTGATGAATAGAAAGCCATCTTGCAGCAGTAGAGGAACTTCGGAATCCCCATTTCTTTTGTGGTGGAATACGATCATTCAGAATATAGATATCCTGAATACCTACTGCATCACAGGTACGCATGACAGCAGATACATTGTGCGGGTCAAAGACATTTTCCAGAACTACAGTGATGTTGCTTTGTCTTTTTTTCAAAACACCCATTAATCGCTCATGTCGTTCCGGAGTCATGCCAGAATTATTAATCAAAAATTAAGTGACAGCTGCTACTTCAGTTTCGTATTCATGCTCCAGCCCCCTGAAGTCAACCGGCACAAGTTTGCTTACACCTGCCTCCTGCATAGTCACACCATAAATCACATCCACCGATGCCATCGTCATTTTATTGTGCGTGACGATAATGAACTGAGAATCGCTGCTGAACTTGCGTATCATCTGCGTAAACTTCTGAACGTTTGCATCATCAAGTGGGGCATCTACCTCATCCAAAATACAGAAAGGCGCTGGCTTGATAAGGTAAATGGAAAATAAAAGTGCTGTAGCAGTCAGCGTCTTTTCTCCACCGCTTAACTGGGTTATACTGGTAGGTCTTTTACCTTTGGGCTTTGCCATAATATCAATCCCTGTCTCCGCCAGGTTTTCAGGATTTTCCAATACCATGTCGGCGGTATCATCTTCTGTAAACAACGCCTGAAATACCTCCTTAAAATTCTCTCTGACCTTATTGAATGTATCAAGAAACTTCTGATTGGCAGTAGCCTCTACCTCTTCAATGGTTTGCATAAGCGATTGACGGGCATCTACCAGATCTCCCTTTTGCTCGGTGATAAAATCATACCGCTTCTTCATTTCTGTAAATGCTTCGATTGCTGTCGGATTGACTTCACCCAGATTTTCAAGTCTTTTTCTGAGTTTATCGTTTCTCTCCTGAAGTTCTTCTGAAGTTTGGGAGGAAAGCCTTTCTTCTTCCAATATTTCATCCAGGTTTAACTTGAACTCCACCATCAGTCTTTCCTTCATTCCGGCCAGATGCAGTTTTAACTCGTTCAGTTTGTCCTTGGCTGAAACTACAGCCAGGTCTGACTGTTCCTTGGATCGATGTAACTGCCGGAGTTGGTTTTCTTTCTCCGTCAATTCATTTCTGAAAATATGAAATTGGGTATCGGCCTCATTCAATGCCTTCTCCTCACTTTCTTTCTGATGAAGAAAATCAGTAAGTTCTTTTCTCAAGGCCTCCAACTGACCTTCTGTTTCCAAAATCTGATTCCTGATTTCTTCCAATTGTTTTCTGCTATCTTTAACCTGGTTTGTCAGATCGTTTAATTGGCGATCCTTAAACTCCAATTCCTGCTTCAGGGCCTGCACTTTACTCTGTTGTCTGGTAAGTTGAAGGTTCGTTTCATGATACTGTCGGCTATGGGCATTAAAATCCTCTTCTGAGACGGAATACTCAGACTGTATTTTTCCCAAAACCTCCTCATGAGCCGCAGTGTCTGAAAGCAATTGTTCCAACCTGCTTCGGGTCTCCGATATGCCTGTCTGTGTTTGTCGTAGTTGTTGGTCTAATTCTTTAAGACGAAGGTTGGAGCGTTCTTCCTGTTGTTGCTGTGCCTCCAGTTTATTCTTAAGCGAATTAAATTCATTGGTCAATTCGATCACCTCCTTCTGCAGATTCTGAATTTGCCTGTCTTTAAGCATTTCATTCAGTTGAATCACTTTCTGTGACCTTTCATTGATAATGCTTTTCAAAGCTTCTGTCTTCTGTTTTTGCTCAGAAATCTGTGACGCCAATTTCTCCAGGTTCTTTACACGGCCAATTTTTTTACCTTCAAAGAGGCCAACACTTCCACCATAAATGGAATATTTGCCTTTTACCATACGTCCGCTTTTTTCAAGCACCACCCTAGAGGTTGTACGGGACAAAGCTTCTTCATTTTCTGCGATGTATACCTGACCAAGCAAATGCCTTGCAAGTGCCTTATATTTTTCCTCCACTTCTACCACATCGAGGGCAGAAGTAAGATATTCGTCGGCATTCTCATTCAACTCAGAATTTTCAACAGGTAGTTTATTAAGTATGAAAAACCGTGCCTTCCCTTTCTTTTGCACCTCCAGCAATGCAATCGATTGCAATGCGGCCTCACTGTCAGGTACAACATAATAGTTTAAATAGTCGTCAAGTACATTTTCAACAGCAGCTCTGTATTCTTCTTTTACATACAAAATATCTGAAAGCAAAGGAGCGTCTCTGAGCCATGGAGCCTGGTTGTGCAAAAATTTTACACTTTCCGGATAACCCTCCATCTTATCCACCAGACTCTTCAGAAGATCGTGTTCATTTTGCCTGGAATCCAGTATTCTGTTTTCCGCACTCAACTCATTTCTTTGATTCTCCAAAAAGGACTGAGACTCCAGTATTTCATTTTTAAGTGATTCGTTTTGAACCTTCAGGTCTTCCAGTTCCCTGGTTTTATCATTAAGTGAAGCCTGTTTTTCAGAAAGACTCTGTTCCAATTGAATACAAAGAATTTTCCTCTGTTCTTTTTCCTCTTTTAATAAAGAAATACTTCTTTCTAAATTTGAAATAGAAGTGTCTGCTACTGCTACATGCTTCTCTGCGTCAAAGCGGCTTCGCTGTAGTTGCAACATCGCACTCCGGCGACTTTCCAATTCCTGCCGTTTCTCATCGTACAACCTTCGTTTATCTTCCAAAAGTTCTTTATGGCTCTGGGCTGCCGATGTCTGAGAAGAAAGATTTGCTTCTTCCTCCGATAGTTGACTGGTGGTAAAGGCGATACTTTCATTGATACCCTTTAACTGTCCTTCTGCTTTTAAAATAAAAGCATCAAGGCTCTGTTGTTTCTCTTTGAGATGGCCCAGGCGTTGTACACTCAGATTCTCCTGACTTTTAGTAGCAAGCAATTTATTATTAATCTCATTGAAACCCGATTGTAGTGTGTGCAATGCATTTTCCTTCTCTATAAATGTAATCTTGTCCTTTTCAAGTTCAGCCTCTTTGGTAGCAATGTTAGCTTCCAATTGAGCCTTCTTGTCTGTTTCGGTATTCTGAGTTTCTGTAAGTTCCTGATACGTAAGGTTAAATCCTTCCAGCGCTGCTTTGGCAAGTTCAATACTATTTTCCCGGTATTCCTTTTTTATTTCAAAATATTTTTCAGCCTTTTTTGCCTGACTCTCTAATGATTTGAGTTGATTATTGATCTCAAACAATAAATCCTCAATTCGAGCAAGATCGTGTTCTGTTGCGTCAAGTTTCAATTTGGCTTCACGCTTGC
>CAYXAL010000018.1:40923-65861 GCA_964463015.1 uncultured Ginsengibacter sp.
ATTCGAGCAAGATCGTGTTCTGTTGCGTCAAGTTTCAATTTGGCTTCACGCTTGCGGGTCTTATAAATTGTGATCCCTGCCGCCTGTTCAAGCATTCTACGCCGGCTATTGTCTTTATCCTTAATAATATCATCCACCATGCCCAGCTCTATAATGGCATAGCTGTCTGTGCTGATACCGGTATCCATGAAAAGATTATGAATATCCTTCAGCCGGCAACTGACATCATTGAGGCGGTATTCACTATCTCCGTTTCGGTAATATTTCCGGGTAACGGTTACCGTATTGAACTCAGTGGGCAGCAGATTCCGGGTGTTCTCAAATGTGAGGCTCACCTCTGCCAATCCACTTGCATTTCTATTTTTGGATCCGTTAAAGACCAGGCTATCCAGATTTTCACTTCGCAACTGGCTTATTTTCTGCTCGCCAATCACCCATCGAATGCTGTCGATAATATTGCTCTTACCACAACCATTTGGGCCAATTACACCGGTAATTCCTTCATCAAAGTTCAATACTGTCTTATCAGCAAAACTCTTAAACCCTTTAATTTCAAGGCTTTTTAATCTCACAAATTCATTTTTTTAAATATGATACGGAAGTTCTATCTGCAACGGCAAATATAGATGGAATTGCGCTTGAATGGCCGTGATTTGAATTAATGCGCTGCTAAATTATGCACACCTTTTTCACAGGAAAACAGGATGGCAATAACCAAATATCATTCATTAAACATGTTGAATTTCATAATTAAAATTGAAATACAACTTTCACAAACACAGACAAAAGTTTTCAATTCAATTTAACCCAATCCTTGAGATCGTCCCTAACCCTAAACGTGAAGAATTCAATCAGCAATGGATCCTTCTGGCGCTTAAAGAAAATGAAATTTTTGCCTAAATTTTATATGAACATTTTTTTTATTACATGCGTCAGATTACCTTTGCAAAACTTTTAGTAAATCATTGAAAATTAGAGAAAAATGAAAAAATTTTTGGTACCTGTAGATTTCTCTGAAACATCTGTCAATGCTGCGAAATATGCATTGCAATTCTTGAAAGACAAGACCTCAGAAACACATCTTATTCTTTATCATGTATATAGCAAGATTACCCTTCCCACACTTTCTTCCAAAGATGAAGGCTCAAGACAAAAAGTAAGTGAGCAGGCTTTGGAGTCACTGAAAAATGATCTGAACCCCGGAAATTCCCTGTTTCTTTCCTGTGTGGCAGAAGAAGGTGGGTTTATTGAAAATATCAGCGATTATGTATTAGCCAATAAAATTGATCTGATCATTATGGGTATTACAGGAAGCAGCCGTATCGCTCAGGTATTTATGGGAACGAACACTTTGAATGTCGTAAGAAATGTAAATTGTCCCGTGATGATTATTCCTCCCGAGGCAAAGTACAATGGACTTCAAAAAGTGGTATTCACTTCCGACTTTAAAGATGTAGCCAGAACCCATCCATTTGAACAACTCAAAAAATTATTGAATATCATCAAACCCCAGTTGGACATACTGAATGTGGATGAAGAACACTATGTAGAGTTGACGGATGAATATAAGATTGAGAGAAAGTCTATGGAAGAAAACCTTAAAGAATACAAACCTGAATATGCTTTTTTAAGATCGTATGATTTTGTAGATGGAATAAACTCTTTTGTGGAGTCGAGGGATATAGATGCCATTATTACTTTGCCAAGAAAGCATGGGTTTCTGAGTCAATTGTTTAAGACCAGTCACACCAAAAAATTAGCCTACCACAGCAGAGTGCCTATTATAGCCATTCCTCAATAAGAAGCCGGGCAGTTTTTTTGATATTCATAAGATGCTTTATCTTGCCGTTGAATCACCTGTAATTTTCACTTGTCATTTATCGTCAGTAACAAGTAATTTACATTATGAATCAATTCCCGGGGGGTATTTGCTGTCATGGTAATATGAACTGCAGTCACTGAATACCTGCGTTTGGTTGGTGATCACTCAATAGGATTTTATGAAAAATATTAAGATTATCGAAGTCCCGAGCGAGATTGGCGCCGGTACAAGAGGAGCCAGCCTTGGCATTGATGCAATTAAGATCGCTGCGCTCGACTTTATGAGTAACTTTTTTGTCAACTTCCCTTCAGAAAAGGTTGAACCGGAAAACAACTTATTATTTGAACCGATTTTCTCCCCTTATGCCAAACGCCTGCATGGGATTTTGAATATGACCGAAAAAATTGCAAAATCCGTAAGCAATTGCATCAGTAGTCACTTCTTCCCCATCGTGCTCAGTGGAGATCACAGCAATTCTATCGGTACGATTGCAGGCATCAAGATGGCTATGCCCAAAAGCAGACTTGGTGTAATCTGGATCGACGCCCATTCGGACCTTCATACACCTTATACCACTCCTTCCGGAAATGTGCATGGAATGCCACTGGCAGCAAGTATAGGAGAAGACAATACCGAATCCAAAGTACATGACCTGGATGAGAAGACCGCCAAACAATGGGAGCAATTAAAAAATATTGGAAAAATAAATCCTAAAGTTCTCGGCGAAGATATAGTCTTCATCTCGCTCCGCGATTTTGAAAAAGAAGAAAAGTTTCTGATTGAAAAATACGGAATGAAGGTAATCACCACCAGTGAGGTTAGGAGGAAAGGCGTTGAAAATGTGGTCAGAAGCACCCTTCGGTTCCTGAATGAATGTACCCATATCTATGTAAGTTTTGATGTGGACAATCTGGATTCAGGTATCAGCAAAGGCACAGGAACACCGGTGAGCAATGGCCTTCGCGAGCGTGAAGCAGATGATCTGGTAAGCAAACTTATGCAGAATCGGAAAATTTGTTGTTTTGAAATTACCGAAGTGAACCCTACGCTTGACAAAGAAAACCTGATGGCAGAAATTGCCTTCAACATTTTACAAAGAAGCGTCAATGTGCTTATGTTGAGTTAGCCACCTTCCGGCAATTTTTTCCAAAAAATGTTCCTATTGATGAATCCGGTTTGTATTCCGCCTGGTGAGTAGCTCATCTCATAAGCTATTTCACAATGTTGACTCATTTGATGCGTGAATCCTGATTCCGAACACCAGCATAAATTAAAAAAACATTTTACAGTCAAAGCGAGATGGGTCAAAAAGTGCTAAATTCATTCATATTTATAAATCAACAGAAAAAATATCATGAAACATTTGCTTTCATCTCTACTTGCAATACTTCTAACCGGTTCTACCGAATACACAGCAAAAGCACAAACATTGGACTCAATATTTCCTGTAAGGGGACTTTGCATAGAAGCACCGCCTCCTGCCAAAGTAGATTCATTCATTACATTCATTCAAAAAGAACTGGCTCCACGTCAAATCAATACGTTGATACTCCGGATTGATTTTAATTATCAATATGTTTCCCATCCCGAATTGCAGGACACAGCAGCCTTGTCAAATCCGGATGTGAAAAAACTCGTTTCTGTTTGCCGGAAAAACAATATTCGTTTAATCCCGCAGGTCAATCTGCTGGGGCACCAGTCCTGGGCAGGGCATCTTGGCAAATTACTCAGCACCTATCCGGAATTTGACGAGACGCCCCATGTAGCAATGCCGGAGAAATATGAATGGCCCAATGACGACAACCTTTATTGCAAAAGCTATTGTCCACTGCATCCAAAAGTTCATACTGTAGTTTTTGAGGTGGTGGATGAAATTTGTGAAGCGTTTGAGACCGATGCATTTCATGCAGGGATGGATGAAGTATTTTACATCGGAGATGATAAATGCCCACGATGCCAGGGGAGAGACAAAGCCGAGCTCTTTGCAGGTGAGGTAAGAAAGATTCGGGATCATTTGTTACCCAAAGGAATCGAACTCTGGATATGGGGCGATAGACTGCTTGAGGGGAAAACTACCGGTATTGGAATGTGGGAAGCAAGTTTCAATAATACACACCGGGCCATTGATCTCATTCCCAAAGATGTATTCATCTGCGACTGGCATTATGAAAGACCCGACAAGACACCGGTAATCTTTGCAATGAAAGGTCTTCGTGTAGCCACTGCCCCATGGCGCAATCCTGAGATTACAACAAGGCAGGTTGAAGATATTGCCACATTCAGAAGCGAAGCCACCCCACACGTTAAGAATAATTATGCTGGTCTGATTCAAACTGTTTGGTCACCAGCTATGATGTTTGTGAGAGAGTCTATTCGCGCAAAAGAAAAGATGCCTGAAAATGGCCAATGGGCTTCCTTTGTTGCCATGGTGGACAGGATGAATGAATTCGCCGGGCAAATCAAGACTTCCGGGGGTTCGGATTAGTTCAGCCCAATAATTATTTCATTGAATTTATGATTGTCTGAATACAGAATTCAATTATTCTATTAACAGGCAGAATCATCAAAAATACATAAAGACATTTCACCAATCCTTGAACAGAGCCAGTCCTTCAATCCTCATTTATTTCCCGCGGCAAATTCACAGGTGAAAGGTTAGTCTCTATTAACCTCCCTTTATGGGGAATACATGATATATTTGCAACCTTTTTTAAATTAATAATTAATATTTCAGATATGCCCCTGAAAGCAGGAATTGTTGGATTACCAAATGTTGGAAAATCAACTTTATTTAATGCAGTGAGCAGTAGTGCAAAAGCACAGGCCAGTAACTACCGGTTTTGTACCATTGAGCCCAATGTGGGACTTGTAAATGTACCCGACAAAAGATTGGACAAATTAGCTACTCTTGTCAATCCAGAAAGAATTGTACCTACACAAATTGAGATTGTAGATATTGCCGGATTGGTAAAGGGAGCCAGCAAAGGTGAAGGCCTTGGGAATAAATTTCTTGCCAACATCAGAGAGGTGGATGCCATCATTCATGTAATCCGGTGCTTTGAAGACGATAATATTTTGCGTGATGAAGGGCCTGTAAACCCAATTGCCGACAAAGAAATTATTGAAACTGAATTGCAATTGAAAGACCTGGAGAGCATTGACAAAAAGGTTTCAAAGATGGAGAAAATGGTAAAATCAGGAGATGCAAAGATGAAACTTGAATACGAAGTATTATTAAAAGCTCAATCGCATTTGTTGAAAGGGAAGAATCTGTTATCCCTCGAGCTTAATAAAGAAGAGCAGGAATTACTTCTGGAAAATTTCTTTCTGACCAATAAGCCTATTCTCTACGTTGCCAATGTGGAAGAATCATCCATGCATATTGGTAATTCATTCTCAAAAAAACTCGAAGAAGCAGTAAAAAAGGAAGGAGCCGGTATAATTGTTATGTCAAACAATATAGAAGCTCAGATTGCTGAATTTGAGGAACCCGAAGAGAGAAAAATGTTTATGGATGAATACAAGATGACAGTGCCAGCACTCGACCGGCTGATACACAGCACATACAACCTGCTGAACCTTTCAACGTATTTTACAGCAGGCGTGCAGGAGGTCAGAGCATGGACAATTCACAAAGGCTGGAAAGCGCCACAGGCTGCAGGTGTCATCCATTCAGACTTTGAAAAAGGATTTATTAAAGCTGAAGTAATTGCCTATGATGATTTTGTCAAATTTGGATCAGAATCGGCATGCCGTGAAAACGGAAGGTTACGAATCGAAGGTAAGGAATACATTGTTCAGGACGGAGATGTCATGCATTTCCGGTTTAATGTATGATGCGTAAATCCATTACTACTAATTAAAACACTCACCCTAATCAGTGTAAACACTCATGATGGAAGCCGTATTGGCTGCAGGGGTAGCTGTATCATTTGGCTTATTACATCCTCTGCTGAAATAAATGAGCAACGCCACGCCTATTAAAACAAGAATTACAGGCGCTATCCATCCTCTGTTTTGAGGTTGAACAGACTCGGTCTTTACATAGTCTTTGATATGCTTTTCATCTACCTCACCGGCATTCAGACCAAATATTGAAGCCACACTTTTTATGCCTTCGGGAATATTATTCAATATTTCTCCTTTCATGCCCCCAATAAAACTATCCAATTGATCCGGCGACAGGCTATTTTGGTTTGCATATTTACCTAAAGTACCAAGTAAGACCGGCATGGCTAATAAAATGAGTGCGGAGGCCGATTCATTCTTAATACCTGCATATTTAGCTACTGCATTCTTAATGGCGCTCTCATGATCTCCAAACAAATCAGAAGCTATTCGGCTATCAATCTCTTCGTTTTGCAATTTTGCGAGGTCTGGTACCGCAGGTAAATAGTTGGATGCACTTTTTGATAAATTAAATATGGAGCTCATGCCCCCTTTATCCCGATCCACTCTTTGCAATGCTGCTGACATCCCCAATGGAAGAATAGCATTTAGTGCCTTATCCACAGACCTGCTATCCTCATTTAGAGAGAGTCCGATTTGTTGCTTAAATTCTGTGGTAAAGTAACTTTTCACCTTACCTAAAAAATCTGAATTCATAATCAATAAAATTTAATTTTTAATTATCCCATATATTCCGTACTGGTAACACATATAATCTTTCTTACAAATGCAATGCCCAAATGGAAGAATAATAAATCACAGAAGATTTTTGACATAAAGATGCCCGGAAAAATCCGGGCATCTCTGAGTGAAAATCTTTGAAAAGGTTATTGTGGCAGTAGCACACGGTCGATTACATAATACACTCCGTTTACAGCAGCCTTGTCTATGGATAAAGCATTGGCGGGGGTACCACTAAATGGTTGACCTCCCGGAGGAAATGTACCCATACCTGTAAAGGTAATTCCTGATACCATTGGACCTGTATAAGTTGGTTGTACCAGGATACCCGGATGAATGCCTACCGAAGAGTTAACCAATGTCTTATAAAATGTAGGAGTAGTGGCAAAGTTGTTACTAAATACTCTTATATCGGGTTGAAAAGCACCTGATTTATTGGAGGCGATGAAATGGTATGCAAGAATCCCACGGACAGTCGCAGCAGTCAATACACTATACAAAGCAGGATTACTGAATACCGTGGGTGATGAAGCGAGCGCAGTAGCCTGAATTTCCGCTGTGGTTGGATCGACTCCATTGGCTATCAGATAACTATATACCGCACCAAAAATCAGCTGCTGAAATGCCGCATTGTTAGGTACTAATACAGTCATATTCGTCACAGCATATCCGAGTAGGTAATCAAAACTTGCCAACCCAGTGGTTCCGCTATCCGCTCTGGCTATTGCGGCCTTAAAATATGAAAGGTCCGGATTGGCATAGATAGCATCTTTCAAGACCTGTGAGGGCGGAGCAACAACAGCCAATGGTTTGTGAATGACTCCATTGGTAAACTTCATGTCGGGAGTGATAACCGGTAAGTTATTAATCCAGAACCCATTTGACTTGGATGGGAAGGTTGTCATTTCCAAAGGTAGCGGAGTGCCCGGCAGATCACCAATCTTCATTGCAGTTGGTAATTGCATATTTGGAAAAGATGCATTGATTCCACTGCTGGTGTATTGAACTCCCGGAATAATGGAGTATTGAACAATTGCCCCCACGGATGCTATCGGCATGACCCCTATAGCCTCTTTGGAGGGAATACCCGACAATCTGAATGCATTGTTATCCGGAGCAAATACTGTAAATACATTGTCAGGATCGCTTAATTTAGAAAGCATCCCTACCCTGTTCACCGCTGCAAGGTAAATACTGTAAGAAGTGTCGGTAGAAATTTTATTACCGATTGACTGAGTTGCTTCCGGATTAGCTACCGTATGATTTATAGGTTCTGCTTCGGGAAATGGTTTATTGCAGGAAATAACTGCAAAAATCATTACTCCTGAAAGCACCACTTTCGCAATTTGCGGGGAAAAAATATTGATGAGTTTCATACTTTTCTGTTTAATGATTTTTAAAAAATATTATATCCTATCCCTACATAATACAGCCCTCCAATAGAGGAATTACCAAATCCATTTCTATAATATTGATTCAGAATATTCGTACCACCTAATTTCAGCAATACTTTTTGTTCAGGGAACTTATAACTAATCTGGGCATCCAGGGTTTGAAATGCCGGAAGAGTTCCTGTAGCAAAGTCACTTTGGAAAAGAACTTCATCCTGCCACCTGTACACCAATTTAAATCCATACCTGTTCTGATGTCCAAATCCGGAATTAGCGAAGGTGACACCAGCTCTGAACTTAGGTGCATTGAAACTTGCAATAAAGCCTTCGGGTACTCCCTCCAGTCTATCGGAAGAGCCCAGTGCCTCAATCGTAAAGTTTTTGGGAAGCATATAGGTCAGGCTTAATCCATATCCATAGGTTGTAACCTTCCCGGACACATTTTGCGGTACTGAGTAGGTCGTAGATATTGCAGGATTATTCAGATTTGCCCTGACAGTGTTGGGATCCTGAAAAACACTGACATCTCCACTCACAGATTGGGCTACCAATGTGCGGGTTATAAAATCTCTATATATTCCATAATAACCGTAAATATCCACCAGTAAGCGCTTGTCCAGGAGCAGGCCTTTATAGCCTCCTTCAAATGAATTAACTGTTTCTGCTTTGAATTTTTCTAATTTTTTCAATTCGGGATTTCCTGCAAACAGATTTTTGTCAATCGCATAAACGGGGTTGGTATCAAAGTGATAGAATTTCCTAAAGCTCTCCACGCCACCAATTAATGCAGTACCCCCACCCACTCTCAGATTGATATACTGCTGCTGGGTGCTTCCAAATCTGTATGCCTGTTGATAAGAAAGGCGAATGTTATTGTCTTCCGCTACTTTAATTACAAGTGATACTCTTGGAGTGAATTTGCCATCAAAATTATCATTCTTGTCATAACGGGCACTTGCGATTAATTTCAACCGATCATTGGCAAATTTTTTAGTTGCCTGAATATAGGCTCCATACTCATTGATCGGAATTTTACCCGATGAGTCCGCAAACAATGTCCCCTCTGAATTCAATACATATCTTTTATAATTAGCTCCTACAAGGATGTCTGCAAAAGATGAAGTATGTTGAGAGAGATCATATTGCCCTTCAATATTGTATAAGTCAGTTTTGTCCACAAACAAACCACCGCCCCGGGATATTGGAATGCTTCTTACTTTATCAAACAATGATTGGAACTGATCAGAGCCTGCTGCAGGACGGCCAACATCAGCCACTGAACGGGCGGTATTGTGTGCAACTATATCAGAGGCGCCAGCAATTTTTGCATTCAAAAATGCCATTGCATACTGGAAATACCAGCCGTTAGACCCGCCACTTGGCTTCCATGCTTCATTCAATAAACGGGTAGTTACTGTTGCATTAAAAGATTCTCCGGCATTCTCCTGTGTAGTGTATGATCGTACAAACCAATTTGGATTCACTAATTCAACCTTGTATTGAGCAATGATCAGATTTAATAATGAATAACGATCACTACCGGTGTAAACTGTATTTCCTGTACCTACATAAGCTGCTGCGTTCAGTGAAGTCTTGTGTGTCAACTTATAACTCAACATACCACTAAACTTTACATTCAATGTATTTGGATCTAGGATGTCCTTTTCTTTATAACCGGTTCTTGAAACAGGAATGGAAGAAGGAAGGGAATTAATGTAAGGTGCATAGAAAGGTGCTGCTGCTGCCAAGGGTTTCAATACATTGGACATAATATCGGCAGTTGTTTCATCTCCATACACATTGACGCCATCATAATTCGGATCTGTCTCCCTGGTTCCCGGCTTCACAAACCCGGTGGTTCCCGTACGATCATAATTGCGGTAATCATCTGCCACCCAATCTTTTGCCTGTGTAAGTTGCCCCGTAATCTTAAATGCAAATTTTTCACTTACTTTCTTTGCCCATCTCAAACTCCAGTCGTAATAGGCCGAAGGTCTTCTGCTGGGGTTGTCCAGATTCATGATGCCTGTCTTTACATCAAAAGAAAGGCCCTGATATTTAAAAGGATCCTTGCTGGTAATGATCAAAGCACCATTCATACCACCCGGCCCATACAATGCAGAAGATGCACCCGGCAATAATTCTACCCGATCCACATCCAACTGGGTAACGCCAATTACACTACCTACCGAGAAGTTCAGTCCCGGAGCCTGGTTATCCATTCCATCCACAATCTGGTTGAGCCTTAGGTTACCACTTCCATTAAATCCTCTGGTACTTGGGGTAGAAAAGGTAAGTGAAGAAGTCACCATATCCACTCCCTGTAATTTTCCTACCATATCATAATAGGAAGGTGTTGCTGCATTACGAACATCTTTCTCATTGATTGTTTCAATGGTAACCGGCGACTCCAGAATCCGGGAAGGGGTACGTGTGGCAGATACGACAATATCCTGACCTAACATCGCAGATGGTGTCAGGGAAACTTCTACCTTTTCAGAGGCACTCCTTACAACTTTAGATGCAGGTTCAAACCCAATCGATGTGAAGTTTAGGGTTACGGGAAATGATTTTTGGGTTTTGATCGAAAAATTACCGTTATCGTCGGTAAATGTTCCGTCTCCCGTACCACTTACAAGTACAGATACAGCAGGGATCGGCAACGCGGTGCTGGCATTTTTAACCACACCACTAATGGTTTGCTGCGAATAGGCTGGCAAAATCATAAAATACAAAATGACAGCCAGGACAAAAGGAAGTGCCCTTCTCATAATCTTGTTTTTTGGTGAATTAATGGCAATTTAGGATGTTTAATCAATTCAAAAATTATTTTCTTTACTTTTTTCACTTAATCATGTAGAAATGTCTGGTCAAAAAATATCCTGAATAAGTGCCCCTATAAATTCTGATATTTGCATCCTCAGTAAAAACCAATGGATAGACTTTCAATATCGAACCTGGCCAGTTTCTACCATGGCAAAGTCAGAGATGTATATTTTCTAAATAATGAATTGCTGGTAATGATTGCAAGCGACCGCATCAGTGCCTTTGATGTGATCCTCCCGAAACCCATTCCATTCAAAGGGCAGATTCTGAATCAAATCGCGGCTTTCATGCTGAAATTAACCTCAGAGGTGTGTGATAATTGGCTCCTGGATGTGCCCGCACCCAATGTTTCGGTAGGGAGAAATTGTACCCCTGTAAAACTGGAAATGGTTATCCGCGGAAATCTGTCCGGACATGCATGGCGTACCTATCAAAGCGGAAAAAGAATCTTGTGCGGCGTAAGTCTTCCTGAGGGACTAAAGGAAAATGATTTTCTGCCCGCACCCATCATCACCCCAAGTACGAAGGCATCGGAGGGGCACGATGAAGACATTAGCCGGGAAGAGATATTATCAAGAAAAATCATTTCTGAATCGGATTATCAATTGCTGGAGCAGTATACCCATGCTTTGTTTGAAAAAGGAAAATCTTTTGCAGCCACAAGAGGATTAATCCTTGCCGACACCAAATATGAATTTGGAAAATACAAAGACAAATTCTTATTGATTGACGAGGTGCATACACCGGACAGCTCAAGATATTTTTATGCAGAAGGATTTGAAGAAAATCAGAAAAAAGGATTGAAACAAAAACAACTGAGTAAAGAATTTGTAAGGGAATGGCTGGTTGAAAATAATTTTATGGGAAGAGAAGGCCAACAGGTTCCCGAAATGACGGATGAACGTGTTTCGTTTATATATCAACGTTATGTGGAACTTTATGAAACGTTATTGGGCGAAACATTCAACCCTGAATCCCTGGATGACGAAGTACTATTGAGCAGGATAAACCAGTCAATCAAAAAATTTTCCTGAAACAAAAAAGGCCTCTCCGAAAGGATAAGGCCTCAATTTGTACTGAATAACCAAAACAACTATTTCACAGCTTCATCATGCAAAGTCTCATTCCGGAATACCACAGTTCCGTCAAAGACATCTACCAACACAGGCTTGCTCTTATCTATATTGCCCGCAATCAATTTTTTGCTCAATTGGTTGACAATCTGTTTCTGAATCAATCTCTTCAACGGACGTGCTCCAAACTGAGGATCAAATCCGTTATCCGCCAGATATTCCAATGCATAATCCGTAAATTCCAGGTCAACCCCGCTTCTGGACAATTGTTGCTTCAATCCATTGAGTTGAATCCGAATGATTTCTTTGATTTCAGATTTCAGTAATGGCTGGAACATAATAATTTCATCCACTCTGTTCAGAAACTCAGGTCGCAAGGTTTGCCTAAGCAAATTGACTACTTCCTCTTTTGTACTCTCTACTACTTCTTCCCGATTCATGTCGGTTATATTGTCAAAATTAGCCTGGATTATCTGACTTCCGAGATTACTGGTCATAATGATAATTGTATTCTTAAAGTTGACAACCCTGCCCTTATTGTCTGTAAGACGGCCATCATCAAGCACCTGAAGCAGAATATTAAATACATCCGGATGGGCTTTCTCAATTTCATCCAACAAGATGACACTGTAAGGTTTTCGTCTAACCGCCTCCGTCAATTGTCCACCTTCATCATAGCCTACGTATCCGGGAGGCGCACCTACCAATCTGCTCACGCTGTGTTTTTCCTGATACTCACTCATGTCTATCCGGGTCATCATACTGTCATCATCAAACAGGTATTCGGCAAGTGCTTTTGCAAGCTCTGTTTTACCGACCCCGGTAGGTCCGAGAAATATAAATGAGCCAATTGGTTTTTTGGGATCATGAAGCCCTGCACTGCTACGACGAACGGCATCGGCAACTGCTTCAATCGCTTCCTCCTGCCCTACTACTCTTTTATGCAGTTCATCTTCGAGTTTAATTAATTTATCCTTTTCACTCTGCATCATTTTGTTTACAGGAATTCCTGTGGTCCGGGAAACGCTCTCAGCAATATCTTCAGCATCAACTTCTTCTTTTAATAATCTTTTTTCACTGATCTCATGAAGTTCTTTGGTATAGGCCTCAATCATTTTTTCCTGCTCCTTTAGTTTACCGTACCTTATTTCGGCTACTTTACCATAATCTCCTTCCCGTTCTGCACGCTCTGCTGCCATTTTAAGGTCTTCCATCGCAACTTTGGCATTTTGCACTTTTTCTACAAGTTCCTTTTCCTGTTGCCATTTCGCTTTAAACGTATCCCGTGTTACGGCAAGGTTGGAAATCTCAGTATTCAGTTCTTTCAGTTTCTCTTTATCATTTTCTCTCTTGATGGCCTCGCGCTCGATCTCCAGCTGCCTGATTTGTCTTTCCAGTTTATCCAATTCCTCCGGCATGCTATTCATCTCCAATCGGAGTTTGGCAGCACTCTCATCAATAAGGTCAATGGCTTTATCCGGCAAAAACCTGTCGGTAATATATCTGTGAGATAGTTCCACTGCTGCTATGATAGCTTCATCTTTGATTCGGACATGATGATGAGTCTCATAACGATCTTTTAACCCTCTCAAAATAGAAATTGCATCCTCTACATTTGGCTCATCCACCATTACACGCTGGAATCTTCTTTCCAGTGCTTTATCTTTTTCAAAAAATTTCTGATACTCATTCAGTGTAGTGGCACCTATCGCACGGAGTTCGCCTCTGGCTAATGCAGGCTTTAAAATATTCGCGGCATCCATTGCCCCTTCTCCACCTCCAGCTCCAACAAGTGTATGGATTTCATCAATAAAAAGTACGATCTCTCCATCGCTTTGCGCTACTTCTTTAATTACAGATTTCAATCTTTCTTCAAATTCACCTTTGTACTTAGCTCCCGCAATCAGCAGTCCCATATCCAACGCAAAGATCACTTTGGACTTCAGATTTTCAGGTACGTCACCGCTGATGATCCGGATAGCAAGCCCTTCTACGATGGCCGTCTTTCCCACCCCCGGTTCTCCCACGAGTATCGGGTTATTTTTAGTTCTTCGGCTTAATATGTGTAAGGTTCGCCTGATTTCTTCATCCCGGCCAATAACCGGGTCCAACTTATTATTTCTTGCGAGTTCATTCAGATTTTTTGCATACTTATTCAGAGCATTAAACTGCGTTTCAGAAGTCTGCGAACTCACTGTACTACCTTTTTTGAGGTCTTTGATGGCGGTAATCAGGTCTTTTTCACTCAGCCCGGCATCTTTCAAAATCTTTGCTGCATTGTCATTTCCCTGAATGATCCCCAGAAGCAAATGTTCTACGCTTACGAATTCATCACCAAAAGTTTTTAACGAACCCGCAGCGCGTAGCATCACGTTATTCATATCCCGACTTATCACCTGTGCCGGCTCCCCTGACCCCATTTTGGGCAATTTCCCAATGGCTTCATCCAATTTGGATTCGACAAATTTGATATTGACATTATTCTTCTTTAGTAGAAATTCGATCGGACTGTCTTCCTCAGTGATCAGCGCTTTCAGCAGATGCTCTGTCTCAATGTTGGGATTCTGCTCATTGAAAGCAAGCTGCTGTGCCCTTTGGAGAACTTCCTGAGACTTAATGGTCAAATTATTCGGATTCATATTCGGAAAAAAATTTCTTATTTCTCATCAAACATTAATCCAATAACTCCCGGAAAGTATGGAAAGTAATTTTGTCGCATGTTTCAATGGAAATATGACGCAAATTCAGTACTTCAATCTGGTTTCTGCAATTTTTTCAGAATAATAATGGTTTATCTCACCAAAATTCAGTCAGACTTTTACAGGAACGGTTTTGATGTAGAAAAAATTAAATTAAATTTACACTCTATACTTGCCACGATGAAACCGATCTACCTACTTTCATTTTTCCTGATATGGTGCTTTTCATTGAATGCAGAAGCGTATTCATTGCCAAATGCTCAGACGAGAGATTCTGTCTCGCTAAAAAAACTTCTGAAACAAATGGCAGACGACAATGTATTTGAACTTCCCGGAGAAAGCCCAAATTCATCTCCTCAAATTTTAAGAGCCCAACAGATGGCCAAAAGCGCATCTCCATACGATCTGTTAAAGATTTCAATGGAGAATACCAATCCTGTAGTCAGGCTTTATGCATTTATGAACCTGGCAAGCCGGATGGACAATATTCCGGCAGAGGTTGCCAGAAAGTTTAAAGAAGATATGACGATCATAAGTTTCAAAACTCCCAAAGGCGAGATCAGGAAATTGCCAATCTCTTCAGTTGCAAACGGTTTTTTTAAATAATGCCCACATTGTTAATTTATTCATTCCTTTTACATGTTTAGAACTTTTCTGAGCCACCAGTGGCTGGAATTCTGGAGAGGCAGGAATAAGGCCGGAGGCATAATTACCAAGCTGGTAATGTTGTTTTTAATCTTATACTTCCTCCTCGCTGCAATAGGATTGGGGTTCTTCATGAAAGAATTATTGGTTAAGTTTTTCCCCAACGATCATCCTGTCTCCATTTTTAACGGTTTTATCCTATACTATTTCTTAGCAGATTTTTTATTAAGAATCCAATTGCAGGAATTACCTACACTGAGTGTGAAACCTTATCTGACACTGAATCTTTCACGAAAAATGATAGTACGTTTCCTGAATGTAAAATCGCTTTTTACCTTTTTCAATCTCCTGCCCTTAATTCTCTTTCTTCCTTTTGTATTTACAGAAATCATTCACACTGCCGGATTGCAGAGTGCCATCGGATATACCGTGGTAATTCTTTCGCTCATTCTGTTCAATCATTTTCTCGTATTATATCTGAAGCGTAAGGCAGGCAGCAATGGCTATATTATACTCATTGGAGTGCTGATAATGCTGGGTATTGCAGCACTCGATTACTTTAAAATCATCTCTATTTCTCACATTTCCGATTTATTATTCAAAGAGATTTCTCTTCAGCCATTTCTATCTGTGCTTTTTGTTGCATTGCCCGTTATCATTGGATTTACAAACTCCAAATATCTCAAGACCAATCTTTATTTGGAAGAATTATCTAAGAAAGAACCCGAAAAAGTTTCCACCGATTATCCGTGGCTAAATAAATTTGGTCATATCGGGAGACTTGCTGCCCTTGAATTAAAACTTATCCTGCGACACAAGAGAAGCAAATCTGCCATCACAATGAGTTTTCTATTCGTATTCTACGGATTCATTTTTTATAAGAAAAACTATATCGAACACGATCAATTTGCATTTCTATTATTTGCTGCGGTTTTTATGACAGGAATTTTCCAGATAGTCTATGGCCAGTTTATGTATGCCTGGCAGAGTGGGCATTTTGATGGACTTCTTACTACAAGGATAGAACCAAAAGATTTTCTGAAAGCAAAATTTCTATTGTTTACCATTTCTGCTTCCTTGGTAACTATGATCACCTTCTTGTATGGTTTTCTGAGTTGGAAGTTGCTGCTGCTGCACCTGTGTGTGTACTTATACAATATTGGATTTGGATCTGTCGTCGTCTTATTTTTTGCCAATTACAACCGGAAAAGGCTTGACCTCACCAAGTCCGGAAGTTTTAACTGGCAGGGAGTCGGCGCCACTCAATGGCTTTTAGCTTTACCGCTATTGTTGGTTCCTTTTCTTATTTACTGGCCATTTGGCGTTGCCAATCTGCCCTACTGGGGCGTTATCTCCATCGGTATTTTCGGATTGATTACACTGGCAATGCGTGAAATATGGTTAAACCTGTTGACTAAACTATTTATTAAAGAACGATACAAAATTGCGGAAGGATTCCGCGAACATTAATTCAAATTATGCTGATAGAAATTAAAGGCTTAAAAAAAATATATAGCCAGAAAACGGTTGTCAATATTCCTGAATCTTCTATCCGCGAAGGTGAGACGATTGGACTTGTAGGAAATAACGGCGCCGGTAAGACGACATTGTTCAGAATGATACTTGACCTTATCCGGCCTGATGCGGGTGCCGTGTATTCAAATGGAACAGACGTCTCAAAAAGTGATACATGGAAATCATATACAGGTTCATTTCTCGATGAAGGGTTTCTCATCGATTATCTTACACCGGAAGAATATTTCGATTTCATCGCTGAAGTCAATAATATTTCCAAATCAACAATGACTGAAAGGCTCAGACCATTTGAAGAAATATTTAATGGAGAAGTATTAAATAAGGGAAAGTATATCCGTGATCTCAGCAAGGGCAACAAGAATAAAGTGGGCATTGCAGCTGCAATGCTAATACAACCTTCTCTTCTGGTGCTGGATGAACCGTTTGCCAACCTTGATCCTACCACACAGATCCGACTAAAGAAACTTATCTCTTCCATGAAGGCAAAAGACGTGACCATGCTGATCAGTAGCCACGATCTCAATCATGTCACTGAAGTATGCGATCGCATCATTCTGTTGGAAAAAGGAGTTATCATTAAAGACTTTGCGACGACTCACGATTCTCTCAAAGAACTTGAGAATTATTTTTCTGCATAAATCTGATTTGCCCTTTCCTTCCGGAATCCATTGTGAGGCTTAAATCGTAATCTGATCTTTGGAAGGGTGTGCGGATAACTCAGGCCAATCAATAGTTTTCAGGAATAAATTTCATTGGTATCAAACTGACATACAGGTTAAAACAAAATAGCTGCGGATTATTACAAAGCGAAAAGCTCATTACTTTACTTAATTTGCATCAGCCAATTTTTTCTGATATTGTGGCAATACCTTTACGAATAAGCAACATAAAACTGACCGGATACAAAAATTATTCTGCGTCACACTTTCTGTTTAATGAAAGAATTATAGGTATTTGCGGAAATAACGGCAAAGGAAAAACCAACCTGCTGGATGCAATTTATTATTTGTGCTTCACCAGAAGCTACTTCAACCGATCTGATAGTCTGAATGTACGTTTCGGCAATGAAGGATTCAGAATTGAAGGAGAGATCAAAACAGGCTCCAACAAAATCAACAGGATCGTTTGTGTTTACAGGCCGGAAACCGGAAAAGAAATCTACGACAACGAGGTAGCTTATGAAAAATTTTCAAAACACCTGGGCAAATACCCGGCAGTACTCATTGCGCCGGATGATATTGCACTCATTTCGGGAGGAAGCGAAGAAAGAAGAAAATACTTAGACACTCAGCTATCTCAAATAAATGAACTATATCTCCAGCAACTGATTCTTTACTCCAAACTTCTGGCGCAGAGAAACGCACACTTAAAATCAGAAGCCCAAAATCAGAAGCGGGAGGATCTATTACTCGAAAGTATAGACAACCAAATTATCCCGTTGTCTGAATCCATTTACCAGCAACGAATACGTTTTTGCGAAAAATTATTCCCCGTCATCCTTAAATTCTATACACAGATATGTGGAGGCAATGAGGCACTTTCCATCCGATTTGAGAGCCATATAGACGGGAATAACACAGCATCCATCTTAAAAAAGAACCTGCACAAAGACAGAATATTGCAACGAACTTCCTCCGGTATCCACAGGGATGAAATTATTTTTGAATTCAATTCAAATTTATTCAGAAACATAGCCTCTCAGGGTCAGAGGAAAAGCCTGTTGTTTGCCTGCCGGTTGGCAGAGCTTGAAGTACTGCAGCAAGAAACAAGCATTGCACCAATTCTTTTGCTGGATGATGTTTTTGAAAAGCTCGACAGCTCCAGGATCAGGAATTTGCTGGAATACCTCTGTCATAAAAATGAAAGCCAGGTGTTTATAACCGATACAGATCAGATGCGACTTAGCCATGCAATTGCCGATCTAAACAATACCATCCAGATCATTCCATTGAATTAGTAATTCTTACCTTTATCCAATGGAAATTTCTATCAAGGAGGCTATCGCCCAATTTCTGGATGAAAGCAAATTAAAAGGTGGGATCCAATCTCTTCAAATCAAAGAAATCTGGGAGCAACTGATGGGGAAAACCATTAGTAATTATACAAGTGAATTAAAAATTGTGAAGAAGACTTTAATCATTGAGACCCAGGTCGCTCCTTTAAAAAATGAACTGTCTTATCAGAAAGATAAGATCATTGCGCGCATCAACGAACACTTTGGAAAGAATGTAATAGAAGAAGTGGTCATCAGATAATTTTCCCTGCCACTCTGCCGGATTCACATATACCTGATTGGATTCCTCCTGCTGAACCGGATATAATTCTTAATATTTATCCAAAAAGCGAAGAAGAGATAAAATATTACCGGGGAACCTAATGTCAAAAAAGAAATATAAATAAAATACCGTCTTATAACAGAGGTGGCTATGCCCATCTTCTCACCAATGGCAGTACATACTCCGAAAACCTGCCATTCAATAAATCCTTTTATTTTATACATAAAGAGAGTTCGTTAATTAACTTATGTAAGCGCTTCAACAGGTAATGCGCATCTCCACATGTCTTCAAACGCTATAATCCGGAATAAAAATAATTTATTTTCTTTAAACTGAATGTTATATGTAAACTCATTTCATCCGGGGAGGCTTCTGTGCAGGGTGTCCTAATAGAGGCATCCGCCTCTTTGCGTCATGTATTATCCATTGCTATCCTGATTCTATTATCTCCGGACATTCCCCGAGTTTTCTGCAGGTGGCAAACTACAATTCGCCTTGTCTGAATTTAAAGTTATTCCTGCCTTATTGTACCTTCGGGCGGGTTGTAAATGGATTCAGCCACCAACAGTCTAAACAACCTATTGGAACAGCTTTATGGAAAATAATTCACTCCTGAAAAGCTAATCATCTTCCTGAAGCGACTTTCCGAGAATGGTATTTCCGATTGTGCATTCCAGACAACGTTTGTGATCGCAATAATTATTTTTCAACTGGATTAACGCCTGTGAATCAAAGGCACTCTTATGACTTACGCCTCTGGATTCAAATCCTCTGGTAATACTATTTTTTTCGGGAGGTAATTCTTCAAGCCATCGAAGTGCCTTATCCCTGAATCTTTCATCTTTATTGTAAATGCCGTAACCAAACATTATCGGGCAAATGGTATTGATAATAACATTCTCTATCATTTGCCGGCCAACAGGTTTTTCTTTCATTTCCATGCTTTCTTCACCATCTAACTTATAATGATAAAGCCAGTAGTCATTGGGGCTTACGCGTAATAATGCTTCAACCTCACTTAGGTTCTCTAAATCTTTGATCTGGCTAAAAAGGTGATTACTTTTAATAATTAATGCAGCCAATTGTGCGAGGCGAATCGTTGGAAAATTTGCCGGACGCATTCTTGCAAAATAAAAACTACCATCCACCTGTGAAAGATTGTACTTCTGTTTGTAAAATGCATATTCCTTCTGAAGCATCCTGGGGTATTTGCCTTCGAGGCTTCCGTTTAATTGCCCACCCTGCCCAAATAAAATTGCTTCAATTGCTGAAGGAATGTTTTTATGTCTTGCCAATAATTTCTGAGGAATCGTTTCTGCAATTTTCTGAAAAACATGGCCATTCATTTTTCCTCCGAAATTGGCAGCCATCATTCTCCACATAGTTTCATCCCAGTGTATCTGAGTATCGTGCAAGATTTCAAAAACTTTGTTGTTTTTTGCTTCCAAACGCTCAGTGGCTAACCTGGTCTTCCATGCAACCCATTTAATATCCGGGACACTGTCAAGAAAATTTTCACAAGGGACAAAAAATCTTTTCTGAAGTTGTTCCTTCTCAAGGAGCTGCCTGTATCGCTTAAACAACATTTTCGGCACAATGGATTTCAATTCTAAGGTAGGTAACAAGCTCCCATTTATATTGTACACATCTGCATCATGTTCCCACACTACATGCAGTATTACACTCTTATAATTCGTATCGCTCTGATGATTGTGTTGATTCCATTGCTTTGAATAGACATGCACTTCCACACTTCCTGCCAAAATAGTTTTACCAATCTGAACCCTGGCATTCAAGAAATCGGGCCCCTGATCAAAGTTCTGATTCCCCTGATTAATTAATGTCAGAGAATCTCCTGTTGTGGTCTTCAACTCTCTGCTATTAAAATACCTGAACTTCCAGATGTATTGCAATATATCCTCTTTCATAAGCAGATATCTTGTGATAAGGAAGATACTAACATTTATGCCAATCCCGAAAAAAATTAAAAAAGGCACCCATTCACAAGTGCCTTTTGAACCGAAAAACCTTACAACCTAAAAATGTCTGAATACCCGCTTTCCCGTCGATTTGCTTTCCTTTGGATGCTCTTCGCTTTTCATCTGAGGAGTATTATTTTTTATAACCGGTACATGCCTCTGTTTGATATTTTCTTCTCTTTTTTCAGACTTCCTGTATTCTTTGGGGTACATTTTCCTTTCAGGTTCAGATTTCATTTCCTTCATCCTCAGATTGTCCTGAGAAGGCTGAGAATAGCCTCTGTCATCGGCAGGCTTAAATTCTCTTTTCGGCAAAGTATTTACCGGTTGACGTTGTACCTGATCAGGAGGTAATGCTGAACTACTATTATTGGTCCCATTTTCCGGAAATTGTCTCCTGATTACACGATCCGGTTGATTATTAATCCTGTCAGTTGAATTACCAGGGCGTGTTTGGTTGGGTACAGAGCCATTGGTTATTCCATTATTCTGAAACTGATCTCTGTTGTTATTATTCTGATCCATATCAAATTTTCTCACAGGTGCATTGATGGCTACCCTCGGCTTGATATTTACATTATCTGATTGTTTTACTTCAGGTCTGTACATGGAAATTTGATTTTTTACCCTGTCTGAGTTTCCAGGTTCTGTACGGTTTACAATCCTGACCGGAGCAATCCGTTGATTTGTTTGCTTTTCTACATCCATCACTCTGGGGCCCGAGTTATATCTTCTGCCAGAATTATTGTTGCCATAGTAATTATTGATGATGGTAGTATTCTTAATTATGGTCACATTCTGAGTGGATCTTACATAATACCGATCCATGCTTCTATGAGTAATGTATCTGGAGGGCAGAAAACACCAGTTATTCTGAGGTATCATCCCAAAGGAAATATTAATAGACATTCCGGGACCCAGTGGTGCCCATCCATAATATCCGCCACCACCTCTCCAAGCTACCCAGGCAGGCCCCCATTCATATCCGGGTATCCACACCCAACCATAACGGATATCGTGCATCCATCTGCCATAGTGGAATGGTGCCCATCCCCAACGGTATCGTGATACCCATGTCCATCCCATATCGGTATAAACCCAATTACCATTGGAATAATACGGCCTGAAACCCGCCTCAAAAGGCGCCCACACATATCCATATCCGGGATACATAATCCAATTGCCATAGGGGCTCAAATCATCATAAAACTGCTGATAGGTAACACCTGAGCGAGGCTCATCATAATATGACTGCGCAAAGTTTTTTGAACTACTGCATGATGTAAGAATCACCATCGAGCCAATTAACATCAAACTGTATGCATTTTTCATTGTGTATGATTTTTCTAATTTAAAGACGAAGATGTAAGTATAAGGTTCAAAGGAGCCGTTTCATTTAACGGTTTATTAACCAGTTTGGATGCATTCAGGAAATTGAAGAAAATCCATTTTAAAATCTTTAGACAAAAGAATTTTTACGGTAGATTTGCAGCCCATGCGGAGGTGGCGAAATTGGTAGACGCACTACTTTGAGGTGGTAGCGCCTTAACGGGCGTGGGAGTTCGAATCTCCTCTTCCGCACTTTAGAAACCCGCGATTCAATTGCGGGTTTCTTAGTTTAAGTAATAGAAAGCAAAAAATCTGATTCCTGATTCATTTTTTCTTTCTTTATTAAACCAATGTGAGTTTTATTAATTACACAGGTTTTTGACATTTTATTCTTATTCACGCATACTAACTTTGCAGCCCTTTTCCAATCAAAAAGAATTTATGAATATCCAAATTCTAAAATCAAAAATCCATCGTGCTGTCATTACGGAAGCTAATATTGACTACGTCGGAAGTCTTACGATTGATAGTGACCTGATGGACGCGGCCGGTATGCTGGCCTATGAAAAAATTCAAATAGTCAATGTAAACAATGGTGAAAGAATTGAAACATATCTGATCAAAGGTCCAAAAGGTAGTGGTGTTTGTTGTCTGAATGGACCGGCTGCCAGAAAAGGATTGGTTGGAGATGTGATTATCATCATGTCTTACGGGATTATGCCCTATGAAGAAGCAGTTCATTTTGAGCCAAAGGTAGTTCACCCCAAAACTGGAAATAAACTGTAAAATTCAGACAGGATCAACATCTGTAATTACGGTAACGTTTCTAAACTCCTTCATTGACTTCATCAGATCAACAAAATTCTTTACAGCAGTCTTTTGCTGTTGCAATTTCACCTTATCAGGAGGAAGTTTTAATGTAATATCCATCAGAAACTGATTTCTGATCTTTCCGATCACAGGAGCAGCCGGACCAAGGATATTCTTAAAATTTTTTTCCAATTGTTTAAACAAGAATGCTGAAGCATCAGTCACTACTTCCTTCTTCTTATGTTTTAAAGTGATCCTTAGTAACCGGCTGAAGGGCGGATAGTAATAGAGATTCCGAAAATGCAATTCATTTTCAAAAAATGATTCATAATCATGGTTCTTTACCCAAAGCAAAACCGGACTATCCGTTCTTGTAGCCTGAATCAACACTTCGGCTTCACCTTCTTTTCTTCCTGCCCGTCCGCTTACCTGCTCCATCAATTGAAAAGCGCGTTCATTCACTCTAAAATCTGCAAAATTTAACAGCCCATCGGCATCCAGAATTCCGATGAGCATTACATTTTCAAAGTCAAGGCCCTTTACTACCATTTGCGTACCCACAAGAATATCTATTCTGCTTTCTTCAAACAATCTTATCAATTTATCATGGGCATATTTTCCTCTCACAGCATCGATGTCCATTCTGGCAACTCTCGCCTTTGGAAAATGAGCCTCAATTTCTTCTTCCACTTTTTCTGTTCCAAAATTTCTTTCTAACCAATTCGTTTTGCCACAGGCGGGGCACTGCACCATCCTGGAATATACTGTACCACAATAATGGCAATGAAGCTTGTTGGAAGATTTATGAAGCGTCAGGCTGACATCACAGTTGACACATTTTGGTATGTACCCACACGATCCGCAAATAAGAAAAGGACTATATCCCCTTCTGTTTTGAAATAGAATAATCTGCTTACCCGATTCCAGGGTTTTATTCATTGCAGCAACTAACTGAGTTGACAAGATAACCTTTGAGTGTGCAGACTCAGCCGAGTTCTTGAGATCAACAATTTTTATTTCAGGCAGAACAGCGCCACCGTGCCGCTCATCAATCCTGACAAGCGCAACTTTATCCTTTTTTACATTATAAAAACTTTCGAGGGATGGTGTTGCAGTCCCTAAAATCACCTTTGCCTTGAAAAGCGTGGCATAAAAGATTGCCGTATCTCTGGCATGGTACCTTGGTGCGGGCTCCTGCTGCTTAAATGAAGCATCCTGTTCTTCGTCAATAATAAGCAGGCTCAGCTCTCTGAAGGGTAAGAAAATAGCTGATCTGGCGCCAACGACCACATTTACCTCTTTGTTCTTCACTTTGTTCCATATTTCTACCCGCTCTCTGGGATTAAATTTTGAATGATAGATTGCAACGTGTCCGCCAAAACTTTTCTGAAGTTTCCGGATTATCTGTGAAGTAAGGCTAATTTCTGGAAGAAGATAAAGTGCCTGCTTCCCTTCGTAAATCACCTTTTCAATCTGCTTCATATAGAGCATCGTCTTACCGCTACCTGTAACTCCATGAATCAGGCAAATATTCTTATGTCGCAAAGCAATTTCAATTTCTTCAAATGCCTTCTGTTGCGCGGTGCTCAATTTATATTCCGGGCTGACAATTCTTTTTAAAACAGGAAGACGATCAACAGACTTTTTTTCAACAAACAAAATATTTTTGTCTGTCAACCCTTTTAATTGTGCAGAGGTAGCCGCAGCTTTCTTAAGCAATTCTTTTTGTGATACTTCTCCTTTGGTTTTACTGAAATGCAGGAATGCAAGCAATAATTCCATTTGCTTTGGCGCCTTATCCAATCTCCTGAACAATTCATTCATTGAATGGTCATCACTATAAATAGGATTAAGAAATATAAAATTTTCTGTCTTTTCCTTATAGGAATCACCAAGTGCCTCGTAAACATAACAAACACCTTT
>CAYXAL010000019.1:0-65429 GCA_964463015.1 uncultured Ginsengibacter sp.
GGGACCTTAGTCCTTTCAGATCAATTTTTCCTACCGGAATTCCATCATACAATAACATCCCTTTTTCTACATTATACATTCTCAACATTAACTGAGCCACTGTAGATTTCCCAGAGCCGGTTTTACCAACAATGGCCACCTTCTCCCCTGCTTTTACCTTCAAATTAAAATTTTTCAATGCATGGATGCCGGTGTGTGGGTAAACGAAATCAATATTCTTAAACTCAATATTGCCCAGAAGTTTATGTGCAATCGATTCCACATCATTGACAACCGCTGGCTCTCTATCCAAAAATTCATTTATTCTTCTTTGAGATGTGGCTGCACGCTGAACCATACTTGCTGTCCAGCCAATGGCACTTACGGGAAAAGTGAGAATAAGAATGTACATAACAAACTCGCCGATAACCCCAATATTTATAGAACCGTCGATCACATAAAAACCGCCGATCATTATAGACAGTAAGGTACTGATACCGATCAATAAACCCATTGATGGAAAGTAGATGGCTTCTGTCTTTGCAAGGCTGATCGCATTGTCTCTGTATTCTTCACTGTTTTTTTTAAAAAAATGCCGCATTGCCTTCTCCTGAACAAAAGACTTGATAACCCGGATACCGCTATAAGACTCCTGAGCATTTGTAGTCAGGTCAGAGAGAAGTCGTTGAATTTTATCCGCCTTCCTGTTGATAATCATGTTGACATAATAGATCGTAATGGCAAGCATCGGAAGTGGTGCCAAAACATACAAGGTCAATAAACGGTTTTCATTGAGCATATAGGTCACAGAAAAACCAATTGTTGCTGCCAGATTTACCATATACATCATAGCAGGGCCTACATAAGATCGGACACGGCTGACATCTTCCGAAATCCTGTTCATCAGGTCTCCGGTATTGTGTGTTTTGTAAAATTGAATATCGAGTTTCTGATAATGATTGAAAATTTCATTTTTCTGATCATACTCAATATGTCTGCTCATAACAATTATAGTCTGGCGCATCAGAAAAAGGAAAAATCCACTCACAACAGCCAATACCAGCAGGATCACCCCACTAAAGAAAACCCGTGTGTTAAATGAAGCATTATCCAGGTTGAGCAGATTGATAACGGATGCTACCAAAGGATCATAATGAGTATAGGATTTTGCAGAAGGTGAAACATTACCAAGGCTTTGCTCTACTATATTGATTACGTATTTGGTGACCTGTGGCGCCAGTATCTTAAAATAATTGGAGGCAATCGTAAAAATAATTCCCCAAAACAGAAGCCACTTATATTTAAGGAAATATTTATTCAGGGATCTCAGGGGACGCATGACACAAAGGTAAAGCAGCGGCTTGTATAATACGTTTTCAAAATCGATGCAAGGATTCTTAAGGAAATGAGCAATTAACTCCGGGGATTATTTCCTCCGGCAAATCGTATTTTCTCCCAACTGAGAAACTTGAAAATGATACTTAGATATGGTATTAAAAAAGGCAGGAGAAATTGACGGATCAAAAAAATCGTGTAATTCTACTGCAATTACCTTTACCCGGGTGATCCAGTTTTCGTAGTGATGCAGGAACAATTCTTTTTCCGCCCCTTCAATATCAATCTTTAGGAAATCAATTTCCGGAATTTCATATTCTTCCATAATCTGGTCGATAGTGATACCCTCCACACCATGATCAGAAACAGCTACCTCTTTGGTTTGATAGCCCCAGTTACCCCTTCCCGGATCGGTCACCTCCATCAATACAGGCTTTGACCAGATAGCTTTTTGAAGACACTTGACATTTTGATAGTGCCGGGTATTCTTTTTCAAATAAGAAAAATTTCCTGCGTCCGGTTCTACAGCGATTATTCGCGTATTTGGAAATTTATTGGCAAACCACACACTTGCCAAACCAATATTAGCCCCACAATCAATAATATATTCAGGCTCTTCTTCCAGCCTGATATCATATTCCTTCCCATAAAACACCTGAAGGAGTGTGTACATATCTACCAGCAAATTGCTTACTGTGACAGGATGTGGAATCCCTTTCAGACTAATTTCATGATTGCGATTGTTGGTAAGCTTTCTGCCGGCCATGAAGAACATTGCTTTCCAGCCAAACCTTCTTTGCATTTTACTATAATGTTTCCATTTATCAGCCAGGTACATACTTAGGGTAAGTTTAAGATTGTAAAGTTAGACTTTTACCCTATTAACGAAAATCAGGCATAAGATATTGGTGAGCCATGCAATTAAAATATAGAAACCCTATGAAAACCCCTCGCAATGAACAATTTCATTTTGTAATAGCTTTTTTCAGATTTAAAAATGGCTTATGGAAATTTAGGATATTCATCTACTGTAATTACCCGTTTTTGTTCTCAGTATTACTCATCCTTAAGGCTTTTGACCGGATTGGCTAATGCTGCACGGAATGCCTGATAACTGATGGTGATCAGGGCAATCATCAGTGCTAAAATCGCCGCTGCAACAAATACAGTCCACTTAATGTCTATTCTGAATTCAAAATTTTGCAGGTATTCATGCATAATCCACCAGGCCAACGGGAATGCAACCAGGCAGGCAATCCCAACCAATTTCAAAAAGTCAATTGACAATAAAGTTACCAACCTTGAAACACCAGCGCCGAGCACCTTCCGGATACCCATTTCTTTGGTCCGCCTTTCCGCCGTATATGCAGCTAACCCAAATAAGCCAAGGCATGAAATAATTATTGCCAGGATTGCAAATAGTGTAGCCAGTTTCCCGATCAGTGATTCTGTTTTGAACAACTTATTAAAATCTGCGTCAACAAACTCGTAATCTACCGGATAACCGGGCTCAATTTTTTTGATCACATTTACCATAGCGGCCACAGACTTCTGTACGTCATCTCCTTTTTTGAGACGAACAGTTAAATAATTTGTATTCTCCGGTTTGAGGTAAAAAATTACAGGAGCAGGCTTTGAATACACGCTATTAAAAATAAAATCATTAACCACTCCGATTACCGTCAATTCTTCGCCGTCTCCGCTTGATATTCTGGATCCTACCGGCTCTTTTGTTTGAAGCAAATTGGCTAAGGTTTGATTGATGATAACACTGCTGCTATCGACAGTGCTGTTAGGGTAAAAATTCCTTCCGCTGTTCATCTGATACCCTACCGTAGGAATAAACTCAGAAGAGACTGCCTCTATGGTGATCAGTATCTGCTTTCCGGGATCTTTACCCGGCCAGCCAAAATCACCTGTATTACTTCCATAACTCAGCACGGCATCCTGACTCAGAGATGCATTTTTCACCTGATTGGTCGCCAACAATTCATTTCTGATTGCCGGAAAATTTTGTTTCATATTGCCATGAAGAGGAACCACAACCAAATTATTCTTATCATAACCCAAATCACGGGTTTTCACATGATTGATCTGCTGATAGATGATAATTGTGGCTATTATCAGAATTATAGAAATTGCAAATTGTAAGACGACAAGTCCTTTTCTGACAAAAGAGGCTTTATTACCTGTAGTCGATTTGCCACCTTTCAAAACTCTGACAGGCTGAAAAGAAGACAAATAAAAAGATGGATAACTTCCGGCAACAATACCGCAAACTAAAATGATACTCAAAAGAACTGCCCATGTCACCGGATCTGTAAAGCTTAGAGAAAGATTTTTGGATACCAGAGAATTAAAAGAAGGTAATAAAAGCAAAATCAACAGAACAGCAACGACAGTGGACAATATAGCCATAACGAAAGACTCTGTCATAAACTGAAAAATCAACTCCAGCCGACTGGAACCAAGCACTTTTCTTACACCCACCTCCCTTGCTCTCTGCTCTGATCTGGCAGTGGACAGATTCATAAAATTGATACATGCAATTATCAGAATAATCCATGCAATTATACTGAAGAGTCGCACATACTTAATTCCACCATCTACTTCCTTGCCATTTTCAAATTGGTCATAAAGATGCCATCTCTTCATCGGGTAAATAGAAAATTTAGCGATATAATTATCTCCTTTGGTTTTTAAAAAATCATACAATTGATGATTGATCGCTTTGATATTTGCATTTGGCTGTGTCTCCACAAAAGTGACAACCCCGTTATTACCCCATTCTTTTAACCAATCATTTTCATTCTCAAAATTTTTAAATGGCGCCAGCCAATCAAATTTGATGGAAACATTTTCAGGTAAATCTTTTACTACTCCACTTATCACAAATGGCTCATTCTTTCCCATCCGGATCGTCCTACCCAGAACAGGCCCCTCTCCAAAAAACTTTTTTGCCATCCGGCTGGTAATTACCAGACTTTTCAATTGCTGAAAAGCCGTATTTGCATTTCCTTCAATAAACCGGAGACCAAACATTTTCAAAAAAGAAGAGTCTGCATATAGCCCTTCCTCGTTAATACTTTTATCCCCTTCCATAAATGGCAACGACATTCTCCAACTGCTTCTTGCAGTACTTTTGATTCCGGGAACTTCTTCGGTGATTGCTTCTGCCAACGGGCCGGGTGACGAATCAAACGTAAACGTCTTTCCGTCATAAGTCTGAGAATCTTTGATCTTATAGAGGTTCGATTTGTTGGGGAAATAATCATCGTAGGTTAATTCATCTTTCACCCAAAGGAAAATAAGGCCTGCGCAGGAAATTCCGATTGCCAGGCCTGTGATGTTCAGGAAGCTGAAGGAAATCTTCTTTCTAAAGTTTCTGAGTGCTGTCCTATAAAAAGTTTTAATCATAGAAAAATAATTTGCAAAAAGAGAATGTAAGGCTTGCGCTCAGATTTGTAAGTTGGAACGCCGGAAGTATGCACCCGGATCCTTACACTAAAATATTCTCTGTAACTGTCTGTCCGTCCAACATTCTGATGATACGGTGGCTGAATCGCGCATCATGCTCACTGTGCGTCACCATGACGATTGTGGTGCCCATTTCATTCAAGTCAGTCAGTAATTCCATTACTTCATTTCCATTGCTTGAATCAAGATTACCTGTGGGCTCATCTGCAAGGATCAGCTTAGGTTTATTTACAACCGCACGAGCAACCGCAACCCTCTGTTGCTGACCTCCTGAAAGTTGTTGTGGATAATGATTTCGCCTATGCATGATCTGCATTTTCTTCAACACCTCTTCTACCCTTTCTTTTCTTTCAACGGATTTCACTCCGAGATAAATCAATGGCAGTTCTACATTTTCAAATACGGTAAGCTCATCGATCAGATTGAAACTCTGAAATACGAATCCAATATTCTTCTTTCTGAGATCTGCACGTTGCCTCTCTTTAAAATGAGCGACTTCCTGCCCGTTAAAGAGAAAACTCCCGGCATCCGGTTCATCCAACAAGCCAAGGATATTCAACAAGGTTGATTTCCCGCAACCGGATGGACCCATTACCGCAACAAACTCACCGGTATTGACTGAAAAACTCAATTTGTTTAAAGCAACTGTTTCCACATCTTCGGTGCGGTAAACTTTCTCCAGGTCGGTAATCTTTATCATTTCTCTGATTTTGTGTTTATGATTGGTTGTAAAGAATCTCTCTAAATAAAACTCATAAAAGGTATATTCCTAAAGTCAGTATGAATATTATCCCTGCAATTATGAGTCTGGGGTTTACTTTGCATCATGGTACCAATTAGGAAGTTGGCAGCTACCACAGCAAGTATGGTTATAAATAATATCTTTTTCATTTCTGATCCTTAATTTTTAAGTATTAATTCTTTCATGTCTCCAAAATTTTCATAGCTACTGGTGATCACTTTATCACCGGGTTTCAGGCCATCCAGTACTTCATAATAATCGGGATTTTGTCTGCCCAATTGAATATTCACTCTGTAAGCGGTCTTTCCATCACTACTCAACTTGAAAATCCAATTTCCACCCGTTTGTTGATAGAATCCGCCTTTCGGTACGAGCAAAGCAGTCGTTTCATCACTCAATGAAAGTCGGATTTGCAGGGATTGACCGCGGCGAATACCTTCAGGCACAGCGCTTACAAATTCCATATCTACCTGAAATCTTCCATTGGCTACCTGACTGTACACTTTTTTTATTTTTAATTGGTAGGTTTTATTATTAAAATCAAATTCACCGGTAAGTCCGGGAAAAATCCGTGAGATATAATGCTCATCAATGTCTGCCCGTACTTTGAAACCATCCAGGACATCTATCTGACCTAATCTTTCTCCTTTGGATTTCGACTGTCCGACTTCTGCATCAAGGGATGTGAGCTGACCATCCACCGGCGCTCTCACAATTAAATCTTCTACTTTCTGACGCATCACTTTCAAAGCATTTTGACTACCGTCGTACAACTGCCGGGCCTGCTGTAATTGTTGCTGAGTGCTCGATGAATCCTGAGACAAAATCTGTGCGCTCAGTTTTTTCTTTTCAAGCAAATAAGTGTAATTATTTTTTGCCTTTTCAAATTCCTGTGATCCTATCACTTTTTTTTCAAACAATTGCTTATCCAAATTATAGATCCGTTCTGCTTCCTTATACTCGCTCTCAACGTCCGCCAGTTGGTTTAATTTTGATACTGTATTTTGCTGGGCAGCATTTTTTGAAATCTGCATTTGAGTAAGCAGGTTATATACATTCGTCTGTTGCGTCACAAGGCCCAATTGCAGATCGGTATTTGAAAGCCTCAGGATCGGCTGTCCTTTTTTCATTATCGTTCCGTCATCTACAAACTTTTCCTCCACTCTGCCGCCTTCCACTGCATCCAGGTAAATCGTAGTCTGTGGCAATACAATCCCGTTTACAGGGATAAACTCCTTAAAATTACCTTTTGATACTTCGCTGACAGACAGTCGTTCTGCATCTACATTCAATTTACTATTGCCTGAGGTAAGAAAATAACTGGCAAGTATCAGTGCTATAAGTGCCACAATTCCAGCAATTGTCAATATCCGTTTCCTACTCCATTTCTTTTTTTCAATGATTCTGTCCATCTGAACTGATTCGTTTTTAGGTCTTTCGGTTATTAATTGATTAAATGGTATGCCATTTTACAACTTGTTGATTTACACTATATTCCACACCCACTCTATTTTCATTGTGTACGCTTTTGATACAATGCGGTACGCAAACGATACATGCATCAATCGACCAAAAATCTGCGGGTATTGAAAATTCTTCTGCTATTTTGTATCCGGCTCAACTGTGCAGGTGTAAAAATAACAAGAGTCCCTTTCTTTGCATCAATCGTTTCTTTGGTAACGGTTGTTATTTCCTTTATTTCAATCGGGGTTAATTTCGGAAATAAAGTGTTTGTTTGAGTTTTCATGATTGTACTTTTTAAAGTTTAATAATTTCTAGCTTTACAAAAATCTTAGTGATTGAAAATTCCTTTTCTGTTTATGGATTCTCCATAATTCAGCCGCACTGAAACTGTATTTTCTGAATTCCTTTCTGATTACATCAGGAGTCTCTTCAGTAATTTTTGTGAGCTTTTTTACACCGGCCTTTGTCAATTCAGGAAGCAGTGTATTTGTTTGCATTTTCATAATTGTAGTTTTATTAGTTTAAAATTTGTTTTGCTTTTTCCGGAAAATTTGATTTTGTTCCGTGCCAAATATAAACACAACGAAGTGCCACTTTTTTTTCAATTGATTATCAAGTGATTTCAAATTTGAAATATGTACGTGTGTCCGTTTTTGAAATACAGAATGTCCGCTTTTGAAACACATACCAGCCAAAGGCCGTTATCAAAATAGAATAATTTCAACCTGACAAGAATCACATCGAAGTACCAACGAAAAGCGAATACACCCATTCATACTATTTTACAGGGCGTTTTGGGAATGCAGTTACATTTTTTTCCTTAAACTTGTATTCTTAATCTAAATCTCTAAATGGTACTGAAGAATGCCAACATATTGGTAGTAGATGATGATCCGGATATTCTCACCGCCGTGCGATTGTTATTGAAATCAGAAGCAAAATCGGTTATCACAGAAAAAAACCCAGAAAACCTTCGTGCCATCCTTTCCAAAAACTCATTTGACATCATTCTGCTGGATATGAATTTCAAAAGTTCGATCCACACCGGAAACGAAGGAATTTTCTGGCTAAAAAAAATTAAAGAATTTGGTTCAAAGGCAGGAATCATCATGATTACCGCTTATGGCGATATCGATCTTGCCGTCAGGGCATTAAAAGAAGGTGCATCAGATTTCATTGTCAAACCCTGGCATAATGAACGGCTGGTAGAAACCATCAGGGAATTATTAAAGGATCATGATGGTAAATCGCTCAGCAAACAATTAAATCCGGATGAAAATGCTTTTGATGAAATAGCCGGCGAATCTGAGATCATGAAAGACATTTTTTTTAAGGTCAAAAAGATAGCACCGACAGATGCCAACATTCTTCTCCTTGGCGAGAACGGCACGGGTAAAGACCTGATTGCAAGGGCGATTCACAACCAATCACTCAGAGCTAAAAAATCTTTCATCAAGGTAGATGTCGGTGCATTGACGGAATCGTTATTTGAGAGTGAATTATTCGGACACAAGAAGGGATCCTTTACTGGGGCCAACGATGACCGTGAAGGCAGGTTTGAAGCAGCCAATGGAGGAACACTATTTCTGGATGAAATCGGTAACATCACGCTTCAGCAACAGGCCAAGTTGTTGAGTGTACTGCAAAACAGACAAATCACACGGCTGGGAAGTAATACCCCCATCAATATTGACATACGCCTTATCTGTGCCACCAACATTCCAATGAGTGAACTCGCCGATGAAAGCAGATTCAGAAAAGACCTGATCTACAGAATTAACACGGTAGAAATAATGATGCCTCCGTTAAGAAAAAGAGAAGGCGATGTGCTTTTGCTTGCCAACAGATTCCTCGAATCGTATTCCAAAAAATATTTGAAGTCAAAACCGGAACTAAATTCCAAAGCCGTTGAGAAATTAAACAATTATCACTTTCCGGGAAATGTTCGTGAATTGCAGTATGCGATGGAGCGTGCAGTCATCATGTGCGATAATGAAGTATTGACTGCCGAAGAAATTATTTTTTCACCATTGGAGAAATCTCCCGTAGATGATGCAGAAAATACCAGAATATCACTAAATCTGCAATCGGTAGAGAAGAATACTATTCTGAAAGTGATTGATAAGCACAATGGTAATATCAGCCGTGCGGCCAAAGAGTTAGGACTTACGCGCACTGCACTATACCGGCGTCTGAATAAATACGAGATTTAATAAACTTATCTCTACCAGTACCATGCTGAAAAGACTGGAACTAAAAATTTTTGTGGGTATTTCCTCTCTGTTTATCTTATTGACAGCGACTGCCTTTTCTATTACGTACAAGCGATTTGAATTTCTGATTCTGCTTATCCCCTTGATCATAATCCAATTGATTTACATTTTCAGATCTCAGCGCAAAGCCTACTTTGAGCTGGATAATTTTGTAGAGGCAGTAAAGTTCAAAGACTTTTCCCGGCATTTCAGCCTGAAGAAAGTTCCTGTAGAATTAAAGGCTCTTCGTCTGGGATTCAACGAAATCAATGATGCTTTCAGAAACGTCAGCAAGGAGAAAGAAACTCAGTTTCAATACCTGCAAAAAATCCTTGAGATGGTGGATACAGGAATATTATCCTATGATGTAGAGAGTCACGAAGTAATGTGGATGAACGAATCTCTGAAGCAAATTTTACAATTACCTTATCTGAAAACCTTAGAGAGCCTTGCGAAACGATATCCTTCTCTATTCGAAGAAATTATTCAACTAAAACCCGGAGAGAGTAAAATAAGCAACACACCTGTGGGACTTCACGAATTGAAATTGCTGCTTTCAGCCACTGCATTTCAAACCGACAATAGAAAATACTCACTGATTGGCTTTCAAAATATCAGCAACGCCGTAGAGGAAACAGAAAGCGAAGCCTGGAAAAAACTACTCAGTGTCATGACCCATGAAATCATGAACAGTGTAGCACCTATTTCATCCCTCGCATCTACTCTTCAACAAAGGCTCGCAGACTCAAAAAATTCCGATAATACCAATCCGGTCAATTTTGAAGATGTAGAAACCGGAATAAATACCATAAAAAAGAGAAGTGAGAGCCTCTTGAAATTTGCAGAGATCTACAGGAATTTAAATAAAATCTCCAAACCGGATTTGAAAACCTTTTATGTATGCGATCTGTTTGAAAATATCTACAACCTGATGGAGCCAACGCTTAGCGTAAAACATATTGAACTTGAGATTTTGCTAAAAGAGCCAGGATTGCAACTCAGTGCTGACAATGCACTGATAGAGCAGGTACTAATCAATCTGGTATTGAATGCCATGGAAGCCGTTAAAGATAAAAGTGAAAAAATCATTACCCTTTCCGGTGAATCTGTCAACAACCGGATCAGCCTCAAAGTAACGGATAATGGAACCGGTATGGAAAAGGAAATCCTGGAAAAAATATTTGTTCCATTTTTTACAACAAGAAAAAACGGCAGCGGAATCGGATTAAGCCTTTGCAGGCAAATAATGAGAATCCATCACGGGAATCTGCAGGTTTCCAGCGAGCCGGGAGTGGGCTCTGTTTTTACATTGCAATTCTAATCCAATTTCTTTGTAGCACTCTGAATTACAGCTCTGTAAAGCATAGCAATTATGCGAACTAATCTTTTACAGGTATTCAAATTTAATCTTCTGGCGATTGTTCAAATGCACATTCAAATTAAACCCAAAATGCATTGAAAAAACTTAGATGCACAACAACAAAAAAGCTGCCCGGTTAAGGGCAGCTTTAATATAAACTGTTTTATCCTTCTATCAGTAATTTGTCAATTTCATCTCTACTCTTCTGTTCTTTGCTCTACCCGCAGCAGTCTTGTTATCTGCAACCGGATCATTGATTCCGTGGCCTGCAGAAGTAATCCTGCCTTCTTCTACCCCATTCTTCACGAGATAGTCTTTTACAGACTTAGCACGGTTTTCAGATAATACCAGATTTTTATCGGCATTCCCGGTATTGTCAGTATATCCATCTACAGAAATCTTATATGTCGGGTTATCTTTCATAACCTGCACTACATCTTTCAAAGACTTGAATGATTTCGGAAGAAGTTTGTAACTACCTGTGCTGAAGAAAATATTCTGAGCTGCTTTATTGACCTTTTCTACAATCTTCACATCAATAACAGGACATCCAAAGTTAGATGCCGGACCGGCTTCATGAGGGCACTTATCTTCTTCATCATTGACCCCGTCGCCATCTGAATCAGGAACCGGACATCCCTGATAACGAGCTACACCAGCTACATTCGGACATTTATCTTCTTCATCATTAATTCCATCACCATCGGTATCCGGTATCGGACATCCATGGTACTTAGCAAGACCCGCTACATCCGGGCACTTATCATCCTTATCGGCGATACCGTCACCATCTCTGTCAGGGCATCCGTTTAACGCAGCAATACCAGGTACATCAGGGCATTGGTCAAGTGAATCCACCACACCATCTTTATCTCTGTCAAGTACCACAGGAGCAGGTATTTCCACTACCTTAGGGGCAGGTTGTTTTCTTTTTTGAATAGTCCCGGCAATTCCGATGCTATGGTAAAAATGGTAGCTTGCCCTTTCAGTTACAGGAATGCGGTATTGGGAATTAATATTCAAATATGCTTCATCCAGAAAATTTACCTGAATACCCACACCTGCAGGAATAAATGCTGCAAAGTTATTCAGATACTTGCTTGCTCCCAATCCAAGATCAACATAGGGAGTCACCCAATACCGGTCTGAAAGAAGCTTAAAATTAGCATTGGCTGTACCTTCCAGATAAAAGTTGTCGGCATTAAATGGAGGCTTGTTTTTTATCGGGTAATCCAAAAAACTTGCACCCAGAGAAGCTGCAAAATCAATGTGCTTAGAAAGCCCCTGCAGGTAGTTGACCGCCAAACCGGGGTTCATATTATTGATGTTGAAGAAATTTTTATTCTTAAAGAGCTCAACAACTCCCTGATTTCTTAAAACAGATGCTGCTTTAAAATCATTAAGAAAAAAACTAATACCAAGAGCTTTACCTTTAGTATAATCATGTTCCTGGCTAACGGCCGATAGAGAAATGCCGATAACCAATAAAAGTAAAAGACATTTTTTCATAAACATTATTTTGTTTCTAATTTTGGTGCAAATGTAATGGCAATCTGCTATTGAATAAAATTAATTTATTTTTTTTGGTTTCGGAGGGTGATAATTGTCAAGTACTTCCACTTTTACCTTTACCAGGCCATGCCCTGTCATTTTAATTTGTTTGGCTGCCGCAAGTGACAAATCAACCAGTCGCTTATTTTTATGATGTAGCCGATCTGTAATTTTTACGATAACAGATTTTTTATTTATAAGATTGGTCACTCTTATCCATTTATTCAAAGGAAGCAAATTGCAAGCAGCTGTCAGTCCATATTTGGAATATATTTTACCATTCGCCATCTTTCTTCCATGAAATTTGTCATGGTAAAAGGATGCAATTCCCGACAATGTTTTTGCAGAAGTTTCTTTTTTATGAGATAAAGGTGGCTTTGATTTGGCACTTTGAGCGTATAAAGACACAGACACCAACAATACAATTGGTACCAGAAATATGCACGTTAATAATTTTTGGTAAGCCAGATTTATCAGGATTTAATTCTTAAAATAGGTATCAGCCAATTTTCGATCCTCACCATAAATATCGTCATAAAAGTAAATTTTATTGTCTCTGGCATCACACGTGAGATATAAAATATACAGTGGTAACCTGTTTTTGACCATGACACTTTTTCTTACTCTGTTGGCGACCCATGAATTGATACTGTCCTTTGAATAACTGATCTTCATTCCGGCGCTCATAGCGCTGTCTCTATCTGCAATAATATCCGCGAGATCCTCCCACTTCTGCACGCGTACACACCCGTGGCTTAAAGCTCTGTTTGCGTTCGCAAACAAATAACGTTGATTGGTATCGTGTAAATAGACACTGAAAGGATTACTAAAATTAAATTTAAATACTCCCAACGCATTATCATCCCCACTACCTTGTACCACCTTCCATGGAATTCCTGATTTATATTTTGCCCAGTTCACCGAATAAGGATCCACCATTTCTCCGGATTCAGTAAACAGATTGTATCCTTTTCTGGCAAGATAACCCGGGTCTTTTTTCAACTGTGGTAAAATATCCTTTTTGATAATGCTTTCAGGAATTGTCCAGTTCGGATAGATCACCATATTATTAATCTTACTTTCCAATTCAGGAGTAGGCGTAGCAGGTTTACCCACAATTACTTTTGATTGTAATAAAAGGCTGTCGTGATCCCACACTTCGAGTGAGAATGCAGGTATGTTGACAAAAACGAATGTCTCCGGAAAATCTTTCAGTTTTTTATACTTATCCAGTGTAATTGCTACATCCAGAAACTTTTCCTCATCGGTCTGATTCATAAACCGTACAGTAGCGGGCCCTATTTTTCCATCAGCAGTCAATCCATTCGCTTTCTGATACTTCTTAACTGCCCTGGAAAAAGCAGAGGAGTCAGGTTGCAGGATTGAGGAATCAGCAATTCCCTCCTGCAACAATCTGGCACTTACCTGTTTCACAAAATGCAGGCTATCCTTATATGGAAATTGAATATGAATATACCTGGTTGTATCCATGGAGTCGACAAAATTTTTTAAAGCCTCTCTTAACTTCAAATATTTAAAATTAGTCGGTTCAGCTGATTGCAGATTAGAGGTCAGATTTCCATCAGTAATTGTTTTATTCAGATTGGCTATAAAAAAAGAATCAACAAATTCCTTCTTATTTACAATAGATAAACTGTCCGGCGTCATCCTTCCTTCCTGGAGATCTCTCAGTAAATGAAAATAGGCATCTGAACACAACAATTCCAGTTTAGTCCAAAGAGAAGCATCTTCCACCGCAAGGGAGTCAGACAATATTTTTGAATTAAGGCTATTCAGTTTTTCCTGATGGTAATTCCGGGGAAAAAGTCCGTAATACATACAGTGATTAATAAAATCAATCAGGGAATCTGTAATTGGTCTTTTTGATTCATTGTTACTCCATATCACTTTATAATTATTACCCGAATAAAACGCCTGAGCAAGGTCTGCAAATTTTAATGTGATCTTGTCGCTTACTTTACCATTATTCTGAACAGCATAGGCAATAGCATTCTGAATATTTCCAGAAACAACATCATTCATTTTTTCAGGAGAAGCCACTATCACCGGCTCCTCAGTATTATGCTGATTATGGCATGAAATTAAAAAGAAACATACCGCAAGGATTAAATAAAAGCAGGTCAGTCGCATGTGTTATTCAAATATAATGAATGTAGAAAAAAGTAATCAGTCCGGCTTTGTTAAGAGCGACTTTAATTTTTCAATCATTGCATAGGTAGCGGGGCAAAACTCTATATTCTGCTTGTGAATATAAAAGTAATCTTTAAAGGGCTGTTTGGTCAGATGGGGGAATCCTGCACAATCTGCCGGACGAACAGCATAGATCGTGCACATATTTGTTTTCAAATCCAGAAACTGACAGGGCTGGCTTACATTCATCCAGTCCCGGCTTTTCTTATCATATTGCAACCACTTTTTCTTAAATGCAGCCGGTGTCATATTCAGGTGAGCAGATATCCTGACGATATCTTCCTTTGAGTAAGTGGGGCTCATCGTTTTACAGCAATTGGCACAACTAAGGCAATCCACCTGTTTCCATGCGTGCTGCTCTGCCATCTGGACCATAGGCAAATCCTTGCCGGTAAGCTTGTCTTCCTGTCTTGATATAAAATTCCGGAACTGCTTTCTGTTCTTCTCAAAATCCTTTGCCAGTTTTTTAAGGATTTGTGCTTTCATAAGTGAATCTATTATTTTTACTTTTGGATGTAAATGTAAGTGATTGACAAACACACAAACATTTTTTTGAGAAATCAAACCGATATCATGTGGAAGGATTATAGAAATGGATTCTATCAGTATATGCTTTTAGAGAAATCACTTTCTCAAAACTCCATACAGGCCTACCTTCACGACCTAGATCTTTTGACCCAATATTTCCAACTGACTAATTTGAATGTGTCACTGAGAGAAATAAAGTACCAGCACCTGGCTGAATTTATCAAATATATCAACAGCATCGGCCTCTCTGCAACCTCACAGGCCAGAATCATTTCAGGGATCCGAAGTTTTTTCAAGTTTTGCATATCCGAAAATATCCTGGATTCAAATCCTTCTCTTTTGCTTGAGTCACCAAAGCCGGGCAAAAAATTGCCGGATACTCTGACTGTTTCTGAAATTCAAAAGCTGATAGACACAAATGACCTGAGCAAGCCGGAAGGTGTCAGAAACAAAGCCATTCTTGAGATTATGTATAGTTGCGGATTAAGAGTAAGCGAAGTCACGAACCTGTTAATTTCCCATATCTACTTTAATGAAGAATATGTACGGGTGATTGGTAAAGGAAACAAAGAAAGACTTATTCCCGTAGGCAGAGAAGCTCTGAAAAATATAAGGATTTATGTAAACGAGGTGAGAAAAAAACAGATTGTCTGCAAAGGATTTGAAGATATCCTTTTCCTGAACAAACGGGGAAAATCACTTTCAAGGATTATGATTTTCTTGATTATTAAAGACCTGGCCGTAAGAATCGATATGAAGAAAAACATATCACCACATACATTCAGGCATTCATTTGCCACGCATCTGGTAGAAGGTGGTGCTGATCTCAGGGCTGTGCAGCAAATGCTCGGACACGAAAGTATTACAACCACAGAAATCTATACACACTTAGACAGAGAGTATCTTCGGGAAACGATACATCAATTTCACCCTGCTTACAAGTAAATCTTTTTTTGGATCAGAATTGTCAGAATTGGTTGATGAAAAATCAGGCAGCCTTTTTCAGTTTACGCTTCCTTAATGCTGCTTTTATAGCGTCTGACAAATTTTTGGGTGTCAGTTTCTGATCAAATTTTTCACCATTAATTAAAAAAGCAGGCGCTGCAGTAACACCATTGGTAAGTCCGAATTTTAAATCGTCCTGTACATACCAGCCGTACTTTCCATTGATCATATCATTCAGAAATGACTTGCTTTCTACACCAGCTTCTCTGGCGTAATTTTTAAGAGAAACAGTCCCCAAATGTCTTCTGTTTTCCAAAAGAATTTCATGCATCTCAAAAAACTTGCCCTCCTGAGCCGCTCCAATAGCAGCCTCAGCTGCTTTATGGGCTTTTTGATGCACCAATGTTTGGGGAAAATGACGGAAATTAAAATTAATCTTATCTCCGAATTCTTTCATAAGTCCTTTCACCAATGTGTGAGCCTTTTCACAGGCTTCACTTTCATAATCTACAAACTCTGTCACGGTGACAGAAGCAGAAGGGTTACCAACCAGGACTTCCTCAGGTGCGATCACTTCTACTTCATCTTTCTTCTTCATTTCACTGTATGTTTAAAAATTTTGAAATTTTTTAAAGGTAAGTATTCAGGATTTCTGTAAAAAGTGAATATCTGCCTTTTTGCTGCAATTAACAAATTCTTCCAATATATGTTCACAATAAGTGTGCAAAATATTATTAACCCGGTCAAAAATTTCATTAACAATCCCATACTTCCGTAATTTTGCGCCTGATTTTCACCGGAATCATCCGGATTATTAACTGCCAAATAAAATTAACGATACAGGAATGAACCTATTTGAAAAAAAACATCAGGAATTTGCCCAAAGGCATATCGGACCTGATGCTGCGGAAACCCATGCCATGTTGGAAAAAATCGGAGTGGATTCCATTGAGAAATTGATTGATGAAACGATACCTTCATCCATCCGCCTTGAAAAGGAGATTGAATTACCACAACCGATGAGTGAATACGAATTCCTCCAATTCATTCAAAAGGTAGCAGCAAAAAATAAAGTGTTCAAATCCTACATTGGCCAGGGATATTACGACACAATCGTACCTTCTCCAATCTTGAGAAATTTGTTTGAAAACCCGGGATGGTACACTCAATATACACCCTACCAGGCTGAGATATCCCAGGGAAGGCTTGAAAGTCTTTTGAACTTTCAGACAATGGTGTCAGACCTTACCGCTCTTCCCATCGCCAATGCCAGCCTCCTCGATGAAGGTACTGCCGCTGCAGAAGCTATGATCATGTTCTACAATCACAAGAACAAGGACACCGACCATGTGACACATAATAAATTTTTTGTAGATCAAAATGTATTTGAACAAACAAAAAACATTTTACTAACCAGGGCAGAGCCACTTGGAATTCATGTTGTTTTTGGTGATTTTTCAACTGTTAATTTTGAGAATACTTACTTTGGATCCCTATTACAATATCCTGATTGTAAGGGTGAAATAAATGATTTCAAAGATTTTATTTCAAAATGTCAATCCGTCGATATTAAAGTAGCTATGGCCACCGATTTATTGGCATTGGCACTCCTAACCCCTCCGGGAGAATTGGGCGTGGATGTCGCCATCGGCTCAGCCCAACGATTCGGTGTACCGATGGGATTCGGTGGACCGCATGCAGCTTTCTTCGCAACGAAAGACGAATACAAAAGGAGCATCCCCGGCAGAATCATTGGGGTGAGTATTGATGCAAATGGAAACAGGGCTTTACGAATGGCTCTTCAAACCAGGGAGCAACATATACGAAGAGAGAAGGCAACTTCAAACATCTGTACCGCCCAGGCATTGCTTGCAAATATGAGTGCAATGTACGCAGTTTACCATGGCCCACAGGGAGTGAAGGACATTGCCATAAGAGTAGCAGCCCTAACGCACCTTCTGAAATTACAATTAGAAAAGTCGGGGTTGAAAATATTAAACAAATCTTATTTTGACACCATAACCCTCAAGATTGATAATCCTTCAGACATTAAAAGGAAAGCAGAGGACAAAGGAATAAACTTCTTTTATGATAATCAAAATCTGGTATCTATATCAATTGATGAAACGACTGATTATCATGACATTTTGAATATTATCTCAATTTTTGATGTTAAATCAGGCAGCACATTTACCGAAAAAAATATTCCTGAAAATAATGGCATTCCGGCAGACTTAAAACGACAATCACCCTACTTATTGCACCCCGTATTCAATAGTTATCACAGTGAGACAAAACTGATGAGGTATCTGAAAAGATTAGAAAATAAAGACCTTTCCTTAACTCATACAATGATAAGCCTGGGCAGTTGCACCATGAAATTGAATGCAGCAACAGAATTAATTCCGGTGAGCTTACCTGAATTCAGCAGGATACATCCATTTGCACCAACCAACCAGACAGAAGGATATTCTCAAATAATCAAAGAACTTGAAGAAATCCTTTGTACCCTTACCGGATTTACTGCTTGCAGCCTGCAGCCCAATAGTGGAGCTCAGGGTGAATATGCCGGTTTATTGGCAATCAAGGGATATCATGAATCAAGAAAAGAACACCATAGAAATGTAATTCTGATTCCTATCAGTGCACATGGTACAAACCCTGCAAGTGCAGTCATGGCAGGCTACAAAGTGGTTGTCACAAAATGTGATGAGTATGGAAATATTGATCTTGATGATCTCAAATCAAAAGCTGAGCAGTATCAGGAGTCCCTGGCAGGGATCATGGTTACTTACCCAAGCACCCACGGTGTGTTTGAAGAAAGTATCCGAGAAATCTGCAATATCATTCATGCGAATGGAGGCCTTGTGTACATGGACGGTGCAAATATGAATGCGCAGGCTGGCTATACTTCACCCGGATTTATCGGAGCCGATGTTTGTCACCTGAATCTGCATAAAACATTTGCTATTCCGCATGGTGGTGGAGGCCCGGGAATGGGGCCAATCTGCTGTAATGATAAATTGAAACCTTTTATCCCGTCTTTAAACGGAAAAGGTCAGGTGTCTGCTGCCGCCTTCGGCTCTGCAAGCATTCTGCTCATTAGCTACGCATACTGCAAAATGCTTGGGACGGATGGAATTAAAAAAGCAACTGCCTATGCCATACTTAATGCCAACTATATGAAAGCAATCCTCAGGCAAAACTTTAAGATACTTTATACCGGAGCAAACGATACCTGTGCCCATGAGTTTATAGTCGACCTCAGGCCATTTAAGTCCAGTGCCGGGATAGAAGCAGAAGATGTAGCCAAGCGACTGATGGATTACGGATTTCATGCACCAACCTTGAGTTTTCCTGTGCCGGGCACCATCATGATTGAACCTACCGAAAGTGAAAGTAAGGCTGAACTTGACAGATTTTGTGAAGCACTCAACAACATTTATCAGGAAATAAAGGAAATTGAGGATGGGAAGTTTAGTAAGACCGACAATGTGTTAAAAAAGGCCCCGCACTCTCTTTCTGTGATTACTTCCGACGGTTGGACTGAGGCTTATTCCAGATCAAAAGCAGCCTATCCGCTTAAGTGGTTGCACGACACAAAATTCTGGCCGGCAGTTAGCAGGGTTAACAATACATTCGGCGACAGGAATCTGGTGTGTACCTGCGAACCTATTGAATCTTATATGTCAAAATAGGACTCGACCTTTATTTTGCCATACAAAATTTTCTGATAATAAAAAAGGGTAAATTAGTCCTTTTTCGAGACTTTTTTTGCCCTATTTTTACCAATACTTGCCTTTCTGATTATGAAGTATATTACCCTGTTAGCCTTCTTATTTTTTCCTCTTCTTATCCATGCTCAGAAAGCAATGGTGACCGGAACAATTTCTGATACCATTGAAAATAAAAAGCTTCCACTGGCTGTTGTATCCTTTCTCAATGCCACTGATTCTACACTGGCAGTTTATGTAAGAACCGACAAAAATGGAAATTTTTCAAGAGAAATTCCAAATGGTTCGTATATCGTATTGGTCACCTACCCAACATTTGCCGATTTTGTTTATCCGATTTATGCAAATAATCGCCCCATCAATCTTGGAAAAATCATTCTGACTCCTAAGGCAAAATTGCTTGAATCCATCATTGTGACTCAACAATCTATTCGCATAAAAGGGGATACAACTGAATACCTCGCTGATAGCTTCAAAGTAAAACCCAATGCTTCTGTTGAAGATTTACTTAAAGAATTACCCGGGATGCAGGTAGATAAAGACGGTAAAATCACAGCGCAGGGACAAACAGTTCAAAAAATACTTGTGGATGGAGATGAATTTTTCAGTGATGATCCTACCATTGCCACCAGGAATATCAGAGCAGATGCTGTAAAAAAAGTTCAGGTCTTTGATAAGAAAAGTGACCAGGCAGAATTTACAGGCATTGATGACGGGAGCAAACAGAAGACGATTAATCTCGAATTGAAAGAAAACGCAAAGAATGGATACTTTGGAAAGGTTTCTGCCGGCGGATTGGACAGATATTACAATTTGCAGGCAATGATCAATGCCTTTAAAGCCAGGAGAAAGATTGCAGTATTTGGAATCGCAAGTTCAACAAGCGAGACCGGACTTGACTGGCAAAATGCAGGCAATTATGGATTTAATTCCAATAATATGTCTGTAGATGCAGAGTCCGGATCCATTTCAATAGGTGGAAAATCAGGAGACGAATTGGGCAGCAGCAATTATAATGGCACCGGCCTACCCGAGAGTGTAAAAGCCGGACTTCACTATAGCAACAAATGGCAGGACAATAAGTACGATCTATCTTCAAACTACCTGTTCAATAACCTTAAAGTACATAGCAGGTTGAACGATTACTCGCAGAATGCACTCCTGGATTCGGTCTATTACTCAAGTGAAAATTCTGAAACACACTCAGGAAAGACCAGGCATAATGCATTTGGAAAACTGGGCATCCAGATCGATTCATCTTCTTCAATTCAAATAAATGTAAACGGGTACGTAGGTAATTCAGAGAATAATACACTTACCAATGCATCCAATCTATCAGAATCCAAACAACCGGTGAATGTCAGCGTACGCAACACACAATCGAGTGGCACGAATGCATTGGAAAACATAAACATTTTATACAGAAAAAAATTAAAACATAAAGGGCAGACCTTTTCATTGAGTGCAGGCCATAATTATTCAGAGTCAAAACAGAACGGACAACTCCACAATGAATCCTATTTCTATTCTCCAGACGGAACGCTCATTAACTCATCCCTGACCGATCAGAGAAAGGTAAACAACAACAACAACCAGACCTTCAATACAAAGGCAACCTACACACAACCATTATCACAGGTTAGCTTTCTTATCTTTGATTATTCATTTGCACTAAATTCATCCAGGAGAGAACAATTAAGCTATGATAAAAATGGAGATGGAAAATATGAAGACCTGGTGGACAGTCTGAGCAATAAGTTCAAATACAACTATAACATTAATAGTTTAGGAATCAACTACAGGTTTTCAAAGAAAAAAATAAATCTGAGTTTTGGTGGCAATATCAGCAATACGGCATTCCGCCAGGATAATCTTGTAAAAGATACCAGTAGAAAATACAGTTACCTCAACTTCTTTCCCCGTGCATCCTTCAACTATAAATTCAATTCATTCAGCAATTTGAATTTGTCATACAATGGTTCAACCACTCAACCAACCATCGACCAGATTCAACCATTGATTGACAATTCAAATCCAATGGATATTGTAATTGGTAATCCAAATCTGAAACAAAGTTTTACTCATTCTGCGCAGATATTTTATAATAGTATGCAGGTACTGAGTGACAGATACATGTTTTTTGGCGGGAGTTTCTCTCTTACACAAAATGAAATAAACAGCAGTTATTTCATAGACAACCTGGGGAGAAGAGTAACGAAATATATCAATACAAACGGCAATTATTCTGCCGGTATTTTTGGAAGCTGGAACAAAAGATTGGGTAAATCAGATTGGAGATTCGGGACAGGACCGGTTCTCTGGCTTTACAGATATTCAGCCTTTGTAAATAACCTGAACAATATCACAAACACTACCAATCTTTCCTGGAGATTTCAACTAAATGGCAGAAAAACCAATGTTTACGAACTGAATTTTAATATTCAGCCATCTTATCGCTCTTCAAAATCTACCATCAGTAAAGTTTCATCAACCTCCTATTGGGGTTCCACCTTTAATGTGGACGGAAATTATCAATTGCCATTCCGTTTTGAAATAGGATCCGATGTGAATATTCAGGTAAGGCAAAAGACATCTGCTTTTAACCAGAACAATAATATAATCCTATGGAATGCGTATCTGGAAAAGAAGTTTCTGAAAAGTGATGCATTGACTCTGAGATTTGCATTTCATGATATACTGGATCAGGGAAAGGGTTATACCCGTTATGAATACAGTGGTACAATCCAGGAGCAACGGTACCTCACTTTTGGACAGTATGGCTTAATCACATTGACGTACAATTTTGTGAACAGAGGAGGCACCATTCCTGACTATGGTGGCGCCATCAGACTTTAAACCTATCTACAAATGAAAAAACTAACGCTCATATTTACTACTTGTATGCTTGTGATATCTATACAGGCACAACAATTCATTAAGACAGGAAAGATAACTTATGAACGAAAAGTAAATATGTGGGCCAATATCAAAGGAGAATTTGCAGAACAGTTCAGAAAATCTATACCCCAATTCAAGATAGATTTATTCAACCTCGAATTCAGTGACCAACAATCTCTTTATTCACCGGCCTCAGAAATAAAACAGACATTTTTTGATGCTCCTGCAGCCAGCAATATTGTTTATTCAAATTTCAAATCAAATTCTTCCACATCCATGAAGAATGTGTTTGAAAAAACATTTTTGATCAGTGACAGTCTCAGAGATTTTAAGTGGAAAATCAAAGACGATTTTCGGGAAATAGCAGGATTCAATTGCCGGAGGGCGACGACGATTCTTTTCGATTCAGTTTTCGTAGTGGCATTCTATACTGATGAATTGGTAACTCCCGGAGGCCCTGAAGGTTTTCATGGACTACCCGGCACAATTTTAGGGTTGGTGATAAACAGCCTTCATACTACCTGGTATGCAACCAAAGTAGAAATCGATGGCATAGATACCAGGAAAATTGCAGCACCTATCAAAGGCACCAAAGTCAATGTTTCAGAGCTTCAGAAACAACTTGAAAGTTCACTCTCCAAATGGGGGAACAATGCTCAAAGGATTCAATGGGCAGTATTGATTTAAGTTTCTCCGGCTAAAAAACCATCCACAATTTTTAATTCCATCACCCCTTTTCCAATCTATCCAGAGCCTTGCTCAGGATCTATTTCCATTGAAAGAGATGAGTCAATGTAATGTGACAATCACTCAATCAATTATAAAATACAATTGATCACACCACAACAAAAAAATGCCGCAACCTTCTAATTGTTGCGGCATCCTAAATTAAAATCAGCATTTTCTATTTCTTCGGCTTCTGTTGTTCCTGCTTCATTTTCTCCATCTGAACATTCTGAAGTGAATCCATCAATTTTCTCTGCTTGTCCTGTTCTTTCTTGAATTCATCATCAGTCATCACTTTAGTAATCTTTACATCAAACATGATGGGTGTATTCGGTTTTATATCCGGTCCTGAACCTCTGCTGCCATAGGCACGGGCAGAAGGAATAAACAAACGCCCCTCACCTCCCTCTTTAAAATAAACCATACCATCACTCCATCCTTCAATAGCCCCCATCTGCCCTACCACAAACGTGAAAGGGTCTTTGGGTTTGCCGGTAGAATCATAGCTCTGGTCAAAGATTGTTTTTCCGTCAAGCAGCATTCCTTTATAAAGAACACTTACTGCCTTTCCCGGTTCTACCTTGGCTCCTGTTCCCTCATTGATAACCTGTACGTAAGTACCTTCCGGCGTACGTACTGCATTGATTTTATTTTTAGTCAGGTAATCTTTAATAGTCACCTTATCCAATGTTTTTTGTTTTTCCATTGCGAGTGAATCTGCCTTTACCATTCTCTCTCTGAGTTCTTTTTGAGCCTTCATAGCATCTGCCTGAGCCTCATATACTTTTTCGATTTTAAATCTTGTACCGAAAAACTGATGTTCTTTAGCGAAAGGTGGCAATGGGTTATGCTTGGCAATAGTATCTGTAGAAATTCTTGTAACTATACTATCCCCCGCCTTTGCTTTCAGAAATATTCTAACATATTCTGCCGGTATTCTCATACTATCAATCTGAATGATCTGTGGTATAGAATCGAATGGGGTACTCAACAAAGAGTCATTGTAGTACTGGGTAACCTTAAACTCAATAAAGTTTCCAATCTTTATCTCTTTATCGCCTTTACCCTTTACGATTTTGTATTCAAGCCCACTTTCTAATTTTTCAAAACGGGCAGTGTTGCATCCGGAACCTATCAGTAATACAAGTATGACAGCCGGAAAAATTGATTTGTACATGTATGTCTATTTAAAAATTTTAATCTGCCAAATGTGATGCATTTTCCTTAATTGCCTGCTTAAATTTTTTCACAACTACCGCCAGCGTTTCAGTATTTCTTCCTCCGGCCGCATTGTGGTGTCCACCTCCATTAAAATACTTTCTTGCAAAAGTATTCACGTCAAATTCACCTTTACTTCTGAATGAACTCTTTCGCTCTTCCCCTCTGTCAATAATGATTGCAGCTAGTTTAATACCTTTAATGCTCAGCGGAAAGTTTACCAAACCTTCCGTATCTCCGGTCTTGATTCCATATTTAATTAAATCTTCCTGAGGAATCACAATTAAGGCTGTATTGTATTCATAAAAAACCTCCATTCTGTTCAATAGGGTATTTCCAAAAAACCGGAATCTGTTTTCCAGAAAATTATCAAACAGGTTCTCATGAACTTTGCTATGGTTAAAGCCTGTTTCCTTCAGACGCGCCACCATTTTATGAACAGATGCGGTAGCGCTTTCAAATCTGAAAGAACCGGTATCTGTCATGACGCCTGCGTAAAGGCATTCTGACACAGATTGGTTTATTTTTGAATCGTTGCCGCTCTCCACAATAAAGTCAAATATCATTTCAGCAGTAGAGCTTTTCTGCGGATTACTGATTCCAAATTGAAAAGACTCTGTCTGTGGTTGTTGATGATGATCTATTAATATTTTATCCGCCTTTGAATTCATCAGAAAAGGCTCCATATTCTTTGTGCGGCTAAGCGTATTAAAATCAAGGCAAAAAATCCAATCAGCCTGGTCTATTTTCTTGACGGCGCTCTCTCTTTTTGCCTCAAAGTCAATAACTCCATCCGCACATGGCATCCAGTTTAAGAAATCTGCCCAATTTGTCGGAGATATTACAGATATGTCATGGTGAAACTGTACCAAAAAATGATATAATCCAAGAGCAGACCCCATTGCATCCCCATCCGGTTTCTGATGAAACGTAATCACAATGTTTCGCTTTTCAGGCAAATGGCTGTAAAGTTCCTGGATGGGATTCATAAAGGGCAGCAAAAGTAATGGTAATTATTAATTTGCCAAAGATTGGCTGAATTATTCCCAAAGAAAGACAGCCGGAAAAACCGGCTGTCTTTCTGAAAAAGAATTAATTTTTTAATTTCCGGTCCATTTATTATTTGAATCGTTGATATCCGGGAATACATTATCCGGATTTATTTCTACTGATGACAACTTTTCTTTCGTCTTGATTTTCTGAACCCAGGTATCTCCATTCTGCCATACTTCTACCGGAATATAATCTGACCCTGTCTTACCACTCACGGTAGTATATTTCAGGTAAACCGGCATGACCATTCTATCCAGGTTTTTGATAGTCACAAGCGCACCTTTGGATGGATCATTGTTAATATAAGTTACCGAAGTAATTGCCTGATCCAATTTATAATTATAAATAAACATTCCCTTCCAGAACCATTCAAGATCTTCTCCTGTTGCATTCTCTATCGTTCTGAAAAAATCCCAGGGTGTCGGGTGTTTGTATGCCCAGCGCTCAATATAAAGCCTGAAGGCATAGTCAAATCTTTTTTCTCCAAGAATATGTTCCCTTAGCAGGTCTAAAGCGTATCCCGGCTTGAAGTACAATGCCACCCCAATATTTGCTTCCTTCAGTGCATCGGGCATGCTCATGACCGTTTCACTATTGGGGCCAAATATGTATTTATACATAAAACTATTTGTTCTTTGGGATTTCTCTGCATATTCTCCATTATTAAAGTCTTTGGAAGAAATTCCATTGATAAAGGTATTAAAGCCTTCATCCATCCAACCATACCTTCTTTCATTGCTTCCCACAATCATAGGGAACCAGGTATGGCCAAATTCGTGATCTGTGACACCCCACAAACCGGCACCTTTTGATCTTGAATTGCAAAAGACAATAGCAGGATATTCCATTCCATTAATATTGCAGGCTACATTCACAGCAGATGAATAGGGATAGTCAAACCATCGTTTACTGTAGCCCTCAATGGCCCCTTTTACATACTCTGTACTGCGCTCCCATCCGTTATTTCCGGAAGATTCAACAGGATACACACTCATTGCAATAGCCTTTCTGCCATTCATCAGATTCATCCTTGCGCCATCCCAAATGAATGCGGCCGATGCAGCCCAGGCCACATCCCTTGCATTATTGATTTTAAAATGCCAGGTACGATTTCCCGTTTTATTATAGACACCTTTTTGAATATCTGAAGCACTTCTGATTGCTACAGTCTTATCACTGTTGGATGCTTCTTTGTACTTTTTAAACTCTGCCGCAGACAACACCTCTTGCGCATTTACAAGTTCGCCGGAGCCTACGACTACCATATTTCCCGGGGCCGTCACTGTAAAATCAAAATTGCCATAATCAAGATAAAATTCTCCAGCTCCCAGATAAGGCAATGTATTCCATCCTTCTATGTCATCATACACACACATACGTGGATACCATTGCGCAATGGAATAAATCTTTCCGTTTGCAGTCTTCAGCACTCCTGTCCTATCGCTGCCATCCTGAGGTACGACATAATTATACTTTATTCTTAAGGATATTTTACCACCATTCGCTGCCAGTGGCTGAGGTAACCTTATTTGCATACGCGTATCGGAGATAACGGTATCCACATTAGAGGTAATCACTTTGCCTTTGGATTCATTCATTACCTGAACAGATTGCAAATGATATCCTCCGTTGAAAGAGGAGTTTACATCACCATACCGGCTTCTGCGGTTTGCCGGCATCTTGGCCTGTCCACGGGAATCCAGGCTGAATAAATTCTGATCAAGGTACAACCAAAGAAAATTAAGAGCCTCGGGGCTGTTATTGATATATTCAATGGTCACGACTCCCGAAACTTCATCCCGGGTTGTATCTAAAGAGGCTACGATATGATAATTGGCTCTGTTGGTAAAGTATTTGGGACCCGGTCTTCCATCTGCTGTCCGGAATTCATTGACAGAGGATGGATAAAAGTTTGGATTAAAAAGATCATGATGATTGTACAATGAACTGTCCTGCGCTTTCGAAAAAAGACCGGTAAGCAGCAGGAATACTGCAATCATGGATTTTCTGAACATTGATAATTTATTTTAAGGTTTATAAAACGGTGATTAATATTCCTTATGCCACTTCACGATCGATTTCCCAACAAAGCCCTGTATGGGTGGGTGCAACTTTATGATTTCTACCGAAATTGATTTCAACCTGCTAAACTGGTGATAAATCAGATCGCCTATTTCCATTGCTACTGTCTCCAGCAAAGGTGTAGATACAGACATCCGCTCCCTGATGATTTGATATAAGAGTGCATAGTCCACTGTCTCAGATAAATGGTGAATTATTTCCGGAGGTTCATGAATTTCCACAGAGCAATTCACAACATATTTGTTGCCAAGAATTTTTTCTTCTTCATGAATACCATGAAAGGCTTCAAATAAAAGGTCATGAAGTTGAATATTTAACATGAATCAAATAACAGATTACAAGACGGGAATTTGGTCCAATGAAGGGACATGATCGGATGGAACTGAATGCTCAATTGTACTAATATATCGCTCAGCATCAAGTGCAGCCATACATCCCGATCCGGCAGCAGTCACTGCCTGTCTATAAATTTTATCCTGTATATCTCCTGCCGCAAAGACACCTTCTACATTTGTCTTTGAACTCCCGGGTTGAGTAATTATGTACCCACTCTCATCCATATTGATCCATCGCCTGAAAATATCTGAATTTGGCTGATGTCCGATAGCCACAAAATAGGCACTTACCGGAATTGTAGTCTTTTCACCGGTCTGATTGTTGACTACCCTGACGGCTTCAGTTTTTTCCTCTCCCAATATTTCATCTACCTCGGTATTCCAGTAAACCTGAATATTTTTGGTACCCAATACCCTTTGCTGCATGATCTTACTGGCGCGCATTTCACTCTTGCGAACAAACATGTGCACCTTGGTACAGATATTACTAAGATAGAGTGCTTCTTCTGCAGCAGTATCCCCTGCACCTACTATGCAAACTTCTTTTCCTTTGAAAAAGAATCCATCACATACCGCACAAGCACTCACCCCTCTCCCATTCAATCTTTCCTCGCTCGGTATTCCCAGCCATTTGGCGGAGGCCCCTGTCGCTATTATAATTGCAGTGGCACTGATCCATTTTTCATCATCTATTTTGACTTTCAGAGGAGAAGCAGAAAAATCTACCTCGGTAGCCATACCATACCGAATGTCTGCTCCCATTCGGGTGGCTTGCTTTTCAAAGTCGACCATCATGTCCGGTCCCTGTACACCCTCCGGATATCCCGGGTAGTTTTCCACTTCAGTAGTAATTGTCAGCTGCCCTCCGGGTTGTATTCCCTGATACAATACAGGTTTCAGATTGGCTCTTGCTGCATAAATTGCGGCAGTATAACCCGCCGGTCCTGATCCTATAATCAGACATTGTGTTTGTTCTATAGATTCACTCATCAGAAAAATTAAGTTTGATGCAAATCTAAGTATTTTGAAGAACAACCCTTTTTTGGAAAATGAAACGCTTGAAATAAAAAAGGGGCCGAATAGAAATTCACCCCTGTTATAATCCAATATCCTATGAAAAACCGAGTTGAAAGCCTTGTGCAGGCTTTATAATATTTTGAATTTAATTAATTTAATTTTTGACTTAGACACACATTCCGGTTAAAACGTTGCATTTCAAATTTTATTTTTTCCATAGCATAAAAAATTAAAAAGGGGCCGGATGGAAATCCACCCCTGTTATAATCCAATATCCTATGAAAAACCGAGTTGAAATACTCATATTTGGGAGTATTTATAATATTTTGATGTTTACCAATCCTTTTTAAATCCTTTGAGAAAATCCTGAAAAGTCTGCTTCCTGTAACTCTGGCCTCCAAAATATTTCAGCACCGGTTCTATTTCATCAGGAGACATAAAACCCGGAATCGTGGCAGGCGCTTCACTAAAGGAAGTATAAATCACCGTGGTCGGAAAACTCAATTGACCATTTGTAAGGTAAAGCGAAAAGTCATTCACATTTACCTCCTTATTAAACTCAAAACTTTTATCTCTCCACTGAATAGTTTTCTTTGTTTCTGCGTCCAACTTCACCGGATAAAAATTCTGGTTAATGTAGTCGATGACCTGCTGATCGTTATATGTTTTCTTGTCCATCACCTTACACCAATAACACCACTTTGCATAAAGATCAATGATGAGGGGTTTAGGATTTTCCTGGAATTTTGCTTTTGCTTCCTCCAGCGTAAGCCATTGAATCTTCTCCTTGCCAACATTGGCTGTTTTCATGCTCCCAAAAGAGAGCATCACAAGGGCGTAAATCCATAATGGTTTGAGCAACATGTACATAAAACGGTTTCAGAGAAAATTTATTGAATAATTCAAAAAAAAAAATCCAAAAACAGGGAATCACATATAATGCCAAATAAAAAGCCACCTTCCGGTGGCCTGTTAAAACTATCTACTCTAATATCCTATCTGAGATCAATCACTTCAACACCGGAAAAATCATTTTTATCATACACAAACTTGGAATCCTCAAGTGGTACATTTAATCTGACAGAGGTTATATTATAAAAATATTTATTCCCATTCTTCTCAAAAACTTTAGCGCCGGATAAGCTGTTTGTAGCTTTATCAATTTCTAATAAGATTTTAAAATAGGGCTGAGTCTTATCAATGGGCGTTAATTCAATCTCCTGAATTTTGCGACCATTTCTGATTTCTTCATCATTCAGTTTATACAGGAAATCCTTCTGATAGAAGTCAGTAAACAATCGCTGTGGTGTAATTGTTTTATCCTTAATGTTTACTTTGGTAATCTGAATCTCTTTTGCTGATTTGTCATAATTATAAATATTGACTCCATCAGAAAAAGACACATCTCCCGGCATCTGCAGGTAATATTTATTTCCTTTCAAAAATAATTGCCCCGACTGGCTACTCACTTTTTGACCCTGACTATTTTCTGCCACGAGGGAGACATTGGCAGTTAAAGATTTTAAGTTCTTGTATTTTGAGGATAACTTTTTCAGAATGGCAGTTGCCTCAGGATCACTTTTACCTATGTAATTATTCTGGGCAGCTACACTTAAGGCAGTAAGAAAAAACAGGGAGCATAAAATTCCTTTCATTTCATAATAGTTTACAACTTACTCATATAGATGAAGAACTGCCAGCAAGGTTTGCAATCTGACAGAAAGAAATTTGTTAATATTTTAGAAAAGATAATTTCTACCTTCATGAAGTATTTTTATTGCAGATGAATGAACTCTAATTTACTTTCTGCAATACCTCAAGTTGCTTTTCCTTTTCACTATAATTCTTTGCTGCATTTATGAAATGTGTAAACAAAGGATGCGGATTTTCTACTGTGCTCTTCAATTCAGGATGAAACTGCACACCAATAAAGTAGGGATGCTTTGTATATTCAATAATCTCTACCAGTCCGGTTTCAGGGTTGATACCACTTGCGATCATACCGGCTTCTTCAAATTTAGACAGAAAATTATTGTTGAATTCCCATCGATGCCGGTGTCTTTCCTGTATCTGTTCTTTACCATAGATTTTATAGGCTAAACTTCCCTCCTTAATCAAACAAGGATAAGACCCTAAGCGCATCGTACCGCCTTTCATGGTTATTTTCTTCTGATCTTCCATCATATCAATTACCGGTACAGGTGTGTTCGGATCCATTTCTGTGGAGTTTGCATCCCGCAATCCGAGTACATTTCTTGCAAATTCAATTGCAGACATCTGCATACCCAGGCAAATACCAAAAAATGGCAATTGATGAATCCTGGCATATTTCACCGCGATTATTTTGCCCTCAACTCCACGATATCCAAATCCGGGAGCAACCAAAAGCCCATCCAGTCCTGCCAGTTTTTCATTGACATTCTCCTCCGTAATATTTTCACTGTGAATATTAATTACCTGAACCTTACAATCATTCATCGCACCGGCATGAATGAAACTTTCGAGAATGGATTTATAGGCATCCTGAAGCTCAATGTATTTTCCGATCAAACCGATGTTGACTTTCTTGACAGGATGCTTCACCTTTTCAAGAAAAGCACGCCATTTGGACAAGTCGGGTTCTTTGTACTCGTGGATATTTAAGCGTTTCAATACAATTACATCCAGATTTTCCCTCAGCATCAGAATAGGAACTTCATAAATGGTTGAGGCATCTACTGATTCAATGACTGCTTCTTCCTTGACATTGCAAAAAAGAGCAATCTTTCTTTTCAGATCATGCGACAAAGAATGCTCAGTACGGCAGATGATAATATCCGGATGGACACCATTGGCACTCATCAGTTTTACGCTCTGCTGTGTGGGTTTTGTTTTTAGTTCCTTCGCCGCTTTCAGGTAAGGAATCAGGGTGAGATGAACAACCAGGCAGTCCTCATCCGGAAGCTCCCATTGCAATTGTCTGACTGCTTCAATAAATGGAAGGCTTTCAATGTCGCCTACGGTACCACCTATTTCTGTAATTACAATATCGTATTGATTCTTCTCACCCAGCAATCTCATTCTTCGTTTAATCTCATCAGTAATATGCGGTACGACTTGTACGGTTTTACCCAGATAATCCCCTTCACGCTCCCTGTTAATTACTGTTTGATAAATTCTGCCGGTCGTCACATTATTCGCCTGGCTGGTATGAATATTAAGAAAGCGTTCATAGTGTCCGAGGTCCAGATCTGTTTCGGCACCATCATCCGTCACATAGCACTCACCATGCTCATACGGATTTAAGGTTCCGGGGTCAACATTTATGTATGGATCAAATTTTTGAATGGTAACTTTTAATCCACGCGCCTGAAGCAATTTAGCCAGTGAAGCTGCAATAATACCTTTTCCCAAAGAAGAAGTAACACCTCCGGTTACAAAAATATATTTGGCCATAAAAATAAATTTTTGACCGTCGGAATTACGATTTGCAGAAGATTCCGGAGGGTCGTGCAAACATACAAGTTTCCCTATTCAAAAAAAAGCAAAACAATTTTTGTGTAAAGAATGTTTGTAATTGTTTAACCTGAAAAGAATGCTTGACTGCTTATTACCTCAAATTACTCCAACCCTTTTCTAAAAACCTTCTACAACATAGACTGGTCAAGGATTTTAAAGAAAATAAGATTTAATATCACACTATCTAAATAAAGTACTTTCTGGGAATTGTATTCTTCTGTCTCCAGGGGTTAAAAAGTGAAAGACAGGTCAGAAATAGGCATTTTTCAATAAATAATTTTTTACATAATCCTCTACAGCATCTTCCAGAGAATACATAGGCTTTGAATATCCTGCAAGTCTTAACTTTTGAATATCGGCACAGATGTGATCCGGATAAAATGGTCTTAAATCTTCCGGGATAAAAATATATTTAATATTTTCCGGCAAATGCATGGAATTGAATACCGCTCTGGCAAGATCATTATAACTTCTGGCTACCCCGGTTCCCACATTAAAAATGCCTGAAGGAAAGCCGTAAGAATTCTTTTGCCATTTTTCCAGAAACCAAAGACAAACTCCGGCAACATCCTTTACATAAATAAAATCTCTGGTATGGCCACCATTTTCAATAGAAGGTTGGTGCGAGCCAAAAAGATGAGCTACTCCTGCTTCCCTTATTTCAAAAAAACTCCGAAGCACTACACTGCTCTTGCGCTCTTTGTGATATTCATTTGGCCCAAAGACATTGAATATTTTTAGCCCGGCCCATGTAGATGGTTTATGATCTTGTCTTAACACCCATATATCAAATTCATTTTTCGCTTTTCCGTACGAACTAAGGGGCTTTAATTGCTCAATTTCACTTTCATTATCCAAAAATCCCTTTTCACCACTTCCGTAGGTTGATGCAGAAGAAGCATAAACAAATGGAGTATTATTTCTGACACAACAATTCCATAACCTTTCAGGATAATCTACATTCAAGCCCTTTTGAATCTGATAGTCGGCTTCTGTAGCATTGGTTTTTGCTCCCAGATGAAAGATAAAATCAACTTTAATGTCCCCCTCTTCCAACATTTGGAGAAAGTAACCTGGAGAATAAAGAGCACTGAATTTCTTTCCCTCCAGATTTTTTTTCTTCTTTTCGTTGTTCAGAGTATCAACCACAATTAAATTTCCAAATCCATGCTTATTAAGCACTCCCAATAGCACACTTCCGATAAACCCTGCTCCGCCGGTGACGGCAATCTTTATTTCTCTATTCAACGTTGTTCATCAATTTGGTTAGGACATCCTCGTAGATTTTAAGCCAATGAGCTACACTACCCCAATCTTCTTCATTTACAGAAATATTCTGCCCCTGTACCACACCGATTTTTTCAAATGGAATCTTCATTGACTTTTCAAAAGATTCTACTCTGGTGGGATCCACACTCACCACTACCCTTCCCTGAGCTTCTCCAAACCAGTATGCATCCTCCCTGTACTTGCCAGTAGATTTCACTTTAAATCCTCTCTCATTAAGAAATGAGCATTCCACCAGTGTAACAAACACCCCCCCCTCTGATACATCGTGCGCACTTTGAATCAGTTTATCCGAGATCAGCTTACTAACTGTTTCATGCAAACGAAACTCCTCATCCAGATCAAAATATGGAGCAGGCGAATATTCTACCTTTCTGATCTTTCTTAAATAGGTTGATCCGTTTAAATCTTCGGGATTTTTCCCAAGCAGATAAATCACATCTCCATCATTTTTAAAATGCAGCGACATCTTGTTGTCCACATCGTCCAAAATTCCTGCCATACCAATAACCGGAGTCGGGAATACCGGGCCATCCGGCGATTGATTGTAAAAGCTCACATTACCACCAGTAACCGGAGTGTCAAATTTTTTACAAGCCTCAGACATCCCCTGAATACTTTTTACAAATTGAAAATATACCTCCGGGTCATAAGGATTACCAAAGTTCAGGCAGTTGGTCACTCCAAGCGGTTTACCCCCGCTACAAACAATATTTCTTGCGGCTTCAGCAACTGCGATCATACAACCCATAAACGGATCTGCAAATACATAATAGGCATTGCAATCTGTCGACAACGCAAGCGCTTTTTGGGTACCACGAATGGATACTATAGACGCATCCGAGGGATCATTGGTATTCATATTCGCTGTTCCGACCATACTGTCGTATTGCTCATAAATCCACTTTTTTGAAGCAATATCCGGGTCACTGACTAACTGTTCAGCGACTGACCTGAGGTTCTTTTCTTCAGAAATCGAATCCAATTGAAAGGCTTTGATTTTTTGAAAGTATGCAGGCTCTTTGTATTCCCGTTCATACACCGGGGCTCCCCCTCCCAAAACCAGGCTGTCAGCAGGTATTTCCGCAGTCAATTCTCCATGCATATAGAACTTCAGTATTCCTGAATCATTGACTTCTCCGATTTGTGAACAGGGCAGGTCCCATTTCTTGAAAATGTCCAGTATTTGCTGCTCTTTACCTTTCTTAACAATGAGCAACATCCGCTCCTGGCTCTCGCTTAAAAGCAATTCCCAGGGTTTCATATTAGCCTGTCGCACCGGTACTTTATCAAGATAAATATCCATACCGGCTCCACCTTTGGCACTGGTCTCAGCAGTGGAACAAATAATACCTGCCGCACCCATGTCCTGCATTCCAATCAAAGCGTCTGTTTCAATGATTTCCAGGCACGCTTCGAGCAATTTCTTCTCCTGAAACGGATCACCCACCTGCACAGCGGGCAGATCTTCTGCACTCTCCTCATGCAGATCGGCCGATGCAAATGCCGCACCACCCATTCCATCTTTGCCTGTAGCGCTGCCTGCGATAAAAACCGGATTGCCCGCACCGTAAGCCGTCGCACTAACGGTATGGCCTATTCGTGCTACTCCCGCACTCATAGCGTTTACCAATGGATTGGTATTATAGCAGGAGTCAAAATATACTTCACCTCCTACAGTAGGTACGCCAAAACAATTGCCATAATGAGCAATACCGGCAACGACACCACTGATAAGCCTTTGAGTTTTTTGTATTGTAGGATCACCAAATCTTAACGAATTCAGCGTAGCCACCGGCCGGGCTCCCATCGTAAAAATATCTCTGTGTATCCCCCCCACTCCGGTAGCGGCTCCCTGAAACGGTTCAATTGCTGAGGGATGATTATGACTTTCAATCTTAAAGACAAGTCCAAGGCCATCTCCGATATCCATCAAGCCTGCATTTTCTTCTCCTGCTTTTACCAAAAGCCTGCCGCCTTCCCGTGGCAATGTTTTCAGCCAACGGATAGAATTTTTATAGCTGCAATGCTCACTCCACATGACAGAATACGCACTCAATTCATTGAAGTTGGGATTACGACCGAGTATCTCCTTGATTTTTTCATATTCATCTTCCCTGAGTCCCAACTGTTGCGCTGTAGATAATGTAACTTCCATTTTCAAAAATATATGAGCAAACTTACAATCTATCTATGAGGCACATTCATAAATCATTGCCATTATTTTAACTAACTTCCCACAATCTAAAACCCAATGCTTGGCCACGCTGTTGTTTATCATATTTGCTGCAGTATTCTTCTGGATCATAATTAAAGCACCTTTTTTCAAAAAGGCTAAATTTCCCATTGGCCTGATAATATTTCTATTCTTAGCGAGGGCCTGCTCCGGTGTATTGAACTGCTATTTAAGTTACCATTATTTCCCAAATTCAGATGCACTCACTTTTCACAATATTGCCCTGAACGAATACTACCTGCTTCTACATCAGCCTCAATATTTCTTCAACGACTTGTTCAAAGACACATACTACCATCACTATTCAGGATTTTTTGACACTTACCAATCCTTTTGGAATAATCTTCGGATGAACCTGATCGTGAAGAGCCTTGCTGTATTGGACATCATCACCTTACGAAACTTATATACCAACACGCTGATTTACAACTTTGCGGTCTTCACAGGGTCAGTAGCAATGTATAGGGCAGTCGGTCCTTACATCATCAGATTCAGGTGGCTTTTAATTGTCGCCATATTTCTTCTGCCTTCTGTATTATACTTTACAAGCCCTATTCAGAAAGATGGATTGATATTGATGTGTACAGGTTTTATATTTTATTATCTCGTGAAAATACTCAACATAAGATTCACTATGATGAGACTGCTGGCTACAATTTTCTTTTTTGCCCTTATACTTTTTCTGCGAAATTTTGTAGCGATCATCCTTCTTCCAGCAATATTTGCCTGGATCATATCACATTACAACCCAAAAAGAAAGTGGGTTATTTTTTCTTCGGTATTGTTTGTTTGTGTTGTTCTGTTTTTCAATCTGAAGAGCATTAGCCCTTCAGCGGATTTCCCGAAGAATGTTTCAGACAGAAGGGTCGCTTTTGATACCATTTCAAGCGTCAGTAACACATATTTACCATTGGGCAAGCTTTCCCCTGACCTTCCAGGATTTGCTATTGAAGCACCGCAGGCATTCTTTCATGCTTTCTTTCTGCCTCTTCCATTTACTTCATGGAAGTCGATTCTTTTCTCCATTGAACTTTATGTAGTCTGGATCTTCTTTTTATTCACTCTTTTCAGAAAAAGGAAAGACACAACCATACATCCACTTTTTCTTTCGATTCTATTCTTTGCTCTGATCAACCTCATTATGATTGGATATACCATTCCGAATTTAGGTGCTTTGATAAGGTATAGAAGCATCTACCTGGAGCTAATTTTTGTTTCAATAATTGCAGTAAGTGCAACAGGATTCAACAACAATACCGAAGACTTCAGGGCACCATAAAATTTATATTTATGGCCAAAGGCATCCGGTAATCTATGCTTTCCATTCATGCTTTCAGGTACGTTGGAATTCTATCAAAATTTATTTCATTTTTCAGCAGGATAAAAATTGAAGAACATTTTTAGAATATTATTGTTTTAATGGAAATATTTATATTAACACTTTTTTATATGTATATTATTTATCCACATTTCATTCTATTTTCTAAGATTTTTATTTTTAAATATTGCTTTAATCCATTTTTTTCTTTTTTTTGAATAATAATTGAACAAATAATATGGAAACATTAAGACAAAATGCTATACATGACTACTTTGTCAATAACAAACTGGTCGATGGCCCGGAATCAAAGAAGGTGACTTCAATTTTTGGTGAAAACGTATTTGACCTGAAAAAGGCAAGAGAATTTCTAAGTGACGAAGCCTTCAAAAGCCTGGTATCCTCCATTCGGAATCAAACTAAAATAGACCGCAAAATGGGCGACCAAATTGCATCTGCTTTAAAAAACTGGGCTGAGACGAAAGGAGTGACCCATTATACCCACTGGTTTCAACCACTCACCGGAGCTACAGCCGAAAAGCACGACTCATTTTTCACGCTAAAGAGCGATGGTACTGCTATTGAAGAATTTGACGGAGCTGCACTGATTCAACAAGAGCCCGACGCATCCTCCTTTCCAAGCGGCGGATTAAGAGCAACTTTTGAAGCACGGGGATACACAGCCTGGGATCCAAGCTCTCCTCCGTTCATCATGGAAATGAGAAATGGTAGGACTCTTTGTATTCCTACCATATTTGTTTCCTACACGGGAGAGTCTCTCGACAACAAGACACCATTGCTACGTTCTAAAGTTGCGTTGGAAAAGGCGGCAGTAGATGTATGCCAGTATTTTGATAAAAATATCACATCCGTCATACCAACCTTAGGATGGGAACAAGAATATTTTGTTATTGACGAATCTATCGCAGGTGCGAGACCGGATCTCCTGATGACAGGAAGAACCATGTTTGGACACGCGCCTGCCAAAGGGCAACAATTAGAGGATCATTATTTTGGGGCTATTCCTGAACGGGTTTATGCATTTATGCGCGATTTTGAAGAAGAGGCTTACCGATTGGGTATTCCATTAAAAACGAGGCACAATGAAGTAGCGCCTAGCCAATTTGAATGTGCACCGATCTTTGAAGAAGTAAACCTTGCCGTGGATCATAACATTTTACTTATGGATGTAATGACACGCATTGCCAAGAATCACAAACTCGTAGTGCTGCTTCATGAAAAGCCATTTGCCAAAGTAAATGGAAGTGGCAAACACAACAATTGGAGTCTGGCCACCAATACCGGAGTCAATCTGCTGGCTCCGGGAAAAACGCCGAAGACCAACCTGATGTTTTTGGCTTTCTTTGTCAACACGATTAAGGCGGTTTACGACAATGCAGATATCCTGCGTGCCTCCATAGCTTCCGCAGGAAATGACCACAGGCTTGGCGCCAACGAAGCGCCACCGGCTATCATTTCAATTTTTATAGGAAAGTATCTTAGTGATGTGCTGAACGAAGTGGAAAAAAGAGTGAGCGATAAATTTGATGAGCAGGATGAGGCAATGCTCAAATTGGATATCCACAAAAGTATTCCCGAGTTATTGCTTGACAATACAGACAGAAACCGCACCTCCCCATTTGCTTTTACAGGAAACAAGTTTGAATTCCGTGCAGTAGGCTCCACCGCCAATTGTGCCGTACCAATGGCTGTGTTGAATACTATCATGGCCGATACTTTAGTGGACTTTAAGACACAGGTGGACATACTTATTGATGGAGGTGAGAAAAAAGAAATCGCCATCATGCAGGTGATTCAGAAATATATTATTGAAAGCAAGTCTGTTTTATTCGAAGGAGATGGATACAGCGAAGCCTGGGAAAAAGAAGCAGAAAAAAGAAAACTGGCGAATGTAAAAACGACACCTCATGCTCTGGATGCAATGGTCAGTGAAAAAGCAGACAATCTTTTCGAACGGCATCACATTTTCAGCAAGAATGAATTAGAAGCCAGGCATGAAATATTGCTGGAAAATTACATCAAGAAGATACAGATAGAATCACGCATCATGGGTGAAATGGCAGGAACCTATATTTTGCCGGCTTCCATCAAGTATCAGAATATTCTGATAAATAATATCAGGGGGCTTAAGGAACTCGGACTTGAAGAAAGTACCTATTCCTCTCAAAATCAGATTTTGCTGAAAATATCTGAACACATCAATGCCATCAACAAAAATGTGAAGAAAATGATTGAGTCAAGAAAGAAGGCAAATGCCATAAAGCACACCAGAGAAATGGCAATTGCATATTGTGAAGAGGTGAAACCACATTTTGATATCATCCGCTACCATGCGGATAAATTGGAATTGATGGTGGATGATCAGTTTTGGGTGCTTCCCAAATACAGAGAATTGCTGTTTTTGAGATAGGGTACCTAAACCGCTATCTGAAAATAGCTGACCTGGCACCCACTCAGAAAATAGGATATATGAACTAAGTATTCTTGTTGACGAATTTCCCGATGAAAACGACAATTACTTTTGGGGGTGGATCATTCCACCCCCTTTTTTATACTCAAAAAAATTATTGTTGTTAAAAATTCCGTAATTGCATCTTATGCTTTAAACTCAATGACATTCTGTAAATCTATTCTCAACATTTAAACAATTATAAAATGAAAAGAATACTCTTATTTGCCGTTGCTGCGCTTCTGTTTGCTGCCGGAGCACAAGCCCAGATTCAGAGAAAAACAGACTCTGTACAGAGAGTGCAGAGCAATCATGGAAAACATCAGAATATGATGAGCAACCTTAACCTCACTAAGGATCAAAAAGCAAAAATGAAGGAAATGCGATCTGATGCCAAAAGCAAAAGAGAAGCTATTCAAAATGACCAATCACTTACCCCTGAGCAGAAAAAACAAAAGTTGGCAGAGCTCAGAAAAAGTGATAAAGAAAACATGAACTCAATTCTGACCAAAGACCAGAAAGAAAAAATGAAGCAGTACAAAAAAGATCACCCCAGAAAGGAAAGAAAATGGAAAACTAAAAAGGGAAAACAAACTATCCCATCTCCTTCCAAACAAAGTTCCTAAGGTTTAAGCCTTCAAAAGAAATCCCGGAAATTCAATCCCGGGATTTCTTTTATTTTAGGATATTCAGGAAAAATAAATCCTGTACTATCTATTAATCACCAGAACTGTTATCACCAGCTTTCACTTTCCCACTTCCGGTCACATTGATGGAAGGCAAAGAAGGATTGCCCCAATAAAATAAATTTCCGCTCCCCGTTATAGAAGCCTCGAGTGTCTTGCTTGCAAATACTTTAGCATCAGCACTACCGGTAATCTTCACTTTTACCGTTTCCGATTTTAACTCCCGGCAGTCCAGGCTACCGCTTCCGGTTAGAGAGCAGTCCAGGTCTTTAGTAAACCCACCTACCTTAAAATCGCCTGAACCCGAACCAACAATTTTTACAGCCGGAGCATTTAACTGTACATTAAAATCTCCCGAACCGGATGATCTTAACTCAATTAACTGGTTACTCTCTATCGGTCCATCCGAAGATACATCACCGCTGCCCGCACTGATCAACTGCCTTACGGAAGGAGCAGATACCACCACGCGTGTATGACTGTTCAGGATCGTCGTATTATTTTTATAATGTATCCTCAATTCACCATCTCTGACATCGGTAACTACATACGGTAAGATATTGTCATCTGAAATTACTTTAACCCCAATAGCGGTTCCGGAATGAAACTCCACATCAATTGAGCCGGTAGACTTGACACTGACAAAATCGGGAACCTGCCGTTCTTCTTCCTTAATATTACCATTTCCTGTAATCGAATTACAGCTCACAAGCAGGACTACTGCAATGAATGCGGATAATCGGTTTTTCATAATAATTCATTTTTGCAACGTAAAAGTAATACAGATGGTTCATTAAACAGATTATCTTCGCAATCCATGACAGAAAAAATTATCATTTTAGACTTCGGATCTCAGTACACACAACTTATCGGGCGCGCTTTAAGGGAGGCGAATGTATATTGCGAAATAATACCCTATAACAAGAAATTTGAAATTTCATCTGAAATAAAAGGAATTATCCTCTCAGGTTCCCCATTTTCAGTGAATGATAATAACCCGCCTGTGGTACACTTTTCAGCATTTCAAAATTTGCCGGTTCTGGGCATTTGTTATGGCGCTCAATTGATGGCCAAAACATTTGGCGGATCGGTTGAAAAGAGTGACAAGAGAGAATACGGCAGAGCGTTGCTACAAATCCGGGAAAGGTCTCCACTTTTTGAAAATGTATCCCTGGAAAGCGATGTATGGATGAGTCATAGTGATAGCATCGTCCGGATACCTGATGAATATAAAATTACCGCCACCACTTCACAGATTCCGGTAGCCGCTTTTGAAAGCAAATCTTCTGCGGTCCGGTATTTTGGTCTTCAATTTCATCCGGAAGTATATCATTCCCTGGAAGGGAAAAAAATACTGAGTAATTTTCTTACTTCCGTGTGTCATTGTAAATGCGACTGGACGCCCGAACATTTTATCAGCGACAGTGTAAGTCGCATTAAAGAGCAGGTTGGAAATAGCCAGGTAATCATGGCATTGAGTGGTGGGGTGGACAGTACTGTAGCCGCTGTATTAATTCATAAGGCCATCGGCGACAGGCTGACAGGAATCTTTGTGGATAATGGTTTGCTTCGAAAGAATGAATTTGAGCATGTGCTGAAATCCTACAATTCTATGGGATTAAACGTAAAAGGCATTGACGCCAAAGAGCACTTTTATACTTTGCTTGCAGGCCACCCTGAACCTGAAACAAAAAGAAAAATAATCGGGAAAACCTTTATTGAAGTATTTGACAGAGAAGCCCACCTTCTTAAAGGAATAGAATTTCTTGGGCAGGGTACCATCTACCCCGATGTGATAGAATCCGTATCTGTACATGGCCCTTCTGTTACCATCAAGTCTCATCATAATGTAGGCGGATTACCGGAACAGATGAATCTTAAACTTATAGAACCTCTTCGGATGCTATTCAAAGACGAAGTAAGAAGAATCGGCGCAGAACTGAATATACCTCCTGAAATTCTCAACCGGCATCCATTTCCCGGCCCTGGACTTGGTATCAGAATACTTGGTGAAGTGACCAAAGAAAAAGCTGAGCTACTTCAAAAAGCCGATGATATCTTTATTAGTGAATTGCGAAAATCAGGATTGTATGCAACGGTTTGGCAGGCGGGTGCCATCTTGCTACCTGTGAAAAGCGTGGGTGTCATGGGTGATGAACGGACATACGAATTCACTATTGCATTGAGAGCTGTGACTTCTGTAGATGGAATGACCGCAGACTGGGCCAAACTTGATTATGATTTTCTGGCGCGTACCAGCAATGAGATCATCAATAACGTAAAAGGAATAAACCGGGTGGTTTATGATATCAGCAGCAAACCACCGGCCACGATTGAGTGGGAATAAAACATAAATTAATGGTCAGGACTTTCTTATTTTTCATCGGCTTATTGTCAATTTCACTTGCAGGGTATTCCCAGCAGCAGACAATTCAAAGCCAGAAATTAAAGGTTGGAATTTTTGCCCCGCTCTATCTGGATTCGGCATTTAAAGCGGAATCCGGGAAATTACCACGTATCAGTATGCCCGGATTGGATTTTGTACAGGGAGCATTGATTGCTCTGGATACAATCAAGACAAGCGGTGTACCTGTAGAGGTGCATATATTTGATTCAAGAGATGAAACCCGTAGCATTCCCTGGATGATCAGATATGGTCAATTGGACAAAATGAATATGCTGATCGGTTCGGTACGGGAACCTGAATATCAGGAACTGGCAAAGTTTGCAGAAGAAAAAAAGATACCCTTTATTTCAGCTACCTATCCCAACGATGGGGGAATCCGGAACGATCCATATCTCGTCATTGTAAACAGCACACTGAAAAGCCATATAGAAGGAATTTACAGTTATCTCGTGCAACAACACAGTATGAATCAGATTCTGCTGATCAAACGAAGAAATGACAATCGTATTGACAATATCTTTCACGAAATCAATAAGGGCACATCAAAACCACTACTAAAAATCAGATCAATTGCAGTGGACAGCATCAATTCATCCCAGTTAGCCATGTTGATTGATACTACAAAACCGGCTGTCATCATAGGTGCAAGTTTGAATGAAAATTTTGCTTTGAATATTGTACAGGCTTGTTATCCTCTTCAACAAACCAATGAAATTTCGCTGATTGGAATGCCCAATTGGGATGGTTTCAAAGACCTGTATAACAAAGACAAATTCAAAGACTTTCCGATTCTATTCACCACACCACATACCGACGAGGATAAGAATGCGTTTAGTGATTATTTAGGCAATCAATACTTTACTAAATACAGAGCCCGCCCCACGGATATGGCCTATAAAGGATTTGAGTCCGCCTATTATTTTATCAATCTATTGATGAAATACAGCGACTCTGTGATGCAGCACCTGAATGAAGATCAGTTTGCCTGCTTCCACACCTTTAATTTTCAACCAGTCTATTTTTCAGAAAAAACCGAACCGGATTATTTTGAAAATAAAAAAGTGACTGTAGTTCAGTTGTTGAATGGCGTCATCACCAAAAAATGGTAACTGTTTAAGCAATTACTTTTTCACTTCAAAAGTGGCAGTGCCAAAAAGTGGCTTTCCTGATTCAGAAACTCCCCGGGCTACCACGATAAACCTGCCGGTAAGATCTCCTGTAGAAAAAGATAAGCTCCCTTCAGAATGTTGAATGAATACATCCGGATTCCAGTATAACAATTCTCTGAAATCAGGAATCCTGCTATGTTTCAAAGCCGGGGATGAATAATCGGGCTGGTAAAATCTTCTCTTATGCTGCCATCCGGAAAAATCCAAAATAACATCGTTTGGGTTAAGTTTGAATCCTTCAAAATTTCCATTATAAGTGGTAAAAGATAATAATCCGTTCCAGGCAAACGGACCGATATGATACCGGTCAGCCACCACTTCCAGTTTGCGAACTTTCAATGGATTGTATTCTATGATCTTATTCAGATTGAGTACAGGCACTCCGTCAAGCAACACAAGAGGTTCGCCGGTGGTCATCATATATTCCAGATTCATGTACTTTCCCAGTTCAAAAAACTGATGATTGAATACCTGGAAAGAATAATCTTTATTCTTAATCCGCACATTGACTTCCTGCACATACTCACGCAATACCTCTTCCATTGTGGTAAACCGTTTGTAATTATCTAAAAGATAGGTACGGTATGGTTTTCCGTAAAAGCCAGTACTGTCTGTAATTGGAATTTTCTCATTGAGTTTTGCAGAAAGAAAATTATCATCTACTGTAAGATGACTCTGTGCTTCAGCTACTGCATCCATCATTGATTGGCTCATCACGACAGGCTCTGTGGACACATGTGAATTGTATCGAACGAAGGATTTACTAATATTGAGATTAACCTGCCCCTGATGGGAGGAGTCCGTTTGTAACAGCAATTGTTGTTGTCCATATTTTTTGTCAAGGCTAAAGTACACCTTGCCATCAGCTTTTGTCACTCCCGTTTGAACATCGGGCACCTTCCCTGTTACCGATAAATAAACAGGAATATCAGAGGCCGGGTTTCCGGTTTTAATATCCTTTGCTTCTGCGATTACCAACATACCTTTTAATTCAGGCAAGAAAGCAGGAATTGAATTGTCGGTCGAAGTAGATTTGATTTCTGAAAAATAGTCTGACCAATTTTTACTTCTAAGCGGATTCGTCAAATCAGTCAATTTATAAACCGCAACAGATAGGTATCCTGTATTGCCACCATCCATTGCCATCGAAACTTTTACAGGGCTTCGTTGCCCGAAGGCTGTTTGATCCGTTGTAATCTTCAGAGATTCTCCTGAATGATTTACCTGGTTTACAGAAGATTCAGTACTGTTGGTACGCTGCACCATAAAAAGTGATGTGTCCAGCGTTTTTTGCGTGTTCAAAACGACTAATGGCATTTCAAAGATTGAAGTACTGTCGTTCTTCATCCAGTTTGTATAGGCTCTCAAAATATACCTGCCGCTCGCAAGCGCAGGATCAATTCTTATTGCCCCATTACCCATACCGGAATCGAGAGCAATCTTTGTCTGTATTACAGACAAGTTGTCTTTATTAATCAATTCAAGATATGCGGTGCTGCTTATTCCCTGTAAATGGTGGTTCTGACGATTCAGAACATACAACTTAAACCACATTGTCTCACCCGAAATGTAAAAATCCTTGTCGGTAGCAACGACTACACTTTCCTTGAGAGAGGTGAAACCATCATCTCTTAGCAAGGAGTTGTTTTGGCTTTGCTGACCTGAAACTGCTGAAAAATATAGAGTACAAAATATAACTGCGATTAACCTGTGCATTTCTATTATTTTTTATGGCCAGAAGGATGGTTTTACGTTTGTGCCTCTTAGTGTACAATCGGTACAATAATTTTCTCCCCCCACCCATCCGGTAGTATCCATACCCGAAATTTCCGGATACAATGGTGTCAGCCCACCATTGACAAAATAGTAATCCAAACTATCCTTATTTTTTGGAACGGTGTAGGGAGGCTGACAATTCTGCAAATAATTCCAGGGAATGTGGAAGAAAGTGCGTTTGGTAGTGGAAATACCGGCGCCGATATATCCAATCACAATTTCTGAAGGGTCTTCAGGGTTATGAATATTCCCACGGATGTTATTTGGCTGAGGATCAAACAAGGTGCCCAGATCCTCTGAATTTTTTTTGAGAAAGCTGAAGAAATTATATCCCAATGTATCCATTGGATACTGCTTCACATTAATACTATACAGTACACTCAAACGAAAATCACCATTGGGAATCATTCGGATTGGAAATCCGGAAACTTCATCTTTTCCCAATTTTGCAGTTGAGCTTATTAATATCTCTTTGGAGTGGTCAGACTGCCAGCAAACTCTGATACTTTTAGCACGCTCAAATAATTGCTGAAGATTCCTGTCATAATAGAATTCACTGTTGAATGTAGAATGAAACTCCCAGGTTTCATCAAAATTCCACCGGTAATAGGTAGTTTTTCTGTTTGCGTCATGGGTATTCACATAAATCTGTGCACCTTCAGGAAGTACTTTCAGATTCACACTGTCGATTGGTGGTGAAACCTTTACCGAAACAAAATCGGATACATAATTTTTATTATCCGGCGTTTTAATATTAATCCTGTATTTCAGATTCGTATTCAGACTCCATAAACCTGCATAGCGGCCATTCCCGAAAGGGCTTAAAGGATAGGAATTGTTTTGTTCATCTTCTATCTTTACAAATGCGTTATTGACATACAATTTCCCGGCAGTATCCTTACCTGTGAGCACTCTCACTTTTGACAACTGGATCACCGTAGAATCTCCACCATCAATAAAACCTTCCACAACCAGCACATTGGTATTTTGGGGTTTCAGGTCAGGCACGTAGGGATCTTTGCATGAGGCAAAAATCAGAATTGCCAACAAAAGAACTGAAGTTGATAAAATATTTTTCATTTTCTAAAAACGGATATTAAATGTGATGTATGGAATCATGGTACCGAAGATGGATAATTTATACCCTTTGATCTTACCTTCCTCAGTAACAAAATAAACTGAGTATGCATTTTTTCTTCCGGTGAGATTGTACACACCAATGGTCCATGAGTTATGTGTAAGTTGATGCACTTTGTGATTTCCTTCTATATTCATCGAGAGATCGGTTCTGAAATAATCAGGGATTCTGTAAGCATTTCTGTCGGAATACAACACGCGCGGAGCACCATTATAATCATACACACCAATTGGCATCGTAACCGGTCGACCGGTACTGTAGGTTGCATTAAACGAAATACTGAAGCGATGTGAAAATTTATAATTCCCGATCAAGGTTGCATTGTGTGGCTGATCAAAGTTGGAAGGATAATATTCACCCCGGTTGATCAATTCACCGGCCAACGGATCATCCTGCCGGATCAGAGATCTTGAATAATTATAGGCTAACCAACCGTTTAGTTTTCCGGTAGGTTTTTTAACCAGAAACTCCACACCATAAGCCTTTCCTTTTGTCTTAAACACATCAGTTTCCAAATGATGATTCATAATCAAGGTTGCTCCGCTCTTATAATCCAGATAATTGGTAATCCATTTGTAATAAACTTCAAGAGATGCTTCAATGGTATTGTTCTTAAAGTTTCTGTACAATCCCAATGAAACCTGCTCACCTCCCTGAGGTTCAAAATACAGATCACTTAATTTCCAGATATCGGTGGGCATCACCGCGGCTGTATTGGAAATCTGGTGAATAAACTGATGCAAAGTATTAAACGAAGCTTTTACAGATGTCTGTTCATTGATCAGATACCTTGCCGAAGCTCTCAGATCAGGTTTTATATATGTCTTTATAATTTTCCCTTTGGTAAAGATTTCAGTGCCCGTCAGATTATCCATGCTCCGGGGCAAACCTGCTCCATACACATTTATTGTCTGTGCACCCAAATAATTATACATGTTCAACCGCACTCCTCCTTCGAGAGAAAGTCTGTCATTGACGGTAAACTGATCAGATAAATAAGCCGCACTCTCTAACCCCTGTTCTTTTTGCAATGTATCTGCTTCACGAATAGACATATCCCACGGGCTGAGCTTGCCAGGCTGGACTTTATACAACTGACTGCTCAATCCAAAAGACAATGAGTGGCTGTTGGAAAGAAAATAACCAAAATCAAAACTTGCCTTGTATTGATCTATTCCATATTTTAATTGATACCCCTCCAATGGATAAATGCTGTCTTTCATCTGATAATCATAATGGTCTATCCCTGCCAGCATCACCATATAAAATCTGGAATTGAAATTGGTTTTCCATTTTATATTTCCATTTAGATTGTTGAAGACATACCTTGTATCCGCATTCAGGTTGAGCTTATCTCTGCTGATGTACCCATTGAGATAGAGTTGATTTTTCTTATTTATCTGATGGCTGATATGAATCGTACCATCATAGAATGAAGCTTTGGTATCTTCATATTCTTTGGGAAGCAATTTGAATAGCCAGTCTGAATAAGTTGAGCGTGCTCCGAGTACAAAAGTGGTCTTATCTTTTACAATTGGCCCGTTCAGAGATAACTTACTTGTCAAAACACCAATACCTGCCGATCCTGAAAGCTTTTTAGCATTCCCGTCAAGGGAGGTAATATCCAGCACGCTGGAAATACGTCCGCCATATTTCGCCGGAATACTACTCTTGTAAAGGTTTACATTCTTAATCACGTCGGGGTCAATGGCAGAGAAAAATCCAAAGAGATGACTGGGATTATAAATATTCAGATCATTAAACAGAATAAGATTCTGGTCTGTAGCTCCGCCCCTTACATTCATGCCGGTACTTGCCTCACCCACCGACTTTACACCCGGAAGACTGAGCACAGCCCTCAGTACATCCACCTCTCCCATCACTGCCGGAATTTGTTTGATCGCCGCCATATTCAATCGCTCCATCCCCATTGTGGTACTTTGAATATTTCTTATTTTGTCGGGAGAAACGATGACTTCTTTCAACTGGATCACTTTATTTCTCATATCCACATCCAATTTACCATCTGATAGCAGCGTCACCTGCCTTCTTGTATCAAACATACCCATGTAGGAAAAATTCAATGTATGCCTGCCGGGCGGCAACAAAAGAGAGTAATAGCCAAACTGATCTGTCATTACCCTGACTCTGGAATTTTCTACGCTTACACTTACACCGGCCAACTCTTCTCCGTTATCGGCGTTTCTTACATACCCTGAAATATTGGCTCTTCCGCCTTTCACCGGGCCACCTTGAGTACCAATTTCAAACAATTTATTTTCAAGCGCTGACTGTTGTGCGACCTGAACCACCTTTTCTCCTGAGGGAATTACTGTCTCTGACTTTTCTTCTCCGGAGGGGCGCACTGCACCCTGAAAAAAACCCGAAGGCAGTTGCAACGAAAGCGCCTTCCCTCTGGTGATAAACACATTCTTATCCTGATCTATCGCAAACCGGAAGTCTGTATTCTCAAATAATTTAGACAAGAGAGAATTCACATGCACCCTTGTGACACTCAATGTAAACGTGGCGCTGTCCAGTTTACTTTTATCAAAAAAAACCCTGTAATCTGTTTGAGATTCTATTTCATTCGCCACCTGATCGATGGTAGCCTGGACAAAATTGGCACTGATCAAATCACGATCCTGTGCGGTTCCTGTTTTAAAACAAACCAGGGCAATGAAGGCTATAATTAATTTCCTCATTCTACTTTAATTCATTTATACTCTCTGCAGCAATGATCAGGCACGATTCAAAATCTTTTCTCCAGTTCAGGCCGGATTTATTTACTTCCTTGTTCACCACATTCCTGTATTTTGCAAGCACATTCAATACTTCCCGCCGGTTGCTCACCCGATAAAACACACCATCCTTCCTGATATAAAATTTGTCATTATCCCGAAAATGATACACGATCTTGTCGTTATCAATCTGCTGATAGGTAGTCTTTTGACGCCGGGCGTACACAGAAACAACGCCTGCACTCAAAACATCATAAAAATCTGTATTGTACAGGTTGGCCTTTTTATCCTCAAACAACTTTACAACATGATGGCCTGCAAAGGAAAAACTGTCAATTAAATCATTTCGCAAAATAATTTTGGAGAATCCGTTTCCTGCGCTGGTGAGCACATAGTTGTTCATCACATCCCACATCAGGGGCGTCTTCGTATATTGATACCCGTTATAGTAAATACTACCTTCTACAAGAGAATCTACGGGAAAGAAAGGCGTACCGGCTCTTCTGAAATTCGGGATGGCGTACTCAGGCCCTGTATGAATAAAAGATGTGCCATTGAGACTGCTGTCATATAGCTGTTTCATTCTGAAATAATCACCGGAAGATTGCTGGCAAAGTCCGATCTGTATATTTCCGGAAATTACCAGGACGGCAATGAATAGATTTCTCACGTAGTTTCTGATTAAAAATAAGCGCACGAAATTAGGTGAACTTTCAATATAACACCGTATTAATTTTACGAATGGTAATCTTCCGAAATTCAGAATCACTTACATACGATTTACTGTTTACCTTTGCGCGGTAAAAAATACTCCTGATCTGCATGAGGCTTTTAATCAAGAATGCCACTGTGATTGCCCCGGGGCATCCGCTACACTCCAAACCATCCGATTTTTTTATTGAAAATGGTTATATAAAAAAAATCGCAAGTGACATCACCGAAGACAATGTGAAAACAATCTCTGTGGATGGTTTGTGCATCTCGCCGGGATGGATGGATTGCTTTGCCCACTTCTGCGACCCCGGAGAAGAATATAAGGAAACCATAGACACCGGAGCAAATGCTGCTGCATCAGGCGGATACACAGATGTTATGGTGATTGCTGACACAAAACCTCCCGTGCAGGATAAGGGTCAGGTTGACTATTTGATTACCAAAGCAAAAAATACACCGGTAAATATTCATCCCATCGGTGCACTCACCAGAAATCTGGAAGGCAAGGAATTGACCGAAATGTATGATATGCGGGACGTGGGTGCCATTGCATTCTCTGATGGATACAGTCCCATACAGTCTGCCGGAATCTTGCAGAAAGCCCTGGAATATACCCTGGCATTTGACGGCGTAGTGATACAACTTCCTGATGATAAAAGTATCGGCAGGTTGGGTCAGATGAACGAAGGTGTCGTCTCTACAAGAATGGGATTACAGGGTAAACCGGCTATAGCAGAGGAATTGCTGGTAAGCAGGGATATCGAATTGGCGAGATACACAGGCGCTAAAATTCATTTTACCGGAGTCACTACCCAAAAGAGTATCGCACTGATACGGGAAGCAAAGAATGAAGGGCTTTCCATTACCTGTTCTGTCACGCCCTATCATTTGATATTCTGCGATGAAGACCTTACCGATTATGATACACTCCTGAAAGTGAATCCTCCGCTACGTACAAAAGCAGACAGAGATGCTTTAAAAAAAGCGGTGTGGGATGGTACAATAGATTTTATTGCATCCCATCACAACCCCCAGGATTACGATCACAAGGTGTGCGAATTTGAAAAAGCAGCATTCGGTATGGAAACGCTGGAAGTTGTTTTTTCGGCGGCAATGGCAAGCGGAATATCTGCAGAACTATTCGTCAGGATGCAGGTTGAAAATATCCGAAGCATATTCAATTTGCAAACTCCGGAAATCAGTGAAGGATCGCCTGCCGTACTTACCTTGTTTAATCCCGGTCAACCGATGGCCTATTCAGAGCAACATTTGTACAGCAAGAGCAAAAACAATGCATTTCTTAACCGCCAACTCTCCGGAAAAGTATTTGGTATTATTAATAAAGACCGTATATTTTTGCCTATAATCAACTAAAACAAATATCATGCAAAGCAAACCAACTTCTGCAGTAACCAAGGGAATTATTATCTCGCTCATTTTGATTGTAATTACTCTTATTTCATTTTTCCTGGATCTCGATCCGAAAAGTGGGCTGCAATATGTAGGATATATCATCTTTCTCGGTGGAATTATCTGGGGCATTCTGAATTATGCAAAACAAGTTGACTACAATGCAACTTTTGGAAAATATTTTGTTCACGGTTTTTCTATCACAGCGATTGTGACTGTTTTCATGGTCATCTTTATTATTCTTTTGCTTGTTTTTTACCCCGACATGAAAACAAAAGCGTTGGAAAAAGTTTCAGAAGAATTACAAAAACAAAGCACCCTGACTCCGGATCAACGGAATATGCAAATGGATATTACCAAAAGGTTTTTCACACCCATGCTTGTGGGTATGACCCTGCTGGGCTATATATTTTTTGGAGTCATCGCTTCGCTCATAGGTGCAGCAGTTGCAAAGAAAAATCCGCGTCCTGTTTTTGACGATGAAATTAAAACGATCGGGTAAATGGATCTCTCAATCATTGTTCCTTCCCTGAATGAATCTGAATCTCTGCCTGAGTTGGAGAATTGGATTGAGCGTGTCATGTCAGAAAATAATTTTTCTTACGAAGTCATCTTTATTGATGACGGAAGTACCGACAACACCTGGGAAGTGATCTGTGATTTACACAAAAAAAAACCTGTCAACAAAGGAATCCGCTTCCAGAGAAATTACGGGAAGAGCGCTGCGCTCAATGAGGGTTTTAAAATGGCAAAGGGCGATGTAGTGATCACCATGGATGCCGATCTTCAGGACAGTCCGGATGAAATACCCGAATTGCGAAAAATGGTTTTGGAGGATAATTACGATATAGTCAGTGGATGGAAAAGAAAGCGCTACGACAACAAACTCACTAAAAACATTCCATCCAAATTATTTAATGCCACAACGCGTAAAGTGAGTGGCATTCGCCTGCACGATTTCAATTGTGGACTCAAAGCCTATAAAAACAAGGTGGTGAAGAGTATCGAAGTCTATGGAGAAATGCACCGGTATATTCCGCTCATCGCCAAATGGAGCGGATTCAAACGGTTTGGTGAAAAGGTGGTAGAACACAGGCCACGAAAGTATGGTGTGAGTAAGTTTGGATGGTCCCGGTTTATCAACGGTTTTCTTGATCTGGCCTCCATCATGTTTGTAGGTAAATTCAGAAAAAACCCGATGCACTTTTTCGGGCTTTGGGGCACCATCAGTTTTCTGATCGGCTTTATTATCTTCATTTACCTGACTGTATCAAAATTTTTCTTTGCAGTAACCGGACTTACCAATCGCCCTCTGTTTTTTGTAGCCCTTGTATTGATGATTATCGGTACTCAACTGTTTCTCACCGGATTCATTGGAGAAATGATAACCAGAAACGCCACAGACCGCAACCATTATCTCATTGATGACAAAGTAGAATGATGAATGACAATACAACAAAACATATTGTCATCATTGGCCCGGCACACCCATTGAGAGGCGGCCTCGCTTCATTTGACGAGCGATTGGCCAGGGAATTTATCCATTCAGGATTTAAAACCTCTATTTATACCTTCTCCTATCAATATCCGGGGTTTTTATTTCCCGGCACTACCCAATATTCATCCGAGCCTGCTCCATCAGGCTTAGACATCAGGGTCAGGATAAATTCTGTAAATCCGGTCAACTGGATTTCTGTCGGGAACGAATTAAGGAAAATCAAACCGGATATTATTGTTGTACGTTACTGGCTTCCATTTATGGGGCCATGCCTCGGTACAATTTTACGCAGGGTGAAAAAAAATCGTTTCACCAAAGTAGTGTGTATTGCAGACAACATTATCCCTCACGAAAAAAGGCCGGGAGATGTGTCTTTCACAAAATACTTTGTAAAGCCGGTAGATGCCTTTATCACCATGAGTGAAAAAGTTTTGGAACAATTGAAAACCTTTGCTCCGGGTAAACCGGCAACGTTTGTTTCTCATCCACTCTACGACAATTTCGGGGAGATCATTTCTACAGAAGAAGCCAGGAAGTTTTTGAATATAGATACTGACTCCCGCGTATTGCTGTTCTTCGGATTTATCAGAAAATACAAAGGACTTGACCTTTTATTACAGTCACTGAAACTGTTAGTCAAGGGAGGGCAAAACAAAGATTTAAAACTCCTGATAGCCGGTGAGTTTTATGAAGATCCGAAACACTATGAATCTTTATTGAACGAACCGTCAATTGCAAACCACCTCATTGTACACACACATTTTATTTCAGACTCGCAGGTAAAATATTATCTCTGTGCAGCAGACTGCGTAGTACAACCTTACCGCAATGCCACGCAAAGCGGCGTCACGCCTCTCGCCTATCATTTTGAAGTACCGATGATAGTCACCAATGTAGGCGGTCTTGCTGCGATGGTGCCGGATGGAAAAGTAGGGCTGATCGCCAACCCCAATGCAGCGGATATAGCGGAAAAAATAGAAGAATACATCCACACCGGTAAAGAACATTTCTTGCCGGGCTTAAGAGAAGAAAAGAAAAAATACAGTTGGTCGATATTGGTCGATGCGATTGTGGAAGAAGGAGGAAGAGGGAAGGAAGAGAGTTGAGGAAGAAGGTTGAGATGGTTGAGGGAGTTGAGGGAGAAGGTTGAGAAAAAAAGTTGAGAGGGTTGAGAGTGTTGAGGGAGTTGAGGAAGAAAGTTGAGAAAAAAAGTTGAGATAGTTGAGTCGTTTTGTTGTGGGTTGTGGGTATTCGTGAACGCTGAGTTGATTCCTTGATTATGCCTTAATGCTCTCAAAGGAGGATAAGAAAAATAATGAAAACAGAACGCAGGATGTATAAAGTCTCGAATGGGAATAAATGAACTTCCATTTCGAATAACCTAAAAATCAATCGGTTATAATTTTTTCACCTTATTCTAATTTAAAAATCTACTCAAATAGTTTGGAAATATTCTCTAAAAATTTAATCTTTATACCCAATTCCAACCCTTACCAAGCCCCATCTTACGCCAATATCTCTGCTTTCCTGTATCCTTTTTGAATTATTATTATCCTGAATTGTTATTTCTATCCAATTCCTATTGAAGAATTAAAGGAACCCCATTACTCCCAAAGATGACCAACGAATACCTTAAAAAATTGATTAATGGGAAAACTATACTTGTCAGCAATTGGAAAAATGGTGTACCCTGCCATTGTTGCATTGCTATTGTCATTGACATCAATCTCATCAGTTGCACAGGGCCCCGGTGCTGCCTGGCAAAATAAAAGATGTATTTCTTTTTCTACGCCTACAACCATGGCTAACTATCAGGTAAAACTGGTACTGACAAACAATGAATATACCAACATGAACAGCAATGGAAGTGATCTTCGCTTTTATGACGGTTCAAATAATAATTGTCCATACTGGATTGAGAAATGGGACTTAAGTGGTCAATCCATCGTTTGGGTAAAAGTAGTAGCAAACAACACCAGCCAATTGACTATGTACTATGGCAACGCATCCGCGCCAGCAGCCACTAATGCAAACAATACCTTTGACTGGTTTGATGGTTTTGATGGTACAACCCTCAATACAACAATATGGAATACAAACACTACAGGAGGAACTATAACCGTAGGAGGAGGTAATGTAACTCTCAACAATACAACAGGAAACAGCGTTTATCTTTATACGAAGAATCCGGGATTCACAACAGCATCCACAGACTTCTACCTGGAAACCAAATTCAATTCACCGGATAAATTCTATAGAAACAGGTTCTATGCATCCGCCACATCGGGAGGAGGAAGTCCCTTGGGATATGATTATGGTTATTTTAGGAACGATGGAGACAATGGAAATGAAATTTACTTCAGTGGTTGGACCGGTACATTTGTCTATGAAGACGTGGATTATATAAGCCAATGGGCGCTTTCGGACAATAATACCACTAATAATTACACCTGGAATACTTTAAACTATCCTGATTATTCTGTAAAGGCAACCCATGCTGCTACTTACAACTCCGATATCCGGCATCTAATGTATGGGGTAACAGAAAGCAAAAATACATCCACTGTAGTGGACTGGGTGCGTGTACGTAAGCGCCAGGCGACCGAACCTGTGCTCACCGTAGGGCCTCAGCAACCTTTAATACTTACTTCAGACAAATCAGTAATCTGTCAGGGTGAATCTATCACATTTATGGCTTCTACCAATGGATTTACTTCCTTTCAATTTTATGTAAATGGTAGCCCCTATGGCAGCGCATCACCTCTCAATGCAGTGACAATTCCAAATCTGAACAACGGAGACAAAGTAAAGGTGACTTCGTTGGCCTGTGGAACCACGGTCACATCCAATGAAATTACAGTAGTCGTTAACCCAACTCCCAATGCAGTGTTGGGTGCAGACAAAACCACGATTTGCGCAGGCGAGACCATTCTTTTTACTGCAGTGCCCGGCAGCAACCCGGCAGGAACCATTTATGATTTTCGAGTCGATGGAAGTACGGTTCAAAGTAGTCCCTCAAACACCTTTTCAACCAACGCAATAACCAACGGGCAGCAGGTAACCGTAGTAGTTACTACCCCATCAACTTGTAGCGCCACATCAAATGCAATCACTATCACTGTACATGCTCTGCCTACAGGTACTGTCACAAGCTCAGACGCAGATAACAAAGTTTGCTTTAATACATCGGTTACTTTTACTGCCACACCGGGATACATTTCTTATGAATTTTTCGTGGATGGCGTTTCACAGGGAGCACCAACTGCATCCAATACATTTACCACATCAGGACTATCGGTAGGGCTTCATACTATAGGCGTCAAGGCGAAAAACAGCAACAATTGTTTTGGCGATCTCACACCACTTACATTCACTGTTTACGCCCTGCCTACAGGTACAATCACCGTGGCAGAGGCTTCAGGCACACCCAATGATAACATAATCTGCTCCGGGGCTACCGTAACTTTCACTGCACCATCCGGAAATTCTAATTATAAATTCTATCTTAACGGCACAGGGCCAATTCTGAATGGTGACCAAGCAAGCAATACATATTCTACCACTTCACTCAATAACGGAGATTATGTTTCTGTAGTCGTTACAAATTCAAGCGGATGTACTACCACCCTGAATTCTCCGAATATTACAGTAAATGCATTACCATCAGGAACACTTTCTGTAAGTAAAAACCCTATTTGTGCAGGTGAGACGGTGATCTTTACCGCTACAGGAGGAACTTTTTATAAATTTTATTTAAACGGTATCTTAGTACAGCAGGGACCATCCAATACATACAGTCCTGCACCAAGCAACCTGGATATTGTTAGTGTTGAGGCCAGAAATGCCAATGGATGTATTCAAAACTATCCGTCCATCACCATGACGGTAAATCCATTACCAACCGGGACAATGACATTTTCAGAAAACTCAGGTACTGCATCCAATGATGGTATTATTTGCTTTGGTGACGCTGTTACATTCATAGCACCATCCGGATACGCTAACTATGATTTCACAGTAAATGGATCTACAGTCCAAAACAATGGGTCACATATATTCACTACCAGTTCGCTGGCTGTGGGAACCAATACAATTAAAGTCAACGTGGGAACGGACAAAGGATGCTCCGCCTTACTAAATGCGATCACCATAACCGTGAATGCATTGCCAACAGTTGCAGCTATTACAGGCACATTCAACTTTTGTGCGAATGTCACTTCTCAGCTTAGTGATGCTACTCCCGGAGGAACCTGGTCAAGCAGTAACCCATCGGCGGCCACTGTAAATGCCACAGGATTGGTGACAGGAGTTTCTGCCGGTACCACTACCATTACCTATACTGTAACTAACGCCAATGGATGTACGGATTCAAAATCAGCACTGGTCACTATTTATGCGATTCCAGCACCCGGATCAATCGGAGGAACAAAATCTGTTTGTGCAGGAGGTACTCAAAAATTGACAAACAGTCTGCCGGGTGGTACCTGGAGTAGCAGCAACAATGGCATTGCAACTGTTGCTTCTGATGGTACAGTGACAGGAGTCAGTGCAGGCACTGTCACCATCACCTATTCAGTTACTAACGGTAATGGATGTACTGTGTCTGTAAGTACCTCGTTTGAGGTATTTGCTCTTCCTGTAGTAGCCCCTATTTCAGGGTTGGATGCATTTTGTAATCTGAGCACAAAAAACTATACGGATGCTACGCCAGGAGGTACCTGGAGCAGCAGCAATCCCGCTGTGGCAACCATAAATGCCACCACCGGGGATGTAACAGGCGTTTCTGCCGGTACTGTTACCATTTACTACACCGTAGTCAATGGTAACGGATGTACGACCACAGTTTCTAAGAACATCACTATATATGCTCTGCCCAATATCACATTGACTGGCCCTAACCCCATCTGCCCAAATACGACAGGTACCTATACTACAGAGGCGGGTATGTCCGACTATACATGGAATTTTACAAATGGGACGGTGATAGCCGGGGGCTACAGTACAGACAATTATGCAACTGTATCATGGGGAGCTGGAGATCCTAAACATATTTTCGTAAACTACACAGATGGCAACGGATGTCAGGCCGAAAAACAGGTTACTGTCACTTCCGTTGCAGCAAATCAACCTGTGATTACAGGTACAAATGATTTATGTCAGAATTCACAGGCCGTTTACACTACCGGTGCAGGAGGTACAGTTTATTCCTGGACCATCACAGGTGGTACAGTCGTTTCCGGTGGAGGTACAAACGATAATACTGTAACGGTACAATGGAATACGGCAGGCAATCAATCCGTACAGGTAAACTATACTAATACCGATGGTTGCAGAGCTACCTCACCCACTGTTTATAATGTGACTGTTCATCCACTCCCACTCGCAACTGTCTCTGCGGCTGCATCAGAAGTTTGTCAGAATAGTGCTTCAGTATTGGTTACCTTCACCGGCAGCAATGGCACAGCGCCTTACACCTTCCAATATAAAGTAGATGGTGGAGCTACACAAACGATCTCTACTGTATCAGGAAATAATTCTACCACAATTACAATTCCTACCAACATTGTAACGACTCATGTTGTTCAGTTGGTTAATGTTTCTGATGCTCACTCATGCTCGCAAAATCAAAACGGAAGTACTTCGGTACAAATTAATCCACTTCCGGGAGCTACCATCGGCGGAACAACCTCAGTTTGTCAGAATGCAACACAACCAAACATTACCTTCACCGGCTCTAACGGTACAGCACCCTACACTTTTACCTACAACATCAACGGAGGAAGCAACCAAACGATAACTACCGTTTCAGGAAATTCAATCACCATTGCTGCGCCTACAGGAGTATCCGGGGTGTATCAATATAACCTGGTTAGCGTATCGGATAAGAAAGGATGTACACAAGTTCAAACCGGAACCGCAACCGTTACCATCAACCCTCTTCCCACTGCTTCAATCGCAGTGAATACTACTGAAGTATGTAGAAACGGTACCCAGCCAATCGTGACATTCACTGGAGCAAATGGTACAGGTCCATATACTTTCACCTATCAGATTAATGGTGTGACACAACCTACCATACAGGGCAATCCCTCTGTAAGCGTGAATGTACCAACCGGTACGGCAGGAACTTTTGTTTACAGCCTTGTTAGTGTCCACGATGCGTCTTCCACTTCATGTTCCCAACCACAGACAGGATCTGTTTCAATTGTTGTCGATCCGGCATCCGTTGGTGGATCCACTACCGGGAATGCAACTGTTTGTTCAGGTACTAACTCTGGAAACATTACTTTATCAGGATATACAGGGAATATTATCCGTTGGGAATATTCTACCAATGGCGGATCTACATGGAATACAATCAGCAATACTACGTCATCGCTGACCTATACGAACATCACTCAAACCACTTTATACCGTGCAGTAGTGCAGAGTGGCGTATGTTCAATTTCAAATTCAGGTACTACAACTATAACAGTAAGCCCTGTTTCTGTTGGCGGAACCATTTCCGGTTCAACTACAGTTTGCTCAGGTACCAATAGCGGCACTTTGACCCTCAGTGGCTACACAGGAAATATCGTACGATGGGAATATTCTACTGATGGAGGTGGTACATGGATTAACATTGCGAATAATACAACCAGTCAGAATTACACAAATCTGACCCAAACAAGGCAATACAGGGCAGTTGTTCAAAGTACTCCTTGTAGCTCTATATATTCAGGGATTGGCACTATTACAGTGAATCCGTTACCGGATGCAGCCATCAGCGGTACCGTGGCAGTATGTCAGGATGGAACATCTCCTGTCATCACCTTCACCGGAAGTAATGCTACCGGCCCATACACCTTTACCTATACAATCAATGGGGCAACTCAACCTACCATACAGGGTAATCCAACTGTAACCATTAATGCTCCAACGACTACACCGGGTACATATACTTATGCGATTACAAAAGTTCAGGCAGCCACGACCTGCCAGAAAAATGTAAGCGGTATCAGTGCGACTGTGACGGTGAATCCAAAGCCGGCTTCCTTTAATGTTTCCCCGGCCACCGCTGAAATTTGTCAGGGATCTACATTGCCTATGATCGCCGCCGGCCCGATTACCAATTCATCCGTAACCAGTGGACCATTGACAGTGAATCAACAAATCCCAAGAAATAATAACTATCTGAATAGTGGAATTTCTGTCTCCGGGATTCCTGCAGGCGCTATTATTACCAATGTTGATGTCACCTTCAATATTGGTCATAACAGGACATCAGACCTACGTATTTTCCTTCAGGCACCCAATGGTAGCGTTATTAAATTAGTGGACAGTCGCGGAAATGGAGCAAACTTTACGAATACCACCATAACAAGCAGGGCAGGATTCCCAACCATTGCCGGAAACGGAAATCCATTTACAAATACCTATAATGGAAATACAACCTTAGGTAACATTGCTACCACAACAAATTGGTCAAGCCTCTATTCAATTACAAATGGTATATGGCAGTTGAGGGTAAGTGATTTCAAGAACAACATAGTGGGCAATCTTTTAAACTGGACAATCAAGATCTATTATCAGATTCCATCATCCCCTGTTAATGCAACATGGTTGCCAATTACAGATTTATATACAGATCCGGGGGCAACTACAGCCTACACCACCGGCACAGCTACTTCTGTAGTCTATCTGAATCCTTCTACTCCGGGTACAAAAAATTATACGGCTACTTTAACCAATGGATCTGGGTGCAGTGTCTCTGCAAGTAACTCCATTACAGTTAACCCAACCCCTCAGGTAAGTGTATCGGCTGATTATTGTACTACTCCCGGGAAAGTACACCTTACAGCTACCGCAAACCCAACAGGAACCTATTTATGGAACACTGGAGCAACCACACAAAGTATTGATGTGGATTTGGCCGATGATTATGCTGTGACAGTGACCACAGCAAAAGGTTGCTCAAATACAGGAGTGATTTCCATTTCCAGAGAATTGGTAGTGAATGGTGACTTTGAGGCAGGGAATGACGGTTCATTTACTTCCGATTATTTGTACATACCCGATGGCGCTGGAAACAGTGAATTGATTGCAGATAATGACAACAGAGGGTACTCTATTACTACAAATGGTCAAAATGTACATACCATGTTCTGGGGATTTGATCACACTACCGGCAGTGGTAATTTCATGGCGGTAAATGGCCATGACGGACTTAAGGTCTGGAAGCAAACAGTGGATGTTTTGCCTAATACAACCTATTACTTCTCAGCCTGGGGAAGAAGCCTTAATAATGTATCACCGTTTGCAAAACTACAATTCTCAATTAATGGTACACCAGTTGGAACTGTATTGAATCTTCCGGGGCGGCCTAATGACAGCGATCCTGCACATGACAACTGGCAACGATTCTACGGCACATGGACATCAGGTGTTTCCACTAACAGTATCATACTGGAAATAATCAACCTCGAAGGTCAACACGGAGGCAATGACTTTGCTATTGACGATATATCCTTCGCAACACTATCTACCTTCATCACACTGGCCACCCCTCCGGGCACTGACGCACAGGAAGTATGTACCAACACACCAATCAGTCAGATTATTTATAATATTGGTAATGGTGCACCTTCTGCCCCTACAATCAGTGGCTTACCGGCTGGTGTATCAGCTACCTGGGATCAGGACAGAATGATCATTACGGGATCACCAACTACAGCCGGAAGTTATACTTATAGTATCCAAACCACCGGATCCTGCAACCCTAAGATTGCTACCGGGACGATTGTTGTCAACGAGCAGAAAGTGATGCTGTCAAACGGTGCCGCAAATACTATGGTTTGCATTAATGAATCTTTACCAACCATCACATATCATCTGAGTGGTAAGGCAACCGGAGCAACAATTACAGGCCTTCCGGCGGGGGTTACCTTTGCACAGTCTGGAAACGACATTAACATCACAGGTACACCATCCATAGCAGGTACATTTAATTATACCATCACTACTACAGGTTCTTCCTGTGCATCTGATTCTAAGAATGGAATAATCACAGTACAAACACAATCCATCGCAAGTACCAGTGGGGATAAAGACCAAACTCTTTGCATCAGTACTCCGATAACCAATATTGTCTTTACTATTTCCGGGACTGCAAGTAATGCAACTGTATCAGGCTTGCCTGCGGGGCTAACTATGATCCGTTCTGGCCAACAATTCATAATCTCCGGTTCACCATCGATATCAGGTAGTTTCACTTATACTGTCACTACATCAGGAACCTGTACACAAACAGCCACTATCTCAGGAACCCTGAATATCACACCAGCAGCAGTAGGAGGAAGTATTACAAGCAATTCATCAGCCTGCAATGGCAGCGGCTCTATCTCACTTTCCGGCCATACAGGAACAGTACAAAGGTGGCAGTCATCAAACGACTATGGAGTTATCTGGACTGACATTTCAAATACAAGTACCACAGAAAACTACACAGGTGTAACCACTCCACGACTTTACAGGGCTATCGTTAATAACGGTTGTGGTGAGGTTGCCTCCGCACCAATTTCAGTAGGAAGGCATAATTATTGGATCGGAAAAGTAAGCACAGACTGGAATAATCCGGCAAACTGGAGTGATAATCTGTTACCATCTACCTCATGCCCGGATGTATATATTCCAGCATCTACAAACTACCAACCAATACTGAGTTCAGGTTCTGCACAGGTCAATAACATTGTAATGGAAAATGGGGCACAACTTGCAGTTACCAATGATGCGCTTTTGCAAGTGCAGGGAAGTTTCACCGTACCGGGAATCGCAAGAATTGATATGTCTGACGGAACTCTCGAACTCAATGGAAGTGCAGCACAAACTATCCCTGCAAATATTTTTGTAAGCAACAACGTAAAAGATCTAAGAATCAGCAACAATGCAGGGGTAACAATGACCGGTGCTGTTGATATCTATAATTCAGTCAAATTTGGATCTACCAACGCGACACTGAATACCAATGGACACCTGACTTTAAAATCAACCAAACAAAATACAGCCTGGATTGGACCATTGACTACAAGTCAGCACATAAATGATGCAGTAACCGTAGAGCGCTACATCAATACCGGTACCGCTTCCGGTGAACATGCCAAGGCATGGCAACTTGTAGCCTTCCCTACGACTGGTCAAACAATTAAGAATGCCATACAGGAAGGCGCAACGAATTCTTCGCAGAATCCGAATTTGGGATTTGGAATTCAGGTGACCGGTAATTACAGCGACTGGTCATCAAGAGGATTTGACGCCTATTCACAAGGAGCCTCAATGAAAGTGTACAATTCAAATTCAGACGGGTATGACGGCATTCCAAATACAAATAATACAGATATTCACAATGACCATGGCTATTTCCTTTTTATCAGAGGTGACCGCACCGTGACATCCATCTCACAACCTGCCAACAATGTTGTATTAAGAAACAAAGGGATACTATTTACTCCCGCTAATTTGGGTGCAGGTGGATTTAATATGCCGGTGAAGGCAAACAAATTTGAATCTGTAGGTAACCCTTACGCCTCAGCAATAGACCTGCGGAAACTCACATTTAATAATATTTCTTCAGAAGTCATTGTTTGGGACCCTACGAATCCAGTCGGTACTTCATACGATGCAGGCAAATACCAGACACTTACTTTTGACGGCACGAACTATGTGGCTGTTCCGGCTGGTGGAGTCTTCACCGGGCCCGTCAACTTCATTCAGAGTGGACAGGCATTTTTTGTACAAAGTAATTCAGTTACAGACGGCAACCTCAATATTAATGAAAATGCAAAGAGTGATGGAAGCACATTGATGATGCGTCCTGAGGGGCCAACCAATACCATGATTTCAATCAGAAGCAATCTATATCTGAAAAATGACAATCAATATAGCCTGATGGATGGTACTCTTTCCTTCCTGGATGATGCCTATAGCAACAATATAGATCAAAAAGATGCCCGGAAAATATTCAATTCTTCTGAAAATATATCCGTGTATTCACAAGGGCAATATCTGGTGGTAGAAAGAAAAGCAGCGCCATCAATGACAGATACCATTTACTTCAGAATGAGCAACCTGAGAAAGATGCATTATAAGCTTGAATTGGTTAATGCAAACCTATCCCGCTCAGGCCTTGATGCATGGCTGGACGATTCTTATACAAATCAGAAAACATTGCTGAATGGTGATGGAATTACTGAATACGAATTTGAAGTAAACAGTACTGCGGCGTCCTATGCAAGCAACCGGTTCAGGATTGTATTTGCTATGGCAGAAAAAGGCCCGTTGCCTGTAACATTTACAGATATCAATGCGCATCTGTTAGACGCCGGCTCAGTTTTAGTGAATTGGAAAGTGGAAAATGAAAGCAATATCAAAGAATATGTGGTAGAGAGGTCGGCTGATGGAATTCATTTTACCGCAGTGGGAAAAACGGACTCTAAACATCAAACTGCCGCCTTATATCAATGGCTGGATGAAAAGCCCGGCACCGGTTATGTCTATTACCGTATCCGGTCTGTATCGGCAGATGGTGAAGCAATGCTTTCTAAGATTGCAAAAGTGCAGGTACCATTTGTACAACCATCTATCACCGTATATCCAAACCCGGTACAGAAGGGAGTGATCCAATTGTTGTTTAAGAATCAACCGGCAGGTAAATACAGATTAAGACTTACAGATGCTGCGGGTAAACTGATATTTGAAAAATACATCCAACGGATGGATGGCAACAGTATAGAAAAGCTGAATTGGGATTACAGGCTCACTCACGGAATTTATGACCTGGAAATTCACAAGCCTGACGGTGGTATTCATATCATCAAGGTGATGTATTGAGAGGAGGAAAGTTGAGGTGGAAAGTTGAGAAAGTTGAGAAAGTTGAGAGAGTTGAGGGAGTTAAGGGGGTTGAGGTGGCAGAGAGGTTAAATTTTAGGGGGATAGAGTATTGTCAGAATCCTCTCTCGTACTTATGGGGGAGGATTCTGACTTTTAATCAGTAAATAAAAATGAATAATTGTTGCAGATTCCTTTTGCATGGAGCAATTTCTCCAGCCAAATACGAAATTAACAGGACAGAAACCTGGTGTCGGGAATGAATCATTCATGTATGCAAAAAATATTTTGAAAATGGCCAGATCCTGGTTC
>CAYXAL010000020.1:0-60802 GCA_964463015.1 uncultured Ginsengibacter sp.
GAGGATGATTACATCCAAATATCTTTTCAAGTTTTTTTTCCAGGACTTGAACCTGTGTCACCTGTCCCGATAGCTATCGGGAGAGTCAGGTGCTCTAACCAACTAGTCCCGATAGCTATCGGGAGCCCGAGGATGATTACATCCAAATATCTTTTCAAGTTTTTTTTCCAGGACTTGAACCTGGGCCATCCCGTTGATATCGGGATGCTCTAACCAACCTTCCCGATAGCTATCGGGAGCCCGATCAATCTTTACCCAGTAGGGAAAAAAGGAGTGCAAAAATAGATAATTTCAATTACCTCATTACAATTAATTTCCTTTGTAATATGTCAAAATATAAAAACATCATTTTCGATCTTGGAGGTGTACTTCTGAATATTGATTATAATCTCACCAGACAAGCCTTTATTGATCTGGGAATTCCTCAGTTTGATCAATTTTACAGCCAGGCAAATGCAAACCAACTTTTCCAAAAACTTGAAAATGGAACGATTGAAGCGTCTCAATTTTACAAAGAACTCAATCATCTGACCGGGCTTCACCTGACCAATACTCAAATTGAAAAGGCATGGAATGCAATGCTCCTGGATTTTCGTGACAAGTCTCTGGAATATCTGATCGATTTAAAGAAAAAAGTGAATGTCCTTTTGCTGAGTAATACTAATCGTATTCACACCGATGCGTTGCAAAAGATCTACTATAACAGATCCAGAAAAATTGCTTTCGAAGCACATTTTAATCATTGTATATACAGCTATGATACCGGATACCGGAAGCCGGATGCCGAAATTTATCAATGGGTATTGCAGCGTTACCAAATCAAACCGGAAGAATCTTTGTTTATAGACGACTCCTTGCAAAATGTCGAAGGCGCCGAATCCGTAGGGATTGATGGAATCCTATTGAACAAGGGGGTGTTGATAGAAGAAATGGGGCTTCCGGGCCTGATCAGAAATTAATTTCAGTTTTTGATTTCTTCAAAATCTATATACTCTCCTTCCTGCACGGTGACATCCTGTTGTTTTGGAGGAGTTTGCCGGGCCTCTTGCTGTTGATCAAATTGCTGTTGCATATTCTGCTGCATCTGTTGAAATTGCTGTCTGATTTTACGGACATTTCTGTATGTAGGAATTACAAAATTGACCACAAGCCTATAAAGGATGTAAAGCAATAACAATTGAAGTGCAAGCTTCGGAATATTCATAATATTCAAATTTACTCAAATCCTCTTTACTCAATATTTGGAATTGGGATGACCGGCATGAAATATTTGTTAATCATAAATTCTGTCATAAAATAATTTTTGGTTGGTAATCCTTTGTGGTCGTATATTTGCACCCGAATCAGATTAGTGGAAGGGAACGGAAGCGTTCCCTTCTTTTATTCAGGACATTGATGTTTTTTTGAATGGCACAATCAGACATAACAGTAAAAATTCAGGACTTTACGGAAAATTTTGTTCAGCAATGGCCTGAAGTCTTTGTGGTACACACACAGGTAAGTCCTGGTAATAAAATTACTGTTTTGTTGGATGCAGATAATGGTATGAATATTGAAAGATGTGCAGTCGTAAACAGGGCTCTGGTAAAATGGATAGAGGAAAAGAAAGTTTTTGGAGAAGGCAACTACACTACAGAAGTTTCTTCTCCGGGAATAGACAGGCCATTAACTATTCTGAGACAGTTTAAGAAAAACATAGGACGTACAGTACAGGTGCAGAGGGCAGACAACACAAAGAGTGAAGGAAAACTTGCGAGTGCAGATGAAAAGTGCCTGTCAATTATTTTAGAACAAAAACAGAAACATAAACAATCAGAATTAAAAACGATAACAATACCTTTTGCTGATATCAAACAGGTAAAAGTGCTTGTGACATTTTAAAAATACATTTTATGGCAAGTATTAATCTTATCGAATCCTTTCAGGAATTCAAAGACGCTGAAAATATTGACAGGCCTACACTTATGAAGGTGATGGAAGATGTTTTCAAAACGCTTATCCGTAAAAAATACGGATCTGACGAAAACTTTGACGTAATCGTGAATGACCAGAAAGGCGACCTCGAAATCTTTCGCCGCAGAACCATTGTAGAAGACGATGATCTCTATAATACACTTACAGAGATTGAATATAAAGATGCCATTAAAATAGAGCCTGATTATCAGGTGGGTGAAGAATTGTATGAAGAAGTGGACATTCAGAAAGAATTTGGCAGACGCGCTATTCTGGCCGGACGTCAGACGCTGGCGAGCCGTATCAATGATCTGAAGAAGAATATTCTGATGAAAAAATATGAAGACAGAATCGGTGAAATTCTTACCGGGGAAGTATATCAGGTTTGGAAAAAAGAAATATTGCTTTTGGATGAAGAAGGAAATGAAATGTTGCTCCCAAAATCTGAACAGATCCCTTCAGATTATTTTAAGAAAGGTGAAACTATCCGTGCAGTCCTGAAGAAAGTTGAACTAAAAAATAATCAGGTAGTAATCATTCTTTCACGTACAGATCCTTCATTCCTCGCTAAACTGCTTGAAATAGAAGTACCGGAAATTTTTGATGGCCTTATTGTTATCAAAAAGATCGTAAGAGATCCGGGAGAGAGAGCCAAAGTAGCGGTAGAAAGTTATGACGACAGAATTGATCCTGTAGGTGCCTGCGTAGGAATGAAAGGAAGCCGGATCCACGGAATTGTTCGTGAATTGAGAAATGAAAATATTGACGTAATCAACTGGACAAACAATATCCAATTGCTCATCCAACGCTCATTGACACCGGCAAAGATCACCAGCATGGATTTGGATACTGAAAACAAGCATGCCAATATTTATCTGAAGCCCGACCAGGTATCCCTTGCCATCGGAAGAAGAGGGGTCAATATTAAACTGGCCAGCGAACTAACAGGATATGAGTTGGATGTATTCAGAGATAATGAAGAACTGGATGAAGAAATAGATGTGGATCTTGATGAATTTTCAGACGAAATACAAACCTGGATTATTGATGAGTTGAAGAAGATCGGTTGCGATACCGCCAAGAGTGTTCTCGCTCTGACCGATCAGGAACTGGAGCGCAGAACAGACCTGGAGGTAGAAACTATTCAGGATGTCAAGAAGATTCTGGAAGAAGAATTGGCAAAAGAGTAAATCAAGAATAAGAAATCATGATATTGCAAAGGGTGCAATACGATATAAATTAAAAAACGGTTTTTAAATTCTTCCATTGCAGGAAGAGGAGATGAACTTAATGGCAGAGACTACGACACCACGGATAATGGCAGCAGCGCTGGAGTTTAATATTGGTAAGGATACCTTAATGGACTTCCTTAAGTCTAAAGGTTTCGAAACCAACGACCTGAAGCCTACCTCCAAGATTTCTGAAGATATGTACACAGCCTTGCAAAAGGAGTTTCAGCCGGACAAATTGGCAAAAAAGAAAGCAGAGGCGGTTGATCTTCCTAAGTCTGCACCTGTGGAAGTGAAGAAAAGAAAAGATGAACAGGATATTTCCATAGTGAAGAAAGAAAAAGAAGTAGTAGTTGCGAAAGATGAAGTAAAAGATGAACCACCGGCAGAAGAAACCTCTGTAATTGCAAAAGAAGTTGGTGTAAGAGAACAGGAAGCAAAAACATCCGGTAGCGAAGTGACTTCTGAAACCGAACACGTATCAATCAGCGCTCCGGAATTAACCGGTCCTAAAGTAGTAGATAAGATCAACATTGAAGATATAGATACTTCTACCCGGCCAAGGAAAGGAGCTAAAAAGGAAGAGCCTGCTAAGGCAAAAACGATAAAGGCAAAAAAGCAACCTGAAAAAGAACCTGAGGGTAAACCGGAAGTAGAAAAAGAAAAGACAATCGGGTCTATGACAGGAATTGATCCGGAAAAGGCAGAACCTGAAATGATCAAGACTCAACGCACGAAACTTTCTGGCCCCAAAATCATAGATAAAATTGAGTTGCCTCTGCCTGAGTCCAAACACCAAAGTGATGAAAAGCGCAAGAGGAATCGTATCAAAGTAGCCCGGAAATCTCCCGGTCATAACCCTTCTGCACCATCCAGACCACGACCGCAGCATCAGGGAGGCCGGCATATACACATTGAAGAGAAAGAAATTAACGAAAAAGAAATTCAGGATAAGATAAGAGAAACACAGGCAAAACTTGCAGGTGCCACTGGCAGAGGCAAGAGCCAGCGTTCCAAATACAGGAAGAAAAAACAAAACGAAGCAGAAGAATCTTCTACTGAGGAGAATATAGATAAGAAACTTCTGGTTACCGAATATATTTCAGTAAGTGAGTTTGCAAATCTGATGGATGTTTCATTCGCAGATGTCATCAGTAAATGTATGAGCCTTGGTATTATGGTTTCCATCAATCAGAGACTGGAGGCAGATGTTATAGAATTGGTAGCGGGTGAGTTTGGTTTCGAAGTAGAATTTATCAATATTGATGATTCACCTGAAATGGTAGATGTAGATGAAGAAGACAATCCTGAGGATCTGCTGCCACGCCCACCCATTGTTACCATCATGGGACACGTAGATCATGGTAAGACATCGCTTCTCGATTATATACGTCATGCCAATGTGATTGCCGGAGAGGCGGGTGGAATTACCCAGCACATTGGAGCTTATGAAGTGAAAGTAAACGACGGAAGATCGATCACATTTTTAGACACCCCGGGTCACGAAGCATTTACCGCCATGCGTGCTCGTGGTGCCAAAGTAACCGATATTGCAGTGATCGTAATCGCTGCTGATGACGCAGTGATGCCGCAAACCAAAGAAGCGATTTCTCACGCGCAGGCTGCCAATGTACCAATGGTATTTGCCTTGAATAAAATGGATAAAGACGGCGCCAATCCCGAGAAGATCAAAGAACAATTATCAGCAATGAACATTCTGGTGGAAGACTGGGGAGGAAAGTTCCAAAGTCAGGAAATCAGCGCCAAGAAAGGCCTGAATGTAGATGTGTTGCTGGACAAAATTCTACTCGAATCAGATATACTGGAACTGAAAGCAAATCCGAATAAGGCCGCAAGTGGCTCAGTGATTGAAGCTACATTGGATAAGGGACGCGGATTTGTAGCAACGGTACTGGTTCAAAACGGAACACTCCATCAGGGTGATGTCATCGTCTCCGGGCAGAATTATGGCCGCGTGAAGGCAATGTTTAACGAACGAAACCAGAGAGTACAAGTAGCTCCTCCAAGCACACCGGTACTGATTTTGGGATTGAACGGAGCACCACAGGCGGGAGAAACATTCAAGGTATATTCCGACGAAGGAGAAGCGAAAGAAACAGCCAACCGCAGAGCACAGATTTTGAGAGAACAGGGTATCCGATCCAAAAAACATATCACACTGGATGAAATCGGAAGAAGACTTGCACTTGGCAACTTTAAAGAACTGAATCTGATACTTCGTGCAGACGTGGACGGCTCTGTAGAAGCATTAAGCGACAGCTTACAAAAACTAAGCAATGAAGAAATTGCTGTAAATGTAGTCCACAAAGGCGTAGGCCAGATTACTGAAACAGACGTAATGCTGGCTACCGCATCGGATGCCATCATCATCGGATTTAATGTGCGACCTGCTATTCAGGCCTCCAGACTTGCCGATAAAGAAGGCGTTGAAATCAAGACCTACACCATCATCTATGATGCTATTGACGAGGTGAAGAGTGCTATGGAGGGTATGCTCGAGCCTAAAATTCAGGAAAAAGTGGTTGGTATAGCTGAAATAAAAGAAACCTACAAATTTGACAAGGCCACCGTAGCTGGATGTATTGTGGTAGAAGGCAAGTTGATTCGCAATAACAGAATCAGACTCGTGCGGGATGGTATCATTATCCACACCGGAGAGTTGGGAAGCCTGAAGCGTTTTAAAGACGATGTAAAAGAGGTAAACAACAATACAGAATGTGGACTTACTATCAAGAATTATAGTGATCTTAAAGTGGGAGATATGGTTGAATCCTTTGAGGAAGTGGAAGTAAAGCGTTCTCTCTAAAGCCTTTTTTAACTTAATAATAATATTCCCCGATTGACAGCGGTGTATTTTTGATTGTTATTCAAAACACAGGATATCCTGATGAAAAAATTACTCTTCTTCGCCTTTATCTTACTCGCGGCTCATTCGAATGCGCAATTGAAAAAAGTGGTTGCAGATAAAATCATTGCTACCATTGGCGACAAAATCATTCTAAAGAGCGATATAGATAATAAAATATTTGATCTCAAAAGAAATAACCAGCCCCTGCCTCCGGATGTGGAGTGCCTGCTTCTCGAACAAAGCCTCGGCCTGAAAGCCCTGGTAGTACAGGCTGAGAAAGACTCAATCCCCGTGAGTGATGAAGACGTGGAGGCCGCACTTGACAATCAGATCAGGTATTTTATCAGTATGTATGGCAGCAAAGAAATATTGGAACAGATTGCCGGTAAAACAGTATTTCAGTTGAAGGAAGAATACCGGCCCATCTTCAGAGATCAAAAGCTTGCTGAAGGCGAAAGAAATAAAATTGTAGGTGATATACGCATTACGCCGGAAGAAGTACAGGCATTCTACAATAAGATTCCAAAAGACAGCCTGAAATTTTATGAATCGGAATTGGAGATTGGCCAGATCGTTATCTACCCTAAACCCAGCCGGGATGTAGAATCTTATGTGATGGATCAACTGAGGGAGTATAAAAAGGAGGTGGAAGATGGCTCAAAAAAGTTTGAAACATTGGCTACTTTATATAGTGACGATCCGGGTACAAAAAATAATGGAGGTCAGTTAGACATCAACCGCAACGACAAAAACATAGACCCTGTATTTCTTTCAAAAGCCTTTGGATTGAAAGACGGGCAGATTTCAAGTGTATTCAAATCCAAATTTGGATATCACATCATACAGATGGTTAGCCGCCGGGGCGATGACGCTACCGTGAGGCATATTTTGAAAATACCGCAGGTAAGTTCCATTGAAATAAATCAGGCCATTGAAAAATTGGATACCGTAAGGCAGCAATTGGCTGATGGGAAACTGAAATTTGGGGAAGCCGTGGCGAAGTACAGCGAAGACGAAAACAGCAAATTCACCGGTGGTTTGATTACCAACAATCAACAATCTACCAACCTGACGATTGATCAACTTGACAAAGGACTTGTCTTTATGTTAGACAGTCTGAAAGTAGGCCAATACAGCAAACCGGTAGAATTTACAGATGATCGCGGAAAGAAAGGTGTCAGAATTATTTATCTGATTTCCAAGACCCAGCCTCACCGTGAAAATCTGAAGGATGACTACGACAATGTGTCCACCCGTGCTTTGGAAGAAAAGAAAGAGGCTGCTCTGGATAAATGGTTTACAGACAAGGTGCCATCTTTCTACATCAACATCGCTCCCGAGTATATGAAATGCCCTGAAATGAAAAAATGGGTAAGAACTTCTGACAACGGGTAGAATCTTGTACCGGGTATCTCTCTGAAACTTTTTTAAAAAGGCAAGGGTCTTGATGGAAATCAAAACCCTTCTTATACTAATTGAAAGAAAGACTATAATCAACCAGGAAAGTCTCTTCTGATTTATCATAAATCGTAAATCCCCGAAATTGTCATCATTCTTTCTCACTCCATATTCCGGTGTGATTGCAAACCATTGGTACTGAGCACTTACAAAGTGTATGAATTACCTTATTAAGAGCAGTAGTACAACAGATAATTTTCCTGGTAAATTTTTTTTCATCATCACATGCCTCGAGGATAGAACATTTCGAGCTGGAATAACAACTATTTAATACCCCGCTCGGGTAATTTGTCCTAATTTTGCACCTTCTAATTATTACATGAGCGACGCAATACAACATGAGTGCGGATTAGCTTTTATCAGGTTGCGCAAGCCACTCAGCTATTATCATGAAAAATATGGCAACGTCCTTTACGGACTGAATAAACTTTATCTCCTGATGGAGAAGCAACACAACCGTGGCCAGGATGGAGCAGGCATTGCTACGGTAAAGTTGAATATGCCCAATGGAAGTCCGTTTATGTACAGACTCCGGAGTATCAAAAACCAGGCGATTGCAGATATTTTTTCACAGATTTCTTCTCAGATTCAGGATGTAAAAAAATATCATGCGGATATCAATGATCATCCCGAACACATGAAAGGGCATATTGATGCACTGGGCGAACTCATGCTGGGCCATCTGAGATATGGCACACAAGGCAAGAATACAGAGCAGGCATGCCACCCTTACATCAAGTGCCATACTAAGCCTACACGAAACCTTGCCCTTGCCGGTAATTTTAATCTGATCAATAAAGATGAATTGTTTGCGTTGGTTAACAGCCCGCGTCCTACCTCCACACGTGAAAGCGATCTTGCTGCTATGCTGGATGTTATTTATCATTTTCTGGTGCAGTGTGACGAATCCAGTCCGCAGTGTGCAGATGTAGCCGGAGTGCTTCAGAGAGCTGTGCCGTATTTTGATGGCGGTTATACTTTTGGAGGATTGGTGGGAAATGGCTGTGGATTTGTAGTAAGAGATCCCAACGGCATCCGTCCGGCTTACTATTACGCAGACGACGAAGTGATCGTTGGTGCGAGTGAACGCGCAGCTATCCGTACAGTATTTAACGTGTCTGAAAATCAGGTGAAAGAATTGATGCCCGGCAATGCATTGATTGCAAATAATGATGGTTCTTTTGAAGTGGTGGAAGTGATCAAACCGGGAGAGCGAAGGGCCTGCAGCTTTGAAAGAATCTATTTCTCCAGAGGAAGTGATGAGAAAATCTACAAAGAAAGAAAGGCACTCGGATATTCACTAAGTGAAAAAGTACTCAAGGCTATTGACTACGATCTGAAGAATACGATCTTTTCATTCATACCGAATACTGCAGAAACTGCTTTTTACGGAATGGTGCAGGGCGCTGAAGATTATCTGAATGAAATAAAAGTACAAAGGATAAAAAGCTGGGGCAAAGATATTGATGAAGAAAAACTGTCAGAGCTTATCCACCGCCGTATCAGAGTAGAAAAGATTGCTATCAAAGATGTGAAGCTGCGCACTTTTATCACCGAAGACGCAAGCCGCAATGAAATGGTGCAACACGTGTATGACATTACCTATGGTACGGTAAAGAAAGGAGTGGACACCCTGGTCGTGATAGACGACTCGATTGTCAGAGGTACTACACTTCGCGAAAGTATTATCCGGATGCTGGGACGGCTTCAGCCCAAAAAAATAATTGTTGTTTCATCTGCTCCGCAAATAAGATATCCTGACTGCTACGGAATCGATATGAGCCGGATGAAGGATTTTATTGCCTTCAAAGCAGCAGAGTCTTTACTGATTGCTTCCGGTAAGGCGTGCCTGTTGACTTCCGTCAATGAGCAATGCAAAGAATTGCAAAGAAACAACCGTTTGCATACAGTAAATCTGGTGAAGGAAATATACAAGCCTTTTACCGCAGATGAAATATCCGGGAAAATTGCAGAACTAATCACTCCCGAAGATTTTAATATTCCGGTAGAAGTTATCTATCAAACCATTGAAGGGCTTCATGAATGTTGTCCTACCAACAGAGGCGATTGGTATTTTACCGGAGACTATCCTACACAGGGAGGCAACAAAGTCGTGAATCAGGCCTTTATGAATTATATGCAGGGGAAAGACGAACGCGGATATTAAGTATAACACTTTATCTAAAGCAATGAAAACGCTCATCCTTATTCGTCATGCAAAAAGCGGCTGGGATAATATTTCACAATCTGATTTTGAAAGAACACTGAATTAAAGCGGCCGGCAGGATGCCCGGGAAATGGCCCGGAAGCTTGCCCACAGAGGCATACAGCCCGACATCCTCCTGAGTAGCCCTGCGCTTCGCGCTTTGGAAACTGCTGAATTTTTCCGAATGGAATTTCAAATGAGTAAGAGTGATGTTCAGGTAATTCCCTTTTTGTATGAGCCCACCTTGCAGTCTTTTTATGACGCAATAGAATCGATAGAAAGCAAACACAACACTGCACTTGTTTTTTCCCACAATCCCGGTATCACCCGGCTGGTGCATGAATTGGAATGCGAAGCCCTTTACGACATGCCCCCCTGCGGAATGATTGGAATACAATTATTGAGCGATCAATGGAATGATTTGAGGATCGCAGAAAAGAATTTTATGTTTTTTGATTTTCCGGAGAGGGGATAGATATTTTATGGGATGGAACAACAAGGAGAAACTCCCTCCCCAAAAATCAAAACATCGCATATCCTATCCCCCAAAAACCTAACCCAATCAATCCACCTGCAAGTGTGGCTATTGCATCCATCCATTCTGCATGCCCATGCCCTGAGATAAGTGAATAAAACTCAAATCCGAAACCGACAACGACCACAACGGCCAGGCTGATCATCACAGACATGAAAATATCCCGGGGCCACAACCACAGACCAACGATTGGGAACAATACGCCCATCAGTATGCCAACGAGAATGTGTTTTTGTTTATCCCTTGCAATCTTCATTATTGCAGCGGCTAAAGGCTTCTGATCTTAATGTTTCTGTACCATACCTGATCGCCATGAAATTGAAGTGCGATACTTCCGGTTCTGAATTTACCAAAATCAGGCATGTATTTAAATTTACTGATCGCCACCATTTTGTTCCAGTAATCGTCCCAGATTTTTGTACTGAGCGTATGTTCTCCATTCATGAAAAAATCAAGTTGCCCGTCCTTGCTTCTTATCGTGATTGCATTCCACTCGCCCACGGGCTTCGCCATTTCTTTGGAAGCAAGCAGGTCGTACAGATCGCCTGCACGATGTGTATAAAGTCTTGCATCGGGATGACCTTCCCGAATAGGAGTGCCGTTATCGAGTACCTGCATTTCGGGGCCGGTAATGTATGTCTCGTTATGTTTGCCATCGTCTTTCACATAAAAAAGTATTCCGCTGTTCCCTTTTTCACTGATACGCCATTCCAACTTCAGTTCAAAATTTCCATACTCTTCATTGGTTACAAGATCTCTTTTTTCAGCATCCGTGTATTTACCCGCGTTGGCTAAATCCGGGAAAAGCATTCCATCCTGAGCCTTCCAGAAACTACCGGCTGATTTACTTCCGAATACATGCCACCCGTTGGTATTCTTTCCGTCAAAAAGCATTTGCCACCCTTCTTCTTTTTCTTTGTCGGTAAGTCCCGAAGAGTTTTTTTTGGAGCTGCTGCACGAAGCCAGCAGGCAGACACAGCCAATAGCTATCCATATTTTTTTCATACCCTCTTATTTAAATTAATTAAGACCAAGTACTTTCTTATTGAGCGATTCGTCTTTAACTGTGGCAGCAAAATCATCAAATGCCTTTTCTGTAGTTTTTATCATATTCCTTTTTATAAACTCCACTCCTTCCTTTGCACCGTCCACGGCATTCTTAATACAGCATTCCCATTCCAATACCGCCCATCCATCATAATTATATTCAGCAAGTTTACTGAATATCTTTTTGAAATCTACCTGTCCGTCACCGGGAGAGCGATACCTGCCGGCACGTTTCAGCCAGGGCTGATATCCCCCAAAAGTACCTATTCTTCCTGTAGCATTAAATTCTGCATCCTTCACATGAAAGGCTTTGATACGCTCATGATATAAATCGATGTATTGAATATAGTCCAGACATTGCAGTACAAAGTGGGAAGGATCGTACAACAAACAAGCTCTCGGATGATTGTGTACCTTTTCCAAAAACATTTCATAAGTAGCACCGTCAAATAAGTCCTCTCCGGGATGAATCTCATAACACACATCCACGCCACATTCATCAAACGTATTCAGAACGGGCAACCATCTTTTGGCCAGTTCTGTAAAACCTTCATCCACCAGGCCTTCGGGACGTTGTGGCCATGGATGAAAAGTGTGCCACAAGAGTGAACCGCTAAAGGTAGCGTGGGCATTCAATCCTAAGTTCTGACTGGCTTTGGCTGCATATTTCAATTGCTGCACTGCCCATTCCTGTCTTGCTTTCGGATTGTTTCGCAGGTTCTCAGGCGCAAAACTGTCAAACAAAAGATCATACGCGGGATGCACCGCTATCAACTGCCCTTGCAAATGGGTAGAGAGTTCCGTTATTTCCAGGCCATACTTCTCAACCCTTCCTTTCAATTCATCCGCATAAGTCTTGCTCTCTGCTGCTTTCTGCAAATCAATAAACCGCTTATCAAGCGTCGGTAACTGGACGCCTTTGAAGCCTAACTGTGATGCCCAACCGCAAATATTATCTAAGTTGTCAAAGGGAGCTTCATCACTTATAAATTGAGCAATAAATATTCCGGGGCCTTTCATAATTATATCATTTGATTCTACACAATAAAATTAGGATCGAAAGTTAAGAGTTAATCAACTTTTCTCACCAATCACCTTTTGGATTGTAATTCTCATTGTATGGAGAAAAAATTTCTGCCATCATACATCTCACACTTCCGCCTTCCAGGGTTTCTATGGTTTTGACATCAAAGGGCAGGAGTTGACAATACTTCTCCAATGTGGATTTTTGATCGCTTGTAAGGCAATCATAAGCACTCTTTGACATTGCCAATAATTGCTGTCCATACCGGTTTTTAACAGCAAGCATATTCCCTGCAAAGGCATTCATTTGTGAAAAACCAATAGCAACGACTTCTTTGCCAGTCGATTCCAATGAACGGATAACCATTGGCTTTTCATCAGGGTCATTGATACTTTCCAGACATATTACTGCAAATTCAGGTGCCACACACATCATCACATTGGTATGATAAACAGGAATGTTATTTTCATCAACTGAATGAAAGGCTATCGGTTTGTATTTTAATTCTTCACACACTTCCGGAAACAACTTTTCATCTGTTCTTGGTGACAGGCATGCATACGCGACTCTATTCTGATGGTCAAAAATAATACTGCCTGTACCTTCCAGAAAACGATTCTCATTTTCATAAGCAGTGAAATCGAGAACCCTCGTTATTTTAAATGTCTTCCTGAGTTTATCAATCAGCACTTTACTTCTTTCAATTCTTCTGTTGGGAGCACACATCGGATACAACACCATCGCGCCATCTTCATGCATGCTAATCCAGTTGTTGGGAAACACTGCGTCCGGCTTGGCAGGCGGTTCTTTATCCTCGAATACAAATGTGTCAATACCATTTTCCCTGAGGCGTTTGTCAAACTCTTCAAACTCTCTTAATGATTTTTTACGAATCATTTCAGCAGAATCATCCATTCTGTTCTGAAAGGTATTGGATAAGGCTGTCTGCTCATTGAAGCCAAATCCTGTAGGTCTCACCAATAAAATTTTATTTGTTGTTGTCATAGATACTCCGGAATTAATTGATTGAGTTCAGCTAAACTGTATCCTCCTCATAGAGTAAAATTTAAGGGAAGAAAACTACCTCAGAAATCTGTCTCTTATTTTACATGCAGGAAAAAATTACTCATGATTCATAAATATTCAACAAAAATATTGTCCCTAAAATAGTTGACAGTATTCTACATCCTTTAATAAATCTGTAACTCATTCCGCTTTTTATTCCACTGTATTATCCATCCATTTATTGTCTGATTTTGACGATGCCACCACATTCTCAATAAATGCCATTCCTCGTACACCTTCTTCAATTCCGGGGAATTCATAACCGTCCGGATCCATATTCAATACAGCCAATGCGAAGTTTTTGTAAATATTTGCAAAGGCTTCTATATATCCTTCCGGATGGCCTCCCGGAGTACGGCAATTGCCGGCAGCCAATCCGGACAAATAGCCATTTCCTGCCCGTAGTATTTGCGCAGGTTTATCTGTCAATCTTAATATGAGTGAATTGGGCTCCATCTGATGCCACTCAAGGCCGCCTTTTTCCCCATAAATTTTAATAGAGAGATTATTTTCCTCTCCGGCAGCAATCTGAGAAGACACCAAAATGCCTGAAGCACCCTGTTCAAATTTTAATAACACATTACCATCATCATCCAGCATTCTTCCTGGAACAAAAGTGTTCAGGTCGGCACTCAGTTTTGTAATCTTTAATCCGCTGATGTATTCTGCAAGATGCGCGGCATGGGTGCCTATGTCACCCATACATCCGGCTGCACCCGATCTTTTCGGGTCGGTACGCCAGGATGCCTGTTGATTTCCTTCTTTCTCCGCAGCATTGCTGAGCCATCCCTGGATATATTGAACAATGATTTTTCTGACTTTCCCGATTGTACCGCTCTTAACGAGTTGTCTCGCTTCCATCACCATCGGATAGCCTGCATAGGTATGGGTCAGACAAAAGACAAGTCCTGTCTCTTTCACCTTTTTTTGTAAATCGAGTGCCTGCTTCAGGTCAAGTGTCATAGGTTTTTCAAGCACTACATGAAAACCATTTTCCAATGCCATCATAGCCGGCTCATAGTGCGCATGATTGGGGGTGACAATACTCACAAAATCGATTCGCTCACTCTCGGGTAATTTCTTTTCAGAAAGGATCATTTCTTTATAAGAGCCATAAATTCTCGGAATTAACAGTTCTTCTCCTGAATGCTTCGCTTCTTCCGGATTAGAACTGAGTGCGCCCGCGGTTAATTCTAACAACCCATCCAGCCGGGTGGCCATTCTATGAATTGAACCAATAAAGGCGCCGCGCCCTCCGCCAATCATTCCCATTCGTAATTTTCTGTGTGTATTCATGATCTGAATTTTCTAACCGGGAAAAAATAAATTTCTCAAAAATATCTTCTGGTTTTAAAAATAGTATATTTAAACTTTCCAAAATCTAATAGCAATTTATTTGTATGAAAATTACTACCTGGTTACGCTTAGCCTTCATGATGTTTCTGGAATTTTTTATCTGGGGCGCATGGTTTGTTACATTAGGCATCTTTCTGAATAGCAATCTCCACGCTGACGGCGGACAGAGTGCTGCAGTTTTCTCCACACAGTCATGGGGAGCCATAATTGCACCCTTCATTATCGGATTGATAGCCGACCGTTTTTTCAATGCAGAGCGCATACTGGCTGTACTGCATCTTGCCGGTGCATTTCTGATGTATCAAATGTATCAGTCAAACGACATCCACACATTTTATCCGTATGTATTGGCATACATGATATTGTTTATGCCCACACTGGCATTGGTCAATTCCATTTCATTCAATCAGATGAAAGATCCTGAAAAACAGTTTTCAAGTATCAGGGTGCTCGGCACTATCGGATGGATTGTAGCCGGGTTGTTGATCAGTTACGCATTCCATTGGGATTCCACAGATAGTGTAAATGCGGGATTGATGAAAAATACTTTTCTCATGGCTTCAATAGCCTCATTGATTCTGGGAGTTTACAGTTTTACATTGCCCAAGACGCCACCTAAGATACCAAGAGGTACCAGGGTGAAAGTGTCTGAAATCTTAGGATTGGATGCACTGAAATTATTAAAAGATAAAAATTTTGCTATCTTCTTTGTTGCCTCTATTCTGATCTGTATCCCACTGGCATTTTATTATCAATATGCCAGTCAATACCTTTCAAATATTCAGGTGGACAACCCTGCGGGAAAGATGACGATCGGGCAGGCTTCGGAGGTCATTTTTATGTTGCTGTTGCCGGTTTTTTTCAAAAAATTCGGATTCAAGAATACAATTCTGGTAGGTATGCTGGCGTGGACTGTTAGATATGCCCTCTTTGCATACGGTAATGCAGGCGAACTGGCTTTCATGATTATCATCGGTATTGCCTTGCATGGCGTATGCTATGATTTCTTTTTTGTTTCCGGACAGATATACACGGACAAGAAGGCAGGAGAAAAATTTAAGAGTGCAGCTCAGGGGCTTATCACTTTGGCTACTTATGGCGTCGGCATGCTGATCGGTTTTGAAATTGCAGGCCTCATTTTTGAGGCTTATAAGTTGGGCGAAAATGCATTTGACTGGAAAATGATCTGGATCATTCCATCCATAATTGCATTGGCGGTGTTCCTGCTGTTTGCCGTGTTGTTTAAAGACAAAAATGAAAAAACAGTTAACCTAAACCACTAAGTATGGCTTCTAAACAATCGAGAAGATCTGTCCTGAAAAATCTTGCACTCGGAAGTGGCGCCCTGTTTACGGCGCCTGCGTTGTCGGCTGCAGTAGGATGTGTAGATAATAATACAAATGAATTGAAAGGAAATATCAATCACTCTGTTTCAAGATGGACATTTGATTATTTGTCTTTGGAAGAACTTTGCAAAGCAGTCAAACAAATCGGATTCAGTGCCATAGACCTGACCGGCCCAAAGGAATGGCCGGTGATGCAGAAGTACGGCATCTACAGTTCGATGTGCTACACTTCCGGAGACAATAGTCTTTACAAGGGTTTGAACGACCCTGCCAATCATGAAAAATTAATCGGCGAATACCTTGAGGTAATTCCCATCATGAAAAAGGCGGGTTACAAAAAACTAATTTGTTTTAGCGGCGCACGAAAGGGAATGGATGATGAAACAGGATTTGTGAATTGTAAGACCGCATTGGAAAAGATATTGCCAACGGCAGAAAAGAACGGTGTGACGATGGTAATAGAATTGCTCAACAGCAAAAGGGATCACAAAGACTATATGTGCAATCACACTTCATGGGGAGTGGAACTGTGCAAACGGATTGGTTCAGAGAATTTCAAATTACTCTATGATATTTACCACATGCAGATAGAGGAAGGCGATATAATTCAAACCATCAGAGATTATCATCCATACATTGCACACTATCACACCGGCGGCGTACCCGGAAGACATGAAATCAATGATACCCAGGAATTGAATTATCCCGCCATCATGCGAGCCATTGTGAAGACAGGTTTCAAGGGATATGTAGCACAGGAATTTGTGCCTACTTATCCTGATAAGTTAGATTCACTCAGGGAGGCAATTAAGATTTGTGATGTGTAGGATGGGGCGAAAATAAAATTTCGAACATTCTAAATTTTTTCAGAAAGGCTCCTTGTACTATTGGTGTATTTCAGTTTGAATACAATCATGGTAAGTGACAGGGCCAATACGACCACGTTTGTCAGAATAATAACCATATCGTGTTTTAAAAAGCCATACACAATCCACATGATTTCATTGATAGCAGCTATCAGAAACATATTTAATGAAATGTCCCGTGCAGATTTTTCCTTGTAGGTTTTTATTACCTGTGGCAGGAAAGTAAGTGTGGTAATAAATCCAGCACTGTATCCTAAAATATCTACTCCATTCATTTGATAAGTGTTTAATGGTACAAATTCTTTTTGGCCTACGGGTTATACTAAAAGGGTAATTGAAAAATGATAACCTTCGGATTCAAATATAGGAATAGAAAGGAACAGCCAAAAAAATCATTTCTCTAATCCACACCAAAAGTCAATCAGGTAAAAAATACCATTAAATTTGAAGTTACTTTTTCTAAATCAAATTTATTGTAATCTGTGTCGGACAATATAGTACAGCGAATACAACAGATGGGCCTCCGGCTCCCACCGGCTCCTCCTGCAGGTGGCATTTATCATCCGGTAGTGCGTCACGGAAACCTCATTTATATCTCAGGCCAGGGCCCGGTGAAGGACGATGGCACATTGATCAAAGGAAAAGTTGGAAAGGACATGGATATCAATGCCGGGAAATTGGCTGCCCGCCAGGTTGGACTGACTATGTTGGCAAAGATTCAGATACATTTTGGTTCTCTCGATCATATTCAGAGGCTTGTGAAACTACTGGGGATGGTAAATTGTACTACTGATTTTGAAGATCAACCTTATGTAGTTAATGGATGCAGCGAACTTTTTGCCGCTATTTGGGGAAATGAAAATGGTGTAGGCGCCCGCAGTTCGGTAGGAATGGGCTCATTGCCCGGAAATATTCCTGTGGAGATAGAGGCTGTGTTTGAAATTAAATAAAAAATATTCACCTATGCGCAATGACTGGTATCTATTGCATCATCCTGAAAAAATAAATTCTCCATCTCTATTGGTTTACCCTGACCGCATAGGGAAGAATATTTCAGAAATGATCAGAATGGCTGGATCCCCGGCAAGGCTTGTTCCTCATGTGAAAACCTACAAGATGAAAGAAGTGGTAGAGATGCAGATGGAACAGGGAATTCATTCTTTTAAATGCGCTACCATAGCTGAAGCAGAAATGCTTGGGGATGTGGGCGTAAAAAAAGTTTTGATAGCCTACCAACTCACCGGGCCAAACCTGAACAGGCTGCTCCAACTCGTCATCCATTTCCCAAATACTCATTTTGCGTCTCTCGTTGACAATTTCGAAAGTGGCAGACAACTCAATGATCTGTTCATGAAGCACGACTGCGTTGCCAATTTTTATATTGACATCGACGATGGCATGCATCGTACAGGCATATCCGTTAGTGAGGATATTTTCGGATTGTATAAAAAGTTAGTCTCACTCTCGCATTTACACTTTGACGGACTGCATGTGTACGATGGCCACATACGTACTACAGACCTGAATGAAAGAAAACAATTGAGCCGGTCGGCATTTGAACCCATTACTAAGGTTGCAGACAAAATCAAATCGGATGGAAATTCAGATTTTGTGATTATCGCCGGAGGCAGCCCATCATTTCCAGTTCATGCTGAAAATACAGAAGTACTTTGCAGCCCCGGAACCAGCCTTCTTTGGGATGCAGGTTATTCTACCATAGTCCCGGACGAGCCTTTTGTGCCGGCCGCTGTATTGCTCACAAGAATTATTTCAAAACCTATCCGGGGAAGAATTACGACTGACCTGGGTCATAAAGCAGTCGGAGCAGAAAATCAGATTGACCGAAGAGTTGTATTTCTGAATTTGCAGAACTATAAAGTCGTTTCACAAAGTGAAGAACATCTCGTTATCGAAACTGAAGAACGGGATTGGGAGAAATTAAATGTTGGTGATGAGCTCTATGGTGTACCCTGGCATATCTGCCCGAGTGTGGCGCTGTACGACAAGGCAGAGGTGGTGAGAGAAGGAGAGGTTGTTGGGCAGTGGGATGTGGTAGCGAGAAAAAGAAAGTTGACCATTTGAAACCAGGCATCCAAAAAAATCCGGAGTTATTATTTCCTGATAAAACGGGTCCGTAATTGCCTGCTCAGATAAACAAATTCAGAACCAACACCCCAATCAATCCCAGGATTGAAACCATGGATTCCATTACAGTCCACGTCCTGAAAGTATCTTTCATGCTGACTCCGAAATATTCTTTAAACAACCAGAAACCACCGTCATTCACATGTGAACACATCAGGCTGCCTGCGCCAATGGACAAAACCATCAGTGAAGGATGAATGGTTTGTTGTTGAATCAGAGGGAGGAGAATACCCACCGTCGTCAATCCTGCTACCGTGGCAGAGCCTATACAAATCCGAATGATTGCAGCAATCAGCCATGCCAGCACCAACGGATGGATATGCCAGTCTTTAAGGCTTTCTGCAATGTAGGTATTTACCCCACTTTCACGCATCACTTCCATAAATACACCCGACCCGGCAATAATAAGGAGTATTACTGCCACTCCTTTAAAAGCATCCTGCAATTCGTGCATTACTTTTGTCAATTTTCTTCCGCATCGGATACCCAATAAATAGATGGCTGCAAGTACCGAAATAAACATAGCGATGTTTGGGTTGCCAACGAAGTGAATTGTTTTGTTCAGAAAAGAATCTTCGGGGAAAGAATTTCCTGCGATGGTAGTCATAGCGAGCAATACCACCGGGAGCAGCGCAGCAAAAAGACTAATGACCAACCCGGGAAAATTTTTCTTTGGCGTATCGGCAGTTAACAGGTCTTCGGGAGGCTTTACCTGATATTTTTTCAGCGTACTTCCAAACAAAGGTCCGGCAATAGCAATGCACGGAATTGCGATTATTAACCCGTACAACAAGGTCTTACCAATATCGGCATGTAATTGTTCGGCAATGGCGGTGGGAGAAGGATGAGGTGGAAGAAATCCGTGCGCAACAGACAATGCGGCCAGCATAGGGATCCCCACAGAAAGCAAAGGAAGTTTTGTCGAATAACCGATGGCAAAAATGAGTGGAATGACCACCACAAAACCGGCAGTATAAAAAAGCGGAATGCCTACAACCAATCCGGCCAGCGACATTCCCCAGGGCAGATATTTTTTGCCAAATACATTCGTAAGAGAGTGCGTTATTTGTTGTGCAGCGCCACTTTCTGCTACCAGCTTTCCCAGCATTGCGCCAAAGCCCAGTATGATGACAAGGGTGCCCATCATATTTCCGATTCCTTTTTCCAGCGATGCGGACAATTCTTTTGTCGTCATCCCGGAAACCAACCCTAACAAAATACTGACAAGGATAAACGAAATGAATGTGTCCAATTTTACCCAGGCGATGAGAATTACGAGCAGTAGGATTGCCAGAAGGCAATAGATTAATGGCATGAAGGAAAGTTGTTTGGTAAAAATAGGATAATGAGAAGAAAATGGAGTGCGAAGAATTCAGGTTATTGCTCACGCCGCAACCGGAAATCAGAACTCGCTGAAAGGAGTAACAATCTTTTTTGATTAAAATCAGGTAACCGGAATTATGCATACTTTTTCTACTGAGCTTAGGTAATTGAATAAATAAAATTCATTGAAAACAACTCTGCCTGCTGAAACCACCCTGGCCTTAAGGATTGCTTTGTAATTAGAAAAAATAAAGGAGCAAGAACGAAAGGATGATGCTTTTTGTTTGTATGAAGATTTTGAAATATTACTAATGAGGTTTTGAAGGGGGCAGCGCTACTATTCAAACCCATTGTGGTTAATGATTCCGGGGTTGAGGCCAGATAAAGGAATTCAGAATATTTGGGAACCCAACGTCCCATTTCTGTTTTTTCACGACATGACAAATACTTAATTGCATAATCTATAAAAAATAAACTTTCAGTATTCTCCATCCGCGTATCAAGCCAAATACAATTACATTTGATAAACAATAATCATTTTCAGATGGCAACATTTTCACGAAGCAACAACCGGCAATATTTCAGGGCATGGCCGCTATGGACGGTTGTATATCTGCTAATTTGTATCTCATGCAATAACCATCCGGATCAAACTTCAGACAGCACGCAAAACGATTCGTTGGCTTCCGCAGATACTACTATAATTCAAAATTCAAAAACACTCCAAACAAATACCTTAATTTTTGACAAGGATTCTATAAGAATTTTACCTTTTGAGATTGATGTTGCCCTCAGCTCCAAAGCGATTGATAAGATTACGAAGAGTAAAGAAACCATTATTGTCAGCGCTTCTCTGAGAGGAACTCCAAAAGACACAACAAAATATTCAAAAGACGGGCTTTTCGGAGTAGGAAATTTTCAGAAAGAAATTATGTACGGCCAGCCGGTAAAATTTGACGACATCGCTATATCAAGAAAGGCCTTTGGCCAACTTGCCGACTCTACTCTTTTTATAAATATCAATGTTTACACCGGGAGAAAATCATCTCCTGATAATCTGATCGACTGCGATTTTATTGATGACACACTGAAGAATATCGTCAACAAATCCTTTACCCTGAAAGGGAAACTGATAGGGGAGGGTACCAAATAGATTGCGCTTCGATCTTAACTGAAATTCATTACCCGCACCTTATCATTTATTTCAACACACCCAATTCCTTTCCGATTTTGGTGAATGCGGCTATGGCTTTATCCAAATGTGCTCCGGAATGTGCCGCGCTGATCTGTACTCGAATACGTGCCTGGCCCTTGGCCACTACCGGATAGAAAAATCCGATTACATAAATTCCTTCTTCCAATAAACGGGCAGCAAATTGCTGAGACAATACAGCATCATACAGCATGATCGGCACAATCGGGTGATCTCCCGGTTTGATATCAAATCCGGCAGTGGTCATTTTCTCCCTGAAATATTTTGTGTTTTGCTCCAGCTTGTCGCGTAATTCTGTAGTCTGGCTCAGCATATCAAATACTGCAATGGAAGCGCCGACGATGCTTGGCGCCAATGTATTACTGAACAGATATGGACGGCTGCGCTGGCGAAGCATTTCAATGATTTCTTTTGAGCCGGATGTAAATCCGCCACTGGCGCCACCGAGTGCTTTACCCAGCGTGCCGGTGATGATATCAATCTTCCCCATCACACCACGGTATTCATGGGTACCACGACCTGTCTTCCCGATAAATCCGGAAGAATGACATTCGTCCACCATGATAGCGGCATCATATTTTTCAGCCAATTCTACAATTTTATCCAATTGCGCAATGGTGCCATCCATACTGAATGAACCATCAGTCACGATGATTCTGCTTCTTGCTCCGGCAGCTTCTTTAAGTTTGGCTTCCAGATCGTTCATATCGTTGTGTGCATAGCGAAACCGCTGTGCTTTGCAAAGTCTGACTCCGTCAATAATGCTGGCATGATTCAAGGCATCGGAAATAATTGCATCCTGATCTCCAAACAAGGGTTCAAACACTCCTCCATTTGCATCAAAACAGGCTGCATACAAAATGGTGTCTTCCGTACCGAGAAAATCTGAAATCTTCTTCTCCAATTCCTTGTGAATATCCTGTGTGCCACAGATAAACCGTACACTGCTCATTCCATATCCGTGTGAATCGATTGCTTTCTTTGCCGCCTCTGTCACTTTCGGATGCGACGACAATCCCAGGTAATTATTAGCGCAGAAGTTCAACACTTTCTTACCTCCGACTTCTATTTCTGCCCCCTGTTCGCTGGAGATGATGCGTTCCTTCTTAAACAAGCCTGAAGACTCAATTTCCTTTAATTCGCTTCCCAATCTTTGGGTGAGTTTCTGATTCATATTTACAGGATTTATATTTTTGCAAACCTACTAAGGATTGATTAATTCACAGAATAGCAAAAAAATCAGGTATCGGCTGTAACTTTTTGTCCCAATGGCCGTTTAACCCTATAAATCATTAACCGGAATCTATTTTACAGCCCACTGTATGACTGAAAGAGAATATAACGAGTGTGTGACTATGTATGCGGACAATGTGTATCGTTTTGTATTAAAAAACATACGACACGAAGAGGATGCAAAAGACATCATACAGAGCGCTTTTGAAAAATTATGGATCAACCGGGAAAAGGTGGATGGTGAACGTTGCAAATCCTACCTTTTTACCATAGCCTATCATCAGATGATAGACCAGGTAAGAAAAAACAGCAGGACATCTCTAAAAGAAGATTTCAGCAATGCGAATTTGTTGACAAGCCATACATCGCCCGACATTAAAAAAATATTGAATGAAGCATTATACAAGCTCAATGAAACTCAGCGAAGCCTTGTATTGCTCAAAGACTATGAAGGATATAATTATGAAGAAATCGCACAGATCACGTCCCTGAGTCTCAGCCAGGTAAAGGTTTACCTGCACCGGGCGAGGATTCAATTAAAAAATTTTTTGGTAAAACCGGAAAACATTATCTGACCATGAACATCAATACTGAAAATTACGAAGAATATTTTCTGTTGTATGCCGATAATGAACTCACACCGGCACAAAAAAAGATTGTGGAAATGTTTGTACGATCAAATCCGCAATTACAAAAGGAATGGGACGATATTATGTCCACCATACAAACACCTCCGGCGATTGTGTTACCGGGTAAGGATTTTCTTTTAAAAACTCCCATGGATGGTTTCATAGACAAGCACAATGCAGAAGAAAGATTTGTGGAATATCATGACAACGAACTGAATCAATCACAAAAAGAATTTGTTGAAAAATACGTTGCCTCGCATCCTCAGATCAAAAGGGGTTTTGATCTGATCGGTGCAGCGAGAGTAGCGCCGGATCCGGAAATTCAATTCCCGGATAAAGAACTGCTTTATCGCCGGGCGCCGGTTGTACGGTTAGGTTTCTTCCTGCGGATAGCTGCCGCCGCCCTTGTTGCGGGATTAATGATCTGGTTTGGATATGAAAAGCTTCAGCCTTCTCACGACCATCCGAAATCAATGGCAACCACACAGGCACCTTCTACACGGATTGACAAACCGGACAATCAGCCGCAGATTACCCCTGGCATTTCTCAACCTGAACAAAAGGAAAGTTTGAAACCCGCAATCAAAAACGCTGTAATAGTACGAAATAGACCTTCCGGCTCAGTAGTCAATCAGGAAAATGAAATTCATCAGGTAGCAGACGTGACAAATCCTAATATAGGCGAATCCGATCCGGTTGTACACGCCGAAACTCCCAGGCTGGCAGAGAGCATTCAAACCCGGCAAACACTTTCTGCCAATGAATCGCTGACCGAACCGACTAACCGTGTATCCCATGTCGATGTGGATATCACACCTGTTACTCAAAATAAGGATACCTATTATGCATCTTTGTCTGACAAGGATGTGAGCAGTAATTATGTATTCACAGATGTACCTGTAGAAAATATTCAGCGCAGTAAATTGGGCATCTTCATAAAAAAAGTAAAACGAACTATTGACAGAAATAATCCGATCAACCGGTTGTTCAATGGGGAAGAAGAATAAATCACAAAAAAACAATCAAATGAAAATGAAAACTACAATCTCAATCCTGCTATTACTTTGCAGCAGTATGGCATTTGCACAGCAGGATTCAGTAAAAGCAAGAAAAAGCAACGATACTCTGGAGATCGGCGGGATCATCATATTAAAAAAAGGTACAGAAAATGAACCGAGAAGAGTGGTCGTTACCGTGGGCAGGGCCAGAAAAATGCGCCAGTCCAATGTATCTACACATTCCTTCTTTTTTGACCTGGGTATTTCCAACTGGACCGACAAGACAGATTATTCTTTGGCAACCAGCAACAATCTGTTGGTAAATAAACCCGGCACCTCTGCTTTGTCTGCAAAAGATTTTAAGCTGCGTACCGGAAAATCAGTCAACTTCAATTTGTGGATAATCGGCCAGCGGGTAAACCTTGTAAAGCATTATGTCAACCTGAAATACGCGTTGGGACTGGAATTGAACAATTACCGTTTTAAGAGTAATATCAGCCTGAATGAAGGAGGACTGAATCCATACAATCCTTCTCAGGACATTTCACATGCATTTGTATTCAGAGATTCCATCGCATTCTCAAAAAATAAATTAGCAGCAGACTATCTGACCATCCCGGTGATGCTGAATTTCCGAACTAACCCGGAATACAATAACAGAGGAATCAGCCTGAGTGCCGGTGTAAGTATGGGATACCTGTACAGCAGCCGCAACAAACAAAAGAGCAGTGAGCGGGGCAAGAAGAAAAACAGAGGCGACTATGACCTGGAAAAGTGGAAGTTCTCTTATGTGGGCGAATTAGGAATCGGGTTTGTTCACCTGTACGGCTCCTACAGTCCGAAATCAATTTTCAAAAACGATTTAAACTTTCAGCCTTATACCATCGGTTTAAGATTCAGCAACTGGTAAAAACTACTCAGCAACCGAGGAAAATAATAAATGCACAAGGAAGAAGACCGGGCATTTCCGGATTCTCCCCTGTGCATTTCTCATTTTGAGGAAGTCCCACACTCTTTCAAAAACATCTTATAAAATCAAAATGCCAACCGGACTACTGAGGTTTTCATATCTTCGGTTGTTATTTCAGGCATGCAATTACAGGAATTAAAAAAAATATATTTCTTAAGCGATTTTCATTTAGGAGCTCCGGATCATGCTGCCAGCCTGAAACGTGAAAAAGAAATTGTGTCTTTTCTTGATCAGATCAAACACGATGCTGCAGTCATATTTATTCTGGGTGATCTCTTTGATTTCTGGTATGAATACAAAAGAGTAGTTCCGAAAGGCCACATCAGGATACTTGGCAAACTTGCAGAGCTGACAGATAGCGGAATTACCATTTACTTTTTTACAGGCAATCACGATATGTGGATGAATGGCTACTTCGAAAGAGAATTGGGTATTAAAGTTTTTTATGAACCTCAGGAATTTGAATACAATGGTGTTTCATTTTTAATTGGTCATGGTGATGGGTTGGGACCCGGGGATCACCGGTATAAATTTCTGAAAAAGGTATTTCGCAACAGACTTTCCCGAATACTCTTTGGCGCCATGCATCCCTCATGGGGAATAGGGCTGGCCAACTTCTTCAGCAGAAAGAGCAGAGCCGCCACCGGTACGCAGGATGAACAGTACCTGGGCGAAGACAAGGAATGGCTCGTGATCTACTGCAAGGACGTGTTGAAGCAAAAGCATTTCGACTATTTCATTTTCGGTCACAGGCATCTGCCATTGGAAGTACCTGTGGGTGAAAACAGTATTTACATCAACACAGGAGACTGGATAAATTACAACAGTTATGCATCCTTTGACGGGAAAAAAGTATCCTTAATGTATCATAAGAAATGAGACCACTCCGAATATATTTTTTTTTATTCTCCTGTCTTGCTCTGCAATCTGCCGGGGCACAGGTGGATTCTCAATTTGCCTTTCAAAGACGGATACCCTATCCCGTAAATTATTTTTCGGTAAATGCCACAGGCGAACTTTTTACCATCAATCAGGACAATCAATTAAAGAAATACAATTCATCGGGTGATTCGGTAGGAATATTCAATGATGTAAAAAGGTTTGGAAAATTAAGTTATGTGGAAGGGCAAAACCCCTGGAAGGCATTGTTGTTTTATGAAGACTTTCAGACCGTTGTAATGCTCGATAAGTATCTGAAAGTATTGGGAACCATAAATCTTAGAGACAAGAATATTTTTAAGGTCAAAGCCATTGCTAATTCATACGACAACAGAATCTGGCTTTTTGACGGTGGTGAATGTAAGATCAAAAAACTGGATGACAACGGCAATGTGCTGACAGCCTCAGTGGATCTCCGGCAGGTATTTGACGAAGTGCCACAACCAGAAAAAATCATTGACAACGACGGGCTACTCTATCTCTACGATCCTGAAAAGGGAATTTATGTTTTTGATTATTACGGGTCCTTCAAAAAACGATTGCCTTTTCTTCATTGGAAGAGCATCTATATATCCGACAAAGCTATTTACGGATTTGACAACACCAATATTTATACCTATCGTTCGCCTCAGCCACTTCCGGAAGAATCCAAACTACCTGACTCATTTCAAAAGGCCTCTATGATTGGGTTTGGAGATCAGAAAATTTTTGTCTTAAAAGACAGTACTCTGAGTATTTACAAAATACTTTAGCCGGCTAACGGTCTCCAATATTTCTATTTCTTATAAATTGCGCTCATGGAATTTTTGCAACGCGAATTTTTGAGTAATACAATAGCTGCGTACATCGAAGTGGCAATTGCAATACTGATAGCTTTCCTGATTAAGAGGATTGTATCCAAATATCTGACCCGTTTGTTGTTCAGATCTGGAAGAAGCAGTTGGAGCGGGCTTTCGCTGGAGTCGCTGGAAGAGAAATTAATCCATCCGATAGAACGTTTTTTTCTGATCATCGTTATCCTTGTGTCGCTCGATCGATTGAATTTTCCTAAAGAACTTCTATTCTATATTCATAAGACTTCAAGCAGGGATATACTGGGTTCCATTGCGGCTGCATTGTTCATTACCGGTTTCATTGGTTTATTGATCCGGTTCATAGATTTTATTGCGCTTGTAATCAGGCACCGGAATACCGTAAGAAATCCCGGGGATTATCAACTCATTTATTTTTTCAAAGATTTCCTCAAAGCTATTCTGATTATTTTTGGAATCATTCTGGTATTGAAATTTTCATTCAATTTCAATGTCGGCAAATTATTAACCGGACTAAGCATCGTCGGAGCCGCGCTGGCTCTTGCCGCAAAAGAAAGCCTGGAAAACCTCATCGCCAGTTTTGTAATATTTTTTGACAAGCCCTTTGGTACAGGCGACGTAGTAAAAATAAATAATGTATTGGGGCGGGTGGAAAGAGTGGGGTTACGCTCCACCAGAATACGTACTGAAGAAAACTCTTTGGTCACAGTGCCCAACAAACAGATGGTAGATAATATACTGGATAATTTCAGCAGTAGAAACCTGGTCAGGAATGAGATTAAAATCAATATTCCTTCAAAGTATTCGTCAACAGAAATAGAGAGGATTATACAAAAGATGAGGGATGAAGTAACAACAGAAAGTGATGTAACAAATGTGTCGGTGTATTTACTGGAAATATCAGGAGATAATGCCATTACCCAGATCATTTATTTCACCCCATTATTATTGAATGCACAATCTGTAAATCAACTGCGGCAGAAAATTAATATCCGTCTCAAATCTGTATTGGATCATTATACCTCTGAAAAAGTATAATGAAAACCGGGTTCGGTTTTTTCCTTTCACAAAAAAGCCACCTGCTCTTGACAGATGGCCCTTTTTTATAGTTAACCCAAATTAAAATCTAACTGCAACCCATACTGTTACCGCAATTCAGACATTTGTAACAGGTACCGCTTCGGATAGTGATATGTCCACACACATTGCAGGAAGGGGCATCACTCTGCATATTCTTTGACGCCTGATTTACCATTTCAAGTTCATGATTAAACTCTTTAGGAGAGGCATCGGATTGTCTGCCGGTCACCCTTACATCGCTGAGTTCAGGTTTTCTCTCACCAATGGTAGGTTCATTCTGATGCCACGCAATAGAAGGTTTCTTCTCATCATGCGTATCCAGCACATGCACCAGATCTGTTCTTCCAAGATATTCAAAGGCGAGAGATCTGAACACAAAATCGATGATAGATGTCGTACTCTTGATATTCGGATGCTGCACCATGCCTGAGGGTTCAAATCTGGTAAATACAAATTTGTCCACATACTCTTCCAAAGGCACGCCATATTGCAGACCTATGGAAATGGCTATGGCAAAGCAGTTCAGCATACTGCGCATGGTAGCTCCTTCTTTAGCCATATCAATAAAAATCTCACCCAGTGTACCATCGCTGTACTCTCCGGTGTGTACAAAAATAGTTTGTCCGTTGATTTTTGCTTTCTGAATCGTTCCTTTTCTTTTGGATGGGAGTGACCTTCTTTCCACGATCATTGCGAGTTGACGCTTGAGTGTTGTATCCTCGCTGTTTTGTACACGCTTGTTCACTTCCTCCAGAAGATCCTGAATAGTCAGTGTGCTCATGTCCACAATGTGTGGGGCTTCCTCTTTGGATTCCTCCTCTTCGCTTTTCTTATCGCTTTTATTGCTGAGTGGTTGAGACAATTTAGAGCCGTCACGATATAGGGCACATGCCTTCAATCCCAATTTCCAGCTTTGTAGGTACGCATCTGCTATTTCCTCTATCACTGCTTCGTTGGGCAGGTTGATGGTCTTACTGATTGCCCCGCTGATGAAAGGTTGTACAGCCGCCATCATGTGAATGTGACCACTGTAATGAATGTATCGCTCTCCTTTGGATCCGCACTTATTGGCGCAATCAAAAACGGGCAAATGTTCTTCTTTCAGGTACGGTGCGCCTTCTACGGTCATGGTTCCGCAGATATAAGTATTTGCTTCTTCCACCTGAGCTCTGCTGAAACCAAGAGCCTGCAGCATGTTCCATTCAAAATTATCGTATTGCTCGGCTGTAAATCCAAGCCGCTTCAGACAATCGGTACCAAGTGTATATTTATTGAAAACAAAATCTATTTCAAAAGCGGTGGACAACATAGATTCCAAACGCTCTATTTCCTGATCGGTGAATCCTTTTGCCTTCAAAGTAGCATCATTGATGTGCGGAGCACCTTTAAAGGTAGCATGCCCTTTGGCATAATTTACAATCGCATCGATCTGATCTTCCGCATAACCCAGATTCTTCAACGCTTCGGGCACACTCTGATTAATGATTTTGAAATAGCCGCCGCCGCTGAGTTTCTTGAATTTTACAAGTGCGAAATCAGGTTCCACACCGGTAGTATCACAATCCATTACCAGACCGATAGTGCCGGTAGGTGCAATCACTGTTGTCTGCGCATTGCGATAGCCAAATTTTTCACCGGCCTGTACCGCATCATCCCATGCACGGGTAGCTGCTTTCAGAAGATAATCGGGGCAATATTTTGCATTGATACCCTGAGGCTTTATTTCAAGGCCTTCATAAGCATCCATTGCATCATAGGCTGCAGCTCTGTGATTGCGCATCACACGCATCATGTGTTTTTTATTCTCTTTATATTTTGCAAACGGGCCGAGGTGCTGAGCCAGTTCAGCAGAAGTTTTATAAGCCGTACCCGTCATGATGGCTGTAATGGCGCCTGCAATTCCCCTGGCTTCGTCGCTGTCGTAAGGAATACCACTGATCATGAGGATAGTTCCCAGGTTGGCAAATCCAAGTCCGAGGGTTCTGTATTCATAGCTGAGCTGCGCTACTTCCTTACTTGGGAACTGAGCCATTAAAACAGAAATTTCCAACACCACTGTCCATAACCTGACAGTGTATTCAAACCCTTCCACATCAAACGTATTGGAATTATTGTCAAAAAACTTTCTGAGGTTTACCGATGCCAGGTTGCATGCGGTATTATCCAGAAACATATACTCGCTGCACGGATTGCTGGCACGGATACGGCCACCTTCCGGACATGTATGCCACTCATTGATGGTAGTATCATATTGTGTACCCGGATCTGCGCATCGCCATGCAGCGTAGTTGATATCATTCCAGAGTTTTCTGGCATTGACTTTCTTCATCACATGACCATCGCTTCTTGCCTTCAGATCCCATTCTCCATCTTCCTCCAGTGTCTTGAAAAATTCATTTGGAATACGAACAGAGTTGTTACTGTTTTGTCCGCTCACCGTTCTGTAGGCTTCTCCTTCATAATCACTGGAATAACCCGCAGCAATCAAAGCCGCTACTTTCTTTTCTTCGCCGACTTTCCAGTTTACAAAATTTTCTATTTCGGGATGATCCAGATCAAGGCAAACCATCTTGGCAGCTCTTCGGGTAGTACCACCGCTTTTGATAGCTCCGGCCGCTCTGTCGCCGATTTTCAGAAAACTCATCAATCCGCTGGAAGTACCGCCACCACTCAGTTTCTCTCCTTCACCGCGGATGCTGCTGAAATTGGTGCCCACCCCACTTCCGTATTTGAAAATTCGCGCTTCACGTACCCAGAGATCCATAATACCTCCTTCATTTACAAGATCATCATCCACACTCAGAATAAAACAGGCGTGGGGCTGTGGTCTCTCGTATGCAGAAGTAGATTCTTTCAGTTTACCATCTTTCTGATCTACATAATAATGCCCTTGTGGTTTTCCTGTAATGCCATAGACCTCATGCAATCCGGTATTGAACCACTGTGGTGAATTGGGCACACAACCCTGATTGAGAATGCTGTACACCAACTCATCATAAAAAATATCTGCATCTTTCCCGGATGAAAAATAATCATTGCGTTCTCCCCACATCCGCCAGCAATGCGCCATACGATGCGCCACCTGTTTGACGGAAGTCTCCCGGCCACTGCTTCCATCCGCTTGCGGTACGCCCGCCTTACGAAAATATTTCTGTGCCAATATATCGGTTGCGATCTGACTCCATTGAGAAGGTACTTCTACATTGTTGATCTGAAAAACAACTTCACCGGACGGATTCTTAATTACAGAAGTACGGTATTCGTATTCGAACATATCGAATGGCGACACCCCTTCTTTCGTAAAGTGACGGCGAAATTCCAAGCCGTGGGTTACGGTTTTTTTGGTAGCCATAATGGGTAATAATTTGTATGTTGAAAAATCAGCTTTTGTAAAGAGCCGGACAACGAAAATATTTTTTAAATATTGAAAAAAGAATCTATAAATATCAACAGACTGTGGATAAGAAAAACTGAAATTCTCCAAAGCCTTATCTGGTAAATGAAAGGGCAATTTAAGCCTATATTTGAAAAAATATTTCCCAAAAAACTGGTATGGTTTTTATCTGAAGACAAACACAAATGAGAATCGTTTTACAAAGAGTTTCTGAAGCATCCGTAACCATAGATCAATGTGTGAAATCCTCTATTGGTGCGGGTTTGGTTATCTTTACAGGGTTTGAAAGCGAGGATACGGAAGAAGATATCGAATGGATGAGCAAAAAAATTATTAACCTCAGAATTTTTGACGATTCGCAAAAGATTCCCAATCTCGCAATTAAAGAAATCAATGGAGAAATCCTGCTCATCAGTCAGTTTACCCTACATGCTCAGGTAAAGAAAGGAAACAGGCCATCCTATATCCGCGCAGCCAGGCCGGAGACCGCCATTCCCCTCTACGAAAAATTCATAAAAACACTTGAATATGAACTTGGTAAATCCATTGGAACCGGAACTTTTGGGGCGGACATGAAAGTGGCACTGATCAATGACGGACCCTTTACGATCTGGATCGATTCAAAACACAGGGAATAACTCATACAAATCCTGCTGAAGGCCAATTCTTCCTGTAATCCATCCCGGAAAATTCCGATAGCTATTCCAAAGAAGATAATTCACAACAGCCCGACAGATTACTGATTCAATTTATTACCTTTCTCCCCAAAAAAGAATGCACCGATTTCTGCTCTTTCTTATTTCACTTGGTATAGCCTTTTATTCCCACGCCGCCAAAGTGGATACTGTTCTGACCTACAGCCCTTCCATGAAAAAAAATATCAAGGCTGTGATCGTGCTTCCCGATTCTTATCAGGCCACTAAAAAATATCCGGTGATCTATCTGCTTCACGGATACAGCGGCAACTACAGCAGTTTTATCAACATGGCGCCGCAAATAAAAAATTATTCTGATAGCCTCTCCATCATCTTTGTGAGTGCGGATGGCAATTACAGCAGTTGGTATTTTGACAGCCCAGTTGATTCGTCGTGGCGGTATGAAACATACGTTTCAAAGGAATTGGTAAACTGGGTAGATGACCATTATTCAACAATAAAAAACAGAAAAGGCAGAGCCATCACAGGTTTGAGTATGGGCGGCCATGGCGCATTTTACCTGGCTTTCCGTCATCAGGATGTATTTGGTGCAGCAGGAAGTATGAGTGGCGGAGTGGACATACGGCCCTTTCCCCTCAAATGGGAAATCGCCAAAAGATTAGGCAGCTACGCCACACATAAACAACAGTGGGAAGACAACTCCGTAATTAATTTGGTTTATTTGCTTACACCCGGAAGTCTCGCACTCATATTTGACTGCGGAACTGAAGATTTCTTTTACAGGGTAAATGAAAATCTGCATGAAAAGTTGCTTGAGAGAAATATTCCACATGATTTTATCAGCAGACCCGGTGGGCATACCAAAGAGTACTGGGACAATTCATTAGATTATCAGATACTTTTTTTTGAGAAGTATTTTGCGAAAAGGAATCAATGAAGTGATTCAATTATCTTGTTTCGTTTCTGGATTGACAACCCCGCTCTCACGCGTCTTCAGACGCTGTGAGGGTGTTATACGGTCTCCTGACCGTAATTGATTCCATCAAGATTTTGTTGTTCCCATCTGAAGATGGTACAACGCCCTCCGTTCGTCTGAAGACGAAGGAGAGCGGAGATCCCTGTCATACGACAGGCAAGCCTCCCCCGTACGTAAGGGATCGGAATGACAACTCTTTTTTTCGGTTTTTGTCATTCCAAACGAGCGAAGCGTAGTGAGGAATCTGAATATATGAAACGTAATTTCTTTTAAGATTTCGCTCTCACGCATCTTCAGACGCTGTGAGGGCGTTATGCGGTCTCCTGACCGCAATTGATTCCATTAAGGTTTTAATATTGCCATCTGAAGATGGCACAACGCCCTCCGTTCGTCTGAAGACGAAGGAGAGCGGAGATTCCTGTCATACGACAGGCAAGCCTCTCCCGTACGTACGGGATCGGAATGACAACTCTTCTTTTAGGTTTTTATCATTCCGAACGAGCGAAGTGTAGTGAGGAATCTGAATATATGAAACGTACTATCTTTTGAGATTTCGCTCTCACGCGTCTTCAGACACAGTGAGGGTGTTATGCGGTCTCCTGACCGTTATTGATTCCAGCAAGTTTTAATGTTCCCATTTGAAGATGGCACAACGCCCTCCATTCGTCTGAAGACGAAGGAAATGTCATCCTGAGCGAAGTCGAAGGATGGATAGAATACAGAATCAAACGTCATGGTTCGTCTCCGCTCACCATGACAAACTACAGTCATCCTGCGAAAACGAAGGAAAGCGGAATGCACAGATGAAATCTGTAAGGATTTTTCCGGCGCGTTGATTCGCAAGTTGCCTCACCCATCCTGCTATTAAATAAAGCCTTTACTTCCTTTCGCTACCCTCAATTTTGTTGTTTGCAATGCAATGACGCCGATTTCAATCTATCCATTTCCAAACCAGGTGCTTATCTTCTCAAATACTGCATTTGCTGTATTGCCATAAGGCAATTATTTCACCATTTTGTGTTTAAAATTAATTTTATGAAATCTATTGCCTGTATTATTGCCGCCCTCCTTTTCACCTGTACCATAATGGCCAATAACATTACCATTACAAATGTTGCGGCGTCGCCCGGCCAGGTAACTTTTAATATTTCATGGGATAATAGCTGGAATTCTACCAACAATGTGGATCTCAACTATCCCAACAACTGGGATGCAGCCTGGGTGTTTGTAAAAGTGCAGAGCAATACTACCAATCTGTGGTATCATCAAAATCTTGCCGCATCAGGGCATAGCATTACGCCCGGTACCGATGGCGCTACCCTTACCATTGAAACACAAAGTGACCAGGTAGGTGTATTTATCCGGCGCACCAATGCCGGTTTTGGAAATATTCAAAATGCATCTGTTACGCTGCAACTTACCTCGCCACCTCCGGGAACTCTATTTAATGTAAAAGTATTTGGAATTGAAATGGTGCATATACCACAAGGCGATTTTTACTTAGGTGATGGCGTTGCCTCTACTACAAATATCCCTCGCTTCAACAGTGTAACTGTTGATGCTAACGCACAAAACACCAGCGGTTTTGCAGCGGGAGATTTATTTACCGGTTCGCCTGCATTGGCTACTACGTTTCCTATGGGCTACAATGCATTTTATGCCATGAAGTACGAAGCCACCAACGAGCAGATGGCTGATTTTTACAATACACTCACCTACGATCAGCAGGCTTTTTATTTTGCCAATGCCCCTAACTCTGCTGCCGGAACGAGAGTTAAAAACGACTTGGGAACCAACTATAAGGTTCAGGACTTTTTGAAGGTTCAGACACCCGGGGAAAATAACACTACGCCGGCTGTGATAGGCTGCGACCGGAATAGTAATGGCGTATTTAACGAAGCTGCAGACGGGCTTACGGTAGCCGCAGGCTTACTAAGATGGGATGAAGTGCTGGCATATCTTGACTGGAGCGGACTGCGCCCAATGACAGAGATGGAGTTTGAAAAAATATGCCGCGGTACCAAATATGATGGAACGCCTAATGCCCGTGTGGCCAACGAATATGCCTGGGGCACTACAGCATTTACTAATTACTATTATACCTCGGCAGGTATCACAGACCATAATCAACCCACTATGCGCTATACAGGCACTGTAATGAATGGCAGGGTACATGCTCAACAGGGGCCAGGTACTTACGGCACCAATTTGCAACCGTTTAGGGCAGGTATGTTTGCCGAGGGCGCTACGGGCAGAGCAGCTGCCGGCGCTGGATTTTACGGGAATATGAATCTTTCCGATAACGTAACCGAATTTGTAGTGGGTGTAGGCGCTAATGCTACCGGTTTTACTGCTCAACCCGGCGATGGCATATTGGATAATGACGGGTTAATGAACCAAAGCGACTGGCCGCCCATTGGCACGCCAAATGCCTATGGCAGACGAGGTAGTTATTATTCTGCCCCTTATAGTGCCGGTGGTACTAATACTGAAGGTTTCCAGCAGGCAAAAACATCTAACAGAAGATATGCTGTATCATCAGCAACTGATTATTCTGTAAATAGCGAAGCTACCGGTATTCGGGGTGTAAGATAGATGTACACTTTCTGTCATTAAAAAATTAAATCAATGCTTTATCATTATAATAAATTTATAGTCTGTACCACAGTTTTACTGTGCATAACAGTATGCAGCTATGCCCAGGAAGAAATGTATCATGGCGGTTATCACGATGGCTTTGCCAGAGTAGTACAAATCAATTTTTCTCCATCAGCATTAGCAGCACAATCTGTTTATAAAGGAGGAGATGGAGATGGATATACCATGATGGATGTGAACGAATTTACACCGGGAATGATTGCACATTATACGCCCTACACATCAAGTATGGAGAATGACGGCTATGCCGGGCAGTTGGTAATAGGGCAGGTTTTGCCCATACAATTATTGTCATTTACCGGTATGGCTGTGAATAAAACCGGGCATTTAATGTGGACAGTTGCCAATGAAAACGATATTGTGCGTTATGAACTGGAACGGTCTAAAAACAGTATTGACTTTGAAATCATCTTCTCAACGCCTGTAACGGCGCCTGCAACAACAGAAACACAAAAAGAATACATAGATCAGAAGCCGTTTACCGGAAAGAACTTTTACCGCCTGAAAATTTACGGATATGATGGTGAAATTAAATACAGCATCATCGTTTTGCTTGTGTTTAAGCCAGATAAGGCGTCAATAACAGTTTATCCCAATCCTGCAAAAGACTTCATTACCGTGACATCTTCCGGAAAAATACAAACGGTAGAGTTGTTTGATATGAGTGGCAAAAAGGTAAGAAGCTTTACGCCTGCTTCAAATGATAACTATTCGTTGGCCGGTGTAAAAGCAGGTATGTATATTTTAAGCGTACAGGCAGATGATAAGGTTACATCTGTAAAAGTATTGGTGCAGTAATAAGTGGGTTTGAAATATAAAGAACCGCCCCTGTTGCCTGAAGTACAACTTAATCGGGTTTGTAACGCTCCCAATAATCTTTTGGCGTTACGATTTTCGTCTTGTTGTATGTTGGAAATGTAAAATCGGTTATGTTACCTGTAATAATAAAGTCGGCAGAACATTCATGGGCAAGTTCCAATATCATATTGTCATCGTCATCTGAAATAAGGTTAAGCGTAATGGTAGGAAAGAATTTTATTGCTCTGTTTTCTATTTCAGCAAGCACAGCTTCTGCTTTAAAAAAAAAGCCTGGGTATTTTGAAAATTTGGGTCTTGATAAAACTTCATAATATTCAGCCAATAATTCTTCGGAAACACAAAGCTGAAACTTCTGCTAAATAAAAAAGCCATTAATAATGAGGTTCGGATAACCTTGTTGAATTAGGGAAGAAACAATTACATTAGTGTCAATTACGATTTTTTGCATTTTTCCTAACGGCTTTTACTTCATCAGTAATTTCATCCATTGTCATTTTTGAAATGCCGTATTTGTCTGCAAGTTGCAGGCACCTGGCAAGATTTTGCCGTGTCAGTTCTTTGCTGATAATATCTATAAAATCAGTAAAAGTTAGCTTTTCGCCTTTTAAGCCAAACTTATTAAATTCAATATCTGATATGGAAACGTTTAGTATCCGCATGATTTAATTCTTTGTTCAAATTTACAGAAATTCAGGAAGTTTTTAAAAAAGTTGAGGCTGGTCGGTAAACTACAAATTTCTATACCTATTTCAATTTATGAGCTATTTGTATGGCCTGTACTTTTGAATTTATATGCAGCTTATCATATATTTTGCTGGGCCGATTCAACTTTGGGTAGTAATTTTATTTTGGAAAATGTGTAAGTAAACCCATGAAATAGAAAGTATTAAAAACTGAAAAAGATTACAACCGTGCCAGTAAGCGATTAATGGAAATATTCCAAGCTGCACCCGGCACACCGGAAGATGACGAACTGGGCGTATTAATCCTTTTGATAAAAGATTATGACGAAAGGCATTACCCACTGCCCGGAATAGACGTACTGGAAGTAATTAAGGAGAAAATGCAGGAACGTGGGTTAAAGAATAAAGACCTAGTGCCTGTCATTGGCAGCAAAAGTTATGTTTCATCAATCCTTTCAGGCCGCAGGGAAATAACGCTAAAAATAGCAGGACGGTTAAAAGAATATTTCCACTTACCTGCCGAAATGTTTTTACCTGCATCTTAAGTTGCATTAAAGCGCTCTGCCCCGGGTGGCACACGAAGCAGACATATCCATTTGTGAGGAACGCAGGCACAGGGGTGCTTCTTTTTTATATCCATTTAAGTTTGTGGGCTATTTGTATAGCCTGAGCCTTTGAATTGACATGCAGCTTATCATATATCTTGCTGGTATGGGTGCGCACCGTGAGGGGCGAAATAAATAGCTGTTCCGCAATTTTTTTGTAATCCAGCCCTTTTGCAATCAGGCGCAGGATTTCAATTTCTCTTTCGCTTAACACAGCCTCATCTGCTGCAGGTCTGATGGTATTATCAGGCCTGGGCGCCGCTTTCACCCATTCTAATGTTTTGCGCGCTATGGCTGGGCTCATAGGCACTCCATTATATTCAATAGCATTATTAATGGCCTCGCAAAGAAATTTTGAATCTTCTTCTTTAAGCAAATAACCGCTTGCTCCGGCTTGTATGGCCTCAAATATCTTCTCGTCATCATCAAAAATGGTAAGAACCAAAAACTTTAAGTTGGGATATTTTAATGTGCCAATGGCAATAGCTTCTATTCCATTCATTACCGGCATATCCACATCCATCAATACTAATTGCGGTGATTTTTCTTCAGGAATTTTTTTCATCTTTTCCAAAAATTCCCGTCCGTTCACCGCCTCAAACACAATTTCAAACTGCGTATCAATATTGCGGCGAATGGTTTTCCTGTTCACCAGGTTATCATCAACAATGGCTATTTTCTTCATCATCCTAAAATAACACATTACTCCTGTTTTTCCACTGCTGCATTTGCTGTATTTTGTGTCAGTTCTATACTTGTACCTTGCCCGGGTGATGTCTCTAAATGAAAACTGAATCCGATATCATTGGCCCTGGCTTGCATATTACTAAGCCCGTAAGAATCATTTTCCGCTTTTTGAATAATTCCCTTCCCATTGTCTTTAACATAAAACAACATCTTCTCATCCGCAATAAAACCAATATCAACTTTTGAGGCTGCTGCATGTTTAAAGGTATTTTGCAAAGCTTCCTGTAAAATTCTGAAAACGTTCAATGCTATACGGGGTGTCAATTCCTTGTTTTCCTGTATCTCTTCTATAATGTTGATGTCAATCTCAGGATACTGTTTTGAAATTTTAAAAACATAATTTTTGAACCTTTCTGCAAAAGTCTTAACAGTTACAGAGGGTTGTTGCAGCACCCAAATGGTTTCCCGCAGGTTAAGCAATATGGAAGATGCGTAGTCTTTAAGGTCTGCAATTGCATTATTGTTTTTACCTGCACGCTCTTCCATACGCCCCAACCCGGTGATAAGCGCTGCCGCATAAGCGCCGATGTTATCATGGAGGTCTTTTGCTATACGTTCCCGCTCATTTTGTATCTGTTGCTGTTCCTTTATCCATTGCTGCTGTTTTTTATATTTGCGATTGTTATATCGCTGCAAAATAAATAGTGCAAATCCTACCAATGCTATTAATGCGATGATCATAAACCAACCGGTTCTCCAGAATGGCGCTATGTTGTAGATTGTAAAATTGGTCACAGGGGCTTTTTCCAGCGCAATAAATGATGATGCTGCTCTTACTTTCATATTCAATTTTCTGTAAGGCAGATTATTATAAGTGATGCTGTTACTACCCGCCGAAAGCGTTTGCCATTCTCTGTCAACTCCTACTAATTTGTACTGGTAAATAATATTGCCGAATTGAAATGCCTCTGATGTTCCAAACTGGAAACTGATATTCTTATGAAACGCACTTATATTCAATGGTGACTGCAAAACAGGAATACTAGTACCATTAATTTTTATATCTGTAATCTTTGCACTAATGTTCCTTCTGGCAAGTGTGATGCTATCTGCATTAAAAACTAACAGGCCGGCAGAAGAGCCTAAATAAATTTTTCCGGATTTGCTTTTATACATACTGCTATTTGAAAATGCTGCCCGTGGCACACCATCAAAAGCTGTAAGCCTGAAAAACTGTTGAAAAGTGGTATCAGATACATATAATCCATCGCTGGTTGCTGCCCATATCCTTCCTTTATTGTCAGTAGCCAGTGATGCAACGACATCGCTTCCCAGCCCGCTTCCGGTACTATAATTTACTAACCGCCCCGACTTGTCTAATTTATATACCCCTTTGCTTATTGTACCTATCCAAAAATTTCCGGAAATGTCCCGGGTAATGCAGGTGATAAGTGTGCGTTTGATTGGCGTGCTATCAGAATAACCGGGTATAAATCTCTTGAAATTATAACTGCTGTCGTACACAATCACACCATTATTAGAACTTAACCAAATATTTTTTCCGGGGTCTGTATAGGAATGCAGAATGTAATTACTTTCAATCCCTGCTTTAGCTCCGGGATTAATGATGGCTTTCCAATTACCGATAAAAATATTATAGCTATAAAAACCCCTTTCGCCCGATATGAGAATATTCCCTTCAGGGTCTGAAGTGAGGTGTTGAATTTGCATTGTGGCAAGCGGAGCGTTTTTTACAGTAAATTTTTTGAGCAGCCTGCCCGTTTTATCAATATTCCAAAGTCCTTCTCCATTTACACCTACCCAGATGTTGCCATTGACATCCGACGTTAGGGCAGAAATATTTTTACCGCTAAATACAGGAATTGCCAAAATGGATCTATCAACCTTATCGTACCTGTACAGTCCGGTAGAATTGCCCATCCATAAATAGATATCGTCTTCTGCTACATTGTGAACAGCGCTGTTTTTGCGGTCTGGTTTAAGAATTTCCGTATTGCTAAAATTTTGTCCGTGCAATACAAATCCCGACATAACCGTACCTGCCCAGAGATTATGATTTCTATCTTCATAAACAGAAAGTACCGGCCCCGGCGGCAAGCTACCTTCCTGCAGGGGATCGTTTTGTATATGCTGAATAACCTTGTTATCCTTTATAACATAAATACCTCCCTGGGCGCCTGCAAAAAGAATATCATTTTCATTAAAATAAAGACAATTGATTTCACCAGGTATGGCTATGGACGAGACCCATTGGGACTTTGCTTTGTCATAAATGACAATTTTCTTATCCTTAGTTTTAAACGCGAAATAGTTTTTCCCAATACCCGAAATGAACGGAGAAATATCCGGGCAGGAATCTGAAACTTTTTCAAGTTGGAGGGAATTGCTGTCTTTTGTATTATAGACTCCCTTTCCGGGTACAAAATTCCAAAGAACAAGGTCTCTGTCAACGAATTTACATCCCAATAATCTGTCTTGTACCAACGTCATTATTCTGCCCGTATTTACATCAATACAATACACTTGTGTGTTATGGGAAAAATATAATTCATTCTCTCTGGCCTGATATATCATTTCATAAGCAGACTGAAACATTGCCCGCTCTTTTTCAGAAACAAAAAAACGCTTGAATTTACCGGTTCGTTTGTCTAGTTTATTGAGGCCATGCCTTGTGCCAATCCATAAAAATCCATTGTTGTCTTCTTTAATGCTAAGAATGAATTGATCGCTGATGCTGGTACTGTCATTTGCTATTGGCTTATATACTGTAAACTTTTTTCCATCAAAACTGTTCAGCCCGTCCTGAGTACCAATCCACATAAGGCCATCCCGGTCGCGGAAAATAGCATGAACACTATTTTGTGAAAGCCCGTTATCGCTGCTAAATTGCAGAAAGCGGTATGGTTGCTGTGAACGGGCGCAAACAGAGGAAATAAGCAGATATATCAACAGAAAGATTCTCACCAGATGAAAATACTTCTATCAATCCATTTTTTCAAAAATGTATCGAAAGATTCTTTTAGTCGTCCCTCAAAAAATCATTTTAAGGTTAGGGTAATAAAATTTCTATAAGCTGTTCCGATGAACAATAGCGGCAGTTGCCAACGATGAGTTGTCCTGATCTCACGCGTCTTCAAACGCTGTGAGGGTGTCATACGGTCTCCTGACTGTAATTGAATCCAACAAGTTTTAATTTTCCCATCTGAAGATGGTACAACACCCACCTGTTCTTAAGTCGAAGCAAATGTCATCCTGAGCGAAGTCGAAGGATGGATAGAATAAAGAATCAAACATCATGGTTCGTCTCCGCTCACCACGACAAACTACAGTCATCCTGACCGAAGACGAAGGAGAGCATAAGCAGGAAGTACAGATGAAATCTGTAAGGAATTCCCCGGCACGGGTGACGCTTCGCTTAACACCCGCGCCAGGTAACAACTCTATTTTTTCTGTTTTGTCATTCCGAACGAGCGTAGCGTAGTGAGGAATCTGAATATATGAAACGTAATTTCTTTTAAGATTTCGCTCTCACGCGTCTTCAAACGCTGTGAGGGTGTCATACGGTCTCCTGACTGTAATTGAATCCAACAAGTTTTAATATTCCCATCTGAAGATGGCACAACGCCCACCTGTTCTGAAGTCGAAGCAAATGTCATCCTGAGCGAAGACGAAGGATGAATAGAATACAGAATCAAACCTCATGGTTCGTCTCCGCTCACCACGACAAACTACAGTCATCCTGCGAAAACGAAGGAAAGCAGGATGCACAGATAAAACCTGTGTGGAATTTTCCGGCACGGGTGACACTCCACTCTATTTCTTCTGTTTTAGTCATTCCGAACAAGCGAAGCTTTGTGAGGAATCTGAATATATGAAACGCACTATCTTTTGAGATTTCGCTCTCACGCGTCTTCAGACGCTGTGAGGGTGCTTTGCGGCCTCCTGACCGTAATGGATTCCATCAAATTTTAATACTGCCATCTGAAGATGGAACATCGCCCTCCTTTCGTCTGAAGACGAAGCAGAGCAGAGATCAATGACGTGATTCAATAATCTTGTTTCTTTTCCCAAAAAAATAGTTACCACAAATTCAGATCTCCGCATCATTACTTTTCAATCAACGCATTTAAATAAAACAGCTCCAATCTGAATCATCCCGGTACTCTACAATGGGCTCTGCATTGTTGTATTCGTTGATATTGGTTACCAATTTTTTGATGTTCATCTTTATATGCCGGGCAGCATTGTCAAAGAGGTCTTTTCTAAATCCTTTTTCTACCATCTGATCTGCATATTGCAGGCAAACAAGACGGGCGATTACCTGGCCCATCACTTCTGTCTGTCGCTGTACAGGATTGGCGGGCACTTCAAAATTGAGGTACTTTCTGAACCGGTCTGCCACCCTTTGGGTTTGTTCAAATTTTTCCAGATAACTTCCAAAATGATTTTCCTTTTCTTTCTTCATTTTCTTAAGCACCACCTGTGCTATCTGAGAATACAACATTTCATTGGGCCCTTCAAAAATCTGGAAGGAACGGCTATCTACGATTCCTCTTCCACCGATATGTTCTATCTTATACCCACTGGAACCGGCTAACTGCACACATGTCTGTGCGGACTCCTGCATCAGGTCAGTTAAAAAAGCCTTCATACTATTGGCCTGAAGTCCTTCGGATGAAAGATCAAACTCAATTCCACTCATGGCTGCACTGTGCGCACACATACCCGATGCCAATGTATAAGCAGCCTGAATGCGCGACAGCAGGAACCGGACAGAGTCCAATTGACAAAGCGGTTGTCCGCCTACTATCCGCTTATGGGTATGCCTGAATGATTCATCTAGCATTCGCTGAATGAAGCCCATCCCCATTCCCGGAAACTGAAGCCTGCTGCGATGCAGGATATCGAGCATCATCTTGATTCCCGTACTGTGGTGTTTCAGCTTTTGATCTTCAGGTACCACCAAATCAAGTGTATTCAGCCCATAGGGAATCATATAAAGCCCCAGATTATTAAACAGATGCTCTACTTTGATCTTCTGCTTTGGCTTACTGTTATCGGTCAGGAAAAATTCAATATCCCTTGCGGCAGTATTGTCTTCGTTTTTCCTGCGGGCAGCGATAATCCAGAAATCTGCCATTCCGGTGAGTCCCTGCCAGTGCTTTTGCCCTTTCAGGTGATAACCAGCCTGGGTTGGAGTGTAAACCGTCTGCATATTCAATGCATCGCTTCCGTAATCCGGTTCTGTAATCATCAGGCCACCCATTGCATTCTTCTCCAAAAACTGTTTGAATACAGTCCCCTTAATTTTTTCGTTTCCATATTTAGCCAACGGCTCCAGGAAAAGAGCAATGTTGATCCCAAAAGTCAATGAAAGGGGAAGTGATTCATAAGAGGCCGCTGAGAGAATACCAAGGCACTCCCTTACATTCATTCCTCTGCCTCCAAATTCTTCCGGTACGGCTACTGACAAAGGTTTCATATCCAGGATACGCTTCCATACGCCGGGAGGAAGCCCTCTTTCAAGGCTTAACTCATTAATGTTGGACTCAGTATGGAAAATCTTAAAAAGATTCTTCTGGAAATGACTGATGAACTCGTCGTGGGTATTGATCATGTACTTTTATGGATAGCATCAATTTTTTGAATACAAAAAAACTTCTTGCAGCTATTGTTGCCAAACAGTCAAAAGTACGTGGTTACAGCCCGTAAACAAGGATTTATTTCCTTTTATCAATAATATATTCTTCAAAAAATACGATTAGAGAAAATTAAGGCCTCATTTCACTCATCCCAATCGGAGTTCCTGTTTGGATAGTTTTCTTAATTCTTCCAATCAGAAAGTTATTTCTTCCATTCATTATTGCTCCTGACCACATCCGGAAGCTGATGCTCTGGATCTATGATGACCGAAATTACAGGAGAGGATTGCTTTACCCTAAATGAATAATTACTGCCGGATAGCCATACTTCCACAGGTAACTTCAATTCCTGCTGAGCCCCATCTTCAAAATTGATTTCAATTTTTACCGGAAAAGCTGATTTTTCTTTGTTGACCAATTTAATGATTGAGTACTGATCTTTTTCATTATGCTCTGCACCCACCACTGCTACATCAAACAGCCAGTTGTGCTGAAACCACTGTCTCCAGAAATAGCTCAGGTCTTCACCGGCTTCGCTCTCCATGGTTCTGAAAAAGTCATCTGGAGCCGGATGCCTGTAAGCCCATCGTTCGATATACTTTCTGAACGCATAATCAAACCTGTCATGACCCAAAATAACTTCTCTTAGAATTACCAATCCGAGAGCAGGCTTAAAATAGGAAAACGGATGGCGGTATTTTCCTGTAATCATATCTGCCCTTTCCATGATGATCGGGGATGCCGGATCTTTTAACCAGGGAATGATTTCATCCACAGGGTTGCCACCACCGGGCGCATATTCTCCATCACGTTTGGGTGCATATTCTCCATGATTAAAATTATCAGAAGCATATACATCAATAAAAGTATTGAATCCTTCATCCATCCACGCATGTCTTCTTTCGCTGCTTCCTACGATCATCGGAAACCAGGTATGCCCGATCTCATGCGCCGTAACCCAGTACAAGCCTTTGCCTTTCGAATACATTCCGTCAAATACAATCCCCGGATACTCCATTCCTCCTGCACGCCCGGCTTCATTTATCGCTACAGGATAAGGATATACAAACCAATTTTCCGAAAAATATTCCACAGATTTTTTTAAATATTCTGTACTGCGATTCCATGCCTGTGCTCCTGCACTTTCTACCGGATAAGCACTCATTGCAAGCGCTTTTTTATTCCCAGGCAAATTTATCCTTGCCGCATCAATGATGTAGGCTGCCGAAGCACCAAACGCCACATCACGACTGTTATGCATTACAAAATGCCAGGTCTTGTTTTTTGCAGGATGATTGCGTGATCTTTCAGCTTCCGCAATTACTTCATCCGGTGTGCGAACCATCACCGTCCTGTCACTCATACGTGCCTTTTTCAGTCGCTCCAATTGTTTGACTGAATACATTTCTTTTTCATTGACCAACTCACCGCTGCCTACGACCAGCATATTTCCAGGCAGAGTGATGCTGTAGTCGAAATTCCCGTATTCACAATAAAACTCTCCGGTACCCAGAAATGGTAATGTGTTCCATCCATTCAGATCATCATACACACACATTCTTGGAAACCATTGAGCAATCTCAAAAATTTTACCATTGGAAGTAGAGAAATAATCAGTTCTGCCACCAAACATAGGGATCTGATATCCGTAATCAATTCTTATGATCAATGATTTTTTTGCCGGCAATGGATGCCGTAGCCTGATTTGCATCCTGCTGTCGGAGACAACATAGTCGGCCATTTCCTCCTTACCTCCATCAACGATTACGACCCTTTTGAATTCATATCCTTTGGTTCTTTCAGAGTTTCTCCCACCGATAAAGTCTGCCCTTGAATTCTCTTGATAAATATTTTGATCCAATTGCAGCCAGAGCGCATTGAGTGCATCAGGGCTGTTATTGACATAATGAATTTGCTCGCTGGCGGTCAGCGAATTCTTCGTAGTGTCCAATACAGCACGGATGGTATAGTCCACTTTATTTTGCCAATAGGCAGGGCCGGGAGCTCCATTGGATGAGCGATAGGGTGTCACTGTACTCTTTGGAAAAGGTGCAAACAATTTTTGCGGATTGAATGATGACTGGCTGATCCCTTGTTGGCTCACAAGCGTTGTGAAAATAAGCACGCAAAATTTTACAATTGTGTTTAAAGACATTTGGAATAGTTTTACAAAAGAGGAAGCAATTTAAATAAAGAATCCCCATAACCAATCGAAGCATTATGAAGCTCGTCTTATTGCAACCCATATTATTTGCTACTTTGTTGATGTTTTGTACGCCATCACGCAACACAAATACATCTTCTGAAAATCTGAGAACAACTAATTCTGATACGACCATGCCTTACAACAAACTGACGCCGGCAGAAGAACATGTAATCCTTTACAAAGGCACTGAAATGCCATACACCGGTGAGTATTATACCAATTCCAAAGAAGGGACTTATATCTGCCGCAGATGCAACGCGCCTCTTTTCAGTTCGAAAGACAAATTTGCATCCTCCTGTGGATGGCCCAGCTTTGATGATGAAATTTCCGGCGCAGTAAAACGAGTACCTGATGCGGACGGAGTAAGAACAGAGATCGTATGTGCCAACTGCGGCGCCCATCTCGGGCATGTATTTTTCGGAGAACGCGAAACATCAAAAAATGTCCGCAATTGTGTCAACAGTATCTCTATGGTGTTTATCCCGAAGGGTCAGCCGATCCCTAAAGAAATTTTGAGAAAATAAGGATAGTATTGAATTCCCCGAATTGTCCGCTTACCTTCCCACCTCTGACATGGAAATGATATTGTCCACGATATAAACACTGTATCCTCTCCACGGGATTGCGCCGCGATATTCCTTATAGTGAAGATCAAAGTATTTTCCACTGTTGTTCATCAACACATGAGCTAAGCTGTCGTTTTCTATGGAGAATTCAAACTCGTATGACTGAATAGAGCCGGCAGCTTTGGATCTGAAACCACTCTGTATCAATTTGCCTTCATAAGTTTTGAAGAGATTTCCCTTCTTAACCACATAATTCAGTTCACCGGATTTTACACCTTCTCCGAATACGTTATAATAATGCCAGTATATCCATCCGGCCAATGTTAAAATACAAATGAATACAAGCCAGCCAAAAAATTTCCGGCAGCCTTTCTTTTTCTTTGGCGCTGTTGTGGTGGTTGAAAGTATTTGTTCGTCAGCCATAGTCCGATTTTTGAGCAAGATAATAATACCTGTTTAGACGGCAAATATTTTACATTGGTTCAGACCGGCTTCAACGAAACAATCCGGGTATTCAGATTGTTGAACTACCCGGATTGTATTTCGATGCAAAATGATACAAAAGAAAGGGTGTTGGATACTCTATTACCCATATTAATGATCACTCCAGGTATCCGAATTTCCCAAGATTGAATTCTTCAAATGCCTCTCTGATTTCTGCTTGTGTATTCATCACAAAAGGTCCATAAGAAGCAATCGGCTCTCTCAGAGGTTGGCCACTCATGACCAGTACCACTGCATCTTCAGCAGCTTCCATCGTAAAGGTGTCTCCATCTTTTTTAAATCTCACAAAATAATCCTGTGGAATTTTTTCCATCTCATTTACCATTACTGAACCTTCCACAACAAGTATTGCGGTGGTAAATTCAGCCGGGAATCGCATCTTTGCGACGCCACCCTTTTTCAATTTTACATTCATCAGATGTATGGGCGAAAAGGTAGATGCGATTCCCTTATGGCCTTCATATTCGCCTGCGATTACTTCCACCACCCCTCCGTTATTGGGTAATGTTACTATTGCAAAGTCTTTATGCAAAAGGCTCTGGTATTTGGGTGCGCTTTTCTTCTCCTCTGCGGGAAGGTTTACCCATAATTGCACCATCTGAAATTCTCCCCCCTTTTTGCTCCATTCTTTTTCATGAAATTCTTTGTGCAGCACACCGCTTGCCGCAGTCATCCATTGTACATCACCCTCTTCAATGACGCCGCCATTTCCTGCACTGTCGGCGTGTTCTACTTTTCCTTTGTAAGCAATGGTAACCGTTTCAAATCCTTTGTGCGGATGTACGCCTACACCGCGCGGGATTTCGCTGGGTGCAAATGCGTACTTGCTGTTGTAATCCAGCATAATAAACGGATCGGTTTCCTGCATTGTCGAATTGCCGGGAATAAAATTGTGCACTCTGAATCCATCCCCTACAAAATGCGGTGCACCGGGTTTTATTACCGCAGCTATATTTCTTGTTTTCATAATGATTGTTTTACGACTGCAAAATTATGCTGAGTATTTCCGGGTGCCATTGACCTAAGATAAGAATGCGAAAAGCAAAAAGATGATGGATAATACTTTGAATTCTCCCGAAACAGAACCGGGATACTTCTGAGCCTTCCATGCAGTACCGCTGTTTAAGAAAAACCTCAGAAACCGGAAGGATTATCCAAAAACCGGCGTTTTGAAGGGGATTGCGCCTCCTTCCAATCCTTATACAGCTCCTGAAGTTTATATCGGATAAATTCAACTTCCGAAAAATTAATACTCGCCACTACCATATCCGGAAAAAACACATCAGCAAGTTTTTTTAATTTTTTAAAATTTTCGGAAGGCAGGTTTTTATCCAATACCAACAATTCAAAAGCTCCGGAACCAGCCATCTCTATAGCATGCTCTATATCCGTCTCTAATCTGTAGTCAATATTTTCATTTTCTGAAATGATTGCTCTCACCGCCACCGCATCAGTCTGAAGTGCAGCAAGTACCAGCACTTGTAATTTTTTTAACGACATAAAATAAACTTTCGTTACAAAGGTGGTGTATTAAAAACAACAGAATGTTGATCCGGGATAAGAAATTACTTCTTAAAATTCCGTTCGGCCATATCTCTCCGTACCCGGCTCAGTGTCTCCGGCGTAACTCCCAGGTAAGAAGCCACCATAATCTGAGGTACCCGAAGCAAGATATCCGGATAGGTATTTACAAAGCTTAGATAACGCTCTTCCGCAGAATCGCTAAGCAGGGAGTTGATCCGGTTTTGCAAATGACGAATATGATTATTCAGCAGCCGGTTGTTGAGTTCTAAAAAAGTCTTGTCTTTTTCTGAAAGACCAAGGATAAAGTCCACCTCAAGCAGGGTAACTACACTGTCTTCGAGAGCACGAATGAAATACAGTGAAGGCTGATGAAAATAGATGCTCTCCCGATCGGCTACCAACCAGTTTTCAGGGGCAAACATGAGAATATGCTCTTTCCCCTTTTTGTCGATACTGTATTGCTTCAGCAGGCCTTTCTCCACAAAGTACACATAGCGGCTATACTCACCCTGCCTCAGCAGAAAGTCATCTTTACCTACTTCCCTATGACTGCATTTGGTAATAAGCTCGTCTAACTGTTCATCATTCAGATTCAGATGCCCCGAGAGAAACTCCTTGAATGTATTCATAATTGGAACGACATTAAATCATGCTAAAATTAAGAAGGATTGATGATCCGCAGAGAGAGGCCTCCTTGCTGGCAATTTTGTCTTGCTCCACGAAATGTATGTAAAAGATTAATGTAATCATATCTGCAACCTTATAGGCCCCGGAAATTCCTATCGGATAATTGCCAATATCCTCAAAAGGCTACATTTACATTAAGAAAAACAAGTCCGGGTATCCTGCATACTTTTTCTAAAGAAATCACCCAATCAATTCTGAAAAATTATGGTCAAACGATTAAATCTTTTATATCTGATATACAATCTCTTTCAAAGAAAAAAACTGATGCATAATTCCGGGTTATACAAAAAACCCGGGATGAGGAAATTCTATTTTTCCCCCGTGTCAAGTAAGAGGTTCAGAAAAGTTGATAATAACCTGCTATAAGGTGATATCAGCTAGGTGCCCTCATTGACCCAAACTACCTTTTATAAAAAATCTGACACTCAGACACAACAAAACTTATTAAATTTTGAGAATGAAGGTTACGCCATCCTGAAAAACTTTCTGGACGAAAACACAGTCAATAAAATTAATGACGAGATCGACTTCCTATCCAATGAAAGAAAAATCAAACAAAACGCAAAACAGAAAATCATGTTTGCGATTCACAAATCTGACTACCTGAAATCGATCGGTCAGAACAAATCTCTTCCTGAATTGCTTTCTTCACGGATGTATGAGGGGGTTAAATTATTTCAAAGCATCAACTTTATTATGGGAAGCCAACAAAATACCCATTCGGACAGTATTCATATGACTACCTTTCCGCTCGGCGGGCTCATGGGCTTCTGGATTGCCCTGGAGGATATTGACGCGGACAACGGACCTCTGCATTATTATCCGCAAAGCCATAAGCTGCCCTATTACCTGAACAGTGATTATGATAATGAAGGAAACACGTTTTTAATTGGAGACAAAAACTATTCTGAATATGAAAAAATGATTGAACAAAAAATTCAGGTTTATGAAATGAAGAAACTTGTATTCACAGCCAAAAAAGGAGATGCAATAATCTGGCACGTCAACCTGTTTCATGGCAGGGAGCCCCATCTGGATAGATGAAAAACAAGAAAGAGTATGGTATTTCACGACTTCGCCACCCAACGTATCTGCTACCACGAAATCACTCAACGTCCTGCACTTATTTCATTCTAAATTTTTTCAAAGATTTACCTGTCCAAAATATTAAATTTAAAGAAATAAAAATCTTGTAATATATGCAGAATAAACTTCGTATTCTCCTGGGCATAAGTCTGATCCTCATGGCCGGCTGCAACAACCCTTCTTCCGATAAGCAAGAAGAACCAACTTCGGGTCAGGGAGATTCTGCCGCCACTCAATCAGCGGTTGATACCACAGTAAAAGTTCAATCCCTTCCGGACACAGTTCCGGTTTCAGACACCACAAAAAAGACCGCTCAGACTCCTACCGATGAGCTATCCAATCCTGCAAACCTGCTTGGAACCTGGTTTGTACCCCATGGCGCCACGATCAATATCAAGTTTACCAGTGACGGGCGTTTTGTATTTAACGATTACAATTCCAAACTACAGAAGGATGAAGTACTGAAAGGAACCTATACTTTGGAAAAGGGTACACTGACTTTAAATTATGACGACAGGCCTAAGCAGAGATTTAAATTCTACAAAGGAAAGAAGGGGGATGATAATTATTACATCACCAAGGAAGGCTATTATTTCGTAAAAGGTGATGATACAAATTAAAAACAATACATTTTCAAAACTCCTTTCCATTCTCTAATCTATAAAAAAACCGGTATCAACAAAGAGTCATACAATAAGATTGCATACGAATGGAACAACCTTCGTAGAAACTCTATTGTGGGTACACCGGTCGAAAGTTTCGCATGCAAGTTGATTCCGGGCGGACGTGTACTTGATGTGGGTTGCGGCACAGGTTTTCTTTCCAGATACCTGTGCCAAAAGGGATTTCATGTTACCGGCATTGATTTTTCTGAACAAATGATAGCTCTCGCAAAGGCTGACCATACCGGCAATGCTGATTTTCATGTAATTGACTTTTTCGATTTTTCTACCTCCCGGCAATATGATGGCCTGATTGCATGGGACTCATTTTTTCACTTCCCTAAAGAAAAACAAAGAGAAATATATACCAGGGCAGGTAGCGTATTGAAGCAAAACGGATATCTGCTCTTCACGCACGGGGATGCAGAAGACGAACATACAGATACTATGCTGGGTGAAAGGTTTTACTACAGTTGCCTTCCGCTTACGGAAGTCGAAAAACTCTTGAATAACGCAGGATTCGAAATTGAGTATTCAATTAAAGATTACGTAGAGAAAGACACCCATAGAACCCTTGTGGTATTGGCTAAGAAAAAATTCATGGTCTGAAGGAGGCTGGCTGATCAGGCAATCCCTTTATTTCATTTCGAAATAATCTTCACAAATCAGTACCTCATCAATTTCTCCATACATTCTTCCAACCTGCCGGCAGCCAAAAACTGTTTTTCTAGGCTGCCACTGAATGGTACCGGCGTATCCAGCGAAGCGCACCGCATTACCGGCGCATCCAGGTATTCAAAACAGTGTTGGCCAATCCATGCAGCCACCTCTCCGCCAAATCCTCCTACCATGGTGTCTTCATGCAAAATCATCACCTTTCCGGTATTGCCTATCGTTTGCTTGATGGCTTTGTAATCCAGCGGAACCAGCGTACGAAGGTCGAGAATCTCTATGGAGATATCCGGATGCTTGTCCGCAAACTCTTTTGCCCATACTACACCAAGGCCATAAGTGATGATACTAACATCCGTGCCTGTACGGACAACATTGGCCTTACCGATTTCAGTAGCATAATAATCAGCCGGCACTTCCGACATCAGGCTTCTGTATAAATGTTTATGTTCAAAAAACATAACCGGATTCGGATCCTGAATAGCAGCAATCAAAAGTCCCTTTGCATCTTCCGGAGTGGCAGGATACACGACTTTCAGCCCGGGTACATGGGTAAACCATGCTTCGTTACTCTGGCTGTGAAACGGGCCTGCTCCTACGCCGGCGCCTGTCGGCATCCGGATAACCACATCGGCATTTTGTCCCCAGCGGTAATGGATCTTGGCAAGATTATTTACGATCTGATTGAAGCCCACAGAAACAAAATCGGCAAACTGCATTTCAACCATACTCTTAAATCCTTCCAGACTAAGCCCCAGGGCTGCACCAAGTATGGCGCTCTCGCAAAGCGGTGTATTGCGTACCCTTCCTTTTCCAAACTCTTTCACAAAGCCATCGGTAATCTTAAACACCCCACCATACTCAGCAATATCCTGTCCCATGAGAACCAGGTTATCGTATTGCTGCATACTTTGGTACAAACCCTCTTTGATGGCGTCAACAAAACGGAGTTCTCCGGTTCTGATGTTTGATATTTTCTTTTCCGACAAAGTGTCCGGTAGGGGCGCATACACATCACTCAACTCAAGGGATTCACTCCCGTAAGGAACTGAATATTTTTTATCATGAAGTGCACTTTTTTGTATTTCAGTTTCAATATAATCTCTGATTTCATCTTTTACGGCAGACAATCCGGCATTGTCTGTTACCCCTTCTTCTACCAGAAAGTGCTCATAATTCTTTACCGGATCTTTCTGAATCCATTCTTCAAACAACTCGCTGGGTACATATTTCACTCCACTGGCTTCCTCATGCCCGCGCATCCTGAACGTCATACATTCGATCAGGTAAGGTTTTTGTTCGCGAATCACATAATCTCTTACCCCTTGAAGTGTGTCCATTACCGTTAGTATGTTATTTCCATCTATTCGTACACCCTCCATCCCGTATCCTTTGGCCCGATCTACCAGATGTTCACAACGAAACTGTTCTTTCACCGGCGTGCTCAGGCCATATCCATTATTTTCGATTATAAAAATTACCGGAAGGTTCCATACGGCTGCCACATTCAGCGCTTCGTGAAATTCACCTTCGCTTGTGCCGCCTTCTCCGGTAAATGCAAGCGCTGCCTTCTTTTCATTCCGGAGCTTATAGGCAAGAGCCGCCCCATCCGCAACGGAGAGTTGGGGTCCCAGATGCGAAATCATACCACAGATATGAAACTCCCTGGTGCCAAAATGAAAGCTACGCTCCCTGCCTTTCGAAAAACCTCCGGCATGGCCCTGCCACTGATCGATCAGCCTGTGAAAGGGAATCTGCCTGGAGGTAAATACACCAAGATTTCTATGTAAAGGCATAATCCATTCATCCTGTTGCATAGCCAATGTAGCACCCACCGAAATGGCTTCCTGCCCGATCCCGCTGAACCATTTGGACACACGCCCCTGACGCAGCAACACCAGCATTTTCTCTTCAATCATTCTGGGAAGGAGTATGGCCCGGTATATTTCTTTTAGCCGGGCATCGGTCAATTGTTTTCTGTCGAATTGCATAAAGGCAAATTTCCAGAAAACCTCCCTATTTAAAAAAGATAATCTTTGGCAAAACGAAATTTAAGGCTTTTAATCAGCCGGAGTGTCCGGTTCCTTTCTGTAAAGCTGTAGAAAAGAAAGAAAGCATAAAGCTGAAAGCCAGCGCCCACCAGAAACTTTCGATATATATTCCATTCAGAATTTTTGCAGCGAGCAAAACCATCAACACATTAAGTACAATTAAAAATAACCCAAGTGTCAATAGGGTAATCGGAAGTGTCAGCAATACCAAAAGTGGTTTCAACAATGCATTCAATAAACCTAGTACAAGAACGAATGCCAGTGCCACGCCATAATCTTTTATCAGAATATGTGGCTTGAGAAGCAAAGACAAAATATAGGCAACCAATGCGGACAATAAGATCCGGACGATAAATTTCATAGACTAAAATTAGGAATAATTCGACTCAGATTCATTAAAATATTCCGAACGAATCAAGTTGTCAAAACCCGGATCGATCAGAGCTTCTAATAAGGAGGATTCAAATTCTGCTAAAGATTCAAATGATTTCGCTTTTGAACAATTTGGTTGCTTGCGTCTGAGTTCGGGCGATCTGCAAGGTTCTCTTCCCTTTCAGGGAAAACAATCCGGTTAATCGGGTTAGTGAATCCATTCCTTAGAGAACCGGGTGAGATGATGTATCAGTTAGACAAAAACTATTTTTTTGATTGTGAAAAATTCAAAAGCCGTTTCCCGGATTTTAAAATTACCACTCCTGAAAATGGAGACAGGGGAATTGTGAATGCCGGCAAATAAATTTCAACCCAGTGTCAGCTCTCTGTACCAATCTTGTCAAAATCAGGAGAACTGTTCAATCTTCATTTGTCCTTCCTGAAATACTTCGTTATTTGAACCGCTTACATGAATTTCATCTGCAATTGGATACCAGTTCCCTCTTTCACTTATAAAAAACCGATTCCGGAAAACTCCGGAACCGGCCATCTAAAACACAGTGAAAAAATTACATAGGTAAAATCAGGCTACTACTCCCTGATTTTTTCGCATCTCTGATGTGGCGGCTATCATCGCTTCCAAAGCCGGCCTGGTCTCTTCCCATTTGCGTGTCTTCAATCCACAATCCGGATTTACCCACAATTGCTCTGCCGGTATCACCGACTGCGCCTTCTTCAACAATTTCTCCATTTCTCTTTTGGAAGGTACACGCGGTGAATGAATATCATACACTCCTGGTCCTATATCATTCGGATACCTGAAATCTGCAAAGGTATCCAGGAGTTCCATCTGCGAACGTGAACACTCTATGGTAATCACATCCGCATCCATGTCCGCTATGGCAGCTATGATATCATTAAACTCAGAGTAGCACATGTGTGTATGGATCTGCGTAGAGTCTTCCACTCCCGAAGAGGCTATCCTAAAGGCTCGAACTGCCCAGGTGAGATATTGCTGCCAGTCTGCTTTTTTTAGCGGCAGTCCTTCCCGCAAGGCTGGCTCGTCAATCTGAATCACATGAATACCCGCCTTTTCAAGATCATTCACTTCATCTCTGATCGCAAGGGCAATCTGATTGCAGGTGTCTGAGTGTGGAATGTCGTTTCGCACAAACGACCATTCAAGCATGGTCACCGGCCCGGTCAACATTCCTTTGACAGGTTTTGTCGTCATTGACTGCGCATACTTAGCCCAATCTATGGTCATTGGCCTGAGCCTGGACACGTCTCCGTAAATAACCGGAGGTTTCACACAACGACTGCCATAACTCTGTACCCAGCCATTTTGAGTGAAGGCAAATCCTTTAAGTTGCTCCCCAAAGTACTCCACCATATCGTTTCGCTCAAACTCCCCATGCACCAATACATCCATTCCAATTTCTTCCTGCCAGCGAATGGCCATTTCAATTTCTTTTTTAATCAAAGATTTATATTGAATCTCATTGATATCTCCCTTTTTATACCGGGCACGCCAACTGCGTATTTCATTTGTCTGAGGGAATGACCCGATGGTTGTGGTTGGAAATAATGGCAAGTGGAAAACTCTTTGTTGTTCCTTTTTCCGAATGAGAAACTCATGCTTCCTTTTTATATCCTTTTCTGATATCAAGCGCACCCTACTTCCTACAGCATGGTCGTGAATAAGAGGAGATGTGGCTCTGCTCTTGTTGACCTGAAGATTTTCTTCTGCTTTTTTCAGAAGATCATTTCCGGGATTTCCGGATGCTAATTCTTTCAACAAAACAACCTCACTGACTTTTTGTTTTGCAAACGATAACCAATTTTTAATTTCTTCAGGCAAAGATTCTGTTTCAGTTTCTGCATCAAGATCACATGGAGAATGCAACAATGAACAGGAGGGGGCTATCAATATCCGGTCTTCTCCAATTTTGTAAGCGGCTTTTTTAATGAGAGCAAGTGAACTTTCGAAGTCATTCTTCCACACATTTCTTCCATCCACTACTCCAAGAGACAGGTTCAGATTTTCCGGAATGGCATCCAGTACATCATCCAACTGATCGGGGCAGCGTACCAGATCAATATGCAAAGCATTTACCGGTATGCCGGCGGCAAGAGAGAGATTGTCTTTAATATCTGTGAAATAGGTTGCGATCAGAAAATGAATTCCCGGAAATTGGTTTTTAATGGTTTCATAAACCATCCGATAGGCGTCTTCTGCTTTCTTATTAAGCGACAGCCCCAGATAAGGTTCGTCAAACTGAATCCACTCTACGCCATGGCGCTGCAATTCTCTGACCACCTCCAAATACACAGGCAACAGGTTTTGAACCAAATCCAATTTATCAAATCCTTCTTCCTTTTCTTTTCCAAGTAATAAATAAGTTACCAGACCGATAATAACAGGCCTGGTGACAATCCCTAACGTTTTACCATATACGAATTCATCAATAATTTTCCTGGAAAAAAATTCAAATTTTTGATTCTTATAAAATTCCGGAACGATATAATGGTAGTTGGTATCAAACCATTTGGTCATCTCCATTGCAGTCACATCTACACCATCTTTCTGATAACCTCTGGCCATCGCAAAATACAGATCCATCTCATGACATGAATTGTCCTGCGCCAACTCAAGATACCGCTTTGGAATCGCCTTCACGGTCATTGACATATCAAGGACGTGATCATAAAAAGAAAAATCATTGGAAGGGATAATGTCTATCCCCGCATTCCTTTGCAACATCCACGATTGTGCGCGCAATTCCCTGCCCGTTTTCAAAAGTTCATCGACATCTATTTTGCCCTGCCAGTATTGTTCACAAGCTCGCTTGAGTTCACGATGAGTGCCGATACGCGGATATCCCAGGTTGTGTGTTAGCATAAGAGTGTTTTTCAGGTTTAAAATCAAAACATTTCCTCTATACCTTTCCGGGCTATTCCGTGAAGTCACTTTCTGTTTAGACCGCACGATTTAATCTGCCCGGTATATAGAAGAAACAAAAAACTTCAGAAGCAAAGTTATCAACAATGCTCACAGAAGTCCGCCAAACCATTGTCGCGATTGGGAAATTTTCAGGCCGGTAATATCCACGGCCTTTTAAAGTATTTATTTATGAGTTAGGCTATTCACTCAGCAAATAACCTGATCAGTTTCAATAAAACTTCGCTTTCTTTCTTATTTACTCCACGATAGGCTCTTGCGATTGCCTTGCTTGTCTGTAAAATATTACTGATGATTTCCGGCGAGAACGATGATTTATTCTGCTTGTAAAATTTTTTGAAATCGGAGAAATAATCTTTATCCGTGAGTGTAGATTCTTCGAAGTCGAATGCATAGTCTATCAGATAGGCTCTGTCGGTTCCGAATCTGTCTTCCGAATGCTCCAATGGTTTCCATTTTTCATTGATGAACCTTTGCAAGGCGGCCTTTTCGTGTGAAGACACCTTTCCATCAATCCCGGCAAGGGAATAGAACAGTCTCCCCAACTCGATATACAATTCTTTGTAAAACATGATTGCAATTTTTAAGAGTTATTTTTTAAAAACCAGCAAAGGAATTTTTGTATCAAATGAAAGACTCTCCGACTTGCTGGATAAGAATATTCTTTGGAACAGATTTCTATCCTGATTGGTAAACATTACTACGACCGAAGGTTTGTGTTTGCGGATTTGCTTTTTCAGGTTTTCAACCAAAGACTGAGTAAGGTCGTTTTCTTTGATATGTATATTGAGCCCATACCTGTACTTTCTTTTGAGTGCAGCATCCATCGTGTTCTTGTCAAGCAAAGTCTCGTTGGGCCAGGCGAGGTGTACAACCTCTACTTTTGCCTTTAACGGTTTTGAAAAATGAATTACTCTTTGAATTTCGGCATCATAGTTTCTCATATCCGTGGCATACAAGACACTTGTTATTTGAGTCGATTTGTAATTTTTCGGAATCGCCAGCACAGGTACATCGGATTTCGTTATCAGGTTTCCGGCATTGGTACCCAATATTTTCTTGAGTCTTCCGGCACCCCGTGTACTGATGCAGATATATTCAATGTCAGGGTTCTTTCTGCAATAATCCATTATCGAGATGTCAGCACCTATACCCTGCACCATCACATGAGAATGCTTTCCCGGCTTTACTTTCATTTGGCGATACAGATCGGAAATCCATTTCTTAAAGCCTGCCTTCAGTTTCTTATTTTCAATATCGCTAAATTTTTCAAAGTAAACATCTGACCAATGGGTAGCGCGCATGATGTAGTGCACATGAATAAAAACCAATTCAATTTTTTCCATGGTAGCCCACCGGATAGCAAACCGGGCTCCTGCCCTGGAATTTGTAGAAAAATCGGTAGGGACAAGGACTTTTTTCATAAAAGGAAGAAGTTTTGATTGCCGCAATCTCTTCCATTTCTGAAAGAATTATTATGAGGAAAATCAACCGGGATTATGATTTAGGTCGGTAATGCCTTAACCAATACAGATCAAAAACTATCCGGATTCATCAAGAAACTTTTCTATCATCGGGACAACAAATTGATTGTTCTTATATGCTTTATAAAGAGTTGTAATTTCTACGATATACTCTCCAGGTCCGCCGGGAATAATTTTCAGCCTGCATTGAGGAATCAACTTTCCGAAAAATCATTCCCTGGCAATGTAGCCATCACATCAATCATTCAACTCATTCAGTAAGTCTTCCAAATCTAACGCCCTGGTGTACATTTCCAATGATCCGTCTTCAAAATGAGGCCATTGAGCACGCGGACGGTCCCAATACAACTCCACCCCATTGCCATCGGGATCATCCAGATATAAAGCTTCCGATACTCCGTGGTCTGCAGCCCCGGTCAATGGATACCTCGCCAGCACCAGGCGATTGAGAATAACAGCCAACTCCTTTCTTTCAGGATATAGAATTGCCGTATGGTAAAGCCCGACACCATATTCTGATGCCCGTGGCGCTCCTTTGCTCTGCCAGGTATTCAGGCCAATATGATGATGATAGCCCCCGGCTGAAAGAAATGCTGCCTGTTTTCCATACATAGCCATTAGTTCAAAACCAAGCAGATCACGATAAAAACTCAATGCTCTTTCCAGGTCTGACACTTTCAGATGCACATGGCCAATTCTTGTATGGGCGGGAATCTTATAATTATTTTTTTCAGACGACTCACTCATCACAGCAAGAATTTTAATTGTTGAAATTACTAAACATCGGGGATTGTCCTGCCTTTTTTATTCTGTGAAGTGTTCAAAACGATAAGGAGTTTTCATCGGATAAAATTACAGCCCCGGTAAACATTTGTTTAGGAAAAAAATCATCTTTCCCTTGTTTTGTATTGCATACAATTTTGTCGTTATAAATGCACAGGCACAAACTCTACAAAAAATTAACTCTGTAAACAATCCGACCAACTTGACGATAACTGACAGCCGGTTTTCTTCGATTGAAAAACGGCTCGCCGGACTTGAAAGTGAAAATGCTCAACTGAAGCAACAGGGAAATGACCTGACTACAAGAATGCTGAGTATTACTTCAAATGAGGATAAAAAACTGGAAAATTTAGAAACTGAATCACTCAATCATATACATTCTATGAAAACCAATATTGCAATAAATGGTGGCCTTTTCTTTAAACCCTATCCCAATAGCTTACCAATGTCTTTTGTAACAGGAAAATCAGAAAAGAAAGATGTTGAAACAGGTCCGGCTATTCTAAAAGAAGAAACGAATCAATGATTGCTCTCCTATGTGATTGAAAGAAGTATGTCATACCTGCCTACCGCATGGCACAGATGGACAAATGAATTTCTTAAAGAATTTTTGGCCACAGATGCACAGATGTAAATTGAAAAATACCACAAATGCTCAAATGAGTGTTTTGAAAATGAATATCACTTGTATTTTATCTGTGCATCTGTGGAATATAGAATTATATCAGTTCACTACTTTTCGCAAACTTTCAAAATCAAATTGCTTCGTAAAGTTATTGAACATCCTTAGCGATGCAGGCATGGTT
>CAYXAL010000021.1:0-22207 GCA_964463015.1 uncultured Ginsengibacter sp.
AGCCCGAACTTATCTCCTCCATCAATAGAGTCAACCATGTGTGGGGTAATGAACCATCCTTTATTTGCCAGATAGGCCATTTCATTGGCTACCTGCAATGGTGTCACATCTACTTCTCCCTGGCCGATACTTACTGATCTGAAAGTGCAAAAATTCCAATGCCCCTTACCGTACATCTTATCATACAATTCGGGTGTAGGAATGAGCCCGGATCTTTCTGAAGGCATATCGATACCAAGTTTGTGACCCAGTCCAAACGAATACATATAATGATCCCATACCCGCAATGCACTATCAACCGAGACAAAATCTTTATTATTGATTGTGCGCTGCATGACATTGGCAAAATAGGTATTGCACGACCATGTTATCGCTTCTTTAAGTTTAAAATTTCCGGGATCAAGGCATCGCATTGGTCTTCCGCATCCATAAAATGCACCGGTGCACAAAAAAGTAGTACTTGGTGTTATCACCCCTTCCTGCAATCCGATCAGTGCCTGCAAAGTTTTAAATGTACTCCCCGGTGCATAAATGGCTCCTACTGCTCTGTTCATTAATGGAAGCCTTGGGTCGAGCAATAATTGTCCAATGTGTTTAGTTCTTTCACTCCCACTCAACAAATTGGGTTTGTAGGTTGGGCTACTGATCATAGCAAGGACACCTCCGGTTTTGGGGTCGAGTGCTACTATAGACCCAACTTTATTTTCCATCAGTTTCTCGCCCAGCATCTGCAACTTAATATCCAGAGAAAGATGCAAATTCTGACCAGAAACAGCGGGTGTGTCGTATCGCCCGTTGTCCAATCTATCCGTTAATCTGTTTTTGTTGTCACGTTTCCAGTATTCGATGCCGCGTTGGCCCATCAGCACTTTTTCATAGGTTCGTTCCAATCCTGTCTTGCCGGCATAGTCACCCGATTGGTATCCTTCTCCTTCATGGGCTTTCAAAAACGCCGGACTTACCTCTGAAAGATATCCCAGAATATTTCCGGCAGCATCATAGGGATAATCCCTTACGGGTCGTTCCTGCAGATAGAATGCCGGCACCCATTTATACATACTCTCATTAATTCTCGCCACCATTTCATCCGATAAGGAAGCCTCAAAAATTGACGGGCGATAGCTTTTGTTTTTGATAATGGCTGTGATGATTCTTTTTCTGAACTCTGCTGTATCGATATTCAGGATCTTGCAAAAGGAAGCAGTGTCCATATGCATTCCCCGAATCTTTCCCGGTGTTACCATCAAATCATAAATTATGGTATTTCTTAAGATGGCCCTTCCTTTTCTATCAAACAAAATTCCCCTGTCAGGATATACCACCTTCCTGAATTTTCCTTGTTCGTCGGCAAGTACAGAATATTTTTTGTCGAGCACCTGAAGGCTAAACAGGCGTACAACAATGATGACTCCGATTGCAAGAATCATCCCGATGATAATATTCTTCCTTGATTGATTAAACATGAATTCAGCAAAACTTTTCCCGTAGAAAAAAAAGATTTCAGGGGTATTACAATATACAAAATTAGCAGACTATACGGTATTCGTACGAAATCTCTGTTTCCTCATGAACAATAATTCTGTTAAAAGAACTAAGATCAGGCTCACCGCAGTAGCAAATAAGGATTTGATGATAAAATACATCAAACCTCCTGTCTGCAATGCTTCAAGGAAAAACAAGAACGTATGATGCACAAAGGTTAGTATGGTGACGTAGGTCAGATATGGAGAAAAGCCCATACTCTGTACAGAGGGTTCATCGAAATTTAATTCCTTCCCTTCTCTGGTAAGCAACATATTAATCAGAAACGGACGCAAATAGGCAATTAATACGCATGGAGCAGAATGTAGCCCATAGGTCTTGGTAAACGCATCCAATCCAAATCCTAACAAAAATGCAAGGACAAGAAGCGCCTTTCTCCCAATTCGATATGGAAGCCATAAGATAAACAGATAGTAGAGATAGGGAACTACCAGATGGTGCAAAGGTGGAATCTGATTGAGTACATAAACCTGTACCAGAATAAACAAACAAAACCTGAGTATATTTTTTACAAGAGTACTCATTTACTTTTTACTTTCTTTAGTAGATCATCCACCTCACCCTTTTGCAAATTCTGAATTACATAGGCAAATTGCAGAGTTTCAAAATTAACCGCAGACTTTACACGGACGGTATAAGTACTGCTGCTTTTATCATTGATAATATCTTTCACATAACCTAATAGGAGCCCGGGAGGAAATTTTTCGGAAAACCCACTGGTTACTACAGAATCTCCCTGGTTGATTTTAGCCGACTTTGAGATATCCTTCACCAGCAGAATGTTTCTGTTTACTCCATCCCATACCAAAGTCCCTGTCTCCCCGCCCTTTTTTAATCTGGCGCTCACATTGCTCTGGCTGTGCAGGAGACTCATTACCACTGAAAAATTATTGCTTACTTCTATTACAGTCCCCACAACGCCGCTATTGGCTGCGATGACGCCCATATCGTTTTGCAATCCCTGATTTCTTCCTCTGTGCAAAACAATGTAGTTATTGGGTTGGCTTACAGAATTCCGAACTACTTTAGCTTCTCTGAACAAGAATCTCCGGTAGTGTAACAAAGAGTCTATTCTGATAGTATCTACCGCCAGTTTGTTCATCGTATCTGGAATACTAAAATCCTCTCTCAGCTTGTTATACAACACCTCATTCGCATGCACCAACGAATCATTCGTTTTCTTCAGATAAAAATAGTACGCTATTTTGTTATACTGATCACTGATGCTACCTGTCACTTCATTCGCAACTTCACTGTACACTGCATTGTGATACCTGTTGTATGAAAACAACAAATACATGGAAACACCCATTAGCACCAGGAAGAAAAAGAAGGTAAAATAGATGCGGATAAAAATAATCACATTGCGCATAGCCGCAGTTCTTAAGAATTGAACAGTTACTTGATCAGGAATTTGAAATGACAATAAAGAGCATTGCGGTCAAAGCTAATCATTACCTCATAATAAAAGGGTAACGATCATAATGTTTTAATGCAAGCCCTGTACCTCTCACCACACTCTTCAATGGATCATCTGCAATGTGTACTGGCAATTTTATCTTTGCCGCCAACCTCTTGTCGAGCCCACGAAGTAATGCGCCTCCGCCTGTAATATATAGCCCTCGTCTGTAGATATCAGATGCCAGTTCAGGAGGTGTCGTTTCCAATGCCTTTAATATTCCTTCCTCAATTTTGAAAATAGACTTATCCAATGCTTCAGCTATCTCCTGATAACTTACCATAATTTGCTTGGGAATACCTGTTACCAGATCACGACCGTTTACAGGCATATCGTCAGGAGGATTGTCAATATCCTTCATTGCTGCACCAATCTGAATTTTTATCTGCTCTGCTGTACGTTCACCGATCAGAAGACTGTGGTAACGACGTAGAGCCTCCATGATATCTGCAGTGAATTCATCACCGGCTACCCGTATGGATTGATCACATACGATTCCGGCAAGAGCAATTACTGTAATTCCGGTAGTGCCCCCACCAATATCAATAATCATATTACCCACCGGCTCTTCGACATCTATTCCAATACCCAATGCAGCAGCCATAGGTTCATGCAGCAAATAGACTTCTTTCGCACCTGCCTGCTCAGCGCTGTCTCTTACTGCTCTTTTTTCTACTTCAGTAATACTACTTGGAATGCAAATCATCATCCGCCAGCTTGGAGGGAATAACGGTTTTCGTGGATAAATTTTCTTGATCATTTCACGAATCATAAGCTCAGCCGCATTGAAATCAGCAATTACGCCGTCCTTCAACGGTCTTACTGTACGAATGCTCTCATGGGTTTTTTCATGCATCATTAGTGCTTTCTTACCCACTGCAAGTATATTTTTCGGATTGTTCCTGTCCAGTGCAACGATAGAAGGTTCATTGACTACAACTGTATCATTGTGAATTATCAAAGTATTGGCAGTTCCGAGATCAATTGCTATTTCCTGAGTAAAAAAATTGAAAAGGCCCATGGATTAAGTAAGGTATATTGAAATTATTAATGGTTGCAAAGTTGTAAAAATAAATTGGATTTACAACGTATTGCAGCAGTAGCTCTATATTAACGAAAATTAAACTGTAAAATTTCAATCTTGAAAACATATTATTTTACAAATTCATTCCCTATATCTTTTCTGTAATACATCCCCTCAAAATGTATTTGTTCCATCACTTCAGCAGCAATTTGCAGGGCATCCGCCAGATCACTCCCCTCTGCTGATACAGCCAATACACGGCCCCCATTAGTCACCACCTGCTCCTCAGACTTCTTTGTACCTGCATGAAATACTATGACTCCCTCTTCTTCTGTAATATGCTTGATTTCCTGAGGATTTTTAAGAAAATTGAAAGAAACCGGGAATCCCTTTTCATAGTGCATTGGATAACCACCGCTGACAGCCATTATTGTGGCTACATGATTTTTATTAATCTCCATCCTGAATGCTCCCAGAGTGCCTCTATGCATAGCCTTGAATAATTCTACCAGGTCAACATTCATCCTTAGCATGATTGCCTCAGTCTCAGGATCACCCAACCTGCAATTGTATTCGATTACATAAGGTTCATCATTCACCTTAATTAATCCAAAAAATATGAACCCCTTATAATGAATCCCCTCCTGTCTGAGTCCTTTTATTGTAGGCATAATAATTCTATCATTTACCTTTCTTATAAAATGATCCGTAGCAAATGGTACAGGACTCACAGCACCCATCCCTCCTGTATTTGGACCGGTATCTCCCTCACCGATTTTTTTATAATCCTTTGCCTCTGGCAACAAAACAAAGTTCACTCCATCCGTTAAGACAAATACACTCAATTCAATCCCATCCAAAAATTGCTCAACAACTACCTTTTTTCCTGCTTTTCCGAATTTTTCATCCAACAGCATAGAAGAAAATTCTTCAATAGCCTCGCTTGTCGTCTGACAAATGACCACACCTTTCCCTGCAGCCAGTCCGTCTGCTTTCAAAACCACAGGAAGAGAATGCTCCCGCAAATAATCCAGCCCTTCATCAAAGTTTTCCGGCTGAAACTCTCTGTAAGCCGCTGTAGGAATATCATGCCTTTTCATAAAGGCTTTTGCAAATGCTTTGCTCCCCTCCAATCTTGCTCCTTCTGCCGAAGGGCCTGTGATTATGATATTCTTCAGTAATTCATCATTTCTGAAGAAATCAAAAATTCCATTCACCAATGGCTCTTCAGGGCCTACGACAACCATTTCAATTTCCTTAGCAATGCAAAAATTCTTTATGGCAGAAAAATCGTTGATGTTCAAATCCACATTCTCCCCAACCGCAAGTGTCCCGGCATTTCCGGGGGCTATGTACAATTTAGGACAGGCAGAACTCCCGGAGAGTTTCCAGGCAATGGCATGTTCTCTCCCACCTGAACCAATAATTAAGATTTTCAAGACAACAATATTTAATTTTGAGCAGGCAAGATAAAAAAATACTGTAACCTTAGCTTGACATTATGGATAAAACGGTTTTCCTGCGTTCATTACTTATGGACACTGTACCACTTCATGTATCGTCCTATGCACAGGCTTTGTGGTATGATGCCAAAGGAGATTGGGAAAATGCGCATAAGATTGTACAGGATATTAATAATAAAAAGGCAGCAAGAATCCACGCCTATTTACACAGAAAAGAAGGAGACATTCCCAATGCCGATTATTGGTATCAGAGGGCGAATGTTTCAAGGCCTTCAATTTCGTTGGATAAAGAATGGGAAACGCTATTGGATGATTGTTTGTAATCGCATCAGAAGCACCAATTATTATAGAATCTGAAACGCACAAGTATTTTCATCACGCGATGCTTGTGTATCCACTTTTAAGTGACAGGCTATAAATCCATTGTACCCAACATTGGTAAAAAATGATACCAAATAATTTCTACGGTTTCGCTTAAGATGATTTGAAAGCACCCTTAGTTCTATCATTCTGACATAGAAAGCAAATAAGAATCTTCTTATTTCATAAAAAGTTAAAAAAATATTTTGCAAAAAATCTAAACTTATTAAAATATTTATTAAGTTGCATGCCAATTCAGCAACCAGACCTCTTGGATACGAAATATTTGCAATACAAGAAAATGATTTTTAAGGCTTTAAGCTTGGGTAAAAAGCTTTCAGCTCAGGAAATCTCTTATCAGATTGGTAAAAGTCTGCCTCTGACAACAAAGATTCTGGAAGAATTGCTCAGGGCAGGTATCCTGCAGGATGAAGGGTTAGCCCATTCTACGGGGGGGAGAAGGCCTTCGCTTTATGCCATTTCCAAAGGAAATATTTTTGTGATATCGGTTGCAATGGACCAGCACATTACCAAGATTGCACTGATTGATTTGTATGGAAAAGAAATACTTCATCTGGAAGAGTTTTCATTTCAACTTCGCAAACATTCGCTCAATGATCTGATTGGCAACATCAACGAATACCTGAGTAAAGGATATGTTGACAGGAGTAAAATTCTTGGAATCGGGATCGGCATGCCGGGATTCGTAGATGTAAAAAAAGGAGTGAACCACAGCTACTTTGCCGAAGTGAATGGAACAAGGAATCTTCCTGCAGCCATGGAGAAGCAACTTGGCCTGCCTGTGTTTTTAGACAATGACTCAAGTGTAATCGCAATTACTGAACAAGTGTTGGGAGCCGCTGCGGGAATCAGCAATGCACTGGTTATAAACTTTGGATGGGGAATTGGTCTCGGAATGATATTAAACGGTAATCTATTCAGAGGAAACAATGGTTTTGCAGGTGAGTTCAGCCATATTCCTCTATTTAATAATAACAACAAGCTGTGCTCATGCGGCAAAAGCGGTTGTCTGGAGACAGAGGCATCGGTATTGGTAATCGTTGAGAAAGCCAGAGAAGCATTAAGGGCAGGAAGAGCATCAATCATCAAAGACCTCCCCGACGATCTGGAGGCGGCCTCTGAAATAGTAATCTCTGCTGCATTGGCAGGAGATCAATTGGCTGTTGAATTGTTTTCTCAAACCGCATTTGATATTGGTCGCGGCATTGCGATCTTAATCCATATACTCAATCCTGAACAAATTATCATCAGTGGCAGGGGTGCTGCAGCCGGCACATTGCTACTTGCCCCGATATACCAGGCAATCAACAGGTATTGTATCCCAAGCCTGTCATCATATACCAAAATAGTCATCTCCGACTTGTCCAAGCTTTCTGAAATATATGGCGCAGCCTTGCTGGTTATTGAAAATTTTGATGAACGGACTATAACAAAATTTGAAAAATCACTTGATCTAATCTGACAAAATCCAGATCTGAATTATTTAAAACCAAAATCAATCAATCATTCATCACCATTAAAGCCAAAAGCTATGAAGCAAATTTCAAAAAGAATGGGTCTGACCTTTTCATTGCTTCTCGTTACACTCTTTGCTTTGGCACAGCAAAGAACCGTAAAGGGTAAAGTAATAGACGAAAATGGCACACCCTTGCCTAACGTTTCGTACGAAGTGAAGGGCACAAAAACCAACGGCATGACAGATGCCTCCGGTAATTTCAGCCTCCCTGTGCAGGGCAACAATGCTGTCGTTACCTTTTCTTCAGTGAATCATAAAACACAGGATGTGCAGGTAGGATCATCCTCCGACCTTACCGTTGTACTACAGGCTGTAGCTGGTAGCCTCAAAGAGGTTGTTGTGACAGCACTGGGTATTCAAAAACAAAAAGCATCCGTGGGGTTTGCTGTACAGGAGATTTCCGGCAGCACCGTCGCAGATGCCCATGAAACCAATGTTACCAATGCTCTTTCAGGAAAGGTTTCCGGTCTCCAGGTTGTAAGATCAAGTAATGGAGCCGGTGGATCTTCCAAACTTGTACTCAGAGGATTTAACTCTCTGCAGGGTAACAACCAGCCACTGATCGTTGTGGATGGTGTACCTATGGAGAACTTCCTCGGTGCAGACAATAACGACTACTGGAACAGCTCTCCCGACTACGGTAACGGTTTAGGAGATCTGAATGCCGATGACATTGCCAGCATCAGCGTTCTGAAAGGTCAATCTGCAGCTGCATTGTACGGTGCAAGGGGCGGTAACGGTGTTATTATGATCACAACCAAATCCGGCAAAAAACAACCCGGCTTAGGTATAACGGTTACCTCTACACTAAGCACAGAAAATATGTTTCTGACACCTGATCTGCAAAGCGCTTTCGGTCAGGGTACAGAGGGTATTTTTAATGCAGAATCAAATCTGAGCTGGGGCCCGAAAATTGAAGGCCAATCAGTGACCAGATGGGATGGCAAGCAGGTGCCTTTACAATCCTATAATAATCTGAAATCTTTCCTTCGCAACGGTAGCAGCCAGAATTACGGAGTTGCATTCCAACAACAATATGGCGGAACCGGCATATATTCTTCTATTAACTATATGGAAGATAAAAGTATCATACCGGGAAATAAACTTGTACGTACAAATATTTCCACAAGAGCTATCAGCAAATTTGGAAATAACGACAGATGGACTACAGACTTCAAACTGTCCTATAACAATACCGGAGGTTACAACCGTCCGATCAACGGTAAAGACCGCAGCAGCGTTTACACAATTCTGATGTTGCCACGCAGTATGGATATCACAGATTTCTCTGCAGGTGTGGATGAGTTTGGCAACATGCTTTGGTATCCCGGAGCACTTGCCTGGACACCTAACCCCTATTGGCTTTATCGCTACAATCTCAATCACGATACCCGCGACAGGTTTATGCTGAATGGCTCTGTGAAATACAGATTCACGGATTGGCTGGATGCTGAAGTAAGGGGTGGAGCAGATATCTATGCAATGAATACCGAATCGAAGACCTATGCAGGAGGACCAATGACCAATCAGTACGGCACCGGTAAGCAAACTTTTTCAGAAACGAACTACAGTGCAATGATCAATGCACACAAGGATAATGTATTTGGAAAATTTGGTGGCGCTCTTATGATTGGCGGAAACCTGATGGATCAGAAATGGCAATCATTGGGTGTTAGTACAGGTGAATTAGAAGTTCCTAATTTATTTTCTCCCACCAATGCCAAGGGTAATCCATCTATCGGCGCAGGATACAGTCATAAGAAAATAAATTCCGTTTATGGATCACTTGAAATCAACTATGACAAATGGTTGTACCTCACATTTACAGACAGGAACGATTGGACATCCACTTTGCTGGCATCACACAGATCTTACTCTTACCCTTCCGTAAGTGTTTCTTATGTATTATCAGAAATGCTTGCTTCAATGGGGACTCTTTTACCTAATTGGGTAAATCATATTAAACTGAGAGGATCTTATGCATCTGTGGGTAACGATATGGGACCTTACAGATTATACAATGGATACATCATCAGCAAAGACCCGTTAGGACATACTCAAGCAAGCAAAGAAGACTTGCTTAAGAATCCAAATGTGGTAAATGAACTTTTGAAGAGTTGGGAATTTGGTGCAGAAATGAGATTCCTTGAAAACAGGTTGGGTGTGGATTTCACATGGTACAAATCAAACGCTACCAACCAATTGATCGAACTTCCTCTTGATCCAATGAGTGGATACGCACATAAGATTATCAATGCCGGAAATATTCAGAATAAAGGGATAGAATTAATATTGGACGGACGAATTCTTCAAAACCCTTCAGGGCTAAGCTGGAATATGAGATTTAACTATTCCGCAAACAGAAATCTGGTAGTTGATATTGCCAAAGACAGTGGAGTTACTTCCTATGGACTGGGTGGTTGGGATAACTTCTCCATCAAGGCTGAAAATGGGCAGTTGTTTGGAACTATGTATGGCACTAAATACCAAAGGGTAACAGACGCCTCCAGTAAGTTTTACGGAGAATTATTATTGGATGGTTCCGGATTGCCTCAGGCTACCGGCGAGTCCTACCTCTTAGGTAACCAGCAGGCGAAAGCACTGATTGGAATCACGAATACATTCAACTATAAGAATTTTGAATTTTCATTCCTGGTTGATGGCCGTTTTGGAGGACAGATATTCTCTGCAACACAGAATGCCATGCAGGCAAACGGTACGGGCGCAATAACTGCTCCGGGTGGTAAGAGAGATATGATGGTCGTGCCTGGTGTAATCTCTGATGGTGCTGGTGGATATGTTCAGAATTCTCAGCAGGTATCTCAGCAGGATTATTGGAGCAGAGTAGGAACTTCAGGAAACGTAGGAATTGGCGAGGCCAATATTTACGACGCTACCAATGTTCGATTGAGGAATATCACTTTCGGATATACATTCCCGAAAGGAACACTGGGTAATACATTCCAAAAAGTGAGAATAGCCGCATCATGCAACAATGTGTGGATGATAACCAGCCACATGCGTGGAATTGATCCTGAATCTGTATATGCTGTCAGCTCTAATGCAGTTGGATTTGAAAGCGGCGCTTTCCCAACCATGCGCACATACCAGTTTTCACTCAGCCTTGGATTCTGATTTTTAACAAGACAAAACGAATTAGTATGAAAAATATAAAAAAACTAATCCTGCCGGCAGCGCTTGGAACGCTGTTCTTCACGGGATGTAAAAAGTTCGACGAAATAAATGTCGATCCGTACCTGGCCAATGAACAGCAGGTGCAGGTTGAATATTTCATTAACGGAGCCATGATGACAGACCAAATGGATCCAAATATTTCTGAAAGAACATTTGTTCTTTACTGGAAAAATGCCGCTCATCAGCAATGGTCTGGTGGAGGGATTGCCACAGGCGGATACAATGATGATTGGACGAGCCAGTGGTATGGTACGAACTACCAAGGCAAGGCACTCAACCGTATTTACTCGGCAGTGGATGTAGCCGAAAAGCAAATTGCAAGTGGAAACATTAAACCATATACCAACAATTTGCTTCAGATAGCCCGTATTTATCGTGCCTACCTTTTAAGCGAATTGACCGACAACTTTGGCCCGATTCCTTTAAATGGATTCCAGGGAGTCAATCCGGATTTCTCTGACGTAAAAACAGTGTATTATTTCATGTTGGATGAATTAAAGGATGCTGCCTCAAAGATAGATATCAGCGTTTCAGAAAAACCGGATGCCGGTCTTGATCAGGCTTACGGATACGATTATGCCAAATGGCAGAAATACGCAAACTCAATGAGGCTCAGGTTAGCCATGCGTCTTTCAGAAGTAGATGGTTCAAAAGCCAAGGCTGAGTTTGAAGACGCAGCTTCCAAGCCACTACTTACTGATGCAGGAGATGCGTTTCAAGTAAAAGAAAAGGACGGCTGGGATGATCTTACAGGTGTGATGACACGCCAATGGAATTATTATCAATTATCTGAAACGCTCAACAACCTTTACGTGGGCCTTGGCGGTATCAAGACAGCAGATCAGGATGCTACATTGGCTCCTTATGTAAAAGCAGCTGACTATGTAGGTTTAAGATTTCTCGATCATTGGCCTACAAAAACAAACGATCCCATCGCCGGGTATTGGTTGGATGGTCTTCCTTATACAATAGACCCAAGAGCCTACAAGACATTTATTGTACCGGGATATTACACCAATCCTGACTTTAACTCATACCCATCATGGGACAACAGTGCAAAAACTACACAAAGAACACTCACTGATGGATCAGGAAATGTAGTTAAAACATTGGACGCAGCCTACACCTGGAATGGAGTGGTGAATGGAAGTTGGGGTGATAAAGGGGCAAAAAATAATGTGGCTACCTACAATGGTTGCACGCCACGTCTTGCCAATCACTTCCGTAACAACACTGACAGCCGTCTCTTTTATGGCGCATGGGAAACATACTTTTTGTTAGCTGAAGGTGCTGAGCGTGGCTGGGCTACACCAGTTTCCGGAAAAGTGGCCTATGAAAAAGGAATTGATCTGAGTTTTGCGTATTGCGGAGTTTCTCAATTTGCAGCAGCATACAAAGCTTCTACCGATTACAATCGTGCGGGAACTTCTGTAAACTGGGATAACACTACTGAACCACCGGCTACACATTCCATGAATTATATCGATGGCTATACCAATACCCCGGGAACTGTGGATATCAAATACCCGGTAAATACACTTTACAAAAACGGTACGGTAAGAAATGATCACATGACAAAGATTCTTACTCAGAAATTTATCGCCCAAAATCCATGGGTTCCTATTGAGGCATGGTGCGATCAAAGACGTCTTGGTTTGCCATTCTTTGAAAACCCGGCAGTTGAAAAACCCTTGACGAATATGCCGGATCTCAACGACGGAAACTACATGACCAGCAGTGTTAAGTTTTTCCCTCAAAGAATTAAGTATCCTTCCAATTTACCTGCAAATAACGAAAAGGGATACAATCAGGCTTTGGATCAATTAGGCGGACCCGATGGAGTATTGACCCCATTGTGGTGGGCTAAACATTAAGGCTTCATTTTGTTGATAATAAAAGGTGGTCATCCCAAAGGATGGCCACTTTTATTTTTGCCCAATACAGGAGTAGCCTTTATGATCTACTGCTTTGTAACTGCCGGTAATACAATTTTTGCAAATACAGGAAAATGATCTGAAGAAAATCTGCCATTCCATGATTCTGAAATAGTCCCGTGCTTTAATACGCTTATTCCATTTTTCACAAAAATGAAGTCTATCGGAAATTCATCTACTTCCTTCTGTTCAAAATTATTAAAGGTACCTGTCGGCCCATAATGCGGTGATTTTGAAATAGCCGAGGCATCGATCAAATGCTTCTTATCCGTATTATTGGTTAGTATCTGATAAGGTTCCTCATTAAATGAAGAATTAAAATCTCCCATCACTATTACAGGAAATTTTCCGGCCAGGCTGTCAGCAACATCCAAAATCATTTTGGCGCTATTCGCACGGGCAATTTTTCCTATATGATCAAAATGCGTATTGAAAATAAAAAATATTTTTCCGGTCTTTTTATCTTTTAATTTACCCCAGGTAACGATTCTTGTAATTGCTGCATCCCAGCCCTTGCTGGCATGCAATTGAGGGGTTGGCGAAAGCCAGAAAGTGCTTGAGGAAATCAAACTAAATTTTGAGGCTTTGTAAAAAATAGCCGAATACTCCCCCCATGCATCCGTATCCCGGGCAATACCGATAAACCTGTATCCGGGTAGTAAATACTTTAAATCCTCCATCTGTTCAGGCTTAGCCTCCTGAACACCCAATACATCAACATCATAAAATAACACCTGTGATGCAACCAATGATTTCCTGTGTGGCCAGGCATTCAAACTGTCTGATGCTACATTCAGCCGGATATTAAACGTCATTATATTAAGTGACTGACCCATCAAATTGCTGTTCAGTATAACCATAAATGACAGAAAAAAAAACTTCATGAAAAATTATTTGTCACAAGGTAGGCAACAAACACTATTTCATCCTGTGCGGTACTTCGCGTTAGCATCCAATTCTATTAATTTTGCATGATGCAGCAAGGGATGAAGCGTAAAAAATTTATTGACTTTAGTGTGCTCAGGAAAGTATTCAGATTTGCAGCACCCTACAAAAAGAAAGTTTATCTCTCTATTTTCCTTTCCATCGTCCTTGCTGTAATTTCTCCATTAAGGCCATACCTCATTCAATATACGGTCAACCATTTCATTCAGGACAAAGATGCCTTTTGGCTGATTATGATCACTTTCATTCAATTGGGAATTCTCTTTATCGAAACTTCGTTGAGATTCTATTTTGGATACATTACTTCCTGGATCGGGCAGTTTGTCGTCAATGATATGCGCACAAAAGTATTTGATAAAATAATCAGCTTCAATCTGCGCCAGTTCGACAAGACGCCCATTGGCACACTCACCACCAGGACGATTAACGATATTGAAGCGGTCAACAATATTTTTTCTGATGGTTTGATCCCGATTATTGCTGACCTTTTGAGTATTCTGTCCATTCTGCTTTTTATGTTTGGGGTAGATTGGAGATTATCGCTGATCAGCCTTGCGCCATTTCCCATCCTGATTATTGCAACTTATTTATTTAAAGAAAGTGTAAACAAATCATTTATTCGTGTACGCAATGCTGTTGCACGATTGAATGCTTTTGTGCAGGAACATATTACAGGAATGTCTGTTGTACAAGCCTTTGCCAACGAAGAAAAAGAATTTGAAAAGTTCAGGGAAATTAACCATGAGCACAAGAGTGCCAATATCCGGGCTATTCTTGCCTATTCAATTTTTTTTCCGGTGGTAGAAATTGTGCTGGCTGTTTCAATCGGATTGTTGGTGTGGTGGGGCGGCAACTATTCAGCAAATGCAGGTGTGATTATCTCATTCATAATGTACCTTAATCTGTTATTCAGGCCTCTTAGGGTAATCGCAGACAAATTCAATGTCTTGCAAATGGGAATGGTAGCCGGAGAACGGATCTTTCAAATACTTGAAAATCCGGACGTGACCAACCCCTCAGAAGATGGAAAGATATTACCTGAGATAAAGGGTAAAGTCGAATTTTCAAATGTATGTTTCGCATACAATCCGAATGAGTATGTACTAAGAGATATATCGTTTACGGTAAATCCCGGAGAGACCGTTGCAATCGTAGGACATACAGGAAGCGGGAAGACATCGATCATCAGTCTGATTAACCGAATGTATCAGGTGAACAGCGGGGATATAAGGCTGGACGATATAAGTATCTATGACATTAATACAGAATACCTCCGAAGCAAAATTGCAGTTGTATTGCAGGACGTGTTTCTATTCAGCGGCACTGTTTTTGAAAATATTGCACTGCGCAACACGAATATTTCCATGCAGATGGCCACCGATGCCGCAAAGATGATAGGTGTACACGATTTTATACTCAGGCTGCCGGGAGGATATGAATATAATGTAATGGAAAGGGGCAATACTCTTTCTCTGGGCCAACGTCAGCTTATTTCATTTATCAGAGCATTACTGTATGACCCGGCCATCCTCATTCTGGATGAGGCCACTTCATCTATTGACAGCGAAAGTGAACGGCTCATTCAACACGCGACTGAGAAAATGATTAAAGGAAGAACCTCCATTGTCATTGCGCACCGCCTCTCTACCATTCGCAAGGCTGATAAAATAATTGTGCTTGATAAAGGGCAGATAGTTGAAACCGGTACTCACTCTGATCTTATTGAGCGTCGCGGCTATTATTATAAATTACACAAACTGCAATTTGAAAAACAGGCGATTGAAATCTGATAAGTGAATACTAATCCTGGCGCTCTCTTCCAATGGTGATACCAAGCTTAACAGACAACGTAACATACCCGTCTTTATTCTTAGGATTTCCTCTTACCCCATCCGGGTGAGCAGTGCTGTACTCTGCACCCGGAATATGCCGGTCATTAAGTAAGATTGCCTGATTCAACTTATATCCCGACAAATATTTTGAAAACACAGCAGGGTCAATGTATTTTCCACTGACATCATCCAGATAGTCGGTAGATAAAATCCTATATAACATTTCTATCCGGATATTCAACACAGAAGATAAATCATATCTCGCTCCTGCACCAAATGGAAAGTTAATCTGATTAAGTTTGTATGGTTTTGCCCTCGGATATTCTGAAAACCCCTGTCCTTCTGTTCTTAATGGATGCAGATCCACCAGGCCTCCATTCAGGGTTGCCTGTGGATTAAAATGAAAATACCCAACGCCAACCACGACATAAGGAGAAACCTCAGGAGGTCGACGATCCACATTATAATTAATAATCATTTCAAAAGGATGAAACTCAGCCAAAGCAACGACTTCTGCAATTTGGCTTCTGAATTCCAGATGCCTTTCATACCGCCCATTGGTAGTTGGGGCCACTTTTTTGAGGATACTATCGTAAGCCGAAACAGTGCCAAATGTAGCTTCAAACCTTAATCCTACAGAATTCTTGTACATAAGTCCTGCAAATACACCTCCGGATATATGGGTATTCTTAATATTGAAATCTTTGACAAATTTCTTTCCCACCCCCTTTCTTCCGCCAAGATCTGTAAAGGCATTCATTCCTCCCACAGATCCTCCTACTTCCACCAAAAGGTTATGTTCATAATACTCGCCGTTATAAAAATAGTATTGACTCTTTGCAGTAGAACTTATAAAGAAAAATAAAAACAGAATGATTGCTGCTCTCATAAAGAAGCCTGAATTATTAGGTTGTTTATTTAGCATTGATTGTTGTAAAGAAACGACTATTTTGGAGTTTTGTTGTAAATATTTTTGAAATACAAACACGCCTTTTGCAGCCCGCAAATATCACATTTCGGATTGCGGGCTACACAAATATAACGGCCATGAAGTATCAGCCAATGATGGGCTATATGGATAAGATCGGTTGGAATGTTATTTATCAATTGCTTTTCTGCCTCCAGAACCGTCTTTGCTTTTACAAGCCCAATTCTATTCGCAACTCTAAACACATGTGTATCTACCGCCATATTTGGCTGATTGTCAAGGACAGAAGTAATCACATTGGCCGTCTTTCTACCTACTCCGGGTAGTTTTACCAACTCATTTACTGTCATAGGCAAACTGCCCTCATAATCTGAAACAACCATTTTAGCCATTCCTATCAGATGTCTTGTCTTGTTATTCGGATAGGAAATACTTCTTATGAGAGTAAACAATTGGTCGGGATCAGCATTACTTAACGATTCAAAATCCGGATAGGCATCAAACAATGCGGGTGTTGTAAGATTTACCCGCTTGTCAGTACATTGAGCAGACAATATTACTGACACTAACAACTGGTAAGGATTATCATAAATCAGTTCGGTTGCTGCATCGGGCGCATTCTTCAGAAAGTAGTTTATTACAAATTGATATCGTTCTTTTCTGGTCATAAAAAAACCTGCTAATTGAAAGCAGGTTTAAAAGTAAGAATTTCAAACTTCATTAGTGCGCCTGTACCTTTGCGTGTTTAGACACGGCATACTTCATGATTTTGTTGATGACCTCGTCTGAAGGATTCATTTTTGCCTCATCCAGGTTGTTTTGCAAGGACCTCAACTGATCATAAGTTTCCCTTAGTTTAAAATCTTTTTTGATTGCTGCCTTTATGGCTGCCGTCTTTTTTTCGGAAGTTTCTCCATATAAAAAACGAAGTAAATCATCCTGAGTAAATTCAGTCATAAAAAAAATGGCTTTAAAAAATAATAAGGTTATCCGCTATCTTAAACGCCAAAAAAATTATTTTATTGTAAACCATTCACTTATTGTTCAGAATCTGTCCGGACAATAAAGAGGTCTTCATTTGGTTTCTTCATCAAATACTTCTCGCGGGCGTATTTTTCGAGAGTTTCAGGGCTATTTTTGAGATTATTCAATTCGGAATGGGTGTCTTCAATCTTTTTTGTCATAACCCCTTCACTGTATTCCAGATTATTCAACTCATGCATTCTGCTTATTTGAGAGGGAATGTCATTTCTGTCAAAAAACAACATCCAGACTGCAAATGCGACACCTGTCAATAAATATTTATTGCCTGCAATTTTTTTAATGTATTTCAAGAATCCTGAATTGAAGGGTTAGTATATCAGTCAATGCCTCCCAAATTTAATTTTATCTTTTGGATAAATCGCATTTTCTCCCAAATTTTCTTCAATCCTCAGCAATTGATTGTATTTGGCAACACGGTCTGTCCGGCTGGCGCTACCGGTCTTAATTTGTCCACAATTCAATGCAACCGCCAGATCTGCTATGGTAGTATCTTCCGTTTCGCCACTCCGATGACTCATTATGGTATTATAACCACTTCGCTGCGCCAGGGATACTGCATTTATTGTCTCTGTCAATGATCCAATCTGATTTACTTTCACCAGCAGGCCATTGGCGGTACCGGTATCAATTCCCTTTTGAATTCTCTTTTCATTTGTTACAAAGAGATCATCGCCCACCAACTGAATTTTGGCTCCGATTGTATCTGTCAACAACTTCCATCCCCCCCAATCATCTTCTGCCATGCCATCTTCAATTGAAACAATGGGATATTGTGATACCCAGCTTTTCCAGTAATCGACCATTTTAGCACTGCTTAGTTTTCTACCATCTGATTTATGAAAATGATATACTTTCTTTTTTGCGTCATACATTTCACTTACTGCAGGATCCAATGCAATAACGATTTGCGACCCGGTCTTAAAACCTGCTTTATCAATTGCTGTCAGTACGGTTTCTATCGCTTCTTCATTGCTGCCTATATTGGGAGCAAACCCTCCTTCATCACCTACATTTGTGCTATATCCTTTCTTCTTAAGCACATCCTTTAACTGATGGAAGACTGTAACCCCCCATTGCAATCCCTCGCTGAACGATCTTGCCCCAACCGGCATTATCATGAATTCCTGAAAATCAATTTTATTATCAGCGTGAGCGCCTCCGTTCAAAATGTTCATCATCGGTACAGGCAACACCCGCGCATTGGTGCCTCCAATATATCTGTACAAGGGAAGGTTGGCTTCCAGTGCTGCCGCTTTAGCCACAGCAAGGCTCACAGCAAGAATCGCATTAGCACCTAACTTGCTCTTGTTTGTAGTGCCGTCCAACTCCAGCATTCTTTGGTCAATGCCAACCTGGTCGGCTACATCCCATCCAAAAATCGCATCAGCAATTATAGTATTTACATTCTTCACAGCCTTTAGTACCCCTTTTCCATTATATACCTTGGCATTTCCATCTCGAAGTTCCACAGCTTCATGCACACCTGTACTTGCCCCGGAGGGTACTGCAGCCCTACCCAGAAATCCATTTTCAGTTAATATTTCGACTTCTACTGTCGGATTTCCACGACTGTCTAATATCTGACGGCCTGTGACGCTTGTAATGTAGCTCATTGATTTACTTTTTTAATTCGTAAGATTTTTAAAAATTTCTTCAAGGCTCTTGTGCTGACTATCTATCGAGCGTATATCCAGATCGTTTGCCAGCGCAAAAGCAAGAATTTGCTTTTTTGTTTTTTCGGGTTCTCTTGTTTTTAGATAAAAGGCTCCTTCTCTTTGTTCCGCCAGAATTACTTCCGGCCATGTTTGCCACCATTGTTCCAGAGGATTCTTTGCAAATCTGACTATAATTTCAGATTCCGGATTTATATCTTTTTTCAGATTGGCCAACAGATCATCTGCCACCAACTCACCTTTATTGATAATAATCACTCGGGAACAAACACTCTCTACTTCCTGAAGTATATGTGAAGAAAACAATACTGTTTTCTTTTGCCCAAGGTCTTTGATCAATTGTCTGATTTCAAGTATCTGGTTTGGATCCAACCCACTGGTAGGTTCATCCAAAATCAGCACTTCAGGGTCGTGAATAATTGCAGCTGCCAGACCAACTCTTTGCTTATATCCTTTGCTTAGTTGTCCGGTTTTTTTTGTTGCTTCAGGAGTAAGCCCTGTCAGTTTTATTACTTCATCCACACGGTCTTTAATATTTTCAATACGGTGTGCTGAGGCAATAAATTCAAGATATTCACGGACGTACATTTCATAATACAATGGATTGCCTTCCGGAAGATAACCGATCGTTTTCCGGGCTTCGTTTCGATTCTGTCCGGCGTTGATTCCACAAACCTCTACTGTACCATTATCAGGCTCCAGGTAGCCTGTGATCATCTTCATTGTGGTGGATTTGCCCGCCCCATTGGGGCCCAGAAAGCCAATGACTCCCTTTTCGCCCGCGCTAAAAGAAATATTTTTTACAGCGGCCTGGCTATTAAAATTTTTTGAAAGGTGGGTAACTTTGATTGACATTCGGGAGCAAAAATAGAACTATTCAAATTAATTGCTGTCAGCCCTTTTGAGGTGGGCGATTCCTGTTATTTGAATTTCTATTGTCCCTTCCCCGGCCGTGCTGCCTGTTTCTACCTGGCTGGTTTCCGCTTTTATTGTCGCCGGCATTGGGTGGACTTTGCTTATTACTATTCTTATTAAACGATTTGGATTTTTTTGCTTTCTGTTTCTTTACTGTTTTCTCCAAAGACTTAAGGGTAATCTGACCTACGACATCCACAAACTCAGGCTCTATTTCTTTTGCCTTACCACTTGTAATTTCCACGGTCTCCAGTACCTCAGGTCTGATACCTTTTTTATTTTGTTCTAAGAGCTCCTTCACTTTGTCAATAGACAGCGGATAATACTTGGTACTTTCTGAAGTGGAGTACCACATAAGGTTTCTGAATATATCTTTTTTTACCAGGTAGGCTTTTCCTCTTGCCATCTCAATGGTATCGGCATCTTCCGGAAAGTTCTGTAAGGCATCTAGGTAAGTATCCAATTCGTAATTCAGGCAACATTTCAATCTTCCGCATTGTCCGCTGAGCTTGGTTTGATTGATACTCAGATTCTGATACCTTGCAGCATTTGTATTTACGCTTTTAAAATCGGTAAGCCACGTACTGCAACAAAGTTCTCTTCCACAAGTGCCGATACCTCCTACCTTACCGGCTTCCTGCCTGGCACCAATCTGCTTCATTTCTACTTTCACTTTAAACTCTGATGCATATATTTTGATCAGCTCTCTAAAATCCACTCTTTCGTCAGCTATATAATAAAATGTGGCTTTTCGCGCATCTGCCTGTATTTCTACCTCACTCAATTTCATTTCCAATTTGAGACTTCTGGCAATGGCTCTGCTGCGAATGAGCACTTCCCGCTCGCGTGCTTTGGTTTCTTTCCACTTTGCAAGGTCATAATCTGAGGCAACACGCAACACCCTCTTCATCTCCGGATTATCTTCCTTTACACCTTTCTTTTTCAATTGCAACCTCACCAATTCGCCGGAAAGGCTAACTTTTCCCACGTCAAAACCATTCACGCCCTCCACAGCAATCATTTCTCCTGTATAAACTTCTTTGAGAGAATTATTTCTGAAAAAATCTTTTCGGCTTCCATTATTAAAAGATACTTCGACTACATGGCATCGGTCTTCAATATCCGCTACCGGCAAATTGGCCAGCCAATCATACACGTTCAGCCTGTTGCATCCACCTGTACCACAGGTGCCATTATTCTTACAACCCTTAGGTTGACCGGTTCCACAAGAATTACATCCCATTTTATTTTGAATTGAAATAAATAAAAATGGTGACTGCCGGCAGGATTATGATAAGTGAAAAACCATTCTGAATGAATGGCTAAAATAAATACAACGAGGCTCCCCATTGAAATAAAGAATATCTCCGGAGCCCGAAAAATTTATATTTAGTGGTTCTATTTCCTTCCTTTTCATAATCATTGACTGCATTGACAATTCACCTCACTGTATCAAAATTAAATATTTCTCATTAATTAAATAACGCAACTTAATCGTCAATGCATGAAACAGGATTTTTGAATTGGCATTTCGCTCTATAAAATAGATGGCATCATTCAGTTCTTTGACCATTTCTTCAATGACTTCCGGCTCACACTTATTTCTTAAAATTGCTGCAAACTCCCTCTCGCTTTCAACCATTGATGGTAAATCCTCCGCAGCCAAAAATCCGGTTTTCAGGGAAATCCTGATTAAATGAATAAAATAAAGTAACAGTTGCTTTTGCTTTTCTCTTCCTATCTGATTGATTTCGTCTATCCATTTGGACTGAAGGTCCACGTTGTTCCTGATAATTAGGTTTAACCAGTCCCGGATGGATCTTTCCCAATTCTCCTCATTCATCCTTGTAAGGCGAAGCGCTTCTCTTATATTTCCCGACGCCACGGCTACAATAGACTTTGTGTTGACCGGTTCCTGTATTTGCTGATTTAAATATTCTTCAACCTCATGATCCTCAGGCAGAGGAATCTTGACTAACTGCGTTCTTGAAATAATGGTTGGCAAAATCTGATTTTCATCTTCCGCAACGAAAATAAAAATAGTGCCCTCCGGAGGTTCCTCTATAAGTTTTAACAATCTGTTACCGTCCTTCCCTAAAAATTCAGGCAACCACATGATAAGAATCTTGAAGTCGCTTTCATAAGATTTCAGAGAAAGTTTATGAAGTATTTCCTCGCATTCAAAAACTGAAATATTTGCCTGTTTATTCGGTGCATTTTCAATTTTTGCTGTGGCACTATTCTTCAAAAAGTCTAACCAATCATTGATATTTCCAAATGGAAATTCAAAAACAAATTCCCGCCACTCACTTATGAAATCTGCGCTTACCGGTCGATCATGCCTGGCATCCCTCTT
>CAYXAL010000021.1:22307-23438 GCA_964463015.1 uncultured Ginsengibacter sp.
AGATGCCGATTAAAGATTACTCAAAATGTCTTCACTCAAAGGAGTGATGTTGCTGTCATATTTGGCAATGAGTTCGCCCTTTTCATTCAGAAGAAATTTCGTAAAATTCCATTTGATTTCTGCGTCCATAACACCATTCTCAGACTTATGAGTAAGCCAGCGATATATCGGAGCAATATCTTCTCCCTTCACAGAAACTTTTGCAGCCATAGGGAAGGTAACCCCATAATTTTTTGTACAGAATTCTTTTATCTCAGAATTACTGCCCGGCTCCTGTGCTCCAAAGTTATTTGCCGGAAAGCCTACAACAACCAAACGATCCTGATGCTCTTTATACAATTCTTCCAATTGTGCATATTGTGGCGTATAGCCGCATTTGGATGCTGTATTTACGATCAAAATTTTTTTTCCTTTAAACTTCGAAAAATCGATGATACCTCCATCGAGTGAAGCTACTCTGAACTGGTATATATCCGGTATTGTTTGCATGTCATTTTGCATTTTAGGGACATGGAGCGACAATAAGATTATTGCCGGAAGTGAAAAAATTAATAGCCGCATTTTTATTGTAAAGTTAGGAAAATTGAAAGGCACTTTGACCGGGAATCTAAATCACCCTATCCGAGAGGCAATGCAAAAATCGTTTGTAAATAATTACAGCTTGATTTCCTCATTCATGCTATCAAAAAATCTGAATTCTATCAGATGGAATGAAGTGTTCGGACGGATTTTTATTTTCTGTTTAAACTTCCACTGCCACTTCATTCTTCTGGAAGGAAGGCCCTTGGTAAGGTAAGCATAAAGGATCGGATGTACTTCTATCGTCAGCTTCTTATGCTTTTGCATAATCAGATAACTTAGATTTTTTTCAATTTCATCCTCCAATACGAGTGCAGAAGATATTTTTCCGGTGCCTTCACAGGTAGGGCACACTTCCATTGTATTGATGGTCATTTCAGGCTTCATCCTTTGCCTGGTAATCTGCATCAATCCAAACTTACTGATGGGCAATACGGCATGCTTGGCTCTGTCGATCTTCATGTACTTGTCCATCTGCTCCAGCAGTCTTTTCTTATTTTCCGGAAGCTTCATGTCAATAAAATCAACTACAATGATTCCTCCGATATCTCT
>CAYXAL010000021.1:23538-53741 GCA_964463015.1 uncultured Ginsengibacter sp.
GTGGGCGCAGTAGCTCCTTTCAGATTCTGGTGAATCTTTTCCCAGGTCTCAACAAGTGTATTCAGGTCTTCACGGAGTTCAGACACCTGCTTGCCCTCAGCCGCAGTTCTTACGATAACCCCAAAATTTTTATGCTTTAATGACTCGACTATTTTTTGAAGCCGCTTTCTTTCCTCGGTAGAATGGATCTTTCTGGAAACTGCTACAATATTATTGAACGGAGTAACAACTACAAATCTGCCCGGTAATGAAAGTTCACAACTCAAACGCGGGCCTTTAGCTGCTATTGGCTCTTTAAGAATCTGAACCAGGATGTTGGGCTTACCGCTGAGTACTTCAGCAATCTTGCCTGTCTTTACGATTTCAGGTTCTATCTTGAAATTGGAGAAATCAAGATTCTCGTCAGGCTTTTCATTCATCGTCATCCTGGTAAATTTCAGGATAGAACGAACGTAGGGGCTGAGGTCAGAATAATGCAGGAATGCATCCTTCTCAAAACCCACATCTATGAATGCTGCATTAAGGCCGGGAATAAGTTTTTTTACTTTACCCAGATATAGATCGCCCACTCCAAACCTGGAATCCGCCTTTTCGGAATGTAACTCTACCAGCTTCTTATCTTCAAGAAGGGCTATATCTACTGCTTGCGGAGCAGCATTAATGATGAGTTCCTTGTTCAACTAAAAACAATTTTTTTATTCAGGCGGAAAGAGAACCTTGCAATTAAGGCAATGATGATTGTAAAAACAGCAACTGCGGTTATGGCTTATCTCTTTTTATGACGATTCTTTCTCAAACGCTTCTTACGCTTATGTGTAGCGATTTTATGGCGTTTTCTTTTTTTACCACAAGGCATAAAATGTAGTTTTTTAAATGAATAAAATCAGGCAATCATTGCCTTTATACTATCTTTCTCTTTCCTTACTGCTGATCCAGCATTTTGATTCGTTCATCAATCTCTTTGCTGAAGGCAGGATTGTTTACAATATGTTTACTTTGTTCGTACCATTTCCTCGCATTTGCGACATCGCCTTGAGAGGCATATGCATCTGCCAGCCAGGATACGGCTTCCAGATTATGAGGATCAAATTTCACAACCTTTTCCAGTCGTTCTATTCCTTTATCTCCCTGATTCGAGATCACGGAGGCAATCCCCAATACCATTTGAGCTTTCATGTTGTTACTGTCCAGCCTTACTACCTCCAGCAACTGCTGAATTCCCTTCATAGTCTGCTGAGGATCGCCCGTCATTCCCGGACCATAAACATAACAACTTCCCAATCCAATTTTCAAATCCTGATTGGAAGGATTCAACTTTAAAGCCTGCTCATAAAGGCCGGCTGCGGTCTGTGCCTCCCAAAGTTTGAGATCAGGGCGGCTTTCACGCCGCATGTTCTCAAAAATAAATTGGGCTGCAAAGGTGAGGCTTTTTTCTGAATTATCCAATTTGGCCGCTTCGCTTAAATAATACGCATACGGAAGAAATGCGCGAACCGTATCCTTCCAATATTCAGCCAGGGCATTCAATTGTTCTGCCTTTTGCTTTGCAACATCCCCACGTACGACATTATTTTCCAGATTTTGTAGTGCGATTTGCTGGGAAGGAATAAGTGTTTTTTTAATAGAATCTATTTCAGAATCCGGATTGAATACTGTAACGGAATGAGCATGTTCGTCCTGAACAGGCGGTTTGGGATGACTTGTTTTCCCAAATAGAAACAAACCCAGCAACAGTACCAAGGCTAATGATGAATAAACAATCCTTTGCTTCACAATAATTTTATACGGCTTTAAAACAGGAAGGCAAATGTAGGCTATTCACCCCGGGGAATTATATTTTTCTCCCTAATTTCAAGCAAAAATTCTTTTGAAGGTTTGAAAGCAGGTATGTAATGTTCAGGAATCTCTACTGCAACATTTTTTTTGATGTTTCTTCCGATTTTTGCTGCACGTTTTTTAAGAATAAAACTCCCAAAGCCCCTGATATAAATATTTTCACCGTCTCCCATAGTTTGTTTGACAACTTTCAGGAGATTCTCCACTGTGATCAGTACATCCACCTTAGGCACACCGGTGTTCTCGCTTATTTTGTTGATTAAGTCTGCTTTTCTCATTGGATAATCATTTTTTTTAGATGAAAGGAATACTAAAAATTAGTTCAGATATTGCAATTCCGGATTTTTCAAAATTGTTTCAAAAAGGCAGATCACAAATTTAACTCATTATGATTAATAAATTAAAATAATATTTAAACGGTAGGAAAACTATTATGAATATTGAAACAATGAGGTCTTTTGTAGCTAAACTATTAAGGTGGCACTCAAAAAACAATTTTCGAAGACTGCCATGGAAAGGTGAGAAAAATCCCTATAAAATCTGGCTGAGTGAAATCATCCTGCAGCAGACCCGTGCTGATCAGGGCATTAGCTATTACCTTGCCTTCATTAAAAAATTTCCGGACATTCAAAGTCTGGCGATCGCTCCCGAACGACTCATATTCAAAATGTGGGAAGGGTTGGGATATTACAACCGATGTAAGAACCTTATTGCCACTGCCAGACATATTTATATTGAACGAAATGGAATATTTCCGGAAGCGTATGAAGACATACTCGCTCTGAAAGGTATTGGACCTTACACGGCAGCGGCGATTGCCTCTTTTGCATACAACAAGCCCTATGCTGTGGTAGATGGGAATGTAAAAAGAGTGCTAACAAGATATTTCGGGATTGCCCAACCTCCGGATACTTCTGCCGGCCACCGTGTAATTTCAGAATTGGCACAGAGACTGATCCCAGCGGGGAAGCCTGCAATTTTCAATCAGGCTATTATGGATTTTGGCGCCACAGTATGTAAACCAAAACCAGATTGTGCCCATTGTCCTTTAAACAAAAATTGTTTCGCCTTTGCAAACGACAGAATCAATGAACTGCCTGCCAAATCGAGAGTCCTTAAAAAAAAGATCCGGTATTTTAACTACCTGGTGTTTCAGCACAACAACTCAATTTTTCTTCGTAAACGTACAGAGCGGGATATATGGCAGGGATTGTATGAACCATTCCTGATTGAGTCTGAAGCCTTGTTGGACGAGGGGGATATCATAAAAATAAAGGAGCTAAGTCAATTGTTCCGTACCAAACAGCTATTGTTTCAAGGCACACCAGCCGTTATCAGGCAGGTTTTAAGTCATCAGATAATTATTTCAAAATTTTTTGAAGTAAAGGTGGCAAAAAAAACAAATGCAATTCCCGATTACAAACCGGTAGGAATTAAGAAACTCGGCGAATTGCCTTTCCCGGGTGTTGTAGTTTCTTATTTGGCTAAGAAAGTCTAACTTTAGATTTAATTTCTACTGTAGTACCCCTAAAATTTATTGACTATGCGTGGCGTCAATAAGGTCATATTGGTTGGCAATCTCGGGAAGGATCCTGAAGTCCAGTTTCTGGAAGGGAATATTCCGGTTGCCAAATTCCCATTGGCCACCACAGAAGCGTTTAAAGATAAAACCGGCAAGGCGCTCTCACACACAGAATGGCACTCTGTAGTATTATGGCGTGGGCTTGCAGAACTTGCCCAGAAATACCTGCACAAGGGAAGCCTTGTCTATATTGAAGGCAAATTGAAAACACGATATTGGGAAGACAGGGAACACAATAAACGATCCCAGACCGAAATCATCGGAGACAATTTTATCATGCTTGAAAAGAAATCTGACCTCACATCGGATGATGAAACAGAGTTAACAATCACAACTCCGCCAGTAGAACCTAATACATAACCATTTTTTCTTCTATCTTTAACCAAAATCTTTATCAATTGGATTACCATTCGGGCCAAATGGACTTTTTGCAACTGCTTGCAATCTCACCTGCTGAATCGACTGTATTTATTTTTACCCTTGTCGTATTATTTTTCATTTCCTTCCTGTTATCAGGAGCTCAGATTGCCTATTTCTCACTTGGCATAAAAGATATCAATTTGCTCAAAACCCGCTCCCAGCCTTCCTATCGCAGAATCGTAAATTTGCTCAAGACGCCCAAAGAATTATTTACTTCTATCGTTATTGCCAACACAATTGTCAATATCACGATCGTCATTCTGTCCAATATCCTCCTCGACCAATGGATCTCCCAACTGGTAATCCCTTATTATTTAATTGTCATTATCAAGATCATCGCGATCACCCTGATTATTGTAACCTTTGCTGAAATTTTACCAAGAGTGTGGGCAAGCCATCATAAAATATGGTTTGCATCATCCGCTTCATTGCTGGTAGAAATTACACTCATGCTTTTGGGAAAAATCAGCCATCAAATTGTCAACTTAGACGATGGCCTAAAGAAATTTATTACCGGCAAAACTAAGAGTGAACAAATAAAATCTGACCTGGATATTGAACTCTTGAGTGAAGATGACGCGAGTACTGAAGAGAAAATACTTCTCAAAGGAATCCGCAAATTTGGTAACACTACCGTAAAGCAGACCATGCGGACACGATTGGATGTGGTAGGAATAGATTACCAAAGCAATTATCATCAAGTGCTTGAAAAGGTCAGCAATCTCATCTTCAGCAGGATCCCTGTATATAATGGCAGCCTCGATGAGATTTCAGGCATATTGCATACGAAAGACCTCTTGCCCTATCTGAATGAATCCGAAGACTTCGACTGGCAAAGGCTTTTACGGCCTGTATTTTATGTGCATGAGCAAAAAAGAATTGAAGACTTGCTTCAGGAATTCAGAAATAAACACATGCATCTTGCCGTAGTTGTCGATGAATTTGGTGGCACATCAGGCATCATCACTATGGAAGATGTGATTGAAGAAATCGTTGGAGAAATTCATGATGAATTTGATGAAGATGAAAATTCAAATGTAAAAATCGATAATAGAAATTATGCCTTTGAAGGTAAGACCATGATAGATGACGCCTGCAAACTCATGCATATTCCTGTGAACACCTTTGATAATATACGGGGAGACAGCGACTCCCTGGCCGGCCTCGTACTGGAAATGGCCGGAGATTTCCCAAAAGAAAATACAGAGTTTAATGCAAATGGCTTTATCTTAAAACCACTTCAGATTGCAAAAAACCGAATTCTAAAGATACAGATCACCCTTCCTGATGAAGTTAACAACGAAGAATAATATCCTGATTGCGTGCCTGCTGACTATAATCGCCGCATGCAACTCGCCATTCACAAGCAAACAGACAGGCTATTTCAAAATAGATTTTCCGAAGCGTGCTTATACAACTTTTAATGAGCCCGGATATCCGTATTCTTTTGAATACCCTGTCTATGCAAGAATTGTAAAAGACAGTTCACTCTTCGACCAGGACAACCCCTTTTGGATCAACATCGCATTTCCGACGTTCAATGGAAAAATATTTATAAGCTATAAAAAACTCGGAGGTAGCTCGATATATAAAGTAAAAGGGCCGGATGGGAAATACAGAGACTCGTCTGCGATCAACGAGTTTGATAAACTCATCAACGACGCATACAATCTGAGCTACAAAAATGATATTAAGGCTTATGCGATAGACGATAGTGTGATGCATACTCCAAACGGGTTAACCGGTGTATATTTCAGCCTGACAGGTAATGTAGCGACTGCTCATCAGTTTTATCTTTCAGACACTACCACTCACTTCCTGCGTGGTGCTTTGTATTTTAATGTGACACCTAATGAAGATTCTCTACGTCCGGTCAACAATTTTTTGCAACAGGACATGAAGCATATTATTAATTCCATGAAATGGAAATAATTTTTCATACCAAAATACCTATCACCAACGGCGACTTAATCACTTCCCAATTTATTATTTTTGCCAAATGATTGCCATCGATGACAAACTTGTAAGTGACGAAATTGCCGAAGAAAAATTTGTGTGCGATCTGGATAAGTGCAAAGGAGGATGCTGTGTGGACGGAGATGCAGGGGCACCATTGGAGGCACAGGAATTGCGATTTCTAAAAAAAATTTACCCGGTGGTAAAACCCTATCTGACAGAAGAAGGGATAAATGAAATTGAAAGCAAGGGATTCTATGTATTTGACAAAGAATTCGGATGGGTAACCCCCACCATTCGCAATGGGATGTGCGCCTACGGAATCGTCTCTGATAAAGGAATTGTAAAATGTGGAATTGAGAAGGCCTTTATGGAAGGCAGGTTTCAAGTAAAAAAACATTGGAAAAAACCTATCAGTTGCCACTTGTTTCCCATACGGGTAAAGGAAACAAAGAACATGCATCTTCTTAACTATGAACCAAGGAAAGGCCTCTGTGATCCGGCATGCAAACTCGGTAAGGCATTGAAGGTACCTGTATATGAATTTCTCAAAGAACCTATCATTGCCAAATTTGGCGAATCTTTTTTTGCTGCCTTGAAAGAAGCAGCCCAATATCTTGAAACGACAAAAGAATAACTGTAATTGATGAACCGTTTATTGCTCATTTTTAGTGTAGGCATACTCTTTATTTCCTGCTCTCCCAATCTTGCAAAGATCGACAATAGCCTGAAAAAATATTTTGACTCTGCCCAGGTACAGGGTAGTATTGCCATACTCAACAACCAAATGGGGGACATTACTGTTTATAATATGGAGGCAGATACCCAACGCATATCACCGGGCAATAGCTTTAAAATTGCGGAGGCCCTGATCGCGGTAGAATCTTCAAAACTGACCGACACTACATCCAAATTATTAATTGCAAACCGGGCTGGTGACAGCATTTCCTTACGATCTGCCTTCGACAATAACGACACAGCCTTCTTTGTGAAGCTGTCAGATATGATTGGTAAAGATGCAATGAATCTATGGATTGACTCTTTGCATTACGGCAATAAAAAAATATCCTCTGACTCACCATACTGGTTAAACGGTACTCTAAAAATTTCACCCGACGAGCAATTGGGATTGTTATATAAGATCTATTTTGACAAGTTACCAATGCAGAAGTATGCTCAGGAAGTAGTCAGGGAACTCATGTTGAAAGAAGATAATACACTCTATAAATTCAGCTACATGACTGCACCTGCAACCAATAATAAGAATCAGCCTACGGCATGGGTGTGCGGGTGGATTGAAGAAAACCTGCATGTGTACTTTTTTACCTGTATTGTCAATTCCAACGACCCAGGCAAAGACCTTGAGAAAACCGGCCTATCCATCGTGAGGAAAATTCTTACCTCCAAAGGATTCTTTAAAGGAGAAAAATAAAATCATTTAAAGGCTCAATTGAAGGCCGTCATAGGCGAGGTGAATGCCTTCCGGCAATTCCTTTTCTATTTCTTTGTAACAACCCAACTGATGGCTGATGTGTGTGAGATATACTTCGGGTATTTTCAGTTCATGGGCAAGGTCTATGGCCTGTTGTAATGTAAAATGTGAAATATGAGGTTCTTTCCGCAATGCATTTAATACAAGAACTTTGCTTCCCAATATCTTTTCTTTTTCTTCGGCATCTATCCGGTTAGCATCCGTGATATAGGTAAAATCTCCAAATCTGAAACCGAAGACCTGCATGTGAAGATGATAAACCAAAATTGGGATTATCCCAATATCACCAATCTTAAACATATTGTTGTTGCTAATTGTATTCAGATCAATATCCGGAACTCCCGGATATTTTTCCTTTTCGAAAATATAAGGGAACTCGCGCCTTAAGGCCTCTTGTGTAAACAGGCTCGCATACACATCCATTGGCTTATTTTGAAAATAGCTGAATGCCTTTACATCATCCAACCCTGCTACGTGATCTTTATGACTGTGAGTGAAAATTGCTGCATCTAAACTTCTCACCCGATGTTGTAACATCTGAGATCTGAAATCCGGAGTTGTATCTACTACCAAAGTTGTCTGATCACTTTCTACCAAAATACTGCTTCTGAACCTTTTGTCCCTTGAGTCTGATGAAGTACACACCCTGCACTGACATGCAATCATGGGAATACCGGTACTCGTACCTGTACCTAAAAAAGTTATCTTAATTCCTGGATAGCCCACCTGTCAAAGCTATAAAATATTCAATGGACAAAGAAGGAGAAACTAATCATGCTGCTCTACCGGAGTCATGATTTCCTGAAACAACCTTTGTTGTTCGTGAGTAAGTAAATCAATGTTTATATGAAGAGAGGGCATTAATTCAATAAGTGTATTCATTCTACCCTCGACTGTTAGAAATTTATTTAATACAATGACTTTCTTATGCTCCAGGATACAATAACCGCTTTGAAAACTCCCCCTTTCATATCTCAGAATATAGCCGGCTTCTTCTACCAGTTTCTCAATTTTTTGTAAGGTAGGTTGGTTAAACTTCATGGGTACTGCTTCCTTATTTTTTGTAAAAATAAAACATTACGAACTAAGATCAGAAAGTTGTTGTATTACAAAATGCCCCGAAGGGCATTTTGCGTACCTAATTGAAAAACCACATCAAGTAGGAATGTTGCGGTATTTAAACCGCTTTATATTGAAAAACCACCAGAAATCGACATTCAGTTTTCGGTACGGATTAAAACTTTGTTTCTAAATCTACATTGCAAGACAAAATTGGCGAATTCTCTACCACCCCGGTAGGGTATTTTCACCCTATTTTTTTACCCCGGGCCAAACTCAATTATTACACTACCTTATTTAAATTATCTTTAATTTAGTTTCTAAAGCAATAAAATGAAGCCTGTTGAAAAAAAAATGGCAAAAGCATGTATAGATGCATATACTGCCAAAGAATCGGGAAAAAAAGGTAAAATCACTACCGGAATCGGTTTTGACGCTAAAAAACTCGCAGCATGGGTCAATAGTGTGGCCAAAAATTCGGCTGAGATTCAGATCCGGTTTGGTATTTATACCGATGAGTATGCGCCTGAGAAAAGGCATACCGGCCGCACAACGGTTTTCCTCTGTGCCTGTGATGAAAATGGCAATGACGCGACTGATGAAGAAGGCAATGAAATACCTCCGTTAAACTCCGGGGATCCATATCCTTAAGCTCTGTGGCTAAAACCGTAATTATGATCTACCGTTAAGCGGTCAAACGAAACAAAATATGCCTGTGTTAAAATACCATCACTACTTTCAGTTGATATCAGTGGTCACAGGACTTATTTTCATTTATTTGGTATGGGAGAGGAAAATGATCTTTTTTTTTCTGACATGTCTGGCAGGTACGTTTGTAGATATTCTGTCGGGGTGGGTCATTTCAGCAGGATATAAAAGTAACTACTTTATTATAAATCTTTACCCACTACTTTCGGCGCCATTGATTCTTATTGCTTATTACCGGCATCTCAAACTCTCAATAAAAAACAAGAGATTGTATAGAATGGCTGCCATCCTTATATTCAGCGGATTTATTCTGAATTATTTGATTGGTGAAGGCCCCATCAGATTAAATACTTTTACTGCCATTTTTTTCTACTTTACTAATATCCTGTTGTCGTGTGGCATGTTATTTAAGCTGGCAATGCGCGAGGACTTCTTCATTTTTACCAATGAACCACTATTCTGGATCTCTGCCGGGTTACTCATTTTCAGCCTTGGAGCGCTGGTCACAATGGGATTGAACCAGTTTATCCGGATTAACCATATCACTATCCATAATAAAACATTGTACAGGGTCATTATGCCCATGTTGAATGTTATTTTATATTTATCATTTACTTATGCTTTTATCTTATGCAAGCGAAAGAAGAAGTCGTATTCACCATCATCGTCGTAATACTGGTACTTGTTTTCCTTGCGATACTATTTTTAGTTTTTATCACAAGAAATAATACAAGGAAAAATAAACTTCTTTATGAAAATGAAAGAATAAGGAAAGAATTTGAAAAAACTTTACTGGACACAAAACTTGAAATTCAGGAATATACTCTTAACCACGTCAGCCGTGAAATTCATGACAACATCGGTCAGACACTGAGCCTTGCAAGGTTGCAACTCAACTCTTCTGAAGATATTTCCCAATTGGAAATGACAGATGAGCTACTGGGCAAAGCCATTGCTGACCTGCGTACACTTAGCCACAGCCTGAATACCAATTATATCAGAGAGAAAGGATTTTCACAATCACTCGAATCTTTGCTGCAACAGTTTGAAAAAACAGGAAAATATCAAACAGAATTTGACAACAAAGCCCCAAATTTTTATATCAATGACGAACATGGAATAATTGTATTCAGAGTTGTGCAGGAAATACTAAATAATATTACAAAACATGCACATGCATCAAAAATAAAACTCTCACTTTGCAGTACCTTTGGCCATCAGATAATCAATATAGAAGATAATGGATGCGGTTTTGAGGTTGCAAATTCTCAAAATATGGGTATTGGTCTGAAAAATATTTATGAGCGTGTGCAAATTATCGGAGGGACGCTGGATATTCGAAGTGAAATCAACAAAGGAACTCAAATAATCATTAGCTTACCGGATGGAAGAACAATTGAAAATAGCATTGGTAGATGACCATGCACTCCTTCGCAGCGGACTCGCCCGCATCATAGAGCGGTTCGATGGGTATAAAGTCATTACCGAGGCCGGCGATGGAAGAGAATTTATTGAGAGGATTCAAAAAGATGGGATACCCGACATTATCCTTCTCGACATCAGTATGCCCGGAATGGACGGCTTCGAAACAGCATTATGGATCCGCGAAAACCTTCCTGGCTCCAAAGTGCTTGTACTCAGCATGTCGGACAATGAATCCACCGTAATCCGCATGATTAAAAGTGGTGCAAGAGGTTATATTCTGAAAGATAGTAAACCGGCACAATTAAAAGAAGCCTTTGACAGCATCAGAGATAAAGGTTATTACAGCAACGACCTGATCAACAACAGCAAAGTCTGGGATGTAAAACATAGCCAAAGCAATTCCAGAATTTTCCACATCACTGATAGGCAAAAAGAATTCCTCCAATTGGTATGTTCGGAACTCACATACAAAGAAATTGCAGACAAGATGAATGCAAGCCCAAGAACAGTGGATAATTACAGAGACAGTTTATTTCAAAAATTTGATATTAAAAGCAGAGTAGGATTGGCTTTGTTTGCAATCAAAGAGGGATATTACAAAATTTGAGCCGGTTACTTTCTCAGCCTCTGATATAATTTTCTAACTGATCAATTGTCCGTTGCTGAGAAAGGAGAGTTTCCTTGATCAGGTCGCTGATAGAAATAATTCCGGCGAGATGGTCTTTATCATAAACAGGAAGATACCGGATATGATTGTTGTTTAACAATTCCATACAATGCTCAATCGTATCATTAGGGCTCACCTTAGGCAAATCTTTTGACATAATGTCTTTCACCAGAGTATCTCTGGAATTGCGATCCTTAAGAATTACTTTTCGTGAATAATCCCTTTCAGTCATAATTCCTTCAAAATGGTTGTGATTCATTACAACGACAGAGCCGATATCATTTTCGGCCATAATTTTTAATGCTTCACGTACGGAAATATCTGCCGGGACAGAAACAAGCCTGTTTCCCTTGCGGTTAAGAAGATGCTTGACAAGATTCATGGTTGAGAGTTTTAGTATGAGAGAAAATAGCCTTGTTAAATTACGATATTATTTGAAAGCAGAGAAATATTTTAATCCTTCACTAAAAATGCTTGATAGCCATTCTTTTAACCTGAGCATCTCATTGGTATTGCCAAAAAAAAGAGGCCACCCCTTCAGGTAGCCTCTTATTGTATTTTATGAAGTTTGTAATTCTTAGTCTTCTACCTTAATCTTTCCTTTCTGCTTTGCAATCACTTCCTCTGCTATGTTATTCGGAGCCGGAGAATAATGACTGAATTCCATGGTAGAAGTAGCGCGTCCGCTCGTAAGGGAACGCAACTGAGTTACATATCCAAACATTTCACTCAAAGGCACTTTAGCCTTAATTACCTGTACACCATGGCGGGTATCCATTCCTTCCAGGATTCCACGACGACGGTTTAAATCACCTGTTACATCACCCATATATTGATCTGGTGTCAACACTTCTACTTTCATGATCGGCTCCAACAACACGGGTTTTGCCTTGCGTGCAGCTTCACGATATCCTGCTTTTGCACAGAGTTCAAATGACATAGAATCAGAGTCCACCTGGTGGAAAGATCCGTCAAATACCCTTACTTTCATATTCTGCATTGGATACCCTGCCAGCACACCTACAGACATTGCACTCTCAAAACCCTTCTGAATAGCAGGAATAAATTCTCTTGGAATTGAACCACCGAAAATGTCGTTCACAAACTGGAATTTACCCTTATCTTCTTTCAGGAATTCTTCATCAGCCGGCCCGATTTCAAATTGAATATCTGCAAACTTACCGCGACCACCTGTCTGTTTTTTCAATACTTCACGATGCTCGACAGTGGCATTGAGAGCTTCTTTATAAGCTACCTGAGGAGCGCCCTGATTGATTTCAACTTTGAATTCTCTTTTCATCCGGTCTATGATGATATCGAGGTGCAATTCACCCATTCCACTCAGGGTAGTCTGTCCTGTTTCTTCATCGGTGGCTACACGCAGTGTGGGGTCCTCTTCCACCAATTTGGCGATAGCCATCCCCATCTTGTCCACATCTGCCTGAGTTTTTGGCTCTACAGCGATCGCAATCACAGGCTCAGGGAAAGTCATTGATTCCAATACGATCGGATGATTTTCATCACAAAGCGTGTCACCGGTTTTGATATCTTTAAAACCCACTGCTGCTCCAATATCTCCTGCACTGATAGAGTCAACCGGATTTTGTTTATTGGCATGCATCTGCATCAAACGGCTGATTCTTTCATTCTTTCCTGTCCGGGTATTGAGCACATAGGAACCGGCTTTCAGTGTTCCACTGTATGCACGGAAAAACGCCAGCCTTCCTACGAATGGATCAGTCATGATCTTGAATGCTAATGCACTGAAAGGATCATTTGCATCCGGGTGACGCTCGATTTCTTCTCCAGTATCCGGATTCACCCCTTTAATGGCCTCAATATCCAATGGGCTCGGCAAATAACGCACTATCGCATCCAAAGCGGCCTGTACCCCTTTATTCTTAAATGAAGAACCACACATCATCGGAATAATGCTCATATCAATAGTAGCCTTACGGATAGCCTCATGCATTTCAGCTTCTGTAATACTTGCAGGATCTTCAAAGAATTTCTCCAATAATTTTTCATCATATTCCGCCACTGCTTCCACCAAATGCTGGCGCCACTCATCTACGTCGGCTTTCATATCATCAGGGATTGGAACTTCATTGTAAGTCATACCCTGAGTAGCATCATCCCATACAATCCCTTTCATGCTGATCAGATCTACCACGCCCTTGAATGAATCTTCTGCACCAATCGGCAACTGAAGTGGCACCGGATTAGCGCCCAACATTTCCTTTACCTGCTTTACCACATTCAGGAAGTCTGCTCCTGCACGATCCATCTTATTGACAAATCCTATCCGGGGAACTTTGTATTTATTTGCCTGACGCCAAACAGTCTCACTCTGAGGTTCTACACCGCTTACCGCACAAAAGAGGGATAATAACCCATCCAACACACGAAGGGAACGTTCTACCTCAACCGTAAAGTCCACGTGACCCGGAGTGTCAATGATATTAAATTTATACTGCTTGGTATTGCTTGTTTTTTGCCCGTTAGACAATGGGAAGTTCCAAAAGCATGTAGTTGCAGCAGAAGTGATAGTAATTCCCCGCTCCTGCTCCTGCGCCATCCAGTCCATGGTAGCAGCACCTTCATGTACTTCACCAAGTTTATGGTTTACCCCTGTATAATACAGGATTCGCTCAGTAGTAGTAGTCTTACCGGCATCAATGTGAGCGGCAATACCAAAGTTTCTTTGAAATCGTAAGTCGGCCATTTGGCTTTGTTTTATTTTGTTATTTTATAAAATTCTTTCAAAAATTTTCACCACAATTTCATGCAGTCTTAAAGAAAGAAAATTTCAATTTTTGAGGGCGCAAAGTTATGAAGAAAATACGAAAAAATTTATGCGATTTTAATGGATAACCTGCTATTAACAATTGAGTATTCTTTTTTTGAGGTTCAAGGGATAAATCACGATTCAACCCATAAAAAAAGCCCTTCCTGAAAACCGGAAGAGCTTAATATTTTTTCGTTCAGTAACTGCCCTTATGCCTTGAAATGGGCAAATGCCTTATTGGCATCCGCCATTCTGTGTGTATCTTCTTTTTTCTTGAAAGCAGCGCCTTCCCCTTTACTGGCAGCCACAATTTCATTCGCTAATTTTTCGGCCATGCTTCTTCCATTTCTCTCACGGCTGTAACGTACCAGCCATTTGATACTCAAAGAAGTCTTGCGGTCGGGGCGTATTTCAGAAGGAATCTGAAACGTAGCTCCACCAATACGACGGCTCTTTACTTCCACACTCGGAGTTACATTCACCAACGCCTTTTTCCAGATTTCATATCCTGCTTCACCTGTGATTTTGCTCACACGGTCAATAGCGTCATAAAAAATAGTGAATGCACCACTTTTCTTTCCTTCCCACATCAGGTTGTTGACAAACCTTGTCACCAAAGTATCATTAAATCTTGGATCTGGTGCTAAAGGGATCTTTTTGGCTTGAGCTTTACGCATATCTTATTTTAGAATTTATACTACCGCATGCCAATGCATGCTATTAAATTTATTTTTTCGCCTTTTCTTTCTTGGCACCGTATTTACTACGACTCTTCTTACGGTCTTTCACACCGGCAGTATCCAATGTGCCGCGAACAATGTGGTAACGCACTCCCGGTAAATCCTTTACTCTTCCTCCACGAAGCAATACAATACTGTGTTCCTGCAGGTTATGCCCTTCTCCCGGAATGTAGGCAATCACTTCCACTTTATTTGTCAGCCTCACCTTAGCTACCTTTCTAAGGGCTGAGTTTGGCTTCTTGGGAGTCGTTGTGTAAACCCTGGTGCAAACACCACGGCGCTGAGGACAACTATCCAGAGCTCTTGATTTACTCTTTGCTTTAATGATTGTCCTTCCTTTACGTACTAACTGTTGTATTGTAGGCATTCTCTTTTACCTTAATTTTTTTTGGACGGCAAAGGTAAGAGGTGATTCAGAAAATACCAAAAGAATTTAAAAAGTAAGGATATTTTCACAATTAAGCCTACAACTTCGCCATCCAGCCATGCTGGTCTGGTGAAGACCCTTCGCGAAGCGCATCCAGGCTTTGTTTGATAGATGGAGCCACCTTCCATTTGCTCTCATCAAAATGCATTTCCATATCTTCATCGGCGAGTTCGGCCACCATCAATATTGCGGCTGCTGTACCTGTACCAAAAACTTCTGTCAGTTCTCCATTTCTATACCTCTCCTTTACTTCACCAATAGACAATTTACGTTCTTCAACCCTGAGCCCCTTTTCTCTCAGGAGTTGAATTACACTCATCCTGGTGACGCCTTCCAGAATAGTTCCTTCCTCCAGGGATGGAGTAACGGCAGTATTCCCAAATATGAAGAAAACATTCATTGTCCCGCATTCCTGCACATATTTGTGCTCTTTGGCATCGGTCCACAGCACCTGATCATACCCTTTTCGTTTAGCCTCAGCGGTCGGAAACATTGCCGCACCATAATTCCCGGCATTTTTTGCAAATCCAACGCCCCCTTCTGCTGCACGTACATATTTCCTTTCCACAAAAATGCGCAATGGCTTACTGAAATAAGGACCGGTTGGGCTCAGAATGATCATAAACTTGTAGGATGCAGAAGGCCTGACTCCGATAAAAGCATCGTTAGCAAACATAAAGGGACGGATGTAAAGCGAGTAGTCATGTATTGCAGGAACCCATGCCTCATCCACTTCAATCAGCTTTTTCATACCCTCCATAAAGATTTCTTCGGGAACTTCCGGCATTTCCATCCTTGCTGCAGAAATATTAAACCTTTTGAAATTATCCTCAGGCCTGAATATCCGCACTTCATTCGTTTGAAGGTTTCGAAAAGCCTTAATCCCTTCAAAAATAGACTGACCATAATGAATTGCAGAACATGCTGGAGAAATCGTAATCGGTCCATAAGGCACAATCTCACCATTCTCCCAATGCCCATCCACATAATCCGCAACAAACATGTGATCCGTATAATTCTTACCAAAGGTCATTTCCTTCAGTGGTATATCATTCAATTTGGTTTTAACCGCTTTCGTAATCTTTATTTCTCCGGATGCTATCATATCAGCTAAATTTGTCACAAAGAAACGAAAATTCAAACGATTTCATGGGACTGGACGACATACAATTAACATCACAATTATGCGCAAATATTTATTCCAACGGTTTGATCATTGAGAATATGAATCCCAGCGTACCGGAAAATAAAATTACTTTTAAAGGTAAAAACCTGAAATCCGTGTTGGTATTAACGGATGTACCCGGCCAATTAAAAACTGAAGAAGTCCATCTCCTGGAAAACCTATTGAAAGCATGTCAACTTACTGAAGAAGATATCGCATTAATCAACCTGCCGGATCAGCAGCTTTCTGTATCAGAAATTTTCAACCAGCTAAAAATTAAGAAGGCACTGCTGTTTGGCATTCCAACATTAAGCGTAGATTTAGATATCCCCGATAAGGAAGACGTGGTCTTAGACTCAGGTATTTGTAAGGTCTTAAAGACATTGCCCTTATTTGCACTACAAAAAAATACTCAGAGAAAAAAAACATTATGGCTTGCACTGAAATCTTTATTTGGTGTATGACAGACCCTAAAAAAACAATGAATTCACTCATTTTTGCGACACACAATAAAAACAAAGTTTCAGAAATTGCCTCAATACTGAATGGCAAATTTGACGTACTTTCCCTGTCACAAATCGGGCTCGATGAAGAAATAGAAGAGCCTTTTGATACAATCCGTGAGAATGCGATACAAAAAGCAAAGGTCACTTTTGACAAAACCGGAATGAACTGCTTCTCGGAAGATACCGGGCTTGAAGTAACCGCATTAAACGGGGAGCCCGGAGTCCACAGCGCGAGATACGCCGGAAACCACAGGGATTTTGAAGCTAACATTGACAAACTTCTTCATAACCTGGAGGGTAAGTCCGACAGACAAGCAAGATTTATTACCATTATTTGTCTGATTTTGAATGGGAAACAACATCTTTTTGAGGGTGAATGCAAAGGTGTTATTATTGCAGAGAGAATAGGAGCCAAAGGGTTTGGCTACGACAGTGTATTCAAACCACTGGGGAGCAACAGGACTTTTGGAGAAATGGATATTGAAGAGAAAAATAAATATAGTCACAGAAGAAAAGCGATGGATAAGTTGACAGACTTTCTTCAAAAGTCAAAATTCTGAAAAGTTACACAAGAAAAAGATAAAATTTGAGTGAGCAAAGCAACCATATCCTATCAGAAACCGACTTAATAAACGGTTGTATCCGGGGAGACCGGAAAATGCAACGGGAATTGTACGACAGGTTTGCGCCAAAGATGTATGGCGTCTGTCTCCGTTATGCAGGGAATGTGAATGATGCCAACGACATTCTTCAGGAAGGGTTTATTAAGGTCTATAACAATCTCAATAAATTCAGAGGAGATGGCTCGTTTGAAGGATGGATCCGGAGAATCTTTATTAACAGCAGCATTGAGCAGTTCCGTAAAAAAACCAAATCGTACAATATTACCGAAGCACACGAAAATATCGCGGAAGACCGGGATCTTGATGCGCTAGATGTATTGGCAGCGAAAGACATTGTGAAAATTATAAATGAGCTTTCACCAGGCTATAAGACAATTTTCAACCTGCATGTAGTGGAAGGATACAGCCATAAAGAAATTGCGGATATGATGGATATTTCTGAAGGTACAAGCAAATCACAATTGGCCAGAGCAAAAGGAGCATTGAAAAAAATATTGGAAACAAAGTTTAAGAATATAAACAGATAAAGCATTTTATGTCATGAAAACAGTGAAGGAAAAACTGTACAGTTTTGAGCAGAAACCACCGGAGGAAATCTGGAATCTAATTAATGACAAACTCAACAAGGCCGGGAAATCCAGTGTACGATCCGGATGGGGGCGCACCAGAATTCTGGCTTTCAGCTCAGCTGCCGCCGCAGTCGTTTCACTGATCATCATTAGTTTTATTTTTACCAATCCTTCCACAAACCATTCAGAAGCTCCTTCTCAGGCACCACAGGCAGTTTCATTTAAACAATCGGATTCCATAGAGAAAAACCACGATGCTCTTGAATCAATTATTAAGGCCCCCGAGAATAAAAAATTAATTGCAAGCAAACATGCTACCGACGGTAACCGATTAAAATATTTCACCATTTCAGGGCCCGGAGGTGAGCCGGTAAAAATCTCTCCTAAGGCAGCAACACTCATCATATCTGCAGATAATGAATATCCGCCCAAACCCGTATGGAATGAGAAGATCAATAAATGGCAACACATCATGCTTACCAACAATACCACACCTACCTCCGCAAATTTGTTGGATATCATTCAAAAAGCCTCAGGCAGCATTGAATAATGAGAGTCCAGATAGAAATTCCTGAAGGCACGCCCAAAGCAACCATACAGATCCCGGTAAGAATTACTGATATCAATTATGGAAATCATTTAGGCAATGATTCGATCGTATCCATCATTCACGAGGCGAGAATGCAATTTTTAAGGCTTCACGGATTCTCTGAATTGGATGCCGGAGGCATTGCGTTGATCATGGGCGACCTGGCAGTACAGTTTAAAAGTGAGGCCTTTTATGGAGACAACCTTACCATAGAAATTTACAGCAGTGATATTACTAAAGTGAGTTTCACACTGATTTATAAAATCACTACTATCAGAATTGAAAAAAAGCTGTCGATTGCCATTGCAGCTACCAATATGGTATGCTATAATTACTCTCTAAAAAAAATCAGCTCAATCACACCAGGTCTTCTGGCTATTCTTTAAATCTAATACAGATACAATTTAAAAATGTATTGGGGAAAAGAATTGGAATTTGAATTCAGATACCAAATAAAGTCTGAAAGGTTAATCAAACACTTTCTGAGTTATCATTTAAAACGGTGGACAACAGGAAAACAATCGCTTACAATCCCTGCCAGATTTTCCAACTCTCTTCTGCCTGTATCAAAAGCATTTCGTATCCGTTTTTGGTAGCTGCTCCCTGAAGACGTGCTTTCCTGAGTAACATTGTCTCCTCAGGGTTATAAATAAGATCATAGACCAAATGCCTGTCTGAAATTGCTTCATAGGTCATCGGTAAACAATCTTCTATATTAGGAGCAAGTCCGACAGGGGTGGTATTGACCAGCAATGTGTGGGTTGACAAGACTTCATTTGTCAAGTCAGAGTACATATATCCGCCGGGGATCTTCGTTCGTGAAACGACGTTAAAATCTATCCCCAGTTCTTTCAGTACAAACAGGATGGCTTTGGATGCGCCACCACTTCCAAATACAAGCGCTTTGTTATGATGAGGTTTTAGCAAAGGAATTAATGATTTTCGAAATCCAATCACATCTGTATTATACCCATACCATTTTCCCTGTTCAATACGGATACAGTTGCATGACTTTATTTTGCTGCATACCTCAGATGCCTCGTTCAGGAATGCAACAATTTTTTCTTTGTATGGAATGGTAATATTAAGGCCTCGCAAACTGCTTTCGTTTTTCAGTTGCAGCACTCCTTTCTCCAAATCCTGAAAAGGAAAATTTACATAACGGTAGTCTGTTCTATTCTCTGTTTTGAATTTTTTTGTGAAATATTCCTTTGAAAAGGAATGACCCAGCGGGAACCCTATGAGTCCGTATGTATTCATGCCTCCTCCTTCAGATACAAATGGAAGGTATCGCCTCTGAGGCCAATCCGCATAGCTTCGAGAGGAATGATTTCCATGGGGCTGATATTTCCAAGATTCACATTGCATCCAAGCAATTCCAAAAAGTAAAGTTGCTGAGATTTTTGTGGAGCTTCCCAAATAATATTTTCAGCAGGTATTTGTGTGAGAATTTCCTGTACCAACCCTTCCCTCACTTCTCCTGTACCTCTGTAGATTCCTACATTCCCGGCTTCACGTGCTTCGGCAATTACATAACTACTCCCTGCCTCAAGTTCAGCTTTCATCAGTTCAATCCATTTGTAAGGAGGAATGATGTGTGTAGCGTCCTTGCTTCCTACTTCACTGAGTACCTTGCCATGCTTTGTCAACTTTTCGATATAGCCGCATTTTTCCGTATGGGGGATCGTGATAGAACCATCACTTACCTCCATAAAATGGATATCATAGTCTTTGCAAAGATTGATATAATCATTAAACTGATTTCGAATCAGGAAAGCTTCGAAAAGCGTTCCTCCAAAATATACCGGGATACCTGCTTTTTGATACAATTCAATTTTCTCGCGCAGATTGGGTGTTACATAGGCAGTCCCAAATCCTAATTTAATGATATCAAGATGAGGAGATGCTGCACTGATAAGGTTTCTGGCTTCTTCAAGGCTAAGGCCTTTATCCATCACCATAGTAAGTCCGTAAGTTCTGGGTTTGGCTAATCTTTCAGGGATTTGGCTTAAGTTGAAATTCATTGACTATGATTTTTAGAAACGCCGCAAAGATAAATCCCACCGGCGATTCCGTCTTAAAAAAAATTATTCCAGACTTACTTTCCCTTAAAAGAGTTGATGAGACGAACGACTGAAGCACGTTGCAGAAGAGACGGATTGAATGAAATGAATTCCTTCAGAGCACTTGGCCCATCTTCAAGGGCATACTGCAAGTGCACCAGGCCATCTTTTATCTTTCCCATTTCAATCAATATTGCTGCCTTATAATACATGAATACTGGTTTCCCTCTGGTGGCATTGTAGGCATTTTCAGTTTCATTCAAAGCCTCCGCAAGATATCCCTTGTCATTCAGACAAAGGATTAAAGACTTCCATCCCTTGATACTTCGGGGTCTTGCTGAAATATAAATGAGAAAATGGGTAGCCGCTTCTTTTACGTTGCCGCATCTATCCAAACATTGCGCCAATGCAAAATGATAGTCAGGATTGTGAGGCAATATACTCAATGCGGTTTCCAATTGCTGTATGGCATTCTTCCAATTCTCTTCCATCATATAGGTCGCAGCGATGTGATAAAACAAATGGCTGTCGTCGCTTTTCAGGTGAACAGCCTTCCGGTAATGCACTCTGGCCTGAGCCGGATTTCTTAATTTTTCGTGGCAGTGACCGAGTGCCTCATAAATCACTTCTTCTGGAATACTCAGCTCCAACACTTTTTCCAGCGCATCAATTGCTTCCTTATAGTTTCTGATCCGAATGTATGCGTCTCCCAAATTTCTATATGCGTAGTCAAACTTTTCATCAATAGCTATTGAGTACTGGTAGGCATCAATAGCAGATTCGTATAACTTTAAACCCTGAAAAGCGCATCCAAGATTGAACCATGCAAGATGGTTGTAGGGTTGGCGGTCTATTAGTTGCTTATGAAGTTGAATGCTTTCCTCATAGCTTCGGGTATAATCTGTCCAGAAACAAATCTTATAGAGTGCTTCCTGATTACCCGGATCATCCATCAAAATCAATTTCAAGCAGCGATACACCTCAGGCAACAACTCATAATCGTCAAAGACTTCAGCCAATTCAAACAACAACTCCATTTTTTCAACTCCCTTGAAAGATACAATTCCATCTTCCAATACAGCTCTGGCTTTGTCAAAGCATTGTAGTCCAAGATAGGCGTCGGCCTTAAGGATATACAGATTAATATCCGACTGATCCAAAAGTTCAGCTTTGTCAAGAATAGCCAAAGACTCGGCAAACTTTCGGGAGGCGATTAGCAGATCGGCTTTCTTGATTAACAATAAAGAAGAGTAGGGGAAAATATCGATACCACATTCTGCTGCTTCAAGAGCCTGTGTCAATTGATCATTATCGTCAAAATAATCTATTATCTTTTCAAAGGCCTCTTCTTCCATAAACTGAAAGTCACCTCCTGCCCTGAGATTATTATACTGAACCAGCAAATTTCTCATTTCTTCCTTGTCCGCACTGTTGTATCCTTCATTCATATTTCAGTTCTCCGTACAAAATACGATTTTTTTGGTTAGGGAGCAATAAAAGCAATGTACAGTATGTTATTAAGAGAAGTGATGAGCGGCAAAAAAAATTGAGTGAAAATTAGTTTTTTTGTTAATGATTGATTAATTTTGCAAAAATGAAGAAGGTAACGAACATATTGGTGATTTTGTTTTTATGTGGCCTTGGTGTTCTGACTTATGCTGACAGAGGTGGTATTACCAGAAAGGATAAGCCACAACTGAACATTGAACTTCATGGTACCTTAAAAAATTCCATCCCATTTAATCTGAAATCCGGAATTGTATTTCGTGGAAGCGAGATCCTGAATACCCGGAGAATCGGAAATTCACTGGTTTCTGAATCTGTTATCAGCTACAAAAAAGGAAACACCACCTATCTGCTTCCTTATAAGCAAAGAATATTAATTCCTCAATATTCTGCAAAGGACGGTTACAAACTTATTATCAGGCCAGGGAAATAACCTGGCAGATTTCAATTATCTTATTTAAGTAGATTTTCAGAGGCTCTTGCTACAACAGTCTCTGGCATCGCAGATTATTATTCTTACCATTTCAGACGCGGTTTCGGATCAACAATTTTTGCCGCATAGTTTACAAGACCCGGGATTCAAGTAACGAGAAAGTCAACCACTATGACGGAATAAATTGTCAAACGTTTCCGAAAACTATCCATCCTTCTTTGTTTCCTGATATGTCATAACACGATAACCGGAAGTAGGGATGTCAAATCTTGAAGCCGGAACCATTTCAAATGCAATTTTTGATAAGGTAAACTGAAACTTCATTTTTCCCTTATTCATTTCATATTGAACCGCAAGGCCCGGAAGATTCTTAAACTGAGCATCATAGGAGGTATTAGCAACTTTAACCTCTGTAGTATAAAACACCGTAAATACAGCACCATTGGTCAGATGCGCAATCGCCTTTTGGCATTTATAGCCGGAAATTACCTTTGTCTCACCTGTATTTTCAAAGGTTATTCCGTTGTATTTCTTGTTGTTTGTTTCCCAGTCATCGGCCGTAAGGGTGATCATCAATTTCTGCCCACTATAATCCTTTAGAATTACAGCTGTACCATTCGAAGCATTATGGATAGTAGCCTCCTTTCCCAGGCCACTCACAAGCTCTACACGGCTCAGGCTCCCCTTTAAAGAAACAGTAGTGGTAGCGCCATCAAACATATCCGCCATGTTGGGCTGGCCACTACCTGTCTCTACAGACATATTGTAAACCAGCGTACCCTCATTCAATACTTTTTGAGCATTGGTAGTCAAAGAACAGGCTAAAAATATTAATAGACAAAAAAATATATTTTTCATGCAATTGAGTATTCCGTCTAAAGATAAGAATACGGTATGAATAGTTGCAGCAAATCGTTTATTTCTTACGATTAGACTCTGCTTTTTGCTTCATCTGCTTTAATTTATCGTTCTGATTCTGCATTGCTTCTATCCGTTCCTGCCACTTGCTCTTCTTAGGCTGTTTCTTTTTGTTTTCCTGAAGCCGTGCCATCAGTTTATCGTGATCAATGATATAGGTCTGAATTACAAATTGTATCAGAAGTGTAATCACATTAGACACGGTATAATACCAGTTAAGAGCAGCCGGCAAGCGGTTAAACACACCTAACAATATCACAGGGAAGATAAAGGGTAAATACTTCATCATCGGATTGCCGGTATCCTGCATATTGCTCATCCCATACAATGAAATAAGCAAGCTGGTCACAACGGCAAGAATTGTAAACAAACTTACATGCGATCCATAAAATGGAATATTAAACGAAAAATTCAGAATCGAATCGTAAGAAGACAAGTCTTTGGCCCACAAGAAACTCTCACCCCTCAATGAAATGTTGGAGTTGAAAAAACTATACAATGCAAAGAATATCGGCACTTGCAGTAATGCTGGAATACACCCTCCTACCGGATTCACACCGGCACTTCTGTACAGTTTCATTTGCTCCATTGCGAAAGCCTGTTTATCATCCTTAAACTTTGCTTTCAGTTCTTCCATCTCAGGCTTCAGCAGTTTCATCTTTGCCCCACTAAGGTAACTCTGATAGGTAAGAGGCGAAATAAGCAACCGGATAATTATTGTAAGCAACGCGATGACCAATCCAAAGCTTGCAATATACTTTGAAAGAAAGTTGAATACCGGAAGAATAAATCCTCTGTTGATATATTTTACAAATGCGAAAATTCCTGAACCGAGCGGAACCATATTGTACATCTGATTGCCGTAAGACTTCAGAATCTTGTAGTCACTGGGACCATAATATAATTGAAGAGGTACAGTGGCGTCTTTTACCTCAGGAACCTTAATCTGCATATTGGCACGGGCAACACCGACAATATGCTCCGTAGTATCATTCGGTGTCTGCCATGAAATTTCTCCGGAATTGAACTTGTCTTTAGCAACCAATGCATTTACAAAAAACTGCTGGTTCAATGCAATCCAGTTTACAGGCTTTGTAAACTTTTTTTCATCTTTTCTTCCAAGCGACAGGTGCTCAAAATCATAATCTTCGTTCTCTACAAATGACACATGCGATTGTTGAATTTCCCAATCAAGATCTCTTTCCTTCTGTGTGGCCTTTGCTACCCAGTTTAGCCTAAGTGTCTGATCTGTAAAAAGCTGGTTTGGGTCGTTGATTTTGATGTTAAAATCTATCATATAATTATCAGGCCTGATCGTATATTGATGGCTGATAACCTTTCCGTCTGCTGTCTGAATTGAATAAGTAATCACCTGACTTCCATCCGCCAACCTTGTTTCCGGTTGTCGTGTAAACAGTAGCTCGGAGGTGGCTGCTGTCTTGTTCGTTCCAATATTTACATTGTAAGAAATATTGTTTTGTGTACCATCATCAACAAAAACAGGTTTACCATCGTACGTCTTAAATTTTTTGAGTTGTACTTTTTCCGGTTGTCCTCCTTTATTGGAGAAGGTGATGATCAGAAGATTATTTTCAACCTGAAAAAACTGCTCCTTCCCGGAAGTATCCTGCACCACACCCTGAAAGGCTGCCTGATGTTGAACTTTCTCAAGCGAATCCTTATTGATTGTTCTTAAGGCAGAGGTATCCGGCTTTGGTTTTAGCCGGTTCAGAGAGTCAGTAATGTGCTTTTGCTCCTTTTCGTATGCCAATTGCCCTTGTCTTGTGTAATAGAAATATCCAAAAAACAAAAGGGCAAGTATCAAAAAACCAATAAGGGAATTCCTGTCCATGCTGTACTAAATTGGGTTGCAAATGTATGCAACTTAATGTTCCTGTCGGAGAAGAGATCATATAAGAACAAGGGAAAGGTTATTGGCCTTTCCCTTGCAATATCAGAGTTATTTTTTGGGAGCCGCTGCTTTCGGAGCAGTTGCCGCCGCATCGGCAGCACCTTCCTTAGCACCCGCAGCCGGTGTAGCGGCCGGAGCCTTGGATTCTTCCTGCCTCAACTGCCTTGTGGTAGTCACTGAGGCTACCGGAATTCTTGGAGAGTTCAATATTTCCATTCCTTCCACTTTTACATCTTCTACCCTGAGATTCCCATTGATATGAAGATTTGTAAGATCCAGTTCAATATTCTCTTTCAGGTTTTCGGGAGTCGACTTTATTTTTAAAGTCTTCATTTTGGTTACCAATTTTCCCCCTTCTTTTACTCCTACCGGAGTACCTGTAAAGTTGATTGGGATATTAACCGTCACTTGTTTGCCAGGTACCAATTCCAGAAAATCCACATGAATCAACTGGTCAGATACTTTGTCAAATTGTATGTCTTTCAAAACACATTTATACCCTTTTCCTTCTACGTTGACCTCTACAAGGAGAAAGTCTGGAGTGTAAATAACGTTTTTAAAAGCTGCTGTCGGGGCAGAAAAATTAATTTCTTTTGCACCACCATAAATTACAGCAGGCACTTTGTCCTCAGAGCGAAGTTGGCGGGTGGCTGCTTTGCCAAAATCGGTCCTGATTTGTCCTTCGATTGTAATTGTTTTCATTTAAAAAAAAATTTGAGGCGCAAAGGTAGGGGAATTTACCCAACCCGCGAATAGAATATTCCCTCAAAATCAAGATTTGCCTGAATTAAGGCTATTGAGCTACTTTTTTCTTTTTATTCATGGCACTACGAATAAAAAGACTGTTAATGCTTTTGTTTTCGTACGCATTCCTGATGGCGATGGCAAACAGGTCAGCAACGGAGACTACCTTAATTTTCTTAGACTGCTTACGTAACGGGATCGTATTGCAGACCACCAATTCCTCCATTACACTGTTTTCAATGTTCTCATAAGCATTGTTACTCAATACCGGATGCGTACAAAATGCCCGAACGCTCCTTGCACCCTTTTCCAATAACAGACCTGCACTTTTGCACAGCGTACCTCCTGTATCGCAGATATCATCTATCAGCACTATGTCACGATCTGTTACATCTCCGATTACCACCATACTCGCAATTTCATTGGCTCTCTTTCTGTGCTTATCGCAAATAACCATGTCCACTTCAAAGTAACTCGCTATTTCTCTGATCCTGTTGGCGCTGCCTACATCGGGGGCTGCGAATGTAAGGTTCTCAAGGTTGAGGTCTTCAATATAGGGAATATAGATCGCCGATGAATCTAAGTGATCAACAGGAATATCAAAATACCCCTGTATCTGCGGGGCATGCAGATCCATTGTGATTACCCTGTCGGCACCGGCAGCCACTATCATATTGGCAACCAACTTTGAGCCTATAGCCACACGGGGCCGGTCTTTTCTGTCTTGCCGCGCATAGCCGTAGTATGGGATTACGGCGATTACCTTTTCTGCGGAGGCACGTTTGGCCGCATCAATCATCAACAACAATTCCATCAAATTATCGGTAGGAGCGAAGGTGCTTTGTACAATGAATGCATACTGCCCCCGGATACTCTCCTGATATTCCACCCCGATCTCGCCGTCGCTGAATTTTTGAATTTTCACTTTGCCTAAAGGCTCACCAAACCTAAGACTGATCTGCTTTGCCAAATATTCTGAGCCCGTTCCGGAAAAGATTTTTAAATTGGAATTCATACTAGAAAATTGAAGACTGCCGATTGAATGGCGAAATTATCATTTATATTTAAGCAATGAATCAAAAGCAATCCGAAAGTTCTAACAAGTCTTCCACTTCTATTAAGAATTGGGCGATGGATGATCGTCCCCGGGAAAAATTAGTGACCAAGGGCAAAGAGGCTTTGAGCGATTCAGAATTACTGGCCATCCTTCTGCAAACCGGAAGTGGCAAAAAATCGGCCGTTGACCTTGCCAAAGAGATTTTACAAAAAAACGATAACAAACTGAACAATCTCAGCAAACAGTCTCTTGAATCTCTGATGAAGGTTAAGGGAATCGGGCAGGCGAAGGCCATTACCATCATAGCAGCTATGGAACTTGGCAGGCGGAGAGAGGCTACCGCTTCCTGGAATCAAAAATTCCTTTCCGATAGTGCAAACGTGGCATCCTATCTTCAAAATTTGTTGAAAGACCACCACCATGAAGTCTTTGTGGTATTATTTCTAAATTCAAGAAATACGGTGCTTCATCATGAAGTAGTGAGTACCGGTGGAATCAATTTTACAGTGGTAGATCACCGTTTGATCTTTCATAAAGCGATAGAATTGAAGGCTGTCAAATTAATTCTTTGCCACAATCACCCTTCCGGCAATCTGAACCCCAGCGCCCAGGATGAATTACTCACAGACAAGATAAACAAAGCGGGAAAACTGCTGGATATCCGTATTGTAGATCATCTCATTGTAAGTGAAGAAGGATACTACAGCTTTGCCGATAACGGGAAATTGTAGATCAGGCCTGAGCGGTAGGTCCGCCAAAATTCATCGGAAATTCCACGGCCTCAATGTCCTGAATCGCACCATTCACAGACTCAAATTTCTTTACATTTTCTATCATCGCCTTCATAAACCGTTTGGCATGTGTGGGAGTAAGAATGATGCGGCTTTTCACTTTACTCTTCGGTGTTCCGGGCATGACATTGACAAAATCTATGACAAACTCGGCATGGCTGTGTGTGATGATCGCAAGATTGGCATAATTCCCTTCGGACACTTCTTCTGAAATTTCAATGTTCAGTTGATTTTGCGGCGCTTGTTGTTCAGGCATCTCAATTTTTTTTCAAAGATACTTGAATCCAATTATTCCGGTTAGAAGTGCGCAGGGCTCCCTGCATTTCCGGAAATACCAATTGAAAAAAAAATCAAGCGAAAACCCATTTATAGTTATCATTCCGATCTCCCAAAGCGGGAGAGGAATCTGCCTAATCGGAGTACCTGCAGCTGTTCCTGAAGGTTTGAGGAAGAGAGGGTCTAAAATCCACACCCATTTAGGGTTTCAATTATATTTTATTTTTTTATCGGACAACAGTGCAAAAATTAATCAATACAGATGATGATATTAATTTCAGGCACATTATTCTTTTACCCACCTGTCCCGGATTTTTCGGTGATTTTTGCGTAAAAAATACTTTTATCAAAACCTATAAGGTTTTAAAAACCTTATAGGTTCATAAAACACCCCAATTATTTTAATTTTTTGGATAGAACTTCTTCAAGGTCTTCTTGCTGATTAGATTTCCAGATAATTGTTCCATCTGGCCCGATCAAAATTCCGGAAGGAATAGGGTTAATCACGTTCGGATAATTATTTGCAATGTCATTGTTTGCGTGAACGTTAATCCACATTCCTATCCTAAATTTTTCTACTGCTCTTCGCCACGCCGAGGTATCTTCATCAATGGAAATTGTCAGCACTTCAAATCCTTTAGAATGATTTTGTTCATACAGTTTCTTAGTGTCCGGGAATTGTTCAATACATGGAATACACCAGCTTGCCCAAAAATCCAGCAGCACATAGTTGCCTCGAAATTGTGAAAGCGTAATCATTTTACCGTTTACATCCTCTGCTTTAAAATTGTAAGCTACTTTTCCAATGGCATTTTGTCCTTTTTTTCTAAGAAAATCAGCAATATATTTTCCAGTACCGCTGTTTTGAATCCGTGGCGTAAGCGTATTAAACAAGGCAATAGCAGAGTCAATAGTCAGTACATTAGCTGCTGCGTAAATAAATTGTGGGCTTACATAAGAGTTGGGATGATCAAGTAAGAATCTTATACCTAAATTCACTCCCTCAGGATATTGCGGGTTAAGGTTTTTTGATATTTCGTTTAGTTTTTTTTGCGCCTTCTCTCTTTCAGCAGGAGACTTTGCATTGTGATATTCATATTTAGCCTTGATAAGCTGATCCTCAAAAGGTTTGTATTTTTTGCTTATAGAATCAAGTTGGAATTGATATATTTCATTTTCCTGTTGCACTGAAGAACCGGTCACTTTTGCATGAACATAATCATCTTCTACCATATCTATATATTGCATGCCTGGTTCTATAAAAAAGGATACAACATTAACAGCATAGAAGTCAATAATTTTATCATTGCCTACCAATGTGGCTTTGACCGGCTCACTAGTATATCCCTCAAATTTAAAGTGCCCTTGTTTCAGGTAAGCCGTATCAATAATCCACTTCCCTGATGGACCAGGATAACGCAATACAATAGACCCTGTATCACGGCCATGCACCAGCCCTTTCAAGATAAACCGGTTGGGGTTCAAAGATTGTGAAACTGAAGTGGTAACGATTACTTGAAAAATTGCCAGGAATAAGAATTTCATTTGCTTTCGGTTAGGGAAATTAAAATGATGATTTCATCAAAAAAACAATCAGAGCAAACCGAGGAATTGATTTGCTCTGAAATGGCTACTCAACTTATACGAATTGTACACATAACCTATCACCACCCGGTACATTGGGGTTTTGTCCGTTTCCAGCAGCATCACAGATGCCACAGGTGCCTTCGCATTGTACATTAGAACCTTGGCCACAGTAAACATTGCAACATCCTGCCTCACCCTTTCTCCCGCAGCGGTTGACTTCAGAATCCCCTCCAATGATTTTCATCATCTCATCTTTACTTAACTTTTTCATGACTTATAAATTTAAGAAATTAAAAAATAATGATTGCGGTTTTATTACGGGTACGCAATTCATTTACCCATTCTTTTGGCCAAAGAATATCTT
>CAYXAL010000022.1:0-47550 GCA_964463015.1 uncultured Ginsengibacter sp.
CCTCCTTCCACTTTGATCATTTCAGGTAATTTCTGAGCATTAAGAATTGCAGCCAGAAATAAGAGGATAAGAGTATTCAGAATTCTTGCTATCATTTTCTCTTGATTGAATTTATTGATTTGGTTTATGGAAAGATTTTATTGAGCCTGGTTGCCAATTCTTCTTCAGAAAGGTTTTTTGCAATTATGACTCCATTCATATCCAACAGGTAGTTTTGAGGAACTGAAAAAATATTGTACTGAACGGCGGCCTCATTCTTCCAGCCTTTTAAATCACTCACCTGCAACCATTTTAAATGGTCGTCTGTAATGGCCTTCACCCAGGCAGCTTTGTAAGAATCCAGAGAAACGCCCAGAATTTCAAAATCCTTATGCTGATACTTTTTATAGAGATTTACCAGAAATGGGTTTTGCGCCCGGCAGGGTTTACACCAGCTTGCCCAAAAATCTATCAATACATATTTACCTTTCAGCTCTTCAAGCGAAATGCTCTTGCCTGCAGTATCTGCCTGAGCGATTTCCGGAGCCAATTTGCCTACCATCAATTTCTTATAGCTTTCTACTTTTTGCTGAAGCTCTGTTACTTCTGCTGCTTTCCGGAGTGAATCACTCAATAAGTGGATGGACTTTTCAACCATTAATGGATTATCCATACAAAGGTTGCTATACATATTAACAGCGTATAATGAAACAACAGAACGGGGATTATTCTTAATGTAATCTGAATAAATATTAATTCTTTTTGACTTTTCTCTTTCAATACTTTCTTTTAGATTGGCGGTCAATTTACTATCCCCCTTCTTCAGGGCAGCATCCAATAATGAGTTATTTTTCCGGATTCTATTAATTGCCTCGCGGTCTTTCTCAATTAATATTGAGTAGTCATGATAACCCTTTTCTAAAGCTCCTGAAACCGTAAACAACTCAGGGATTTTTTTAAAATGAACCTCCGTTTTTCCCGGCTCCATAAACAACGGCATTGCAAAATTTTCATCCTTCACTCCACCATTTTTTCTATACGTTACTACAAGGGTAAAAGTGCCATAATAATCTATTTGTCCTGAGAAAGACTGTTGCGGAAGGTTGGCAGCTATCTCACTCCCATCTGCCCCCAGCAAACGGGCATCTTTGATAATGATTTTTTCATCAAATCTTAATAGAAGGGAAAAATTGTTCGTGTCTGAAGCTTGGCTCTTACAATAGCCATCATTACAGATAGCAACAAGAAAAAATACAGTAAATAGAATTTTCATTTTGTGAGGTACTCTTTTCATAATTTAATTAATAAAGTAGTTTATTCAATAACATATTAAGTGCTGGATCTGATGGCCTGAAACAATCTGCGGACACGATCTTGCCATTGGGATCTATCAGGATAAATCTTGGGATATATTTAATCCTGTAGGTTTGGCTGATACTTCCCTTCAATTCCGGATCTGAAATAAACTGATCTGCCGTATCTGTAAGGTCATTCAAAAAATTCTTCCAGATGTTTACGGATCTGTCTTCGGAGACACTGATAAATACAATTGGTTTGCCGCTATATTTTTCTTTCATTCTATTCAGAAATGGTATCTGATTCCTGCATGGAATACACCAGGTAGCCCAAACATCCAAATAAATGTATTTACCCTGGTATTCTGAAAACGAAAACGCATTTCTGTCTTTGTCTTCTGCCCTAAAAAGTAATGCGGGGCTACCCTTGGGCGCTATCTGCAACAGTGCTATTCTGCTTTCAATTAATGAAAAATAGTAATCTGCTTTCGATTGGTTCTTTAAAGAATTTTGCAGCCTGTCTAGAAATTCAATATCATTCGTACTTGTGATGACAGACTCTGCCAGGTACTGAATCATTGTCCTTCTCACCCCGGGATCTATAATCCCTTTAGCTTTGCTAAAAGCATATTCATAAATCTGTTCTAATCCCGGAGCATGGATACTGTCTGTTTCATAAAAGTGCGAGGCTGCAACATACAGGAAATAAGGGCCTACCCATTCTTTGTCTGATTCAGAATTAAAAAATAAAGGATCGTCAAATTTATTTTTAGACAAAGGAGTCAGGGAATGTAAATACTTTTCCATATTCTCAGGCCATTTACCGGCAATTGTCACATAGTTGATAAGCTGCCGTATCATGGTTGAATAAAACGCGGAGCGCACACTCTGTAACACCCAGGAAGTATAACGGTTATCCATACCCTGATCGCTGGCAATTTTAATAAGAGAATCGCTGTAATCATTTTGCTTATTCCATTCTTCCCAAAAAACGACCGGGTCATTCTGTGGAATTTCATCCAACCTTCTTTGGGCATCCTCCATCATAAAATTGTAAAAATCATTTTCCCTTTCCCATTTCTTATCATACACGGCAAATTTCTTATCATTTGCATCCAACTCTAATGAAAATACCTTTCCAGGCAGGAGAAGGTAATCCATGCTGCTGTCAATCCAGACATCCATAATTTTTATATAAGCCGGCCCTGTAAGTAAGAGGTTAATGGTACCGGAGCCTCTGTCGTCCAGGGCGACTTTTTTTTGATCTGGCTTTGCCGGCCTCAACCCAAGGCTTATCGGAGTCGTTTGAATTACCAAATTTTTATTCTGGGAGTTTTTCACAGTGATGCTAACCCTGGTGTCTTCAGGCTTAAAGATTACTCGTTGCTGAGCGGATAATTGTTTGGTCATGAATAACAATACTAACAGGATACTATTTTTTATCATCATCATTGACTTGTATTAAAATACTTTCCCGGATGAAAGAAATATTTTAAGGTAGTGTTACTATATTATTTTTTCTGTTCAGATCAAACAATACATGCATAGGGTCTATTTCAACACTTTTTATTTGCCCATATTTTACCGGTACATCCAATTTATACACCGGATCTGTCCAGGACCAGGCCTTTACCACCACTACACCTTCCTCACTTTTACTTCCGCACATTGCGACTAATGGAATATTATATTTGAGCCGGTTACCATCTTTCAGGAGAATATCTACATCCAAAGGCATGGGCATCGTTCCCTTTTGTACCAAATTAATTTCTGTAAAATTTTCTCTCTTACGAATCGTGTCAACGGCGTAATCAATAAATTTTACAGTCTTGGTCCATAAATCCAGGTACCATTTTAGCTGAATACCGGATGCCTGCTCCATAGAGTGTATGAAGTCATCTCCATCCGGATGGCCAAATGACCAATCCGAATAATATTTTCTGATACCTTTCCAAAACAAATCGTCTCCGACGATATACCTCAACTGATTAAGAAAAACAGCGCCTTTATGATAAGCGGAAGATGTGTACGACCAATTTGCATCATAATAGTCTGAAGGAGTGGACATGGGCTCCATTGCATTCAAGCGCGCCGGAGGCAACATTTGATCGTAAGAAACCTGTATGGATTTTTTGAGGCTATCCGGGCCATTCAGATAATCCTGATATTCATACTGAAAAAACAAAGCAAACCCTTCATCAAGCCATGGATTTCTGTTTTCATCATTGGCTACAACTGCATACCACCAATTATGCATGATCTCATGAATTGCAACGGTGAAAATGGGAAACGCCTTAATCATTCCATGAGATTGCGGCCTATGTCCCAAAATCATTGAGAGCATCGGATACTCCGTTCCACCACTTCCACCCTGTACGAGTGAATACTGAGGGTAAGGATATTCCCCCACCTTCTTTTCCATCCAGTCAAAAACAGCTTTCACCTTTTCGGGCATTTGTACCCAGTCTTCTACGGTGGCCGTTTCAGGTTTATAATAAAAATGGAATTGAAGGCCTACTCTTGGATCAGTAGTAATTTCTTTATAAGTGCGATCTGCAGCCCATGCAAAATCGTGCACATTAGCTGCCTTAAAATGCCAAACTCTGGAATCAGAGTCTTTCATTGGAAAATAATCGTGCGCAACACTTTCATTGTTATCCTGCAAGACTCCGGTAGCAGCCAGTTTATATTTCTTATCAATTCTGATCTCTACATCAAAGTCTGCAAACGGCCCATAAAACTCTCTGTGGATATATTGATCTGTATGCCAACCTGCTCTGTCATAAGCGGCAATTTTAGGGTACCATTGCGTCATGGTGAATTCAACCTTTTCAGGATTATCTCTACCGGTGCGTAAGATCATTTTCGGTACCTGGCTTTTAAACCATAGCTGAATAACAATTGAATCGCCGGGGGCAATGTAGTTCAGAGGCGATATTTTGAGAATCGTCCGGTTGATAGTGAATGGTTGGATTCTGTCATTTATTTTTACGGAATCTATATTCTCATAGCCTATCTCATCCGGCCGCAGCGCTTTTAAAGTGAATGCATAATTATCCTGATCTCTTATATGCATTCCTCTCTCCTGCATTGCTGATCCCGGTTGAAACGCATTATAGAACAGGTGATAAAAAATATTCTTCAGTGTATCCGGTGAAGTGTTTCTATAAATCACTCTTTGATAGCCTAAAAATTTATTTTCTTCTGCCTTAAAATCTATTTTCATCTGATAGCTCAAGGATTGTGTGGTATTGCACCGGATTACACGAGAATGTTGCGCCCTGACAATATATGAACTGCACAATAGAAATATTAAAAGATTGATTTTTCTTGCTATGAATGATTTCATTTGGGTATAAGGGTTGGTGTAATATTCAGACTCTGGAAAGGCCGTCCATCAAAAACAGCCTCTCCATTTGATCTGATTAATATTAGTGGTTTTTCAGGATTCTATTTCGTATTGAAAGAACATTCATTTATTGCCACGCCATACGTTCCGGGCAATTCGTTAATACATATCTTATTCTTTTTACCTGGTCAGATGTTAACGTATTTACTCTTGAGACGAGTTGTTGCCCGCCATCAATATTATAATCCAGATAGGTAGCATCCATAATGTTTTCAGCTCTGAACAAAATACCATCCGGAGATTTTTTATAAACGTCTCTGTATTGGTTTATATCAAATTTCCGGGTATCACTGCAATAGTCGGTAGAAGAAGGATCCCACCAATAAGTGTAGGTATGGAAAAGGCCATAAAACGTTCCGAAGCGATATGCAAGATTCGGCGCAGGGCCTCTCAATGCTGAATAAAATTCATCACGGCCAATCATCAACCCTACGCTTTCAGGTTCGGTCAATGGAACATCATCTGCAGATGACACCTTCTGCATTGCCAACCCATCAAGCGGAATATCTGACAAGGTATATGCAGGCTGTGAAGTTGTAAGGCCTCCGTAGAATACTACCGAAGGCAATATCCATACATTCAGATATTTTTTCGGATTCCACAAAAGGGCAGATGCATTATTCTTTACCAAAGTACTTGCGTTAAACGAAGCCCAGCCCCAGTCAAAAGTGCTTGAATAATCAAATTCATTGAACCCCGGTTTGTCCAGTGTGGCGCCGTCGGGACTTGTTGGTGCCAGCACAAATTCGACATTTGCTGAAGCACCATTGGGGTTATGTGTTCCCACCCTGTTGAAAATCCCATTCAGCCCATTTATTAATTCCACCAGTTTGGAATAATCAAATTCAGCGTACCATGGGTAATGGTATTTATCTGTCTTTTTTAATTCAAAGACATGAAAAATAACCGGAATAACAATTTTTGAGTAGGCAGGCCCTGGAGCATTTACAGTTACAATTTTCGTTTCTGATTTTACACCTCCCACTTTTGCATAAAATGAAAGAGAGCCCGGCGAGGTAGAGGTTGTTGAAAAATGCAAGCCAACCTCTTTGTCATTTCCATCAAAGACTTTCTTATCACTTTCCGGAATTCTATCTTCCGGGATTAAAACCATGCTATCCACAGCAACTCCGTTTATAGTCACCTTTTCTCTGGAGTAAATCTGAATTATAAAATCCAGCTCAGATTGCCCATCTGCAATAAGCGACGGGCTGCCTGTAGAAAATGCAACAGAGTCAATTTTAATCGCATCGCCTGTAGCAATTTTATAATCGAAAGTATCTTTTTTACATCCCAAAAATGCAACGACTAAAGATGTAAGTACAACAAATATTTTTATTTTATTAATCGAATTCATATTTAAGAATTTAGAAGAATTAAAAAAGGATTTCATTCCAGCCCGGATTGGGAGTCATCGCTTTATTGAGCTTTAATTCCTCATCTACCGGGATGGGTAGAGAAAACTGATACCCATTGGGATCAACTGTGACGTTATAGGATTTCCCAAATAATTCCAATGAAGTTCTGCTGGTTCCAAGCCCATAACGCTTCATATCTATCCACCTCATATCCTGCTGAAAACAAAATTCCCTTCTTCGCTCATTAATAATCTCCTGCTTCAAATCAGACCCTGTAAAATCAGAATTAATGCCTCGCATTCTTCTGAAGTTATTTAATAAAGTTCTGGCTGCCGCCTCCGATCCTCCGGACGGATCTTTTAAAGTTGCCTCCACATCTATTAAGTAAGCTTCATTGGGCATAAATAAATTATAAGCGGTTGTATAATCTCTTGGCCAGGTGTTCATGGGACGTACAATCGTTTCATCGTCTTTGATAAAGGCCTGATATCGATAATCATCAGGGCTAAAAATGGCTAACAAACCGGGCGATGCATGCGGTGTGAAGGCTGTAGTACCCCAAGGGAGCCCATACGTATCCTCTTCAAAATTCGAATACCCTCCCCACCTTTGATAAACCGGATAATTGGGAAAGTCTCCATTTAGAGAGTTTACATAGTCTGAAAAATTTGATGGCAGAACAATACCGGAAAGTGCAGCTTCGGCAAACTTCTTTGCATTAGAATAATCAGAAGCCTCCTTTGCTCCGGATTCTGCCTTGTACCAATAAACCTGTGCCAACAAATTATTGATGTATCTTTTGTTGTAAAAAATATTATAATCAGGGTCAGGTGCGGCATTGGAATTGGCCGCCTCTTCCAATTGATCTATAATAAATTCAAATACTTTATTCTGAGGACTGCGTGGAATAGACAATCCTGAGAAAGGACCTTTAATATCTGTGTAAATCGGAATTCCTGATTGGTTATCGCCATAGGGAGAAAAATATTGTAATAGCTTATAATAATACAAAGCACGGCACACCAACATCTCATTCCGCAATTGTTGTTTTACAAGAGCATCTCCATCTGTTGTTTTATCCAGAGCATCCAGCAAAACATTAAGAAACCCAATAGACTTATAATGTTGTACCCAAATTTCTGTTGGTATTGAAAAGTTATTTATCAAAATCAACTTGGCTTCTTCAGGCTGGGATGAAGGGCTATAGGCATTCATATAAGAATTGTAGTCTCTTTCGAAATCTATGTTATCGGAATAAAATTCAAATAAACTCCAATAGCTCGGGGTAAAAAACATTACATCTCCCAATGTATTGTGATAGGTGGTAGTTTCACCCGGTTTCAAAATTTTCAGATATCCTGCCAATACTACTTTAATATCATTCACAGAAGTTAATGGCCGTTCATTCTTTGGTTCTACTTCCAGATACTTCTTGCAACTTCCCAGGGAAAATGATACAAGCAGAATTAAGAATAAGAATTTATTTTTCATAATAAGATTAATTTAAAATGTTATAACCCGATTTCTAATGAAACAGAATACATTCTGGTGTTCGGATAACCAAATGCTGTTTGTGTTTCCGGATCGATGCCGCTGTAGGTAGATAATGTAAACAAATTGGTAGCTGCTAATCCGATTCGGGTATTATTAAGTCCGAAATTGCCAATCAAAATCTTTGGAAGGCGATAGCTGAGAGAGATACTCTGACATTTAAGATAACTTCCACTCTCCAGATCGTAATCAGTAAACACTGAATTGAAAGCATTGGAGTACAGGAAATACACGGGAATATCCGTAATGTCTCCGGGCGATCTCCACCTGTTCGTATTAACTTTTAACCGGTTCAACCTGCTTATCCTGGCGTCCGAACTGCGGGCATCCGGCGTTGAATACCGCTCATTAAATCCAAGGATCTTATTCCCTGATGCGAAAGAAAATGCAATGAATGCCTCCCAGTTTTTGTAGGTCAGCCTGTTCTGAAAGCCTCCATAAAAATCAGGTTGTTTGCTACCTAAATAATAAGGACGATAATTGGTAATGATATCGCTGTAACTGGTGGTTGTAATATCAATTTTTGTATCCTCATAAGTATAGAAAATATTTCCATCCTTTAGATTTTGCAATTGTTTTCTTGCCCAGGCCATCACATGCCCTGTATTGGGATCAACTCCGGCATATTTCAATCCAAACCAACTATCAACCGGAAATCCTTTTACAAATTTGGTATCAAAATTCAGCTCTGTCTGTCCCTGACTGGGGATACTGCTATTATAGGTAGTAAGCACTTTATTTTTGTAGCTGGAGATATTGCCTCTGACTTCCCACATGAAATTCTTACTCCTGATCACTTCGGCTCTCAGCGCCAATTCATACCCGATATTTCTTAAGGATGAGGCATTCTCAAAAGTGCTGTTACGTCCGCTTGAGGCCGGTACCTGTACCTGATCTAACAGATTAGTCACTGTCTCGTTATAATAATTAAACTCTGCGTTAAACCTTCCCCGAAACAAGGAAAGTTCAATACCCGCATCTTTATTTTGTTTCTTTTCCCATTTCAATACCGGATTGCCGTAAGTGATTGAATTTGCATAAAGTATTCCATCATAGGTGCTTCCGGATGTATTCACATTGTAGTAGCTGAATGGAAATATTCTATGGCTGTTTATACTTCCTGTATATCCATAACCCAAATGCAAAACGAGCCGGCTGATTGTTTCACTATTCTTCAGGAAGCTTTCATTATGAACATTCCATTGTATTCCGGCAGACCACAATGGAGTAAACTGGTTTGCATTTCCCAAAATGCTCACCCCATCACTACGGAAACTTGCATTAAGGACGTAGCGGTTGTCATAAGAATAACTTGCCGAAGAGATAAAAGATGCAGACTTCTGCTGGGTATATCCTGTACCTCCCAAAGCCTTCAGATTAAGCCGTGTAGATGGGAAATAACTGTACATGTCGGGATAACCGGCCACTCTGGATTCAGGGAAATAAACCGGATCGAGATTGTAAAATTGATAATTTGTAGTGCCCCCAAACTCTTCCGCCACTAAGGCTTGCACAAAACTCTTATTGATGCTTCTGTTATATTCTAAAGTATTGCGCACTGTAAAGTCTGTAGCCCTTGCATTGCTCTCCCTTAAATAACCATTGTTATAGCTATCAGGAATGCCGGAGGTATAGATCCCGGGAAAAACAAATCTCATCCAATTATTGATCTTCGAGCGATAAGTACCCGGAGTAGATTCGTCCATAGAATGAACTGTAGAATAGTTAAATACTCCGGTGCCTGTATAACGGAAATATTTCAGGAATTTATACTCTATCCCAAGCTGACCTCTGATATTACCATAATAATCGGTCTTTGTGTTATTCTTAAGTTCATTCAAGATATTGAAATGATCATATCCTGAATAGGTATCTGTTACGTCTGCCGAAGTCAGAACATACGTAAGGTCTGGCGCATAGCTGCCATCTTCATTATAAGGCTTCTCGTATGGATTGGCAAAAGTGGCATAGGTGAATGGATCAATCGCAGATTGCCCCTCAATATTCTTTTTTACGGTACCATAAAGATTAAGCCTCACAAGCAAATTCTTCCGTACAAAATTTGACAGCTTCATGTTCAGGCCCGCGTTCTCATATTTGTTTGTTTTCAAAACTCCATCGGATTTGGAGTAATTGAGCGAACCATAGTATTGCGTTTTGTTAGTACCTCCGCTTAAACTCAATACATGAGACTGTGTAGCCGCATTCTGCATAATCACTTTCATCCAATCTGTATTGGTTTTTGACAACAGGTCAATCTGATTCTCTCCTTCAGACTCGGTGATGTTGCCTTTCTCTACTGAATTAAGAATCCCAACTACCCTTCCGCCGTACCCATCTTTGAAATCAGAAAAAATGGATCGTTCGAAATCGATTTTTTCCGGGGTATTCATGAAATTGAATTTATTCTGTGGCGCCTCAGATATACTGTACCTTCCTGAGTAACTCAAATAATCCTTGCCTGAGTGTCCTTGTTTTGTGGTAATTACAATTACTCCGTTTGCAGCTCTGGAACCATATATAGCAGAAGCCGTTGCATCCTTTAAGATAGTGATGCTTTCTATATCCTCTGGTGGAATATTGCCCAATCCTCTGGTCAACAATTCATTTACGTTTGAAGAAACTTCCCCTGTCGGTAAAGGCATACCATCCAATATCCACAGAGGTTCTCTATTGCCGGTAAGGGTGTTAATACCTCTTATCTGAACCGTACCCGATTCACCCGGGCGTCCTGAGTTACTACGTACATACACCCCGGCAACCCGTCCGGAGAGTGATTTTTCAAAAGATCCGTTGGAAGGCATTTCCTTTAATTCATCCCCAGGCACCACATCGATATCTCCGATCAGATTGCGTTTTTCAATGTTCTGAAATCCTGTGGTAATTATTTTAATATCTTCAATCTGGCTGATCTTAGTTTGAGCCGTTAAGGATAAAAATGTTCTTCCGCTTACTTTTGTTTCAAATGTTTCGATGTCCGTCCCGGTAAATACAAGTGTGGCGTTTTCAGGTACATTTGACAGCTCAAATTCCCCCTTCTCATTTGTGGAGGTTGCAATTTTTGTTCCTTTGACCGTCACCGTTGCACCCGACACAGGGACTTTCTTTTGATTCACCAATACCCCTTTAATAACGATATTAAGCACTTGTAGAAGTTCATCTCTTTTTACAGATGATGTTCTTATTACCACCGTATTATCTATGATCATATAGGATAGATTCTGACCTTTCAGACAACTATCCAATGCCTGCTTGATGGTTGCATTGCTAATGTGAATTGTAACCTTCTTTGCATCAGCCAGCGATGATTCCATATAGGTAAAAGACACGCCTGCCTGTTTCTTAATTTCGGAAAAGACTCTCTCCAGTGGCACATCTTGCATGGATATGGATATCTTCTGACCAAAGCCGGCTGCACTTACCTGCAAACATCCGACCACCATTATGAGCGCTAAGATCTTCATGGCAATCAATCCTAATTTAAAATTCATAAATTTGATATGTTTTAGTTTAAATGATTATTAGTCTGTTAGAGGATTGTATCATTTTTGACTGAACTTTCGACATCCCGATGCCAGTCGGGATGTTGGCTTTCTGTAAATGACATAAACGATTTAGGGTACTACATAAACTTTGTTTTGTTCTATTTTAAAATGAACTCCACCTGTTCCTTCAAGTATTTTAAATACATTTGAAAGGTTTGTGTTTCTTGTCATCTCGATATGAAATCTATCTGTTATTTCTCCTTTAAATTCTACTTTAAAGTTGTACCATCTGGCCAGTTGATGCATGACCGTAGTTATATCAGCGTCTGAAAAATAAAATCGTCCATTCTTCCACGCTACGACCTCATCCACATTCACATTGTTGATGGTTTGAAGTTTATTGTTTCCGGTTTCAAGCCTCGCCTGCTGCCCCGGTTTTATCTTCACACTCTCCTTTCCTTCACTCACCCGCACGCTCCCCTGAAGCAGTGTTGTCTTTACCGCATCTTCATCACTATAAGCATTAATATTAAAATGCGTTCCCAACACTTCCACAGTCATATCGTTTACGCCCACACGAAAAGGTTTCGCCGCATTATGCGCCACTTCAAAATATCCCTCTCCGGTCAGTTCTACATTCCTTTCATTGCCTGCAAAAGCAGTTGGAAACCTAAGAGACGATTCCGCATTCAGCCATACTTTACTTCCATCGGCAAGCACAAGCTGATATTGGCCCCCGCGGGGAGTGGAGATGGTGTTGTAGGAAACCATTGAAGATTGAAGATTCAAGATTGAAGATTTGTAGGCGATCTCTCCGTCGTTGAGTTTGATGACGGTGATGTTGCCTTGTTTGGTGATGGCGCCGTTGTTGGCGGAGTCTAAAATTATTTTTGTACCGTCGGCGAGGGTGAGGATGGCTTTGTTGCCGCCGGGAGCAATGTCGGCGGGTTTTTGAATATTCTGAGCCGATTCCATCAAATCAGCAGATTTCTTACGGCTTAACTGATACCAAAGTGCAGTACCCGCAAGCACTACCAGAACTGCCGCCGCAATGCGCAACCACCTTCCCCTATGACGAATCTGCCTGGATACCGGTATTACTTTCCCCTGACTTTCATCTTCCGCTTCCCACTCTCCGGCTTGCTTCATCATCTCATCAAAAAGACCGTCGCGCTGCGTACCTTGCTGCGGAATATCGTTCCAAAACACCTCCAACCTTGCTCTCAGTTCCTTTGGGTTATCACTTGCCCATTGTACCAGCTCATCCAGCTCCTGACGGGTACATGAATTGTCAAGGTATTTGCGGATCAGTTGTTCAAAATGGTTGGTTTTTGTATCCATAAAATCGTCAGATATTTTTCAAGCCTACGGCTTTGTATTATAAATGACGAAAATAAAAGAGACAACTACTACCCGGGAAGGAAATTTTTTTTCTATTGCATTTTGAGAATATAGATTATTGTCGCAACAGACAGTACGTCAATATTCTTCAGAAGGTATTCCTTAATAAATTGCCGCGCTTCCACGATGCTGTTGGCAACAGTACTTTTTGAAATGTCCAATTGCCGGGCTATTTCATCATGAGATAAATTGCCCTCTCTGTTTAATTCAAAAATCAATTTTCTTCTCGGCGGCAATAAAGAAATAGCCTGCCGTAACTGCGCCTCATATTCCTTGAGGATCATATCCCCATGAATATCCGTAGAAGAAGCCAATACAATTCTGTCTGATAATAAGTCGACAAATTTTTTATTTCTTGCCGCGGAACGGAAGAAATCCATCGTCTTTGTAAAAGCTACTTTGAAAAGAAATCCATTGAGGTTCTGTATTTCAGGCAACATATCACGGCCCTGCCACAACTTCAAAAACACATCCATTACCAGTTCTTCAGCTACTTCGGCCGACTTGACCATCCGGAAAATATATTGATACAGCCGGTCCTGGTACCGATCAAACAATTCCCGGAAAGCCCGTTCATTTCCTGTAGAAGTTTCAGCCTTTAGCGTAGATTCAGTATAGTCAGAAAAGTCAGTCACTGGTGAAAGGGTAGAATTTCCGGATGATAATTTTTTGATTGTAAAATTAGGCAGACATTTAGTATTTCCTGCAATGCGCACTTAATTTTAAGCAATCACTCCCGGTTAATCAGGGCAATCTGTTTCACAACTTCAAAATCAAATCGTTTATTTGTCTTATGCCTTGCATTACAACATCGACATATAATCCGCCATACTTCTTTTACAACGGGCACATATCCACCATCTATTCCGGTGCTATAAAAACAACTATCTCGCCGGCATATCAAAGAGAAAAACTCCAACTGCCCGATGGTGATTTTTTGCTGTTAGACAGCGCAACCCGAAAAGCCGAAAAAGCTGTGATACTTTGTCACGGTTTGGAAGGCCACTCGCAAAGCAGCTACATGAATTCCTGTGCCAATTACTTTCTGCAAAGAAATTTTTCAGTCTTTGCATGGAACAATCGAAGCTGTGGCGGCGAGATGAACCTGCTTCCGAAATTATATCATCATGCGTCAATTGAAGATTTGGAATTTGTGGTAAACACCGTATTGGAAAGAGGTTTCAATAATGTTTTCCTGATTGGATTCTCTTTAGGCGGAGCGCAAATACTGAGCTATCTGGGAAACAGAATTCCTGACAATCGTGTAAAAGCAGGGGTAGCTGTTTCTACTCCCATTCAATTGAAGTCGAGTGCTGAAAAAATGGCAAAAGGATTCGGGAAAATCTATGAACATCAATTGGTAAAAAAAATCAAAAGAAAAATAATATTTAAGGCTCAGCAATTCCCTGAACTGCTGTCTGAAGTGTCCGCAAGAAGTATGCATGGCTTTCAGGATATCATACAGCAATTTCTGGCTCCTGTACATGGCTTTAGGGACGTAGAAGATTATTTCCTGCGCGCTTCACCTGCTTACTCATTAAAAAACATTCAAACGCCTGTATTGATTCTCAATGCGAAGAATGATCCTATCCTCGGTAACGCCGCCTTCCCATATCAGATTGCGGAGAAACATTCCTTTGTATATCTGGAAACCCCGGAACACGGTGGTCATTGCGCTTTCCCGCTTCGTCGTTCTTCATTCAGATTTTCTGAAGTGCGTGCAATGGAGTTTTTTGAGAAAGGGAGGTAGAGATTTTTGATGATTCTCCATAGGAAAGAACATAGGCTTTGATATCTCTGTCTTTCAGAAGAAAGGATGTTCTTTTCTAAAAACGGTTACATTTCAATACTGCACTCCAATACCTCCATTCCGGAAAGAAAATCATAGTAACCCCCGGAGCATTTAGTACTTCTTCCAACTCCCGCCGGCTTCACTGTCAAGCCCATGCTGTTTCAACAATTCATGCGCCTTACCGTTTCTGGTGCCGCCACCGCAAACACAAACGATGGGGGCTTTCATTTTTTTAAGTTCACTGATCCGCGATTCCAATTCAGGCAACGGTATGTTGATGCTACCGGCAGCATGTCCGCTTGCAAATTGATCCGGATTGCGCACATCAATGATTACAGGTTTCTTTACCATAGTTGCAGCCTATTAAAATGAATGGATGGCTTCTCCCAGATCATAGATCTTTGTATTTCCATTGAGTGTATTCCGGATAATGCTGGATCCTGCTGCACTGCGGTATCCTGCAGCACAATGTACCACTACAGGTTTATCCGATGGAATTTCAGATACGCGTTCTCTCAATTCAGGCAACGGAATCGCAATCGCATTGTCAAACTTTAGCCCTTCCGCCGTTTCAGAATGATTACGTACATCCACGATGGTGAAGTTGTGTGTTTCGTTTCTGAAATAATCTGTATTCAACACTTCAAACTGCCTGCCCTCAATAGTTTCCACCACATACACTCCTCTCACCTGGGATTCATATCCTATTCTGGCAATACGGTCTATCAGAGCTTCTGCTGTTTCCCGTGAAGGGGCTATGAGATAAAAAGGCTCTCCGGGTGCGACAATACTTCCCAGCCATGTATCAAATTTTCCTCCCTTCATCAGGTTGACACTATTGGGAAGACTTCCTTTTTTGTATAAGGATTCCGGCCTTGTATCAATAATAATCAGGTTTTCCAATGATTGAGGCAACCCTTCCATAATTTCCAATTTCGAAATACTTTCTTCATAATCCGGAGCGCCTGCTTTATTTAAGGCAACAGAATTTGTAAAATATTTTGGCACAAAAGGCTGAGTAGATACCAATTCTTTTACAAAATCATCTTCTGACATGGGCTGGAGCGACCAGTTGGAAATTTTTTCTGCTCCAATGGTACTTACATTCTGCGAACTCAGGCCTCTGCCGCAAAGACTTCCTGCACCATGCGTGGGATACACTTTTACAACATCCGGTAGCTTCATCAGTTTATCTCTCAGTGAGTGATACATCTGCCGCGCCAATTGATCGCGCGCTGCGGTCAACGCGCCTGCTTTTTCTCTCAGGTCGGGTCTGCCGCAGTCACCGATAAATAACGTATCTCCCGTAAAGACTGCTTCGGCCTTGCCATTTTCAAAAGCAACAATGCATATACTATCCGGTGAATGACCCGGCGTATTCATCGCTTTAAACTCTATGTTGCCCATTTGAATTACATCTCCTTCGTCAAACGATTTATGCGGATAATCGGCAGACAACAATTTGCTCACGTACACATCGGCGCCGGCTTTGCGGTGAATCTCTGCATGTGAACTGATAAAATCTGCATGCGGATGTGTTTCAAAGACCGTAGTGATAACCGCCTGATGTTGTGCTGCAAAATCAAAATAAGGTTTTGGATTACGTTCAGGATCTACCAAAGCCACCTTGCCTTCACTTACAATTGCATAAGAATAATGTGCCAGGCCTTTATCTTCAAACTGATGGATGATCATATTCAATAAATTTGCACGCAAAGGTAGATATAAATCAACTTTTGGGAAAGCTAAATCACAAGCAAAATGCATTTTGAATATTTTACTTTGATTGATGTCTTGGGTACAATCGCCTTTGCTGTATCCGGTGTGTATGCAGCCCTGGAAAAGAAACTCGATTTGTTTGGAGTTATCATCATCGCATTTGTCACTTCCATCGGTGGAGGTACCGTGCGCGATTTATTGGTGGGAGACCTGCCTGTGGTGTGGATCCGCGATATTGATTATACAGTTACAATCCTGACTACCACAGTCGTCGTTATTTTATTCAGAGGGTATATCCGGAATTTCTCTAAGACACTGCTAATTTTTGACTCGCTCGGCCTCGGTTTTTTTACGATTCTGGGTATTCAGAAAGGAATTGCCTTTGAGCTTCATCCTATACTGTGTGTGGCTCTTGGCACTATCACGGGATGTTTTGGCGGTGTCATCCGCGATATGCTCATCAACAATATTCCGATTATCTTTCACAAAGAGATTTACGCATCTGCCTGTATCGCTGGGGGTACCATCTATTTTATTCTTTACCTGCTTGGAGTAGATAAAGATTTCAATGAAATCGTTTCTATACTTAGCATTTTTCTCATCCGGATACTGGCCATCCGGTACAACTGGCAACTTCCGAATCTCTACAAAAAAAGGTGAATTATTTTTTTGCTAAAGGGTTGTTTTGAATTATGAATTATGAATTATGAATTGTGAATTGTGAATTCTGAATTGTCAATGATTGTGACTTAAATGATTCTGGAAATAGAAATGATGAAGAGGAATAAAGTGTGAAATGAGAAATATACCATTGCCCTGATCTATCTATACTCAAAATGATAAAAACACTTTGCCCCTGAGTGGAGGCGAAGGAAACATCATCCTGAGTTGACTTCAAGGTTGGGAATTGAAAAATGAATTATACTCATGGTTCGTCTCCGCTCACCATGACAAAAAAAAGTCTCCGCTCACCATGACAAAACGGTGTCGTCCTGAGCGGAGACGAAGGGCAGAATATCCATCCATCAAAATTCCCTTTCCTGCGCTCTCAGCCAGCGTTCAGGTATTTCATTGTTGCTCGCATATACATAGTCGTTATAGCTGCAGGCAATAACTTTCTTACTTGAAATCTGCATCCACCATCTGCCGGTTTTCTTACTCTGATAGAAAGTAGTCTGTTCATCTCCCAGGGAAGTATGATATTCATTAAAGTTGTGCCGGTCCTGAAAGGATGACTCCTGCTTGCTTCTGCTCTTACCATCGATAAAATACCAGATCATCTGCGCAATCTGCAGAGCGGTAATTCCCTGAATATCTTTTTCGGGCTTGTAACCATATATCCCAAACGATGCTGTCTTCTCACCCAACCCGGCATACTTCGCAAGGCTGCATGCTTCCTCTCCTGTGAAGCCATTGGGGCTCACTCCCCCACCCGGTGCGTCGCTGTGCCGCACAGCACTCAGGTCAAAGCTGACAAAATCCGATTGCCTCATCAGTGGCTCTATTTCTTCCATCGACTCTCGGGCCACACCCACCCGCATACAGTCAAATCTAAGTTTATCCATTGTTTCTAACATGTATGGATGTACGAAGTAACTTTGAAAGCCAACGTGATTGTAATGCCGGATATAATTTGGTTCTGTGGTGAGCATATCCATCAAAAAGTTTTCACACTTCAGAGACGATTCACTTTTCAGATCAATATGAGAGTCTATCACAGTTGATTCTGCAAACTGATTGGATTCTGCATATACTTTGTATTGCGCAAGGGTAAGATCGTGCGACCCCCCAATGAGAATAACCGACTTACCGGTATTGAGAAAATCCTTCAGGACGGTGGTCACACAAGAATAACTGTCATTCAGTGTAGCGCCTGTCCGGATGTTGCCGATATCCGCAATGGAAATATCGTTGTGCCAATACAGCAACTTGTACAATTGTGTACGAACGGCATCAGCGGGATGCCCATCAGAAAGGAATCCCTCTCCTCTGAATTCATTGATACCGGCAATAATTACATCTGCCTTTTCCACATCAGGAAAAGAATCCGTAAAAATATCCATCGTCCTTCCCAGTTGCTTATCGTAGTAGGGCACATCTCCGTTGATGACAGAGGGATTCACAGGTTCCAGAAATTGTTCGAGATCGTACATAAGGCAGGGCTTGTGATTTAATATTTAGGATGGGGCAAATGTACTATTTCAGACGATGTAGATAAGAAATTTGAGATCGATAATTAAATTGTGAGCCTGAAAAATTAAAAAGATTTTTTTAATCGAAAAGTTTGGCTATGTTCGCTTCAACAAAACTATGTAGCTATGAAAAAAAACACCCCCCCCCCACGCAAGATTTATTCTACTGGCATTCTTAGCTGTACTGCTGTTTTCCTGCAAAAAAAATCAAATCAATAATTTTAGAGTAGAATCAAAATCTGAAATCTACAAGACCTGGCTGAACATAAATGGAGGAAACCTGAAAAATGGAGTTATTGAGTTGAGAAGCGAACCGAATATGACAATTCATGGAAAATTAGATTGGAATAGAGGAAGTATGTTTGAATATAAAGGAAAAGAATATTTTAATGTTCCTTTCATCATTGATAAGTACCCGGCATTTATTCAAAACAACAACCATGTGATTACCAAATTAAGCTTAGTTTTTCGAAAATCCGCAAATGGATTTATAGAAGCAGCAATCAAAGAAATATCTAAGGGAGATAAATTGTTTAAAGATCAGAAGGGTAATTTTTTAAGTGGCGAATTTCAAAATTACACTTCTCTCAGCGGAGAGAAAAGTACTCTCTGGATTAAGACATCGGGTGAATTTAGAAAAGCAAAATGGTTGGCCAGAGAAGACGTAACAGGAACTGACCAAACAGGAGAAAGTAATCGTGCGTTAAATTGTTATTACATAACCTCCACATATTGGGTATTTGTAGATAGCCATGGGGGCTATGACAATATAGTCGTGGATGCATATCAGGAAACATCTTATGCACTCGTTTGTGAAACAACAGGAGACGTTCCTCCGGATTCCAATGATTGGCCCAATGGGGGCGGTGGAGGAAACGGCGACTCAGGTGAAGGGCCAGATGTAGATGATACAGAAGAACCCAATAATGACCAATGCTTCTATGATTGGGTAACCGAATGGAATAAGCTTATTGGCGCCACTGTAACTTCTGGGGAAGCAGAATTTACAGTAAGCACAATTGGGCCATTAAAAAAGTATAAAAACCCGCGTTGGAAAATCTTAAAAAACTTAACATGGGATTTATATTCGCAAGAAACTGGCATAGTAAAATTAGTTGATGCAGGCACAGACAAATGGGTTTGGGAGTCTTTACAACATGGCGCTATTTCAATGACCGGCTTCGCATTAGGCGGCACAGTATCCTCAGATCAAGGAGTTGGGATACCCTCATTTTTTCCTGGAGCAGAAAATATACTCTATGCCGGAATGACATTAGATTTCAACGTGAAATTTTCCCCAATTTGTGATTGTCCGGGAATAAGAGAAATATTGCCTCCTTATACTATACATTATACATCAAATAGTGGATTATGGCCCGCAAAGCCCTAATGGGAATATATTGTATCCCGTTTGTTACGATTTTATGTATTCACGGATGTGCACAAAAACTCAAACCATCCATTGATACACAACGGGTAAACCTCTATGCCGATTATGGAGTAATATATAATAAAGGTGAAATTGTACATCTCAGGGATACGATTCCTATCTACTATATAAACGATTTTTTCATTTATTGCCTCCCATACACTGAATTAACGAGGCTTGGAGACAGCACGCAGGGAATAAAAAAATACAACTACTTTCTGTTTCGGAATGGCAGACAAATAGGTTACTATATTTTCAATGACACGATAAAAAGCACCTTGAAATATCCTGTTGATTCAATTCTCATGAACCATGCATATACCCAAAATTTTAACCCATATAAAAATAATGAGCTGTTACCCTTTGGTGAAATAAAACATGGCGGCTCAATTGTAAAAGTTTTTTTAAAAAAAAATCCGGATTTAAAAGGGATGTTTGATTCTGTATTTTGTTACTTTAGAAATGATCTGAAATATTTGAATTTTTCGCTTTCAAAGGATTTAGACAGTATCACACAAATGAAACTATTTAAAATTAAGTTTGCTTTCAAAGAAAGTTATGACTCTGTTCATAAAATAACTGTTCCAAACAGAGAAATAGTCATAAACTTTTTACCAGATAAAAAAATTGACAAAAGAGTAATTGAGCAAAAATTTAGATTTCTACTAAGTAGAATAAGAATAAACTTTCCTCAAGATACACTTGAGTAACCTTGAGTATCATCTGTAAACCTTTATGGTTTTAGAATCAAGATTCCTCATGGCAGTCAGCAAAATCCTGGAATAAGACCTATCTCTTTATCATGAAAAATACCAAATTCAAATTCATTCGCATTTCCATTGAATGTGACATCACAATTTATGAAGTCAATATAAATTAAAAAGATTATTTCAACCTGCTGTATTGTAAACGTTCACTCCAAAACAATCAATTTGATTAACAAAAAAGCAAAAATTTCTTCCGAATAAAATACCCGTTCCAAAAAATCAATTTCCAATGTCAAAGATTTTCAATCTGATAATTACAATTTCACTACTAGGTGGGTGGGGTATTCAAAAAACTAAAAAAGTTTTGGCACTGATAAAGCTCAATTAGATTCAATTCAATGAATTGAGGTTATTCAAACTCTTCTCAAAATAACTTCAACAGGGAAAGTAACAAGATACGACACTGACAGGGTAAATTTATTTTTCTATAAAAACCTTGTCATATATCAGCTACCGTATTATTATGAGGGAAACAATGAAAAACCTCAAAAAAGAGAATATTACCTGATATGGGAGCACGGCAAAAATAAAGGTCTCCAGTATTACCTGGGAGATTCATTTCAATTCAAAAAGATTCAAGTGGACTCTGCCATTCAAATACAATGGCCGTATTTACAAGAAGCGAGCTTGAATGATCTAATGTCGAATCGTGCAGAATTCATATCTAATGGAAATGATGGATCCCAAATTATAGCAACCTATTCTTTCAATTTTATAAAAAATAATATCCCAATGAAAGGCACTATTTCTCTCTTTTATAAAACTAATCCAGGAGGCAATTATTTCTCACTATCAAAAAAGTTGGATACAATATCTGGAATGAAGCTTTATAAAATTGAAACCATAAATTTTCCCAAATTCATCAAAGGGCAGGACATCACAATAGATCAAGTAAATACGTTTATTCAACTCAATGTAAAAAAGAGCTTTGACAAAGCAACCATTATCGGAGTAATCACTAAATATGAGCACGATTCACAGAAAGTGTTTATCTATGATAGCCTTAACCAAGGGACCACACAATAACCCCCAATTCAAAAACACCAACCTTAATTCCGGTCTTATGGCCTATTCTTCAGTTGACCAAAATAAATTCTACCATTTCACAAGGATATCACACCAGCTATGGCACAGAGAAATTTTAAGAATTTGATCACCAGGTCACCTTGTCCATTTAATCCGACTTACTGATCAACTGTAAAATCAGGATTCAAAAAATCCTTTTGTAGCTTACCTTCGCGGCTGTATGGACGAATTAAAAAATAAGATATCATTGGTGAAAGAGGCCATTGAGCAATTTTCTACCACAGAAAAAAATAAGGCAGAAGCATTCCGTATTCTTTTTTTAGGATCATCGGGGCATGTAAAAAAGATCATGGCCGAAATGAAAAATGTAGCTCCCGAAAACAGAAAGGAGGCCGGGCTGTCACTAAATGCACTCAAGCAATTTGCCGAAGAAAAATACAATCTGCTGAAGAATGATGCGCCCACAGCCACTGAAGATTCTTCAAATAAAACTGACCTCTCCCTTCCGGGAAACGAATTGCCCGTAGGCAGCCGACACCCGATCAGCATCGTCAGAAACCGGATTATCTCCATCTTTCAGAGAATTGGGTTTACCGTAGCAGAAGGTCCTGAAGTGGAGGACGACTGGCATAACTTTACTGCATTGAATCTCCCCGAAAACCATCCGGCGCGGGATATGCAGGACACCTTTTATGTACACCAAAATCCGGACTGGATGCTGCGTACCCATACCAGCAGTGTACAGGTAAGAGAGATGGAAAAAGGGAAATTACCAATACGGATTGTATGCCCTGGCAGGGTGTATCGCAATGAAACCATCAGCGCACGAGCTCACTGTTTTTTTCATCAGGTAGAAGGCTTATATATTGAGGAAAATGTAAGTTTTGCAGATCTCAAGCAAACGCTGTATTTCTTTGTCAGAGAAATGTTTGGCCAGGATATCAGGATCCGCTTCCGGCCTTCTTATTTTCCATTTACAGAACCCAGTGCAGAGATGGATATCAGTTGCCTGATCTGTGGTGGTTCAGGTTGTAATGTGTGCAAACACACAGGCTGGGTAGAGATACTGGGCTGCGGAATGGTACATCCGAATGTGCTGAAAAATTGTAGGATTGATCCTGAAAAATATACCGGTTTTGCGTTTGGAATGGGTATTGAGAGAATTACCATGCTGAAGTATCAGATCAACGACCTGAGGTTATTCAGCGAAAATGATATCCGGTTTCTGAAACAATTTACTCACGCCATTTAAAACCTTTCGGCAGTGGACATACAAATTTGTGTATGCGGGGCGGGCACTATGGGAAGCGGTATTGCGCAGGTCTTTGCACAAAACGGGTTTCTGGTAAAGCTGTTTGACATTCAATCCGCCACTCTGGAAAAAGCAAAAGATCAAATTGAAAAAAACCTGCAGTACCTGCTGGACAAGGGAAAGATCACAGCACAGGAACAATCAGCAATCAACGGAAGAATTGAATACATACAAGATATAAAGTCCTGCACCGCTTTTCTCATCATAGAAGCCATCTACGAAAACAAATCAGCCAAAACAGCGCTTTTACAAAAGTTAGCCGAAGTCAATAATGAGGAGGTCATTCTTGCTACCAATACGTCTTCCATCTCTGTTACTGAAATACAAGAAGAAATACCCTTTCCGGGAAGAGTTGCCGGTATGCATTTTTTCAATCCCGCTTACATCATGCCATTGGTAGAAATCATTCGTGGAGAGCATACGCTGCCGGAAATCATTGACGAGGTCAAAGAAATCTGTCAAAAAATCGGAAAGCAATTTATTGTTTGCAACGACTCACCGGGTTTTATTGTAAACAGGGTGGCACGACCGTATTACCTCGAGTCACTGAGGCTTTTGGAAAAAGGGGTGGCTACCTTCGAAGAAATTGATGGAATCCTGGAGGCTACCGGATTCAGGATGGGGCCATTCAAATTGATGGATCTTATCGGGATGGATATCAACCTGGCTACATCCCGGAGTGTCTATGAACTGCTCGGGAAACCCGACAGGCTGAAACCTTCATCTATTCAAATAGAAAAAGCAGAGAAAGGGGAATTGGGGAAAAAGACAGGCAAGGGTTTTTATGATTATAACACACCGGCTAAATGATGAATAAAGATACTGACAGGATATTGGTGACCGGAGCAACAGGGCTGGTGGGTAAGGAACTGGTGAATCAGTTGCTTGCTCAGGGATTTCGGGTCAGGGCTTTGTATCACAAATCCCCGGTAGAGATAAAGCATCCCCAATTAGAAGTATTTCAGGGCGATCTGTTGGATATCATTGCCCTTGAAGAAGCCGTAGATCAGATCACACATGTATTTCATTGCGCCGCTTTGGTATCCTACGACCCACGGGATAGATTTCGATTACTGAAATTTAATGCCGAAGGCACCGCCAACCTGATCAATGTATGTATCGATACACCGGTTCAGAAGTTTGTACACGTCAGTTCTGTAGCGGCTATCGGCAGGTTGCGAAAAGATGAATGGATCAATGAAGAAATGCACTGGACTGAACAAACAAACAACAGCGTTTACGGTAAGTCTAAGTTTCTGGCTGAGATGGAAGTGTGGCGGGGCATTGGGGAAGGATTAAATGCAGCGATGGTTAATCCCTCGTTGATACTCGGAGGCGACGATTGGAGTTCAGGTTCATCCGCCATTTTCAAATCTGCCTATGAAGAATTTCCCTGGTATTCGGAAGGCATCAGTGGTTTTGTAGATGTGCAGGATGTGGCACGCGCGATGATCTTATTGATGGGAAGCGATATCAGCGGGCAGCGATTTATTCTGAGTGGAGAAAACTGTTCCTATCGTAAAATATTTTCTACCATCGCAAAATGTTTTGGCAAGAAACCACCACACAGAAGAGTAACGCCCATGCTGGCAGAAATGGTTTGGCGGATTGAAAAACTGAAGGCAATGTTTAGCGGCAAGCGGCCCTTGCTCACCAAAGAATCTGCAAGAACTTCATTGGCTACAGTGTATTACGACAATTCAAAAATTCTGAAAGCCCTCCCAGAATTTTCATTCACTCCGATTGAAGAAACAATAGAGAGAACGTGCAGGAGGATGCGTATTAAATATAAATTGGGAAACTAATTCTAATGCATTATCCAAAATTTCAATTTTCCTTCCCTAAAACACCGGGCACAACATCTGCCTCCTGTCACCAAAATATTCATTGTAAAACCCTTTCTTCAGCACATTAAATTCTGCGGCGCCGAAGCTGTGGTTAAAATTACGGAGTGAGGATGTAGTCACATCGTAGCTGAACGTAAACCGGATATTGTTGATCTCAAGTCCTACCATCGGGATTACCGCATCACCGTACCGGTAATATATTCCACCAATCAATTGCTTATCTCCATGGCCACTCAGATTGTAGGCTCCATTGAGACCAAACACCAACTCACTGGCTGAAGCCTGATTGGTATAATAAACATTAGGATTCACAATGACATTGTCAGCCACCTTAAAAATTCCGTTGAGAAATGCTATATGCCGCATAGCCACTGTGTTTATACCGGTACCATCATCTGCAAAGAATGATTCTTTTGGTTTATTCACATGATGAATGCTATATCCTGCATTGATAAAAATATTGTCTGTGGGGAAGTAGGCATAATTAATTCCGGCCTGCATATCAAAATAGTTGATATTGGTATTTTGCAATTGTACCTGCGTCGGCAGTGTGCCATCAAAAAACTTTCCGTCAAACTGATCGGGAAATGTAAGCTTACTCTGGTCAATTCTTTTATTGGCCCAGCCTACATTAAATCCTGCGGTAAGCAGGCTGCCCAATCCCAGCATCTGATGGTAAGCAACGGAAGCATAAACTTTTGTGGAAGTAAGACTACCCGAACCGGCTACGTCGCGCAGGATGACTCCACCCAATCCTACCCATCCGGTTTCAATTTTATTTCTGAACACCTGTGCATCACCATAAACACTAAACGTGTTGTAAGGGACGGACATAATGTTGCTGTATTGATTGCGATACGATGCTCCCAACCGGTAATCGGCATCCGGAATAAAACCGGTATTGGCAGGGTTCGTCAATAACGGATTATTGAAAAACTGACTGAAATGCAAATCCTGCGCCTGTGTCCAGGTCGCACTGAAAATTACACCGGCAATAAATAAAAGTCTTTTCATAAAAATCCTTTATCGGATAAGTGTAATATCTCCTGTCTTGTTCGCCTTCGTTCCATCAGAAAATTTCACTTTCAACGTATAAGTATATACGTCCATAGGCTGCGGCTTACCGTTAAATGTGCCATCCCAAGACATCTTTGTATTTGTTGCTGTAAATACTCTTTGACCCCATCGGTTATAAATATCCCATTGCATCTCTGTAATTCCAAACCCCACCACGCTGATACGGCTGTTTGGCCCAAACTTACCCGGAGTAAAGGCTTTGGGCACATCCAGCAGCGGACGTATCAGAGATTTCACTTCCATACAGGTATCGTCTGTACACCCAAACTGATTGATTGCTGTGAGGCACACATTATATGTTCCGGTAGCCGGGAAAATATGTCTTGGATTCACCTGATTGCTGGTATCTCCATCCCCAAAATCCCATACATAAGAAACAGCACCTATAGACAGATTGGTAAATTGAGTGAATACATTTTCCTGCGGCGCCAGTGGCAAGAAGCTGTACGAAGCCGTAGGCCGGCTACTCACTTTGATAGTCATACTCGTAGAATCTACTTTATTGCATGAGGTAGAATCGTAGGCAAAGAGTTTGATGGTATAATCACCCGGAATGGAATATAAGTGTGAAGGATTCACATCGGTAGCAGTGGTTCCATCACCAAAATCCCAGACGAAGTCAAGGCCACCGAGAGAATTGTTTTTGAACTCAGCCTGATAAGGCACACAACCCAATGGAGGTGTATCAAACGCTGCCTTTACCTGCGGAGAAATTCTGACGCTCTTCACTGTGTCTGCAGGTGAATTGCAATACATACTATCCGTGATGGTAAGTTTCACATTATAGGTTCCTGTAGCCGGATAAGTGTGCTGCACGGCATCTCCAAAGCTGTGTGTTTCTGTAGGTGAATTGTCGCCAAAATCCCAGGTAAATACACCCGGATTAAATGAACCGGATACAGCCGTGGAAATATTTATAAAATTGTAACTCAGATTCGTACAAGGAGGGATTTTCAAAGCCTGAAAATCAGGAGTCACTTTATTATTTCCAAGATGAATGGTCTGATAGGCTGTGTCAGAAATATTGCAGGTAGCGCTATCGATAGCAATCAATCTCACCAGATAATTCCCTATCGTATTATAAAAGTGGGAAGTATTGGGTGATGTGGTCGTATCGCCCGATCCATCACCAAAATCCCAGTAAAACAATTTTCCTTTTTTTGCAGTATCCCGAAATTCTACAGCGAGCGGAACACACCCGATGGTATCATTCGGAACGCCATCAATTACTACCTGCAAGGCAGCCCGTACTCCTGTAAAATCCATTTCAATTTTCAGCATCCCGAGATTGCACAATCCTCCGGGATTTGCACCTCCGGCCTGATTGGTAGGCGACCACGAACCCGGAGTGCCCGGAAACGGTACCGTCTTGCCGCAGTTGGCACAAATCGCCTGATAAATATATCCCCGGCTATCAAACCGGCTTGTTCCGCCATCCACATGATCTCCAAAGGTGGCCGGGGGGCCCTGCCCTACAGGATCATTCTGTCCGAAAAAAGAACCATACAATTGAGAGGCTGCATTTTTTTCCAGAACAAAGAAATAAAAATCACTGCCTGACGGATCTGTTTTTGACTTGATCGCTCCGGCTGTCACAGGCATTCCGATGGTATTCCCTCCCACAAATCCCGCATTGGGTTTACCACCCCAACCCGACACATACACATTCTCACATCGATCCACCATAAAGGCAGTGGGTGAAATATTCGGCACAGGAGCATTCACACTTCCGAAAACAGTGCTGTACACATACGCACTCAGATCCGGCTGAAGTTTGCTGATAAATTGTTTAGCCCCCGGGTTGGAATAAGCAGCATTGATCACCGGCATGCTTCCTTCTGTAGTGCCCATTACATACAGATACCCAAATTTATCTGTATCCAGTCCATACACTTCATCTGCTTTGCCCGTACCAATATAAGTTCCCCGGATAATACTGCTGCCATCATTCGTAAGTTCGAGAACAAATCCATCTGCCGGGTCATTGCTTGATCCGCCTGCCGAATAGGTGGGTTTAATTACACCAGAGTGAGAAATGCCAATCAGATCAGGGCTGGCTGTGGCACCACCTACATAGACATTATTATTTCTGCCTATGGCCAATACATAAGCCGCATCATCCAATGTACCACCGAGATAAGTACTGAATAAAATATTCTGACAATTGGGGCTCAACTTTATCAATGCAGCATCCTGAGCGCCGGCAAGTGTTTTCTGTACAGCGGTTCCGGTCGTTGGGAAGTCAGAACTTGAAGTACAACTGCCGACATAGATATTGTTATTCCCATCCAGCAATACTTCACTCCGGGCATCATCCCCATAATTTCTTTTTATTGACGCAGGCCCGCCTCCCTTGTCTTTGTCTCCGATATTGGCTCCATCGTCACCTCTGCCTCCGATACGCATAGAACCAATAATAGCGGATCCGGTAGCATTCAATTTGGTTACCACAATATCGTAACCGCCGCCTGTGCCACTGGAAGGTCCTCTTGCCGGAAGCACCGGATAATCCTGAGAATTCGTCCTGCCGGCCAGCACAAGGTTTCCTCCCGGATCTTCAATAAGACTGTGAGGCTGATCTTGTCCGGAGCCTCCGATATAGGTCGCGTAAATTCTGTTCTTCCCATCCGGACTTAATTTAATAATAGCGATATCGTATTCACCTCCATTAAAAGATTGATCATAACCTCCGGGTGATACCGGAAATCCCTGTCCAAACACAATGCCTCCGCCATAAAAACTTCCGTCGCGGCCATAGGTTGCTGTAAAACCCCAATTGTCTGCGGTACTGCCTGAATAGCTAAAAAATATTTCTGTCGGATCTATGATGAGCATCTTACCGGGATCGTAATTTTTGATTTTAAACCGGACTATATTTCCGCGTACATCATACTTATTATCCACAATTACTTTTTCATTCCCAACCAATTGATAGGAATAAGGTTTTAATGACCGGCTCTTGCCCAATGGTGTGGAAATCACCAGGTCTTTATTCTGCACATCCAATTTATCCGCACCGGAATATTTCATCATTATTTTTCCGGGATCAGCGCCAGGATGCACGATAAAATCATATTTGAGATTGGTGCCTCCATCCACAAAGTAGCGTATATCAATTCCCGGATAAATATTTTTGTAAGTCACTATCTGATAGATTCTGCAATCTGCCGCCCATTTGGAAGGATCATCACCAATGAAATAATTGTTGATGGTGCTCAATGGTTTTTCGGCTACAATTTCAGGCCTGGCTGCATCGACAAACTCCACTTTATACGCATGGCCATGCACCACTTGCTTCTGAAATTCTCTGTGGGGATTTTCCCGGCTGGTATGAAATGCCTCTTTCAGGTTGATAATATCGGATGGATTATGTTGCGATACGGTATAGCCTTTTTCTTCAAGAAAGAAATTACCATCTCCTGCAGCACTCATAAACTTTACTTTGGAATTCCATTGTCCGCGATTTTCAATAAACTGCACCTGGCCAAAGGAGACCGCCGACAATATTGAAAATACAACCAACCAAAATATTTTTGGAGAATGAAAAGGCAGCAAACTTTTTTTCTTTTGTGTTCGGTTCATAAAATAGGTAATAAAGTTACAGACTTTCTCTGCTTACCTCAAACTTTAGAGACACTGTAATTTACAAAAGAAAAACAGGGTGATTGGGAATCGGACATAGAGTGCTCATTTTTAATCTTGGATTAACAAATTGAAAATAATCTGAATAATCCTCCGCCTATCGGCGTAAAACGCTTAAGAATTTTCAAGGACAGACGTTTCGCAATTCACCCGAAATCTCAGTGATTCTAACGATAATCAACCATAAATTTTCCAAAATCTTCTGATTAGGATATTTTACTCCATACTGTCTTTCCTTTTTTCATAGAAAGGTACTGCCTTAACCCTCTATTCTCCTCTGATTCCAATTGCGGATCTTCTTCCAACAATTTTTCTACGGCATCCATCGCAGCCTGGAGTATGTTTTTATCTTCCAGAATATTTGCAAGTTTGAAATTGAGCAAACCGCTTTGTCGAGTACCTTCAACATCACCCGGGCCCCTCAGTTCCATATCTTTTTCTGCTATTTTAAATCCGTCATTGGTCTGACACATAATGTGCAGCCTTTCCCGCGCTTCCTGAGAAACTTTTGCACCCGATAGCAAAATGCAGTAACTCTTTTCGCTCCCACGCCCTACCCTTCCGCGAAGCTGATGTAATTGCGGCAAACCAAACCGCTCAGCGCTCTCGATTACCATCACCGTAGCGTTTGGCACATTGACACCTACTTCGATCACGGTGGTACTTACCATAATCTGCGTGTTACCACTTACAAATCTGTTCATATTCGTTTGTTTCAAATCAGCCTTCTGTTTACCATGCACCATGCTGATCAAAAACTTTGGAGAGGGGAAAAAAGATTTTACCTCTTCGTATCCTTTCATCAGATCTTCATAATCCAGCTTGGCCGATTCTTCTATCAGCGGGTAAATAAAATAGGCCTGTCTTCCCTTCTCAATTTCACTTCTCACAAAACTCATCACCTCGGCTCTGTGCTGTGCCGTACGATGCACGGTGAGCACCGGTGTGCGCCCCGGTGGCAATTCATCCATGATGCTGTAATCAAGGTCTCCATAAGCAGTCAATGCCAGTGTTCGCGGAATTGGGGTTGCCGTCATGATCAATATATGCGGAGCCAATTCATTCTTATTCCAAAGCCTCGCACGCTGTGCTACACCAAACCTGTGTTGTTCATCAATGATCGCCAATCCAAGATTTTTGAATACGACTTCATCCTCGATCAATGCATGAGTGCCGGTAAGGATGTGCAATGTTCCATCCTTGCATGCCTCCAACAAAGTCTTCCGCTTTCTGGCTGTCGTACTTCCGGTAAGAAGGCCCACCCTAACAGGCATTCCATCCAACAGTTTCTGAAGGCTTTCAAAATGTTGCCGGGCAAGAATTTCAGTAGGGGCCATAAAGCAACTCTGATATCCATTGTCTGCAGCAATCAGCATCGCCAGCAGTGCCACTATCGTCTTACCACTACCTACATCACCTTGAAGCAACCGGTTCATTTGCCTTCCACCGGCCACATCTTTACGAATTTCTTTGAGTACTTTTTTCTGCGCATTGGTCAGTGAAAACGGGAGATGTTCATTAAAGAATGAGTTGAACAGGTCGCCCACTTTGCTGAACACATGGCCATGCGAAGTGTGATGCCTTTTCACTTTAATGAGCGTCATCCTTAACTGGGCGATAAACAATTCCTCAAATTTGAGACGCCTGACCGCTTGCTCATATTCCGCAATATTCTGCGGAAAGTGCACCTGCCGGAGTGCAGAATAGCGATCAATCAATTTGTATTTCTTCAGAATATCCGGAGGCAGATTTTCAGGAATATCATTCTTGCCGATATGTTGAAATAAAGCCTCTGTCAATACCGCCATTTGACGACCTCCGAGATGGCGCGCTTTCAGCTTTTCAGTACTTGGATATACAGGTTCCAGATAAGATTTAGGAGCACCTTCTCCTGCTTTTTGAAACTCAGGGTGAGTCATTTGGGGCTTTTCCATAAAGAATGATACCTTTCCGAAAAATTGATAATTCTCTCCCGGGCGAAGCGCTTTTTCTACATAATAAATACCCTGAAACCACACCATATCCATGACACCGTTACCATCTGTAACCGTAACGATCAATCTTCTGGCACGCTTCGCACCTACCACCTCGAGTTTAATTACACTTGCATTGATCAAAGCATATTCCGTAGAATGATTCAGGTCTTTGATCCCGGAAATTTTTGTACGATCTATATGGCGGAATGGATAATACGTCAGCAGGTCTTCAAATATAAAAACACCCGCCTCTTTCTTCAGGATATCCGCTTTTACAGGCCCTACGCCTTTCAGATATTCAATGGATGTATGAAGAATAGATCCTGACAATACCGGTTTTTTACAAATATAACTCTAAGGGTTATTCTGTTACCTGATTGGCAGATGATACCAGGATTTTGAAAATGGCTGAAAAGTATTCAATCAGCAACAGATAAATATTCTGACTTTTGTAAAACAGATAAACTCCATGCAACACATTATCCTGCTTCGCGGTGTCAATGTAGGTGGCCGCACACTGAAGATGGACGAACTGAAGGTTTGCCTGGAGAAGGCAGGTTATAAAAACGTTATCACTGTATTGCAAACAGGAAATATTATTTTAGAAAGTGATACAAAAAATCAAACCGGACTTTCTCAAAGCCTTAAAACGCTTCTTTTCGCTATCTACCATTTCAATGCACAACTGATCACACTCTCTCCATCTCTGTTAAAAAGTATTTTAGAAAAAAATCCGTTTCATAAAGTTCAGAAAGACTTTCATCGTTATATCGTTTTTACAAAGAATGAATTTGAAAAAGATATTGCAGAAAATCATCCATGGCTGGATAACAAAACAGAAGAAGTAAGAATCGGAAATGGGGTGATCTACTGGAATGTAAAAAAAGGATTTACGCTGGAAAGTAGCTTTGGAAAATACATCGCCAAAGTATCCACAAAGGAATTTACCACCACCCGCAATTGCAATACATTGGAAAAGATTCTGAAGAAATGTAAAGTTTAATTTACTGCATTCCGGATGCAATACAACCACTGTTGAATTTATTGTAGCAGCCCAGGAATCCCCAGATACTTCAATGTCCGGTCAGGCAGTTATACGTTTTAATAGGCTTGATTTCAGCAAAATCCCAAAACCAAATAAAGATGATTCTCCCACCTCAAACAAGATATTTCTACTATTTTCGTTAAGTAACACAACTTTTGTTATACAGAAATTATCATGGCAGAAATCATTACCTACGAACGGATAGCAGATCAGAAGCGTTTATCATTTATTGCCCGGGCTGTAGCCTCTAAAGCCGGTGCCCATGGCAAAGTATTGGATGTAGGATGTGGTAACGGAATCATCAGTATTCATCTGGGAAAACTCGGCTTTAATGTAACCGGAATTGATGTGAGCGAAAAGACTATTGAAACCGCCAGGAAAAACAATATTTATGGAAATGTACAATTCAGAGTGCAAAGTGCTGAAGAATTAAAAGCCTCCGGTGAGCAGTTTGATGTGATCATTTGCAGTGAAGTATTAGAGCATTTGCAAAATCCCTCGGCGCTTTTGCAGGTATTGCATCCTTCACTCAAGCCTGACGGAATTCTGATCGTAACCGTTCCTAATGGAAAAGGACCCAGAGAAAGTTTTGTCACAAAACCTGTATTGAAAATGCGTAACAGCAATGGATTCCTGTGGAAAATGATTTCGAAACTTAAAAAAGGGATGGGCTACACAGGCACTACCGTTCAATCCGCTGCAGACAACCTTGACCATGTGCAGTTCTTCACCAGGAATGCCCTGAAAAATCTGGCTACTGAAAATAACTTTACGATTGTAAAGTTCGGGAAGGCAAATTTTATAGAAGATGTATTTCCATTTTCATTTTTTACAAAGCGAATCAAAGCTCTTCAACGGCTGGACTGCAAAGTGGCCGATGTACTGCCGTATGCATTCACAGGAGGTTTCTTTTCTGTGTGGGAAAAAGTGAAATAGACTGATGAATCAAAGATTCACCTCATTCATCGTATCCGGATATTCCATTGAGGTTCTGAAAAATATTCTTATCCTTCATACATCGCTTCAGTAACTCCGGCTAACTTAACGGTTGTTTTGTCAAACAAGTTTGCCACCCGGGGATTACCCTCCGGTGATCCCGTTAGAGGGGAAGTCAAATCCATTGCATGGCCGACACTGCGTGTCTTCCATTTTTGCTTTGGCTGAGTTGTCAAACAAGTTTGCCACTCCGGAGGATTACCTCCGGTGATCCCGTTAGAGGGGAAGCCAAATCCATCGCATGGCCGACACTGCATGTCTCCCATTTTTGCTTAGGGGAGTTGTCAAACAAGTTTGCTACCCCGGGATTACCTCCGGTGATCCCGTTAGAGGGGAAGCCAAATCCATCGCATGGCCGACACTGCATGTCTCCCATTTTTGCTTAGGGGAGTTGTCAAACAAGTTTGCTACCCCGGGATTACCTCCGGTGATCCCATGCGGGGGATGCCAAATCCATTACATGGCCGACACTGCGTGTCTCCCATTTTTGCTTAGGGGAGTTGTCAAACAAGTTTGCTACTCCGGGATTACCTCCGGTGATCCCATGCGGGGGAAGTCAAATCCATCGCATGGCCGACACTGCGTGTCTCCCATTTTTGCTTAGGAGGAGTTGTCAAACAAGTTTGCTACTCACCCTAAGCAAAAATGGCCCTTTCAGGGGCCATGTAATGGATTTGCGGAGAGAGAGGGATTCGAACCCCCGGACCTGTGACAGTCAACGGTTTTCAAGACCGCCGCTTTAAACCGCTCAGCCATCTCTCCGGCGCAAATATAAGTGCTCAACTTTTTATTTCAACTGATTTAAAAAAAAATTACAAAGTTTGTTTCAAATCTTCCGGTTTGCGGCAAGAATAGAGAGAAGTAAAATCGAATATTCAGGAAAACCCCGAAAGCATTTAAAAAGAAAAGAGTAAAATGCTCTTAAAGAAAAATGCCTCATCAGATTAAAAAAATCCAATGAGGCATCGTTTTAATTTTTGTAATTGAACCCGGCTCTATTGCTGCGGTTGTGAACCGGATTCTGGTCCTTTTTCTATCAAATCCATAAACTGATTCAATTTGGGTGTGATGATAATCTCTGTGCGCCTGTTCTTCACTCTACCATCCGGAGTCAGGTTACTCGCAATCGGATTGTATTCGCCACGACCACCTGCTGTCAACCGTTTAGGATCTACCCCATAGGTATTCTGCAATGCCTGTACTACAGAAGATGCACGTAACGTACTGAGATCCCAGTTGTTCCGGATGTTCGGTCTCGAGATCGGTACATCGTCGGTATTGCCCTCAATTAATACATCATAATCTTTATAGTCGGTAATGATCTTTGCAATCTTAGACAATGTGCTGCCTGCCTTGTCAGATATTTCATAACTGCCCGACTTGTAAAGCATATTATCAGACAGAGAAATGTACACAACGCCTTTTAATACTTTCACATCCACATCCTGCATCTCATCTCTGCTCAGCGATCTTGTCAGATTGTTGGTGAGTACCATATTCAGTGAGTCGCTTTTGCTCTTGGAAGCAATCAACTCCTGAATGTATTTGTTGGAGGCATTGATCTCATCCACCAATTTGGAAATATTCACATTCCCCTGATTGGCAGAAGTGAGGCATTTATCCAATGCAGATTGTAATGATTTTACATGAGCACGCTCCGCATTGATTTGCTCCTGCAGGCTGGATATGGTAACAGTTGCCCTGTCCAGATTGCTCTTACATTGCTCACCGTCACGGGTCAGTTCGCTGTTTCTGGCCATCAGGCTATTGTAATTGGCTTGTAAGGCATTAAACTTTTTTGTGCTGACACACCCTGTCGCCAACAACAAAACGGATACAAATCCGACGAAGGTTAAATTCAATTTCACAGACATAAATTTTGAGTTAAAAAAAATATTATTGGTTCATATCAAGAATTCGTCCAAAATAACGATTTTACACTTAATGAATCTATAAAGTACCCGTTATGCAGCCCTTTGCGACTTTGAAACGCTGTAATAGCTAGGCTTCCGGCTCTTCTGTTTCAGGCTGGGGACGACATGTTCTTTAACAAGACAGACTCCAGTGTTTGCTCAAAGTATCCGGTCGGGTAAGCATTTGCCATGCCGAGGGCTTCCTTCACTTTTTTACCCTTCTCATTTTCCTCACGGAATGATCTCAACATCACTTGTGCCAGACTATCTTTATCATTCGCCTGATAATAGAATGCCCCTTCTCCTAGCACTTCGGCAAACGTACTTCCCGCAGGAACAAGAACAGCTACATTGCCAAACACAGCCTCCATTATGGTTGTCAAATCGGGGTTGGGTGAATCGCCAAGAATGACTGCGTATGCTGCTAACAAAATATTTTTATTACCTGCAGTGTTTATTTCAACCGGAACAATTGAATCTTTGAATTTATAATTCTTAAGTAATTCCCTCAGATTGCCGATCCCCGCTTCGTCATTGGCATCGATAAGAAGATTCATCTTACTTCTTTGCCATTTCTTGAAAACAGAAAAGGCTTTTAATAACGCAGTGAGTGAAGATTGTCCTTGAAAACCTGTCGCCAAAAAAAACTCATTGCCTTTTCCAACCTCTTCCTTCAAACAATCCTTTTCCGATTCACTGATTTTCCTTGCTTCAATATTCTGAATGTTATAAATCAGAAAAATGCGTTCTGCTGTAATGCCCAACCAATCCGCCAGGAGTCTCCTTTCCTTTTCAGAAAAAACAATAAAATCCACTCCGTCTATGCCTTGCCGGAATCTTGTTGCTTTTGAGGGGGTATTCTTTCCCCGGTGCAGTTTATCTACGATTTCAGACGGAACAATGATCTGACGAATCCGGTCCTTTAACACCACAGGTTCCCATGTGATCAGAATTTCCGGACTTACCTTTTTAATCGCCGCAGTCAATGCTGTCTTCTTCCACAATGAATAAAGCAATTTTTTTGCAGGTGGATGAAGTTCTATTGTATTGGCAGACGAGGTGAAACTAAGGCAATTTTGATCTTTAAGGCAAATCAACTCATACCCGTTACGAAGGCAAATATTTTCCAGGCTTCGCAATAAAATCTCAAGGTATCCGGCTTTACCCAATGAAATTGTATTGATCAGAATTCTCATTGCGTCAGGTTGGATTTTCAATTTCACTAAGCTCCAGCCAACGCATTTCTTTTTCCTCAATTTCACCGATCAGTGTGCTGATCCGGTCAGAAATTTTTTGTAATTCCTCAAAAGGAAGGGTGCCAAGGCTCAGTTTATTCTCCAATTCTTTCTTTTCTCTCTCAAGTTTTGGCAGTTCTGATTCTAAAGAGTCAAATTCACGTCTTTCATTAAATGAAAGTTTTTTTACTTTTTTCTGTGATTCTTCCGGTGATGAAAAAACAGCTTCTTTTTTCGCTTTAGCCTCCGGCTTGCTTCTGTCTTCCTTCCACTGACGATATTGTGTATAATTGCCCGGGAAGTCTTTCACCACTCCGGCGCCCTCGAATGCAAATAAGTGATCTACCAGCCTGTCCATAAAATACCTGTCGTGACTTACTATCAATAGGCAACCGGCAAATTCTTCCAAAAACTCCTCGAGCGTTCGTAGAGTCTGCAGGTCCAGATCGTTGGTAGGCTCATCGAGTACCAGGAAATTGGGATTCCTGAAAAGGATACTCAGCAAGTGAAGTCTTCTTTTCTCACCACCACTGAGTTTGCTCAATGGTGTGTATTGCTGCTGGGAGGTAAATCCGAATTTCTCCATAAACTGAGAGGCACTGATTTTGCTTCCATCTGCCAATGGAAAAAATTCGGCAATGTCTTTTACATATTCAATGGCTCTTTTATCTTCCTTGTATTGAAGGCCTTCCTGTGAGAAATGCCCGAATACCACTGTTTCTCCATGATTGATCTTTCCACTATCCGGTGGCAGGGTACCGAGTGCGATTTTCAGAAAAGTACTTTTACCACTTCCGTTTTTTCCAACCACACCAATCCGTTCACCCTTCTTAAACGTGTGGTCAAAACCTTTCAGAATTACTTTGTCACCATACGACTTGTACACTTTTTTCATCTCCAGAACCTTCCCTCCAAGCCTTGTCATCTTCATCTGAAGCGACACGTCCAATGTTTCCTTTCTGGCGCTTACTTTATTCTCCAAAACTGCAAAAGCATCCTGCCGGCTTCTCGATTTTGTGGTGCGTGCTTTGGGCTGCTTGCGCATCCACTCGAGTTCTTTGCGAAAAATATTTTTATCTTTCTGCAATTCGCTCAGTTCGACCTCACGCCGCAAAGCCTTTTGCTCCAGGAAATAATCGTAATCACCTTTGTACAAAAAAAGTTTTTCCTCATCCAATTCAACTATTTCATTGCATACCGCATCAAGAAAATAACGATCATGCGTTACCAGAAGAAGTGTAGTCTTCGCTGTATCCAAAAATTCTTCGAGCCATTCTATCATCTCCACATCCAGGTGATTGGTAGGTTCGTCCAGAATCAGCAGGCACTTCCCCTCGTGCAATTGTGCTTCCAGTAGTGCCTGGGCTAGTGCCACTCTTTTCTTCTGGCCACCACTCAGTGTTTTCGCTTCTGCGTTCAGATCGTAGATCTGCAGTTTTCCCAGAATCTGCTTTAGATCACTTTCAAAATTCCAGGCATTTAACTCTGTAATGCTGCTAACAAGAGCGGTCAACCGGTTTTCATCCTTCACATGGGACTCAAGAAGTTGCTCGTATTCTTTGATCAACTTTACTGTGGGATGATCCATATTCAATACATGATCCCAGACAGTCAAATTGTCCTGAAATGAAGTATCCTGCGAAAGCATCACCACCTTGATATCCTTATGAATCCAAACGGTACCGCTATCAGGTGGTTCTATTCCGGAGATTATTTTTAGCAGCGTCGATTTTCCACTGCCATTTCTGGCAACCAGTGCAATCTTATCCCCTTCTTCAATATGCATTGAAATATCCTGAAAGAGGGTACGGACACCAAATGATTTGGTAATATTTTCCAAAGAAGCGTAATGCATGTTTGCAAAGTTAGGGTTCGGTGAGAAACCGAAAAGTAATGGAACTATACACACAACCAACCAGACCTATCAACTCCCTCAACCTTCTCAACTTTCCTCCTCTCAACCTCCTCAACAATTTTCTCAACTCAACTCCCTCTACTCCTTCCCACATCGTTCAGGCCACACCACGCTCAAAGCCACGCCTCATCGGCCATACCGAATCCCTCTCAACTCCCTCAACTTCCTCAACCTCCTCAACTTTCTTCCTCTCAACCTCCTCAATTTCCTCAGCCTCCTCAACTCTCTTCCTCTCAACTTCCAAAACTATTCCCCCACCAGAAACACAGCATTCGACAGCATCAGCTTCCCGGTTTGCCAAAAATTTCTGAAGATAATATCGTCGGCAAAATAAACGACCGAACCTCTTCCCAAATCCTGCACTCCAAACAACAGTCCATCTTTCAGTTTTGGAGTCAGCTTGTACCCAACATATCCGGATACATAATTTTTCTTTTTCAGATAACCCACATTCCATCCTCCTTCTTTAATAAACTGATATACGGTGGGATCTAATTTCAACGTGTAATAATAATCCGGGTATCCAAACATCAATGGGTGGCTGTTGTCCACATCGACTTTATAGATAGCGCCCGGAATACTTTCGGTAATTTCATCCCGTTCACGCTGGCTGTATTTTTTCAGCAAATTGTACCCGCTATTATCTGTACTGTCTTTTTTCTTTTCTGAATCTTCCTTCGGCTTAAAATCGCTCCAGTCCTGCCTTGACAACTGAGATACCGCACCTTCAAGAGCGACGACTCTTCCACCTCCTTTAATCCACTTTTCAAAAGCAGCAGCCAGGTCTTTATCACCCAAAAATCTATAATTGCCATCCGGCATGATGATTACATCCCAATCGGAAAGTTGAATCCGGTTGAAATCTTTTGCATTGATCAGTGTGATGGGATAGTCGATTTGATTTTCAAAATAATCCCACACTTCTCCTGCCGCATTTGCATTCACACCTTCACCGGTAAGCATGGCCACCTTCACGGGCTTGATCACATGCACCAGGTCACTTCCAAAATCAGCGCCTTTGTCCATCATCCCCGAACTTATTGGATACATTTTAATCTGATATGCATTGCAAACCTCTGCGGTTTCCTTCCAAAGATTATTTCCAAATTTTCCGTTGCCTGTCTTATTAATAACAATTGTACCTCTGTCAAATTTCTGGTCACCGGTTTCAAAAGGTACTTCTGAATACCTCAGGCGCACACCTTTCTGTAACAATTTACCAATAGCTTTCACAGAATTGAGACCTTCCCATTTTATCGCATACCCATAAGAATCGGAACCAGAATTATTTGTAAACTGATTAAACTCCTTTGAAGGAGAAACTTTAAAAACCTGCTTTGTCGCATACGCAGTCAGCCCGTAAGCATAAGGAAGCGCCCAGGCCGTGATATCGTAGGTAACTGAATCCGAAAGTTTTGATTTGGGTTCGAAAAGAACCTTTACCAGGGTTGATTTTGGTTGGGTGCTGCTGATAACCAGATCACCTGACGCAATGGTAAATGAACCTTCATTTTGGGTATTATAATCAAACCCTTTGCCGGCACCGGATGAGGTACCATAGACAATACCATTCTTATCCAGTAATTGTGTGAGTGACTGAATGCGTTGTTCATCTTCCGGCTTATTCTTAATGATGTATGTCTTATACTCTCCTACTTTCCCATCTACTGCATTGTCATAAAACAGACTGAATTCCTTCACCAGCTTCGCAGCATTCATGGATGAAATTTCTATCGTGCTGATTCCGGAAGTATAGTGATGCAATACTCTTTCGACTAAGGTGAGTGTGTCTTTATCATTTGTGAGAATGCCAAGACCTGCCGAAATACCGCCTTGTTCATAAGTCATTCCGATAGAGCCATTGTACAAAGGATAGGTATCTCCATACGAAGGATAAAACAAATCAAAACGTTCGCCGGTAAAATACAACCAACCGTTTTTGTCAAAATATTTTGCATTGTTCTTTCCGATTGTCTTTTGAAAATCTCTTTGCCATTGAGTAATCACCTCATGATAAGGCTCCGCAGCAGGAGCAAAATAGTAAGGGGCATTCACACCCTGTTCATGGAAGTCCACATGCACCTGAGGCAACCATTGATTATAAACGGCAATCCTGGCTTTGCTCTCTACCTGAGTTTGCCATACCCAGTCACGGTTCAGATCATAGTTGTAATGATTGCTTCTGCCACCCGGCCATTCTTCTCTGTGCTCTCTGGCTATAGTAAGCGGATTATAGTGCTTGCCGATCATGGTATTATACCAATTGACATACCTGTCTCTTCCATCCGGATTCAGACAGGGGTCAATCACCACGACTGTATTTTTCAACCATTGCTTTGATGCACTATTTGCAGGATCCACCATGGCAAATAAGGTTTGCATGGCGGCCTCTGATGAGGATGTTTCATTGCCATGTACATTATAGCTTAGCCATACAATGACGGGAGTTTCCACTTTGCCTTGGGCATTGGACAGGTGAGCCAGCGCCAGGTTGTTTTTACGGATAGTTTCAAGGTTGGAAATATTTTCGGCTGTAGAGATAAAAGCTACATACAATGGACGGTGTTCATTGGTTTCACCGTATTGATGCAGTTTTACCATATCCGGTTTTGTTTGTGCGATGTATTGGAAATAATTGACAATCCGGTAATGCGGCGTATATCTTGTGCCCAACTTATATCCCAGAAACTGCTCCGGCGACTGAACTTGTGCAACTACAGTCGTAACAATAAGGCTAATTAATGCAGAGAAGAAAATTTTTTTCACAATGATTGATTTTATGAATTGTATGAAGGCAAATTAAGGATTTCTGATAAGGACTTTAAAAAAAATCCCCATTGCAAAAATGGGGATCTGATGTATTTTAAAAAACACTATGGCGTATATCCGGGGTTTTGTTCCAGAACGCCGTTGCTGGCATCTACTTCACGTTGTGGAATCGGACAAACAAGTTTGTTGTCATTATATGCAAATCCATCGGCTGACAATTTCAATCTTTTTATGTCATGAATTTTCTGTCCTTCATCCACCAATTCCAATCTTCTTTCATAAAGAATATTATCAACGGTAGCCGGTACCGGAGCTACTCCGGCCCTTGCCCTGATGACATCATTGAGATCTTCCGAAGGCGTAGCACCGAGTGATGTGCCAAGCCGTGCATTACATTCTGCACGTGTAAGATACATTTCAGCAAGCCGGATAAAAGGCAGATACTTATATTGATATTGCCATTTTGCAGAACGGTAAATATCGCTTTCATCGATATAAAACCATCCTGACTTCCTCTTGTCACCATTTTGAAAAAGATCGATTTGTGCCTGATTGACTTCTACATCTCCATCACGTGCACCATAATCGGCAATAGACCAGAACAGCCACATATCGTTTGCTCCATGTTGTGCAGTTACGGGCATCACGTAAATATCTTCAGAAGAAGGTGCAGAATTATTGAACGCACTTCTGCAATCGCCTTCCAGAGAGGCTCCGGAATTTTCAATTACATCATTGGCTTCCTGTCCAGCCTTTTGATAATCTGCCATCTGCAGGTACACTCTTGACAAAACCGCCGCTGCGGTGTATTTCCCTGCATAAACGCCTATCTGGTCTTCCATCAGAGACTTTGCATTGGTCAGGTCTGTTACAATCTGTTGATAGGTTTGCTCCACACTGCTTCTCGGTACTTTGTTTGCATCAGATACTTCCCCATTCTTTGTGGGTGTAGTAATCAATTGCAGTCCCGGATTGGATGATGCATTGCCCGCACTGTAGGGTTGTGCAAACAATTTTACCAATTCAAAGTACATGAGTCCGCGCAGGAACAAGGCCTGTCCTTTCACATGATCGCGATCTTCTTCATTGACAATGTTGATAGACTCAATAATGTTATTACAGATATTGATAGCTCTGTAGGCCTCTGTGTAGGTATCTCTCAGATAGGCATTGGTGGTAAGCATTGATTTTCTGAAAATCTCTCTCGGCTGCTGGTAAGTACCTGCCCATGTAATTTCTCCGTTGGCCCCCAACAATTCGGAGTACAATTGAAGATCTCCACCGACCAGGGAGGAACCACTGACTACGTCATAAGCGCCTTTGAGTGCCGACTTGATATTGGCATCTGAGGTGAATACCATGTTTTCATCTACGCTTTGCTGCGGGTTTACATCCAGTCGCTTGCCACAAGCGCTGAGTAATAAAACTGATATTGTGAATATGAATATATTTTTCATCTTAATTTTTAATTGAGGTTAGGAATCAGAATCCGATATTTAAGCCGATAGAGTAATTCTTAATTTGTGGTGCTGAATAAAAATCTCCACCCTGGTTTTTATTGGTAGCCCTGTAGTCGGCATTTACTTCAGGATCCCATCCGGGGTAATTTGTAAATGTCAGCACATTCACACCGGTCACATATAATCTGAGATTCTTCAATCCCCATTTGCCGATAAGTGTTTTCGGAAAATTATACCCAAGAGTAATATTTTTCAATCTCACATAATCACCGTCATAAACATATCTGCTGGATGCACTTACACCATTGTCGTACCCAAGCCGTAATTGCGGTACTTGTGTTTTATCTCCGGGTTTCTGCCACCGCTTTAACTGATCTGTGGTCTGATTATCAAACCATGCAAAACTGGAGCTCATAAAACCTCCGGCGCCATTGGTGATCTGATTTCCAAATACCCCCTGGAAGAGAAAGCTGAGGTCAAATCCAAAAGCAGAAAATGTATTACTGAATCCACCTGTCAGTTTCGGATTAGGGTTGCCAACGATAAAATTTCCTGCAGCATCATAGTCATTGGTGGTTGATTTTCCATCGGGCAAATAATAAAGTGCATCGCCATTTTCAGGATCTGCACCGGCAAACTTTGGCCCGTAGAATATACCTATGGATTGCCCCACGATCAGAGAGTTCATATATCTTCCATCATTACCGGGTATCAGGGTTTGATCTCCATCCAACCTGACAATTTTGTTTTTATTGAATGCCAGGTTCACACTGGATGACCAGCGAAAATTGCGTGTGATGATATTGTCAGCATTCAAAACAATTTCCACACCTCTGTTATTCATTGCTCCGATATTCACTATCCTATTGGTAAAGCCGGTATTTCCCGGGACAGGTACGTTATAAATCAGGTCGTCTGTATTGCGGTTGTAATAGTCTATTTCACCGGTAATTCTGTTTTCCAATAATCCAAAGTCAAGGCCAATGTCTGTCTGATTGGATTTCTCCCACCTCAGATCCGGATTCGCCATCTGGGTTGGTACGAGTGCTCCGGTTCCGTCATAGGATGTGCCGCCCCACAAACCTCTGGAAGCAAAATCACCAAATCCTTCTGCATTGCCTGTCAATCCCCAACTGGCTCTGAGTTTCAGAAAACTGATCACCTTGCTGTCCTGCAAAAACTTTTCTTCACTGAGCACCCATCCTGCTGACACGGCGGGGAAAAATCCATAGCGTCTGTCGTTTCCAAATACAGAAGAACCGTCAATTCTTCCACTGACACTCAGGAGATATTTATTATCGAGTTTGTAATTCGCACGGGCAAAGTAAGAGAGGAATGCAGAAGTAGAAGCCACAGAAGTTCCTCCTTTGATCAATCCTGCACTGGCAAGTTTCTGCAGATCATCCACCGGAAATTGCTCACCATATACATTGGCGTATTCTGAATTGTACTCCTGGTATGACATTCCCAATACAGCGTCCAATTCATGTCTTTCCTGAAAGGTTTTCTTATATGAAAAGTAATTGTTTGTGTTGTAAGTTAATGACCGGAACCAATCAGACTCTCCGTAACCATTGGTGCCACGCCCGTAGGCAGTACGTGCTCCATAAAACATATCGTCGTTTTCATTATGAATGTCCACCCCAAACTCTGAACGGAAAAACAACGAGTGAGAAAAATTATACTGTCCGAAAATATTTCCGATATTTCTATAAATAAGCGCTTTATACTTACCCTCAGCATAATCTACATAAGGGTTTGCATAAGTAGTCGTCGGATTGGTATAGATCACACCATCTTTATCTTTAAATGGCGTCACCGGTGATAAGGCTACCAACTGCATAGGCGTATTAAATTCATTGTCCACCGTAACCCGCCCACTGGTAGTTTGAGATAAACTCATATTCACTCCCAACTTAAATTTATCAGAAACGGAATGTTCCAGGTTTAACCTGGAAGAAATCCTTTTCAGGTTATTCCCTATGAGGATACCATCCTGATTCACATAACCCAAACTCACATAAAACCTCGTCTTCTCATTTCCTCCTGAAGCTGAGACATCTATTTGTCCTGTTCTGGCATCCGGGTAGAATGCTTTGTCCTGCCAGTTTGTATTTGTCTGGTATGTTTTCCAATCAGACCAACCTGAGTATCTGGTGAGTCTCCCCTCTGCAAATTCCAACCAGGAATCTTCATATTGGTTTGGATCCAATGGATCAATCCCATCAATGTGATCGCTATTAATGGCAGCTTCCCTCAGCAGATCTATATATTGCCTTGCATTCAGAAACCCTCTCTTATGCGTAGGTTTATTCATCCCATATTGAGAGTTGATATTGAACGATGTCTTGCCCGCTCTTCCTTTCTTGGTGGTAATCATCACCACGCCATTGGCAGCCCTGGAGCCGTAAATCGCAGCTGCAGAAGCATCTTTCAAAATATCAAATGACTCTATATCATTGAAATTAATGTCTGCAATGGCACTTCCTGAATAGGTGTCTGTGCTGATGGGCACACCATCAATTACATACAAAGGCTGCGTAGAAGCTGAAATAGAACCGGAACCTCTGATCAACACTTGTACTCCTTCTCCCAATTTACCACTACCGGCCTCTACAAATACGCCGGCAGCGCGCCCTTGCAGCGCCTGGTCCAAATTGGTTACCGGCATATTTTCCACCTCGCTTCCTTTCACTTTGGAGATATTTCCGGTAAGGTCTCGCTTGATCTTTGTGCCGAATCCCACGACAAGGACTTCCTTCAGATTCTGAGTGGAGGATGGCGACAATTGAACATTCAGGATCTCACCTGCTGCAGCGATTTCCTGCTCGGTGTACCCTATGGAAGAAAAGATCAGGGTTGCACTTTTAGAAGCAACTTCAATGGAATAATTTCCTGCATCGTCTGAAGAAGTTCCTTTGTTGGTACCCTTGATCACAATGGATGCCCTGGATACAGGCTCACCATTTTGCACATTGGTTATTTTTCCTTTCACAGTCATCTGTCCAAACGCCGAAAAGGAAAAAAAGGTAATGAAAATTAGAAAAAATAAGAGTGATCTATGCATAGCAATTGTTTTGAAAATTTAAAAATCGAAATACCGGGTTGTATTAATGAAGATATCATTCTTTTGTAAAATGCTGCATTACATTTAAACTTTATTTTAATTCTTGTTTATACCTGATTTATTAAACAGTACCTATTTATTCTTATTCCTTCCCATCAGCCAATTGATAATTTCAATATTTTCGGTAAATGAATGCATTTTATGTTCACCCGACATCTGTCATTGACGAAGGGGCTGTGATCGGAGAGGGTACTAAAATCTGGCATTTCTGCCATATTATGCCTGAAGCGAAGATTGGAAATCATTGCCAACTTGGTCAAAATGTGTTTGTAGATAACTACGCATTAATCGGGAATGGCGTGAAAATTCAGAATAATGTTTCTATATACAATCAGGTAGTCATTGAAGATGATGTATTCATAGGCCCTTCTGTAGTATTTACCAATGTGACCAATCCCAGAAGTTTCATTGACCGGAAATCTGAATTCAAAAAAACCAGGGTCAAAAAAGGCGCTTCTTTGGGAGCCAATGCCACCATCCTATGTGGAATCGAAGTGGGCGAATACGCCATCGTGGGTGCAGGCGCTGTAGTCACCAAAGACGTTCCGGCATATTCAATTGTAACCGGAAATCCGGCACAGGTAACAGGAAAGACAAATGAAAACGGAGATATACTCCGGTAGCTTACAGATTTGGGCCGAAGTAGTTAATTTTGCAGCCCTTTAAGTTATGGAATCAGTACACAAAGCCATTTTAATCACAGGTGGAGCCGGATTTATCGGCTCGCACCTTACACGGTTGTTTGTCAACAAATACCTGGATACCCAAATAGTAAATCTGGATAAGCTGACCTATGCGGGCAATCTTGAAAATCTCAAAGACATAGAAAAGAAGCCCAATTACACCTTTGTAAAAGGGGATATCGGAGATGCCGGAATACTCAAAAAACTATTCTCTGAGTATCACTTTGACGGCATTTTGCATTGCGCCGCCGAGAGCCATGTGGACAGATCCATCTCTGACCCATTGGCCTTTGTCAGAACAAATGTATTGGGCACGGCTACCTTGTTGAATGCAGTAAAAGAAAGTTGGAATGGACAATTTGAAGGAAAATTATTCTATCATATTTCAACAGACGAAGTATATGGATCGCTCGGTGAAACGGGATTTTTTACAGAAACTACTCCGTATGACCCCAGAAGCCCCTACTCCGCAAGTAAGGCCTCTTCTGATCACTTCGTAAGAGCCTATCATCATACTTACGGCTTGCCGGTGATTATCAGTAACTGTTCGAACAATTACGGACCGTTTCACTTTCCTGAAAAACTGATTCCTCTTTGTATCCATAATATCATTCACAACAAACCACTCCCAATCTATGGGAAAGGGGAGAATGTACGCGACTGGCTTTTTGTGGAAGACCATGTAAGCGCAATTGACCTTATTTTTCACAAAGGGAAATCCGGCGAAACATACAATATCGGCGGGCACAACGAATGGAAAAATATTGACATCATCCGTGAACTGTGCAGGCAAATGGATAAGCGGCTTGGGCGCGATGAAGGAGCTTCGGAAAAATTGATCACCTTTGTAAAAGACCGCGCCGGGCACGATCTGCGCTATGCGATAGATGCCACCAAACTCACCAAAGAATTAGGATGGAAGCCATCTCTGCAATTTGAAGAAGGATTAGCTAAAACCATAGACTGGTATCTCTCCAATGAAAAATGGCTGAATGATGTGACGAGTGGGGAGTACATGAAGTATTATGAGGGAATGTATGGAGGGGGGAGAGTTGAGGGTTAAGGATTGAAGAGTATGTTGAGGAGGTTGAGAGGAAGAAAGTTGAGGAGGTTGAGAGAAAGAAAGTTGAGGAGGTTGAGAGGAAGAAAG
>CAYXAL010000023.1:0-26733 GCA_964463015.1 uncultured Ginsengibacter sp.
TTACTCTTGACCCAGACGACAAAGCCATACAAGCAACTATCACCAAAGCCTTGTATCTGGCGGATGGAAGTGCTAAACGCGTATATGACGACTTAAAAGAGAATGGATATTATGCGGGGCTTATTTCAGGTAATGTAAACCAGACGATTTCAGTAGATAGTGTAGCAATTGATATCAACGACTATGCTTACCGTTTTCGTTGTTATGCTACTCAAAATATTGTTCGCCCTACCAGCATCACTACCCGTAGTTTAACTACCGAAGGTTCATTACGTAATGTATCACGCAGCGACAATAATCCACATGGATTTCTTATCGAGCGGTGGAATATTATTGAAAACAGGGATTTAAAAACTATCAGCAGGCGTCCATAAAAATTAAGATCATGAAACTATTTTCTAAAAGAAAAGAAAGCAATCCGGAAAAAGTAAATCCCATATCAAACCGGATACATGCAGGTTACAAACACTTGCAGACAGGTTGGGCAAAATGGATGGTAAAGCGTACGCAGAAATTTTCACGTTGCACATGGATCATGCTGCTTATTCTTTTCGTGTTATCAACGAGTACGTACAGTGTCTATATCGCGGTAAGTGCCTTTACAAAGAAAGAAAGTAATTCAATCACCATTGTGCCTATTAAAAAACTTAAACATGCAACCGAAACAGGAGAACCACCTATAGAAGCTGCGGAAGTGTCGGAAGCGCAATACAGACGCATGAAAAGATTCAGGGTGTACATGGATAGCTTGGCACGAAGTCCTTCAGGCAAAATCCTGTATGATAGCATAAACAGCCATCGTCCGGGTTTGATGAACAGCTTACAATTCATTGAACAGTTATATCGAAGAAAAATTAAAAAGTAAACTTCATTTTTTTTAACCGACTTAAAGTATATATATGACAAGTGGATTATTGAATAAAGTGTGGGAAGGAGATTGTCTGAAATTAATGCAAGAAATATCAAACCAAAGTGTTGACATGATATTAGCAGACTTGCCATATGCCACTACAGCCAACGAGTGGGATAAGCCTATTGATTTACAAATGCTTTGGAAACAATACAAGCGGATTCTTCGGCCGAAGGGAGTGATTGTACTTACTTCACAAGGCAGGTTTACAGCACAGCTAATTGAAAGCAATTCTGAATGGTTCAAATACAAAATTGTCTGGATAAAGTCAGTAGCAACTAATTACCTGAATGCAAAAAAACAACCCTTGAGGAAACATGAAGACATTTGCGTTTTCTACAAGCAGCAGCCAATATATCATCCGCAAATGGGTGAGGGCAAACCATATATTGCAACCAGGCATCCTAAGCCTAACAACAATTATGGAATTCATACATCTACCACCAGTATAAGTTGCGGAGCAAGATACCCTACAGATATATTAAGTTATAACGAAGATTATATACATATTAATTCTGCCGTAGCAGAAGGAAATATTTTTCATCCTACACAAAAACCAGTTGCATTAGGCAGATACTTAATACGCACTTATACCGACCCGGGACAGATTGTGTTGGATAATGCGTGTGGTAGCGGCAGCTTTTTAGTTGCATCTATACTTGAATACAGAAATTTTATAGGCATAGAAAAGAATAAGAATGCCACTCAGTTCAGAAAACACGTGGACTATATACAAATCTGTAATCGCCGTATTCAGGAGGCTTATGATTCAATTAAAACCGATCACTTCTAAATTTATTAAAGATGGAACAACAAGTAAAAACTTCAAAAATGATGAGGCAGCGCAGATTTTTATTGGTATTACCGCTGCTTGCATTGCCTTTCATTACCATGATTTTTTGGTCGCTCGGCGGTGGCAAAGTAGAAAAGGTACAAGGTCAAGCAGCAGTAAAACAGGGATTTAATATTAACCTGCCGGATGCCAATCTCAAAAATGACAAGCCAATGGATAAGATGAGTTACTATGAACAGGCACAACTGGATTCTGCCAAGTTTCGTGAACTGATAAAAAATGATCCGAACTACAAGGACATTGGGCTAACAAATACTGATAAGGACTTGTCAGGTGAAGAAGAAATTTTTCAAACTCCTGCTGATAAAAAAGGACTCAATACTTCCCCTTATGGCGGCCAAGGACATAACGACCCTAATACCGATAAGATTTATCGTAAACTGGCAGAGCTGAACAAAGAGATGAATAAGCCAATACCATCGGAAGATGAGTATAATCATATGTATCAAGGCACAAACGGCAAAAGCAGCAATAGCACGACCGTTAATTCTTCGGATGTGGACAGGCTGGAACAAATGATGAACATGGTAAATGAGCCCGCTGGCGAAGATCCTGAATTAAAACAACTGAATGGAATGTTGGATAAGATACTGGAGGTGCAATATCCCGAACGTGTACAAGAAAAATTAAAACAAACTTCCGAAGCCGCCAGAGGGCAAGTGTTTGCCGTATCGTTTAAGAAAGATAACAGCATTACTCACCTTGATACCGAACATTTAATAGGTGGCGCAGTCAACGGATTCAATTCGCTTATCGGAACGACAGCCATAGAAGATTCACAGAATGCCATAGAAGCGGTTATTCATGAGACACAAACTATTGTGGATGGTTCTACTGTCAAATTGCGATTATTGAATGATGTATTCATCAACGGTGTTGATATTCCAAAAAACAATTTTCTGTATGGGATTGCTTCGCTTCGTGGTGAAAGATTGAGTATCAAGATTAATAGTGTACGGTATAATAACTCGTTGTTTCCAGTAGAATTATCGGTTTACGATATGGATGGCCTGAGCGGCATCCACATTCCCGGCGCTATAACAAGGGATGTTGCAAAGCAATCCGCAGACCGTTCCATGCAAACTATCGGCTTGACTTCACTTGATCCTTCCTGGCAAGCACAGGCCGCCGGTGCGGGTATTGAAGCTGCAAAGACATTGGTCAGCCGAAAAGTTAAGCTGATTAAAGTAACGGTGAAGGCGGGTTATCAGGTGCTGTTACGTGACGAAAAGCAAAAGCAATCCAATTAAGTATTTCAATCACTTAAAATTCTAAAGATGAAAAAGATTAGTGCAATAATGATAATGGGAATTTTCCTGCTTATCACAATTTTTAAAACGCAGGCGCAAACAAACACAACCTGGCAAATAAAAGCAATTGAGCCATATCATGTGGCGGTTGCATTTTCAAAAACTACTAACATTGTCTTTCCTTATTCCATTGTCAGCGTAGATATTGGAAGCCGGGATGTGTTGGCACAAAAAGCAAAGGGAGCGGAAAATATTTTGCAAATAAAGGCTGCAAAAGAAAGTTTTCCTCAAACCAATATTAGTATCATAACGGCTGACGGAACGCTCACTTCCTTTATACTTGATTATGCAGAACGACCATCCGTATTAAGCCTTTCATTAGTCCACGGAGAAAAGAAAAATTCAAGCTGCATCTTGTCAGAAACGGTTAATGAGGCAGAAGTACAGAAATATGCAAAACTGGCTTCGGTATCAAAAGAAAAAATCAATAGTGTCAAGGATATAAGATTTGGTATTCGCTTACAGTTAAACGGATTATTTATTCATGATAACATCATGTACTTCCGTCTAAATATCGCAAACGAGACCAATATCAATTACGATATTGAACAGCTACGCTTGTATGTCCGTGATCAGAAAAAAGCTAAGCGCACAGCCACACAAGAGATCGAAATAAATCCGCTTTATGTAAAAGGCGATACTGCGGTTATTGTTGGACAAACAGAAAGGGTTTTTGTGTATGCGGTTCCCAAGTTCACTATCCCGGATAAAAAATATTTAGTTATTGAACTAATGGAAAAGAATGGCGGCAGATACCTGCAACTACATCTTAAGAATAGGACAATCGTAAAAGCAGCGTCGATTGATTGACTTAAAGGGAGGGTATTTGGCAATGAAACCAACCATTCTATTCCCGTCGATTTAACCGGCATTTATTTCCGCTAAAAATATGAATATGAAAATCAGGAAAGATGATTATCAGGATATATTGGAATACCTCATAAGAAAACGTGAGGCGGGTGAAGAATTTGTAGCCTTCCCCAACGAATCCTGCCCAATTAATAAAGAGGATCTGTTCACTTTCTCTACGCAATATGAGGTACAGGAGTTTTGTTATGAAATGTCAACTGATGTAGACAGCTACGACTACCTGGCAATAAGGTCAGCCTACAGGGCAATGACACAGGCTACCGGAAACAATGAGCTAATGCTGGAAAAAGAAGGTGTCATTGATGTATCCTTAATGGTAACTATGTATTACGTGCAACTCGAAGAAGCACAATTAAATAAAAATCAAAAAACAAATGTTATGAACCAGAAAAATTTCGAATACCTGCGTGACCAGGTAAAGTTCACCGGATTTGGTGAAGGACTTGAAAATGACCTGAAACAGAAAATCGAAGAAGGTAAACCTGAATTTAAGTTGCAGCATCAAACGCAATATGGCAATGATTCCGTAACGGCGACATTGAACTTTAGTCAATCGAAACAAAGCGATATGTACTTCTTCAATTCCTACCAGATTAGTTTACAAAAAGAAGACAACCCGGAAACGATGGAGCAAACATTCTATATCAACAAAACGGGTAACATCACTTTGAAAGAAGCCTTCAACCTCATGGAAGGCAGGTCAGTAAATAAAGACCTCACCAATAAGGAAAGACAGGTTTATAATTCCTGGATACAGATGGACTTTAAACAAAGTGATAATAATGGCAACTTCAAGCTGAAACACTATCATCAGAATTACGGCTATGATTTGGAAGCGGTGTTGTCAAAGCATCCCATTAAGGAATTGGGTAATGATGATTTTAAAGCCAGCCTAATAGATTCCCTTAAAAAAGGAAATCTGCAATCAGCCACTTTTCAAACTAACGGTACAGAACAGAAGCAATACATCGAAGCCAATCCTCAATTCAAGACAATCAATATTTACGATAGCAGCATGCAAAGAGTAGATAACCGGCAATCGAAGAAAGAACGGCAATCCGAGGGCGAAAGCAGGTCAGTTAAACAGGATAGCAAGAAAGAAAAACAGACACCTGCTGAAGATGATGGCCCTGAAATGCCGAAGGCATCCAAGAAAAGAAAAAAGAGACAAAACATCAGCTAAAAGTTAGATAGCCTGATTTAATTGATGACTAAGTAAAAAGGGGTTTGCTATGAACAATCAACTTCCCATAAACAGAGTGGAAACAGAACTGAATCAATGGCGTTCAAGGGAAGAGCGCTTCAGTAAATTGTTTTCTTTCAGCCTTTCATCCAACAAAGCACTATTTAAAGAAAAGCTGCAATACTATGACCGTATTGCAGCAAAATATAAAGGCACAGGGGATATAGATGAAAGTTTTGCTTTGGGGGTGCTGAAACAGGAACGCAACCGTATTGAAAAACAGCTTTATCCTAATCTTCTGATTCGGTTGCTACGCAGGCTATTGGTTGTACCTGTTAAGGAACAGATTGTAATTAGGCAGGATAACAGGAAAACAGAACAAAACAGCCAGTCGCTGCACGAACAGGTGCGGCGTGCTGGCTTTCCTGATATTTCTACAAAAATTAATGAGAATATCAATCAGAGACAGCCTCAATTCTCCGTTCCGGTTTCTTATTATATTAATGATAAAGAAAGATTAAATCATCAGTTGTCATTCATAAAAGACCAGTCAGGCACTTACCATTTTGAAGGATATAAAACCAACCTGTATAATGAATCCAAACCGAACGAGCAACGGGAACAATATTTCAGTGCGAAAAATGGATATGAGATTAATACAACCGAATCATATAATCTTTTAGCCGGCCGTGCAATTAAAAAGAATGGAACCTGGATGCAGCTTGACTTCAATGATAAAGATGCCAACGGTAACTTCCGAATGAAGGAATTTCATTCCGGCTTCGGTTATAACCTTGAGAAGGTTTTGCAACAGCTTCCTTTAAAAGAGTTGCTTAATCAAAGCGAAGCGGACAAGCTGCATGATGCATTAAAGAACGGTAATCGGTTCGCTGTTAGCTTTACTAAGAATGGCAATGAACAGCGTTATTACATTGAAGCAAACCCGCAATTCAAATCGGTAAATATCTATGATGAGCATGCCAGAAAGTTAACACTCAATACTGCATTGGGTACTAAAACTTTGGAAGCAATGAAAGCGGTTAATAATGCTTCCCAACAGCAAAGCCAGGGGAGAAAGAATGGGATGAGGATGGCATAAGTAAAATGTATAGAGGATGGATAGATTTTGTTATTTATCAAATTTTTTTGAAGCCATTGAAAGTGATGCCCGCATAAGTATCACTCATATAGGAGTATTCGCTGCATTGTTGCAATATTATGCACAAAACGGATTTACAAATCCTATCCAGGCTTTCAGTTATGATATTATGCGTGTAGCAAAGCTGTCGTCCGCTATCACGTATCACAAATGTATCAAGGACTTGAGCGCGTATGGATATATAATATATGAACCTTCATTTAACCGGAAAAAAGGAAGTCGTATATATTTATTAGAAACGTTTTAAAATTTATTTCAATTCAATAAATGACTATTATGGCTATTGAAGTATTGACAAAAGAGGATCTAAAAATGTTTGAAGCCAGTTTAGTATCAACCATAGAATCGTTGATCAAACGGCATTTATCTTTCGGTAATGAAAAGCCGGAAGGCTACAAAACATCTGATGTTAGAAAAATGCTTGGGTGTTCTGTAAATAAGCTGGTATCCTTAAGGATCAGTCGCAATTTAAGAACCAAAAAAATAGGTGGCACTCTATATTATAATAAGGATGACATAAGGAGGCTTTTGGAGGAAGGGTATTAAGTAAAAGGCTCCCAAATGTTCAGTAGAACCCTGATCATCATCTTAATTTTTTAATAGAAGCCTGCCTATTTCCCTTTTCTTATTCAGCTTTTCTTCCAGGCCGGCCATGTCATTAATAATTTTTTCTTCATCAACATCAGCATAAATTTGGGTAGTGGTGATTTTAGTATGGCCCAACATCATTTGAACGGTTTCCAATGGAATCCCGTTTTTTAAGGCCACCGTTTTAGCAAAAGTATGACGGGCTACATGGAATGTCATAGGAATCCTTATTTCGCAAGCCTCCTGTATTATTTTTAAACATCTGTTAACCTGCTGATTGGCTATCTTTGGGAAAATGGTTGATCTTCCATATTGTATTGCCTCCTCGCGATATTTCTTCAATATCTTTGATGCAGATGGTAACATAGGAATGGAACACAATTCATCGGATTTTGTACGGTACATCTTACACCAAACTACACCGTCCAGATTCCATTCAAAATCATGTTCAGATAAGGCCATTGCTTCAGCGAATGCAAGGCCAGTATAACAGCTATTTAAAAATAATTCTTTTATATAAATCACTAATGGATTAATAAATTTCTTTTCTTCAAGTTTTATCACATCAATCATATCCAATTTTTTTCTTTTAGATTTTTTCAACTTACAGGAATACTTGCTGCATTTGTTTTCTTTAACCCATTTAAGATCATCGGCGGCCCATGTCATGATACGTTTAAAACGTTGTATATGTTTTCCAACTCCGTTTCCTTTACAGGGATCATGAAGTTTGATAGGTTGGGTTCGGATATAATGTTCGAAGTCAGTGGCAAATTGTCCATCAACCTGTGATAAAAAAACATCTGCTGAAGCAAATTGATAATTGAGAAACAACTCAAGATACTTGATAGTTGTTTTGTAGTTCTTAAAACCACCGTCTTTCAATTTAAGTTTCCAAATCTTTGTATAATAGGCAAGTAGTTCTTTTAGTTTATGTCCTTTTAATTCCGCCTGATTACCCAGGTACGCATCTCTCACTGTTTCTGCTGTAACTAATTTACCATCGTCAAGCAGCTTGCGGTATTTTTCTTTAATATCCATCTTGATATTATCAAGATGTTCATTGATTGATTTTACTTCAATTGAATTTCCTTTTACCCTGCTTTTTGCACTATCCCAGGATGATATAGAAATTTGCTCTTTGGTTGAAAGTTCCTTTTCTTCGCCGTCAATAGTGATTCGGGCATAAATGTCTGCGCGCTTTTTATCTGCTTTACATTTTCTGGTTAGAAAACTGACGCTAAAAGTTGTTGTGTCCATGAGTCTTTTTTTAAAAGGTTTTTGAAATGATTTGATTTCCATCTTCACGTTTATCATTGTCCGCACATTCAAATCCATTTCAAATCCTCTCAAAATGTGTCAAAAAAAATACACAACTATCTGGATTGCAATAGATTATGAGCTATTGGGTGAGTACAAATTCTATGCCTTAAAATACTCACTGATTTACTCACCTGAATATTGATATTTTTTGATTCTATTTGACATAAGGACAAAAAAAATCCTTGTAAATCAATGATATTTACAAGGATTGAAAGGCGTTGATTCCTCTTTTTGTCGGGTAGACAAGATTCGAACTTGCGACCCCACGCCCCCCAGACGTGTGCGCTACCGGGCTGCGCCACTACCCGAATTGCCGGTCTGCAAATTTAAGTGGTAAAAAATGATTTACCATTATAGCATTCCTAAAAAAATTCTGACAGAAATTATTAACTACAGTTGGCTCGATTTTTATTTACCGGACTGATGCACTACAAAATGATTCTTAATATTATTTTTTACAGGTTTCAGCGACATCAGATATTTGAAGATGGCGAGCAAATCGGTAGAGTCCATTCCGGCATACATACTCCAGGGCATTACTGTCTGATTGCCATTTGATGAAACGGCTGGCAGGGTTGCCGGGTCGCTGTAAGCCTTGAACCTGGAAATAAATTGCCCGGAAGTCCATGATCCTATGCCGGTTTCAATATCTGGTGTGAGATTGGCTGAGTAAACTGTAAGGTTCGGAAAGTCAAAGACCCTTCCTCCTGTAAATGCTTTGGATTCGATAATTTGTCCATCTTTTGCCGGGGTATGACATTCCCTGCATCCGGAGGCATTAACCATATAAGCACCATAGGCTAAAGTGTCGCTCACAGTGGGTCTCTTGGTAAGATGAGCTTTTTCAGGAATTGTATTTAAGAGAAAATTTACTGGGAAATTGACAGTATGTTCAGGAGTAGTGTTTGCAATCGGTTTTAAAGAGCGTATGTAGGCAATGATGTCATAGATATCTTCTTTATCCATCCTTCCATAATAGGAATAGGGCATTACAGGAAAGAGTGCGCTTCCGTCTTTGGATACACCGGTTGTTATAGCACGGAATATTTCTCCATCCGTCCAGTTTTTCAGGTGATAGGGTGTAATGTTTTTTGAATAGAAACTTCCGGGAAATCCTGCCTGTTCTCCAAAAAATTCACCCCCCTTGCCCAGTGTACCCGGTTTAATAGGGGCTGAAAATACATTCCAATCTCTTGTGGAATGGCAGTCCATACAAACTGTCACATGATTGGCTAAATATTCTCCATGAGCTACACGCTCAGGGGTAATTTCAACTTTTAATTCAGGAGCGGGGCCTACGTTTGGCAAAGCAAATTTAACCCAGGCACCAAGGCCTAAGATACCTACAACAATCACGGTAAGGATTGTGAGTAACACCTTTTTCATTGTTTAATTTTAATAATAAGAAATAATAAGACTCAGTGTAAATAGGTCGTCGGACTGGTTTGAATAAATATTGGAACAGGTGAAATTAGAAGTTTTTGATTTATGGGAAGTATTTTTCAAACAGTTTTTGAGTAGCCTGCAGATTTTCATGAACAAAGGCATTTATTCCGGTTTGAGTGGCAGCTTTAGCGAGCATTTTTCTGTCATCGATGTAAAGGCATTCTTCAGGTTTTGCCTGTGCAATTCCAAGAGCTAAATTAAAAATTCCGGGATCCGGTTTTCGCATACCCACTTCGCAGGAAGAGACAAAAGCATCAAAAAATCTATGCAGCCTGAAAGTGTCGATTCTGAACCGGTTGAGGTCTTTTGGCTCATTATTGATTGAGATAACCTTGATGTCAGGGTGCTTTTGTTTCCATTCAATCGCCCAATCCAACATTCCTGGTAATTGTGCAGAACATGAATACATGAAGTCAACAAACTCTTGTCTTGAAAATTTTCTTTTTTCATAAAACACGGAGATATTCAGATAATCATCCATGGAAATTTTCCCTATTTCATATACGTTGAAGATGAAATTATGCCGATGATCCAATTCTGCATAATCCATATTGAAATGTTTGCATGCGGCCATTCTGCTTTCATGCCCCCATCCGTTTGTGAGTAATACACCCCCGATGTCTGAAAAGAGTACTTTAATCTTCTTCATAATTATTTTTCAAGTAAAGCCACTTTTTGCAGCCTTCGTTTATGTCTTTCCAATCCTGAAAATTTTGCATTCAGAAAAGTAATAATCAACTCTTCTGCTTCTGCATAGCCTGTGATTCTGCCACCGAGGCACATCAGATTCATGTCGTCATCTTCTACACCCTGATGGGCAGAAAAATGATCCTGAATAAGGGCGGCTCTTACGCCTTTTACCTTATTTCCTACAACCGATGCTCCGATACCGCTTCCACAAATGGCTATTCCTTTGTGAAGTGCGCCGGTAGAAATTTCGCTGGCAAGCGGAATAATAAAATCCGGGTAGTCATCCTGTGGATTTAATGTATCGGCGCCAAAATCTTTGATCGTGTATCCTTTGTCTTTAAGAAAAGTCTTCATTTGCTCCTTGAGTTCATAACCGCCATGGTCTGCTGCAATTCCGATATTCATGGTTACATAGATTTGAATTCAAAGTACGAAATTTAGGAGTAAGTATTAAATTGATTTTATATTGTGAAATAAGAGTATTTTTAGCGGGCTATGACCAGAGAGGAAAAATTTATGTCTGAGGCAATCGCTGAATCGGAACTTGGTGTTGAGAGAGGCGATGGTGGCCCGTTTGGATGTGTGATCGTAAAAGGAGATCAGATTATAGGACGAGGGCACAATCGCGTACTCGCAACCAATGACCCAACAGCGCATGCCGAAGTAGAGGCAATCAGGGATGCCTGCAAGCATCTGGATTCTTTTCAATTGGATGGATGTGAAGTTTACACCAGTTGTGAGCCTTGTCCGATGTGTCTCGGTGCGTTGTATTGGGCAAGGCCTGAAGTGATTTATTTTGCCAATACAAAAGATGATGCTTCAGCAGGTGGGTTTGATGATAGCCTGATTTATGAAGAAATTTCAAGGCCATTGAATGAACGGAGAATCAAGTTTAAGAAGTTGAAATTGTCAAATGCTCATGTAGCCTTTGATCAATGGAAGAATAAACCGGACCGGACAGAATATTAGAAAACAACAAACTATCAGCTTATGTCGTGCAAATTTGAAATTCCATTTAGCGAGTCTGCGTCCATTGCAGTAGAAAAGGCAAGAACAGCCGTTGAGAGCCAGAATGGTATTTTCAATGGAGATGAACAATCGGGAAACTTTGACGTCAACGTTTTTGGAAATAATATCAAAGGTGAATATTCCATTTCCGGGCAAGTCCTTTATTTGGATATTACAGACAAGCCATTCTTTGTGCCTTGCTCTATGATTGAGTCATTTCTTAAAAAGCAAATTGTCTGATCAGACAGATTGATACCGTTTTGAAAGGATGTTGTGAATCTTACCAAGCAGTTCATCGATCTCAAATGGTTTTGAAACAAAATCGTCTGCACCAAACTCATAAATTGCTGTTTCTGCCAATCTGGGGTAACCGCTTACAACCAGAATTGGAATATGCCTTGTGAAAGGTGAGGCTTTTAACTTGTTGCAAATCTGCAGACCGTCAAGGTCGTTAAGAAATACGTCGAGAAGTATCAATTGAGGGTTGAAACTGTTCATCGCTGAAGAAGCATCTTCCCAATTGGAATAAACTGCCACATCAAATCCTTTTCTCTGAAGGAAACTTCTCGTGACCGTCAGCAGGTCCTGGTCATCATCTATCATTAGGATTCGGGGCATGAAAATTAAATAACAAAAAGCATGCTGATTTTCTATTGATTCTCTGGTTTTATCATGAATTTTTTAAACGTTTTATAATTTAGATCTTGAGAACTCCATCAGATTTAAAATCTTTCAAATTTGTTTAGCAAGCCCCACAATCAATGTGCTGAGTTGAAGGATCTATGTCTGATTGATTAATTTTGAATTATGCTGCTTATTTATTCCCCGGATATATCCCCAAGATTTAATTATGTAATCAGCTGGGTATTTGATCAATTGGGCACCCAATGGCAGGTGTCGCCCAGGTTGGTAGATTTTGAAAAACATGCTGGTCCAAGGATATCCTATAGCAAGGAGAATTTATTCGGACTTTGTGTTACTCCTTCAGGACTGTTAAGTAGTGATCTGATAGAATTGAAGAAGCCTGATTGTACACGATTGGGCAATATGCCGGTATTATTTGGCAACAACTCTGAATTTGGGTTTGACATTTTCAGTGCGGTATTTTATATGCTCAGCCGCTATGAAGAGTACTTGCCTTTTAGTCCGGATATACACAATCGTTTTCCTTCTTCGGAATCTTTGGCTTTTCAAAATGACTTTATTGGTTTACCTGTCTGTGATATCTGGATTGAATACCTGAGAGAAAATCTCAGGAAAAAGTATCCCGATATTATTTTTGCTACCCGGCCTGCATCAAGTATTCTGACCTATGATATAGATGTAGCTTACAAATTTATTGGGAAGTCATGGCTGCGACAGATAGGTTCAACGGTTAAGGATATATTTTTTTTCAGAATAAAAAACCTTAAGGACAGGCTTGGTGTATTAACGGATAAAAGGAATGATCCCTGGGATTTGTATGAATTTCTGAAAACCGAATCGGAGAAAATTGGCGCTGACTGTATTTTCTTTTTTGCAGCAGGTCAGAGAAGCAAATATGACAGGAATCCGGGTATTTTTCATTCTTCAGTTAAGGCGCTCTTAAATCATCTTAAACAGTTTGCCCGGATTGGAATTCATCCATCCTATTTTTCTTGTGAAAAAGAGGAGCTTATTTCGTTGGAAAAAATGAAACTTGAAAAAGCGTCTGCTCTGAAAGTTTTGTGCAGCCGGCAGCATTTTTTAAGATTTAAATTGCCTGATACCTATTTATGGTTGATGAAAGCCGGGGTGACAGAAGATTTTAGCATGGCCTTCCCGGATTGTCCCGGATTCAGGGCAGGTACTGTGCACCCGTTTTGTTTTTACGATTTGAAAAATGAGATAAAATCAGATCTTATGATACATCCGTCTGGGTTTATGGATCATACCTGTATTCAGTACTTGCATCTATCACCCGATGAAAGTTGGGATATTCTTAAGAAATATATTGATATCACTTTTCATTACAATGGGGAATTCATTCCAATATTTCATAATGATCATCTCAGTAAATTTGAATGGAGAGATATTCACAGCAAAATGACTTCTTACCTTCAGGAAATACAAACCGGAAAATGATGAAGATAGTTTTTACGGTAACGAATGACCTGAATTATGACCAGAGGATGATAAGAATATGCAGTACTTTGTCCGATGCCGGTTATGACATCCTGCTTATCGGAAGGAAGAGGAGAGCGTCCGGGCCTTTGCTGGAAAAGCCTTTCCGGCAAAAGAGAATCGGAATGTTTTTTGAAAAAGGATTTGGTTTTTATGCTGAGTACAATATCAGATTATTTTTTTACCTGCTATTCCATCCATTTGATGCGGCCTGTTGTATCGACCTGGATACCATGTTGCCGGTATATTATGTTACGAAAGTGAAACGGAAAATAAGAATCTATGATGCACACGAATATTTTACCCAGCAAATAGAAGTTGTCAGCAGGCCTCGAATTTACCGGTTCTGGCATTTTATTGAAAAACGTTTTGTTCCGAAATTTAAGTTTGGTTATACGGTAAATCATAACCTGGCTGCTCTCTTTGAAAAAAAATTTGGTGTGCACTATGGAGTGATTAGAAATGTGCCGTTTGAACGGTCGGTAAATCCTGATATTAAGAAAAAGAAAAGATTTATTTACAGTGGAAGCGTGAATGAGGGCAGAGGATTTGAGCAATTGATCCCTGCCATGCAAAAAGTCGATGCCTGTTTGGATATTTATGGTTCCGGAAATTTTTTTTCACAGGTGGAAAGGCTTATTCACCAATACCATCTGGAGAATAAAGTGGTTCTGAAGGGATATGTTTTGCCGGAACAGTTGGCTACTTTGACTTGTGAATATACTGCCGGAATAACCTTGTTTGAGAATACCGGTCTGAATCAATATTTAAGTCTTGCCAATCGTTTTTTTGATTATATCCAGTGCGGGATTCCTCAGCTTTGTATGGACTACCCGGAGTACCGGTGGATCAATGATCAATTTGAGGTAGCGCTACTGATTAAAGATCTTGAAGTAGAAATAATAGCGCACGCCTTAAATGTACTTTTGAAAGATGAAGCACTCCACAGCAGGCTTTCTTTGAATTGCATAAAGGCACGGAAAATATTTTCCTGGCAAAATGAAGAGAATAAACTGATACAATTTTATAAAGAAGTCATTGGATAGAAAGATACATATCGTAAGTCTTGATGTACCTTATCCACCGGATTACGGAGGTATGGTAGATATTTTTTACACAATCAAATATCTGTACGAATGTGGAATAAAGGTAACCTTGCATTGCTTTGAATATGGCCGTGGAAAGCAGTACGCTCTTGAGAAGTATTGTGAGCAGGTGTTTTACTACCCCCGTAAAAAAACTTTTTCATTCAGTGTGCCCTATATTGTTATATCAAGAAAGAATGAATTGTTATTTCAAAGGATTTCAGATGCAAAATGTCCTGTTTTATTGGAAGGGATTCATTGTTCTTATGTTGTTTTTCGAAACATACTGACCCGAAATGTGTGGATACGGGTGGCAAATGTGGAACATACTTATTACGGGCAGTTATTCCTGAATTCTGGAAATCTTTTCAAGAGGGTTTATTATTATCTGGAAGCCCAACTTCTGAAGAAATATGAAAGCCGGATAGCTCCCAAATCTGGATTCCTGGCATTGAGTAATCAGGATACAATGCAATTCAAAGCTCTGGGAGCCGATTGCAGATATCTTCCACTCATAATTGAAACTTCGGAGATTCAATCCAAGGCAGGTGTTGGAAATTATTGCCTTTACCATGGTAATCTTTCGGTGGCAGAAAATGAGAAGGCAGTCATTTTTCTGGTGAAAGAAGTATTTAAGGATATTCAATTTCCGTTGATCGTTGCAGGGAAATCTCCCTCTGTGAAATTACAGCGAATTTGCAGTCAACATAATATTCAATTGATAGCTAATCCCGAAAAGCAAAGCATGGAAAATCTGATCAGAGAGGCTCATATTCATGTATTGCCTTCATTTAATGAAACGGGTACAAAAGTGAAAATACTAAATGCACTCAGGCTCGGAAGGTATGTACTCACAAATAATAAAGCGATAGCCAATGCAGATTGGGCACCACTTTGTGTGATAGCAGATGATGCAATTCAAATCAGAGCTGAACTTCTGATACTAATCAATAAGTCCTTTACAATAGCTGAGATTGAGAACCGGAAAAAGATTTTTCAAAATGAATTTGATCCGGTAAAAAATGTGAATCACCTGATTGAAATCCTTTTTAATTCATCATCACCGAAGCATGGTCAATAACCTTCCCGTTTTCGGTTTTGATCGTTCTGGCCGGGAATTTCTGTATTACCCTGTAATCGTGTGTAGCCATAATAATTGAAGTACCATAGTCTTTTGAGATGGTGGCAAGTAACCGCATGATTTCATCCGAAGTCTCCGGGTCAAGATTTCCTGTTGGCTCATCGGCAAGTAAGAGTTTGGGCGAATTCAGTAAGGCTCTTGCGATATCTACTCTTTGCTGTTCGCCACCGCTCAGCTCAAATGGCATTTTAAATCCTTTTGTTCTTAAACCAACTTTATCAAGTACATCATTGATTTTATCGTCTATCAGTTTCTTATCTTTCCATCCGGTAGCTTTCAATACAAATTTCAGGTTTTCATGAACGTTTCGGTCAGTAAGCAATTGGAAGTCCTGAAAGACAACGCCCAGATTTCTTCTCAGGTAGGGTACTTTTTTCCAATCCATGTCTTTAAGATTGTAACCAACCACAGTACCTTCTCCTTCTTTCAACTCCAGATCTCCGTATAAAGTCTTAAGCAGTGAACTCTTTCCTGTACCGGTTTTGCCTACAAGAAAAACAAACTCACCTTTGAAAACTTCGATATTTACATTGTCAAGGATCAGTGAATTTCCCTGATAAACTCTGGCATTTCTTAATCTTACAATTGGTTCTGACATAATTCTCGCTTGCTTCGCTTTCGTTTAGGCTGGTAAAGTTAGAGTTATAAATAGTTATTCAGGAACTGGATAAGTTTTGAATACGGCAAATTAACAAATATTATATAATGACAACAAATGAATAAGCACCTTCAAAATGATTTACCTTTACCCCGATTAAAAGTTTTATGGATTATAATTATTTGCCGCTCGATGCTGAGGTACTCACATTCTCCCAGATTAAGAACTATCTACAATTTGATCAATACGTCTCGATAACATTCAAGGCGCATATTGCGATCACAAAATGCAGGGATTATCTGGATAAAAAATTACTTGATTCAGATGCCTTGTTTTATGGTATCAATACCGGTTTTGGATTCTTGCAAAATGTAAGAATTGACAAGAATCAGCTAAACAACCTTCAGGATAATCTTCTGAAATCGCATGCCTGTGGAATGGGAGAGGAGGTGCCACAGGAAATCGTGAAGCTGATGCTGATGTTAAAAATCAAGTCTCTTAGTTATGGACACTCAGGAGTTTCCATAGATATTGTCAAGCGATTGATGGATATGCATAACTTCAAAATGTTGCCTGTGGTGTTTACAAAGGGGTCTTTGGGGGCATCCGGTGATCTGGCACCACTCAGTCATCTCTCCATTCCTCTGATAGGTTTGGGGCAGGTATACCTGGATGGGAAACAACAAAGTGCCGCAGAGGCGTTGAAAACATTAGGATGGGATGCACTGAAGTTAAGGAGCAAGGAAGGGCTGGCTCTTATTAATGGGACGCAGTTTATGTCTTCCTATGGGCTTTATTGCTTGTCAATGGCTGAGCGGCTCATTCAATGGGCAGACATGATTGCGGCAATGTCTGTGGAAGCTTACCAATGCAATATTGATTTTCTCAATGTGCATATTCATCAAATCAGACCTCACAAAGGCCAGATAGAAACTGCCAAAAGAATTAGTGATATAATGGATACCGGAAAGAGGACTTCCCAAAGTAAAGAGAATATTCAGGATCCTTATTCTTTCAGATGTATTCCACAGGTACATGGCGCTACAAAAGATACCTTTGATTTTGTACTTCAAACATTTCTGACTGAGGTAAATTCTGTAACTGACAATCCCAATATTTTTCCGGAAGATGACCTGATACTCAGCGGAGGAAATTTTCATGGACAGCCTCTTTCATTGGGGTTGGATTTTTTGGCAATTGCCATGAGTGAAATTGCAAATATTTCAGAAAGGCGAACTTATCAATTGCTGAGCGGGCAAAGAGGATTGCCGTTGTTTCTCATCAAAGATCATGGACTGAATTCCGGATTAATGATCCCACAATATACGGCTGCGTCTTTAGTGAGTGAAAATAAGCAATTGTGTACACCTGCAAGTGTGGATTCAATTACATCTTCAAACAACCAGGAAGATCATGTAAGTATGGGGGCAAATGCAGCAACCAAATGTTTGAAAGTATTGCAGAATACAGAGCGTGTGCTTGCGATTGAACTGCTTACTGCATGCCAGGCGCTTGACTTTCAACGTCCTCAGGTTTTTGCTGAAAGTATTGAATCTGTATTGGGTAACTTCCGGAAAACAGTATCTTTTAACAGCTCTGATAGAGTCCTGCATGATGATATGCAATCAGCTCTTTCATTTTTACAAAAGAATCAAACAGAATTCTGATTATGAAAAAGTATCAACATTACGATCCGGTTAAATACAAAACACCGACAGGTACACAATTAAATTGCAAAGGTTGGACTCAGGAAGCCGCATTAAGGATGCTGCTGAACAACCTGAATCCGGAAGTTGCGGAAAAGCCGGATGAATTAATTGTATATGGAGGCAGGGGCAAAGCTGCGAGAAATTTTGAATGTCTGGATCAGATCATTGAATCTCTTAAGATCCTTGAAAATGATGAGTCGTTACTGGTTCAAAGTGGTAAACCAGTGGCGATCATGAAAACTTACGAAAATTCTCCAAGAGTATTGATCTCAAATTCCCAACTTGTACCAAGATGGGCAACCTGGGAACACTTTGATGAACTTGAAAAAAAAGGTCTGATGATGTATGGCCAAATGACTGCCGGTTCATGGATTTACATCGGTAGCCAGGGAATTGTACAAGGCACCTATGAAACCTTTGCCGAAATTGGAAAAAGAAAATTCAATGATACCTTGCAGGGAACATTGAGTGTTACAGCCGGACTTGGAGGGATGGGGGGAGCCCAGCCGTTGGCAATTACAATGAATGGAGGCGTCTGCCTTGCTGCTGAAGTGGAACAATGGAGAATTGAAAAACGGCTTGAAACAAAATATCTGGACGAGTTTGTAACTGATATTGACGTGGCTATTGATAAAGCAATAGAGGCAAAAAAATCCGGAAAACCATGGAGTGTAGCGGTGTTGTGTAATGCTGTTGATTTACTACAGAGGTTAAAGGACAGGAAAGTAGAGGTGGATATTCTCACTGATCAGACTTCGGCACATGATCCCTTAATTGGATATATACCTGAAGGTTTAATGATCGCAGAAGCTAACCAGTTGCGCGAAATCGATACTGAAGAGTATTTAAAGAGATCTTATGCTACTATGAAAAAGCATGTGCAGCTGATGATCGATTTAATGAAAGCCGGGGCTGAGACTTTTGATTATGGGAATAATTTGAGGGCACGAGCCTATGAAGCAGGGCTTGAGAATGCATTTGATTTTCCGGGATTTGTTCCTGCATATATTCGCCCACTATTTTGTGAAGGAAAAGGGCCCTTCCGTTGGGCTGCTTTAAGTGGAGATCCAAACGATATTCATGAAACCGATAAAGCGCTTGCCTCACTTTTTCCTGAAAACAAAAGCCTTCTCAGATGGTTGAAACTTGCCTCAGAAAAAATTGCATTTCAAGGACTTCCTGCCAGAATTTGTTGGCTGGGCCAGGGGGAAAGAGAGAAGGCCGGTTTGTTATTTAATGAATTGGTAAGAACAGGAAAAGTAAAGGCGCCCATAGTAATTGGAAGAGACCATCTGGATACGGGATCGGTAGCGAGCCCTAACAGAGAAACAGAGTCCATGATGGATGGAAGTGATGCTGTGGCAGACTGGCCGGTATTGAATTTACTCGTCAATGCTGCTGCCGGTGCAGGTTGGGTGAGTTTACACCATGGTGGCGGTGTTGGAATGGGATATAGTATTCATGCAGGAATGGTGATTGTAGCCGATGGCTCGGAAATGGCTGAAGGAAAATTGTCAAGAGTGTTGAGAAACGACCCCGGTTTAGGAGTAATCAGACATGCAGATGCCGGCTATGAACTGGCAAAGGAAGTAGCGAAAAAGAATAATTTGGGAATCAATAGAAAATAATCCGAAAAAAATTTTTTTTTAAAGGGAAAAAATGTATAATATTGTACTTGTATCAGTGAAATATTATACTATGCCCAAAAACACTAAATACAGCAATAAAGATGCTTCTATCATTTCTGAAGCCCGCGAAGCAGCTATAGCGTATGTTACCACTCCGCAGGCTAGTATTCTCAAAGTAGCTTCCAGACAGGCCGAGAGCCATCTGTCTCCTTTTGAAAAGATGCGTTTGGTAAGAGATGGTATTACCAAACAAGACCTGGAATCTCTTAAGTTAAAGGCGGGCTTAGATTATTTTACGCTTGCAAAGGCTTTGTCTGTTACCCGGGCCACTCTTATTAATCGAAAGAAAAATGAAAAATTCAGTCCATCAGTTTCTGAAAGGATTTTGGATATTGCCGATTTGTATTCTTTTGGGTTTGAGGTTTTTGAGGAAGAAGATAATTTCCGGCATTGGATGGATACTCCCAACAGAGCTTTGGCTTACCAAAAGCCTACGGATCTCTTAGACAACCAATTCGGAAGAGAGGAAGTCCGTAACGTTATTGGTCGAATTGCTTATGGTGTTTATTCCTGATTTATGTTTGTATATAGGGTTTCAAAAAGAATATATTCCAAAGATATTACTGGAGAGGGCGCCCGTTTATTTGGGGGAAGGTGGAATAAAAAAATGACTCCATGCATTTATACTTCAGAAAGCCGGTCACTTGCTATTTTGGAATACAGCGTCAATGTCAATGTAGATGAAATTCCGAGGGCATTGTGTATGGTGACATTTGAAATTGATGAAAATGATGTTTATGCATTGAATGAAGCCGACCTTCCGGGAAACTGGAAGAGCCCGGCCATTCCGAAAGAAACGCAATTTTTCGGAACCAAACTTTTGAGAAATCCAGGAATCGCTGTTATTAGGATTCCATCAACGGTCATTCCTGAGGAATTCAATTATATCATCAATCCTTTAAGGATGCAGGGAAAAATCAAGATTTCTCAAATCAGGGATTATATTTATGATATCCGATTAAAGATAGTCTGATATGGGTTTTGGGGCTTATTGAGAATATTTGGATTTTATCCTTTTGTATCTTTAGAATATTCCGGTAATCAATCTGCATACGACACCATCAGAAGTTGACATTTGTAGCCTTCTCTTCTTTACTGACTTTGTACAATTAATAGCAGGATCGGATTTAAAGTAATTCTCCGTTATTGTTCAAGGATTCTTCATAAACCGCATCTGCTTTCAGATTTGCACCATCTGCAGCTGTTGTAGCTAATTCGTCGCATCTGTTATTGTGTATATTTTCTGCATGCCCTTTCACCCAATGAATGTGAATCTTGAATTTTTTTGCCAGATTATAATATTGCATCCACAAGTCTTTGTTTTTCTTTCCTCCCTTAAAATTGGTTTTTACCCAATTATTTAACCATCCTTCCGAAACAGCATTTGCAACATATTTGCTATCGGTGAAAATGTGAACGGGAAAAGTATTTGTTTTTAGGAATTCTAATGCCCTGACTACTGCCATCAATTCCATACGATTATTGGTAGTAAGCCTATATCCTTCTGAGAATTCTTTTTTGTGGTGATCAAACATCATAATGATACCATACCCTCCGGGCCCCGGATTGCCTCTGGCAGATCCGTCGGTGTATATAATAATCTTTTTTTCACTCATGGTCTCATGGTTGTCACACCTGAAATACTCCGGTTTTGAAATCTTCTATATGTGGATTGTGGTTGGCTGCTTCAATACTTTCTGAAATAATTTTTCTGGTTTCGTCAGGGTCTATGATGGCATCAACCCAAAGGCGGGCTGCTGCATAGGTGGCAGTCGTTTGTGAATTATACCGGTCAATCATCTTATTAAGCATTTCCTGTTCTTTTTCCGGAGTAATGGATTCCCCCTGTTTTTTCAGAGATGCTACTTCTATTTGAAGCAATGTTTTTGCAGCTTGCTCTCCTCCCATCACCGCGATTTTTGCCGAGGGCCATGCGAATATAAATCTGGGGTCATAGGCCTTACCACACATGGCATAGTTACCTGCTCCATAGGAGTTTCCTATAATAAAAGTGATTTTTGGCACGACGGAGTTGGCCACAGCATTGACCATTTTGGCCCCATCTTTAATGATACCACTATGTTCACTTCGGGTACCTACCATAAAACCGGTTATGTCCTGAAAGAACACAAGAGGTATCTTCTTTTGGTTGCAATTCATAATGAATCTTGCGGCTTTGTCGGCGCTGTCGTTGTAAATAACTCCACCCATCTGGATTTCCCCTTTTGATGTTTTTATATTTACTCTTTGATTGGCAACAATACCTACAGCCCAACCATCAACCCGTGCATAGCCGCAAACAATCGTCTTGCCATAGTCTTTCTTAAACTCTTCAAAAGACCCCTCGTCGGTAATGGTTTTCAGGATATCCAACACATCATAAGGAGAACGGTTGTCATGAGAATAAATTTCATAAACTGAGCTTTCGTTGCGTTCTGGTTTCCTTGCTGGTAATCTGTCAAATCCGGCTTTTGGTTTTTCGCCCAGAAGTCCAATTATTTTTTTCACATGGTTAAGGCATTCTTCCTCTGAGTCGAACCGGTAGTCTGCGATACCACTGATTGCATTGTGGGTAAAGGCGCCGCCCAATGTCTCGGTGTCTGTATTTTCACCAATGGCAGCTTTTACCAGGTAAGGGCCGGCAAGAAAAATGGAACCATGATTTTCGCCGGATACCATCAATGTTTCGTCGCTCATGATCGGTAGATATGCGCCACCGGCAACACATGCTCCCATCACAGCTGCAATCTGCGTTATTCCCATTGCACTCATTCTTGCGTTGTTGTAAAAAATTCTACCAAAATGTTCCTTGTCAGGAAATATTTCATCCTGCATCGGAAGAAAGACACCGGCACTGTCTACCAGATAAATAATGGGCAGGTTGTTTTCAATAGCAATTTCCTGCATACGCAGATTCTTTTTTCCTGAAATGGGAAACCATGCACCGGCCTTTACAGTCTGATCATTGGCCACGATGACACATTGCTTTCCTGATACAAATCCAATACCTGCAACGACTCCACCTGCCGGACATCCGCCATACTCTTTGTACATTTCATATCCGGCAAAGGCTCCTATTTCTAAAAATGAAGATTCGCTGTCTAATAAAAATTTTATTCTCTCACGTGCCGTGAGTTTACCTCTTTCTATCTGCTTTTCAATTGCCTTTTTTCCTCCGCCTTCTTTTATTTGGTCAAGCAGTTTATGGATTTGACTTAATGCAAGTTTGTTTTCATCTTCTCTTTTGTTTTTTTCTATATCCATAGTTTTAAATTAATTCACTCTTGTAAAATCCAGATCCTGAAAGTCAAAACTAAAATCGGTTAGAGGGGAAATAGGTTTCATTTTTATTCCGGAGGGTAGGGCCTCAAAGTCCAGAGAAAAATTCACAAAAGCATCGGCATCCAGGCTTCTGTCTTCCCATTTTACTACAAAAGTTGTACCCTTGTAGAAACTCATAGTACCATGCAGTTGGGGTGATTTCAGGGCTGTGAAATACAGTTGATTTCCTTTCATGGAAATCTTTGCATCTCCAAACCATGGGTCCTGGTAGGTACCGGTGTATTTTTTTAGTTCATTTTCAGAAAGGTTCACTTTTGAGTTGTTGATCTCATTCCATATTCTGGAAGTGATTTCGTTGGCTTCTTTCAAACTTGCCTGAGTGCGGTCGAAATATTGTTTGATTCGGTCTTTTCCTTTGATACCAAAATAGGCGTCTTTAATAGAGTTGGTAATAGAAGTAAACGCAGCCCCGGACTGTTGATTGGTAAATACTATGATTCCCAATTTCATGTCAGGGATTAAAGTTACCTGTGTTACCATTCCCAATAAACCTCCGGTATGTGTGGCTACTTTGTGCCCCATCTCATCACTCAGAAACCAACCTAAGCCATATCCGGAAAATTTTGTGTCGTAGGTACTCTGCCCATAAACCGGAATAACCGTATGAATTGTCCACATTTCGTTATGTACTCTCTGGCTAAAAAGAGATTTCTTCAACCCTTCACCAAAGCGACCGTTATTCATTTGCATTACAGCCCATTTGCTCATGTCGTACACGCTGCTGTAAATGCCTCCGGCTGCATTTAAGGTTTCATTCATTTCGCGGGCGACTACTCTTACTTTGCCTTCTACCGGAGCGTGAGCATCAATTACATTCTCCTTGCTGCTTAATCTTGAATAGGAAGTGGCGCTTTCATTCATTCCAAGTGGCTTCATGATGTGCGACTCAATAAACTCTTCCCAACTCATTCCGGAGACTCTTGCCACTACTTCTCCTGCAACCATATATAGCAGATTGTCGTAATCATATTTGGTCCGGAATTGTGAAACCGGTTTTAAAAATCTCAGATTATGGATGATGTTTTCCTTTGTAAACTCAGGCATACCGGGCCAGAACATCAGGTCGCCGGCCCCCAGCCCCAGTCCGCTACGGTGGGTGAGCAGATCGGCAATGATGAAATTTTCCGTCACATAAGGTGCATACAGTTTGAATTCCGGAATGATATCTGTCACCAATGTGGTCCATTTCAGCTTTCCTGAATCTACCAATATTCCTAAGGCCGCTGCCGTAAATGCTTTACTGTTGCTTGCGATAGCAAACCTTGTGTGTTCATTTACCGGTTTATTTGTATTCAGGCTTGCCACTCCATATCCTTTGCTCAGTACGGTTTTGCCGTCTTTTACAATTGCCACGGCGATACCAGGCACATCAAATGTCTTTAATGTTTTCTCTACAACAGAATCTATTTGTTTGGTGGTTAATTGTGCATCTGAAAATTCGAATACGAAGAAGCAGGCAAAAAGGAATATCCATTTTTTCATAAATAGGGTTTTGGTAAAATTAAATAAAAAGAATTGCTAGCCATGATGTGCTTTGATGAATTCATTCAAACACAATTTTTAATTAGCGCCCAAACGGAATCGGATTTGCTATTCAAAAAATCATGCTGTGAATGCTACATCCATTGCGTGTACGTCATCTCTGTATTGAGAGGGGAGTAGTAAATTTTCAACTACTCTATTCAATTTGATGTTGCGACTGAGTTTATACAACGGAACCGTCCAGGAAAGGTATTTGGTATTACTGTAACCAAGGAGATGGCTCAATTCCCCGGGTAATAATAGCTTTTGCGCCTCAATCAAAATCCCGAATCGGAATGACCCTAATTGTTTCTTGTATTGTTTGAAAAGATCTTTTGTAAGATTGCTGTTGATGTAATGCCGGCTGAGGTGCTGACTGCGCATAATTCTCCATTCTTTGAAATTTATTGGAAGATCCGGAATGTCCATTGCCGATCCGAATCTGTAAAAAACATTATACACTTCTTCTTTTTCTTCATCAGTAAGTTTTCTTCTAAGAAGTTCGTATGCAGATATAGAATACTCTATCAGCATACTCAAAACATCTCTGTAAGCCCAATCCGGAATGGTATATCCTCTCTTGCTTTCTACATTGTGATGTATAATATTGATGCTCTGGATTGTTTTAAGAGCTATCTGCCGGTTTGAAAATACGATACGCCGGGCATACTTTACCGTAGAAAACATTCTGCCTACCGGATCGCCCGGTAGTTTCCCTGTGAAATACAACCAATCGACCGATTTATGCAAGGCAAATTCTCCTGCCGAGGCCGCAAAGATGAAAAGAATAATATCGCTGGATCCCCAGATTTTTCTGACAATGGAATCTTCGCTTACAAAATATTCAGAATTGTCTATAACCATTTTTTGATTACATTGATTAATATAGTCAACACAATGCTCATGATCAACATAGATACCCAAGGAAAATAAAATCTGGTATTTTTTCCTTCCACTCTGATATCACCTGGTAATTTGCCAAACCATTTAAAAGAACCATGAAAATAGTAGATAAAAATCCCTGCCAGGATCAGAATGATTCCGGCAATGATGATGTATTTTCCGATTTGCTGATTCACTCTTCAAAATTATTCAGCTTTTTCCAGATGACCGAAAAAGGAAATGGGATCCCGGTTTGTACTCGTTATATTCAGCGTTGCATTGCCATTATCAAAGACGGTGAAGAAAAGCTTTTGAATTTCCATCCGGTCTTTAGGTATGATGGTTATTTCCCATTTTTTATTTTCTGTATTATTCATTTCATAGGTGAAATTTGCAGATGTAAAACGAAGCCCGCCTTTTGCCGGATCAACTGGGGCAACAAATGCTCTTCCATAATAAGGGAGAAATGAATTGAGTGTATCGTGTTTCACCTTCAGAAAGTAATAATCATTCAATACTTTCTGAGCTCCGCGCAGTGGGTTCATTCTGTCTGCAACAAATACAAACTGATGATTTTGCATCATAGACGAAATGTCTGAAGGCTCCAAAGCAATAATTTTTTTTGAAGGAGTGCAGCCCCAAAAGAAGGCTGTCATTAACACGACTAAGAGTGACATATTTTTACCAACCGATTTCATATTTCCAATATTTATTTTGAAATATTAAGTTACAATATTCAAACCGTACCTGAGACAATTGATTTTATAAATGATAATTTTTCATTAAAACAAGGATTCCGTGATCAAATATTTTTTATTCAGATTGAATATCTCCTTTGCGAATAAACGGTTTGTGGTTGAATGATTTGAACCAACTCCCTTATGTTGAGAAAGATTTACCGTTTTGTCATATTTCTGCTACCTGAATGGTGGGCAGAAATCGTTGTGTCTGGCATTGAATACTCCGGTAGTGGCGTTGAAGGAATTCCACCTCCCCATTTATTTGGATTTGTCGTCACTGCTCCTGCACCATAATCATTCTTCTCATAGGTGTTGTAAAGTGGAGAACTGCTTCCTAATCTGGTATCGCGGTAAATCGGTGTATTGCCTTTTGTAGAGACTGGGGTAGTATTATTCGCCGGATTGAAGGTTGCCGTAGAGCTTTTTGGTGATGTAGTAACTGCCCCTGCACCATAATCGTTTTTTTTGTAGGTGTCATACTGAGATGTACTGCTGCCTAAACGGGTATCGCGATAAATTTGAGGTTGTAAAATCTCGTTTTTTTG
>CAYXAL010000023.1:26833-33808 GCA_964463015.1 uncultured Ginsengibacter sp.
TGCCTCTGATATTCCAAGTTTCCTCTTGAATCCCCGATACTTTCCAAATTTCTTTTGAAGAATTTAAAATTCTTATCCCTAACATTTTTTTAATCATCAAAAGAATTGAATTATGCAATTGAAATCTACTACCAAAATTTTTTCGGGAGCATTAATATTCGGAATGACTTTGCTATCTTCCGGTGTTTATGCACAAAGTTCCGGTTGTCAAAATGAACAAGTTCTATGGTCGGAAGACTTTGGAACGGGTACCACCGTGGTAAGTAATCCTGACGTGGTAAACCTGACCTTCCAGCCTACGGGTCCTCTCGAGACCGAAGGTGTTTACAGAATCACAACCAACACACAACAAAAATTTGACTGGCTAAGTTCATCCGATCACACCGGCAACACAGATGGCAGAATGATTGTAGCCAATGGACAGGCCGAATCCTTTTACCAAAAGGTTATTACAAGGAACAATGGATTTACAGATGGTACTTATTCTGTAAGTTTTTGGATTATGAATGTAAATACCACAGCAATATGTGGCATCTATCCCTTATTGCCGAATATCACCATCAAAGTGGAATATCTGAGCCAATCCAATCAATGGATTGCACTTGAAGGTTCTCCCTATCATGCCGGAGAAATTCCACTGAGTACTACTCCTACATGGGTTTACGTGGGTTCTTCGTTTAATCTTCCTCCGTTAGGTCTGTTTGCGCCTTCTCAAATGAGAATCACAGTGAGTGATGGTACTCAGGGTGGATGTGGAAATGATTTCGCTGCCGATGATTTCAAACTTGGTTTCTGCCCTGAAGGTGGCCCTGCTCCGGTAACTTTTGTTGATGTCACCGCCAAACAAAAAGGCTCTGGTGTGACTATTAATTGGAGTACTTCTCAGGAGATTAATAATGATCATTTTGAAGTGGAGAGAAGTGACAATGGCAATTCAGGATGGCAAACACTTGCCAGTGTACCGGGTGCAGGCAATAGCCAGTTAGCTCATTCTTATAATTCTTTTGATGCTCACCCATCAGCCGGACAAAACTATTACAGAATCAAACAAGTCGATAAAGACGGCAAGGCATCTTATTCAAAGACGGTATCTGTTCGGGTGGACATCATTGGCACCAGAGTAAGTGTATTAGCCAATCCGTTCAGAAGTAACCTGTCGGTCCAATTTTCCGGCAATGCACAATTGGTGAACGCAAGATTAATTGACATAACCGGCAAACAGGTTGCAAAAGAAACCTGGAACGTAAGCAATGGAGAATCGTCCAGACAGTTTGGAAGTGTTTCTAATCTTCAAAATGGAATCTATATACTAACCATCCAGAATTCTGCTGGAGAATTACTGTTTAATGGAAAAGTGTTGAAGCAATAGTTTTTTCATGAATCTATCTGTATAGATGGGGGCTGTACTTTATTGTGCAGCCCCTTTTTTTATGTTGAATTTTGCAATCTGAATTATTTAAGTTCAGGTGAAGCCCCGAAGCAGGAAGTCAAAAAATATTTTCTCATGTTTTTCTTCTTTTTATACTTTTATGATAACATTTTTATTTACCAAAAATTACGAATTATGAAAGTTTATCCTTGTCGTAATCTGCTTTTGCTATCTTACTTAATCATTTTCTGTCTTTTGTGCGGTTTTTCAAAAGCAGGTACTTTACCTATTAATCCTGCAATACAATTAGTAAAAAATTGTTTTGATACAATACCTCCGGATGCCATGAGAGATACGATTGATGGTCAGATCTTTTACAAACCTACCAAGGAGGCAACTTTTAAGAAGGGTGGTGAAAAAGGGTGGGCCAGGTATTTTCAAAAGGAAATCATGAGAAAAACACAGGATGTGAATTACGGGATGTGTTTGATTGGCTTTGTAATAGATGAAGATGGAAATATCAGGGATGTAAAAGCAATAAAAATGACGAATCCCGGCCTGGCCAAAGTAGCCATTGAAGTGATAGAAAATAGCCCACAATGGATTCCGGCAGAATTGAATGGCGAGAAAATCAGGACATACCGCGAACAACCTTTTACTGTTGAACGGCGTCAGGGGGAAATACAACAGCAAAAGCAATCGCAAGGAGTCGTGCCGGTACCAACTCATAAAGGAAAGCATTTTTGATCCCATTCAATTGAGCTTAGGAAGAAGGAAGAGGAAAATGTGAACCTTTGAAATCCTTGTCTCACCCATTGAATATAGTTTGGAGTCCGTGATATTATCCTTCTATTAACTTGGGAGCACTCTGGAATAAATTTTAAGGAAAATGAGCCATTAGTTCTTCTGAATTTTATAGAAAATTAAAGCCGGTCTGGAGGTAATTAAATTTTTATTGAACTTTCATAAAATTCATTTAGCTTTAGCCTCTGCTCAAAAATCGAAACCATTAAAAATTGAATTTTATGAAGTTAAAAAGTTTATTGATTCCATTTTTTTTCTCATTATTTCTCATTTCAAATGCAGCTATAGCCAGTACAACAGGGCCTGGGGAAGAAGTGCCTAAGGAAGTAAGAGCAAAGCAGATTGAATCCAGATTACTGGAGATTAAGCATATGGACAAATCCAATCTTACTTCAGAACAGAAGAAAGAGTTGAGAAATGAAGTAAAGGATTTAAGGAAGGAAGCAAGGAGAAAGGGTATCTATTTGTCCCTTGGAGCAATTGTTCTTATTCTCATTCTTCTGATTATTATTTTGAAATAGTTTTTTCATTTTTTGATTAGCAAAAGCCCGGCTTCTTACCTGAGCCGGGCTTTGTTTTGATTTTTAACGCAGTTCGTTAAATAATATTTTCATTATTCCGTAACTGGATGATTGATGAACCTCTCGGCTTCCTTTACAGAGGCTACCGGTTTCTGGCATGTATTGTTGAAGCAAACATAGATCAGCGTTTCATTTTTTTGGAAACGGTCTTTCATGAGTGGTAATGTCTCTTTTTCTTCTGAACCACATGTGATACAATTGGGCAGAAAATTGAGCCTGAGATGATTCAGATATCCGATACAGTCTTTTCCCATGATAACAACTTCCCTGGGGTGGTGGGCAATGATTGTCACCAACCTGATCCAGAAACTAAAATAAGCCGGAGATGAAATTGCAGTGGACATAATATGATTCAGCATATTTTCCGACTGTTGTTTCATTGTTTCATCGTCAAACAATACGCCCAAATGATGCAGGTTTTCTGCCATCACCGCATTGGAAGAAGGAATTACATTGTCCATCATTTCCATTGGCCGGGAAATCAGGCTGCTGTATTGCAAATTCACATAATAAAACATACTTTGGGATTCATCATGAAAATGTTTTAGCACATACGCTGTCAATTCTCTTGCCTTCATCAGGTACCCGGTCTGTAATGTGCTTTGGTAATAATAGATTAATGCATGGATGAGGTAGGCGTAGTCATCCAGAAAAGCGTGTGTGGAAGGAGTATGGTTTTGATAATTCCGGAAAAGCCCTCTTTCATTATCCCACATTTTGTGAATCAGAAAATCAAGTGTATGCTTTGCCGTCAATAAATATTCTTTGCTTTCAAACGCATTGCCGGCATCAATTAGCGCTTTACACATCATGGCATTCCATGCAGTGATTACTTTATTATCCGTTGCCGGGCGTACCCGATTATTTCTTTGTTTTAAAAGTTTTTCTCTTGATTCTCTGATCAAATCCGTTAAGGTGGTGGCACTCGTTTCAAATTCATCCGCATTGCGTATCAAAATATTTTTGCCTTCTTCCCAGTTTCCTTCTTTGGTGACATGAAAATGGTCAGTGAATAAGGATATATCCTCGCGCAATATTTCTTTGATTTGGTCATAGGTCCATGCATAAAACTTTCCTTCCTCACCTTCGCTATCAGCATCAATAGATGAAAGAAATTGTTCATCTTTTGAAAGTTCATTTCTGATAAAGCGAATGGTATCTTCGGCTATTTCTCTGTAAATATTTTTCCGGGTTATTTGAAAGGCATGACTGTAAAGGCTTACCAATTGAGCATTATCATATAGCATTTTTTCAAAATGAGGTATATGCCATTTCGGGTCTGTGGAATATCTGGAAAATCCACCTCCAAGGTGGTCATAAATCCCACCGGCAGCCATTTTTTTCAGAGTGAGTTCCGTCAATTCAAGGGATTGATTGTCTCCGGATAATTTGTGATAAACGAGCATAGCTTCCCAGACTGCAGGCATGGGAAATTTGATATTGCCGGAAAGTCCACCTTCCAAACGATCCACCTGCCTCATTAACCTCCTAAAGACAGTGTCAATATCCATTGATGAAAACCCATGAGGATTCTCCTCGAAGGGGATATGATCTGCATCCCGGATACCTTTTGACAAATGATCTGCCTGAATGAATAATTCTGATCTATTATTTTTGTACTGGTCAATAAAATACGTGAGCAGTTGCATCCACCGGTTTTTCGGAAAATAGGTAGCAGCAAAAAACGGTTTACCGTCAGGCAGGGCAAGTGCATTCAATGGCCACCCTCCATTCCCGTTGATTAGTTGGGCTGCAGTCATATACACTTGATCGACATCGGGCCTTTCTTCTCTGTCAACTTTTATACAAATAAAATGCTCATTCATCAACTCAGCTACTTCGATGTCTTCAAAACATTCCTTCTCCATCACATGGCACCAATGACATGCAGCATAACCAATACTGATCAGCATTAATTTATTCTGCTCCTTTGCCAGGCCAAGCGTTTGCGCATTCCATGCTTTCCACTGCACCGGATTGTGTGCATGTTGCAACAGGTACGGACTTGTTTCGTGTATCAGATCATTTGTAAACATTCTGTTTCGGATCTACATAAATGTACCAATTACTTATTGTAATCCTCACAAAAAAATTAAATAATGCAGATTATGATTATCTACTAACTTTAGCGAGAATGAGCAGTAAAATTTTTACAGATATTTCTGTGCTATCAGGAATCCACAATCCTTCCAGACCATTACGGGGAAAGGATTTGGCAGAATTTCCGGTGATTAAAAATGGTTATCTGGTTGTAGAAGGACATGAGATTGCAGATTTTGGAGAAATGGCAGACTGCAAGTACCGGGGAGAGTCACTTGGAGATAGTTGTATGGTGTTACCTGCCTGGTGTGACAGCCATACCCATCTGGTATTTGCAGAAAGCAGGGAAGAAGAGTTTGTCAAAAAAATCAGAGGTGCAACCTATGCGGAAATTGCAGCCTCCGGAGGTGGAATTCTCAACTCCGCAAAAAAGATCGCAGAATATTCTGAAGATAAATTATTTGAACTGGCATGGCAACGCTTATTGGAAGTCTCAAAGATGGGCACCGGTGCGATTGAGATTAAAAGTGGTTACGGATTGTCTTATGAAGGAGAGCTTAAGATACTTCGTGTGATCAGGAGGCTGAAAGAAAAAAGTAATCTGCTGATTCGCACCACATTTCTGGGAGCGCATGCATTTCCTGAGATGTTCAGAGATCGTGAGGATGCTTATATCCATATGCTTACGGAAGAATTATTGCCTGTAATTGCCAAAGAAAATCTGGCAGACTATATTGATGCATTTTGTGAAAAGGGATTTTTCTCACCGGAGCAGACTGTAAGAATATGCAAGGCCGGTGAGGCGTATGGACTTCGGCCTAAGTTGCACGTAAATCAATTAAACAGTATCGGTGGTATTGAAGCAGGGATTGAATGTAATGCATTGTCTCTTGACCATCTGGAAACATTAACAGAGCTGGAAGTTAACCTTCTGGGAAATTTTCAGGGCATTTCGACCTTATTGCCTACTGCGGCTTTTTTCCTTAGAATGAAAATGCCGCCGGCCAGAGATCTGATAAATGCCAATGCTGCGATTTCATTGGCTACAGATTTTAATCCCGGATCTTCTCCTTCAGGAAATATGCATCTGGTTGTAGCGATGGCCTGCATTCAGATGAGAATGCTGCCTTCAGAGTCGATCAATGCAGCAACGATCAATGGGGCGTTTGCAATGGAAGTGGAAACTCTTGCCGGGAGTATTGCCCGGGGCAAGCAGGCCAATCTGATTTTTACAAGACCCATACCTTCTCTGGATTTCATTCCTTACTCATTTGGGCACAACCTGATTGACAGAGTAATGATTCAAGGAGAATTTATTTAATCAACAAAACCAAACCATGACCGGTAATTTCAAAATAATTCATAAGGAACACATTCTTGCCAATACTCATGTGAGAAGATTTGAAACTAAGTTGGGAGAAGTGGTTCAATGTTGCAGAGAACAAACTTCTCTTGAGGAATCGTTGGAACAATCAAATGCACCGTATGTCGTATTTGGAATTCCGGAAGATGCAGGTGTCATTGCCAATTATGGAATGGCGGGCGCTTCCACACTCTGGCCTGTATTTCTTGAGAGTTTTCTGAATATTCAAAGCAACGATTTTCTAAAAGGAGAACAGATATTCTTGGCGGGTGCTTTTGATTTTACAGAGGAACTGAAACTTATTAATGCAACCGCCCCGGATCGTGAGGAAAAAGTGATGGCGCTTCGCAGGCTGGTGCAGCAGATTGATGAGCAGGTAGAGGAGGTTGTAAAGATTATTTGCCGTCAGGGAAAAATTCCGATTATCATCGGAGGCGGACACAACAATGCTTATGGTGCAATTAAAGGCGCCGCAAAAGGATTGCATCAAAGGGAAGCCATTCCACTTGCTCAGATCAGCGCCATCAATCTGGATGCGCATGCAGATTACAGAATGCATGAAGGACGGCACTCAGGCAATGCTTTTCGGTACGCCGATGAGGATGGGTATTTAAATAAATATTTTGTCATTGGGCTTCATGAAAATTATGCACAGGAGTATGTTATAAAAGATATGAGCGAAAGCCCGTTTCTGGATTACATCACCTTTGAAGATATTTTTATCAGGGAACGGCAGTCATTTATTCAGGCAGTGGCCCATGCTACAGGTTTTGTGGAAGATAACCATACCGGAGTGGAATTGGACCTTGATTCGATAA
>CAYXAL010000023.1:33908-36622 GCA_964463015.1 uncultured Ginsengibacter sp.
ATAGCTACCGTCATTGCTCCTCCGAATATTACGGCAGGTACAGTACCCATAAGCCTTGCGGTAATTCCACTTTCAAATTGGCCCAGTTCATTGCTACTGTTAATAAACATAGAGTTCACACTCATCACACGGCCGCGCATGTGATCGGGTGTAATGAGTTGTGAGATTGTACCTCTTATTACCACACTCACGCCATCGAGAGCACCTCCGACCATCAGGGCTATAAACGACAGTAGGAAAATATTACTTAGCCCAAACAAAATAATGCAAATCCCGAATCCTCCTACGGCAAGCAGCAATTTCTTTCCTTGATTTTTTCTGGGAGGGAAAACAGTCAGAAGGATTACCATGAAGATGGATCCCATATCGGATGCACCATTGAGCAATCCGAAACCTTCTGATCCGACTTTCAGAATATCCCTTGCGAATACGGGAATTAAGGCAACTGCTCCGCCAAACAATACGGCAAATAAATCAAGTGAAAATGCCCCAAGCAGGATTTTATTATGGTAAACAAAACGCAGGCCTTCCCTGACACTTTCCCAGGTTTTTACGGTGCCCTTTTTTAATGAAGGTGGTTTAGGTTTTAGTCTGAACAACAACAGAAATGCGAGAAGGATAACTGCAGAGATAGAAATCAATGTGCCTGTAATTCCAATAATTGCAATTAGAAATCCACCGGTAGCGTGACCGGTGACGGAAGCACTTAGAAATGTTCCCTGACTCCAGGTGGTGGCATTTTGCAATTTCTCTCTGGGTACAATATATGCGATCATCGCACTATAAACCGGGCCTGCAAACGCTCTGACAATACCGGTACAAAAGATAACAGAGTAGATCAGTATCGTTATGGTATGATTACTTAATCGATGCGTATTGTAATCGCCGGAAATATAAACCAGTATAAGCGTTGCGGTAAAGTACAGGGCAATACAACGAAGCAATAATTTTCTCTTTTCGCTTTGATCTATTTTATGTCCGGCATATAGTGCAAGCGATAAGGCCGGAATCACTTCTGCAAGTCCGATCAGTCCAATTGCAAGTGGGTCGTTGGTCAATAAATAGATCCACCAGCCGATCAGCGTGGAAAGCATTCGCAGTCCCATAATAAATGCAAATCGTCCCGTCAGCAAAAAGCGATACTCAATGATCTGAAGCGCAGCAAACGGATTGACTTTGGGAGGCATTGGATTCAGGGTAAGGTAAGATAGTTGATTCCTTCTTCGTATTCCCTGTCCAGGGCACCAATCACAGTCTGCAGGTGGGTTTCATTGCCCAGGAAGTCTGACGTAGAGGCATCAATAAAGAGTGTTTTCAGATGATGCTCTTTGATATATTGAATGTAGGTCTCCTGAATATTGAAGAGATAATCCGGATCAATGGATTGTTCATAGGACCGGTTTCTTTTTCTGATGTTTTCTTTCAGCCGCTTTACCGGAGCATGCAGATAGATGAGCAATTCGGGTTTGATCAGGTGGGGATTGATGATATTGAAAAGTTTCTGATACAGGGAAAATTCTTCATCGGGAAGATTTACTCTTGCGAATAGAAGGCATTTGGTAAACAGGTAGTCGCTGATGGTAACCTGTTGAAACAAATCCTTGGCCTGAAGCAATTCCTTCATCTGCTTATAGCGCTCTGCCATAAAAAACAATTCCAGAGGAAAGGCATATTGTTCTTTGTTTTCATAAAATTTTGGAAGGAACGGGTTGTCTGCAAATTCTTCAAGAATCAACCGTGCCTGCAATCTTTTGCTGAGCAAATGAGCCAGGGTTGTTTTCCCAGCGCCGATATTTCCTTCTATAGTGATGAAATTATACTTCATAAAGTGTGTAAGAAGCGGTTCAAAAATAATCAGAGAATGCTTATGTGTATCTTGAACTTATTAACGATTATTCACCATATCGGGTTACCCCCAGAGTATCTGTACATTCAAGTGCCAGTTCGGAGATGTTTTTTTTGAAAACAGGATGAATTATTTCAGAAGCAATTTCATTGAGTGGTACGAGGACAAAGCGGCGGTTTTGCATTTCAGGATGGGGGATGGTTAACGCAGGTGATTGGAGAATCATTTCTCCAAAAAAGATAATGTCAATATCAATAATGCGAGATGCATTTCTGAAAGTACGTTTTCTGCCCATCGTTTCCTCAATCTTCAACACATTTTTCATCACTTCAATGGGCTGAATGCTTACCTCCACTTTCAGTATCCGGTTTAGAAAATATGGCTGGTCTGCATGTCCCCAGGGAGCAGTTTCATAAATGGAAGATTTGTCTAAAACCTTTCCGATAGATTTGGCGATGAGATGCTCTGCATGGATAAGTGAAACCTTTCTGTCGCCGAGATTGCTGCCTAAACAGAGGAAGAGTATATGCTTTCTTTTGTTCATGTTTTATACAAGGATGCAAGGTAACTGCTTTTTGAGTTTTAAGGTGTTTCTAAATGGCTGAATACATAACGGTCATTGTAAATTACTACAGGCTATAAATTTTTTTAAAGCATAATTCTTCGTCTTCAATTAATTTTTCTCCAATACATTTGCTTTTTTTCAAGTTACCCGGATGCAAAAAAAATACAGTCAGTTGCAGGCCATGTTTGCAGTTACAAAGGCAAGCCTGCGCTCCATTTTCAGAAGCCCGTCTTCTGTTGTATTTGGTTTCGCTTTTCCATTTGTTTTTATTCTGGTTTTTGGTTTTATCGGTAACACAGGAGG
>CAYXAL010000023.1:36722-46471 GCA_964463015.1 uncultured Ginsengibacter sp.
CAATTTCTGATCGGTGGTACATTTTTTCCGATTGCAGTATTTCCAAACTGGCTGCAATGGATAGCGAGAATAATGCCGTTGACTCATTTGAATGAAGCCCTGAGAGATGTGGCCTTTGAAGGCTTGTCACTCTGGGATGTACGTACGGAAATTTTAATTCTGCTTGCATGGGGCGTAGTTATTTATTTCATTACAATCAGGGTTTTTAAATGGGAATAGAATCATGAAGAGATTTATTGTGCTGGTTGGGATATTGCTTTTGTTTCTTATGGGGATTGCCATGTTGTTACCTTCAAAAATTTCTGTAGCCAAGACTATTATTATTAATAGCCCAAAGAATAATATTGCAATCCAGGTAAATGATTTTAAGAATTGGGAGCATTGGTTTCCGGTTGTAAAATCTAAAATGGCTACACTGAAAATTCAGGATGGCCAGACAGCCATCATCAGCAGAAATTCAGGAAAGGATATGCTGGTTCGATTTGTATCTCAAAATCCGGATTCTGTCGCATTTCATATTTCCATTCCGTCAGGGCTTTCGGTAAATTATACGATGACCCTTCAGGAATTGCCTGATCACGAAACCCGGGTAAATATGATTGTAAACACAAACCTGAGATGGTATCCCTGGGAAAGGGCTAAAGGTGTATTTATGGATAAGATTACCGGCCCGCAGTATGAGGAGGCATTAAAAAACCTAAAGGATTTTTGCGAACGGTAGGCTACAATGATATTGTGAACGACATATTTCGAGTAATGATTTTTGAAATAAATATCCTGTATTTCCGTAAAAATAAAAAACATGGACTCAACCGTGTCTAAAGGTTGTTCTTATCAGATGATTCCTGCTTGTGATTTACTTCATCGATAAATTTCAGGTTTCTTTTAATCCCATTGTACTTGCTGCGTTTAATCGGAGATTTTCTGAAAATGATTTTAAAACTTTCTTCGGTGAGTGCTTCCCAATCTTTATTGCTGAAATGTAAAATTTCAGGAAGGGGTGCAAATCCGGATTCCCGGGTAGGTTTGCTAAACCGGTTCCAGGGGCATACATCCTGGCAGATATCACAGCCGAACAAATAATTTTCAAATTTCCCTTTCACATCTTCAGGAATCAGCAAGTCCTTCAGTTCTATGGTAAAATAGGAGATACATTGGTTGGCCTGAATCACCTTGTTTGGAAGTATTGCATCTGTCGGGCATGCATCAATGCATCGGGTACAGGTACCGCAATAGTCCTTTGCAAATGGGTCGTCATAAATGAGGTTCAGATCTGTAATCAATGTAGCAATGAAAAAATAAGAGCCTGAATTTTTGTTGATCAACACGCCATTTTTACCTACCCAGCCAAGCCCGCTTTTATTGGCCCAGCTTTTTTCAAGGACGGGTGCGCTGTCTGTAAATCCACGTCCGTTTACCTCACCAATGTTTGTGCGAATTTCTTCCAGAAATAGTTTGAGCTTAGCCTTTATGATGTCGTGATAATCCTGTCCATAGGCATATTTGGAGACCCGGGGTGCATCCTGCCGTTGCTTTTCTTCCGGGAAATAATTCATCAAAAGTGTGATTACCGACTTAGCGCCATCTACAAGCAAGGTGGGATCGACACGCTTGTCAAAATAATTTTCCATGTATTGCATGGATCCATGATATCCGTTGTGAAGCCATTGCTCCAATCTTTCTGCATCTTCATCCAGGCGTTGTGCTTTTGCAATTCCGCAATAATCAAAACCAAGTTCAGAAGCCTTTGATTTAATAAATGCCGTATGTTTTTCAATGGGCAACATTTGTTGTCAAATGTATTAAATGATTTTTGGTTAAGCCGGGTTTCAATTTATATTACACCGGTTACACATTCGTAAAAAAAAATCAAGGGCAACAATCTGTCATCCGGCAAACAAATCTTTTCCTAACTTTAAATTGGATTAAAGGATTGTAGTCTGAACCCAATTACCTGCCATGTCCAGAAAAAAATTGCCATACGAAGACATAGAATTTGTTGATAGCACCCGGCCTGTATGGAATTACTCCCTCTTCAATGAAGAAGAAATCAGAAATTTTCAAAACGGCACCAATTACTCGCTGTACAAATATTTCGGGTCTCATCCTTTGACCGTGCTCGATACAGATGGTTACTACTTTGCTGTGTGGGCGCCCAATGCGACCGCAGTTTCTGTAGTAGGCGATTTTAACCAATGGAACAATCAAAGCCATCCGTTGTTTGTAAGATTGGATCATTCAGGTATTTGGGAAGGCTTTATTCCAAACATTGGTGAATATGAAAATTACAAATATTTCATAAAGGGATTTGAAGGGGTAGAGTTAATGAAGGGAGATCCTTTTGCCAGGCATTGGGAGTTACGCCCAGGCACTTCTTCCAAGACTAAAAGAATTAATTATAAATGGAAAGATGCCGAATGGATGCGGCGAAGAAAAAAAAATAATTCGCTCAAAGCTCCTTGGAGTATTTATGAGGTGCACCCCGGAAGTTGGATGAAACCGGATCCCAATAACAAAGACAGTTTCAATTCATATAAAGAAATCGGTAACCGGTTGGTACCGTATCTTACCAAATTAGGATTTACCCACGTGGAGTTTATGCCGGTCATGGAGCATCCTTACGATGCAAGCTGGGGCTACCAGGGCACCGGGTATTTCGCGCCATCTTCAAGGTTTGGTATTCCGGAAGATTTTATGGAATTGGTAGATGTGTTACATCAGGCAGGTATTGGTGTCATTCTGGATTGGGTGCCCTCTCATTTTCCTGCTGACGCACATGGATTGTATATGTTTGACGGTACGCACACGTATGAGTATGCTGATATGCGCAAGGGATTTCATCCCGACTGGAACTCATATATTTTTAATTATAAAAGAGCTGAAGTGCGATCTTTCCTGATCAGTAATGCACGGTATTGGTTCGAACAATATCATATCGATGGAATGCGAGTGGATGCAGTAAGTTCCATTTTGAGACTGGATTTTTCAAGGAAGGAAGGGGAGTGGGAACCGAATGAATTTGGCGGAAATGGTAATCTGGAAGCCATTGCCTTTGTACAGGATCTGAATGCTATGGTTTATCGGGATTTTCCACATGTACAGATGATTGCCGAAGATTCCAGCGATTGGAGTGGAATCACAGGAATGACTACCAACGGAGGAATGGGATTTGGAATGAAATGGATGATGGGTTGGATGCACGATACGCTGGATTATTTTTCGATGGATCCATTGTTCAGAAAAGATCATCAGGATAAATTTTCCTTCAGTATGATGTATTTCTACAGTGAAAACTTCATGCTTCCTCTCAGTCATGACGAAGTAGTGCATGGGAAATCACCTATGATTTATAAAATGCCGGGAGATGAGTGGCAGAAGTTTGCCAATCTGCGCGCACTTTATACCTATATGTTTACCCATCCCGGAGGAAAATTATTGTTTATGGGGAATGAATTCGGGCAAACCTCTGAATGGAATTTTGAACGCGAACTGGATTGGTCACTTCTTCAATATCCGGCCCATCAGAAGCTGCAGGATTGTGTGGTGGCACTCAACAAGTTACTTACTTCAGAACCAGCCCTTTACGAATTACAGTTTGAGGAGGGAGGATTTGAATGGATCGACCTGACACATTATAACGAATGTGTGATTTCCTACAAAAGAATGGGTAAAAAAAGAAAGGATGATATTATTGTAATTCTGAATCTTACACCTGTAGAAAGAACCGATTGGACATTGAAAATCAACGGAAAACCCTCTCTGAGCATTTTGTTTAACAGCGATTCGGAACTTTATTGGGGGAGCAACCGGTTTGCAGACCAGGAAGTAAAGTCTGAATTGGTTGATAAAAAATCAAAAACCTACGAAATAAAATTGCACCTTCCGGCGTTAAGTGCTTTGGTATTGAAATAGGCAAATTTTGATTAAATCCACACCAACACCCTATGAAATCTAAAGCCTTTAACCACTCAAAATCAGGTTTAAATCATTTTGTTTTATCCCTTTCGGGCACAATCCGGTTGAGCCTGGTGTTCTCTGCTTTCCTGGCTTCAGCTTCAATGGCTTTTGCTCAGGACAGCTCAACCGTTTATTTAAAGTCCGGACAGCAGAAATTTAATTCAAAGTTGTACAATGCAGCCTCAAAGGATTTTGAAAAGGCCATACAGTTTAATCCTTCAAATGCAGATGCTTATATAGAGAACGGGAAAGTAAACCTTGCAATGAATCGCATTTATGAAGCAGGAGAAAGTTTTAATAAAGCGCATGAATTGCAGCCCGGCAATAAGGAGGTAACCAAAGAATTGATGCTCATACAATACAACAGCCGGAAGAACGAGAAAGCAATTGAATTGGCCGGTCAGTGTGATTGTGAAGAAGCAGACAGAATAATCGGAATGAGTTATTACCGGATGGAAGACTATGGGAAGGCAATGACTTATTTGCAAAAGGCACTCAAGAAGAATGAGAATGACGGAGACGCAGCCTATACGTTGGGACGTACCTTTCTTGAACTGGAAAAGGATAAAGATGCCATAGCATATTTTGAAAAGGCTGTAAAAGCCAAACCTGCAAACAGCAACTGGCATTATGAATTAGGATTGTTGTACTACAACATGGGAAATTATACAGGTGCTGCCGGAGCTTTGAAAGATGCTGCTGCTGCCGGATACAGGCAGAGCAACGACTTTATGGAAAATCTTGGATTCTGCCAGTTGTACAGTGGCGATATAGATAACGGGCTCCAGAACCTGAATACTGTTTTACAACGCAAGCCGGATAATACAACCATTCTCACCAACATTGCCTATGCCATGTATAGTACCAAAAGGTATCAGGGAGCGGTAGATTATTATGAAAAAGTACTCACCATCAATCCCAAAGATGCCACCGCACTTTATATGGCGGGTATGGCATTTCAAAAAATGGGACAAAAAGAAAAAGGGCAGGCCATCTGCGATAAGGCCATAGAGATGGATCCGTCTCTGGCAAAAAACCGCCAGAAGAAAGAGATGCCTATGGGTTTATAACCCCATGCTTATCCGAAAAGACGCCGGCTGAGGTTGATATACTGAAGGTTGCAGGATATTCCCTTTTAGAATTACTTTTGAGCTTCTCTTATTCTTTTATACATCACATTATCGTGCCACACAGGAAAGTCGTTGCTGTTTGCAAGTTTTCTGGCCACATTGTATATTAATTGAAGGTCTGCCATTGTACCCGATACATCCCAGGTTGCGTTATAATTATCCTGTGGTCTGTGATATCTTTCTCTGTTGTATTTTTCGCTCTGTTCTGTTCCCCAGGCTTCTCCATTTTTTACAGATTGCACGCCATTGGCTGGATAAAGTGTGGGTACGCCCACTTTGGCAAAATTGAAATGATCTGAACGGTAATACCAACCGTTGCTCGGATCAGGTACTGCCCGCACAATGCGTCCTTCATTTTTTGCTTCCTGAATGAGATAATCATCCACTGTGGATTGCCCTTTTCCGATCAGGAAAATATCTTTCATCAGTCCAAAGGGTTGCAATACATCAAAATTGATGTCGATCACCGTTTGCTTTAAAGGAAATACAGGATGGGTAGAATAATATTCTGAACCCAAAAGCCCCGCTTCCTCGGCAGTAGGTGCAAAGAAAACGACAGACCGCTCTGTGGGCGAATTCTCCCGAAACTTTTTTGCAAGCGTAAGTATAGCAGCCACGCCGGTAGCATTGTCCGCAGCGCCGTTATAGATGCTGTCACCCTCTATTTTTTCTCCAATTCCGAAATGATCCCAGTGCGCTGAAAAAATAATGTATTCATTTTTACGTGTGGTACCCGGTAATAATGCAATTACATTTTTAGAATTGGATTCCTTGATCCGGTTCTCAATGGTCGCAGAAAATGTAACCGGTAAAGGGATGGCTTTAAATCCCGGATGTTTGGCTTTATTAAACAATGTTTCGGGATCAGAAATCCCTGCCAATGAAAAAAGCTTTTTGGCCGCATCTCCGGATATCCAGGACTCAATGGCACAGAAATTCCTGTTCCCATCAGGTGTTTGCAAGAATAATTTTGATTTGGACCAGCTTGACCGCACCACGGGCCAGCCGTAAGATGCCGGCTGGGTGTCGTGAATGATCAAAACGCCTGCTGCACCTTTGCGTGCGCCTTCCTCAAATTTATAAGTCCACCGGCCGTAATAGGTCATGTCTTTACCTCTGAAAAGTTCAGAATTGTAAAAGCCAGGGTCATTTACCATTACTACAATGATTTTGCCTTTTACATCCATTCCTTCAAAGTCGTTCCAGTGATACTCCGGGGCATCGATGCCGAAGCCCGCAAATACCATCGGCACATTCTCAATAGTCTGTTCTTTCACCACCCTTCGTGTTCCACCGACAATCTCTGTCAGGGGTTGTAAGTTGAGGTCGCCATTGCTACCCTTGATGGTCACTTTATTGTTCTTAAAGCGGCCGCTGATTTCTACCATCGGCACATTTTGAAAATAGCTTTTACCATTACCGGGCTGTAACCCTATGGATTCAAATTCTTTCCGGAGATAGTTTACGGTAAGTTCTTCGCCTTCAGTAAACGGTTTTCGTCCCTGAAATTTATCAGAAGCCAGCGTACTGAGGAATTGGCGGTAATTGTTTTCTTCATTTTTCCCAAATTCCGATTGAGAAAAGGAGAGGATAGGAAACATTAAGATGAGGATAATAAAAGAAATTTTCATTTGTTTACCGGTTTTTATTTATTGCATTTAAAATTAACTCTTTTGATATTTAAAAGTGGCAGAATGTAAGGAAGATACTCTCAGATTTAATCTTTCTGGAGTCAATACCAGGTCATCATTTTGTAAAAAAACACTTTCCCAATCCAAAAATTGAATTTTGGAAAATAGTATGCCAAAGACAACTACTTTTGCAATCAAATTATTTGAAGATGCAATTGTCTTTTAATGACACCAAAACAGCTTTTGCTTATAAATCTGACAAAGACCTTAAAGGAGCCCGTTTCCTTTTTTCTTCCATGTCAAAAAACTGGCTGGTAAAGCTTGGATTGTGGGCTACGCCAAAGGCGCTCAATTGGAATCTGCCCGTAAAAGGCCTGATCAGAAGCACCATCTTCAGGCAATTTGTAGGGGGTGAAACACTTGACCAGACAGTTGATGTCGCAAACCATCTGGCAAAATTCAACGTGCATATTATTCTGGATTATGGAGTAGAAGGTAAGGAAGGAGAGGAGAATTATGAACATGCCATGCACGAATTTATCCGTGTAATTAATTTCGCCGCAGGCCAGCCGAATATCCCTTTTATGAGTATCAAACTCACCGGGATGTCAAGGTTTTCTCTTCTTCAGAAATTGGATGAAACTTCAGATTACCGGGAGGTGGTAAAGGGGAATTTAAATCTTAATTCTCTTACTGAATCGGAGAAAGAGGAATGGCAGAGAGTCAGCGACCGGCTCCGGAAAATTTGTGCAATAGCCGCAGAGAAAAATGTAGGAGTGATGATTGACGCAGAAGAAACCTGGATTCAGAATCCGGTGGATGCGCTCACAACACAGATGATGAAAGAATTTAATCAGGGTAAAGCCATTGTGTACAACACGGCACAGCTTTACCGTCACGACCGGCTACAATATATTAAAGATGTCAATGCATATGCAAAGTCAGCAGGTTTTAGATGTGCTTTCAAATTGGTTAGAGGTGCCTACATGGAAAAGGAAAGAGAAAGGGCTGCTGAAAAGGGCTATCCTTCTCCCATCAATCCCGATAAGGCAGCCACTGATAAAGAATACAATGATGCAGTAAGATATTGCATTGACCCGGCCAATGAAATGTACACGCTGGTAGGTTCGCACAATGAAGACAGCAACCTGCTTGCAGCTGAATTAATCGATAAGTATGGATTGCCACACAACACGCCCTCTGTGTATTTTTCTCAGCTTTATGGCATGAGCGATAATATTACTTTTAATCTTGCAAACGCCGGTTACAATTCAAGTAAATATCTTCCCTTCGGACCAATCAAGGATGTAATTCCCTATCTGATGCGCCGGGCCGAAGAAAATTCCTCTCTGGGAGGACAAACCGGCCGTGAGCTTAACCTGATCAAGACTGAGTTGAATAGGAGAGGGGCTTAGTGAAGATGTTGAGATGTGTAGATGTTGAGTTGTTGAGTTGTTTAGTTGGAATGTCTGTATGGGTTATCTTTGACTGCTGTCGATCTGTTTAATTTTTCTGTAAATGTTTTCTCCGCTCAACTGGCTTCTGATATTCCTGATTTGTACCTTGTTTATTAAGAAGAGGTTTTGGAAACGGTTTTTTGGATGGACAGCATTCATTGTGTTCATTGTTTTTTCAAATCCATTTTTGTTTAATCTTTATGCAAGGTGGTGGCAACCGGTGCCCGTTCAGCTTTCACAAAATGCGCATTACAGTGTTGGCATTGTCGCAGGTGGATTTGCGAGTGTCGATATGAATGGCGGTGGATATTTTAACGGAGCCTCCGACCGGTTTTTGCAGGCAGTGAAACTGTATCACACCGGAACCATTGATCGTATTCTGATCGCCGGAGGCAATTCGAGAAAAAATGATCAATCTTTCAGAGAAGCCGGATGGGCAAAAAATGAAATGATGGAAATGGGGGTACCAAATTCAGTAATTTTAATAGAAGACCGGTCCAAAGACACAAAGGGAAACGCACTGTTTTCCAAAAAGATGCTGGATTCAATCGGTTCAAAACCGCCCTACGTCCTTATTACATCTGCCTTTCATCTGCCGCGTGCAAAAAAAATATTTGAGAGTGAGGGACTTCGTGTGATCGGTTATCCATGCAATTACACCGAAGGAAGAGGCCCATTGTCAGCAAAAGATTTTCTTCCGGATCCGGGAGTGCTCAGTGCCTGGGGAAAATATATCAAAGAAACGCTTTGGTGGATTGTAAAAGGATAAAATGGCCGGAGAGGGTTGCAACCCCAGAATCAGGATAAGCGAATAACTTCCTTTTCTGTGATTCCAAATATCACATCACCGCGATGGATCTTTATCGTTGCATGGCCTGTAAACTTGCCAAAGGCAGGAAGTATAGCAAACTTCTTTCCAAAAGAAAAACAAGGCAATCTCAAAGCCTGTTTGCTGCCGGCGATTAGCTTTACAGCCGGATGAATATGCCCTGAAAAAATATATTGTTCGGAATGTACCGTTGTGATGTCGTGGGTAAAGCCGAAAGATCCTATCTCCCAATATTTTTCTTTCACTTCGATACCTGCCTGTTTGTAGAAATCATTTGTAAGGATATCATGATTCCCTTTTACAAGGATGACCGGAAGATCCTTCAATAGTATTCTCCATCTTAAGAAATGATCTATTTGTTTGTTGTGGCTGCTGTGAAATAGATCGCCGGTTACCAAAACCTTCTCCGGTTTGAAAAATTGAATGACTTCAAAGAAAGTATGCAAATCATCCTGAAAGACTTTTTGCGGTACCTGAATTCCTTCTTTACGAAAGTGTCCGGATTTCCCGAAATGCGGATCGGACAAGATCAGTATTTTCTGATCTTCCCAATAGAGGCAGCGTCTCTCTGATAGCCAGAGTGTCTGCCCTTTCCATATAAATCGTGTGGGCGAAATGGTATAGTGAGTTTGATGCAAAGATATTTTTTTGGAAGAAAGAGGAGGAGAACTTCAAAGTTGTGAGTTTTAGAATTGGAGAGGCAGTTGAGAAGGCATAGATGGTTGAGGAGGTTGAGATGGTTGAG
>CAYXAL010000024.1:0-8008 GCA_964463015.1 uncultured Ginsengibacter sp.
GTTTAGGAGGTTGAGAAGGAGGAAGTTGAGAGAGTTGAGAGGGAAAGGTTGAGGAGGTTGAGAGGAAAAGGTCGAGAGGGTTGAGAAGAAGAAAGTTGAGGAGGTTGAGAGGGAAAGGTCGAGAGGGTTGAGAAGAAGAAAGTTGAGGAGGTTGAGAGGGAAAGGTTGAGAGGGTTGAGAAGGAGAAAGTTGAGGAGGTTGAGAGGGAAAGGTTGAGAGGGTTGAGAAGGAGAAAGTTGAGAGGGTTGAGAACCCTGATGTATCATACTTGAATGTACCGAAGTGCTCCCGATGGGTGAAAGATGAAGTACATTAACAATTCACAATTAATAATTAACAATTAGTAACAAGTTGTCCTACCTGTTTTCTCCTTTACAGTTGCGCGATGTGATTCTGAAAAACAGAATCGTGGTCTCTCCCATGTGTCAATACAGCAGTGTGGACGGATTTGCCAACGACTGGCATCTGGTGCATCTGGGTACAAGAGCTGTCGGCGGCGCCGCATTGGTATTTACCGAGGCTACTGCTGTAACACCCGAAGGAAGAATATCGCCCGACGACCTGGGAATCTGGAAGGACGATCACATCCCTTTTCTCAAACGCATAACCACTTTTATAGAGCAACAGGGTGCTGTGCCTGCGATGCAGTTAGCACATGCCGGACGCAAAGCGAGCCATGCCTCACCCTGGAAGGGAAGAAAAATAGTTTTGCCCGGAGAGGGTGGATGGCAAACGGTTTCTCCTTCTTCCATTCCATTTAGCGAAGGAGACATTGTGCCGCAATCTCTCACCAAAGAAGAAATCAAAGACCTGGTGTCTTCATTTGGGAAAGCCGCCAAAAGAGCGCTGGAAGCGGGTTTCAGAATTGTTGAAATCCATGCGGCACACGGATACCTGGTCAATGAATTTCTTTCTCCTTTGAGCAACAACCGTACGGACGACTATGGCGGTTCGTTTACTAACCGCATCCGCTTCCTGACTGAAATCGTAAGGGAAGTGCGCAAAACCATCGGAGAAAAAGTGCCTTTGTTCGTTCGAATCTCTGCTACCGAATGGGTGGACGGCGGATGGAATGTGGAGGACAGCGTAGCCCTTGCAAAAGTGTTGAAGGAAATGTCGGTGGATGTCATCGATTGCTCATCGGGGGGAAATAATGCCAACCAAAAAATACAGACAGGCCCTATGTATCAGGTACCATTCGCGGAGCAGGTGAAAAAAGAAGCACAGGTACTAACCGGCGCGGTAGGAATGATCACAACGGCACAACAATGTGAGGAAATTTTGAAAGACGGCAAAGCTGATCTGATCATCATGGCCCGGCAGATTCTGAGAGAACCTTACTTCCCGTTGCATGCTGCACATGATCTGGGAGTGGATATTCCCTGGCCCGATCAGTACGATCGCGCAAAGCGGTATTAAAAGAAGTTTTTCCGGAACCCGATGTCCGGTTAACACGAATTGGCAGAATTTCTTATCTGTTTGTTTGGCATAAATTCATAAAGTATTTCTTCGTGTTAATGCCACAAAGACTCAAAGTCACAAAGAATCACAAACTATTTCTTCGTGCGACTTCGAGCCTTCGTGCCTTGGTGGCAATACCACAAAGTCACAAAGAATCACAAAGTATTCTTCGTGTGACTTAGAGCCTTAGTGCCTTGGTGGCAATACCACAAAGACACAAAGTCACAAAGATTCACAAAGGCTTTCTTCGTGCAACTTCGAGCCTTGGTGCCTTAGTGGCAATACCTGAAAGATTCAAAAGTCACCACCTTATTTCTTCTCTTGCTGCGCTTTTATTTGTGCTTCATCGCCCACCATCACCGTTGACATTTTTTCGATATTCAGGTATTCTTTTACTAAACCTGAAACCTGTTGCGGTGTTACGGCATAAATATTTTTTACGTGGTTGGTAAGATAGCTTTCGTCCAATCCGTAAATATCCAGAAAGCTCAACTGTTGAATCAGGGAAGCCGGCATAGAATTCATCAATACAAAAATTCCGGCTTCATATCGCTGAATGCCCAGAAGTTCGTTGGCAGAAGGCGCTTCATTGGCCAGGCGCGTTATTTCTTTTTTTATCTCATGAATGGCATCGATGGTGTGTTCGCTGGTGATGTCGGCATCTTCATACCATATTCCGCTGCCGGGTTTGGTGCTGATCATGCTTCCCGGTGAGTAGGTGTATCCTTTATTCTCTCGGATATTGCTGGTAATTCTCGATCCGAAAGAACCTCCAAGCAATGAATTCATGATGCTGAAAGCGGTATAATCCGGATTTTTAGGGTCAATGGTTGGAAGTCCCATCATGACAGTAGTTTGTGGCGCGCCTTTCCGATTGATAATGACCGTCTGTGGAGTGTATTGAGCGAAGCTGACTTTTGGATAATCGGTTTCTGCGCCGCTTTTCCAAGAGGCAAATTTTACATCGATCATTTTATTTACATCCTTTTCATTGAACACTCCCGCTACATAAATGCCGGATCTTTTGGCGCCGATATTTTCATTGTAGAATTGTTTTACTTCATCCAGCGTATAACCATTGATCATCTCTTCCGTTGGAAATGTTCTGCCGTAAGGCACATTGCTACCATACATCAATTTTGCAAAGGCTTCCTGTGCGATGGATTGCGGCACATTTTTCTGAACGGTCAATTGCCTTTTGAGATTTGATTTCAACCGGTCCATTTCTGCAGATGGCATCCGTGGCGACATGGCTATTTGTGAAATGAGGTCGATCAGTTCAGGGGCATATTGCGATAATGCGGATCCTGAAATTGTAAAGGTATTGCCGGAAGCGGATACATTGATGCTTCCTCCCATCGAAGCTGTCTTGCGGGCAAGTTCGGTAGCAGAAAGTGATTGTGTACCCTGGTCCATCAACGATGCCAGAAGTTTGGAAAGCCAGACCTGGTTAGCGTTTTCATTCACCATTCCGGTTTTTACAATGAGCGATACGTAAACCAATGGAATACGGCCATAAGGAATCAGGACGGATTTCAGGCCGTTGGGTAATACAGATTCTTTTTTGCCGGGCAGTACAAAATCTTTTGGAGCCGACGGTGCGGGAGGTGCTTGTTTCTGTGCAAATGCAGAAGGCATCATTGCTGTTGCAAACAAAAGAATCAGGGAGAGCTTTATATTTTTTTTGGTGTGACTGATATTCATAATGATGATTTGAATCGGTTTTTAGGATAAAATTATTTTTGACTTCCTGCCGGTGGTTGCAGGAAAAGAATGGTACGGTTGCCGGTACGTAAATATTCTTTCACTGTTTTACGGATAAGCTCCGGCGTTACTTTGTCAAACCTTGATACCAACTGATTAATTTCATTGGGATTGTCGTCAAACAAAGCAAAGGAAGCAAGCAGGTCAATGGTTCCAAGATTAAGCTCGGATAAATTCGCGTAGAGGCTTGCCAGCATTTTAGTTTTGGCCGATTGCAATTCATCCGCACTGATGTGTGAAAGCTCACCGATTGCTCTGTCAAATTGTGCGATGATAGCATCCGGCGGTGTGGATTTATCATAAATAAGGTTAGCCATCCATACCATCGGCCCGTTGTAATTAAACATATTGCCTAAATAATTAATTCCTCCCGAAACTTCCGAAGTGTATCCTTTTTCCTGTATGAGATATTGATGCAACTTGCTATCTTTTCCCTGCACGAGTATCTGATCTATCAATCCCATGGCATAATACTCCGGCGTATTTCTTTTGGGCATTTTGTAGGCTACCGCAAGAGCGGGCTTTTTAATCAGGCTGTCCACTTTTGTAAATCGGTGTTCTTTTTCCTGAACGGGCTCGGTCAGATCCGGTTTGGGAGGCAGTTTGGAAGCAGGGATAGAAGCAAAATATTTTTGAATCCATTTTTTCGCCTTCGGGATATCAAAGTCACCAACGACTGCGAGTACTGCATTGTTGGGTGCATAATAAGTTTTGAAAAAGGCCTTCGCATCTTCCAGCGTTGCGGCATCAATATCTTTCAGGTCGCCGTAAAAATTGTGCGCATTGTACCAGTTCTTATTGGCATACTGCGGCATATCCAACCATGGAAATCCTCCATAAGGCTGATTGAGTACGTTTACTTTTACTTCATTTTTCACGACACCCTGTTGGTTGGTCAGGTTATCCTGGGTAATGTCCAATCCACGCATCCTGTCGGCTTCTGCCCAGAGAATGGTTTCCAACACATTGGCCGGCACCACTTCATAATAGTTGGTAAAATCAAATCTTGTGCTGCCGTTGAGAATGCCGCCATTGTCCTGTATCAGTTTGATGAATTCCATTTTTCCGAGATTTTTGGATCCCTGAAACATCAGGTGTTCAAACAAGTGGGCAAATCCGGTTCTGTCTTTTGGTTCTATCCGGAACCCGATGTTATAATACACGCCGATACCTACGGTGGGAGATGTTTTATCCACCGACAAAACCACTTTCAGTCCGTTAGGCAATTTGTAATAATCAACGGGTACTTTTAACGGCGCCTGTGCATTAATTCCCGGAGAGAGTGCGGTGGTTAGAAGGAGAAAGAAAAACCATTTAAGGGTCAATGAATTGTTCTTTAGCATATTATGAGTTATTATTGGAAATGAACAATATAGCGAATTACGCGGTGGCAAAAAAATGTTTTACATCAATGGTTTACCTTTTTAGCAGAGATATCTTCTTAATTCAGCAGCGCGATCAGCGGGATGTCTCATGGGATATTCTATAAAATTCCTCCGGTTTTCCGGCAGAACTTTCTGCATTTTCACAAAATCATATTCGCTCAATTAGTTACTTTTGCGGCCCACCACTGTTGTTATATCCATGCCAAAAGACAATTCCATTAAGAGCGTGCTGATTATCGGCTCGGGCCCCATTGTGATCGGCCAGGCCTGTGAATTTGATTATTCGGGTACACAAGCTGCACGAAGCCTTCGTGAGGAAGGGATCCGGGTGATTCTGATCAACAGCAACCCGGCAACCATCATGACAGATCCTATGACGGCAGACAAAGTATATCTGTTGCCGCTTACCGTAGAAAGCATTGAAAAAATTATTGCAGAAAATGAAATAGATGCAGTACTCGGAACGATGGGTGGACAAACGGCACTCAACCTCTGTAAAGAAGCGGACGAATTGGGTGTGTGGGAAAGCAATAACATCCGGTTGATCGGTGTGGACATCAAGGCGATTGACAAAGCAGAAGACCGGGAACTTTTTCGTGAATGGATGATTCAGCTCGGTGTGCCTGTTGCGACTGCGCAAACGGCCAATTCGCTGCTGGAGGGAAAAGACATTGCACAGCAAATCGGATTTCCGTTGGTGATACGTCCTTCCTTTACTTTGGGTGGTTCCGGAGGCGGAATTGTCTTTGAGAGAAGTGAGTTGGAAGATGCGCTGGAGCGTGGGTTGAACGCTTCACCAATGCACGAAGTGCTGGTAGAGAAAGCTTTGTTGGGCTGGAAGGAATTTGAGTTGGAACTCCTGAGGGATGCCAATGACAATGTCGTGATTATTTGTACGGTAGAGAATGTGGACCCGATGGGTGTACATACAGGTGACAGCATTACCGTAGCCCCTTCCATGACGCTGAGTGATACTGCCTTTCAGCGTATGCGCAACATGGCCATCAACATCATGCGCGATCTGGGCAACTTTGCCGGAGGCTGCAATATTCAGTTTGCCCTGAATCCGAAAGATGAAGAAATTATTGTTATTGAAATCAATCCGCGTGTGAGCCGCTCTTCTGCACTGGCGAGCAAGGCGACCGGTTATCCCATTGCAAAGATTGCCGCCAAACTGGCGATTGGCTATACCTTGGATGAATTGAAGAATCAGATTACAAAAACAACGTCTGCATTTTTTGAACCGGCATTGGATTATGTAATTGTAAAAATCCCACGCTGGAATTTTGATAAGTTTAAAGGAGCCGACGACACCTTAGGATTGCAAATGAAATCTGTAGGAGAAGTGATGGGCATTGGCCGCAGTTTTGCAGAAGCCATTCAGAAAGCCTGTCAGAGTCTTGAAAACGAAGCTGTGGGTTTAGGGTATTATGGAAAAAGCCTGGTACATGCCGATGAAGTGGCAGAGTATATTAAGACTCCGAAGTGGGATCGGATATTCAGAATCAAAGATGCGCTGATGATCGGGGTGAGTGTGAAGCGTATTTGTGAATCCACCGGAATGGATCGCTGGTTTATCTATCAGATTCAGAAAATCTGCGATTGTGAAAAGAAAATAGCTCAGACTACTCTGGCTACCTTCCCGAGGGCATTGATGGTAGAGGCCAAGCAATTGGGATTTGGTGACGAACAGATCGCCCGCATTATGCAGGATGGGAGTACCGATGAAGAGGTGTATGAAAAGAGAAAAGCGATGGGCATCACCCGCGTGTACAAAATGGTGGACACATGCAGCGCCGAATTTCAGGCAGAGACTCCCTATTATTACAGCACTTTTGAAAGTGAAGCAAATCAATAAATCAGTATAACATTCATGGCACAAGAAATCGTTCATAACGAATCACTCCCTTCAAGAAAGAAAAAGATTATTGTATTGGGAAGTGGTCCCAATCGTATCGGACAGGGAATAGAATTTGATTATTGCTGTGTGCACGGACTGCTTGCCATCAAGGAATGTGGTATGGAAGCCATTATGATCAATTGCAATCCGGAAACGGTTTCTACGGATTTTGACATCGCAGACAAACTTTACTTTGAACCTATCTTCTGGGAACATATCTGGGAGATCATCGACCTCGAAAAGCCGGATGGAGTGATTGTGCAATTGGGTGGACAGACAGCGCTGAAACTTGCAAAAAGACTGCACGAAAAAGGGATTCGTATTGTAGGAACTTCTTTTGATAATATGGATATCGCTGAAGACAGAGGCCGTTTTAGTGATTTGCTGAAAGAGTTGGATATTCCCTATCCGAAATATGGTACGGCCTATGGTACAGATGAAGCGATTGAGGTAGCGCATCAGGTGGGATATCCGGTATTGGTAAGGCCAAGCTATGTGCTGGGTGGCCAGCGTATGCGTATCGTAATTAACGATGAAGAATTGGAAAACGGAGTGTTGAGTTTGCTGAAACACCTTCCGGGGAATAAAATTCTGATCGATCATTTTCTTGACCGTTGCCAGGAAGCAGAGATAGACGCCATCTTTGATGGAGAGACTTTTCATGTGATGGGTGTAATGGAGCATATAGAACCCGCTGGTATTCACAGTGGTGACAGCAATGCTGTATTGCCTCAGTTTAATCTCAGTCCGCTGATAGTACAGACGATGGAAGAGTATGCTGAAAAGATAGCGCGCAAGTTAGATATTCGTGGGCTTATCAATATTCAGTTTGCCATCAAAGACAATGTGGTGTATGTGATAGAAGCCAATCCGAGGGCATCCCGAACTACTCCGTTTATAGCCAAGGCGTATCAAATACCCTATCTCAATATCGCTACCAAGGTAATGCTGGGAGAAGCAAAACTGAAGGATTATACGTTTGAAAAAAAGCTGAACGGATTTGCTATCAAAGAACCGGTATTTTCGTTTCATAAGTTTCCTCATGTCAATAAGGAATTAGGTCCTGAGATGAAGAGCACCGGCGAAGCAATTCGTTTTATAAAGGATCTGAGAGATCCTTATTTCAGACAGTTGTACAAAGAAAGAAGTTTGTATCTGAGTAGGTAGTAGCATCCTGTGTTATGATGATTTATTTGAAATTACTTTCAAGAGTATATGGTATTTCGCCCTTACAGGGCTTATGAAGATTTCATATTCATTCCACCGGCCTTCGTCCGGTGTTCTTGATATTACCGCCCTTTCAGGGCTTAGACCTTTAAAAAATCCTATACTATAAGCCCTGAAGGGGCGAGATCTCTAAATCATCCAGGCAACGCCTGATGAACTAAACTAATCGCCTTCCTCTAAAGCCCTGAAAGGGCGAGATCTCTAAATCCTCCAGGCCTCGTCTGGTGAAAAAAACCAAACGCCTTCCTCTAAAGCCCTGAAAGGGCGAGAT
>CAYXAL010000024.1:8108-44934 GCA_964463015.1 uncultured Ginsengibacter sp.
CCTTCCTCCAAAGCCCTGAAAGGGCGGAATATATTCTCTTCTCTTTCTACTACCACAAACTTTTTCCACATCTCTTCCTCGTAAATTTTTACTACTTTAATTCCCTGATAATTTATTTATAAATCAAAGAATTTTTTTCAGGATTGAAAGAGATATTCAGACCTAAATTAATTGACACCCTTCGCGATTACTCCTGGCTTAAATTCAGGCGTGATTTTTTAGCCGGATTAATTGTAGGAATTGTTGCGTTGCCATTGGCTATTGCCTTTGCCATTGCAAGTGGCGTAAGCCCAGAGAAAGGATTGATTACCGCAGTGGTAGCCGGTTTTTTGATTTCTGCCCTCGGTGGTTCGAGGGTTCAGATCGGTGGACCTACCGGTGCGTTTATCGTTATCGTTTATGGCATTGTACAACAATACGGAGTCAACGGACTGATCATTGCCACTTTCCTCGCAGGGTTTATGCTGATTCTCATGGGACTTGCCCGTTTGGGATCCATCATAAAGTATATTCCTCATTCGCTGATCGTAGGGTTTACCAGTGGCATTGCCGTAATTATTTTTTCTTCTCAAATCAAAGACTTTCTGGGACTGAAAATGGGCGATGTGCCCGCAGATTTTATTGAAAAATGGAACGCCTACTTTCATCATATTCATTCCATCAACTTTTATGATGTCTCCATCGCATTGGGTACGATTCTGATTATTTTCTTATTTCCGTTTGTATCAAAAAAAGTTCCCGGCTCTCTCATTGCAATTTTGATTTCTACCTTTATCGTCCAATTGTTTCATCTTCCTGTAGAAACGATTGGAAGCCGCTTTGGTACAATCTCCTCTTCCATACCTCTGCCGGAATTACCGGATGTCAGCTTTAAAGTCATAAGAGATATGGTGCAGCCTGCATTTGCCATTGCTATGCTGGGCGCCATTGAATCCTTGTTATCGGCTGTTGTTGCCGATGGCATGATCAGCGGCAATCACAGATCCAACACAGAACTGATTGGTCAGGGTGTTGCCAATGTAGCTTCTTCAGTTTTTGGCGGAATACCGGCCACCGGTGCTATTGCACGAACTGCCACCAATGTAAAAAATAATGGCCGCACCCCAATAGCGGGAATTGTTCATGCATTTGTTCTTTTTCTCATCCTGATATTTTTAGGGCAATGGGCATCCCTGATTCCTCTTTCCTGCCTGGCTGGAGTATTAGTGGTGATTGCCTATAATATGAGCGAATACAAAAATTTTATCAGTATTCTGAAAGGGCCCAGAGGTGATGTAGCGGTTATGCTCACAACTTTCATCCTTACCATTCTTGTTGACCTTACGCTGGCGATTGAAGTCGGAATAGTCATAGCCGCCTTTTCATTCATTCGCAAAATGATCCAGAGCAGTGAGGCCACTTTTGAAGATGTAGAACTGAGAAATGAAGATGCCGGAGACGAACAGGGAATGGAAAAATCAAAATTGGCTGCCGGAATCAAAGTATTCGAAATTTCAGGCCCGATGTTTTTTGGCGCTTCCTACAAAATCAGGGAAGCAATCCGGTACATGGGTAAGAGACCATCAATATTAATTATCCGGATGAGGTATGTTCCGGTAATAGACGCTACAGGTATTCACAGCTTTACCGCAGTGATCCGCGATATGCAACAAAAAAAGTCCATCGTATTGCTTACGGAACTGAACAGCGAACATTTGAAAATGGAATTGCAAAAGTCAGAGGTTCTGAATCTCATTGGCCCTGACCGTATTTTCCAAAATCTTCAGGATGCGATCGGGTATGCAGATCGTTTGTTAGCCGAAGGTCAAAGAGGAGCGCCCGCAAAACTGAGTTGAGAATTACCTGGAATGCCAGGTGTTATTTTCAGCATACTTGTCCGGTATCCAATCTGATCCTAATGAAACGGAAAGCAGATTCGGATAACTAACAGGAAGGGTCACACTAAAAATATCCGGATTCTTTTCCCATACAGAAGGAGAATATTTTTTCACAATAGTTTTTCCTTCTTTTGTTTTAATCGTGAGTACCACAGGCAAAGGAAGCCCTCCGGTATTGCGCACAATTGCGATGGGATTTCCTTTTTTCTGTAGCCGCATCGCAAGTGACATTTCGGGATAACCCCATCCAAAAAACCATTTCTTCCAAAACCAGTTCAGGTTTTTACCGGTTCCCTTATTGAAACTGTAAAAGAAATCGTAAGGAGTAGGATGTTTTCCGTTCCAGCAATTCATATAATGATGCAGCCCTTTGAAAAACAAACTGTCTCCCAATAACTCCTGCAATACATAATAACATACCCCTGGTTTACCATAAGAATTGGCCAGGTAGGTGAGTCCGCTGTAAAGTTTTGTACTTGTTATCAGCGGTATATCTTCATCAGTGCCGGATACCTTTACAAACCTTGTCTTGCTGAAGATGCCATCGTCTTCGGGCTCTCCCATCAGTGGAGACAATACCGATTCGCCAATGGTAGCCCATCCTTCATCCATCCAACTGTATTGGGTTTCGTTGGTTCCCATAAAAAAGGGAAAGTAGGAATGAAAGATTTCGTGAGTGGTCAGTTGCACTGCATCTTTTCTGTCGGGCAATGGATTGTCATTGGCCATCATCGGGTATTCCATTTGCTCCGTACCGTCAAAGACTGTAATGTGCGGAAAGGGAAAAGGATATTTTGGGTAGTAATGGCTGGTGTAGTACACGGTTTGTCGCGCCTGGTCTGCCACATCAAAATAGTCTTTGTGAATTTTATTAAATGCCGCTTCAGCTACTGTTTTGCGCCCGGTAGCTGAATCCACAACAACTGCGCTTGCCTCCCATAAATAATGATTGCTGAGGGCAAAGGCGAAATCGGTGACATTGGTTGCATGAAATTTCCAGAATCCGGTAGCATCTTTTTTGAAAACTTTGTTTTGAGAATAATCTGTAGAGTCAATAATCCGGATGATTTTATCAGAAGCCGATGCTTTCCGGATTTTTTGTAAAACGTTTTCACTGAAATTATCAGAAATATTCATTCTGTCTCCGGTAGCCCAGGCTACATAACCCGGAGGTAACTGAATGGTGACGTCAAAATCCCCGAAGTCGTTATAAAACTCCTGGGTACCGTTGTAGCTCCAGGTATCCCATCCATCGATGTCGTCATATACAGCCAGCCTTGGGAAAAAATAAGCTATGAAATAAGAAGTACTGTCCACCATGCCCGTGCGTTCCTGTGAGCCGGTGTTTACTTTATAATTCCAGTTTATTTCCAGTTTGCTTTCTGAATGTGGGAGCACAGGCTGGTCGGGAATCACATAGAGATTCGTATTCAGATGGTATGCTTTGTCTTTATTGGAGAAATCTGCTATTTCTTCCTCTCCCACTTTGAACCGGGTAATCTGTACTCCATTGGTCAGGTCTTTCTCTTCTACATGATTTTCACGGGCCACACCTTTCTTATAGAGATCCGGATATAGGCGGATAATTAATTTATTGAGCGTGTCGGGGCTGTTGTTGGTATAATGAATGGTTTCAGTTCCTTTCAGAAGTTGCGTAGCCGGATCAAAAGAAACGTTGATTTGATAGTTTGCCCTGTTTTGCCAATAGTTTTTTCCCGGCAAACCATTTTCTGTGCGTGTAGCATTTTTAATGGCTTTTTGAAAATTGGTATTGGTAAATAACGATTGCGCACATACGAAGTTTATACATACTGCAAAGAACAAAAGAGTGAAGATTGTTTTCATAGGTACAAAAGTAGGAAGATTAAGAACTGAGTACCCTCCTGCCCGTCCGGAAACACACCCCCTTAAAAAGTGCTACCACATGACCGTGCTGATTTTTGATGGTGACATGATACAAACCGGTAGATTTTCCATTGTGCATTTCTACGGCTTCCGCCGTCAGTGTATCACCGGGCATCACAGGTTTCATAAAATTGACAGAGGTGTCTAATGCAAGAGAAAGTTTGTTGCGATTATTACAGGCAAAGGCAAAGGTACTGTCGGCCATGCTAAAGGCAATTCCGCCATGAGCTACGCCTAACCCGTTCAGCATTTCATCACGTACTGTCATACGGGTTTTGGAATATCCTTCACGGATTTCAAGAACTTCTATTCCCAACCAGCGACTGAATGCATCATGCTGCATCATTCGGTTGACAACTTCTATGGGTGAAGCAGACATATTCTGATAATTTTATTTTCCTTTAAAAACAGGCTTTCGTTTTTCGAGAAATGCACGAACGCCTTCTGCAAAATCTTCTGTGTGTGATGCCTCTTCCTGCCATTTGGCTTCATGGGCAAGTTGCTGCTCAAAGTTTGAATTCATAGATTCTTCCAACGCCAGCCTTGTATAGATAAGCGCTTTTGTGGGCATTCCAGCTATTTTCTTTGCAAGCATTTCTACTTCATAAAAAAATCTTTCATCCGGGAATGATTTGAAAATCATTCCCATCTTTTCAGCATCTGCTGCACTCACCGGATCGCCTGTCATCATCAGTGCGGTTGCTCTTTGCAGACCGATGAGCCTTGGTAATAAATAGGTGCCTCCGCTGTCGGGGATGAGTCCAATCTTGCTAAATGCCTGTGTAAAATAGGCAGATTCGGCAGCGACCACAAGATCACAACTCAAGGCAATATTTGCCGAAGCGCCCGCAGCAATACCATTGACAGCCGCAATCACAGGTTTTTGTATGGACCTCAAAATGGAAATGATCGGATTCAATTGCTCGGGCAAGATCCGTTTCATCTCCGGGCCGGTGGGATCTTTTATCTCCGTGAGATCCTGCCCGGCACTGAAGGCTCTTCCCGCACCGGTTATTACGATGCAACGCACGCTTTCATTTGCTTCAGCCTCTTTCAGTTTTTTCTGAAGGGTGAGCGCCAACTCTCTGTTGAGGGCGTTGAATTTTTCAGGCCGGTTGAGTGTGAGCGTAGCAATGCTCTCCTCAATTTTGATTAAGACGGCATCCATCCTGTACTTTTGATTTTAGTTCAAGATAAGCAAATCCGGCGTCATTCTTCCGGAGTTTAATGGCGATTTTAATACGCGGGTTGGAAATTATTTTTAGTTGAATTTATTTTTCCTTGCCATTGGTTTTTTACCCAATCTTTAACCGGACTTCTATTTCACTTCCTTTATTGATTTCTGACTTCATCTCCAGTTGCCCGCCTATTTCTTCCACACGGGTTTTCATATTACGGAGTCCGTTTCCGGCAAAATTGTTTTCGACGGGGAATCCTTTTCCGTTGTCACGGATAAGAATCGATAATACAGAGGATGTGAATGTGACGAGGATGGCTGCCTCACTGCATCCTGAGTGTTTGACAAGGTTGTTGATGGCTTCTTTCATTATCAGATACAGATGCTGGCGCTGTTCCATTCCGAGATGAATTTCATACACCCGGTCACTGATGTCTATTTTGTATTGAATGTCTTTGGCCTCAAATAGTCTTGCTGCAAACTCTTTCACACGCAAAAAAAGGTTTTCGGAAGAATCATTGCGCGGATTGATGGCCCAGACGATGTCGTCCATGCGCTCCATCAGCCCAAGGGAGTTTTCTCTGATTTCATTCAGCATGGTTTTTTCTTCTGTTTCCTTTTTGGAGTGCAGTGCCATTTCACTCAGGATAGAGATAGAACTGAGCGTACTGCCGATATCATCGTGCAGATTCAGGGAGATTTTGTTACGAAGGTTTTGGAATTTCAAAGCCTGTCGGAGGCGGTATCTGAACAGTCCATAAAAGAATGCAGCCACGAGGCAGAGCAATAACAGAAAAAACCACCACGACTTCCAGAAAGGAATTGCAATATCAAATTGCAGTCTTATTATTTTTCCGGCCTGGATACCATTGGAATTGATTCCCTTAAGCAATAGCGTATAATGCCCTGAAGAAAGATTGGCAAATTCTGCAATGCCCGATTTTCCTGCATACCGCCAGTCTTTGTCTATTCCTTTTAATTGATAATAATATCTGTTGTTGAGAGGATCGTTGTAATCGGTAACCGCCCATCTAAAAATGAAATCGCGTACGTGATAACTGAAAGAATTAATCCGTGATGTGTCGAACATTACCTGGTGGCCGTCCACCACGACTTCAGATAATTTCATATCGGGAATATGGTCCGAATTCTGTAGCAATGTCAGTGGATTGAAGGATATCAGATAATTGGCGCAGCCAAACAACATCGTTCCGTCGCTGAGACAACTAAGGCTTCCGTCCATTTTATTGGAAGGCAATCCGCTGGCGATATTAAAATGCCGGAGGGTTTTGTTTTTGAGATCATACACCACCAACCCATTCAAAGTAGCGATCCACAAATGACCGGAACTGTCTGCTGCGATGGAGGTGATTACTTTTTGCTCTACCGGAAAGAGAGATACGGAATGAAGCGCATTGCTGTCCACATTCCAGAAATAGAGATTGGTGGCATTGAATGAATAGCAGTAATGTCTGTAGTAAATAATCTGAGACGCATTGCTCAATCTGCCGGAGTTTTTGCTGAATGGTTTTGAAAATTTATTGACTGCCCTTTTGTACAGCACGATGCCTTCATCGTAATCACTCATCCAGATATTTCCGTTATTATCTTCACAGGCGCCGCTGATCACCAATTGCTTGGGAATGCTGTGAATGGTTTCAAATGCGGTGAATATTTTTTTTGCCGGGGAACCGTCTCCCATCAGCCATACACCATTTCTCCAGGGGAATATCCACCATTGCTGCAAATGATCCTGAAAAAGGCAGGGAATAAACATTAGTTGACTCTGCTTTGCCGATGAATCATTTAGTTTATGTATTTGAATGGTATTTTTTGTTAGTGACACGTCGACGATTCCTGAAGATGTGCCGCATCGCACTGTGTTCTCATCTTTGCGTTCAATAGTGAGACAGTCCACATTCATGAATGAATTGCCCGGGTTGATGTTTCTGATTTCCTTCAAATCTTTATTGTAAAGCCGCAAAAAATAATCATTGGCGGCTCCTACCAGGATATTCTTATTCCATTCCATCAGCGCAATTCCCTGATCGGTGATTGATCGAGGGAAAATGTGTTTTTTGAAATTATCCTGAAATGGTTTGTAAAAATAAAGCCCGTCCGGAGTGCCTATCCATAACCGGTTATTGCCGGAATAATAGACGGCGGTAGGATTGACAGGGATGGGTGCATTTTTTACAAAATGGTTAAGCCGGGTATTAAAGCTGAGAAGGCTGCAATTGAGAAAAATGTTTTCTTCATTCTGGTTATTCACAGCCAGGGCAAGTGAAGTAATATTTGCCGAAGAATCCGGCAATGGGAAAGTGGTAATTGTTTTCGTGACCGGATTAAATCTTTTTAATCCGCCATGCCATGTGCCCAACCAAAAAATCTGATGGCGGTCTATGAGAAAAGTTGTGATCAGTGGATTGTGCGAAGGATTGTTTTCCGGATTGACTGCATGAGTGAAGTGATGGGTATCCATACTATAGCTCCAAAGGCCATTGTAGGTACTGGCCCACAAGTTGTTTTTATTGTCAAACGCAAGGTGTGTAACCTGATTGTTCAAAATCTTCTGATAACCGGTTCCGGGAACTTCAATTGGGGAGGGCGAATCTTTTTTCTGATCGTAGTAATAGAGGCCACTGGAAGCCGCTAAATACAGATTGTTATTTTTGTCAATAACAATACTTGAAATTTCTTCACCCTCCGGTGACAACTTATGGAGAATGGGAAATTGAGTAAATTTCCGCAAGGGTACATTCAGACAGTTCAGTCCGTTTCGCGTGCCGATCCAGATATTTCCAAGGCTGTCTTGCGTGATGCAATTGATATGATTGTTGCTGAGTGTATTGTTGCTTCCCGGTATATTTTCGTATGTGGTAATGGCAGATCCGTCAATGAGATTCAATCCGGAATTGGTACCAATCCACAGAAAATCGTTGTTGTCTTTGAAGATGCAGGTGATATTGTTGTCGCTGAGACCGTTTTCTTCATTGATTTTTTGAAAGGGAGAATATGGATTGAACTGAGCAACAGTTGCTGCGGAAATCAGGCAGGCAAAGAAAAACAGACCGATATGTTTCAATCCGGGTTGTTTCATTTTTAAGTAAGCTTTGTTTCAGGCGGATATTGGGATGCTTCTGAAAAGCAGTTGATTTGTACCTGGGCGGGTAGAGAATAACCTTTAATAAAAGTAGTTCATTTCATTAAAAAAGAAACTGAATTTTTTCTTGCCTGCCGGCAGAGGATGCCTTGAACTAAAAAAATTAGGTAAATACAAATGCCTTCATTGACATCAGAAATATAAATTCAAAAAAATCATTCCTCCGTTTGCACAATCTCTATCTCGCTGACAGGTTTTGAATTGAACTCGTTTCTGTAAATGTTGACCAATACAATGAAGTAGCTTATCAGCAAAGGGCCGAAAATCAATCCCCAGAAGCCAAACATACTGAGGCCAACGATTACCCCCACGATGGTAATCAATGGATGTACGTCTCCGATTTTTTTTAGCAGGGTTATCCTGGCCACATAGTCCACATTTCCTGTGATGATTACGGAATATATTCCGAGGCCGATGGCATTGAATGTCTGACCGGTTGCAAAAAGATAAATCATGATGGGCACCCAAACGATGGCTGTGCCGACAATGGGAATCAGTGAAGCAAGTGCTGTCATAAACGCCCATACGCCTATTTCATGTACTCCGAAAATAAAATAACCCAGCATGCTTACAAGTCCCTGTATGAATGCCATTAATGGAATGCCGATCGCATTGGCTCTGATCATCATGGCTGTCTCTTTGCCCAACAAGTCGCGGTTAGAACTCTTTAAGGGAAGCAACCCGTTGAGATAATTTTCCATTCTGCGCGAATTGATGAGCATGTAATAAAGAATGAAAAACATCAGAAGCAGGTTGGTAATAAAATTGAACGTGCCGGTGACCAACGCCGGTATGTTGTTGGCCAGCTGCTTTAAGGTGTTCTGAAATGTTTCCGGCTGGTAAATCTGAATGTTGGTCGCCTGCTCTATTCTTTCTGCAAGACTTTTTACCGCTACCATCAATTGCACGGGATTATTAAAAAAGGCAACAAGTTTGGGCACCAGCAAGATCACTGCAAAATAAACAGGAAGACAAATAAGAAGGATGAAACCAAGAATGTAGAGCAGAGCTGTCCATCCTTTTCTCCATTTCTTTTTTTCAACAAGGTATTGATAGCTCTCTCTTCCCACGATGTAAAGGGTGATAGCACCCAACACACCGGGTAGAAACACATAAAAATGTTTCAGCATCAATATACCGATCAGTATGATTATACCCAGTAGAATGACTTGTCGCAAATGATTGTTGAATATTGTCATGTAGGATAAAAATTCACAGGAAAAATAGGTTAAAAAAGGGAATACCTATCTGTCTGAAATCACAAATTTATTTTCTACGGTATTTCAGAAAGTGTATATATCCTTCGCAGGCTATGCAAAATTTTGTCGTGAATGTTAGTGTGAACTTACCCCGGAATTTTCTCAGTCATTAATTTTTTTTCGGGCATACCAAAGCAGATTCAGCAGAATTATCGAAAGCAAAATGATTCCCAGTACGATGGTCAGGAATATCGTAAGGGAGAAGTCAAAATCAGGAACGGCAATCAGAAGAATCAGAATCAATAACAGCCATAATATTTCTCTTGCACGAAGTATCATAGCCTTGTATTGGGTAGAATATTCCAACAGGTAACTCATCAGCAAAATACAAAGGGTGAAAACAGAAAGTGCACAACCAAACAGAGGCCGGATCGGAATTCTGTGATCCCTTGTAATGCCGACTTCCCGCATCATTTCTCCAAGAGCAAGCCCCGCCAGCCCCAAAGAGATTAATGCCGGAATATAAAGCAGCTCGAGGAGGCTGCTATTCAGAAGGCCAGAGCGGCAATTTCTATCAGAGGCCATTGTGAAAAATATCCACCACAATGCAAATACAATCATTACTGCAAGTGCAAAATTGAGCCACACACCCGTACTTAAGCGATGCAATTCGCTGACGCCTCCTACAATGTCTGTAATTACTTCACCAAACAGGATAATAGCCAGCAACCCCAACCTTTCTGTCATACTTGAAGAAAGCCTGACGTCTGATTGATTTCTTTTCAAAACAAAATAATTCCAGAAGGGAGGCAGATAATTAAAGACGACAGCGGCATAAAGGAAAAAGTGGCGATGAGATTCTGCCACATATAGCGACACAAGCATCAGCACAAATGCAAGAAGAAAAAAGATAAAATAGGGCCGGTTGAGCTTTCGGTGACTTTTATCATAGAGTCCGACACTCCACCACAAATAGATGATAAAAAGTTGCATGACCATTAATGCAATGGTCATGTTAGAAGCAGCGTGTGCGGCTCTGTCGTCAATGGTGATTACAAGCGCAGAGTCTATAAGCATCTGCCACATCACCATCAGCCGGGTACGTAAACCTTCAGTACCGTGAAGATCGTAATAGAGGCTGCCATTGAGCCATCCCCAATATATGATTACAAACCAATACACATAATCGGTGAGATGAGAGAGGCTGAGATCTTCAGAAAGATGGTGTGTAATTTTCGCGATGGCAATTACATAGACCAGGTCGTACAATAATTCCAGCCAGCTGATTTTCCGTTCTTTTTGTTCGGGAGAAAATTTTCTGGGAGCGCCCCACCAGGAGGAAGATGTAGTGCCTGTTTTCATTTTATTTTGTGAACGGGCAGTGCCGTGAATTTCCGGATAAAAATACTCAACAGAGACGGTACGTTCTGGTTTTTTTCAGATGCGATATGGATAATGACGGAGAAAGTGTTGGGTTTTTTTCCGGCTTACTACCCTTTTCTCCACACACCAAGACCTTCACTACAATTGGCACAGATGTCAATGTTCTTTCTCGATTGGGTGAGTTGTTTGCGAAACTCTTTGTAGTTTTTGTTTTGCCAGATCTCCTGCATGGAGTTGTCGTTAAGGTTTCCCAACTTGTGTGTGGCGTCTTTATCAAAGCAGCAGGGCACGACCAATCCATCCCATGTGATGACGTTGGCATGCCAGAGTTTCCAGCAATGATTTTCTAATTTATTTTTTGGTTTTGTTTCTCCGTATTTACCTTTCAGATAGCGGCTGTATTTTTTGTTTTCGGGAATGAGATGATTGGGATCATTTTCATAATCATACACTTGCGCGGTTTTAAATCGCACATCATCTACTCCCACTTCTTTAGCTAATTTTTTAATGTCTTCTATCTGATGTTCGTTGGGCTTCACCACCAGAAACTGGAAGAATACATAGGGTTTCTTGCTCTTCAGTTCTCTTTTCCAATTCATGATATTTTTTGCTCCCGCAATTACTTTTTCAAGGTTGCCTCCTCTCCGGTATTGCTGATAGACCTCTTGTGTAGTGCCGTCTATGGAAATGATCAGCCGGTCCAATCCGCTCTCTACGGTCTTGCGGGCCATTTCATCTGTGAGATAATGTGCGTTGGTGGAAGTAGCGGTATATATTTTTTTAGAGTGCGCATAAGCCACCATCTCCAGAAAATTTTTGTTGAGATAAGGCTCTCCCTGAAAATAAAAAATCAGGTAAAGCAAATCTTTATGGATGCTGTCAATGGTTTTCTTGAAAAAAGTACTGTCCAACATGCCTTTGGCTCTGCTGAATTGTCGAAGGCCGCTTGGGCATTCCGGGCAGCGTAGGTTGCATGAAGTGGTAGGTTCAAAAGAGATGGACAACGGCATTCCCCATTGGATGGGTTTATGAAGCCACCGTGTAATGTAGTAACTGCTTACAACTTTCGTAGCATTCCATATCCGCCGGATGGTTAGCTTCCGCAAAAAATTGACACTATCGTTATAATTGAATTCGGGCACTTGGGAACAAAGATAATAGCAACAGAGAGTATTGGATTCTGAAATAGGGAATTTGTAGGGTTTTGCATTTTACTGTGAAGAAATGGATACTTTATCAATACCTGCCAGGCAACGACTACTGTTTTATTGTAGCATTTCCCGTCATGCGAATGCTTCGGGAAATTGTTCCATTGCAGAGGCCTTTATCTTTCTGTTCACCTGGTGGCCTGCGAGCAAAAGGGTGATTACAATAAAATTTGAAATAGTAAAAGCCATTGCCCCGTAGCCGGTATAAAATATCAGATACTGAATATAGAAGTAGTTTACAGCCGGCCCCAAACCTGGTTTATAAAACGACATGATGAGTAAATTCTTTTTGAACTTTTGTTTTTTCCAGAGTAAAATGAGATCATAAATGACAAATATCAGCGCAGTGATACCCAATAGTACTCTCAGGTAAATTAATTCAACAGAATAAGACAAAGTATATAAAAAAGCGAATAGTGTAAACATGCCTGCAATATGCGGCCAATAAAACAGCGATTTGATTGCCTTCCAGAGCATTTTATTATAAGTCCTAACGAGTTGTTTTTCCTTTTCTCTTACAATATTGCTGAAACCAAAAACCCCAAAGCCTTCATATACCTGACTGAGGGCTTGTTCAAAACTTAAATTCTTGTTGACTTCCATCTTCTCTTCAATTTCTGAAGCCAGGTGATCTACCAATTCTATCTGTAAATCGTAATACCTCACTAATTTTTTTTCAGTGAATTGTAACAATGTTTGTATTTGCTCTTCGGTAAGTCTCATTTCAGGTTAGTTGGAATTTAAAGAGCAGGTGCAACTGATTAATAAATCCTTCCAGCTCATTTTTTCTTTTCTTTCTTTCCTTCTTTCCGTGTTCTGTCAGTGCATAATATTTTCTGGGCCTGCTTCCTGAATGGTCAATGGTAGATTGGATCAATCCATCGGCTTCTAATTTGTGCAGAGCGGGATAGAGCGATCCTTCTGTCAGGTTCATTTTACCACCGGTGAGTTCTCTTACTTCTTTTACAATCAGGTAACCATACATCTTGCCTTTTTGAGAAAGCAACTGAAGAATAATTGAATTCAGAAAGCCTTTGAGAAGATCAGAATTTTCTTTCACATTGCAAAGATATACCTAAACAACTTAGGTATCTTAACGCCCTCTTTTATTATTTATCCTGAATACCATGCCTTGCTTTGAATGCATAACTTGTATTTAGAATGTACGTGTAGAATGAAACCATAGAGCTTGACAGCACAAATTCATAGGTAGGCCGGTATATTTTTTTATACTCTTCCAGGTCTTTGCCTTTCAGTCCGGTAATTCTTGAAATTAACTGGCTATTAAATCTGTAGTCGACATAGGCGTCTCGCTCCTGTTGCAACAGCCGGTTTTGAAAAGCCTGGCGTTGTTTGTTTTTGCGGAATTGAAATAACTCTATGATAGAACCTATATCCACGCCGGCTACCCCGGAAGTGGGATTGAATCCTGTGTGTATGGTCGGTTTACCCCTGTCAAAAATTGCGGAATACTTTTGTCTGTTTTCCAGTGAATCAAATTTATAGGTGTCTGTAAATACGCGTACTTCCTGGAGCAGTTTATATTTATTCTTTGCCTGTACAATCATACTGATATCGAAAGATTCGAGATCATAAATTTTATTCACAGCATACTTGATAGAATTTTTTCCCTGGTAAAAAAAGTAAATACTGTCCTTTCCTGTGGCATTGATATGGTATATTCCCAAAGAGTCGGTCGTGGTGTGCGCGCCGGATGTGGTGTACACCTGTACACCGGGGATCACATAGATTTTGGAAGAATCAAAAACAGTTCCGCTTACACGCACCTGAGAATAACAGTCTGAGGTGACCAATGCAAACACTAAATTCATAGCAATGATGCCTGTAACTTTTCTCATTGAAATGGAAAATTAGTTTTTTAGTTGTTAGCTTACCGTTATTGTTTTGCTACTTAGGTATTTCCGGGAATAAGAATCCGAATGAAGAAAATATTATTTGCATTAAGACTGTTCATTTTATATGGCCCTGAGTGAGAGAGTTACTGATCAACCTCCGGGTGATCTCAACAGATTTGCGCAGAAAGAATCTTTTCAATAGCGGGAGCAAAGTGTCTGTGTTCGAGCGCATGAATTTTTTCTGCAAGTGATTCAGGTGTATCCTCTGGCGAGAGTGTGGTTTTTTCTTGTAAGATTATTTTTCCGTGATCATAGATTTCATCCACAAAGTGAATCGTGATGCCACTTTCCTTTTCATGGTTTTCGATAACGGCACGATGCACCGCCATGCCATACATTCCCTTTCCTCCATATTGCGGCAGCAAGGCCGGATGAATATTGATTATAGCATCCGGATAGGCATGTATCAGGGCCAGAGGTACTTTCCATAAGAACCCTGCCAGAACAATGAAGTTTATCTTTTGCGCATTTAACGCACTCAGATATCCATGTCTATTGAATTCGGTTTTATCAATGATCAAAACCGGAATATGGTGGGCATCTGCGATTTGCAATACACCTGCCTTAATGTTGTTGCATACCACCAATGCTACTTTAATACATAGATGCACTTTGAAGTATTCAATAATTTTCAACGCATTGGATCCTGCTCCTGAAGCAAAGACAGCAATCCTGTAAATTTTTTTTTCTCTCAAAATGAAGTCGATGATTGGATGCAATATCGAAATAATTCTTCTTTTTTTCATCCAATTGTTTATGCCTCAAACCTAAATGGAATACGGACTTTTTACTCTTTTAATTTAGGCGGCGACACAAAAGTATTTTTTTGCATACGAAATATTTTTTGAAAAAGAGTCACGAATAAGGAAAAAAATTTTCTGTGATGTTAACAGTTTGTCAACATGCTTCCTTATTTTTGCAACCACACGAGTTAATCGTTCCATTAAACCTTAGACGGTAAAATTGATATGAATCGAATTTTTAAACACTGCTTTAAGGCAGCTACCGTAGTCATTTTTCTTACCTTAATTTCCCCCAAGTTATCGTTTGCAGCCGATGGTGAAGCACTCTTCAAAGCCAATTGTGCGTCTTGTCATAAGCCGGACGAAAATTATGTAGGCCCTGCACTCAAAGGAGTAAGGGAGAAGACGCCTACAAAGGATTGGGTTTACAAATGGGTGCGCAATGCCACAGCCATGGCAACCACAGATCCGTATGCCAACAAACTCAGAGAGGAAGCAGGTGGTGTGATTATGACTTCATTTCCGGATATGACCAATGAAGAGATTGATGCCATTCTCAACTGGGCAGATAATTATCAAAAACCCGGAGCCAAAACCGGGCCGGGAGGTGAAGGGGCTGTTGCCGCGCCAAAATCCGATAATACCTTATTATATGGTCTGCTGACACTCATTCTTGCTATTGTAGCCTTTGTATTATTACAGGTAAATAGCAACCTGAAAAAACTGACTGATGAGCACGATGGAATCAAGAGCCCTCAGCCGGTACCATTTTATAGAAATAAAGCATACCTGCTTATCGTAGTGATTGTGTTGTTTTTGTTTGCCGGATACTTTCTGGTAGATGGAGCGATGGGGCTTGGCCGCCAACAGGGGTATCAGCCGGTGCAGCCCATTTATTATTCTCATGAGGTGCATGCTGGAGTAAATAAAATCAGTTGCCTGTATTGTCATGGAGATGCTCAAAACAGTAAGAGTGCCAACATTCCTTCTGTAAATGTTTGTATGAACTGTCACATGGCAGTTAAAGAATATACCGGTGATCCCATCATCAAGGAGGATGGATCTACTTTAGATGCAAATGCTGAAATTAAGAAACTATATGAGTATGCCGGCTGGAATCCGGATACGAAAACCTATGATAAACCGGGCAAACCCATTGAATGGGTAAGAATTCACAATCTGCCAGACCACGTGTACTTTAATCATTCTCAACATGTGAAAGTGGGCCAGCTCGCTTGTCAGACCTGCCATGGTGAAATTCAGAAAATGAAAGAAGTACATCAATTCGCACCTTTGAGTATGGGATGGTGCGTAAACTGTCACCGTACCACGAATGTTCAGTTTAATGATGACAAAGGCAATGGCAATCAATTCTACAGTATTTACGAGAAGTTTCATGAAGACATTAAGAACAATAAATATGACAGCATCACTGTAGAGAAGATTGGTGGAACCGAATGTGCCAAATGCCATTATTAATAACTGAGTGGACTTAGAATCGTTTACATTTTTTTTGAAACTAAAATATGAGTAATCAAAAGTACTGGCAAAATTTTGGAGAATATCACAATAGTGCAGCTTCAAAAATTGCCAAAAAAGATGAGTTCAGGGAAGAACTGCCTTTTGAGGAACTTTCAAATGAGAGTCTGATCAATGCAAAAACACCCCGGAGGGATTTTCTGAAATATATGGGGTTCAGTACCGCTGCCGCTGCCATAGCAGCCAGTTGTGAAATGCCTGTGCATAAATCAATCCCCTTTCTTCATAAGCCGGATGATATTACCCCGGGAATTGCCAACTATTATGCATCTACCTATATAAGTGACGGTGATGCAATCCCTGTGGTGGTAAAACAAAGAGATGGCCGTCCGATCAAGATTGAAGGCAACGATCTTTCATCTATGACAGAAGGAGGTACATCAGCCCAATGTCAGGCTTCGGTGTTGGATCTTTACGATACCCGCCGCCTCAGATATCCACTGATCAATAAGAAAGAAGCAACTTTTGATGCGATAGATAAAAAGATCGCCGAAGAAATTGCTGGCGCTGCAGGCAAACCCCTGGTTCTGCTGACGAGTTCTTTGACTTCTGTTACAGGAAGAGATATCATCAAACAATTTCTTACCAAATACCCGGGTAGCCGTCATGTACAATATGACGCTGTTTCTTATAGTGGAATATTGATGGCCAATGAAGCGTCTTATGGTCAGAGAGCCATTCCATCATACCATTTTGAAAATGCCAAAGTGATTGTAAGCCTTGGCGCTGACTTTTTGGGTACATGGCTCAGTCCGGTGGTCTTTGCAAAACAATATGCCGCTACCCGGAGGATCAATGAAAAGAATCCTACGATGAGCCGCCACATTCAGTTTGAAGGATTTTTCAGTATGACCGGAGCGAATGCAGACGAAAGATATTTGCATAAGCCATCTGAAACCGGCGCAGTAGCCCTTGCTCTTTTGGGAGCACTTGGAGGGGGCACTTCTGCCAACCTCACCGGGCCTGCAGCAGAAGGTGTGAAGAAAACGGCTGCGGAATTAATGGCCAACAAAGGAGCCGCCCTTGTGGTTTGTGGAAGCAATGACCCGAACATCCAGATTATTGTCAACGCAATCAATGAGGCTATCGGAGCCAATGGCAAAACTATAGATTGGAGTACTCCGGTTTATTTCAGACAAGGGATAGATTCGGATATGGCCACATTGGTAAATGATCTGAATGCCGGTTCGGTAGGTGGATTAATTGTTTATGGCGCCAATCCGGTATATAGCTATTATGACGCTGCGAAAGTAGCAAGTGGAATCAAGAAATGCCCATTCACGCTTTCATTCAGTGAAAGATTGGATGAGACTACCGAATTGTGCAAGTATGTAGTTCCTGCGCATCATTGGCTGGAAAGCTGGGGTGATGCGGAATTGAAAAAGGGAACTGTAAGCTCTATTCAGCCATTGATTCATCCGTTGTTTAAGACCAGACAATTTGAAGATTCATTGCTGAAGTTGATTGGAAGTACAGACGACTATCATACTTATTTCAAGAATTATTGGACGAGCCAATTAGGCGGAGCAAATGGTTTTGAAAAATTCCTGCAGGATGGAATTTTGGAAAATGGGAAACTGAAAACAACCTCTACCCTTGTCAATGTTAACGACCTTTCATCCTCTACAGCGGTGGATGACGCTACGTTTCAGGCATCAGGGGCTGACAGTTCCAAACCGGTCACTGCCTCACTGAAAGACAGTATTCCTGTGGCTGTTAAACCAACTGCACCGGTTACTGTTTCTGCTCCGGCATTTGGTACAGCTACTTTTTCAGGAAATGTAGGTGATGCCGCAGGAAAGATTGTTTCAAAAGGTGGGGATACTGAGTTTGTATTTTATGAAAATATTGCAGTGGGCAATGGAAACAAAGCTACCAATGCCTGGTTGCAGGAAGTTAGCGATCCCATTACCAAAGCTACATGGGACAACTATGCGATAGTATCTCCGGAGATGGGGAAGAAATTATTTGGAATCGACATCCTGCAACCGAGAGATGCCGATAAATTTGAAGTGCATCCGGAAAAGCCTGTTGTGAAGATTACAGCCAATGGCAAGTCTGTGGAAGTGCCTGCATTGATTATTCCAGGAACACATCCCAATGTAGTAGCCGTGGCGGTAGGTTATGGACGCCAAAGCAGCGACCCTAAAAATACAGCAGAATATATTGGCCCGTCTGCCACAGGGGTAGGCGTGAATGTGTATCCTCTGACGGCTTATAATGGCACCTTTATCAATTATTATGCATCCGGTACCATAGAGCGAACTACCAAAGAATATCCGATAGCCGTTTCCCAAACTCATAATATAACCGAAGGCAGGCCTGTGGTGAGAGAGCAGACACTCAAAAGCTTTATTGCAGACCCCGGCGCGCTGAACAGAGAAGAAGAGGAGGAATTGGCGCAATTCGGAAAAGACTTTGCAAGAGATGCCACGCTTTACCCGACATTTATTAAGCCCGGTATCAAATGGGGAATGAGCATAGATCTGAATACTTGCATAGGCTGCTCTGCATGTACGGTGGCCTGCGTAGCTGAAAATAATATTTCTACAGTAGGCAAGCATGAAGTAGCACGCTTTCACGATATGCAGTGGATCCGTATTGACCGTTATTTTACAGGAGATCCGAAAAATCCGGATGTGGTATTCCAACCAATGCTTTGTCAGCAATGCGACAATGCACCCTGCGAAAACGTGTGTCCGGTAGCTGCTACCAGCCACAGCAGTGAAGGTCTCAATCAAATGATCTATAACCGTTGTATCGGTACAAAATACTGCATGAACAACTGCCCTTACAAGGTACGCCGCTTCAACTGGTTTGACTGGAACGGTGCAGACAGTTTCCCGGACAATCAGGTAGGCATTATCTCAGCAGCGACCACAGACCTGGATACAGACCTTACCAGAATGGTGCTCAATCCGGATGTGACAGTAAGAGCCAGAGGGGTGATGGAAAAATGTACTTTCTGTGTTCAGCGCTTGCAGGAAGGCAAGTTGAATGCCAAGAAAGAAAACAGAACATTGAGAGACGGAGAAGTGAAGACGGCTTGTATGCAGGCCTGTCCGACACATGCCATTCATTTTGGAAATGTGAATGACCCCGAAAGTCAGGTTTCAAAGATTCGTTTTGAAGAACAAAAAAACAGGAAGTTTTATGTGCTGGAGCAACTTCATACCCTGAGCAACATTAATTATCTGACTAAAATCAGAAATACAGAAAGGCAGGTGGGGAGTACACACAGCATTGAAGATTAATAACGATAAAAATGACAAGCTTGGGCAACCCGCAAGCTAAAAGCAACAAATATGTCACTATTAAAGTATGAATCGGAATTAAGGGAGCCACTGGTAGATGGTGATAAAACCTATCACCAGGTAACAGAAGATATTATTGGCCCTATTGAAACCAAACCCACACGTCTTTGGTGGATCGGATTTTTTGCAGCCATTGCCTTGCTCATCTTTGGTGTCTATTCTGTTTACAGGGAGGTTGTGTATGGTATCGGGGAATGGAATCTGACCCGGACTGTTGGCTGGGGTTGGGATATTACCAACTTTGTGTGGTGGATCGGTATCGGGCATGCCGGAACGTTGATCTCTGCGATCCTTTTGCTTTTCAGACAGGGATGGCGTACGGGAGTAAACAGGGCAGCAGAGGCAATGACGATTTTTGCGGTAATATGTGCCGGCCAGTTCCCGATATTTCACATGGGGCGTGTTTGGATGGGCTTTTTTGTATTTCCTTATCCGAACAGTCGTGGCCCACTATGGCCAAACTTTAACTCTGCACTTCTTTGGGACGTATTTGCAGTATCCACATACTTTACGGTATCCTTGTTGTTTTGGTACACCGGTCTTTTGCCGGATCTGGCGACCATCAGAGACAGAGCCAAAACTAAATTCCGTAAGATGTTTTATGGCCTCGCCTCGTTTGGCTGGACAGGAAGTACCAAACACTGGCAAAGGCAGGAAAGCCTTGCACTGGTATTGGCTGGTTTGGCAACACCTCTGGTACTTTCCGTACACACGATCGTATCCTTTGACTTCGCTACCTCTGTAATTCCCGGATGGCATACAACGATCTTCCCGCCCTACTTCGTGGCTGGTGCGATCTTCTCAGGATTTGCGATGGTACAGAGCCTGTTGATCATCACAAGAAAAGTTTTGCATCTGGAAGATTATATCACCATCGGGCATATTGAAGCGATGAATAAAGTGATTATTCTTACGGGGTCTATCGTAGGTTGCGCTTATCTTTCCGAACTTTTTGTAGCTTGGTATTCAGGCAACATGTATGAATGGTGGGCATTCAGAGAAAACCGCGTAAACATCTTCAGCCCTTACGGTTGGGCATACTATGGTATGATGTTCTGTAATGTGGTATCTCCTCAATTGTTCTGGTCCAGAAGGCTCAGAAGAAATGTAACCTTCACTTTCTTTATGGCGGTGTTGGTAAATGTAGGGATGTGGTTTGAAAGATTTGTAATTATTGTGACTTCCATATATCGTGATTATCTGCCTTCAAGCTGGACAATCTATTACAGCCCGTCTATCTGGGAAATTGGATTTTATCTTGGTACATTCGGATTGTTCTTCACCCTGTATTTTCTTTTTGCCAAATTCTTCCCGGTGATTGCCGTGGCAGAGATCAAGCATATTCTGAAAACAAGTGGAGAAAACTTTAAGGCTCAGATGACGGATATGGAAAGGAAAGGTTCAGACAAATTCTATTTGGAAGATGTAGAAGCCGGTCATCATTAATTCATTGAATTCTGAAAAACAACATATATGATTAAACGATTTGTAGTAGGAAGTTTTGAGGATGAAAAGGTGCTGTTTCCTGCAGTAAAAAATGTACGGAAAGCCGGATATAAAATGCATGACGTCTATACGCCGTATCCGGTACATGGACTCGACAAAGCGATGGGCCTCAGAGAGACCAGCCTGCACACCATGGGATTCATTTATGGACTCACCGGAACGTTGATTGCTTTAGGTGGTATGGGATGGATTTTTGCAGTGGATTGGCCGCTTAATATCGGAGGTAAACCACACTTTCCCTTACCTGCCTACATCCCGATCACTTTTGAATTGACGGTGTTGTTGTCTGCTGTAGGAATGGTTCTTACCTATTGCTGGCTCAATCAGATGATGCCGGGAGTAAAAAAGCATCACTTCAGCCCGAGAGCAACAGATGATGCATTTGTAATGGTAATCGAACTGACTGCCCAGTCTAATGAGAATGAAATAAAAACTTTTCTGCAGAATAATGGGGCTATAGAAATTAATACTCAGGAAGCAGAAGAAGGCTGGTGGTTTGGCAGGTACGACAGAGAGCAGAAACTGTACAGAGAGGAAGAAGTTGTTGCGTAAACATAAATTATTTAACCGGAAGGAACAGGTATGAAAAAGTCAAAGATTATATTTCTTTTTTTAGCGATCTCCGCAGGATTTATTTTGCTTCCCGGATGCGGGAGTAAGCGTGATCCCGGAAGAACCTATATGCCCGACATGCAATACAGCAGGGCATACGAAACTTATGCGGCAAATAATCTGTCCAAGGATGGAATTAACTATAAGCCCTGGCCGGTGGAAGGAACAATTCGCAGAGGCGATTTGTTTCCCTATACTTTGCCCAACGATTCTACCGGATACAGATTGAGCGCTTCGGTGAAAAATCCTTTGCCTCCGTTGACTGCGGCACAATTGAAAGAAGCAGGTCGCCTGTTTAATATCAACTGCGCCATTTGTCATGGGGAAAATATGGATGCACAGGGGCCATTATCTGCAGGTGGGAAGGTACCGGCAGTAGCCAATCTTACTTTGAAGCAATATGTGGATATGCCTGAGGGAACGATGTTTCATTCCATTACCTATGGAAAGGGGAACATGGGAAGCTATGCAGCACAGTTGACCAGGGAAGAAAGATGGATGGTGATAGAATATGTGAAACAAAAACAAACAGGTGGAGTGACGGCGGCCCCCGCTTCAGACTCATCTGCAACAACACAAAAATAATTGACATTAAAAACCAATTTGGATGGATAACAGATATGTGACACCGGCGAATTACAAGAAGTGGTATGGTGCCTTTATGATCATCGGTATCATCACCCTGATACTTGGAATTATCTTCTTAAATCCCTTTGCAGGATCTCATGGTGATAATGCAAACAGCACACGCTTCTGGGCTGTACTTCTCCAAAACAGCCTGTACTGGCTTATGTTGGTGAATGTCGCTGTATTCTTTATTGTCATTTCTACATTGTCCATGGGAGGCTGGCAGGTTGCATTCAGAAGAGTAAATGAAGCTATAGGTTCAGTATTGCCGGTAATGGGGATCATTACATTTATTATCATGCTTTGTATCGTATTTGGTCATCGTACAGACATCTATCTGTGGTTGGATAAAGATGCAGTAAGCCATGATAAGATTTTGAATGTGAAAAAGGGTTTTCTGAATCCTGTAGTATATCTGGCTTTTTCCCTGGTGGTGATCGGATTATGGATTTTTATCAGTCGCAAGCTGAATAAATTCAGCCGCGAGTCAGATGAAATGGGACCAATGGATTTTGACACTTCCAGAAAATGGCTGAATAAAAATATGAGTTGGTCGGCCTATTATCTGGTGCTTTATTTACTTTCTATCGGTTCTATTGCACCCTGGTTGTGGATGATGAGTCTCGAGCCACACTGGTTCAGCACCCTTTATAGCTGGTACACATTCGCAAGCACCTTTGTGGCCGGTATGGCATTGATCACCTTGTTTGTCATTTATTTTAAAAACCAGGGTCAGCTTGAATTTGTCAACAAAGAGCATCTTCAGGATCTGGGTAAGTATATGTTTGCATTTTCTATATTCTGGACATATCTCTGGTTTGATCAGTTTATGTTGATCTGGTACGGAAATATTCCTGAAGAAACAGTATATTTCAAAATAAGAATGCAAGGACCTTATGCAGGATTATTTTATCTCAATCTGATAATAAATTTTGTGGCACCGTTCCTGATATTTATGAAGCGGGCATCCAAGCGTAACTATACAATTGTTACCTTTATGGCAATCGCTTTGATTTTTGGTCATTGGATAGATTTCTATCAGATGATCATGCCGGGAACAGTTTGGAAGAATCCGCATATGAGCTGGTTTGAATTTGGAATTGCTATCGGATTCGTGGGAATCATTATGTGGGGAGTGACTAAATTTGCAGAGAAGACACCTATGACAGCTATGAATAACCCCTTTCTTAAAGAAAGTATTATTCACCAGGTATAATATTTTAATTGAAACTAAAAAGGACAAGTTCTGCACCTAAGTATTGCAGATAATTAAACATCATGGAAACATTTTTTTTAATAGTTATCATCCTGCTCATTTTTCTGGTGATATTTCAAATCGCCAAGGCAAGTGAATATGTAAGCGTATTAAAGGGAGAGGAAAAAACAAGAAAACAGAACAATAAGATCAACGGATTTTTTATGATCGGATTTCTTGTACTCGGCTTGATCGGAGTGTGGTATTGTAATAAACTTTATTATCATGGCAACCTCTTTTCATGGGGTGCTGCTTCTAAAGAAGGAGAGGCAATTGATGATATGATGTGGGTGACCTTATACATTACGGGGTTTGTATTTTTTGTAACGCAGATTTTACTGTTTTACTTTTCTTACAGATATCAGCACAGTGATAAACGGACTGCATTGTATTATGACAACAATAATAAGCTGGAACTTATCTGGACTGCCGTACCGGCTATCACTCTTACGATTCTCGTTATATTCGGGTTGAAGTATTGGTTTAAGTTTAACGGTGATGCTCCAAAAAATTCTCAGATTATCGAAATCACCGGCCACCAGTTCGGATGGGAGATGCGCTACCCGGGGAAGGATGGAATTCTTGGCAGAAAGAATTTTAAACTGACCAATGCAGCAAAGGGAAACCTGTTGGGCATCGACTGGAATGATGCTGCAAGTCGTGATGATATTCACGTGGCTACCACAATGCATGTGGTGGTAAACAAACCGGTAAAATTGGTTATCAATAGTCAGGATGTGATTCACGATGTGGGATTGCCCGCTTTCCGCCTGAAGATGGATGCAGTACCGGGCATGCCGACTACACTTTGGTTTACCCCGACCATTACCACCAAAGACATGAAAAAGAAGACCGGTAATCCTGATTTCGATTTTGAAATTGTTTGCGATCAGCTTTGTGGTAAAGGACATTTTACAATGAGGGGTGTTATCATTGTGGAGACTCAGACTGAATACAACGCCTGGTTGCGGAAACAAACTCCAGCATTCATAAAAGCCCAGCAAATGGCTGGAAATGATATGACAAAAGAAGTAGAACAGCCAATAGCATTGAATACCAAAAATTAATATTCTAATAGCCGGAAGGCATCAAAACCATATTTAGACATGCACAGTGACGAAGTAATAAATCCACAGCCTCAGGTAATGCACGACCTTGGACATGAGGCACACACGCATCATCACAAACAGTCATTTATTACCAAATATATTTTTAGTCAGGATCATAAAATGATTTCGCATCAGTTTTTGATAACTGGTATTATTTGGGCTGTTATTGGCGGATTGTTTTCGGTACTATTCCGATTGCAATTGGGATTTCCTGATCAGACCTTCCCCTGGTTGGAGGATATTTTGGGCAGATGGGCTCAGGGTGGCAAGATCAGCCAGGAGTTTTACTACACATTAGTGACCATGCATGGAACCATTCTTGTGTTTTTTGTATTAACAGCGGGTTTGAGCGGAACGTTCTCAAACTTTCTGATTCCATTGCAGGTAGGAGCGCGTGATATGGCCTCTCCATTCCTGAACATGCTTTCTTACTGGTTCTTTTTTGCTGCCTCGGTGGTAATGTTCTCCAGTTTGTTTGTGCAGACAGGTGCTTCAGGTGGTGGCTGGACTTTTTATCCTCCATTGAGTGCATTGGGTGAAGCTATGGATGGATCGAAAACGGGAATGGATTTATGGCTTACGAGTATCGCATTATTTATCATATCGCAACTGTTGGGCGGATTAAATTATATCGTCACCGTTCTGAATATGCGTACCAAGGGGATGTTCATGACAAGGTTGCCATTGACGATTTGGTCATTCCTGTTTACAGCCATCCTGGGGGTATTGACTTTCCCTGTGCTGCTTTCAGCAGTGGTATTGCTGTTGTTTGATCGTCACCTGGGTACAAGTTTTTATCTGAGCGACATCGTAATTCAGGGAAAGATATTGCCGAATGAAGGCGGAAGTCCGATATTGTTCCAGCACCTGTTTTGGTTCCTGGGTCACCCGGAAGTATATATTGTCGCATTGCCGGCAATGGGTATTACTTCAGAGGTAATCTCTACCAACTCGCGTAAACCGATTTTCGGGTATATGGCGATGGTAGGCTCCTTCTTTGCGATTTCCTCATTGTCAATGATCGTGTGGGCGCACCACATGTTTGTATCCGGCATGAATCCATTCCTGGGGTCAATATTTACATTATTTACTTTGTTGATTGCTGTACCGTCAGCCATTAAAGTATTCAACTGGCTTACCACACTCTGGAAGGGTAATATCATATTTACTCCGGCGATGTTGTTTGCGATTGGATTTGTGAGTTTGTTTATATCGGGAGGTCTTACGGGTATCTGGATGGGTAACTCTGCAATAGACATGCATATACATGATACCTATTTCATCATAGCGCATTTCCATCTGGTAATGGGTGTGGCATCCATATTTGGAATGTTTGCGGGAGTATATCATTGGTTTCCCAAAATGTTTGGGCGACACATGAATAATACACTTGCCTATATTCATTTCTGGATTACTCTTATCGGCGCTTACCTGATCTTCTGGCCCATGCACTATCAGGGATTGGCTGGTATGCCAAGACGGTATTATGATTTCAGCAACTGGCAATCATTTAAGATGTTCCAGGGTCTGAATACTTTTATCGGCTATGTGGTGATCATTGTATTTGCAGTACAGTTTCTGTTTATCTTCAACTTTTTCTATTCTATTTTTAAAGGAAGAAAGTTGACAGCCAAACACAGTAACCCATGGAAGAGCAATACGCTGGAATGGACTACACCTCCCAAGCCACCACATGGTAACTGGGTTGGTGAAATTCCTGAAGTACATCGCTGGCCATACGATTACAGCAAGGATGGCCGTGATTTTATTCCACAAACAGAACCGGTAGGGGCTAACGAAGGAACACACTGATAGCTGTTCCTGAAAAAATATAATTGAATGTTTTGATCTTAAAGGCCCTGCTTTTCAGGGCTTTTAATTTAAAGAAACAATAAATGGAAAATACGGCAATCAAAATGCCTACAACATTCTGGATAGCAAGTAAAATAAAGGACTACTTTATTTTAACCAAGTTTACACTTAGTTTCACTGTAGTGTTTACCTGCGTTATCAGTTATTTGCTCGCGCCGAATGTCACTTTCAATTTATTGTCTATACTGATTCTGTTCTTTGCGGGCATGTGCATTACAGGTGCTGCCAATGCAATGAACCAGACAGAAGAGAAGGATACAGATGCCCTGATGCGAAGGACATCCAAAAGACCGGTGGCTGAAGGACGGATGAGCACTACCGAATCATGGACTTTTGCCATTGTACTTTCAGTGATTGGAATTAGCCTGATGTGGATTTATTTCAATCCTGCATCAGCAGGGCTGAGTCTTTTCAGTCTCTTTTTATATGCATTTATCTATACGCCACTCAAAAAAGTGAATTCAATTGCCGTATTGGTAGGGGCATTCCCGGGAGCATTACCATGCCTGATTGGTTGGGTAGCTGCCACCGGTTCAGTAAATCCCTTTGCTGAAATTCAGTATTTGAGTAATGGTGCTACTTTTTCCAATGCAGGGGGATACATTCTTTTTGGAATACAGTTTTTGTGGCAGTTTCCACACTTCTGGGCGATCGCCTGGCTGGCACACAAAGATTATGAGAAGGCAGGATTCAAATTGCTCCCCTCCAAGGGTGGCCCTACACGGTTTTCAGCCATTCAGGCTGTAATTTACAGTTTGGTCATGGTTCCGTTTGGGATGCTTCCGTATTATTTAAATATCGGTGGGGTCGTTTCATTCTGGATATTACTTGCTTGTAATTTATGGATGGTGATGGTGAGTGTAAGGTTGCTGATAAAGATGAATGCGAGCGCTGCAAGGATGGTGATGTTCAGTGCATATATCTATTTGATGATCGTATTTTTGGCCTTACTGGCTGATAAGGTTTAACCTCTGAAAGAAAACAATTTTAGAAGTATGATAATGGCGATGAAAGAAAAAAAAATCGGTACACACCCACAAAAATATTTGCTTTGGATAGCTATTGCAAGCATTGTCATGATGTTTGCAGGGCTAAGCAGTGCCTTTATTGTAAAGCGCAGTCAGGCAAACTGGCTTTCCTATAATATTCCACTTGTATTTTATTACAGCACAGCCCTCATCCTACTCAGCAGTATTTCTATTATGATGGCAAAAAAATTTTTTATTGAAAGGAGAATAGGCAGATATACATTCTGGTTGGGAGTAACTACTGTGCTCGGATTGTTGTTTGTAGTTTTTCAATACATCGGATTTTCGGATCTGTGGGCACAGGGAATTACCATTTCAAGAAATGTTTCATTTTCATTTTTGTATGTAATCGTTGGTTTGCATGCACTTCATGTATTGGGAGGAATAGTGGCGCTGATTGTTTTATTTATTAAATCACTGAGAAGAAAGATCAAAGTCTATAGCCCGGTGAGCATAGATATAATGGGGACATACTGGCATTTCGTAGATATTTTGTGGCTTTATTTATTATTATTTCTCATCATTGAAGGATAAAAAAGAGACAGTCAATTTTCTCAAAACAATAAACAATAAACTTTACTTTTGTAACAATATCTTAACTATTAAAAATGGAAACAGCGGCAGTTCAATCCAAACAAAAATTATGGTCAGGTGGTCATAGCCCATTTAAGGTAAGCTATGGCAAACTGATGATGTGGTACTTTCTGATGAGTGACTCATTTACTTTCGGGGCATTCCTGATTTCGTACGGTACCATAAGGTTCAGTTCTAATTACTGGGTAGATCATAACTATGTATTTAATGAGTTTCCGGGTATTCATGCGAATGCACCACTTGCGTTTGTGAGTCTGATGACATTTATCCTGATTTTCAGTTCTGTCACAATGGTGTTGGCAGTGCATCAGGGACACAAAATGAACAAGGCCGGCGTGGAGAAGTGGTTGTTCCTGACCATTCTTGGAGGACTTGCGTTTCTGGGCTGCCAGGCATGGGAGTGGACGCATCTGATTACCGGAAGGCATGCAGTTTTAGTCAATGACCAGATTCAATATTGGGGCACTACCATGTCACACAATCCATGGGGACCAAGAGTAATGTTTGAAGGAGGTTTGGTAGGTACGCCGGGTCCTGTAGCCTTTGGCGGATACTTTTTTGGAATCACAGGCTTTCACGGCTTTCACGTTTTTACCGGAGTTATTGTCAATGTAGTAATGCTTATAAAAACCAGGATGGGGCATTTCCAACAGCGTGGTCATTATGAAATGGTGGAAAAGGCCGGATTATACTGGCACTTTGTGGATCTGGTTTGGGTATTTGTATTCCTGTGTTTCTATCTCATCTGATGGATGAATTAATAATAAAATTTTAAAGTAAAAAAATAAGATTTATATGTCGCTTCAAACAAGCCCTCAAGTTATTTCGCATCCCGATGATGAATTAAAAGTCAAAAGAATCTGGAAGGCATTTTGGGTACTCCTTGTATTAACCATCCTGGAACTTGCCTGTGGATTGACCATCTATCAACTGGATAAGGGTGACCCGAGTTATGGATTGATTTTATTTATCAAAGGAGTTATCATCATCTTTACCATTGCCAAAGCATTTTATATCATTTCTATATTTATGCATCTGGGTGATGAAATCAGGCAGATGATATTGTCTATTGCTATTCCAATGACTTTGTTTATCTGGTTTATCGTTGCCTTCCTCGCAGACGGTAATTCTTTTAAGAACAATCGCAATACAGATGCAGGATCACGTAAGTATGAAGAACAACATATCCGGCATCAACCGCTAAATATTCCGCCGGGTGCTGAGAAAAAATACAAATTGGATTAAGCTAAATTTTGGTTACAATCTTTTTCTTATTAGCTATTGCCATCTGCAATAGCTAATTTTGTTTATAGCAAAATCACATCGGTTCATGAGTAAAAAAGCTGTTCTGGCATTGTTGATTGCGATTGCACTACCTGCATTCGGATACCTGATGCTGAGTTATATGAGCCATCGCGATATTCAGATGCCACGCAGATATTTTTACGATAGTGTAGCGATCAAAAATGATCACGGGAAGACAACTTTTGATACAGCCTGGCACCAGGTAAAAAGTATCAGCCTTACCAATCAATTGGGTAAGAAGGTATCGCTCAGTGATCTGAAAGGAAAAGTCATTGTGCTGGATTTTTTCTTTACACATTGCCCTACAATTTGCCCGGCAATGGCAAAGAATATGAAACGGCTGCAAAGTTCTTTTGCTCCAAGTGACTCCCTTGTACAGTTTATTTCCATTTCGGTAGATCCTGAACACGACAGCACATCAAGGCTGAGATGGTGGGGTGAAAGGTTTGGAGTCAATCCCGACAACTGGTGGTTGCTGACAGGCAATAAGGACAGTATTTATCATTTTGCATTGACAGAGATGAAAGCCAGTGTAGCGGATGCTGATGTGGATACGGCTTTTATTCATACCGAAAATTTCTTTTTGCTGGATCGCGACCGGATAATCCGGGGATGGTATAGTGGTCTTGACAGTGCAGCCCAGCAAAACCTTGTGAGAGATATTCCACTGCTGATGCTTGAGAAAGATCATAAGAAATCTTTTGTTCAATTCCTGAAAGAACTGATCAGAAAGGTCTGATCGCACAATGAAGATTCCCCTTGAAAATGGTTATGGATTTTGATTGGCAGATTTTTTTGCATTATTGAATGCGGCAATCAGGTCTTTGGTTGCTGAATTTCTTTCAATTCAAATGGGCTACTAAATGGAAACCTTGTAAGGATTGCAAAAGGATTTGCAAATGGTACTCTTGTGTATATAACGGATCACACATTGATCGCCAATCCGGTTTTCTAAATGAAATGTTGTTCGTATTGACAGGGGTTATTTCAATTAAAAATTCTTATACACCTTATCAATTTCTTCCGATAATTGTTTATCTTTTTCTGTCACAATATTGCCTGCATCATGGGTGGATAGCCAGACTTCCACCACATTATATACATTCTTCCAGAGAGGGTGATGTTGTAATTGCTCAGCCCGGAATGCTACAGCATTCATAAATGTAAATGCCTGTACAAAATCTTTGAATTCAAATTTTTTGTAAAGAGAATTGTCAATTACCTGCCACATAAAATTTTGTTTTATTTTGACTACATCTCCACAATTATCGGGCTAAAAAAACAAGTTCTCTTTTTTCTTGATCTTTTCTATCGCCAGTTCTGTCACCATTTGTAATACGGGGATGGTTCTGATGGTACTCATAAACAATTCTATCTCCTCCTCATCCACTTCATCATACTTCATCAGCCACAAATAATCAAAATGCTTTAATTCGGGAAGCAGGTATTCCCCGTCATCGTGGTTTACATAAATAGAATGCTCTATGGAGGTCAGTGGTTTTTTGTATTGATAAATCGGAAAGAAATAATTTCTTCCTTTATGTTTCATTTGTATTTCAAGATCGTGCCTGGTACGAAAATCAAAATTCAGCAGGTTATTTACCTGCCAGCAAAATTTATAACGCTCTATTGGTGCTACCATGCCCAGTAACCTTGTCTCATCATAAAACTTTTCAGCCATAGACACATGATCCATAGCCAGTTTTATGATCTGCGGCTTTTTTCGTTCAGAACTCAATGTTTACGGTTTTTGATTTTCCCTTGTCTTCAAACGAGACTGTCGTCTTATCTCCTTTCCTGAAGTGACTCAGGGCTTTCATATAATCGTTGATATCGTGCACCTTGTACTCTCCAATCTGCGTGATGATATCGCCTGCTTTGATCCCTGCTTTCTCTGCAACCTTTCCGCTGATTACTCCATCCACTTTCAGGCCATGCCCGCTGTAGGTATAGTCGGGCATGATGCCCAGTGTGACAGTAAATCTTGGACTGTTACCCATATCCGGTTCGCGGGTTTTTAGGAAGGATAAGCGGCCTGCCTTATTTACATCTTTGATGAGATCGGTGATGTATTGAATCACGCGCAGTTCACCCACATAATTAATCTTGTCTGCATCGTCACTTGGCTTGTGATAGTCGGCATGAGTGCCGGTAAAGAAAAACAGCACAGGAATATTTTTCAGATAGAATGATGTGTGGTCGCTTGGGCCGATCCCGCTGCTGTCAAATTTTACATTCAGGTATTTGGTATGAGTGGGAAGATTGGACCAGTATGGACTGGTGCCATATCCGCCAATGGTGATTGCTTTGGAATCCGGATTCAATCTGCCTACCATATCACAATTGATCATAAAATTTACATTGCTTAATGAAATGGTTGGGTGTTCTGTAAAATATTTTGAACCAAAAAGGCCGAGTTCTTCTCCTGAAAAGCAGGCAAAGAGATAATTGTTGTTTTTATATTTTGAATCCTTCAGAATACGCGCCATTTCTATTACCAATGCCGTTCCACTTGCGTTGTCGTCAGCACCATTGTGTATTTCGGGTTTCCCTGTCCAGAGGCTGTTGTGATCTTCTCCATATCCCAGATGATCAAAGTGTCCACCAATTACAATGGTGGAGGGAGCTCCATTATCAAGGTACCCGATTACGTTATGGCCGGTCCTGGATTTTTCAGCAGTATGCAGATTGCATGCAATGTTGATAAATTCATCTTTTTTGCTGAAGTATTTGTCTGAAATACCCTTTCTGACAAATATAACAGGAATGGATAGACGCTCTTCACGGGATTTTCCGTTGAAGCCGAGATCCGGAGCTGTATTGCCGCTTGAATAAATAATCACACCGGTCGCTCCCTTCTTGCGAAATCCTTCTACCTCCTTCCTTACAGCGTCTTTAATGTCGAAATGTGGATTGCCCGCATTATCATTCATCAGATCCCTGAGGTCAAAAAACCACGCAGCGTTACTCTCCAGGATTGCGGGCGACACCATTCCTGAAATTGTACCATCTGCACTGAAGGTGAGCGGGAAATAATCCGTGGTATCTATCAGATTGTCATTGATGGTGAGTTTTGTATCCGGTAATATCACTCTTCCGTCGTTTACAGGGAAAGATTGAATATAGGTTCCATTCTCACCTTTGGGGAGCAAACCGGTATTTGTAAATTGACTTACGATATATTCATAGGCTAATTTCTCACCATGTGTTCCGGTCCGGCGGCCTTCCAATTTATCCGAAGCAAGAAAATTGATGGATGCTTCAAGTTGTGCGACAATCTGCTTCTCACTCTTTTTTAATTTTTGGGGATAAGCAAATGTTGTAGTAAAGAGAAACAGGAAAAAGAGTACGGTTCTATTTAGAGGCATGAGCGGTTGTTTTTTATGAGCAAAGGTAATTTTATTGAGTTTAAATTGTCTTAATTTTAGCTTCCGATGAAAGCGGCGTACCTTTTTATATTGCTGGTCTATTGCTCTTTACCCAGACTCTCTGCTCAGGAGCGGTATGACAGAAAGCCATCGGAGTTTATTACAAAGTTTTCTTTCACTCAATTGATGGGTGGCGTCATTGTGATCAGGGCAACTTTCAATAACATACCCGATACGATGAATTTTATTCTCGATACAGGGAGTGGCGCTATTTCGATCGATTCTGCAACGACAGTGGAGTTTAAAATTCCCAATGAACCTTCCGGAAGAACCGTAAGCGGAATTGCAGGAATAAGAAAAGTAAATTATGCACGAAACAATACCTTGCATCTGCCGGGATTGTCTGTGGACAGCCTTGATTTCTATGTGAATGACTATAGCTTGTTGACAAGTGTTTATGGGCTTAAGATAGATGGGGTGATCGGGTACAGTTTTTTAAGAAGATATATTGTGGCCATTGATTATGATCACTTCAATATCAGTGTATATTCCAATGGATCGTTTGATTATCCGAGAGGAGCTTCTTTTCTGAGACCGATTTTTACAGCGCTTCCCATTCTTCCATTGCAGATAAAAGATGATCGTACCTTAAATGCGAATTTTTATTTTGACACAGGCGCCGGACTTTGTTTTCTGCTGACAAAACAATTTCTGGAAGACAGCACTATCCTGAGAAGAAAAAGGAAGCCGGTGTCTATTCAGGTACAAGGCCTTGGTGGAAAGAAGGAAATGCAGGTAACCATCATTAAGCAAATCAAGTTAGGCCCGTATAAATTCAGAAATGTGCCTACCAATATATTGGACGATGAGTATAATGCCCTTTCATATCCTTTTCTTGCCGGCTTGATTGGTAATGACATCTTAAGAAGGTTTAATGTCGTACTGAATTATAATGCACGACTGATAGCGCTGAAACCCAATACCCATTTTTATGACCAGTTTGATTATTCATATACCGGATTAAACATGTATTGGGAAGAAGGAAATATTGTGATAGACGATATCATCAAAGGATCGCCCGCTGATAAAGCGGGATTGAAGGATGGAGATATTATTCTTGCAATCAACAACGATGTGTCTCAGAATATTACGGCGTATAAAAATATTATTCAATCTGTAGGAAGCACGATCCGTTTAATTATTTCCCGGAATGGAAATGTGATGACGAAGAAAATGTATGTGGGTAGGATTTTTTAATCTTCCGGTTCGAAATGAGAATTGGCAATCCGTTTTCTTTTCTACAATTTTGCCGCTATGATAGAATTTTCAAGATTTGCCTTATCCAATGGACTGAGGGTGTTGGTCCATGAAGATCATACTACACCGATGGTGGTTGTGAATGTACTTTATGATGTAGGAGCACGGGATGAAGATCCGGAGAAGACCGGGTTTGCCCACATGTTCGAACACCTGATGTTTGGCGGAAGTGTAAATATCCCGGTCTATGATACACCTCTGCAGATGGCCGGTGGTGAAAACAACGCCTATACCACAAACGACCTTACGGATTATTATTGCCGCCTTCCGGCAGAAAATATTGAAACAGCCTTTTGGTTGGAAAGCGACCGGATGATGTCATTGGCATTTAACCTGAAGTCCCTGAATGTGCAGCGTAAAGTTGTTTCTGAAGAATTCAAAGAGCATTATATCAATCAGCCTTATGGGGATGCGTGGCATAAGATGCGCGAACTTGCGTATCAAACTCACCCATACCGGTGGATGACTATCGGTAAAGATTTGTCTCATATAGAATCAGCCCGGTTGCAGGATGTTAAGGATTTTTTCTTCAAGCATTATACCCCGGTCAACGCTATTCTGACTGTTGCCGGCCATGTCACTCCGGAAAAGGTTCGGGCTCTTGCGGAGGAATGGTTTGGAGAAATCCCTTCCGGTAAAAAGTATGAAAGGAGGCTTCCTGCCGAAATACCTCAGACCGAAGCGCGGTTTATGAAACTTACTGCTGATGTACCATTGGATGCTCTGTATAAATGCTGGCATGGATATGCAAGGAATGATCCGAAATTTTTTGCAATGGATCTTTTGACAGATGTGATGGGAGGTGGAAGTTCATCACGACTTTATCAATCACTCGTGAAAGAGAAGAAATTATTCAGCAGCATTTCCTGTTATCATACAGGAAGTCACGATCCGGGATTGGTAGTGATTGAAGGCAAGTTGGTAAGAGGTGTGTCTATTGAAGAGGGGGATCGCGCAATAGTTGAAGAACTTAAATTGATTCAGGAAAAGTTGTTATTACCTGAAGAGTTACAAAAAGTGAAAAACGGAGTAGAGAGCCTGCTCGCTTTTGAAGATGTCTCATTGATGAACAGAGCCATCAGCCTTTCCAGTTACGAATTACTTGGAGATGCCAACTTAATAAATACGGAATGGTCAAAGTATAATGCAGTCACTGCAGAAGAAATTCAATCTGCAGCTTTAGAAATTTTCAGAACTGAAAATTCAAGCACACTGTACTATAAAAGAAAGAAATAATTCGTTACAATAAGAATAATATGCCAGATAGAAGTAAAGCGCCTGCAATCAGTGAACCCTCAGCCTATGAAATTGCATTGCGTCCTTTGGAAAGATTTGATTTGAAGAATGGTGTGCCGCTCTATTATGTGAATGGCGGACCTGAACCGGTAATGAAGATCGATTGGATATTCAATGCGGGAACGGCTTATGAGAAACAGACCGCAGTTGCGACGTCAGTAGCCAACCTAATCAGGAATGGTACAAGCAGGATGTCTTCTTTCGAGATCAGCCAATTTTTCGAATACTATGGAGCCTATTTAAACTCAACTTGTTTTGCTGAGTATTCAGTGTTTACTTTGAGTACGCTCTCCAAGTATGTCAAAGACCTGTTGCCGGTGGTACGGGAGTTGTTTACAGAGGCAATCTTTCCTGAGCATGAGCTTCAGATTTACAGCCAGAACAGTATTCAGAGGATGCGAGTCAATCTGGAAAAATGCGAATATGTTGCAGACAGAGAGATTGCTTCCCTTTTATTTGGAAAGAAAAATCCATACGGTAGAAAGACAGAGATTTCAGACCTTGAAAATCTCTCACGGGATAAGCTGACATCCTTCTACAAAGAAAATTACCTGACGGGTAATTGCAAGATTTTTGCGGCCGGCCAGTTGCCGGATGAGATGACAACCCTGATGGATAATTTTTTTGGAGACCTGAATATCGGTGATAAAAGACCGGTGCCTGAAATTGCGAGAGCATTGGCTGAACCCGGGAAGACCAGGCTCACTGTAGATGCAAATGGTGTACAGGCTGCAATCCGTATAGCACGCCCCTTCCCGGGAAGGCATCATCCCGATTTTCAAAAAGGCCTTGTGTTGAATACGGTATTTGGCGGTTATTTCGGATCCAGGCTTTTGTCAAACATCCGGGAAGATAAGGGCTATACGTATGGGATTTACAGTTATTTGAATAACAACTATTCATACAGCTCCTGGATGATTGCTACAGAAGCAGGCACCGAAGTAGCAGAAGCCACCATCTCAGAAGTTTATCATGAGATGAAACGCCTTACTGAAGAAGATGTGCCGGAAGAAGAACTGAAACTTGTGAGAAACTACCTGATTGGCCATCAGCTTGCATCACTGGATGGACCTTTTAATATTATTGGCAGGTGGAAAGCACTGATTCTGAATGATCTCAAAGAAGAATTCTTTTATGATACAATTCGTACAGTCAAGACTGTTACACCTGCCGATTTAAGAGAAGTAGCTCAAAGGTATTTATTGCCTGAATCGTTTTACGAACTCGCAGTCGTTTGATTGTTGGTCCGGATTGTTGACCATTTAACAGGAGCCGTATGAACCATATATGGAGTTTAATATTTACATGGGCATCATGCCTGGTGGGAATATCCGCATTTGCTCAAACAGAGGCGATCAACACCGACCGCCCCGATCAAAGTGATGGAACATATACCGTACCCCGAAATGTCTTTCAGATTGAAAATGGATTATTCTTTGCGAATGGGGTAGCCTTAAATAGTCGTCCCTTAAAAAGTTATTCAGTCCAATGTGGATAAGGGTTTTGTAGCATG
>CAYXAL010000025.1:0-19261 GCA_964463015.1 uncultured Ginsengibacter sp.
AACAATTTAAACCAATCCCGATACCTCGATGACTTTAAAATTTTCACTATTGATAAAGTATAATTAAGCTTCCGGGTATTTATTTCAAGGTTTTAAAAGATAATAACCGTAAATTTATCAATCAATCAATCTTATATGAAAAAGGTAGCCACTCTATTTGCTATGGCCATTGTTTTTGGTTCACCTCAAACAACCCATGCACAAACCAGGCCGGGAGATGAGATAACAATAACTGCCGATAAAGTGATTTTTGAAAATGAACCGGAATTTCTCTGTAAAAAAGTAGTCTATAATGAAAAAACCAAAGAAATGACTCTGACAGAAAATGTCAGCCTGAAAACAAATAAATTCAAATTTTCAAATGCCGGTAAAGTTGTGTATAATGAAAAAACGAAAAAACTGATTATCTATAATTGCAACGGGTTTACCATCGACGGAAAAATAATAATAAAGAATACAGATTCTAAATCAAACACTATAGAATATACTTTAGGTGATGACACCGCCTATATATTGTAACATTTACCGGAATAATTATCCCTTTTTCAATTTACGGATCAATCCTTCCTGCGTCACAGACGCAATTAATTTACCATCCCGCGAAAATATTTTACCCTTCACCAATCCCCTTGCATTGGATGTACCCGCTACCCGGATGTGGTACAGAAACCAATCAGAGAAATTATCAGGTTTCCTGTGAAACCACAATGCATGATCCAGACTGGCCATCATCGTATTGCCCGGATGTGCCTGTGAGGCATGCGGGTGCAGGGCAGTCGGGAGTAAATTATAATCGGAAGTATATGCCAGCAATTCATGAAACTGACGGAGCGAAACATCCTGCGAAATCTCATTAAACCTGAACCAGATATTCTGCACCGGAGGCAGATCCACACGCTTCATCAGGTTAGGGAGTACAGAGGGCTTAAAGGTGGCCGGTCGGTCTCTACCCAAATATCTTTTCATCTTTTCCGGGAGAAAATCTTTTGTCTGTTCATAAATTTCAGCCAGACTCATCAGCGATTCGGGCCCGGGTACTTCCGGCATTTCCTCCTGAAATTCATATCCCTCTTCATTAATCTGAAAGGATCCTGCCAAAACAAAAATGGACTGTCCATCCTGATCTGCAGTCACATATCTGGTTGTAAAACTACCTCCATCACGCACCTTTTGCACTTTGTAGCGAATGGGCTTGTTCAGATCGCCGGGCAAGATAAAATAGGTGTGAAGTGAGTGGCACCATCTGCTTTCAGGGACGGTACGATAGGCCGCATTGAGTGCCTGGGCCAGAACCTGGCCTCCAAAAACATTAGGGCTGCCTACGGATATACTATTGCCTTCAAAGGTGGTATCATCTATCTGCTTCAATTCTATTAATTCAAGTAATTCTGTTGTAGTTTTCATTGCATTAAGTGAATTCGCAAATTTATTGCAGCTTTCATAGAATGAGAGTTTTAATTGCAGGCTGCGGTAATCTATCCTAAACAACGAACTCAGATTTTTCTCATTCCATATTAATATCCCGGGGCGCCATAAGTCATTGTGCAGTTCAAAACTGTACTAAACAGCATCTTTGGTGATACCCAACCAGGCATTGGCCGCACTTGTAACTGAAAGGTATGAACCCAAATATCAAAAATCGTGGGAAAATAAAATATTCACAATTGGGAATTGGGAAAAAAAATTACAGATATTCGTGACCAACTAAATTAGTAAGATATGACAATGAAAAAATTTTTACCGGTATTATTGATTACCGGTGCGGTTGCTCTGACAACTCCCTCGTGCAAATCCAAAGTATCGGATGCTGACGTAAAAACAAAGGTGGAAGCCGTGATAACCCCGGGTATCACTGCAGATGTGAAAGACGGAGTAGTCACCCTCAGTGGTACTGTATCCAATGACGCAGAAAAAACCGCTGCAGAAACTGCTGTTAAAGCATTGGATGCAAAAAGCGGAGTAAAATCTGTTGTAAACAACATTACCGTACAGGCACCTCCCCCACCTCCGGTAGTAACCACCTCCCCCGATGATGCTCTGACAGCACAAGTAAAAGATGCGATCAAAGATTTTCCGGGAATCAATGCAGAAGTGAAGGATGGCATCATAACCGTTACCGGTGAATTGAGTAAAGCCAAAGTGAAAGTATTGAAAATGGCATTGGATCACCTTAATCCAAAGAAGACAGACATGTCTGCATTGAAGGTTAAATAATTCATTCAAATCATCTAAAATTATTTTTTATTATGAGTTTACAAGATAAATACAAAGCATTGATTGATGCTGCAAAGCAGGACGGCGTAGCAGACCTCGCGATCGGAGAAACAGATGGTGTATTACACATCAAAGGAACTGCTCCTTCTGCTGAAATCAAAAATAAACTATGGGATATTTATGGTAGCATCGATCCTGATTTTTTGACAGGAGATGTTGTAATGGACGTAGATGTTGCCGGCTCGGTAGTTGGAGGAAAAGTAAAAGTGATTACGCAAAGTTCCAACCTGAATATTCGTAAAGGCCCGGGAACAGATCAACCCATCGTAGGCAAGGCTGCAAAAGATGAAATCATTACGTTGGTTGGTAAAGCAAATGACCAATGGTGGCTCGTACGTACAAAAGATGGGGAAGAGGGATATAGTTATTCCCAATACCTCGAACCTGTTTCCTGAATAATCTCTTAGAAGGTTTCAATCCGGGAGCATAGCGATCCTTTTGGTCGTAATGCTCCCCTTTTATTTCTGCATCTCAGGGTTTTATCAATCATTACCCGGCAATTTCAACGGAGCCAGAAAATCAACCCAACAGTAGATACGGCACATTCTTCCTATCCGGCACCCGGCCGGCTATATTAATTCCCAAAAGAGTAAACAGACTAGAAGACCCGATGAATACCCCGGTGTAATTTTGTGGTCATGGAAGACATAACAAAATTATCGGTCGGGCAAATTGTATCCCACAACTTTATTACATGGAAGGTTTTTGAAAATTACAACATCGATTATTACAACCGGGGTAAACAATCCTTGAACGAAGCAGCAAAAGAAAAAAACATTGAGATCAATACCCTTATTGCTGACCTGAAGAATATCATTGCAGAGGAAACCAACGCCAATGAGGATTACAATGCCTGGCCACTGGATGTGCTTGCTGACTACATTCAAAATACTTATCACAAGAATGCGGAAAAACAAATACAACTATTAAAACCTGAAATAGAAAAAATTTGCACAGAATATGGTGGCCACTATCCCGGACTGAAAGAAATCAAACAACTTTTTGATAAAGCAGCTGGGGAAATAGCCGTGCATCAGAAAAAGGAAGAACTCATACTCTTCCCGTTTATCAAAAGAATGGCAGATGCCAAAAAAAACAATAAGGAATTTGTAAGACCACCCCTGACAAAATCCATCAGCAATCCTGTAGATATGCTGACGCATGAGCACCAAAATCAGGGTGAAGCTTTAAGCAGGATACGGGAATTGACCAAAGGCTATACCTATCTCGGAAATATCGGTGACACATACACGAAACTTATGCAGACTCTCCGGGAATTTGAAGAGAATCTGCATCAGCATATTCATCTTGAGAATAACCTGTTGTTCCCTAAAGCATTGAAGTTGGAAAAAGAGATTTGATCGGAATCATACCCAGCTGAGATTTCATTCTCAAAAGGAATTAGAAATAAACCCGAAGTGAAACCTTTCAACAAGTGGGAGTTCTATAAATTTTAACCCCGGGCCATGCAGCGATTCAGTCATAATCAAAGTCTATATTGATGAAAACAGGCTCATGAAAAAGAAATTTATTTATCTGCTTATTTTTTCAGGAACACTTGCACTGTTTTTAAGTTGTCAAAAAATCAATAATCCGCCAGGCAATCAGATCTCAGTTAATCTCAACAAATGCAGCGGAAAAACATCTCCATATATCTGCTTTGATTCTTTAATTACAGACAGCCGTTGTCCGGAAGGTGCAGAATGTATCTGGAGCGGAGACGCACTGATTAAAGTAACATTTCACGAAAACGGGAATATCCACAAATTTGGAATGTCTCTGTTCAACTACCCTCATTACCCCAATGATCCTGCACACTATACCAACGATACTGTAATTGCAGGATACCAAATCCGGTTTAAGGATTTACTGCCACATCCGGGAATTAATCTGCCATTTCCTCCCACCAAAATACCTGAGGCAATCTTTGACATAGTTCAGGTTCGTTAAATGGAATTGAATTATCTATCTGCCGGCAATTGGAACCCGGAAATTTGAGATACAAGACTCAGAGGAGATTTTTTGAAGCCTCATGTTTCTTACATTTACCAAAAAAAGTATCGATGCAACAAAGAATTCTCCGCTTCACTATTCTGGTCATTTTTATTTTTACTTCCCTCATTTCATTTTCTCAATTCCGTCCAAAATCCATTTATTGGGCCAATGACGGTAACGGTTACCTGAGAGTCAGTCTTGGAAGTATTATTCTTCATGATATGGCTTCTGCCAAAGAAACCATCCTGGTGACCCGGGACCAACTCACCCCTGCCGGATCCACAGACCCACTGTCGTTTAACATTTACAGCTTTTCTCCCGACTATCGGAGGCTCCTGATTTTTACGAATACGGTAAAAGTATGGAGATACCATACCAAAGGAGATTACTGGATATACGACACCCTGACCAAAAAACTCTGGCAATTGGGAAAAGGCCTGCCCACACAATCGCTGATGTATGCCAAGATCTCTCCTGACGGCACTAAGGCAGCATACGTAAGCGGACACAATATTTATACGGAAGACCTGGCCACCCATAAGATCACACAACTAACGACTACAGGTACACGAAAATTTATCAATGGTACATTTGACTGGGTATATGAAGAAGAGTTTGGTTGCAGGGATGGTTTTCGCTGGAGTCCCGATAGCAAGAAAATTGCTTTCTGGCAGGTGGACGCCACCAAAGTGCGTGATTATTATATGCTCAACACAACCGATTCTGTTTACAGCCGGATTATTCCCGTAGAATATCCCAAAGTGGGCGAACCGCCTTCCCCTGTAAAAATCGGCGTTATTACCGTGAGCAATAAGAAAATCAATTGGATGAACGTACCCGGCGACCCGCAACAACACTACATCCCAAGAATGGAATGGGCCGACAACAGCACCCAGGTCGTGCTTCAGCAATTAAACCGGAAGCAGAATGAGAGTAAACTTTTTTTCTGCGATGTGAATAGCGGAAAAGCAACCAATTTTTACACAGAATCAGATAAAGCCTTTATTGACATCAAATCCAGGTGGAACGACGATGACCCCACCGGATGGGACTGGTTTAAGGGTGGGAAAGACTTTTTGTGGGTATCAGAAAAAGATGGATGGCGCCATATATACCGAATCAACAGAGAGGGGAAAGAAACACTGATTACGAACGGCAACTATGATATTGATAACATTAAATGCATCGATGAAAAGAACAATTTTGTTTATTTCATGGCTAGCCCGGATAATGCCACACAACTTTATTTATTCCGCACAAAATTGGATGGCAAAGGAAAATTAGAGAGAATATCTCCTGCCAATGAAACCGGCACACACGACTACAACATCTCTCCATCTGCCCGGTATGCCATGCATTCTTTCTCCAGTCATATTATTCTGCCGGGAAGAGAGTGGATATCCCTTCCGGATCATAAATCCTTAGATCCCGAAAAGAGTATAGCCAACCATCTTAAAGTAAATGAAAATAACAATATAGAATTCTTTAAAGTAACTACTGAAGATAACATTACATTTGATGCATGGATGGTGAAACCCATTAATTTTGACAGTACCAAAAAATATCCGGTAGTATTTTATGTGTATGGCGAACCTGCATCCAGCACTGTGACCGACCAGTTTGGTGCTCAGAGAAATTTTCTTTTCAAAGGCGATATGAGCATGGAAGGGTATTTCCAGATCTCTGTCGACAATCGGGGCACACCTTCCTTGCGGGGATCACAATGGCGCAAGTCGATCTATAAACAATTGGGAAGAATCAATATTCACGACCAGGCAATGGCAGCTAAAAAAATTCTTGAAAAACCCTGGTTTGATAAGGATCGTGTAGCCGTGTGGGGATGGAGTGGTGGCGGTTCGTCCACAATGAATCTGATGTTTCAATATCCGGATATTTACAAAACCGGAATCGCCATTGCAGCAGTAACCAACCTGTTGTATTACGACAACATTTACGAAGAACGGTATATGGGATTGCCACAGGAAAATATGGAAGATTATGTACTGGGCTCACCGATCTATTATGCAAAAAACCTGAAAGGGAATTTGCTCTTCATACACGGCACCGGTGATGACAATGTTCAATACGACAATGCAGAAAAAATGCTGAATGAGTTGATTAAATACAATAAGCAATTCCGCTTTATGCCTTACCCGAACAGGACACACAGCCTTTCGGAAGGTGAGGGAACCTTTCAACACCTGATGACCCTTTATACAAATTATCTGAGAGAATTTTGTCCGCCGGGAGCAAAGTAGGTTTTATCACGAAAGGTTCATTGGATAAGGCAAGTAAAGAATTTCTCCGGCTCCCATGCTGCCTTGCTGTATATTGTCACCGGATGTATAAGCAGGATTCCACTTTTACAGGAATGGAGTAGCTATTGTTTCCTCTCTCACACCACTTCATCAGTTGAAGGGAGGGTGTGGTTGTCTGAATGCTGTAAGGATTATCAATCCTTGTTGAGCAATGAAACCGGGACTGACCTGAGGAAGTGAAAATCAAAATCTAATTTCGGTTATTCATAAATGTTATGAAGATAATCAAACAATGATTTATTTCCCGCTTTATCAGACCATTGAACATTCAAAGCTTTTGCAATACCGGTAAAAGCCCCGGCTATGCGGTCATCATCACTGTTTGAAAAGATTGCAATCAGCAGCTTTTCCTGCGGAATCTGAAAAACAATGTTGTGAAATCCGGTGCTTTCACCCGAGTGAAAATCCCGACGGACTCCATTGACGGTTGTGGTAAACCAGCCAAATCCATAATCCACATACTTAGTGATCTGTAAATGTGGAGCCATGGGATCTACCAAAGAATAATCCATCAATGCACCACTCCACAGAGCCTTCATCCATTTGAGATAATCTTCAAGTGAAGTATAAACACATCCATCCCCCAGCGTAGCGCTGGTGATGCTCTGATCGGCAAACTTCCATGTACCCTGATCTTCATGATAACCGTAGGCACGGTTGGATATCACGGCGGCTCCATTCATCATGGTCGTATGATCCATCTTCAGCGGGCGGAAAATATTCTTTGCTATAAATTCCGGATAGGACTCCCCGGTAACACTCTTAATAATTTCTGTAATCAGACAAAACCCTGTATTGCTATATCTGAATTTGCTTCCGGGAGGAAAGTACAGGCTATCCGAATGGCGAATCATCTCCAGCACATCCGCATCATTCACCTGACTGGTGGTTCCTTCCGGAATCAGCGACTCATAATCGGCAATACCTGACGAATGGGTGAGTAAATGTTTGAGTTGAATTTTCTTAGCAAACGAAGGCAATCCGGTTAAATACTTATCAATCGTATCATCCAGCGAAATCTTCTTCTGTTTTAAAAGCAGCAATAAAGACATCGCCGTAAACTGCTTGCTGACAGAGGCCATCCGGAAATTGGTAGCCGGGGATATTTTCGATTTACTGTCCAGATCTGTAACACCATATCCTTCATTGATTACGATATTCCCATCTCTCACAACCAACAGTGCTGCTCCGGGTGCCTGTTCAGGATAAATATTTGTCATGATCTCATGCAGCGTTGTCCTGAGGTCTTGTGCATGAACCGGTTTTTCAGTAATCATGAAAATGAATAAAAATAAGAAGCAAATAATCCTCTGAATTCCCATGAGCCTCATACGTTTAAACTTTGATATAAATCTTCTTTTTATCCATCCAATAAACGATCAGCCACATACAGGTAATCCATATCAATGCATATAACAGGGAGCCATTCTTCAGATTGTCCGGAAATATGGGTTTACAGATGTGTTCATAAAACCATCCCAGGGGAGTTGTATAAATTGTGGCCCCTGCTGCATTGACTCCTGAAGGTATGCGGATGAGCCCGGTAAATCGTGGGATAAATGCTGACAACATAAAAATGAACAACGGATTCTTCCCGAATACATTAAAGAATCGGGCAAGCCATCCATGCCTGTTTTTCAATTCAATCAGATAAATCATCACCGCAATGATCACCATCGCTAACCCTGTAGTATAAACGACATAGGAGCTGGTCCATATTTTTTTATTAATCGGGAAAAGAAAATCCCACACATAACCACCCAGCAGAAATACTGCACCGGCCACAAACAGGCCATTGACCATTTCAGCCGTCTTCCCTCTCTTGACAATATAATCGCCACAGAGATATCCGAAGATAACCTGTGCAATCGCACCAAAAGAACTCATCAACCCTTCCGGATCAAAATCAAGCGCCTTCCCATTACGGAATTCACCGTGATACATGTGCTGTGGATGCAAAACAGCCTTGTCCACATTTGTTCCGAACCAGCCAAAAATACCATAAGGATCTGCAGGATTCATAGCCATGCACAAAAACCAATATCCAAGCAAAATAAGGCAGGCCAGATAAAAGGAGCCGCGTATTTTAAAGAAATAAATAATGACAGCCGCAAAGAAATAAGCCACCGCAATTCTCTGCAACACACCCATAATCCGAATGCCATGCATATTCCCATTGGCATCGGCATAACTCCAATATTTGAATACCAAATGATTTTCTTCCCATCGTACAAAAGGGATCCAGTTCAGAAAAAGGCCTATCAAAAAAATAAGCAACGTGCGTTTAATAATTTTTTTCCAAAACGAGGAGGGGCCGGCTTCTCTCAGTCTTGGCATCACAAAAGCAAATGCATTTCCTACAGCAAACAAAAAAAACGGGAAAACAAGATCTGTCGGTGTCAACCCATGCCATTCCGCATGTTCGAGTGGCGGATAAATGTGTGACCATGAGCCGGGGTTATTTACCAGGATCATGAGAGCCACAGTAGCACCCCTGAAAACATCAAGGCTGTAAAAACGCTGTTTGGTTTTGATTTCGTCGAGCATATTAAAATTTAGAAGATGGGAATTTCAGAAAACAGAAACGAATGTAAAAAAATCTACAGCTAATTACAGAATCTTTTTAATCACCAATTCTCAACCGGCTACTCTTCGATTCGATGTACCCCATCTGAAGTCACTACATCATAACTCTCGGCGGAATTTTGAAACTCTTTCTGATACTTTTCCAAAGATTCTTCCACAAAATTGTCCTTACCATCTTTGTGCACAATATTGATGGTGCAACCCCCAAATCCGCCTCCCATCATTCTGGCCCCGATCACGTCTTTGTGGCTACCGGCAATCTTCACCAGAAAATCCAATTCTGCACAACTCACTTTGAACATTTCACTCAATCCCTGATGAGATTGAAACATCAGTGCTCCGAATTCCTTCAACTTTCCTTTCTTCAGATATTTTGCAGCCTGCAATGTTCGTTGTATTTCGTCCACCACATAAGTACATCTTTTCCAGACATATTTCCCCATCTGACTTTCCAGTTTCTCCAATACATTTGAGTTGTGAATCTCTCTGAAGGATTTGTATGAAGTATTTTCCTGTATGATTTTCAATCCGGTTTCACACTCATTCCTTCTGGTGTTGTACGCCGATGATGCCAGGGCATGATGCACCTTTGAATTGATCAGCACGATACAATAATCTCCCAGGTTGAGCGGCAGATAGGTATGATCGAGTTGCAAACAATCCAGTAATATAACAGACCCATGCTTACCAAGCATGTTGGCATATTGATCCATGATTCCACAATTCACCTGCGGATAACCGTGCTCTGCTCTCTGACAAAGAAAAGCCAACTGATCTCTGTCGTATCCAAGATGCAACAGATCATTTAATGCAAAGGCCAATCCACCTTCCAATGCTGCTGACGACGACAACCCCGCGCCTGTGGGCACACTGCCTCCGAAAACACAATCAAATCCTTGCAGAATCTTCCCGTCTTTCTGAAATTCATTTAAAACACTCAGTACGTAATTTCTCCAACCTTCATCCGGTGCTATCTGATTCAGCGATACCTTGAAAGACTCCTGATAATCTCTGGAAAAGAAGTTGACTTCATTCGTTCCGTTGAGCGCGATGGCATAATAGATTCCCTTATCAATGGCACAGGGCATCACATATCCGTCATTGTAATCGATATGCTCTCCAATCAGGTTGATTCTTCCGGGTGAAAAATACAGGTGAGGCTCTGATTGATATTTTTTTATAAATGCTTCCTTGATTTTCTGGGCTAATGCATCCATCTCAATGATTTAAAAAGGAAATTTGATAGGCAGTCTCAAACACAGCGCTCTGTCCCGGTTCCAAAGTGGTAAAACCATATCCAAGATTAAATCCATTCGGAGGACCGCTAAGATTTTCAATGGCAATTGAATTACGATGTGGCGGCGTGTAAACCTGAAGATATGGGTAGGATGCCTTCGGGTAGAATTGCACCTCAAACTTTGCTTCTTTATTTCTGAGTACGCATAGAGGTTGACATTCCTGCATATCGAGTTCATAACAATTATCCAAATGCACACTCCCGACCGGGGCAATCGTATCAAAGGAATCATCGCGCACCTTTTCACCGGAAGGCATCAGTTGTTCATCAAATGCCAGTCTGTGCTTTGATTGAAATTCGAGTTCCAGCTCATCTACTTTTTTACCCAAAGTAAAGTATGGATGCCAACCGTCCTGGAGAGGAATAAGGCCATCTGAATGATTGATGTATTCCGTTCTTAAATGCAATTTATTTAAGGATGTCAGCTCATAGGTGACAATGCAATCCAGTACAAATGGATAACCGGTATCTTCCTGATCGTAACGATAGGAAAGTGTAACTGAAGCATGTTGGTCGTTGGCAACCGTATTAATCACAGAAAATGATTTCTTGTACAACAATCCATGCAGCGCATGAAGAGCGGAATTGTTTTTGATCTTGTACGTCTCTCCGCCAAAAGAGTAAGTACTATCTCTCAAGCGGCATACATAGGGGGCCAATTTGCAACTTTTAAACCCAAGGGATTCTACCTGACTGGCAAACTGTTCTCCCGAGTCATAATGATCAACTACCTGAAAAGTCTTGCCTCCGGATTTGGCTCCAAAAGCATGAAGCGTACCTCCACAACCGGGTATTACTTCACAATAGCCCCCACCGGCCTCATCCTGTAACACCAATTTTTCAAACCCATCTTCATTTACCTGCTTTACACTGAACATTCAAAAAGTCTTTCCACAAACTTAATTAATTCAACTGCAAAAAGACAAAGCATTTTTCGCAAAATGTTCTAAGCGATATTGAATCAATATCACATCCGTCTTTTAAATCCGGTTTGGAATGATTTTTTCAGTATGAAGTCTTTTTATTTTGGTAGAATTACATTTGACGAATGAATTACCTGGCTCATGCAGTCCTTTCTTTTGGCAATGCTGAACTATTGACAGGCAATATGATCAGTGATTTTGTAAAAGGAAAAAACAAGTTCACCTTTCCTCTTGCCATTCAAAACGGAATCCAACTCCACAGAATAATTGACACTTATACAGACAATCATTCGTCCACCCGGGAGGCCATGTCGTTTTTCAGGAAGGATTACAGGCTCTATTCAGGCCCGATCATAGATATTTTGTTTGACCATTTTCTTGCGATAGATGAGACTGAATTCAGGAATGCCGGAGAGTTGCAAATGTTCAGCTTCAGTACTTACCAATTACTTGAAGAAAACAAAGAATTCTGGCCGGTTATCTTTTCGACATTGTTCCCTTTTATGAAAAATGAAAACTGGCTCTACAATTACCGGCTTGCCAGTGGTATCCAAAAGAGCCTCGCAGGCTTGTCCCACCGGGCACTTTATATGGGATCGTCCGAGCGGGCGTATCAATTATTCCTTGAACATTATTCAGAATTGCAATCATGTTACAGGATTTTTTTTCCCCAATTAAGAAAATATAGTTCTGACGCTCTGTGCAACTTTAAGGCAGATTAAAAGCCTCTATATTTGCATATCTGTAAAACATATGAAATATTTAATTCTATCCTTACTGCTGATTGCTTTCTTTACAGCCAAAGCCCAATCAGACAAAGTGCCCCCATTGGACCAATCACCAATGGACATCAGCTATTACCCCGTGGACTATTGCATCTTGAAAATCCAGAATAAAACAAGCGGGCCTCCGGTAATGAGAGTCTTATACAGCAGGCCTCATAAGAACGGCAGGCAAATCTTTGGCGGACTTGTTGAATATGGCGATGTATGGAGATTGGGAGCCAACCAGGCTACTGAAATTGATCTCTTTCGTGATGTGAAAATCAACAATAAAACAGTTAAGAAAGGCAGATATACCATGTATGCCATTCCCTATCCGGACAAATGGACAATCATTATCAACCGTGATACCGACACCTGGGGAGCTTTCAAATACAGCGACAAAAGAGATGTATTGCGTACCACAGTCCCTCTGCTCAGAAGCGACACTGTAACGGAAGACATGTCCATCTATTTCACCCAAACCAATTCGGGTGCAGCGATGAATATTTTATGGGATAATGCGAAGGTGGTTGTCCCGATCAATTTCTAATCTAAATCTTAAAAAATACTAACGTTTTGAAACAAGCTACCAAATTCATTCATGCAGGCACACCTCCTGATCCTACTACCGGAGCAATCATGACGCCCATCTACCAGACCTCCACCTTTGTACAGGAGCGACCGGGTGTGCATAAAGGTTATGAATATGCACGCACTCACAATCCGACACGTCATGCCCTGCAGGAAGCGCTTGCGGCAGCAGAAAACGGGAAATTTGCACTCAGCTTCAGCAGTGGACTTGCCGCTACCGATGCCGTGATCAAACTATTATCTCCGGGAGATGAGTTGATTGTTGCCAAAGATATGTATGGCGGCACCTACCGCTTATTCACCAAAATATTTGAGAAGTATGGTATCCGGTTCAAATTTGTGGACATGCAAAATGCCGCAAACATTGAAAAGGAAATTTCAGAAAATACAAAACTGATCTGGACGGAAACACCCACCAACCCGATGATGTCTATTACAGACATTGAAGCCGTAGCATCCATTTGCCACAAGAAGAATGTACGTCTGGCGGTGGACAATACCTTTGCGTCACCTTACCTGCAGAATCCATTGGATCTCGGTGCCGACATCGTCGTTCACTCGGCTACAAAATATATTGGCGGACACAGTGACGTGGTGCATGGATGTATCATCGTAAGGGATGAAGCACTGAAAGACAAACTTGCTTTTATTCAAAACAGTTGTGGAGCTGTACCCGGGCCACAGGATTGTTTTCTCATTCTGCGTGGATTGAAGACCCTCCATGTCAGAATGCAACGGCACTGCGAAAACGGTGAAAAGATAGCTCATTGGCTTCGCAATAATGAGAAAGTAGATAAAGTAAACTGGTGCGGATTTGCAGATCATCCCAATCACGATATAGCAAGAAAACAAATGAGAGGCTTCGGAGGTATGATGAGTTTTACATTAAAAGACGACAATACCGAAGCTGCCATGAAAGTGTTGTCAGGCACTAAACTTTTTTCTTTGGCAGAAAGTCTGGGTGGCGTCGAAAGTCTCATCGGCCACCCGGCAAGTATGACGCATGCCAGCATACCCAGAGAAGAAAGATTAAAAAACGGACTTACCGATTCACTGATTCGCCTGAGCGTAGGCATCGAAGATGCAGACGACCTGATCGATGACCTGAAGCAGGCGATCAATGGCTGATCTTTCCGCATTAAGAAAACTTCTCGACAAAAAAGTTGAGCAGTTTAACCAGCCCGGATTTATCCAGGATGATCCCATCAGCATTCCCCACCAATTTTCAAGATTGCAGGATATTGAAATATCGGGCTTCATAGCTTCTATTTTCGCATGGGGTATCCGAAAAACCATCATTCAAAAAAGCAATTTGCTTTTGCAAAGAATGGATAATGCCCCCTACGAGTTTTGTTTGCACCACAGGGAGAGCGAACTGAAACGATTGATTCCCTTTGTACACCGTACATTCAACAGTGATGACCTACTCTACTTCATCTCATTTTTCAAATACCATTATTCTCACCATAATTCTCTGGAAGCAGCATTCTTCAATAAGAAAACATTAAGGCAACAAAATGTTATGGAAGCTTCGCTGAACCATTTCTATGATTACTTTTTTTCACTTCCTTATGTGCCGGATCGTACAAGAAAACATATCGCCGCGCCCAAAAAGAATTCTTCCTGCAAACGGTTGAATATGTTTATGCGCTGGATGGTACGCCATGACAGGAATGGTGTGGATTTTGGCTTGTGGAAAAAAATAAATCCTTCGCAACTTATTTGCCCGCTGGATGTACATGTGGCAAGAGCAGCGCGCGCTCTTCATTTGCTCACTGAAAAACAAAATAATTGGAGAGCTGCCGTAGAATTGACAGAAAATCTGAGAACACTTGACCCAAAGGATCCGGTAAAATATGACTTCGCTTTGTTTGGGTCAGGGATTTTAAAAAAATAATAATCGTGAATTCTGATATATTTGCCCATTTCTTTCATACTTCTGAATTGTTGTGAATGGATCATATCATCGTCCTGGTATTAATCGGATTTGCCATAGGCACTATTGGAACTTTAATCGGCGCCGGTGGAGGATTCATTCTGGTTCCTTTAATGCTTTTACTTTACCCGGCACTTTCTCCTGAAGTCATTACTGCAATCTCCATGGCTGTGGTAGCCTCCAATGCAGCAAGTGGAACGTTTGCCTATGTAAGATCCGGAAGGGTGGACTTTAAAGCAGGTATTATTTTCGCGATCTGTACGATCCCCGGATCTATCCTCGGAGTTCTGACTACGCAAGTGATACCACGCCATGTATTCAACATAATTTTTGGAGTAATCCTTATTTCATTGGCTGTTTTGCTCTTTGTAAAGGGTAAAGAAAAGAGGCCACCTTCCCTTCCCCAAAAAAAAGGAGGCTTGTGGACCGAACAAACCATTCACGACAAACTAGGCCATATTTACAAATACGCCTACGATATGCGCAAAGGAATTATCCTCAGCATTTTTGTCGGATACTTTAGCCCATTACTCGGTATTGGCGGAGGTATCATTCATGTACCTGCGATGGTGCAATGGCTTTATTTCCCCGTGCATTTAGCCACCGCTACCTCTCACTTTATTCTGGCCATCATGGCTACCGTCAGTGTGATTGTACACATTACGCAGGGCGTGTACAATGATCCCTTTGTGCTGAAGATGGTAATCGGACTAATCATCGGTGTAATACCCGGAGCTCAGTTAGGAGCTTTCCTTTCAAAAAAACTCAAAGGAGACATAATTGTGAAAGCCCTTGCAGTTTCCCTTGCGATCGTAGGCATCCGCATTTTACTGCTGGGTTAAATTTTAAGCCCTGATCTTCATAAGAATCCTGTGAATGTCGTAGGATAACCTTTCTATGAAACCAAGTTGTTGCATGATTGATTCATCTTTTATGGAGCCTTGCGATTTTACAGGAGCATCTAAAGCAACCTTTGGGTTAACCGGGGCTTCCGATATTTTTTCTATCCCTGTTTCAAGACGATCAATGCTGTTTTTTATTTTGTTGAAATAAAAAGTATTCATTGACTTTTCAGCAGTAGATAAATTAATCAGGCTGGCAATGTTCGAACTTAACACGTGATTTAACACAACCAATTCATAGATTTCCGTTTTATGCTGTTGCTTACTTTTCGGTTCACTCTGCATTCTGTGCAAGGCTGCCGAAAGGTTTGCGGTAGCGACAAAGACTTCTTTTCTGACCAATTTGTACTCCACAGTTTTGAGTTTGCCGGATGTAAGGGAGAGGTAAAGTTGTTGCAGGTATTTCACATTCGCCTTCAAAACCTCTACCAATGAGGACTTAATATTTTGTGATTCCCAGTTGGGAAATAAAAAGTGCATGGCAAACCAGGCAAGCACGCACGCAATCGCTGTATCCAGCAATCGCTCTCCGGCAATACCGATTACATTGAGTTTCAGAAAGTGAAACAGGATCAATACATAGGGAGTCAGAAAAATCACCATGACTGCATAATTCAGCCTTACAAATGTGTACGTACCCAACATGCAAAAAATCATAAAGCCGAAAACGATAATGTCATTTTTTACAAAAGCCAGTAAAAGCAAGCCAATGATTCCACCGGCAAGCGTACCGGTAAACCGATCAATATTCTTTTCTTTTGTGAGACTGTATGCCGGCTTCATTATTATGATGATGGTCATCAAAATCCAATAACTGTGATTGCCTGTAAAAATCATTTTTGCCAGATAATACCCCACAGCACAAGTGATCATCACCCGAAGGGAATGACGGAAGGCAGAAGACCGCATGTTCAGATTATTGATGAATAAGGTGCCGTCAATTCTTTGGTGAGGAACAAAACGCACAAAATCTTTCTGACTAAGATTGGTTTTTCCCACCTGTTTTCCATGTGAAAAATAATGGCTCAGAGATTCCACTCTTTTGCCCAGATCCCTCAGATTAATGATAATTTTTCTGAGTGTAATGTCCAGAGGTGCGGCAGTAGCTGTTTCTGTTTCTGTTTTTAATTCATCCAACCTGGATATCAGATCCATCTTTCGCGTGTAACCGGTTTGCGAATGAATAGCTTCACCAATGTCTGTCAATTCATCAGCAAGGCCGCTGATAAGCCGGCTTACTGTAGCCAGCACATTCTGATCTCCATACTTTTTTCTGATCTCTTCATAATTGTACCAAATAGCCATAATCTTCTCAAAGAGATCTACCGTGTCCACAAAAGCAATCAGCAATCTACGGCTTTCATAGGTGGATTCTTTCAAAATAGCTCTTGTCTTAAACAAAAGCTCCCGCACCTCATTCTGCTTGTCGTTGACGACGGATTGCTGCGCGATCAGTTTCTCATAAGAAGTGGCAAGGTCGGCGTGAATGTCGTACAGGGAAGATTTGATCTTGAGATACTTTGCAGTCTCCGCCATACAATCTCCCAAGGCCCTTTGTACAGGCCTGTAAGGCACCAGGAGATAAAAACTTAGTGCAATAACCATATACCAAATCCCCCCAAGGGCGATGTATCCCGAAACAATTAATACATTCTGTGCCGGAAGCAGGTGCGACATTCTCAATATCATAATCAGCAAAGCCGCCGAAGCAACCGACGCCGCCCTGCTACCATAAATATTGAACATGGAAAAAAAGAAAGTAGAAAATGTCACCAGCAGGCCCATTCTCCAAATACTGTGATTGGAAAATCCGGTGAGCAAAGACATGACAATTACAAAGAGCAGGCAATAAAACATCCCATTCCTTTTATGTTTTACCGGCCCGGGAGCATCACTGATACTCAGGCACAAAGCACCCAGTGAGGCATGAATACCCGACTCCAGGTCACCCCAGAAAGCACCTGCCAGCGCAGGAATAATAATAGTGAGCGTTACCCGGATGCCATCTGCGAGATGCTGGCCAAAAAAGAAAAACCGTATCTGTTTTGACTGTTCCATGAATATGCAAAGAAAGAAATATGATCCGACAATGGCATTGACTTCTGAAATTTGCGCTTATCGCAACAAATTAACCTCCAGATACAACATCATTGGTTTAAATTTGCACATTCTTTCTTTATGAGTGAAAAGGTACTAAAAGAAGTAGTCATCAAGTTTGCCGGGGACAGTGGCGATGGAATGCAACTGACCGGATCACAGTTTACCAATAACACAGCCTTGCTGGGTATTGACCTGGCTACCTTTCCTGACTTTCCTGCAGAGATCAGGGCACCACAGGGTACATTGCCCGGTGTAAGTGGTTTCCAACTACGCTTTTCAAGTGACAGAATCTATACTCCGGGAGACCAGGCAGACGTATTGGTCGCTATGAACGCCGCCGCTCTGAAGATCAATCTGAAAAGCCTGAAACCCGGCGGACGAATCATCGCCAATACCGAAGGGTTTGATGTGAAAAATCTGCGGCTTGCCAACTATACCGACAATCCTCTGGAGAATGGAAGCCTTAACGGGTATGACGTGATCAAAATAGATGTCACTAAGATTACAAGAGAGGCTTTGAAAGATTTTACATTGGGTACCAAAGAAAAAGACCGTGCTAAAAATATGTTTGTTCTTGGTTTCCTGTATTGGATGTACAATCGCAAGCCGGACAACACAATTGGCTTTTTAAAGGAAAAATTTGCCTCACAGCCCGACATACTCGAAAGCAACATCAAAGTATTGAAGGCAGGTTATCATTATGGAGAAACGACAGAGACATTTACTGAAAGGTACTCGGTTTCCAAAGCAAAAATGCCCGTAGGTTCCTACCGGAATATTCACGGAAATCAGGCACTTGCACTGGGACTGGTTTCAGCTTCCCAAAAAAGTGGGTTGCCCCTGTTTCTCGGCACCTACCCTATCACACCGGCCAGCGATATCTTGCATGAACTGAGTAAGCATAAAAATTTTGGTGTTAAAACTTTTCAGGCGGAAGATGAGATTGCGGCCATCAGCGCTGCCATCGGTGCTTCTTACGGAGGCAATCTGGGCGTCACTACCACCAGCGGCCCGGGCATGGCATTGAAATCTGAGGCTATGGGACTGGCATTTATGCTTGAAATCCCATTGGTAATCTGCGATGTTCAGCGAGGCGGCCCTTCCACGGGGCTTCCTACAAAAACTGAACAAAGCGATCTGATGCAGGCCTATTATGGCCGCAACGGAGAATGTCCGATGCCCATCATTGCGGCCAGGACTCCGAGCGACTGCTTCTGGAGTGCCTTTGAAGCCGTAAGAATTGCCGTGCAACACATGACGCCCGTCATTCTGCTCAGCGACGGATATATAGCTAACGGAGCCGAGCCATGGAAATATCCACAGAGTAATGATTTACCCGAAATAAAATTTCATTTCCAAAACCTCATGAATAATGGGGATGTATTTCAACCTTACGTACGCGATGAAAAACAGGTAAGGCCATGGGCGATTCCAGGCACACCGGGGCTTGAGCATCGCGTAGGTGGCCTGGAAAAACAGCATCTCACCGGTAATGTCAGTTATGACCCGGATAACCACCAGTTTATGGTGAAAACCAGACAGGAAAAAGTGGACCTCATCGCCAATTACATTCCC
>CAYXAL010000025.1:19361-42812 GCA_964463015.1 uncultured Ginsengibacter sp.
TCTCCATTTCTTTAGCGGTTAATCTCCTCAGGTCTTCCGACACTGTACTCTTCCGATAAAATGGAAAATAATACAGCATCTTCAAAAACACCCGAAGAATAAAAATATCGCCTTAAGATTCCTTCACGTTTAAAATTAAAAGTTTCCAATATCCTGACAGAAGCCTCATTTCCGATCCTTACCAAAGCCTCAATCCGGTTGATCTCCTTCCCAATAAATGAATATTCCAATACAGCGCTAACCGCTTCAGTCATCAATCCTTTCCGTCTGAATTGTTCATCGTGCATGATATAGCCTATTTCTGCATGCATTTGCTCTTTGTCCCAATTATGAATACCACATCTTCCGATAATCTTACCCGATGCTTTGTCTTCCATCAAAAAGGTCACAAAGGTTCTGTTATAACTTGCATAACCATTTTTGAATTTGTATTCTTCTTTCCGGAAATCTTCATCAGATTGGTGTCCCAATATTTTTTTTATTTCCGGTATTTCCAGATTCTCAAAAATATATTTCATTCCTTCAGGAGAAAGCCCTTTCAGCAACAATCGCCTTGTTTCAATGAGTTCAAAATCCATCATGGTAATTTTTAGGAGAACAGGAACCTTAGTCTATGTAACCCGCGTAGATCATGACAAGCAGAATAATTCCAACTATCACACGATACCAGCCCCAATATTTGAATCCATGCTTCTTGATGAATTCAATAAAAAAACGAATGGCCACCATTGCTACAAGAAATGAAACAATATTCCCAACGACCAGGATATCGATCTCATTACTTGAAAAGCCGCCTTCTAATTTATAATATTTATAAAGTTTATAGACAGTGGCTCCAAATAATGTAGGCACTCCAAGGAAAAAAGAAAATTCGGCAGCGGCACTTCTTGTTAGTTTCTGTTGCATCCCACCGATAATGGATGAGGCGCTCCTGCTCATACCCGGTATCAATGCCAGGCATTGCCACAGACCGATCAGAAAAGAATTTTTATACGAGACCTGTTTCTCTGCATTGATCACGGGGTGATTGAAAAACCTGTCAATAAAAATCAAAATAATACCTCCACCCAGCAACGCAAGGGCTACCGTGGTAGCACTTTCCAGCAAGGCGTCTATTTTTTTTGAAAATAACAATCCCAAAATAACGGCAGGCATCATACCGATAATCAGCTTTATATAAAAGGTATGATGGCGAAAGTTGAAAAATTTTTTTCTGTACAAGACAACGACAGCGAGGATAGCGCCCAGTTGCACGGCTACTGTATAGGCATTGGTAAACTCATTGGAAGGCACCGATAGCAATTTCTCAGTAATAATGATATGCCCGGTAGAGGATACCGGGAGAAATTCGGTCAATCCTTCAACAATTGCAACAATAATAGATTCAATAAAATTCATGAAGTGCTCAGCAGATTAATCCTTGTGTTTCTTCATGATGGCAAATACTTCAATAACCAACCCTGCAACAATTAATATCGGAGCAAGCGTAATTCTTCTGAAACTGTATATCGCATCATAATCAAACACATTGGGGTTATCGCTCCTTCCGCCAACCATCAAAAAAAATCCAACTGTCATGACTATCAGGCCAATGATCATCAGTCTGTAATTTTCCTTCTTAAACAACTGGCTGCGCATAGCAGTTGTCTGATGCGGATTGCCTTTCTTGATAATTTTTTCTTCCTTTTTCATAATTGGGCTACAATGTTACGCAATATTGGCAAAATCAATACAATTCATCCAATTTCATTCTCAGGTATTTGACCGCCGAGCGATGGGTGCTGAGTACAGATATCAGGATTCCCAATACGATGATCCCGATAAAAATCAACATCAGGCTCACATTATCGTGAAGTACTTTTAACGCTGGTACAAATTTTTCGGCCAGGAAGATGCAGGCAATCAGTACCACTATTGCAATACCACTGGCTATCAACCCGTTAATCAGGGCTCTTCTGTTCAATGGGCGCGTAATAAATCCGCGTGTAGCCCCTACCATTTGCATCGTCTTAATGATAAACCGGTTGCTGTACATTGCAAGCCGTATCGTATTATCAATGGATACAATCACCATAATACTCAACAAAACAGCAATGGCAAATAATACCCAGGTGGAAGTCTTGACAAACTGGCTCACACTGTGTACGGTAGCCTGAGGGGTCTGAAATTCTGAAACTGTCGTCGGAAAATCACCCAACAATTTTTTTTCAAGCATTTTCAGGCTGTCTTCATTGACATAATCGGCTTTCACATAAAAATCTATACTCTCAGGCAATGGATTGCTTATAGCCAGCGTTTTCCAGAGGGTATCGTTTTCTGCATTGTATTTTTCGATAGCTTTCTCCTTGGTAATATATTCCACATTGACAGCGTATGGAAGTGCTTCTATAAATTTTTTGAGAGAGTCTATTTCTTCAGGTTTTGCAGTACGGTAGATATAGGCATGTAGCTGAATGTTTTCCTTGAAATACTTTCCGGTTTTCTGAAGGTTTAAGAATATCCAGCCCACCAGGCCAAATAGGAACAAGACCAATGACACTCCAATAATCGCATAAACGTAGGATGGCTTTCCGCGCTTTGTAGATTGCTTTCCGAATTGAGACATTTCTAAATCAAAAAATTGTTGAACCGTTAAACAATGATTACGGCTTTTAAACTTATAAGGCACTTTAGTAAATTTGCACCTTGCCGTAACAATGCTAATGTAATACAACTTACTGCAGTTAGGTAAAAAAATCTATCAATAACATATTTTTCACAAAAAGAAGTGGTTCTTTCAGGGCTAATTTCAGGGGAATAATCAGAAAAAAAAGAATGGAATACAATTTTAATAAGATTGAAAAAAAATGGCAGGCATTCTGGGCGGAATCCGGCCTGTATAAAGTACAGAACGAATCGGAAAAACCACCTTACTATGTGTTGGATATGTTTCCATATCCCAGTGGTGCAGGTCTTCATGTAGGTCATCCGCTCGGATATATTGCCAGTGATATTTTTGCCCGATATAAAAGACTGAAAGGCTACAATGTGCTTCATCCGATGGGTTTTGACAGTTTTGGACTTCCGGCAGAGCAATATGCATTGGAAACCGGACAACATCCGGCTGTTACTACCGAAAAGAATATTGCGACTTTCAAAAGCCAGTTGGATAAAATAGGTTTTTGCTACGACTGGAGCCGTGAGATAAAAACAAGCGATCCGGGCTATTATAAGTGGACGCAATGGATATTTCTGAAATTATTTGATAGTTGGTACAACAAAAAAAGTAATAAGGCAGAGCCTCTTGAAACACTTTTGAATGAACTCAAAGCCGGCGGCACGAAAAATCTGATTGATAACAGGGGATACGACATCTCAGCAGAAGAATGGAATAAGATGAATGAAAAACAACAGCAGGATTTGCTGATGGATTTCAGGCTTGCCTTTTCTTCTTTTGGTGAGGTAAACTGGTGTGAAGCCTTAGGTACAGTACTTGCCAATGATGAAGTGGTGAATGGGGTAAGTGAACGTGGTGGTTTCCCGGTAGAAAAAAAGAAGATGCGTCAGTGGTTTCTGCGGATTACTGATTATGCCGACAGATTACTGGAAGGGTTGAACAAAGTAGAGTACAGTGAAGCCATGAAAGAAATGCAGCGCAACTGGATTGGCAGAAGTGAAGGGGCAGAAGTTGACTTTGAAATTTATTCTGATTTATCGACAGACGGTGAGGAGAAATTAACAACACGCTTCACAGCCGATTTAGATAAGTGGCCTGCGCTGAAGGACTTGTCAAGAGAAAACAGAAAAGAGCAAACACCCGCAGAAGATGCTTTGTGGCAAAAACTAAGAAACAACCAGACAGGGCATAAGGTAAGAAGGCAACATGTCATTGGCAGTTTCATTATTGACTTTGCTTTCCTAAATGAGAATCTTCTCATAGAAGTAGATGGCGGGTATCATAAAGATCCTGAACAAAAAGATTATGATGAAGCAAGAACTGAATATCTTCAAAGTCTTGGATATAAAGTGATCAGGTTTACTAATGATGAAGTCTTGCACAATATTCAGAAGGTATTGGAGCAAATCAATGGTGAATTAAGCGCCTCACCCCTGCCCCTCTCCTCCCGGAGAGGGGTTTGGGGTGAAGCGAAGATCAAAGTATTCACTACCCGTCCTGACACCATATTCGGAGTGGACTTTATGGTACTTGCACCCGAGCACGAACTAATTGAAAAAATCACCACCCTGGAGCAAATAGAAAAAATTGAAGAATACCTTCAATATGTAAAAAGCAGAAGCGATCGTGAACGATTATCCGAAGTGAAACAAATCACCGGATGCTTTACAGGTGCGTGTGCCATCAATCCGTTCAACGGAAGAAAAATTCCGGTATGGACTTCAGAATATGTACTCTCCGGCTATGGCACAGGCGCTATTATGGCCGTACCCTGTGGCGACCAGAGAGACTTTGACTTTGCAAGGCATTTTGAAATTCCCATTACCAATATAATTGGTGATGCCTTCAACGAAAAAGAAGCAAACCCCACCAAAGATGCCATTTTGCAGAACTCAGATTTTCTGAATGGAATGAAAATGAAAGATGCTGTCCCTGTAGTGATTGACAAGGTAGAGGAAATGGGTATAGGCAAGAGAAAGATCAATTTCAAAATGAGAGATGCAGGATTCAGCCGTCAGCGTTATTGGGGTGAGCCGTTTCCCATTATCTGGCAAAATGAAATTGCCAAAGCGCTGGATGAAGATGTTTTACCGCTGGCACTCCCGTTCACCGAACATTACAAACCGGGAAAAGAAGGTAAGGGTCCGCTGGCAAACCTGACAGACTGGGTGAATACGCCTGAAGGGCAGAGAGAAACCAGCACTATGCCCGGATATGCCGGAAGCAGTTGGTATTTCTTAAGATTTACAGATCCGCACAATGATAAAGAATTTGCTGAAAGAAAAGCTACCGATTACTGGAATCAGGTGGATCTATACATCGGAGGTACCGAACATGCCGTGGGTCATTTACTATACAGCCGTATGTGGACAAAGTTTTTGTTTGATTACGGATTTATTTCTTTTGATGAACCCTATAAGAAATTGGTTAATCAGGGAATGATAACGGGTAAATCCTTCTTTTTTGCCACAGCCGGCAATCAGATAGTGTCTTACAAAAAAGATGATAAAGAAGTACAGTTTGTTCGTTTTAAATACGGGCACAAACATGTGGATACTTCCGGAAAGATAACCCGAAACAAGCTTGAACAACTTATTCAGAATGGTGAGGTTGAACTGCCCTGCTCTGACATTAGGTGGGAAGGCGAGGGTGATGATGCATTCCTGCTTCTGAAAGAGGAATCAGAGAAAATGTCAAAATCCAAATTTAATGTTGACAACCCTGATGACCTGGTAGCGCAATATGGCGCAGATACTTTCAGAATGTACGAAATGTTTCTCGGTCCTGTGGAGCAGAGCAAACCCTGGGATACCAAGGGAATTGAAGGTGTACACCGGTTTCTGAAGAAATTGTGGCGCCTGTTTTATGATGAAAACAAGGGATTAATTATTACAGATGATAAAGCCACTCCTGCTGAACTGAAAGTCCTTCACAAGACCATTAAGAAAATTACGGATGATACCGAAAGATTTTCGTTCAACACTGCAGTCAGCGCGTTTATGATAGCAGTGAATGAATTGTCTGAATTGAAGTGTTATAAGAAAGAGATTCTTACACCTTTTGTAATCCTGCTTTGTCCTTATGCCCCGCATATAGCCGAAGAACTTTATCATGCAGCAGGAAACATAGAGTCTGTAATCGCCACAGCATTCCCTGTGGCCAATGAAAAATACCTGGTTGAAAATGAAAAAGAATACCCTGTTTCAGTCAACGGAAAAGTTCGCACTACCATTAAGATTTCGCTCAATGCACTTCAGGATGAAGTAGAATCCCTGGTGCTGAATAATGACGTCATACAGAAATGGGTAGACGAAAAACCGGTAAAAAAAGTGATTTATGTAAAAAATAAGATGATCAATATTGTAGTATAACATCCGGTAAAAATTTAGTAAATTGAATGTCACATCTTTCAAAACAGAAAAAACTAATTTATGATAAACGACACAGCCCCTCTCAGCCATCTTTCACAAACATTAATCGGAAGTGAAATTGTAAAACTTGGCGGAGAAATAAAAGAAAGAATCAGCAAAGGACAAAAGATATACAACTTCACCATCGGTGATTTTGACTCTTCTATTTTCCCGATTCCTCAAAAATTTGAAGATCTGATTTGTGAGGCATACCGAAACAAAAAGACCACCTACCCGCCTGCGAATGGTATTGCAGCATTGCGGGAGTCTGTCGCCCACTTTATCAAAAAATATGAAGGGCTCGACTATACACCTGACGAAGTGTTGATCGCGGCAGGTGGCCGCCCCTTGATCTATACGGCCTACCGGGCTATCGTGGATAAAGGGGATAAAGTAATCTACCCTGTTCCCAGTTGGAACAACAACCATTATGTACATTTCAATGAAGGCGTACATACCGTTATCGAGGCAACGCCGGAAAATAATTTTATGCCAACTGCTGCAGACATTGAACCCCACATTAAAGAGGCTGTGCTAATTGCTGTTTGTTCACCATTAAATCCGACAGGCACTGTTTTCAAAAAAGAAGAACTTGAAAAAATATGTGACCTAATCCTCAAAGAAAATGCAAGAAGGTCTGCTGACGAGAAGAAACTTTATCTGTTGTACGACCAGATGTACTGGACATTGACTTTTGGAGATACGCAACATTACACACCGGTTGGTCTGAGACCGGAGATGAAGGAATTTACCATTTTCATCGATGGCATCAGCAAGGCCTTTGCATCTACCGGAGTCAGAGTAGGATGGGCATTCGGGCCACAAAAAGTACTGAATAAAATGAGGGCTATCAACAGCCATGTAGGTGCATGGAGTCCGATGGCAGAACAAAATGCGACGGCTGCGTATTTAAAAGAAGATAATGAAGTTGAAAATTACCTTACACATATTAAGAATGAGCTTCACCTCAGACTGCAGAGAATCTATGAAGGATTTCAAAAACTAAAATCCGAGGGGTTTGACGTAGATGCCTGCAAACCGGAAGCTGCGATTTACCTCACAGTAAATCTTAATCTGAAAGGAAAAACAACACCGGAGGGTAAAATATTGGAGAGTCAGCAGGATGTCACTGCCTATATCCTGAATGAAGCCAGGTTAGCGCTGGTGCCCTTTTTTGCCTTTGGTGGTTCGAAAGAATCACCCTGGTACCGCCTGAGTGTGGGCACCTGCAGGAAAGAAGAAATCCCCGAAGTATTTGAAAAACTCCGGAATGCACTACAGGAATTAAGTTAATTCACCGGATCGATTTCTGTCAATCTTCTATCTCTGCAATGAACTGTAGTGCCAGGAGAATAGAATAGTATTTGCCCAATTCATAAAAGTGAACTTATTAATTGGTTGCCCTTCATAAAAAATGAATAGCCACTAAGACACCAGGACACAAAGTGCCACAAAGAAAGACTTAGTGAACCTTTGTGCCTTCGAGTCTTTGTGGCAAGAGCATGGTTCTTCTCATTTGTAAGTTAAATTACTGGATCGACTTCAGAAAATCTTCTATCCCCGCAATGATCTGTTGTGCTACATTTTTCCGGAAAGCAGCGCTTCGGATTCTCTTTTCATCCAACGGATTACTGAGAAAGGCTACTTCCACCAGACAATTGGGGAATTCTGTAGGGCCATTCAGCGAAAAATTGAAACTTCCGACATTGCCAAAATCATGCAGACCCAGAGTGAGCATCCGTTTTAAAATAAACTGACTCAAGGGCCGGAATCCTATGTACCGGTAGTAAGTGCTGACCCCGCGAATGGTATCATTGGACGAACTGTTGAAATGGATACTGACTAACAGATCGGGCCGCTCTTTTTGCAGATTTTGAATTCTCTCAAACATTGAAAGTGTGGTATCCTTGTCTCTGGTCATCACCACATTTACTTTTCTTTTTTGAAGTTGCTGTTGCAATTCTTTTGCAAATAATAACGTGTATTCCTTCTCAAGAATCCCTGTACGAACGCCACTAGCGCCCATATTCTCACCTCCATGCCCCGCATCTATTGCGATCTTCATATTTTTCAGCATCAGTGAAAGAGGTTGACGGTTCACACGGATAGTAAGCCTCTGCAGACTGTCATAATAAATGTGATATCCCCAATGTTGCTGATGCTTCAGTTCAATCGTTACTTCCATCACATCATCTTCACGCTGTACATACCACACATTTTTGATTTCTTTTGCTGTTGGCAATTGTGTTATCCAATTGGTATTGCTGGTAGCACCAAAAACATCTACCACAATTTTTGCCGGATCTATTTCCATGCGACTGTTGTAAGGCAGGCGTACCGGCAGGCTTATCGCCACATAATCATAGGCAGAATCACCGGATACTTTCCAGCTACCTGTAAGATGTCCCGGCATCAATACAATAGAATCACGTATTACCTTGGTTTTCTCGATCCATGCATTGTGTTGCTGAGACAGTTGCACTTTATATTGTGTACCGAAACTATCCACCACTCTCAGCATAATGTTGCTGTCAAGAAAAGTCATCTTGGCGCCACCCAGCCTGTCTGTTCCCAATCCATAATTGAGATAAGGCATGGAGTCATTGGTCCTGACATAAAAAGAAGACTGCTGTGAGTAAGAAGAGAATGGCAGAAAAAATATAAGCAGCGTAAAGAATTTGTTCATGAGGATAAAAGTAAGGAAGATTGTGAGGATAGGAGCAAAATTAGAGAAATGGGAAGGCAAGGAGAAAACAAACCAATTATGCCTTCAATTGCTTTAGGAAATACGCCATGTCATGTTCATTACCATGCTCATCCAATGAAAACCAAAACTTCCATCCTTTTTGTACTGGTCTCCTGCAAACAAAGGAAGCCGCAGTCGCAAAATGAATTGAACGAATTAAATGCATTATCCGGATTAAGACTGGAGTGCTTATTGACAAAATCCCTTACTGTATTATCTTCATAAATACCGGATACGGCGTTTTCTGAACCTGCTGCCAAATTTTGATTCTTTAAAAGAGCCTTCATTTAGCATTTTAATCCTATCCATATCACTGAATAGTAATTGACCCAATCAATCTCACGAACCATTTTATTCCCCATATTTCGTATTTTAGAAAACCATTTGGAAAAACATTACGCATCTGCATGATTCAGGAAAATACCAAAACTATTCGTGTACTCAGGCTCGTTATGCTGCTGTTGGGAAGCAGAAAATATACTATAGCGGAACTGGCAGAGAAAATGGGTATTGCCAACCGGACTGTGTTTCGTGATATCCATGAAATAAAAAATTGCGGAATAAAGGTGAAACGGTTTAATGGACGATATCAGATTTTACAGGATGATTTTCTGGCGTTTATGAAAATTTCTCCTTCCCACGCAGAAGAAAATACCAAATTGAATGGCCAAACCATAAAAGTGCTGAACCTGTTTGGTAAACTGACTGAAGCTATAGACCGTAAAAAAGTGGTTTGTCTTTACGACTACAAATCATCCTCCGGTGAAAAGTCGCTGCCAAAAAAAATAGAACCCTTTCTGTTGTCGCAAAACGATCAGACACTGTGGGCCTATGATACGGCTGCCAATAAATGCAAGCAATATAAATTATTGCGAATGTCCCATATAGATACACTGGAAGAGGGTTGGCAGTTTGAGCACAAGCACAAACAACCCTTTACAGATATTTTCAGGTTCTCTGCATCCGAACCCATTGATACCATCAAATTACGATTGCAAGGTGTGGCACTGAATGTCTTTCTGGAAGAATATCCGAAGGGCATTGATTTCCGAAGCAATAAAAAGGAAAACCTGTTCAAAATCCCGGTCGCTGATTTCAGAGGTGCCGGGCGCTTTGTCCTCGGGTTGATGGATGTAATAGAAGTATTGGGTTCAGAAGCCTTTCGAAATTACCTGAGGGATGTAACAAAAAAATATGGCCGTTTCTGAATTGTTTCATTATGCTGACAGATTCTGGCAGTAATGTACACTTTCTTTGCATAGAAAGAATAAAATAATTTTTGTTTCCATGTTAGGTTGGTTTTGCTTACACTGTAACCAGGGACAGGTCCGGGAAGAACCGGATTCATTCCTTTGGACGGGAGGAGTTGGCAGTCTTAGTAATGACGGGTTAGTAAGATATTTGTGGTGAGATTGCCATACTCTCTTTCCCGGGTTAGAAATGCTATAAGGGAGTATTAATAATTTATGGCTAAACTTTAGGCACAAACGGAAAAATCTTAAAAATGGTTTGAAAAACGTCAAGACCTTCTGCATAATTTTATTGAGCTATCGGTAAATAAATAAATTCCGGACGTTACCAGAAATTTCTTTTTGGATATATCCAATATTGTGCTGAAAAAATTTTAAAGAAATGCGAATCATAGCACTGGGCGACACACACGGCAGAACTCTTTGGGAAAAAATTATTGCCAAAGAGCCCGCAAATAAAATTGTATTTATAGGCGATTACTTTGATACACACGAAGATGTTACTCCCGATATACAGTATGATAATTTTAAAAATATTCTCTCTTTTAAAAAAGCGTACCCGGATAAAGTAATCCTCCTTTTCGGTAATCACGACTTTCATTATTTAGCCTCAGCTACAGAATGGTACAGCGGCTATCAGCTCTATCAGCGGCGTATCTATCAAAGAGTATTGCAACCCGCAGTGGACAAGGGATTGCTTCAAATGTGTTTTGTCTTTGATAAACTTTTGTTTACCCATGCCGGCGTCACCCGCACCTGGAGCAGGGATTGTGCCCTGCCGTTGCTTTCTCCGGAAGAGGAAATAAATACCTTATTCAAAGAGCATCCGGAGGCCTTTGAATTTACTCCCGGCTTAAGCTATGATCCCTCGGGCGATGACCCTGAGCAACCACCGGTATGGGTAAGGCCACGCAGCCTGCTTAGTGACAGGATAGAAGGCTATACGCAGATAGTGGAGCACACAGTTCAGGAAAGGATTGTGCTTTCGGATGAAGTTATTTTTATTGATACATTGGGCACGTCGCGTGAATACTTAGTTTGGGAAGATGGAACGTTTGATGTTGGGCGGCTTTAGTTAGCTGATGTACCCGGGTTAAATAGAATATTTTTTTACTGACAGAATCTGACACTACCCTGCTTTATGTTTGTAAGTGAGAGAGCCGAAGGCAGGGAACGGTCCGGTCTATCAGGTTTTAACTGAGTAAATCAGATAAGAAACCAAATTAAATTTTTGACCTGCCGGTTTTGATCTCAAAGATGAATTAAAAACGAATGAAAAATGAAGAAAAAAAGAGAATACCTTACCCATTTTGATATAGCCGGATTCACCTATTGGGATGGTGCATTGGCTTTTGAAAATTTGAAGCCTGGAGTGCAGTTGTCTCTGAAGTGGGAAGAAGAAAACAGGCATGATCCGCAGGCAGTGGCACTTTATTACGATACCCTGAAGTTGGGCTATGTACCCAAGGACAATAACACCCTCATTTACAAAATTCTGAAGTTGCAGTTGAACTGCCTGATGGCAGTAGTACAGCGGGCAGATGCTGCTAAACACCCGGAACACCAGGTAGGTGTAGTGGTGCATTTGGTGGGTGAATGAAGGAGGTGACAGAGGGAGAAATTTTAATCACACCATTCAGGAATCGAAACATAAAACCAACGACCAACAAACCTTTCAATCATAACTTAAAGAAGTTGAAATCAAATCAGTATATCACTGCAATTTTTTTTCAAAAGACTTTTTTACTTTGCTTAATTGTTGAAAGTTCTCTGCTATTCTTATCCTATTTTCATCCCGCTGTTTTATACATTCCAGATATGACAGCGGATGTGAAATCATTAATTTCACCGCTTCTATCTCTTCCTTGTTTTTTCTGTGAGAGAAGTCGTTTATGTGTACCGTGTTAGTTTTCATTGTATTTGAAGTTACCTTTTGAAGTGAGAGTTATTCAATTTAAGGAAAATTTGATAGCCTGTATTCTCCTTACCACTCAAGCAAACACACCAAACGCCAGAAAATCGCTAAAATCCTCCCCCTGTCATCTGCATCTTCTGAAATGGTTTAACTTTGATGTATGATTTTCATCAGTGATAAGGCCAAAGACCGCGTTCTGGAATTAATGAAGCAATCCGGCCATTCGGCAGACGAGTACTTCCTGCGAGTGAGTGTGGTGAGTGGCGGATGCAGCGGCCTGAGTTATAAAATGGACTTTGATAAAGAATTGCGTCCGAAAGACCAGCAATTTGAGGACAAAGGGATTAAGATTGTTACCGACCTGAGAAGTTTCCTTTACTTAGTCAATACCACGCTTGAGTTCAGCGACGGGCTGAACGGAAAGGGGTTCTCCTTCAATAACCCCAATGCCAGCCGAAGCTGCAGTTGTGGTGAAAGCTTTTCTGTATAAAAATAAAAGCTCCCCCGAAGGGGAGCCATACAGTCTGTTTGGGTAAACCAGAGAATAATTGCTTTTCAAAATATAGATCTACGGCCGGATAAAACGGGCGAAACTATCAGATTAAAAACAAGACATTTTTTATCCGGCAATCGCTGCTCGACCCACTCAAAATTTTTATTTTACAAGAATCTGCGTACTCATACTTGTATGTTCACCTCTTACAATCAATGAATAGATCCCATAATTCAGTTGCCCTTCGGGACTGAGAGTGAATGAATTCATTGACCCGTCATAATTCAAATTCTTCACCAATACCGCCTGTCCGGAGGCATTGATCAAGGCAATCTTATAATTCCCCTTATTGCTCAGATTCATTGTTACTTTGATCTGCGACCCATTGTAAAATGCCTTCAAAGCCTCTCTGGATGCCACTTGTACGTTCACGGTCTTGCTGTAGGTCAGTTTTCCATGTGGATCTGTATAGGCAATTCTGTAATAGTTGGAATTATTTAATGGAGAATTGTCTGTATAGTCATAACCTTCTGAGGTATGTACCGGCACAGTGCCGATAGAATAAAAGCCGGTACCATCGGATGAGCGTTCAACAGAAAAAGTACCTCCCTTATCTGCATCTGTAGTTGACCAGGCAATTTGCACACCATTCTTTACCGGTTGCGCTGTAATCCCTGAAAAGCCGATCGGCAATGGTGTGCCATAAGAAAATGTAGAAACCACATTGTAGGGCCCGTTCTGAGGGTTTGTAACAGGTCCGGCATCACCGATAAATTCATTGCTCCGGTATCCGGTTTCACTCACATAAGTCACTATAAACCGGAATCCGGGACTGGGCATGGAGATTCCGATATCGGCTTTGTTTACCGTAAGCGTGTAATCCGTTGCTGATTTATTGTTTAATGGAGTCAGATTGGCGGAATTAATAAAGGTATGGCTGCCATTTTCTTTCAATTCCCATATCCCGCTAGCTCCCTGGTCAAAAGCTACGGCATAATCTGCCCTGAAGGAAACCGGAAAGTTCAATAAGGCTCTGTCAGACCCGGCTACACCGGAGATCGCTTTTCTGAGTGGATCGCCTTCATCGGTAAAGTTAGCCGTTGTATTAAATCCGCCGGCTTTTGTATGCAGGTAAATGACGACAGCATCATTCAAATCGCCGGTCGTACCTCTGGTAAGTACAAATTTGATGGTAGTACCATCATCGCTTATCTGTAATGAGCCCTTTCCTACCGGGCCTCCATAGCCATCACGACCGTTGCCGGGATACCCCGACTGAGCTCCTGCAATACCAAACAACAGGACAGCAATCATAGAAAGGTAAAAATGTTTCATGTGTGGTTAAATTTTATAAATAAAATATAATAGGACGATGAAATTAAATGATTTTGCGCTTTATCAAAAACTTTTAATTATTTTTCGCTGCCTTTATCGCAATTTCTTATGATCGCCATCACCAAAAAAGAACTCCGGCAATTTTTTAGTACGCTCGCAGGGTATATTGCTATCATATTGTTTCTTTTAGTGACAGCCTTATACCTGTTCTTGCTGAAGGACTCCAATATTTTTGATTCCGGATACGCCACTCTCGAACCCTTTTTTTCCATAGCTCCTTGGATTTTTATTTTTTTAATCCCCGCCATAGCAATGCGCAGTTTTTCGGAGGAATATAAGACCGGCACCTTTGAGATTCTGAAAACGCTTCCGGTTACCGGCTGGCAGATTGTTTTGGGAAAATATTTTGCCGTACTGATCATTTGTTGTATCGCTCTGATCCCTACCCTGCTCTACCCGGTTACGCTAAATGCGCTATCGGGTGCAGGAATCGACGGAGGCGGCATCACCGGTTCCTATATCGGACTGGTATTTTTAGCCGCCGTATTTGCGGCGATTTGTGTCTGGTGTTCCTCATTGTCTTCCAATACGGTTGTGAGTTTTCTTGCAGGTGCATTTTTCTGCCTTCTTTTGTATTATGGGTTTAATGCATTGAGTAAGATTCCGGTATTTTCGGGGAATATTGATTACTACATAGAGCTGCTGGGTATTGATTTCCATTATCAGAATATCAGTCGCGGAGTGATTGACAGCCGTGATATCATTTATTTTCTCTCTATCATCTGTTTATTTCTCTTTGCTTCCAGGCAAAATGTATTAAAGGGTTAACTGCGAATGAAACGTTTATCAAAAAAGTTTTTGTGGTTCGTTTTTATATTGGGATTGATTGTTGTCAATATACTTTCTTATTTTTTTTATCAAAGAATAGATCTCACCAACGAAAAGCGATTTACCATCTCAGAACCGGTTAAGAAACTTCTGAAGGAAACAGACACTCCGGTTGAATATTACATTTTTCTGAAAGGTGATTTACCGGCAGGCTTCAGAATGCTTTCGCAGAGCGCGGGAGAACTGTTGGATGAATTCAAGTCAATGTCGCGTGGCAAGATTCATTACAAATGGGTCTCTCCCGAAAGTAATGTACCGGGTACAACTGTGGCCTGGGCAGACACCTTGCATTCTCTGGGAATTTTGCCTATCAATCTGACCGTACAATTAAAAGCCGGTGAACAATCGCAATATATTTATCCTGCGGCAGCAGCAATATCGAATGGTAAAATTCAGGCCATCAATTTATTTCCTGCGGCAAGGTCGGTGGTGACTCCGGCAGAGTTGAACAATGCTGAAGCAATGTTTGAATACGATTTTGCACACGCCCTGTTGCGACTGAGAGAAACATCAAAGCCAATGATTGCCTATGCGATCGGCAATGGCGAGCCTACCGGTGCCAACACGTATGACCTGGTGGAAAATATCCTGCATCCCGATTACCATGTCTTTACACTTGACCTCAAAGCAGAAAGATTCATTCCGGATACTTTCAAAGTATTGATTGTGGTAAAACCTACTCTTTCATTTACGGAAGACGAGAAGTTGAAGATGGACCAATACGTAATGAGGGGTGGGAAATTGCTTCTCTTCATTGACCGGCTGGAAGCTGAGATGGATAGTCTTCAGATCAAGAATCAGGTCATCGCTTACGACCGGAATCTGAATCTTCAGGATCTTTTATTCAGGTATGGTGTGCGCATCAATCCCGATCTGATCATGGATTTGCAAAGTGATTACCTTCCTTTTGATGTCAATAACAGTGGCCAATTTGAACTGCTGCATTGGAATTATTTCCCACTGCTTCAGCCCGATCCGGATAATATCATCACCAGAAATGTAGGCCTGGTTGCAGGCCGGTTTGTCAACTCCATAGATACAGTTAAAGCCGAAGGGGTAAGAAAGACAATCCTGTTAAGAACTTCGTCCAATTCAAGAACGATAGAAACGCCTGCATTGATCAGTGGTGCAGAAAACAGAAACGCCCCGGTAGATGCAGCCTTTACAAAAAGTGGTATCCCGGCTGCAGTACTCCTGGAAGGCCGGTTCACCTCACTTTTTAAAAACCGCATGGGCCGTGAAAAGATGGATACACTCGCCAATGAAGGAACCCCTTTTATGACTCAGAATGTGGAAGACAATAAAATCATTGTAGTCTCAGATGGAGATATCGTACTCAACAATGTATATAAAAATGAACCTTTGTCGATGGGAGTCAATCCCTATACCATAGGCACTCAATTTGAATATCAGTTTGCTAACCATCTGTTTGTCGCCAATTGTATTTCCTATTTAGTCAATGAAGGTGGGTTGATGCAGGCTAAAAGGAAAGAATTCAAATTAAGGATGCTGGATAATAAAAAAGTAAATGATCAAAAAGTATTCTGGCAATTGATCAACTTTGTGATCCCTGTACTTTTAATCATTCTCATAGGAATTATTTATCAGGCCATTCGCAGAAGAAAATACAAAGTATAGAAATAATATCAGATTATTATGACACCAACTGAGTGGAGCTACCTTGTTTTTGGGGTTTTGTTGCTTTTAGCAATCGTTTTTGATCTGGGCCTTCTCAGCAAAAAGGGAAAACATATTTCTATAAAGCAGGCGCTTTATCAGACACTATTTTGGGTGGGACTGGGAGTGGCCTATGGTGTTTTTGTGTGGTTTGAAGACAGCCCGAATCAGGCATTAGAATATCTGAGCGCCTATTTTATGGAATGGGGGCTGAGTATTGATAATATTTTTGTTTTCATCCTGATCTTTTCATTCTTTAAAATTCCGGATATCTATACCAACAGGCTTTTGCTCTACGGTATCCTGCTGGCAATTGTACTTCGTGTCATTTTCATCACGGTCGGGATTGTGCTGATTGCAAAATTTCATTGGATATTATACATCTTCGGCGTGATCCTCGTCATCACGGGCGCTAAAATGTTTTTTGCAGATTCGGAAGCAGAGTTTGATGCCAACGATAACTTTATCTATAAACTGCTCAAAAGAGTATTCCGCCTTACCGATGAGCGTATTGAAGACAAAATGGTAATCCGCAGAAAGGGGAAAAGGTACTACACAACTTTCTTTGTTGTTTTCATATTGTTGGCAGGAACGGATATCATTTTCGCGTTGGACTCCATCCCCGCTGTCTTTGCAATCACGCAGGATAAAATGGTCATTTATACTTCCAACATTTTCGCAGTATTAGGCCTCCGATCTCTTTTCTTTCTCCTAAAGGGAGCAGTAAACCGGTTTCAGTATCTCCACGAAGGCATTGCCATTGTGCTGGTATTTATAGGAGTAAAAATGTTGATTACCTATTTTGATATCCACATCCATATCGGCATTTCCCTTGCTGTGATTGTACTTTGTATCGGAGGCTCTATCCTATTCTCATTGTATAAGAACAAACAGAAAAAGCAGATTGACCACAGCAATTGAATATCATATTGAAGAAATATTCCACGCTACAGGAGGAAAAAAGTGGATCACACAACCCGGATATCTGCTTGAATACTTGTCTCTGGACAGTAGAAAAATAATCGTACCGGCAAAAACCATTTTCTGGGCTTTAAATACACACAGCCGCAATGCCTCTGCTTTTATTCCGGAACTATATAATGCAGGCGTAAGAAACTTTGTGACGGATCAAAAACCAGATCTTAAAAAAATTCCGGATGCCAATGTAATAATTGTCAAGGATACATTGAAGGCATTGCAGGGCCTTGCAGTGAGTCACCGCAAAAGGTTTAAAAAGATTCATGTGATTGCTATCACAGGAAGCAATGGGAAGACGATTGTAAAGGAATGGCTTTCTGATTTTCTTTCCAAAGACCATTTGGTGGTTAAGAACCCGAGAAGTTATAATTCCCAGATCGGCGTTGCTTTAAGCATTCTGCAAATCCGGAAATACCATACTCTGGGAATCTTCGAAGCAGGCATCAGTCAAAAAGGAGAAATGGCCAATCTGCAAAGAATGATCCGGCCACACACCGGAGTATTCACCAATATCGGAAGCGCGCATGATGAAGGATTTGATAACAGGAAACAAAAGATCAGTGAAAAACTTCTGCTGTTCAAAAGTGCAAAGCAATTGATTTACCCTGCATCCATCAGACAAATTGCAGAAGAAATGAATAGTCTCAATCCAGGGGTAAAGTTGTTTTCCTGGGGTAAACATGAGGCCTACTTCTCCATCCGGAAGATCAGAAAGAAATATGAACAATCAGATATTTTCATTTACAGTAAGAAGGGGAATATTTCTTTTACTATCCCTTTTACAGACACGGCTTACATTGAAAATGCAATCACTTGCTACAGTACGCTTGAAACCATTTCCTGTTTCAGGGAAAATATGGCCGCAGAATTTAAAAATCTCAGCAGCGTACCAATGCGTCTTGAACTGATGCCGGGTATCAATGCCAGTGTGATCATCAACGATACATACAACAACGACCTGCAATCTCTGAGCATAGCGCTCGACTTTCTGGCCAAACAGACAAACCGCAAAAAAGTACTCATCCTGTCAGACATACTACAATCCGGGATAAAAAAAGATCAATTATATAAAAGAGTATCCCTTCTCCTCAAATCAAAACCTCCGGACGTACTTATCGGAGTCGGGAAAGACATGCAAAAGTTTCAATCTCTATTTTCGTATATACATACCCGTTCTTTTTATGAGAATACAGCAGCGCTAATTCCCATTCTCTCATCCCTTCCTCCGGACAATGCTGCAATCCTCATCAAAGGCGCCCGGTCATTTGCCTTTGAGAAAGTGGCCGCAAAACTGGAAGCTCAGATGCATCAGACCCGGCTGACAATCAATCTTAGCAACCTGTTACAGAATATCAGTGTTTATAAAAGCCTCCTTCATCGAGGCACAAAGCTGATGATGATGGTGAAAGCATTTGCCTATGGAAGCGGCAGCCGGGAAATTGCTTCTCTTCTGCAATTCACAAAAGTGGACTACCTGGCAGTCGCCTATCCGGATGAAGGGATCGCATTAAGGAATGCCGGCATCAACCTGCCGGTAATGGTTATGAATACTGACCCTATGACTTTTGAAAGCCTGATCAATTATTCATTGGAACCGGAAATTTTTTCTTTCAAACTGCTCTATCAGTTTTCCCAATATTTATCCTTTCATAAGATAGAGGAATATCCGGTGCATCTTAAAATTGACACCGGCATGCATCGGTTGGGATTTGAGAAAAAGCAAATCGGTGAATTAATTCAAGCACTTCAAAAAAATAAATCCCTGAGGGTAAAATCTGTTTTCTCGCATCTGTCTGCATCCGATGAGCCAGCTCATGATCGATTTACAAAACAGCAATACAACCTTTTTAACTCTGTCGTCAATCAGTTAAGAAAAAATATTTCCTATCATTTTGATTGCCATATAGCCAATACGGGCGCTATCAGCAGATTTCCGGAATTGCAAATGGACATGGTACGCCTCGGAATCGGTATGTATGGATTGGACTCCAATCCTGAGATTTCAAAACAATTAAAGGTAGTAAACTGCCTTACGACCACTATCTCACAAATAAAAAAAATAAAAGCAGGAGACGTAGTCGGTTACGGCGAACATCACGTCAAAAAAGACAAACTCATAGCAACTGTCGGAATTGGTTATGCAGACGGATATCCAAGGAGTTTGGGCATGGGCAATGGTAAGATGCGGATTCGAAACAAGATAGCCTCAACTGAAGGAAATATTTGCATGGATATGACAATGCTTGACATTACTGAGATTCCTGAAGCCAGAGAAGGAGATGAAGTGGAAGTTTTCGGAGAGCACATCCGGGTACAAGATGTTGCTTCAAAAGCGCGCACAATCCCTTATGAAATATTTACCGGTATCTCCGGCCGTGTAAAAAGAATTTACATCGAAGAATAATTACCGCTTGCTTGCGATCAACAGGTTCAGGTCTGTAAACTTAAGGTCAAACCGTTCGCTAAGATGAAAATTGGTAAGTGCACCTTTGAAAAGATAGATTCCACTCCGGATATTGATTTTATACCAGACCATATTGTCAAGGCCTCCATCCTCAGACATTTCCAGGAGCAAAGGCATGAGTACATTGCTGATAGCCTGTGAAGCAGTGCGTGCGAATCCGCTGGGAATATTGGGAACACAATAATGAATGACATCAAATTTCTTGAATACAGGTTCGTCCTGCGATGTAATCCGCGAAGTTTCAAAACATCCGCCATGATCTATACTGACATCTACAATAATACTTCCCGGTCTCATTTTGCTCACCATTTCTTCAGTGACTACCATAGGTGTACGTCCACCACTCGCAGCCAATGCGCCTACGGCTACATCGCAGGTCTTCAATTGCTTTCCGAGGATGGCAGGTTCGATGACTGATGTATAAATACGTGTGCCTATATTATTTTGCAAGCGTTTCAGTCTGTAAATACTGCTATCAAAAACCTTCACACTTGCACCCATAGCAAGTGCCGTCCTGGCAGCCTGTTCTCCCACGATTCCCGCCCCGATAATGATCACTTTGGTAGGTGGAATTCCCGATATACCTCCCACCAACACTCCCTTTCCCCGGTTGGCGTTACTGAGATAATGGCCCGCAATCAGCATCACAGCACTACCCGCTATCTCACTCATGCTGCGCACGATAGGATTGTGCCCGCTATCATCTTTCAGATTCTCAAAACTGAGGGCAGTAATCTTTTTTTCCATCATCTTCTCCAGAATTTCTTTCTTCATGGCTGAAACATGGATGGGAGAAATGATCAATTGATTCGGTTTCAGAAGATCTATCTCTGCTTCACACACCGGGGCGCTCTTTACAATCGTTCCGCACTCATAGACTTCCTTTTTTGACATGACGATCTTTGCCCCAGCATCACTAAAGTCTTTGTCATTATAACTGGCGCCAATACCGGAAGAAGCCTCAATGACGACTTTATGGCCATTGGCCACAAGCACACTGACAGCTTCCGGAGTCAACGCGATTCTGTTTTCTTGAAAAGAGATCTCTTTGGGAATTCCAATGTGCAGTTCTGCCCCCTTCGGTTTGATGTCTAAAGTCTCTTCCAGAGTTTCATAAGTGAAAGAAGGTGAGACATAAGGTTTAGAGGATGCCATGAAATTAATTTACTTATAAAAATAATATAAAAATCAAAGCGCCACTGAAGGAAATTGTATCTGTAGCCTCCTGGTGTCATTTCCGGTAATTTCAATCCTTACCCTCACTGTATCCGGAGGAAGCAGCCCGGGCGCATTTTCCGGCCATTCAACAAAGCAAATATCACCCGAATCTATGGCATCTCCAATCCCTGAATTCAAAGCTTCTTCCTCGCTTCTGATCCGGTACAGGTCAATGTGAAAAATATTACCCTTCTCTGAATCATATTGTTGCACAATAGAAAAAGTTGGACTGCTGACAATGTCATAAACTCCCATGCAACTACACAAAGCAGAAATAAATGTTGTCTTTCCTGCCCCCAATTCTCCGCTAAAGGCAATGACTTTGTACTTCTGAGCACCAGAAAATAATTCCTGTGCTGCTTCAGAAACATCTTTTATAGAATAGTCAATCACCATAATCATCAATTTTTTAAGGGTTTACCAGAAATTAGAGGGAAGTAAAATTAAAATGAATTTATTTTGAAGGCAATGACACCTGTCAAAATATTACACAAATATTGGAAACATAATACATTCAGGCCCCTTCAGGAAGAAATAATTGAGAATGTACTGGCAGGTAACGATACGCTTGCCATAATGCCAACCGGGGGTGGTAAATCAGTATGTTTTCAAATACCGGCATTAATAAATCCCGGTGTGTGCATAGTTGTTACACCACTGATCGCATTAATGAAAGATCAGGTGGAAAATCTGGAAAAGAGAGGTATCCCCACTCTGTCTGTGCACAGTGGATTGAATTTCGGACAGGTTAAGAAAACTTTCGAAAAGGCTATGAATGGTGATTATAAATTTCTGTATGTATCACCCGAAAGGTTAGAAACAAATTTGTTCAGAGAATTCCTGCCATATCTCAACATCAATCTGATAGCGGTAGATGAAGCGCATTGTATTTCACAATGGGGTTATGATTTCAGACCTTCCTATCTGAAAATCGGAGCACTAAGGGAACAAATTCCTGAAGTTCCGGTGATTGCCCTCACAGCCTCAGCGACTCAAACAGTACAAAAAGATATCTGTGATAAATTGCTTTTCAGGAATGGCTTTCAGACTTTTTCCCAATCTTATGCAAGAGAAGCGTTGTCGTACAGTGTATTTGTGCCTCCATCCAAGGAAAACAAACTGATCGAAATTCTTTCCGGAGTACCGGGTTCCGGTATTGTGTATTGCCGCAGCAGAAAGCGCACAAAGGAAATAGCCCAATTACTCCGATCGCACCATATTCCGGCCGATTTTTATCACGCAGGCCTGGCTGCAGAAGAACGGCGACAGCGTCAGGACGATTGGATCAATAACCGGACACGAATCATTTGTTGTACCAATGCATTCGGAATGGGGATCGACAAACCGGATGTAAGAGTCGTCGTTCACTTTGATCTGCCGGAGGCGCTTGAGTATTATTATCAGGAGGCCGGAAGGGCGGGCCGCGACAGAAAAAAATCTTATGCCGTTTTACTTTTTCATGAAGAAGAAATAAATGAACTGAACAATCAGGTTGCCGTAAGATTTCCCCAACTGAATGAAATCCGGAGTGTTTATTCTGCAATCTGCAATTACATCGGGCTCGCGGCAAACAAAGGAAAGGGCCTATCCTTCGACTTTGAAATAGGTGATTTTATTGACAAGTTTAAAATAAACGCCCTGCTCGTATCAAGCGTACTGAAAATTCTGGAACAGGAGGAATACCTAATGCTGAGTGAGGCATTTTTCAGTCAATCTATCGTAGAATTTCTGGCATCCAAAAGCACATTACATCAATTTGAATCCGCTTTCCCGGAGTATTCTCCAATTATAAAAGGGCTACTCAGAAGTTATGAAGGCATCTTTGATCAGAAGTGCGCCATTGATGAATTCACATTAGCCCGGTTTCTGAAAATGGATAAAAATAAAGTACCGGAATACCTTGCAGCTCTCGATCAAAAAAAAATCATCATATATAACCCAAAGTCTGATGTACCGCGACTCGTTTTTCTGACAAACAGGCCCGAAAGTGCTGAACTTATTGTGAATCAGGCAAACATTCAAAAACGCCAACAAGCCTATGAGGAAAGGCTTAGGGCAATGATAGCGTATTCAAATCAGGCCAAAGTATGCAGGAGCATTTTCATCAATAATTACTTTGGAGGCAATCCGGTCAACCCTTGCGGAATCTGTGATGTTTGCCTGAATAAAAACCGGGAAGGTATATCGGCAGAAGACATTGCCTTTGTAATTCAATCTCTTCAAAATCAGCAAATGCTCTCTTCTGCTGAACTACAGCATCTAACAGGAATTACTTCCAACAAATTAGTCCGGATAATTGAATACCTGAAAGATGAAAAGGAGGTTGAAATGGATGGAAAAGGAAAAATCAGGATGATACATAAATAAAAAAAGGGACCAAGATAGAAATCTAGTCCCGCTTTAAAATCCAATATCCTATGA
>CAYXAL010000026.1:0-42103 GCA_964463015.1 uncultured Ginsengibacter sp.
TTGAGAGAAAGAAAGTTGAGGAGGTTGAGAGGAAGAAAGTTGAGGAGGTTGAGAGGAAGAAAGTTGAGGAGGTTGAGAGGAAGGAAGTTGAGGAGGTTGAGGAGGTTGAGGGGAGAGTTAAGGGGAGTTGAGTGAAAAAATCATATATTATGAATTAATTCTTTTGAAAATCTGCAATGGGAGAATATATTTATTCTTTTGAAAAATTAGAAGTTTGGAAAAAAGCAAAAGAGCTTTCTATTTTTATCTATAAGTTGACAAAGCAGCTCCCTGATGAAGAAAAGTTTGGCTTAATATCCCAAATGAGAAGATCATCAATCTCAATTGCAAGTAATCTCGCTGAGGGTAGCAGCAGATCAAGCTCAAACGAGCAATCACACTTTTACACCATAGCTTATTCCAGTGCAATTGAACTATTAAACCAACTTATCATTAGTTTCGAATTAGGCTTCATAACGGAAAAGCAGTTGTCAGACTCTCGCACTATGATTCAAAAAATCAGTTTCGGAATTAACCAACTAAGAAAATCAATTGGTAAATGAATATTATTTCAATGACTTCAGATTTTATATTAACCATAAATCCTAAAGGCCGGGGACTTGTGCAATTATCACAATTTGCATTCTCAACTCAACCAACTCAACTATCTCAACCATCTCAACTATCTCAACCATCTCAAACATCCTAAACCCTAAACCCTAAACTCTAAACCCAATGAAAGGTATCATTCTCGCCGGTGGCTCAGGCACAAGACTCTACCCCATCACCATGGGGATCAGTAAACAACTGATGCCGATCTACGATAAACCGATGATTTATTACCCATTGAGTACATTGATGCTGGCGGGTATCCGCGAAGTGCTGATCATCACCACTCCGGAAGACCAACCTCAGTTTGTCAGATTATTGGGAGACGGAAAGCAGTGGGGATGCACGATCCAATATGCCGTACAGCATAAACCCAACGGACTGGCACAGGCATTCGTCATAGGGAAAGAATTTATCGGAAAAGATTCTGTAGCACTCGTATTGGGAGACAATATTTTTTACGGAAGCGGACTCAGTAAATTGCTGCAGACTTCATCCAATCCGGATGGAGCTATTATCTTTGCATACCCTGTGAGCGACCCGGAGCGGTATGGTGTAGTAGAATTTGACGAAAACTTCACAGCACTCAGCATAGAAGAAAAACCGGCAAAGCCGAAATCGAATTATGCAGTTCCCGGGTTGTATTTTTATGACAATTCGGTCGTGAAGATTGCAGAAAACATAAAGCCATCGCCACGTGGTGAATATGAAATCACAGATGTAAACAAAGAGTATCTGTTGCGCAAAGAATTGAAAGTCGCTGTTTTTGATCGTGGATTTGCATGGCTTGATACCGGCACCTTTGATTCGCTGCATGACGCTACAGAATTTGTAAGAGTGATAGAAAAGCGCCAGGGATTTAAGATCGGATGCCTGGAAGAAATTGCTTACAGGATGGGCAATATAGATAAGAAACAATTAAAAGCTCTTGCAGAAAAATTCAGCAAGAGCGGATATGGAGAGTATTTGAGGAGGTTGAAGTGACTATTTTCTTTTTATTGTTCCATATGTTTTTACATAGAAGAATAAATTTACATCATTAGCTCTTTAATGAATTTACGATTTCAAATAAAATGCCTATTCAAAACAATTCTCAAAGTTTCCATTGAATCTGTAATAACAAAGAATATGAATTCTTTTCGTTTTCATTATTATAGCATAACTATTCTGAAAAACTTATCTCTATAAAATATGGAATCCCCTAACGAAATTTATGAAACAGTATCAGGAACTGCAAGTAATGAAGAACTTGCACTTTACAAAAAATGTTTCGATAGCAACGAATCACCAAAAACCCTTGAGCTTCTGAGGTGGAATCACCAGGAAAACCTTCCTAAAACACATTCAATCTACTATGCAATCTCAAAGAGTTCAAGAAAAATAGCCGCAATCTATACATATCTTCCTGTTATTTTCAGATGTATGGGAAAAACAGTCACTGTTATGCAATCTTTCGACACCCTCACTGATCAAGACCACAGAGGGAAGGGATTATTTATCAAACTTGCAACTGCAATTGAAAATGAGCAAAAACAAAAAGAAGTGGAATTCGTCTATGGATTTCCAAACGAGAATTCAGTTTATGGATTTTTAAAAAAACTAAGATTCCATTACTTTGGAGAAGTGCCTTTTTTAATAAAGCCATTCAGAATTTCATATATATTTAAAAAGTTTGCCCATTTGACAAAAAGTGATTCCAACGAAAATCTATCATTTAATATCCCCCACCGTTTACTGTCAAAATTTGACATTAGAGAAATTAACCAATTCGACGAAAAATATGAAAGATTTTATTCTAAATTAACTTCAGCTTTTAATATTGGGCTAGAAAGAAATGCAAGATATATGACCTGGAGATATATCAAAAAACCATTCGAATCATATGGCCGGTATGGATTGTATGACAGCGAAGATAATCTTATGGGTGTTGTGATATTTGCATTGAAAAGAAAACACGGTGGGAAAATTGGCTATCTGATGGAATTACTTCATGCCCCATCAGACAATCAAACAGGAAGAATTTTACTGAAATTTGCAAATAGAGTCTTGAAAAAAAGCAGTGCAGATATTGTTTTAGCCTGGTGTTTCCAGCATTCCTTCAATTATATGACATACAAAAAGTGTGGCTATTGGATTTTTCCTGAAAAATTCAGACCCCAAAAATTAGGTGTAATCGTCAAATTGCTCAATAGTAGCAACTCAAAAGAAATCTATGACCTGAAGAATTGGTACATAAGCTATAGCGATTCAGATACTGTCTGAATCAATTTAATTTATTTCTTAGGAAAGAAGGTTCTGTTTGTAATGGATACATTATTAGAAAGAGGAGATGTATTTTATTGGGGTTCCTGATTCATTGATTCACTTCATTCTCAAGTATAATACCAGGCTGTACTTGCAGCTCTGCTGACCGGTCAACCGTATTTATTTCATAAATCTTATTGTTTTCAATGCGTACATCATTTATTTGTCCCTGAGTTAAAGTATCTATCAGGTAAACCATTCTTCCCGGAGTTGTAATCTCGTTATTCTCAAAATAAATATTGTTTGTTCCCCAATCATGCTCATGCAATGAAGGGTAGAGTGCACCCAATACAGACTCTCCTACGTTTTTAAATACATTCCTCTCTGCTGTGTAGTATCCGCCACTGTTACTATGTGTGATACAGCCCTCACTATGACCATTGATAGTAGTGGATATCTGATTGGTATTTTCAAAAATATTGTCGAAAAGAAAGGAGTGAATTTCTTTTTCTGTATTATATGCTTTGTCTGCAGAAGTATGAAAAGCACTTCCATTCAGATCCCTGAATGTACAATTATAAATATTTGCATTATGCCCAACAATGGTTTCACCGGGGCTATTCAGAAATGTACAGGACTGATAAGTGGTGGGGCCTTTGGTCAAGGCCATCACGGAGGCATTCAATAACCATGAATAGGTTCCCATATTATTCTCCCTGTTTCCATCAAAAACAATATTTACAAAACTGCATCTTTCTCTTGGATACTCATAGGGATCGATAATCCAAAAGAAATTGATATTCTTGAATAAGGAGGTTCCGGAGCCGTAACTTCCGGTTCCATCCACCATTTTCCCAATGGGATGGTCTAAAAATACAGTGTCTCCCGATATTTTTAGCACGACATTTATTTGCGTGGTATTTTTATAGGAGGTTCCGTTGCACAACAAGAACCTGTCGGGAACCCTGATTCCGGCAGTATGATCCAATACTAAGTACTTTGAATTTTCATCTGCGGGCACCTTTAATTCATATCTGACTTGGTCCTCCCGTTTAATAGTTGCCGGCCCATAAAACTGATGCGATTTGGTTACGATGACTGTGTGATCAATTATATAGGTTCTATTATCGAGTACGATCAGGGAGTTTTCCGGCAAGCTATCGACCATGCGCTGCAACAAATCATAATCACTCATATCCGGCCTTCTGAATTGTTCGATCTTAAAAACTTTCTTTTGATCTACCCAATTCTTACTACAGGAGTTAAGAATACAGATTGAAAAGAATAAGCAAAGGCACAAAAGTAATTTTCTCAGAATCATGGCAGTAATTTTTGGTTTCATAAAAATCGTCTCACAAATGACTTAATCTCAATGAGTAATCACCTTACGAAAATTGGTAAACGAATTATTAAGCAAATTATTTTCTATATTGATTTTATCCATCATAGACTTTGGCAATGCAATAAACCCCGACAATATTCTTCCCTTGCCCCCGGGTAGCGAAGAAGTAGAATCATCAATACAATTATCAGATATGGTTACCTTATTAAATGCCCGCGCATTTTTTTTTGTCGGCGAATATGTATCTGTCACTACAAAATACCCGCCCACCACAGTAGGATGATTGTTTCTTCTAAATGCAAAAAACTTATTGTTTCTGATATTCAGATTGTCGATACCCCATTTACTTCCTGAGAGAGCAATGCCTGCAAAATTCAATCCTGAAAAAGAATTGCCGAGAATAGAAGCATTTACTATAGAATGAAGGGACATTCCTCCACATACATTTGCCATAGAATCTGCTGTTATCCGGTTACTGTCAATCAATAACTCCTCTATAGGTGCAGCGTTTGCTAGTTTTCGGTTATAATCTTGTACATTCCCATTGGGCATAACGATCCCCCAGACCATTACCTGTCTATACTTTTCTGAAGTTGGTGCGCTTAATCCGATTGTATTTCCGGAAATTCGGATATTTCTCATTGTATCAATGAGCCAAAATGAAATACCGGTGACACATTTCTGCATCTTATTGTTGCTGACCGTTACATTTGATTGTTGTACACCATTTGTACTGCTTATGTAAATTGCAGGCCAACAACCTGTAATTTCATTGTTTTCTGCGACAGAGTTATTCCCGTGTAATTCCATTCCGCCACAGTATCCTGACAATGCAATATTGATATTCTCCTGCTTTATCAGATTATCTGTAATCAAGGTACTATCCCATTCACTATACAGAAAAGAAAAATCATCCTGAAACGGGTTTGTCTTATTATTTCCCGGATAGGTACCTCCATTCAGAAATTGACTATTCTTTATGACCAGATTGCGGCCTTTCCCCATGATGTTCATCATCGTCCTGCCAGCAGAATTCCTGATCGTCACGTGATCAACCAGTATATCCGAGCCATTCTTCGCAAAAATTGAGGTGTAGTTTTTATTAAAATTCTTCGGCACAATATTTTTTGAACCGTTCATATCTATCACCAGATCAGAAAAAGAAATGTTTGAAACATTTAATCCATAAAACAAATGTGCATTTGCAGAAAGAACCGATTTGTCAAACAGGTTACTACCTAACCGGATTACCGAACTGCTTCCATCTCCTTTAAAATGAATCCCCGATTTCATCAGGAGCATATAGTTTTCCTGATAATTGGGGGTAGTTGTATAGGATGAAACCAAATAAGTGGCTTTTGGAAAATAAACAATAGCACTATTTACTTTAGCTGCACCATTTATAGCATTCTGAATGGCTCTGGTATCATCCGTCTTACCATTACCCCGGGCACCATAATCCTTGACGTTAAAAACTGGTTGCCCCATCAAATTTGTACCGGAATATAGATTCAAAAATAACCCTAGTATAAAAAATAATTTGAATTTCATCTATTCAAGATTTCACTCTGTTGTTACAAACTTCTGTTTTTTTATCCTGAATCCCTAAATTTGTCTGCTTAATGGAGAATACTTCTACCTAAAAGACTTATTAATGACGAATTTTCTGAGGACAGGTTTACTAATGTTCTTAACCTTATTTTTTTTCATCTCCACCACACTGGCACAAACGAATTTACTCAACGCAAACGATTTGAGTGATGTGAATATTGACAACTACAGTAACGAAGAAATTGCCTCTTTGTACCAAAAGGCTGTAGCCAGTGGAATTGAAGAATCTCAATTATATTCTATTCTGCAACAACGAGGCCTCAGCCAGTCTGAAATTTCCAAATTGAGACTAAGAATTCAGTCGATTACAAGAACCAAAGGAGTTGCTGATAACAGAGATTACTCAGACACTACGAGGGTTCAGAGATCCCGGTTTGACACAGCAACAGGAAGGATTCCAATAAAACTATTGGAACCGAACTCGCAAGTTTTCGGAAGTGAATTGTTCTCATCCAACAGCCTTGCTTTCGAACCTAACCTCAGAATTCCACCGCCTCCCAATTATATGCTCGGGCCGGATGATCAACTTGTCATTTCAATCTATGGATTCAGCGAAAAAAAATATGATCTCCGCGTCAACGAACTTGGTGAAATCTACATACCCAACGTCGGGCCTATTCTTGTAAGTGGATTGACTTTAGAACAAGCTACTGCCAAAATCAAAAATAAATTAGCTTCTACAATTTACACTGCAATCCGCTCAGGACAAACCAAAGTGCAGGTAACCCTTGGAAAAATCAGAAGTATTCGTGTAACCGTAATTGGACAGGCGAAAAAACCAGGCACCTTTACCGTTTCTTCATTAACTACTCTCTATAATATTTTATATCTCTGTGGTGGCCCCACGGATATGGGAAGCTACAGAAATATTGAAGTCATCCGGGGAAAAGAAAAACGTAAGGCAGACCTGTATGATTTTCTCGTATATGGCAATCAGAGAGACAATATCCTTTTACAGGAGGGGGATGTGATCCGCATACCCTATTACTCCAATAGAGTTTCCATCACCGGAAATGTAAAACGTGAGGGGAAATTTGAAATGCTGGACGGAGAAAAATTTTCAAACCTACTGCATTATTGCGGAGGATTTACTGACGTCGCTTTCAGAGGCACTGTATCTGTATCCAGGATTACCGATTCGGTAAGGAAAATTATAGATCTCCCTTCAAGCCAGTTTGCTTCTTTCATTACAAGAGGGAGTGACACCTATCATATCAGTAAATTACAGGAAGAATATGGGAACAGGGTTTATGTGACTGGATCAGTACAAAGACCGGGGCCCTATGAACTTACTTCGGGGCTTTCTGTAGGTGAGTTAATTACCAAATCAGGAGGTACCACTTCAGATGCCTATCTGCAAAGAGCATTAATTTATCGCTATCTGCCCAATAAACTACCTGCTATTGAATCCGTAAATCTGGATTCTATTTTAAACCTTGGCCAGAAAGTTTATCTGCAAAAGAATGACTCCCTCGTTATCAATTCAATATTCTATTACCGGGATAAAAATTCGGTAACGGTTGAAGGGAAAGTTAGAAATCCTGGCCAGATAAGTTGGAGAAAAAACCTCTCCCTTAACGATGTATTATTTGAAGCAGGCGGTATCACAGACGCAGGCGACTCCTCAAGGATCGAAATATCCAGGAGAATCAATAATGCAAAGGTTGAGGATGCCAACCACATGGAAAGTAAAATCATCAATGTGAACCTTGCCAATGATGGAGGGAGGGACATCCTGCTGTCTCCGTTTGATGTCATCATTGTCAAGGAAAAACCCGGATATACCAATCAGCGGGTTGTAATCGTAAACGGAGAAGTCATCAGCCCGGGAAAATATGCATTGGAAAAAAGTGGTTCCACAATCAAAGACATCATTTCCAGAACAGGTGGTTTTAAAGCATCTGCCGATAGCAACTCGATTACAATCAGAAGGTTTAATAATTCAGCCTTGACGCCTGAAGAAAGGCAGAACATTTTTCAAAGGATATTAAATATTTCATCCGACAGTCTTGATGATAATCCGAAGCTCAGGAACGAACTTTACAATTCGTACGTATTAATCAGTGTCAACCTCAGAAATGCATTAGAGAACCCTGAAAGCTCTGACAATCTGACTTTGGAAGATGGTGATATACTGACAATATCCAGAACATCAAATCTGGTAAAAGTTTCGGGTGAAGTATATTCACCGACGTTGGTAGCTTATAAGCCAAAAATGAATCTTAGGTACTATGTAGAGCAGGCCGGCAATTTTATGCCTCGTGCACGCAAAGCAGGAGCATTCGTAATTTATCCCAACGGCAAAACAAAGTCAGTCAAACAATACCTATTCTTCAGGTCTTATCCGGAAGTCATTCCCAGGTCAGAAATCTTCGTTCCTCAAAAGGACAGGAGCAACAGAAATAAAATGGGGGCTACCGAGTGGGCGGTGGTTGTGTCTGCACTGGCTATCGCAGGAAATGTAATTGTTAATTTAACAAAATAAACCATTTATGGCAATTCTCCAGGATGGTTATAATGGCAATTCTAATATGAGATCTCCATTATTATTATCAGTAAAAAAGACTTTCAGGGGGCTATTAAGGATATGGTGGGTATTTGCAATTGTTGGAATCCTCGGAGGGATTGCCGGCATTATATATTCTACATTCGACAAACCTCAATACGTAAGTGAGTCAACCTTTGCATTGGATGATGGAGAAGGTGCAGGTATTGGGAATATATTAAACCTTGCCTCCCAATTCGGGATAAACGTTGGGGGCGGAAAGGACATCTTTGCAGGTGACAATATTCTTCAAATTATTAAGAGTCGTCGAATATTGGAACAAGTACTTACTTCCGTCGATACCTTTGATAATAAGCCTTACACTCTTATCCAATATTACTTAGATAAAAAAGGCCGTAAAATAAAGACGAAAGATGGAGGTTATATTACGTTCCCCACGAATTTAAATCATGACGATTATTCCTATAAACAAGATAGTGTCCTTCTAATTTATTACCAATCATTTGCAAAGAATCTTGTTACAGCTCAAAGACCTGACAGAAAACTCAGCCTTTACGAGGTTAGGGTGACTACCCCTGACGAAAAGCTATCAAAAGTATTTACAGAGAAACTTTTGGCAGCAACAAACGATCTTTATATTCAGATTCGAACCAAAAAAGCCAAACAAACTCTGGACATCTTAGAAAACCGTGTAGCACAATTGAAGGGGGGGCTAAAATCCAGTATTAATGAAAGGGCCCAGGTGCAGGACATAAATTTGAACCCTGCATTTGAAAAGGCGGAAATACCAGTACTAAATCAACAAACAAACATTCAGGTATATAGTGCGGCTTATGCAGAATTGTTCAAAAATCTTGAGTTAGCCAGATTTCAATATCTGGATGAAATACCACTCATGCAAATAATTGACAAGCCCCAGTATCCAATGACGAAAATAAAAATGAGTAAATTATTTGGTGCTATTCTATTTGTTTTCATTGCAGAGGCTATTTTGCTTCTAGTTCTTGCGATACGTTATGTCATAAAAGATTAATCCTTTACTTTTTTGAAATAAAAGGAAATGGAATTATTTACAAAGTTTAAGAAGGATTATTTTAACTATCTGATCAGCATTATAATTCCTGCCTTCATCTCCGGAATTTCTATTCCATTATTCAAGCATCTCTTAGGTCCCGAAGGATATGGAAATTTTGCATTATGGTTCAACGCTATTCTGATTTTAACCGCAGTATTGACCGGATGGATCACCCAAAGTATCATTCGGCTTTATCCAGCCTATCCACAGCATAGGTTATTTTCAGAATTCTCTTTGAGGCTATCATTACGCACCCAATTCATTTTTAATATTCCATTGTTAATTGTTGCTTGGTGGATTAGCAATGATTGGCTACTTGCGATTCTATGTTCACTCACTTTATTAGCTTGTTCATTGCAGTTTACCATTTTACCTATTATACAGTCTGCATTCCTTTCAAAGAAGATAATTTATTCTGAATTGATGCGAATACTAATTTATGTAGGTGGAAGTGCCCTATTGATATCATTTACCAGAATGTATTACCTCTATTGCCTTTTCCTGTCTATTTTAGTTTCATATTTAGTATCATTCATTTACTTAGTAGTTCAACGTAATAAATATCTGATTAGAGAAGAGATACCCCCAATTAACAAGAATGAGTTAACCAAAAAATTTATTTCTTACGGCACTCCGCTTTCCATTTGGTTTGTATTCACATACCTAATGGGTTATGTCGACAAACTTTTCACTATTCATCTTTTTGGAGCGACTACACAAGGTAATTATCAGGCCTTGTTTGATTTTATCAACAAGAGCTTGATTTTATTAATATCTCCCATAATAACATCTCTATTTCCTCTTTTAACCTCGGCGTATGAAAATGCAAACCGGAAGGATATCAGGGCTTTGCTCAAAAAAATATTTCTATTAGAATTTTCAGGATTCCTTGTGACTTCGGTATTATACTGGATATTTGGAGCTGACCTCTTATTATTTATCTTGAAAACACCGAATAACTCTATAAACAAATGGATGGGATTTTTGATAATATGCTCAACCTTTATATGGCAATTTTCTGTACTCGTTCAGAAAAAATATGAGTTGAAAATGCAAACGAAAAGACTGTTATTCCTTGCTGGTATCTCATTGCTTTTACAGGTTATTTTTTATTATCTTTTCCAACAAACTTCAAACATGCTCATAGCGCCTTTTGGATATTTGATTGCTGGTATATTCTATATGATTATGGTATCGTTCCCAATTTTAAAATCATTATATAGGGAAACATTGCCGAATAAACCGAATTTGGTATGATCCGGGAAATAAACATATTAATGGAGGCAGGATTCGTTTTTCTCAACTTTGTAATATTCTTATTTAATTACAAAATTTCCAGAAAACAAATTATGCAGCCTGCAGTCTTATATTCAGGGCTATGGGCTGTTATACTTCTCCTGCATTTAATTGCAAGAACCACCATTCTGAATCAGCTTTTCGATGTATCAGCCTACACATTTTCTATAGTGACAATTGGAAATTTAAGTTTCAGTCTTGGTTCCCTTCTTATTTCTGTCCTTAAGGAGAAAAGGGAGTCACATCCTCTCACGCCATACCAACCGTGGACTTGGTTAATCAAGCTAAGTCCTATTATTCAATTTTCTTTATTCTTTATTATTCTTTTCGGGCTTCCGTATTATTTGCTCCAGTCTTACAAAATTTTTCTTGCCTCAAATATTGATAATTTTTTCGTTGGCCTGAGAACGGAACTTGCATACGGGGATGCAAAGATGGGGCCGGAAGTCTATCTCACTTCACTTTCCTACTTTAATCTGGCAATACAGCAGTACTGCTATTATCACCAACGCAATAGAACCAACAGAATTATATTTTTTGCATCAATCCTTCTTGCGTTAACCTATGCGTTATTTACAACAGGGCGAGGTCCGGTTCTGTGGGTGCTGACTATAATGGTTGGAATGAATTTCTTAAATGGATACAAGTTTACTTTCAAAAGAATATTTTTAACAATTATTGCTTTCCTACTTTTCTTTTCATTAATTGGAGTTTACTTTGGGAAAGGAGGAAATACTGAAAACACATTTTCTGAAAATCTAAAATCCTCCACAGAGGTCACGGGAACCTATATGGTTGCTTCCATTAATGCGCTGGACCAAAGAATTGAGGAGAACCCCGTGCCAACTTATACTGGAATTCAGACTCTCAGATTCTTCCTTGCAGTTGGATCGGCATTGGGTATTGTAAATTTTTCTGAGGTATCCAGCTTGCTTCAGGAGTTTGTATTTGTACCCTATTCAACCAACGTTTACACTATTTATAGTCCCTATATTTCTGATTTCGGAATATACTATGCATTTATCATGGTAGGGTTTTATGGATTAATCCAGACCCTTATTTATAACAAGGCTTTACAAACAAAAAATATCCGGTACAGCGTTTATTACAGCCTTACCTTATTTCCGCTATTTATGAGTTTTTTCCAGGACATGTATATTTCGTTGCTTTCGACGTGGATTCAAATGCTCTTTTACACAGAATTATTGTTATTTCTAAATAGGCTTATTGTCCGAAAAAATGATTGATATCGTAATTATTAATTGGAATTCAGGAAACCTTCTCAGGGTTTGCATAGACTCAATTATCCATAATAAAAATATTATTTATGTTAGGAACATATTTGTTCTAGATAATAACTCATGTGATAATAGTATAGCTCTTATTCCCACCCATAACAAAGTAAAAATCATTAAGAATAATCAGAATCTAGGCTTTGCAAAAGCAGCCAATCAAGGGTTTCACAAATGCACTGAAGAATACATTCTCCTGTTAAACCCTGATACCAAACTCTTTAATGATACATTATGTAAGTGTTATCAATTTATGGAGCAAAACAAACAAATTGATATATTGGGTTGCCAGCTATTAAATAACGATGGCTCAATTGCTCCGAGTTGCTCAAGATTTCCAACACCAATTCGTTTCTTGACAGATGCTATGGGCCTTGCTAAGTTATTTCCAAAATTGTTTAAGCCGGCTTTGATTATGGAAGATTGGGACCATAAGACCAGCAGATTTGTTGATCAGATAATGGGAGCCTTTATGTTCTTGCGAAGAGATTTATTTGAAAAGGTTGGATACTTTGATGAAAGGTTCTTTGTATACTTTGAAGAACTTGATTTCTCTAAACGTTTTTCTGAATTAGGAGGCCGTTCTTTTTTTAACTCGGATATTAAGATAATACACAGTGGCGCAGGTACCACTCAATCCGTAAAATCTTACCGACTTTTTCTAAATTTAAGCAGCCGTTTAAAATATGGGAAAAAACACTTTTCCTTCATAGGTTACTGCATTTTGTGGATTTCTACAACCTTAATTGAACCAGTTCCACGAATAATTTTAGGCTGGTGGAGATATGGCTCCCAGGAAGCAAAAGAAATTCTCAATGGATATCGACTACTCTTCAGGAAATGACCAAGAATCACCTAAATTAATTTGTGATTAAAAAAAGGTTCTTTAATCAATTGATTCAAAAATATTGTTCCAAATTTTGTCGAGTTTTGAGTCAGAATAATTCAGTTTTGCAAAAGCAAAATTTGCATCAGCAATTTCTTTACGCCGTTTTGTCCCCATATCAAATAATTCTTGCAACTTTTTTACCCAGTCCTCTTCGGAAGCACAGTACATCTGATTACCAGCTTGATCCATCATATCCACATAGGCATGGGTATTTGACACAAGAGTTGGCAATCCGGTGAACCAAAAGGACACCAACTTGTTAGCGGGTTTGTTCCACGCAAAGATGTGCTCTCTGTTAATAGGGATAATACCCACATCACATGAAGACAGTATTTGACTATGAGTTTGAATGTCCCACGGATAAAAGAATGTGTGAATGGGCAATTGTTTTATATATTGTTCCGCTGAACGATGCAATAAATAGGGTATAACCGGATATCGCGCTGCGGAAATTACGTGAAGTTCACAAAACGAATTCAACTCGGTTAATAGTTTCTTAAACCTTAGAAAATGTACTAACACTGAAGGGAGACCTTCCCATACCAACTTAATCTTACCACTCATTGAATAATCCACTTTCCTGATATTATATTCACTCTCTAAATAATCAGGACTTAGAAATACATTATTATTTCTAATTTTTACATATTCTTGTAGAGACTTATTGGAACAGATTACACCATCGGCCAGATCGATCCATCGATGTAAAACTTCCTGATAGTCAAATATTAGATTATTCTCCTTTCCCAAGAAATACCTCCCTGGACCCTTCCCAATTTTCATCAATAAATTCGATGGAAAAACCAGACTGTCAACCATTTCAAACAGAAAACGTGTGTAGGGATATTTCTTTTTATATGAAAGCCATTGAGTTAGATTTGAAGGGGCAGTTAATAGAATTATATTATACTCTTTTGAAGGATTTGCTATTTCAAAAGGGATTTGGTTTCGTTTTGCAAAGTATGGGAAACGCCTTCTATCACCCGGCTGAGTCAAATCAGACGAATATGGAACATACCCAATTGTTACTTTTGTTTGATACATGGTATCTTTAAAAACGTAAGAGTAAAAATATGAAAGGTGTATTTTTATTGAAATTCATTCTGGAGAGCTATTAGATTCTTTCCTGTATTCTGCCATTATTATGTACAATTCTTATTTCCTCAGATAATTCCTGCATACTTACACTCTCAAATCCATATTTCTTATTTAGGAAAGAGTAATGATGAAAAATTTTATTTAAAAACCTGATATTCTCTTCAGAATTTATTCCAAAATTATGTGGATGCCACCAAAGGTGATAAACTCTATTGTTCTTTGCTGCGTGGGTCATAGACCCTGCAATCCTCTTGAATCTTAAATTTTCTAAAAATGATAACCTTGCTGAATATGGCCTTAGTAGTCTGCTGCTGGGAATGTTCAATATATCAACTGGCACTATTGGTTTCAATGCAAGGGTATTGTAACCACTTATATTAATGTAGCTATCTAAGAGCCGAAGAATTCTTTGAATTGGCACAAGTCTCTTGTGAAAATAGTAGTTATACATAAATTCCTTTTGGTTTCCTCTAAAAGAGGTAAAACCAGCTCTTTCAAGTATTGGTATGTACTCAGGGTTAAATTGATTTCGAGGAAAAACAAAACTCCTCAGTTCAATTCCTTTATCCAAGGCAACACGGATAGCTGCATCTACATCAGCTTGAAATTGATCAACTGATTGCCCTTGTTCAATACAATAGTAGTGGCAAAAACTATGTGATCCAATTTCCTGCCCATATGCCTTGATTTGGTTTATCAAATCATACCCAAAATGAAAAGGGTCTAATACTTCATCAATCCCAACTTCGCTTTCCAATTTCGGGTAAGGGGAAAATTCCGGATTATTATAGGTAGGCTTTAGATTAGGCAAATATCTAAGCAATTCATCCTTTGTGCTGAAAAACAATAGCCCAACAGTTGCGAATGTAGCCTTTATATCAAAAGCTTTCATCGACTCTAACATCATAGGAATAGCCTTTCGAACACCCATTAAGTTTGTCTTATAATTTTCCAATTTAATTATATCTCTGACACCCCAGTATAGTTCAAAATCCAGAGAGATTACCAACTTTCCATTCATGTCAGCAAAAATAATCAAATTGGTCCCAATCACCCCTTCAATATGGGAATAATGCTTTCCTAAAAGGACTATCGATTCTCTATTACCGCATAAATAGTTGCCATAGAAAAATGTGAGCTTCAATAAATATGTGACCATCATGGAATATGCAACTAGATGTGAAACAAACTCCTTTTTTTGATTGAACACAACTTGGACGGGATAGAATAGATGAATTCTCTACAACAAGCAATTACGAAATTGCTACTTGCACTTCAAATAAAATAAATAATAAATCTATATTTATTGAATGGTAAACCCTTGAGCCATTACCATTCAGTTGCTAATCACAATGAAATTGATTTTTTTTCGTTATTGAATTAAACCCCCTAACAAAACCCATTCTTATGGACACTCCTTACATAATCCAATTTCCCAAGATTGGAAAAACCATAGAAGGCTATATTTCAGTCGCCGAAAACGACCTCCTGCCCTTTGACGTCAAAAGAGTTTACTGGACGTATTTTACTCCGGAAAGCATCAGCCGCGGCGGACATGCACACCATGAACTCGAACAAATATTGGTAGCAGTGGCCGGAAAAATTGTTGTAACCACCCAGATGCCCGGTGAACCGGAACAAAAATTCATTCTGGACTGTGCCAACCAAGGCCTGTATATGCCCAAATATTGCTGGCACACCATGCAGTACACCCACAACTCTGTGCAAATGTGTATAGCAAATATGTCTTATCAGGAATCGGATTATATCCGGGATTACCAGGAGTTTGTGAGCCTGGCAGAAGTGATTTTCAAATAGAATAAGGCTAAACTCAATCTTTGTCTCCGAATTTACCGGAAATCAAAATATATGGTTTCGCAATTAGGTAATTTCCAATTATAAATTCAGACCTTATGACCAGGTTCACCAACGGATTCGCAATTGATACAGATATCTACTGGCGTTCATCTTACCGTATATCTCCATTCAATACCTCTTATAATTCCACTAACCGGGAAATTATCAGGGCAGGGAAAGTGGACATGAGCCTTCTACAATCATTTTTGGGCAAAAGTTTCCAATTCACTCAAAACGGGAGAAGCGCAATCGGAAAGGCATTAAATTTTTTCCATCTGAAACCAGACGACGAGATCCTGATCCTGACAACAACCAGCAATACCTATATTAGCAGTTGTGTCACCAATGAAATAGAAAAAGTTTGTTCCTGGACCAGATCAATGAATAATAAAGTAAAACTCATATTTCTTAATCATGAATTCGGGTATTGTTATGAAGGCGTAAGTGATCTTCAAAAATATAATCTACCGATTATTGAAGATATGGCTCTGAGTTTTAGTTCTCAGGATAATTCCGGCCTTGCTGGAAAGATTGGGGACTTCGTCATTTACAGTATTCCAAAACATTTTCCTATACCATTTGGCGGAATCCTTAAATCAAATAAAAATATTGATTTATCAATTTCTGATGAGAATCCGACTCTGAGTCAATATTTAAAGATCCTTTTGACACATTACCTTTATTCAATTCAGGAGATAAAAAAGGTGAGGGTAGAAAATTATGACTACCTGTGTGAGAAATTCAGGGATTTTGGATTCTTTCCCTATTTCAATGAATTGGGGAAAAATATTCCGGGAGTTTTTCTGTTCAAGACTAAGAGTATGGATCTACCCTCTTTCAAAATATTTATGCAAAATAACGGAATAGAATCTTCTGTATTTTATGGCAAGGAAGCTTTCTTTCTGCCACTACACCAGAATCTAAATAAGGGCGACCTCGATTTTTTTTATTACCTAACTAAAGACTTCTTGGAAAATGGAAATCAGTAACATCATTCTCGGTAAAAATGTCAATATCAATCCTTCCTCTTCAATCAACAATGTCCGTATTGGAGATAATGTCCGTATAGCAGGACATTGTTTTGTATTTGGCTCTCCAAATCATATTCTGGAAATTGGTCATGACACCTATATAGGCATGTTTTCCATTATCAACGGTTTTGCAGAGCAGGTTAAAGTAGGCAGCCATGTGAGTATTGCACAAAATGTCAATATCATGGCAGACTCAGGCCCCAATGCCAGTGAGCTTATGCAAGAGATCTATCCCATCAAAAAAGCACCGGTTATCATTGAAGATCATGCCTGGATCGGAGCAGGAGTGATCATTTCACCGGGTGTAACTATAGGGAAATGTAGTGTAATTGCTGCAAATAGTTTTGTCTGTGATGATGTAAGACCTTTTTCTGTTTACGGTGGATCTCCTGCAAAATTTATCAAAACAATTCCTCAAACAGACAAAAAATGATCGTCAGAAAATTTGATAGGAATACGGATCTTGATGTCTGGAATAATTTCTTACCGCAGGCAAAGAATAGTACATTCCTGTTTCACAGATCTTTCATGGATTACCACAGAGATCGTTTTGAAGACAATTCCTTAATGGTGTACGACAATACCGGCGTTTTAAAAGCATTGATTCCTGCGAATATTAATCCAGAGCGTACGATGGTATTTTCACATCAGGGGCTTACCTACGGAGGAATCGTTTATGCAAAAGATACACGATTACCCCAGGTTGCAAAGATCACTTACTTTGTACTGAGATTCTTGAAGGAGTCAAAAATCAGGTTTCTTCAAATTAAATCTCTACCGTCTTTCTATACTTTATCCCCAAGCGATGAAATTGAGTATTTATTCTTTTTACTTGATGCCAGACTGCAAAGAAGGGACACAGCCATCGTATTAGACAGGCAATATCGGATTGATTACAGTGGTAATATCAGAAGAGAAGCAGCCAAAGCTGCAAAAGCGGGAGTCACTATAAAAGAAGAAAAAAATGCTGTTCCTTTCTGGGAGCAAATACTGACGCCAAATCTAATCGCCAAATTTGGGAAAAGACCCGTGCACGATCTTCTGGAAATAACCAGGTTGATGGATCTATTTCCTCAAAACATAAAACTATTTACTACCTATTTGAACGGAGAAATTAATACCGGCACATTACTTTTCATAGAAAAAAATTGTATTCATTGCCAATACATTTCATCCAACGATACCGGCAGAAAATCCGGAGCGCTGAATCACCTTTTTTGTTATTTGACGGATCATCTTTACCCTGAAAAACGGTTTTTTGATTTCGGGATTGTCAACGAAAATGAAGGCCGGGGCATTAATAGTGGTTTACTATTCTGGAAAGAGAGTTTTGGCGGAAGAGCTATAAAACACGACTTTCATTTAATAGAAACTGAGAAATATTCCCAACTGGAAAAATTCATTCAATGACCATTCCCTATCTTTCATTCAAATCTCAAAACCAACTGATCAGAAACGAAATACTTCATTCGTTTGAAAATTTCTTTGATAAAGCCTGGTATATTCTTGGAGAAAATGTCAAAAGATTTGAACAAGAGTTTGCCATTTTTAATCAGGTTGACCATTCCATTGGAGTAAGCAACGGTTTAGACGCACTGCATCTGTCTCTGAAAGCGCTGGGGATTGGTACAGGTGATGAAGTGATCGTTCCTTCCAATACCTACATTGCTACCGCTTTGGCTGTATCCTATGTAGGCGCTACCCCTGTCCTGGCTGAGCCCAATCCGGACACCTATAATATCAGCCCTGCAAGTATTGAGAAAGCCATCACTCACAAAACGAAAGCAATTATGCCTGTTCATTTGTATGGCCAGGCATGTGAAATGGATGCAATTATGCAAATTGCCAACAAGCATAATCTTTTTGTGGTGGAAGACAATGCACAGTCACAAGGGGCATCCTACAAGGGTAAACTTACCGGCAGTTTTGGCCATGCCAACGGAACCAGTTTTTACCCGGGTAAGAATCTTGGCGCACTGGGAGATGCCGGCGCTGTTACAACCAACAATAATGACCTGGCTCGGAGAATAAAGATGCTCAGAAATTACGGCTCTGAAAAGAAATATTATAATGAAGAAATTGGTTTCAATATGCGGCTGGATGAATGCCAGGCAGGATTTCTATCTATAAAATTGAAATACCTGGAGCTGTGGACACGGCAACGCCAGGAGATCGCTCAATGGTATAATACTGCATTAAAAGGTGTCGGAGATTTAATTGTGCCGCATATTGCTCCGGATGCAACTCACGTATATCATATCTATCTGATCCGGACTCAAAAGAGAGATGCTTTACAGGCATGGTTAACCGAAAATGGAATTGGGACATTGATCCATTATCCAGTCCCCCTTCATCTTCAAGAAGCCTATCAGCATTTAGGATTCAAAAAAGGAGATTTTCCAATAGCAGAGGAAATTGCTGACACTTGCCTTAGCTTACCTCTCTGGCCTGGAATGATGGAAAGCGATGCTGACCTTATATCAGAAACCATCAAACGATTTTTTTAAAATTATTTCCTATTATCTGTGAATCTTATCAGAACAAGTTTTTACACATCTATCTCTACCGGCATTACCTTCCTGAGTGGATTTGTTATTACTAAGGTCGTTGCTGTAAAGATCGGCCCGGAAGGAATGGCCTATTATGGTCAGTTTGTAAATACCACATCCTTATTGGCTACGTTGGCAACGGGAGCTATTGCTTCCGGAGTAATCAAATACCTTGCACAATACACTGGTGACAAATTAAAACAGCAAAGCGTTATCAATTCTGCATTTCTGATGGTAATAACGTCATCAATTCTGATTTCGCTATTTACAATGAGTTGCAGCAAAACCCTTTCAATTGCTGCCTTCAAGTCCCCAGAATACTGGATTGTCTATCTGGTATATGGATTTTGCATTACAGCCATAGCAATGAATCTGATATTCTCATCCATTCTCAATGGTCTAAAAAAAATAAAGCAACTAACTCTAATAAATATAATTTCATCCTTATTAGGGATGACCTCAATGATTATCTCTGCCTATTACCTTGGATTGGTTGGTGTATTAATAAACAGTTCGATAGTTGGTGTAATCATTATGTGTGTAAATGTATTGATGTTTAAGAAAATGAACATCGGTTGGAAATTAGACTTCAGGGCATTTAATAGAGGCGTAGTGAAAAATTTATTAGGATACTCTCTCATGGCTATCGTCACCGGGTTTGTCGTTCCGATAATGCAGATCATGGTCCGGGGCAAAATTATTAGTACGGTTTCATTGCAGGACGCAGGCTATTGGCAGGCTGTAACCCGAATTTCAGATTATTATTTAGGATTTGTGACTTCTGTTTTAGTCGTTTACTATATGCCGAAGTTATCCGAATTGAAGGATAAGTCTGAGCTAAGAAAAGAAATCAGATATGGATATAAAATGATTCTCCCGGTAGTTGGAATCTTATCCATGGGTATCTGGCTTCTGAAAGGGCTGATTATTCAGATTTTATTTACTCCGGAATTTGAGGGTATGAAAGAGTTGTTCGCCTTTCAATTAATTGGCGACTTTCTTAAAATAGGAAGCTGGTTATTGGCGTTTATTATGTTGGCAAAAGCCATGACTAAATTTTACATCATTACTGAAATCCTTTTTGCTACCAGTTTTGTGATGATGTCTTATATATTTATTAATCACTTTGGGGTAATTGGAGCTACCTATGCTTTTGCACTGAATTATTTTTTGTATTGGTTGGTTATGGAAATCATTATTTGGCGTCGAATTAAGAATTAAGAAAATGCGGTATTGTTTTTATTCGGAATACAGGGATCTCAAAGGCGGATACACTACGTTGATCATTACTCTGATAAGAGAGCTGCGAACTATTGGCAAAGAAGTCATACTATTAAATTATCATGATGGCTTAATAGCCCGGGAACTGAGTAAGGAAGGAATTGAGATAAAAATATTTAATAGAGAAAAAATAAATAGGAAGAATGCAGCCAAACACTTTTATGCTACTGATATTTTCATAATTCCCAAGTTTTATGAATTTTTCAACGTATTAATGGATGTAAATCCTAAAATCATCTATTATGACATCAACGACTATGTCACAAGTATTAGTCATTTTAAAAAAATTAAATTCAAGCTTCTGGGAAAACTTCTCATTAGAAAATTACTGAGCAATAAGTCTCTTATTTTCATGGATGATACAGGTATTAACAATCTAAAAAATGAATTTAACATCATTGTAGATCAGCCATTATTTTTACCAGTGAGTGTTTCTCCAGAAAAGGTAAACAAATACTTAAATATACAGCAATTAAATTCAGATGAAATCAGAGTTACATATATCGGAAGAAGTGTAGATTGGAAGTTGTATCCTCTAAAGAAAATACTCGATGACGCATCTCAAATAAGGCAGAGATTCAAATTCTACATTCTGGTAGATGATAAGTCTTCATTTGAAAAATATATAGATATTTCAAAATACCAGACAAAGGATTTTTTAATTGAAATTCATGAAAATTTGCCCCCGTCAGAAATTTCTTCATTCTTAATCAACCATTCTGACATATATTTTGGCATGGGTACCACTGCACTTAATGCCGGGACTCTGGGAATACCTGTCATCCTAATGGATTACTCTACTAAACAATTTCCATTAAACTATTATTATAATTGGCTAGCAAAAAGCCAGAATTATTCATTAGGTAGAAATATTGAAAAATCTCCTCCTTCAGGCGGCGAGTCACTATTAACAGTTATAGAAGTAATAAAAGATATAGACAAGAGAAAAAAAATATCAGAAGAAGTATTCCAATATGTTAGCAAGAATCATTTTGCTAACAATTTACTCTCTACATTACTGCAGTACTGTGATAACTCGACCTTTAGATTAAGAGATGCCAAAAAATATTTACCGTATTATTCCGACTTTTATTCTTTTTTTAAAACACTGAATTTGACAAAAAGGGTAAATGAATTCTAAGCCAATGAAGCAAAAGATTTTTCATATAATTTATAATTTGGGACTGGGAGGGGCAGAAAATATTCTTGTTCAAACAATCCCCAAACTTTCAGAATACGAGAATATTATTATAACGATGGCAAAAGGGAACGATTTCTCCCACCAGACTTTTGAAGGAGATATTATTTGTCTGAATATGCCCAAACTATGGCAGTTGCCACTTGCTGTACTTATATTAAGGAATCTGATAAGAAAGCATAAGCCTGCTTTAGTTCATTCACAACTAACACTACCAAACATTTTGGCAAGATTTGCCGTTCCAAAATCAATCCCATTATTTTCATCTATTCAAAATACAGTCAAACATAATATTGAGTTCAAAAAATGGTACATAAGAATAATGGAAAAAGTGAGCATGAAATTTCATCCCGGACATCTTATTTTTGTTGCAAAGACTGTCCAAAGCGACTATCATTCATTTTTGAATATTAAACCTCCCGAGTCAACAATTATCTACAATTTTGTGGACACAAAAAAATTTTCTAGAAAATCTTTTGTGAGAGATACTAAAACCAATTTTAAAATCATTAGTGTAGGCTCTTTATCATTTCAAAAGAATTTTGAATTTTTAGTAAGAGCCTTTATTAAGGCAGACATTCCAAATGCAGAATTACATATTTATGGTAATGGACCACTGAGAGAAAACCTGGAAACGATCACGAGTAACTCTAATAAAAAAATAAGACTTGCAGGCCCTGCAAAAGATATAGAATGCAAAATTAAGGATTATGATCTCTATGTCTCCTCCTCTCTTTATGAAGGACTAAGTTTATCAGTTCTAGAGGCAATGTCTGTAGGAATTCCATTGCTATTATCAGATATTCCATCATATAAAGAGCAATGTGGTGATGCTGCCGTATTTTACAAACTAAATAACGAAGACGATTTTATAGACAAGCTCAAATTTTCAATCTCAAACCCAATACTGCTAAGAAACAACATTCAAAAGGGGATAGAGAGGGTTGATGATTTATTTAGATTTGAAAATTACATTCACCAATTAAAAGCTCTTTATTCTAAATCCATTCAACATTATAAAATTAAATAGGAAGATGTCAAAACTGAAAACCATATTCTGGTTTATGAAAAGGCCTAAGTTTTACCCTCAAATATTCCAAATTCTAAAAAGGAGCAAAAACCGGGTAAAAGAAAAGACACGTTCAGAAGCTACAATATGGTGTAAGCAAAATTGCATAAGCCAGTCGGAAGCCCTTAAAATAATTACCGGTCAACCACAAATAATACCCTTGGATGTATTGTATGCAGATATTATTGAAAAGGCAAAAGAAAATGAAAGAAAACCACCAATGAAGATGGGAGGATCTGGAGCTACTTCCTTAATCTATCATTTAATTAAACATAATAGATCAGAAAATATTATTGAAACTGGAGTAGCTTATGGATGGTCTTCGCTCGCCATACTGCTTGCAATAAAAGACATACCCAAAGCCCAATTAATAAGTAATGACATGCCTTATGTGAACGCAAATAATGAAGATTTTGTAGGAGTTGTTGTACCTAATAATCTAAGAATTCAATGGGATTTACAAAGACTGCCTGATGTTACCGGAATTCCTTTAGCACTAAAAAAATTCAATCAGTCACTTGATTTCGTACATTATGATAGTGATAAAAGTTATACAGGAAGGGCATGGGCCACTCCGATACTTTGGAGTGCCCTAAGGGACAATGGCATACTTATGATGGATGATATCAACGACAACATTTACTTCAAAGAATTTTGCGAGCATAAAAAACTTGATCCCATAGTCATTGAACACAATGGAAAGTATGCAGGTATATTGTCTAAAAAGTTCAATTGAATCTTAACAAATGCCCCACATCCTCTTCATATCCTACGATGGCATGACTGACCCACTTGGGCAGAGTCAGGTCATTCCCTATCTGAAGGGATTAACAGCTCATGGATACCAATTCACCATACTCAGCGCTGAAAAACCTGATAAATTAATCGCGGGAAAAGAGACAATTGTCAATCTGCTGAAAGGCTTTCCAATCAAGTGGGAGTTTATCACCTATCATAAGCGGCCGCCGGTAATCTCCGGATGGTGGGATGTACTGTTGATGAAGAAAAAAGGAGCCAGCCTGCACCGCGCAGATCCCTTTGACATGGTACATACCCGTTCCGGTACCCCTGCACTCATCGGATGCTGGATGAAAAAAAAGTTTGGGATCAGATTTCTCAATGATGTGCGTGACTTTTATGCCGATAGCCGGATAGACAGTGGCCAATGGAATCAGAAATATTTTATTTACCGAATGGTTTACAAATATTTCAAGAAGAAAGAAGCAGAACAGTTCCGTCTGAACGATGGCATTGTTTGCCTGACCAATGCGGCCAAAAAAATCCTGGAACAGAAGCTGTTGAACAAAAAAATTCCTGTTCAGGTCATTCCATGCAGTGTCGATCTGAATCTGTTCAATCCGGATACCATAACCGGGGATACCAGAAAAGATTACAAAACCCGACTTGGAATCCGGGAAGAGGATTTCATTATCACCTACCTTGGGAGCATTGGCACATGGTACCTGATTGACGAGTTGATGGAGTTTCTAAAAGTATTGATCCGGCAAAACCCAAATGCCCGAATGCTTTTCATCTCTCCGGATGCCAAAGAGGCCATTGAAGCCATTGTAAAGCATCATGAAATCGCCGAAGAGAAGGTAATCATCACCAAAGCAGCGAGAAAGGAAGTGCCCGTGCTCCTTTCACTGAGTCAATTTTCTGTGTTCTTCATCAAACCCTGCTATTCGAAACAGGCCTCCTCGCCTACCAAGCATGGTGAGATGATGGGCATGGGAATACCGGTGATTACAAATTCCGGTGTCGGCGATCTGGAAGAAATTATTTCAAAATCCAAAACAGGATTCCTCATTAGAAATTTCACCACGAAAGAATTCGACGAAATCATTACCCAAATGAATGTGTGGAATCCCAATCCTGTTCAGATCAGGGAATTGGCGTTCGAATATTATGATCTGAACAAAGCAATTGAAAAATATAAATTAGTGTATGGTCAGACTCTGACACAGGGTTGAATTTTAGTGCCTTTGCACAAAGTATTTTTAATTATTTTTATAGCCTTTTGTCTGTATTAATTTTGCTTATGTCATTCCGATTTCTCATTGTTGGCGCCGGATTTTCTGGCAGTGTGCTTGCGAGAGAGCTTGCAGAACACCTGGACTGCCATATAGAGATTTGGGAAGAAAGAAAGCACTTAGCCGGCAATTGTTTTACCTCGGAGGATGCAGAAACAGGCATCATGGTGCATCGATATGGCCCGCATATTTTTAATACCAATGACAAAAATATCTGGGACTATTTCAACCGCTACAGTGAATTGAGGCCTTACGTCCACAGAGTAAAGGCATATTATAAGGGAAATATCTACTCCCTGCCGGTAAACCTCACTACGCTTAATCATTTTTTCAGGAATACATTTACCCCTGAGTCGGCTGAGGAATTTATTTCACAAAAGGGAGATCAATCGATCCATTCCCCATCAAATTTTGAAGAGCAGGCGATTCGATTCCTTGGGAAAGAATTATACCAGGCTTTTTTTTATGGCTATACAAAGAAGCAATGGGGTTGTGAACCCCGGGAATTACCGGCATCTGTGCTAAAACGGCTTCCGGTAAGGTTTGATTATAATGACAATTATCATAATTGCGATTTCACCGGGATTCCATTACACGGCTATACGGACTTCGTCAGCAACCTGCTAAATCACCATAGGATAAAAGTCTTATTAAACAGGAAGTTTGATGCTTCCGGAAATTGTGGTCGCGAATTTGACCACATATTTTTTACAGGGCCTCTGGATGCCTATTTTAATTTCGAATCCGGTAGGCTATCCTACAGAACTTTATGGTTTGAATCTGCCATTCATCAGGGAGACTTTCAGGGTTGTACTCAGATTAATTACTGCGACGCAGACATTCCATATACCAGAATAACCGAACACAAACACTTCACTCCGTGGAAAAAATTCAGCAAAACCGTTATTTTCAAAGAATTCAGCAAAGAAGCGTCAGAGAATGATATCCCTTATTATCCCAAAAGGCTGAAAGCTGACAAAGAGTTACTGGCTGTTTACCGAAAAAGAGCTGAGGCATTGAAAAATACATCCTTCCTCGGAAGGTTGGGTACCTATCGATACCTGGATATGCAACACGTAATCAAAGAAGCCATAGAGTACGCAAGTGTGTTTGTCGAAAATATTAAGCAAAATTATCCATCTCCGGTTTTCCCAAACACAGAGCCAACTCTTTGATCCGTTTGGTATCAAATTAGTTAGAACTCCAACTATAAAACATCTGTGATCTTACAAAGGAACTGTTTATCTCTTTAAAAATCCTACGCAGCAATACTCACTTTATTATTCAATTTACACATTCTGGAAACCCTATCCAACAAGTCCATCCAGAAGGCATCGTTTATCTCATTGGAAAAATTTGATCTGGCAAAGTCCAATTTGGCCATTGCTAAATCCTTTCTTTGGGATGAAGACAGGTGATACATCCATTTTATTTTTTCAACCCATTGATCAATGGATGAACAGATGAAATCATTGTCAGTCATTGCTGCGACTGCATTATAGGCGGGTGTATTGGAAGCAAGCGTTGGAATACCCGAAAACCAAAATGACAAAAGTTTATTTGCAGGTTTGTGCCATCCGTATTGATCTTTTTCGTTTAATGGAATGATTCCACAATCAAATCCTCCGAATAATCCGGCATTACTCTTTAGATCCCATGGATGAAAATAGGCATCAATGGGCAACTCCTTTAACAGGGATTGAGAAGAACGATTCAGAAAATAAGCAAAGCGTGGATAGGTCGCAGCCGTGACTATATGCAATTCGCAAAATGCGTTAATTTCTTTAAACAGTCTTTTATATCCCAACAGTTGCGGTAATACCACGCCTTGCCCTTCCCAAAATAATTTCATCTTCCCGGATATACCATAATCAGACTTCGCTAAGGGATACTCGTGTTCCAAATAATCCAGATTCAGAATGATGCGCTTGTTCCACTGTTGAAGTTCTGATTTCACCTGTGGATTTGAGCAAATTACCACATCCGCCTTTCTGATCCAACGTACAAGCAAATCTTTGTGAACCAAAGATGGTCTGTCTTCCTTACCCATCAGGAAACGCCCTGTCCCTTTAAAGAGAAGGCTTTTCCAGTCATTTTGGTAAGTCAGGCTGTCCACCATTTCGAAAATGAAAATCGTATTTGGATGCCTTTTTTTATAAATCATCCACTTTGTAAGATTGCAAGAAGCCGGCAAGAGCACGATATCGTATGATTTATTTTCATCAGCGAGTTCATACTTTATTTGATGTCTTTGGGCAAAAAACGGGAATCTTCTCCGGTCATCCGGATGACTTAAATCAGGACTGTAAGGTACATAGCCGATACGTAGTTCAGCGGTCATAAAGCGTAAGGATTATAAGTAAGTTATCAACCATAACGAAAAAGGGAGTAAAAAATTGCATCTGAAATTGGCAAAGACTTATTCTGCTATTTAAAATTTTCCTGGCGGGTAATCTGAAAATTTCTACTACCTGCAAATAATAAAACCATCCTTAAGGCAGTTAGTATTTAATTAGTATTTTGCCATTAAGAACTCATTAATCTACCCCTTGCATGACTTTTCTTGACATAACTCTTCTTCCAATCTATGTAGGGTTGCTCTATTTGTTTTTTCGGTGGAGAAGAAGAAAATTGCCCAATGATACCCTGAAGAAATACCACCGGCAGGCATTCTGGGTTAAGATTATCGGCAGTATTCTTTTTGTGCTCTATTATACTTACCTGACAGGTGGAGATACACGCGCGTTGTATTTCAAGGAAGGATATAATTTATATCAACACATCCTTCAGAATGGAGATAACCTGAAATACATTTTTGACCGGGGTTCCAACTTTAATCCAAACCTCTTAGCCGTTCCATCTAATTACGGATATTTTGATTCAGAAGCCAATTTTATGGTAATCAGGCTCACAGCCATTTTGTGCTTCTTTTCTTTTGGAAGTTTTATGGTCATCAACCTGATTTTTGGATGTTTTGCTTTTAGTGGACTATGGAAATTATTTCTTTTCTTTTATAACCAAAAACCTCTATTGCATAAATCCTTCGCCATTGCAGTTCTATTCTTTCCTTCAGTTGTTTTCTGGAGTGCAGGCCTTTTGAAAGATTCACTTTGTATCGGCTCATTAGGATGGTTGACCTATTCTCTCTATCAGATCTCAAACGGCAAACGATTGATTAAAAATTTCGCAGCCCTGACTTTTTCAATTTACATGTTGGCTATCGTAAAGGTTTATATTTTATTAGCCTACGCCCCATTCCTGACACTCTACTTATTTCTGATAAAGATCAGAGCAGTAAAGGTTGCCTTCCTGAGATATATCATTACAATTGGCATTGTTTTTACTACCGTGTTTGTATTCTCATCCACTTATGACTCCTACCAGGATGACCTTGATGATTATGCAATTGAAAACCTGAGCAATACAATTACAATCAGCAATGAAGCCTATATGGCAATGGCCGGGAAAGCTACCGCCGAATCCAACTTCAACCTTGGCGCCGAATTTGACGGCACGTTTACAGGTCTTATCAAAATAGCTCCCTTTGCGCTTACAGCCACGTTCTACCGTCCATTTATCTGGGAAACCAATAAAGTGTCTCAACTCATGGCAGCCCTGGAAAGTATGATCTTGTTATTTTTTACGATAAAAATCTTTCTTCAAATCGGCCCATTCCGGACCTTCAAATACATACTTTCTGACCCCCTCTCCATCTTTTGCCTTCTATTTGCATTGGTATTTGGTCTCTTTGTAGGAACCAGTACCCTCAACTTTGGCACTTTGGTAAGGTACAAAATTCCATGCATGCCTTTTTATGCCATTGCACTGTTTTTGATCAATGACAGAATAAAAAGCAGAAAACTTGAGAAAGAGTACAAATCTGCCGGTGAAATATTGATATCTAAGCAACCGGTATTCGCTAATTGACTATATAGCTGCTGATTGTCACAAAATTGAGTTTAATAGATATACGCACATTTTAATCCATTCCAAATGCCCGGATACCTGTGAAACAAAAGGACATTCCACCTTTTTTTTAAACAACTCATTATCAGTCAAAATATTCAGGGTTCATATTTCGTTGTATAGAAGACAACAAATCCGAATACCCCTGATGAAAAAGAACCAACTAACGAAAAGGAAAGTCGTTGTACTGGAAAACGGGCTTATTTCTACCTATACCATGCGCGAGGCTCTTATGGATGAATTGTTAAGGAATAATTTTGAGGTATTTATTTTAACCCATACCAATCAGTTTCAGCAGGAAGTAGAATCCCGCGGATTGAAAGTGATCCACGTGGGATCGGCAAATACAAACATTCTCAAAATCGGCAGTTATATTTTTAATATTTATAAAGCAATCCGGCAAATAAAACCGGATATCTGCCTTACTTTCAGCGTAAGGCCGGCGATATGGGGAAATCTGGTTGCGCGCCTGCAAAACATACCAGTCATAACAAATATCTCCGGATTAGGACCCTTGGTTTCCAGCCAGAGTATCGCTTATAAATTTGTCAGAAAGGTTTACCCCTTCGCATTGTCAAAAACTTCTAAAGTCTTTTTTCAAAACAAGGAAGATCAAAAAGTTTTTATCCGGCACAAATTCGTATCAGCCTCTAAGACGGACTGGATACCGGGATCAGGAGTTGATTACCATAAATTTGCTCCTGTCTCCACAGAAAATAACAATTCGTCGTTTGTGTTTTTGTTTATCGGCAGATTAATCAAAGACAAAGGCATCTTTGAATTTCTGGAAGCGGCTAAAAGAATAAAAGCAGGAAATCCCAATACACTGTTCAGGGTGATTGGACCTCTATGGCACCAAAACCTCAAATCAAACTTAGTTTCCGAACACGAAATCACCAAATGGGCTGAGCAAGGCATTATTGAATACTTAGGAGAGCAAAGGGATGTAAGGCCTTATATTGCTGATGCAGATTGCATCGTGCTGCCTTCCTATCGTGAAGGTATCTCAAATGTATTGCTTGAATCTGCCTCCATGGAAAAGCCGGTCATCGCAACGGATGTACCGGGATGCAGAGAAGTGGTGGATAACCTGGTTACAGGATTGCTTTGCCGCAGTCAGGATCCAGATGACCTTTGCGAGAAGATGGAGATCATGTTGAATACAGACGCAGAAGAAAGAATCCGAATGGGAAGAAATGCCAGGGAAAAAGTAATCATGGAATTTGACAAAAAAATTGTTACCGACAAATACCTCAATGAAATACACCGATGGATTAAATCTCCCCAAACAGCTATATTTTCATTACCGAAACATATCCCCACGGCCAAATCAGATTTTAGATACGACAAAAAAATTAATCTGGCCGGATGATGCACCTGGGCTACTGTGTCTAATTCATTTCTGAATTCCCTGAATTTACAGCCTTCTCTTCGCAATATCATACAATCTGCTTTACAGGGTTACCACTCATTTTCAAAAAGCTCAGATAACTATTGAAAAGTATGGAATTGGCAAAAACGAATATCATATTATTCAATAATAATAGCGAACCGATTTGTGGGCAACTGAAAAACAGGAATACAAAAGACTACATATCGGCATCTGGCCTTTTTCCATTTATTTTGCAAAAACAGTTGAACCCTATATGTGTGGTATTGCAGGATCTGTAAATTTCGCTTTCCCTGAGGAAAAAGTGTATCAAAGGATGGCCCATCGTGGCCCTGATGAACAGGGTAGTTACAGAAATCAAAATATCCAGTTTTACCATCTTCGATTATCCATTCAGGACATTGCATGCGGCAAGCAACCCATGCATCTGCATGATAAATATACCATCATATATAATGGTGAAATATTTAATCATGATGAATTAAGAAAGCAATTTAACCTGACAGGAAATACTTCTTCCGATACCGAAACATTACTTCTTCTTTATGAAAAATTCGGAAACGGATTTTTGAATCTGTTGGATGGCATGTTCGTATTTGTCATTCACGATAAGATTGAAAATAAATTATTTATTGCAAGAGACCGGGCAGGCGTAAAACCATTATATTATTTTTATGACGGAGTTAAATTTGTCTTCGCCAGCGAACTTAATGCACTCAAAGAAATCTTACCGCTGGAAATCTGCTATGAAAATTTCTACCAATATTTAAGGTTCGGATCCTTCTACAAGAGGAATACACCTTATGAGAATGTCAATGAATTGAATGGAGGTACCTGCCTTGAAATAGATTGTAACACTCTGAAAATAAAAGAATCGAAATGGTGGGATATTCATCATTTTTATCAGAATAAGAACAATGACTCTTTCACCGACAGCTTACAAAAAACAGACGAAATCTTACATACGGCTGTTAAAAGAAGATTAGAATCCAGTGATCTTGAAGTGGGAGCATTTCTCAGTGGCGGTATAGACAGTGGACTGGTGACCTCTGTAGCGCATCAGTACAATTCAAAAATAAAAACATTCACCGTTTCATTTGAAGGGGAATATGACGAAGCTCCCCTTGCCCGGCAGGTTGCAAACAAATACGGCACACAGCACCATGAGATAAAAATATCCTTTGGCAATCTCCAAAACGATATAGAAAAAATATTATCCAATTACGGAGAACCTTTCTTTGACAGTTCTGCCATCCCCTCCTATTATGTCAGTAAGGCCGCTAAAGAATATGTGACCGTAATCCTGAATGGAGACGGTGCTGACGAACTATTTGGAGGGTACAGACGATATGTGCCATTTGCCAAATATGATTTTTTCAATTCAGGTTCATTGTTGAGATCCACTTCAAAAATCCTGAAAGGAGTACTCCCTGCAAGCAATGAAAAAAAATCTCTGTATAATTATTTTTACCGGTTATTGGATTTCTCCTCAAAAAAAGGATCCGATATCTATCTGTCTGCGGGCTCTGATATTTTTGAAGGATATACCCAATCCTTTATTCCCGGCAAAACAGATTACATGAAGGATTATTTGGATGACTTCACCAGAATCTGTGACGCACGATTAAGCGGATTGGATAAGCTGATGAATCTCGATTTTGAAATCAACCTGTTCAACGACCTTTTGGTAAAAATGGATATTGCCACTATGGCAAATTCCCAGGAAGGGCGTAGCCCGTTTCTCTGCAAAGAATTTCTGGAATATATCCCATCACTACCGGGAAAATATAAAGTGAATGGAGGCACAACCAAAGTACTTCTCAGGACTTTGGCTGAGAAATACCTTCCGGCAGATTTGATCAAACAGCCCAAACGCGGATTTGAAATACCATTAAAGAAGTGGGTGAATGAAGATCTTAAATCAACTATTTATAGCCACCTCTTATCTCAAAATGTCTTTTACAAAAATTTTCTTCAAAAGAAATTCGTAACCAATCTTTTGGAAAATAAAATAAAAATTCCCGAAGAAAAGAGGGCAAAAATTGTCTGGACATTATTCTCTTTGGAAATCTGGCACAAAAAGTTCATTAATGGCTAAAAATATTGTCCTCATAGAAAATAATATTCTTGCAACGAATACCATCAGAAGTAATCTGACAAAAACACTAATAAATGAAGGTTTTAATGTAACTGTTTTAACAACAGGAACAGAAGGAGAATTGAATGAAGCAAGAAATTCAGGGATAAAGGTTATAAATGTAAAATCAGGCAATGAAAATATTTTGGAAGTATATCATTACATTAAAAACCTGAAAAATGCTTTAAGAAGTACAAAGGCTGATCTATGCCTTACTTTTACTATAAGACCAAACATTTGGGGAAACTTTGTTGCCCGCCAATTAAAAATACCCGTCATTTCAAACATTACAGGAATCGGACCTTTGTTCGAGCACTCATCTCCTTCGTATAAAGTGGCACGATTACTATACAAATTCGCATTAAAGAAAACAAGAACAATATTTTTTCAAAATGAAGATGACAAAGCAATTTTTCTGAATAAGGGCTTTGTAAAAGAAAATATCGTGAAAATGATTCCTGGGTCGGGTGTTGACACCACCTATTTTAGCCCGCAGTCTGATGAAACAAGGAATTATTTCGCATTTCTTTTTATCGGAAGATTAATCAGAGACAAAGGCATTCTTGAATTTATCAATTCAGCTAAAATCGTTAAACAGAAATATCCAAATGTGCATTTTAGAATAGTGGGGCCGATCTGGAATCAAAACCTAAAATCTAATATTATAACCAGGGAGGAACTCGATAATTGGATTAATGAAGGATATATTATTTATGAAGGGGCTTCAAAGGATGTAAGACCATTTATTGCAAATTCAGACTGTATCGTTATTCCTTCTTATCGTGAGGGAATGAGCAATGTATTATTAGAGGCCGGGAGCATGGAAAGACCTTGCATCGCAACCAATGTTCCCGGATGCAAAGAAATTATTTCTGATGGTGAAACAGGGCTACTTTGTAAACCAAAGGATTCATTAGACCTCGCGAACAAGATGACGAAAATGATCACCCTTAGTGAAGAATCACGCAGGATAATGGGAAAATATGCAAGAATAAGAATACAGAAATATTTTGAAAAAACCATTGTAGTAAATTCTTACCTCAAAGAAATCAGAAAGGTAGTTGGTGTAAATTCTGATTAATCAAGAAGTATCTATTAATTTTGCACGAATTTTATTTAGGACTATGGTAGTCATCGGATATTCTGGACACGGATTAGTGGCAGCAGGAATCTTAAACCTAATGGGCAGGAAGGTGACAGCCTACTGTGATGTCGAGGAAAAGGAAGATAATCCATTAAATATTAAATATCTCGGAAATGAAACAATTCCTGAAGTTGCCGGATTATTAGTGGATGGCAACTTTTTTATTGCAATTGGAAACAATTACGCCCGAAAACAAGTTCAAATTAAACTTAAGGAGTTTGGGAAAAAACCAGCAACAATCATTCATCCTTCTTCAATAGTGGATATAAACAGTACAATTAACCCTTGGGGTGTTATGGTTTGTGCTGGGGTATGTATAAACCCATTCTCAACTATAGAAGAAGGAGCTATCTTGAATACTTCCTGCATAATTGAACATGAGTGTAAAGTCGGTTCATTTGCTCACATAGGCCCCGGTGCTATCCTGTGTGGCAAAGTAACAGTGGGTGACAGCTCTTTTGTGGGGGCCGGTGCAGTAATAAAGCAAAATATCACGATTGGTAAAAATGTTGTAATCGGGGCTGGTGCCGTAGTTTTAAAGGATATTGGTGATAATATTTGTATTGTCGGAAATCCTGCAAAAAGATTGGTAAAAGTTAATCAAAAATCATGAAAATTCTCGTTACCGGCGGTGCCGGCTATATCGGTTCAGTCCTCGTAAGACAGCTTCTGCAAAAAGGATACAAGGTCAGGGTGATAGACAGTCTGAAATTCGGAGGTGATGCACTCTATGATGTGATGTTGCATCCCGATTTTGAATTTATGAAAGGCGATGTACGAAATCCGGAGGATGTACAAAAAGCGTTGGCTGGTATTGACGGCATTGCCCACCTTGCGGCTATTGTGGGCGATCCGGCTTGTAAGAAGTTTGCTGAGGAGGCCGAGGAGACCAACTGGAAAGGTAGCGTGGCGCTATTTGAAGCCGCTGAAAAAGCCGGTGTGAAAAGATTTGTCTTTGCGAGCACCTGCAGCAACTATGGCAAAATGCCCGACCCGGATCAGTTTGTAAAAGAAGACTCTGAATTGAATCCGGTTTCGCTCTATGCCCGGCTCAAAGTGAAATTTGAAAAGTACCTGATAGAGGAAAGAAAGGACAGTAAAATTTGCAGCACAGCACTCCGGTTTAGTACCGTGTATGGCTTCTCCCCGCGCATCCGGTTTGACCTTACTGTCAATGAATTTACCCGCAATATGACCATCAGAGGTGAACAGGAAATATGGGGAGCACAGTTCTGGCGTCCCTACTGCCATGTCGAGGACCTGGCGCGCTCAGTGATTCTGGTGTTGGAAAGTGATGAAGCCAAAGTAAGAGCCAACGTATTCAATGTAGGCTCCACTGAAGAAAATTACAACAAAGGAATGATTATCGAAGAGGTCAGCAAGGTCGTGCCTGAAGGAAAGGTAAATTATGTGGAAATGAATGAAGACCCCCGTGATTACAGGGTCAACTTTGATAAAATTAAAAATGAACTTGGCTATACGATCACCAAAAAAGTACCCGACGGTATTAAAGAAATCCATACCCTGCTTGCCACAGGTGTCATTACCGATCCGTATTCTCAGAAGTTTAGAAACATATAAATCCGGAAAACAATGCTCTTGCTCAGTGGCCCTAACATGGGTGGCAACGAACTAAAATATGTGACAGAGTGCATTCAAACAGGCTGGGTAAGCAGCGTAGGCGCTTTTGTGGATCAGTTTGAAAAAATGACAGCTGAATTTACAGGAGTAAAATATGCAGTGGCAACCAGTAGCGGCACTACAGCCCTTCACACATGCCTGCTGATGTTAGGAGTAAAAACAGATGACCTCATCATTGCACCCAATATTACTTTCATTGCCACCATCAATTCCATCAGGTACACAGGAGCTTCACCGGTATTGATAGATACCGATGAAAACGACTGGCAAATGGATCTGGATTTGCTGGAAGAATTTTTAGAAACTCAAACAGAAATCCGAGACTCCGAATGTTTTCACAGATCCACCGGCAAGAGAATACCGGTAATCATGCCGGTACACGTGTTGGGAAATATGTGCGATATGGACAGGCTCTCAGCGCTTGCCAATAAATATTATCTCACGATTCTGGAAGACAGTACAGAAGCGCTTGGCAGTTATTACCAGGGTAAGCACGCAGGAACTTTCGGAAAGCTCGGTACATTCAGTTATAACGGTAACAAAATTATTACTACAGGTGGCGGAGGCATGATCGTCACAGACGATGAATCACTTGCTAAAAAAGCAAAACACCTGACCACTCAAGCCAAAGCCGATTCGTTTGAGTATTATCACGATGAAGTGGGCTATAATTACCGGTTGGTAAATGTTTCAGCCGCTATGGGTGTAGCCCAAATGGAACAACTTCCGGAATTCTTAAGAAGAAAAAGAGAAATAATCTCATTTTACAAAACAGAGCTTTCAGGTGTAGGCGACATTTCCTTTCAAAAAGTGAGCGAAAAGGTACAACCCAATTGGTGGCTACCTACCATAAAAACAGAAAAGCAAAAAGAATTGCTGCAATTACTCAATTCCGGAAAAATGCAGAGTCGCCCCTTCTGGATTCCCATGAATCAGCTTCCGATGTATAAAAATGAAATCTATTTCAATCACAACGACAAGTCTGATTATTTATACCGCCGATGCCTGAGTATTCCTTGCTCTACCAACATAAGGGATGAAGAGTTAGAAGCGGTTGTTTCAAAAATTAAAGAGGCATTTTGATATTCTGAACTAAATTGCCCCTATGTACCGGTACCTGAAACGATTTATGGATATTCTATTGGCTTTCCTCGCATTGCTGATTCTTTCTCCCTTATTTATCCTTGTCATCCTGATCTTATTATTCACCGGCGAACATGAGGTTTTTTACAAACAAAAAAGAATAGGCCAGTGCAGCAAACCGTTTTACATCTGGAAATTCGCGACCATGCTCAAAAACAGTCCCAATATCGGAGCGAAAGAAATTACTGTTAGAAACGATCCGAGGGTTACAAAAGTCGGAAGGTTCCTGAGAATTTCAAAAATCAACGAACTGCCACAGATCATCAATGTGTTAATCGGTGAAATGTCGATCGTAGGGCCGCGCCCCCTTATGGAAGTCAGCTACCAATTGTATCCGGAATCCATGAGAGAAAAGATCTATGAAAATAAACCCGGAATTACAGGAATCGGATCGATTGTATTCAGAGACGAGGAAGAAATAGTCTCCAACTCTTCCGATCCCCGTAAAGCATACGAGTCAATTTTTATTTACAAGGCTGAATTGGAAGGATGGTATTTAAAAAATCAGTCACTTATTACAGATCTCAAAATCATATTGCTCACTGCGTTTTCTATCTTCTTTCGCAGCACCAATCTGGCACACAAATGGTTTTCCGATCTTCCCCACTCCCATTTTCAAAAAATAATGACTACCTGAGTTTAATTGGTGGCGCGCCAAATTCGTAAACCTTAATCCTTTGCATTCAGTAGAACCGTTGTCCCGAATTCAAGGATGGTAATCCTGAATTTGCATCTTTAAATATCGTTTCTTTACATTTGTTACACGATAATGAATTTAAAATCAGAACACAAATTTTCCGTATAATGCCGACGTGATAGCCGTTTAGCCCGTTTTCAGCAGGTTATTACGGATTTCTTTTCGGTATTAGTACTCAATCGTATGGCGACAATACACCCTTCAGATGAGGAATTGCTCTTACTGTTCAAGGATCCTTCTACCAAAGAAAGGGCCTTTGAATCCATTATTAAAAAGTATCAGGAAAAATTATATTGGCATATCCGCCGAATGGTAATTGACCATGAAGACGCAAATGATGTATTGCAAAATATGTTTATCAAAGTATGGAAAAGCCTGGACAATTTCAGAGAAGAGAGCCAACTTTTTACCTGGCTTTACCGGATTGCTACCAATGAATCCCTGACATTTATTAGTAACCAGAAGAAACGACGATCCGTTTCTATTGACAACGAGGATAATTCATTGGCTTATAAGTTAAAAAGTGACTCACACTTTGATGCCAATAAATTGGAATGGAAGCTTCAACTGGCAATTCAATCCCTTCCTGAAAAACAGAGACTTGTTTTTAATCTGAGGTATTATGACGAGATGCCCTACGAAGAAATGAGTAAAGTATTGGAAACCAGCACCGGAGCGTTGAAGGCAAGCTACCACCATGCAGCTAAAAAAATTGAGGAATTTATTCTTAACCATTAAACCTCGTTGATAAAAAACTGTCAGAGTGATGGAATAAAAAAATGGCGAAAGATTCTACGATATTAAATGAATTAAGAGAGATCAGCCCGCTTTTGGCAGGATTGGAAAGAGTCAATGTATTCACCGTACCTCAGGATTATTTTGATAAGATAACCTCTTCAATACTTCTGAAATTGGATCAGGATCAGATTTCCGGCGAGGTAAAGTCTCACACTCTTGAGGTACCTTCCGGATATTTTGAGAATTTAAGTTCAAATATTCTAAGCAGAATAAAGAGCGAATCTTTGCATGAAAGCAATGAGGAATTTCCTGCTTTACTGAACGAAAAGATCAACCTTCCTTTTAATTTACCTGAGAATTATTTTGAAAGCCTGCCTTCCCAAATTCTCAATAAGGTGAAGGCAAATAACGAAAAGGCGAAAGTTGTTTCTTTTCACATCAAGAGAATCTATCGATACGCTGCTGCAGCAGTCATCATCCTGGGATTGCTCACCACTTCTTACTTCCTGTTCAACCACTCTGACAAGGATAAGAATGGATTTGCCGTGGTAAATAAGCAAACCGTTCAGGATCCGGATGCACTGCAATACAATTCAAAAAAAGCCTTTAACGAAGGAATCGCTGCGCTGACTGATGACCAGATTGCAGAATATCTGAAAGAACATGGAAATTTGCTGGATATAGACCTGCTAATCAATAATACCGATGCCAACGAAATGCCCGAACCGAATGAATACCTGGAGAATGAAAACGCATTGTATAACTACCTTGACAAAATAAATAATAAAGAGTCGGGAAAACAATAAATGATTATCATGAAAAATTTTTTACTGATATTGTCTTTCTTGTGTTTTTTGGAAGGAAGTGCCTGGGCACAGGGCAACAGAGATGAGAAAATAGAGGCTTTGAAGATTGCCTTTATCACAGAGAAATTACAGTTGACCCCCTCTGAGGCTCAACAGTTCTGGCCTGTTTACAATTCATACCAAAAAGAAATTCAGAATCTCAGAGCAGAATCAAAAGGAGGTGATGTACTTGAAAATGAACAAAAGCTCCTGGACATCAGAAAGAAATACAAACCTTCCTTTGAAAAAGTACTCGGACCAACGAAGATGAACAGGCTATTTGAGGCAGAAAGAGACTTCAGGAATATACTGATAAAAAGACTCAAAAACCGTAAACAGGGAGGCAAGCCGTTCTGACCCATACAGATAAAGAAAAAAAATAATTTACAAATTTGGAGTGGATTCAATTTTTCAGTTATTTTTGCTTTAGGTGTTTTTCATAGGTTAGCAACGGCCAGCTCTTTTTAGGGCAGGCCTTTTTTGTGTCATTCACTTTCCATCTAAGTATCTTAAAAGTAAAATTCTGCCAAAAGATTCAGGGCCAAAGCATCCGCGGATGAAATATCTCCCTTTTATTAAATGGATTCTAATCAATATTGTGAAGATCGAGTGAAGTCTATGGCTGAGTCTCCGACAGTTACATTTTGAATTCAAACATAGGGCACTTTATATCGTGGTAAAACAAAAATGTCCAGCGTTCCTCCTCTCCTTTCTTCCACCATTCCTGACGAAGTAACATGGCTGCCTCCGGTTGATAATCATATTTCGCCTTAAACCGGTTTTTCATTTGCTGAAGCTGGGGGGCCACATCGCCTCCGAAAAAAATAATTCTACCCTCTGTAGTTATCTTGAATACCTGATGATATGGGCTATGAGCGCCTGTAAAAAAGAATTCTATTTCCTCCGAAATTCGCCCATTGCCTTCAGTAAACTCAATATTCTTCAGTTCTTTGAAATCTTCCGGAAGATAAGAAGGTGACCCTTTCAATGCCAAATCAAATTCCTGCCTGCTGATATAATATTTCGCGTTTTCAAAAGCAGGCAATTTCTTTCCGGGCATCATCATTCCCCCGCTATGGTCTTTATGAAGATGCGATAGCAATACTTTGGTAATTTGAGAGGGATCAACTCCCTGATTCCTCAACAACTTATGAATCTGCATAAAACCGCTTTCATCGGTAAATCCCAATCCGGTATCCAACAAAATAAAATCACTTCCGGTTATCACCAAGAACGGCTGAATTTCCACCAGCAGGCTTCCCCGGCTTCTTTCATTCAACTTGTCTTTGTTAATGTCAAATGGAATAAAAACCTTTGTCTGATCTATGGTAAAAGCCCCTTCACTTAAAGGAATGATTTTCATTGTATGAAATTTTCTTATCTCAGTACCATTTGTCTGTCGGCATCCAAACGAATCAAAATAAATATGAGAATAGTAAAGGTAAGAAGTGATGACCCCCCATAACTCATCAATGGAAGTGTGATTCCGATTACAGGAGCAAGGCCAATCGTCATACATATATTGATGGCCATATGAAAAAATAAAATGGCCGCTATACTATAAGCATAAACCCTGCTGAATTTACTTCTCTGTCGCTCAGCAATAAATACAATTCTCAGCATAAAAAGTAAATATAATAAAACAACAAGGCTGCTTCCCCAAAAGCCAAAATTCTCTCCCACACTTGTGAAAATAAAATCCGTATGCTGCTCAGGCACAAAATCGCCCTGCGTCTGTGTTCCTTTCAAAAAACCTTTGCCCCACATGCCGCCTGACCCAATGGCAATCTTGCTTTGTTTAACATTATAATTTTCCTTCGCCTTCTTTTTTTCTTTTTCCTTTTCCAAAGCCTTTCTTTCTTCAGCAGTCAGGTTCTGAAAATTCTTTTCAGGGTGATAATCCACTCCAAACGTATTCATAATACGCTCTACCTGGTATGGCTGCAATACTTTTGTAAACAGATAGGGCACTGCAAATCTTTGAATTCCTACACTGACTACCCACAACAGAATAATAAGAAACAACATAGATTTATTTCGCCGGATCGTTCTCCTCATCATAAAAATGGTCATCACCGCTATTACGGTCAGAATGATTGCCAATGTATTTTTTTCAACCAGGATGGTTGCAACAACAAGAATACCGAGTGAAAACCCAATGATCAGGTAGATACCGGGCAACCCTTCTCTGTACATAGGTATTAAGAATGAGAAGTAAACCAATGCCAGACCGGTTTCATTCTGAAAAATACTTAATACAGCAGGAGTAAGGATGATAGCGCCTGCAATAAGCTGCGACCTGGGATTCTCAAAGTTTGTCTCCGGTCTCGACAAAAATTTCGACAGGGCAAGTGCAGTAAAAATTTTACAGGTTTCAATAGGTTGCAGATTAAAAAACCCAAGGGGAATCCACGATTTACTCCCATTGATTTCTTTTCCCAATACAAACGTCAGCAGGATCAAAATAATTCCAAATACATAGCTGACATTTGCCATAGCCGTAAAAAACTTGCTGTCTGTCAACAGGATAAATATGGCAACGATTGCACAAATGCCGGCAAACAACAATTGCCGGGAATAATTTTTATTGAATGTGGCGAGGGTATGAAAAAACGATTCTCCTTGTCTATACTCTACAGAATAGATACACAATATCCCTAAAGTGACAAGTATGATATAAAACCAAACCATCAGCCAGTCTATCCCTTTTGAAATTTCTATTTGATTATGCATTTCTTACAACTAAGAGTTTGAATTGCTGTTTATCTGCACCCTGATTTTTTCTGTAAGTATGGCAGTAAGTCTGATTGTATCCTTAATATTCTTCAAAGGAACTGAGTCTTTCTTCTTCTCCGGTTTGGCAGGTAGATCGGGCAATTCTGTATCATCTTCATACTTTATATCAATTGTATCTTTTGCTTTCTTTATCAATTCCTTTTCGAGCTGTAGCGCCTTAACCTGCCGGATGCTGTCACGCTTACGAATCGCATCCAGAATTCTGGCGGGCATCAGATTCATTTTGGAGATGACTTCCACCCTGGCTTTTCTGTCAGGTTCGGGTATGGAATCCTTCAAGTATTGTTCAATCATCAGGCTCGCTATGGGTGCAGATGAGCTTGCACCAAAACCGGCATTCTCACATATAACAGCAATGGCTATACGCGGATTTTCTCTGGGGGCAAATGCCGCGAAAAAAGCATGATCTTTTTGCTTGACGCCTTTATAATAATTTTCTACAGTACCTGTTTTACCACATACAACGATACCCGGTACTTTGGCAGCAGCTCCGGTTCCACGCTCCATAACACCTTGCATACCGTCATGTACAGCTCCAAAAATCGTATCCGGTATATTCAATGGCCTGTGCCTCAGCTTAAATGAATCCAGAAGCCCGAACTTATCTCCTCCATCAATAGAGTCAACCATGTGTGGGGTAATGAACC
>CAYXAL010000027.1:0-27739 GCA_964463015.1 uncultured Ginsengibacter sp.
AATCCTTTTCATGTTTTTTCCACTAAATCAGAAATTGGCCGCCTATTTGATGAATATTTTGGCAAGAAAAAGAAAGAATGATAAATTAATGACAATTTACTCTTTTATTTTTTTCGTTATACGTCACAAAGGATTTAGCTTTGCATTTTTTAAAACAAAAATTTTTACCATGAAAAGACTTTTTTTAGCGCCTGCGTTTGCTGTTGTGCTGTTTCTGGCTTCTTGCGGAGGTGGAAATGAATCAAATCAATCTACCGAACCTACAACATCCACCGATACCTCAGCTGCTACAGCTCCTACCACAGAAGCAAAGCCCGGCGCCGACATTCCCGGAATCAATGATGTACAGGCAACTGATCACATTGACCTCACCGGAGATGATCAAATGAAGTTTGACAAGACTTTATTCAAAGTAAAGGCAGGTCAGGACATTAAATTAACTATGAAAAATATAGGTAAGTTGCCGGCTACTGCAATGTCTCACAATGTAGTGATCTTATTGCCCGGAACAGACATTCAGGCTTTTGGTGAAGCTGCTGTAACAGCAAAAGATTCTGAGCACATCCCTCAAAATATGCTCAGCGATGTATTGGCACATACCAAAATGTTAGGGCCAGGCCAGAGCGACGAAATCACCGTTAAATTTCCCGAAGCAGGAGTTTATGATTTTATCTGCACATTCCCAGGCCACTTTGGTACTATGAGAGGAAAGATTGTAGCTGAATAGTATAGTAACGTTTACGAATTTGATAGAAGGGGTAGTCCATTGCGGGCTATCCTTTTTATTTACATCAAAATCGGATGCCTTTTAAATTCTTTTGTCCGGTCAAATAAATACCGGTATGTAGCCAGCGTCCTGCTTACATGGGCTCCAAGGTTTTTGGAAATATTCAGAATTTTCGGATTGAAGTCACCCTGCCATTGCATTTCAAATTCTGTAAACTCTGAATGATGTTGAATCAGATTGGCTCCTTCCATGATCATAAAATAATCTATCCCTGTACCCTGATATTCCGGAGTTACCCCAAACACTATTCCTGTAAACTTATGGATGACTCCTCTTTTACGGAGCAGAATTAATCGGATCTTTTCCAAGAGGCCAAACCTCCCGTTAAACCGTTTGAATATCTGATTCAGCTCAGGCAGGTTGAGCCAAAAAGCAATGGGTCTTTCATTGTGATATACAAACCATACCAGCCGCTCATCGATGACAGGTTTCATGGCTGCAAACATTTTGAGAGCTACTTCCTCTTTCATATTCTTATTGCCCTCATGGCCTACCCAGGCTTCATTGTACACAGTGACGAAGTCGTGAGCAAATTTTTTCAACTCATTTTTCCTGATATGCCTTGCCTGATATTCCGGAAGATTCTTGTATTTAACGTACTGGTCTTTAAAACGGCTGCTTAGTTCAGTATCTACAGGCATCGCCCAGCAAATCTGATTAAAAAAAATTTTGAAGCCGTAGTTTTCAAAAAGTGCTTTATAATACGGAGGATTATAGTTCATAAGATAAATCGGAGGTTGATACCCTTCAATAACCAAACCCCACCATCGGTCACGCTCTCCAAAATTGATCGGACCATCCATCGCTTCCATGCCTTGCTGCATTAACCAGCTTTTACTTACGTCAAACAACATATCTGCAGCTTGCTGATCATTGATACACTCAAAAAAACCAACACCGCCTGTTTTCTGCTCGTCACCTTTGTTCTTGTATCGCTTATTGACAAATGCCGCAATTCTTCCGATATTTTCTCCATCCTCATTCTTCAACAACCAGCGTTTGCATATACCAAATCTGAATGTCTTGTTTTTTTCGGGGTTGAAGACATCCTCAATGTCCTTATCCAGCGGCCTGATATAATTGGGATCGTTTTTGTAAATGCTTAATGGCATCTTCAAAAATTCCTTTTGTAATCGTCTCCCTTCTACTTCAATCAACTGCATGGTATTCTCTAATTTTTTTTAATTGGATGGCCGGTAAAATTAGGCAATTTTCGAAGTGAAAATCTATGGATAACATGCAATCCGTCTAAGGCTAAAACGGCTTCTTTAATTAATCCAATGACTTCCGCATCAAATCATACAATATCTTATTGTCTGCCTCTGTAAGTACACTGTCTTTATCGATGGTTTCAAAATGTCTTTTAAATGCAATGACAGAGGCTGTTGTATCTTTCAGAGAATATCCGATAATCCTCAGTGCCAGATACGGGTCAAAATTCTGAGGGACAATGACATTTGTTGTATCTCCATACCAAAGCCCATAGCCCTTTGCCGCCAATTCTCTCCAGGGAAAATTTACATTGGGATCGTTCTTTCGTGTCGGAGCAATGTCTGCATGCCCGATAAAATTTGATTTTGGAATTCCGTACCTTGTTTTAAGCGAATCCAGCAATACAAGTAAACTGTTTATCTGAGGGTCGGTAAATGGTTCGTATCCGTCATTATCAATTTCAATACCTATACTGCAGGAATTTATGTCCCTATTATTTCCCCAGGAACTAATGCCTGCATGCCATGCCCGCAGATAATCGTTGAGCATGTGGTGGACTGTTCCATCTTTGCAAATGACATAATGAGCGCTTACCTGAGTACGAGGCAGGGTAAATGTCCTGAGGGTCTGATCACAACTTTTCTGTGCCGTGTGATGGATAATGACAAAGTCCGGTTTGCGTAAGCCAAAATTGGTAGTACCCACCCAATCTTTCCTGCTTGCATCCAAAGGAGTCTTACGAATCTCTTTGGCAAAATGCTTCACCTGTCGTTTATAATCTCTGTTTGTGGTAGCATATTTATTGCTGCTGCATGAAAAGACGAACAATAAAAAAACGGGGAAATAAATTTTCTTCATCTAAATAATTTTAATGACGATATCGCTGTGCTATTTCTACATATTCCTTCTGTACTGGCCACCTACCTCATACAATGCATGTGTGATCTGTCCGAGTGAACAATGCTTTACTGTTTCCATCAGTTCGGCAAAAATATTTCCGTTGTGAACGGCTACATCTTTCAGACGGGTCAGCATTGCTTCACTTTTTTCGGAATGGATCTTTCTGAATGCTTCCACATTGCTGATCTGCATTTCCTTTTCTTCGTGAGTACTTCGGATTACCTCTGCCGGAAGGATGGTAGGCGAGCCTTCTTTGTTCAAAAATGTATTGACCCCTACTACCGGGTATTCTCCGTTATTTTTCAACCGTTCGTAATACAAGCTTTCTTCCTGAATGGTATTGCGCTGATACATGCGTTCCATCGCTCCCAAAACACCGCCACGATCAGATATCCTGATAAACTCTGCCATCACAGCTTCTTCTACCAGATCAGTCAACTCTTCGATCAGAAAACTACCTTGAAGCGGATTTTCATTCTTTGCAGTACCCAGCTCACGGTTGATGATTAGCTGAATTGCCATAGCCCTTCTCACACTTTCCTCCGTAGGCGTGGTGATGGCTTCATCATACGCGTTGGTATGAAGGCTGTTGCAATTGTCGTAGATCGCATACAATGCCTGAAGAGTAGTACGGATATCATTAAAATCTATTTCCTGAGCGTGAAGACTGCGTCCACTGGTCTGAATGTGGTATTTCAATTTTTGCGAACGCTCGTTGGCATTGTATTTATATCTCATTGTTTTCGCCCAGATGCGGCGTGCCACACGGCCAATGACACTGTACTCGGGATCCATGCCATTGCTGAAAAAGAAAGAAAGGTTGTGTGCAAAATCATCAATCTGCATGCCCCGGCTCAGGTAATATTCTACATAGGTAAAGCCATTGCTGAGCGTGAAGGCCAGTTGAGTGATCGGGTTGGCCCCTGCTTCAGCGATGTGATATCCACTGATGGAAACCGAATAAAAATTTCTGACCTGATGGTTGATAAAAAATTCCTGCACATCACCCATCATCTTCAATGCAAACTCTGTAGAGAAGATGCAGGTATTCTGTGCCTGGTCTTCTTTCAGAATATCGGCCTGTACTGTGCCACGCACAGACTGCAAAGCAGATTCTTTAATTTTTTCATACACATCTTTTGGCAATACATCCTCTCCGGAAAGCCCGAGCAGGCGCAGGCCTAATCCATCATTCCCCTCAGGAAGATGCCCTTTCAATGAACCTTTTTCAGGGGCTACAGGCTCCCCATTCACGCCGATATACTTCGGAAGTTTTGTAATGTCAAATTTGCTTTCTATTGCTTTGTTGACTTCCTGCTGCAACTTATTCTCAATAATATACTTTTCACATTGCTGGTCAATAGCGGCATTCAGAAAAAAGGCAAGTATCATGGGTGCAGGGCCGTTGATCGTCATACTCACAGATGTCTTCGGATCACAAAGATCAAATCCACTGTACAGTTTTTTTGCATCGTCCACCGTAGCAATGCTCACGCCGGCATTACCAATTTTACCATAAATATCGGGACGCCGTGCAGGGTCTTCACCATAGAGTGTAACACTGTCAAACGCTGTACTCAACCGTTTGGCCGGCTGTCCCACACTCACATAGTGAAAGCGGCGGTTGGTGCGCTCGGGGCCACCCTCTCCGGCAAACATACGGGTGGGATCTTCTTCCGAACGTTTGAGAGGAAATACTCCGGCAGTAAAGGGGAAGAGTCCCGGAAAATTTTCCTGCAATAGCCAATTCAAAATATCTCCCCAATCCCGAAAACGGGGAACCGCAATTTTTGGGATCTTGCTGTGCGAGAGCGATTCATAATACAAAGGCTGTTTGATTATTTTTCCTCTTACCTCATACTCATAAAACTCACGTCGGTAGCTGTCTCTGAGTGTAGCCCAATTCTGAATCAACTTTTTATTTTCAGGAGAAATGGATGCTTCCGCCTTTTCAATCAAGTCGGACAATGCCATGTTCTCTTCTTTCAATCCATCAGCCGCGCCTTTCAGGCGATACCACTGCGATGCAAGTTCAGATTGCGTTTGTACATAACTGTCATAGCGCTCAATTTCTTCTGCGATTTCGGCCAGGTACCGCTGGCGCTTAGCCGGAATGATACCACGCGCGTGGGTATTAGCCACCAAGGTCGGGCGGTACTTATTCCATGGTGTGTGCGTGAATTTGCTCAACTTCTCCATAGCCAGGTTATACAGTTCATTGCAACCCGGGTCACTAAACTGTGAAGCCACCGTACCGATCACAGGCAGGTCTTCATTTTTTGCATCAAACAACAGGTGGTTTCGCTTGTATTGTTTTCGTACATCATGAAGTGCATCCTCCGCACCTGCCTTATCAAATTTGTTGATGCATACAATGTCTGCATAATCCAGCATATTGATTTTCTCAAGCTGTGATGCGGCACCATATTCGGGAGTCATTACATACAAACTCACATTTGCAAAATCAAGTATAGAGGCATCGCTCTGACCTACGCCGGCACTCTCCAGTACCACCAGATCATATCCGGCTGCTTTAACGATATCGATAGCTTCCTTAACAGAACTACTCAATGCCTTATCGTCTGCCCGGGTTGCCAGAGAGCGCATGTATGCACGGGGATTGTGGATGGCATTCATCCTGATTCTGTCGCCCAACAAAGCCCCGCCTGTTTTCTTCCTGGAAGGATCTACCGAAATGACTGCAATGGTTTTGTCCGGATTGGCTACCAGAAACCGACGTACCAATTCATCGGTGATTGAAGATTTTCCTGCACCACCGGTGCCTGTAATCCCCAACACGGGAGATTGTTTTTGAGCCTCCCCAATTTCAATATGTTCTCCATCTTCTGCCCTGGAAATGTCTGTAGCCACAGAATGAATATCATGCCATTCATCCAAAACAAATTTTCCATGTCCATTTCCATTTTTTGTGCCGGCCTCTGACTTCACTTTTACCTCTGAGCGGCATCTTGCCAACACATCTTCAATCATCCCTTCAAGTCCTAATTGCCTGCCATCGTCGGGAGAGTAAATCCTGGTAATTCCATACGCTTGTAATTCATGAATTTCGGAAGGTAAAATCGTACCGCCTCCGCCGCCAAATATTTTGATATGGCCATAATGATTTTTTTCCAGCAGGTCTTTCATGTATTTAAAAAACTCCACGTGCCCTCCCTGGTAACTGGTAATGGCGATGGCATCCGCATCCTCTTCTATCGCACATTCTACAATCTCATGCACACTGCGATTGTGCCCCAGGTGAATTATTTCCGCACCTTTGCCCTGCATGATTCTCCGCATAATATTGATGGCTGCATCATGCCCATCAAAGAGTGAGGCGGCTGTGACAATCCGTATTTTTTTATCTTGTACCTCCATAACATTCTTTTTTCAGAATCAACAAAATTACACTTTTAGAATGCTTTCACTTTTCTCAGTGATTTTGGATTCTTTATTCAATTATTTTTGATTGCTAACAAATTTCTAATCTAATCAAAAACTACATGTTTAAAAGAATTTTTACAGTCCTTATTCTTTCAATGACCCTCTTCAAAGCAAGTGCCGATGAGGGGATGTGGCTTCCCATGCTGTTGGGCAAGCAGGTATATGACGACATGGTGAAACACGGGCTTAAACTGTCCAAAGATCAACTCTACAGCATCAACAAACCCAGTATCAAAGATGCCATATTGATATTTGGAGGTGGATGTACAGGCGAGATTGTAAGTAATCAGGGATTAATTTTTACAAATCACCATTGCGGATATGGCGCTATCAATGCGGCCAGTACACTGGAGCATAATTACCTCAAAGATGGATTTTATGCCTACAGTAAAGACCAGGAAATACAGACCAATCTGACTGTGACCTTTCTTGAACGAATAGAAGATGTTACAGATAAAGTCGAAAAGGAATTAAAAGGCCTCAATAATGAGCAACGCGCTAAAAAAATATCTGAAGTATTTAAAGAAATAACCGAAAAAGTAGCAGATGCTGACAATGGTGTGTATGGCCGTGTCTATAGCATGTTTAAAGGAAATCAATTCCTTTTATATGTGTACAAAGTCTATCGGGATATCCGGCTCGTAGGTGCTCCTCCGGAAGCAGTTGGAAAATTTGGAGGCGATACCGACAACTGGGAATGGCCGCGCCACACAGGTGACTACTCTATCTTCAGGGTGTATGCCACTAAAGATGGTAAGCCTGCGGCTTACAGTAAAGAGAATGTTCCACTGAAGCCAAAATGGTTTTTACCGGTGTCATTAAAGGGATATAGCGAGGGCAGCTTTGCCATGATTTACGGATACCCGGGCGGAACCAACCGGTATGAAACCTCTTTTGGAATCAAACTCAAGAATACAATCGACAATCCTTCGCTTGTTGATCTAAGAGATGTAAGGCTAAAGGCAATGCATGTCCGTATGGTAAAAGACCCGGCAGTAAAACTTAAACTTGCAGACAGTTATTCAAGTATCGCCAACTACTATAAATTCTACAAAGGAGAAACAGAGCAACTGGAAAAATACCATGTATATGACAACAAAGAATCCTTTGAAAAGAAATTTGAAAATTGGGCGAAGGGCAAACCTGAGTTTGAAAATATTATCAGCGATTACAGAAAAAATTATGAATCATGGACGCCTTATGCCAAAGAAAGAGTGTATCTCACAGAAGGAATCCTGGGCTCTCCATTGGCTTCCTTTGCCTCTAACTTCTCCTCATTGGAAAGAGCATTGGTAAAGACCAATGAGACACAGGGTGATGTGGATAAGGCGATTTCAGGGTTGGCTAAGGCAAGAGAAAATTTTCTGAAAAAAGAAGACATCCCAAGCGACAAAGAAATCATGGCCCGGACGGCAATGATGTATTATACGGATGTGGACAAGAGCCAGCAACCTACTGCATTTTATCAGGGACTCAAAGAGAAATACGGATCTCTCAACGACCTGGCTACCTATCAGAAATGGGCGGAAGACGTATTTGCCAATAGCCTCATTATGAACAATGACAAGTGGGATGCCTTTGTCAAAAACCCGGATGCAGTGACTTTGCAAAACGATCCTGCCTATGCGTATGCTTCTGCCTTTGTCAGCAATTATACCGGGAAGTATGCGACAGCTTACAGAGACTTCACTACAAAAAATGAAGAGTTGGGCAGGTTGTACCTGAAAGGAATTATGCAAATGGATCCGGCAAAGGCAAAGAAGATGTATCCGGATGCAAATTTCAGTATGCGGGTAAGCTATGGCAATGTAAAAAGCTACAGTCCCAAGGATGGAATTGAATACAACTACTACACCACCAGCGACGGTATCCTGCAGAAGTACATTCCGGGTGATTATGAATTTGACCTTCCTTCCAGGGAAATTGAGCTTCTGAATAAAAGAGACTTTGGCCAATACATAGACAAGAAGCACAATGCGCTTCAGATTAATTTTATTACCACAAACGACATTACAGGTGGAAATTCCGGTTCGCCGGTGATGGATGGTTATGGCAATCTGATTGGTCTTGCTTTTGACGGAAACTATGAAGCGCTGAGCCACAAGATTCAGTTTGATAAAGACCTGAACAGAACCATTTGTGTGGACATACGCTATGTGCTGTGGTGCATCGACAAATTGGGCGGAGCAAAGAACATCATTAACGAACTGAAATTGGTAAGGTAAAAAACGCCGTTCGTAACTTTAATTTTTCCAACCTATAAGGTTTTATAAGCCTTATAGGTTTTTTTATTATTTTTCTGTGATGGAAAAGTTGACCCCTTCGCAGGCATTGGCACGTATAAAGCATTACTGCGCCTATCAGGAGCGATGCCACAAGGAAGTGCGTGACAAATTATTTGGCTTTGGGCTCACCACTCAGGATGTAGAAGAGATAATCTCCAGACTCATTGGTGAAGACTACCTCAATGAAGAACGCTTTGCCATTCATTTTGCAGGCGGTAAATTCAGGATGAAACAGTGGGGCAAACAACGAATCGTTATGGAATTGAAGGCAAGAAAAGTAAGTGACTATTGCATCAAAAAAGCATTGCAGGTGATTGATGTGCAGGATTATGAAAAAACATTTTTCAAGCTCGCAGAAAAAAAACGACAATCCCTGAAAAGTGAAAAGAATATTTTCATTCGTAACAGAAAAATAAAAGACTTTCTTTTGGCAAAGGGATTTTCAGCAGATCAGATCTACGCCTACCTGAAAAACCTGTAACGAAACTTTGGGATGCCTTTGTGAAATTTTCTAATACTGCTCAGAATGAGGAATAATTTTCAGAATCTGCCTCCTGTGGTTAAACAATCAGGCCGTTTGAACAAACCAGTCACTCAGAAACCCTTTCAGCAAAAAATTAAGACCTCACCAATCTTATGTAGCGATCGTCAGGAGAAAAACAGATTTTTCCAGTGCGAATACACTATGCGGCATTCCTTTGTGCAGGGTGATGATATTCCCCGCATGCAGTTCAGACTTTCCATTTTCAGTTACAAAATTCATTGCTCCTTCCAACACGTGTACGCTGATGACTCCCTCAGCCTTGTGTGTGGCAATCTCCGCATTCTGATGCAGTGCAATCAAAACAATCCGCATACCGGCAGTTTTATAAACCGTGATAGCATTTCTGTCACTTGTTTTCCACGTTTTTTCATCCCTGATCTGAGCAATGAATTTATTCAAATCTATCTGCACCTGAGGCGCATCAAGTACCCGTCCACCTTCGGGGCGTAATTCTGTCGATTCATTGTATTTTGGTTCCATAGTAAATGGTTTAAAAAAGTTACCACAAAAATTAAACCTGAATTAATCTTCAATATTCAACTCTGCCGCAGGATCCCAGAATAATTTTTGAAAATCGACTACGACATCATTCTTTACGCTGATTTTTTCTTTTTCCAGCAGTTCCTGCATTCTGGTCGGGGTACCAAAATGAGCCTTTCCGGTCAGTATTCCATTACGATTCACCACCCTGTGTGCGGGGATTTTTTCCGTAGAGAAATGAGAGCCATTCAGTGCCCAGCCTACCATTCTCGATGACATCTTCGTACCCAGGTACTTTGCAATTGCACCATAGGAAGTAACCCTTCCTTTCGGGATCAACTTTACTACAGCAAATACATCCTCATAAAAAGAATTCTGCCTGTGCAGGTCACGGGGCTGTTCAGTCCTTTTGGAATCATTCCTTTTCATCGGATGCATACTTTTCTTTCAAGTGCCTGTAAAATTCACTTTCATCGTCCTTCCATGTTTCAGGCAGTGAAAATCTAAGGTAAAATATTTTATTACTACCGGAAATATCAAGGCTTTCATAATAGGTTTTAATCTTCAAGTCATCCGGTATTTTCGTGTGTGCATGTATGTCAGCAATATCGCAGACTACCGGCAGATGGTACCATCGGATTACTTCCCGTGTAAAATCATAGAGATCCGGAGAGTCTGTTTTAAGATGGATATCTCCATTCTTCTTCAGAATTTTTTGATATTCCTTCAAAAAACGCGGATGGGTCAGCCTCTTCTTTGCCCTGGATAATCTAAGTTGAGGATCTGGGAAGGTAATCCAGATTTCATCTACTTCTCCCTGTTCAAAATAGTCTGCAATCTTTTCAATCTGTGTTCTGAGAAAGACTGCATTCTTCAGTTGATTTTCCAACGCATACGTTGCGCCTTTCCACAATCTGTTGCCTTTAAGATCCACTCCGATAAAATTCCTGTGAGGGTATTTCTCAGCCAGTGCAATGGTGTATTCGCCTTTTCCACAAGCAAGCTCAAGAACTACAGGATTCTTATTTCCGAATACTCCGTACCATTTGCCCTGCATATTCCCGGGATATTGAAACACATTCGGGTAGGTAGCGATAGCTGCAAATCTTATCAGTTTCTTGTGTGCCATGTGGCGAAATTAAAAAGAACCATTCAAGGCACCACCCTCAGATCATAGAGCTCCCATAAATTAAACGAAACCCATAATAAAAATATCTCTGAAACGGGTGAAGTCCCATACATTTTCTCTTACTTCGCAACTGCAACTACCAGAATATGCAGCCCGCTCATTATTCATCGCCCGCATCCCTTGCACCCTTCATTGCATTTTACGGGATTCTGGAGGTTGCAGAAGGTTATGAAGAACCCTTTGTGTCACCACCACTGGGATTGAGCGGAATGATCCTTTGCCTTGAAGGAGGGTCGGATGCCCGATTGAATGGAAATATTTTTCTTAAAGATCCTTATTCTTTCACCGGCCAGGTTACCACTCCCATGACCGGTAATTTTTCAGGCCCGATGAAGCAATTACTCGTGTTCGTCCATCCATGCGGCCTGTATCAGCTATTTGGCATTGATATGTCTATTCTTACCAATACCTCAATCCCCGTGAGTGAACTCCTGGGTAGCGAGGAATGCAACACATTAATTGCCAGGCTGAATAATTCACAAAGTCATGAAGAGATGATTGAGGTCATGAATCAATTTTTTTTGGCGCAGCAGCCTGTATTTGAAATTGCGCCTAAGGTAAATGATGCTATCAATTATATCCACTTATGCAAAGGCAGCGTTACAATCCGTGACATTGAACGTTATTGCTTTATCACATCACGTAGTTTAGAAAGGCATTTTAAAATCTATATCGGACTGAGTCCGAAAGAATATGCAAAGATTTATCAGTTTAAATGCCTCATCAGTTTCATTCGTGAAAATCCAGGTCTCACCTGGGAAAAATTGTGTGAGCAAAACGGATACTATGACCAATCACACCTCACACGGTACTTCGACAGGTATATGCAAATGAAACCGCAAAACCTTGTGCATGTTGATATGGAATTCATTAACTACCTTCTTCAGCATTAATTATTTTTTACCTCGGGAAATTTTTGTCGCATTTGTACAGGCTATATTAAGATTATCAACAATATCTTACTTGTTCAAAAAACGAAAATGTCCACAGTCGGATCGAATGAAGGACTTAACCGTGTTATCGGAATCCCTGCCCTGGTTATCGCCATAATAAGCGGGGTTATTGGAGCAGGTATTTTCGCCCTGCCCGGTGTAGTGGGTGATATGCTTGGCCCTTATGGAATATTTGCCTATATCGTTTGCGGTATTCTTTTTGCCTCTGTCATGCTTTGTTATGCAGAGATCGGTAGCCGTGTAACGACCAGCGGGGGCTCCTATGCTTATGTAGAAGCCGCCTTTGGCAATATGGCCGGATACCTGATTAACTGGATGTATTTTTTTGGTTGGGGTATTCTGGGTGGCTCAGCATTAATCAATATTCTGGTTGACTCGCTTGCCGGAATATTCCCGTCCTTACACCAGCCTATGATTCGCATATTATTAATTTTTTGCGTGGTTGTATTTATTATTGGTATCAATGTTTTTGGAGCCAAACAGAGTTTATTTTTTGTAAATACAGTTACTGTCATTAAGCTACTACCGCTGTTGGGAATCATCATTCTTGGCCTGAGCCAAGTTCATTCTGCCAATCTTCATTTTGGGAAAGTGCCTTCCGTAAAGACTTTCGCCGATGCGACATTGCTGTTGTTTTTTGCATTTGCAGGCTTTGAAACTGTATTGGGTGCAAGCGGGGAAATTAAGAATCCCAGACGAAGTGTACCCGTTGGTATCATTATAGCCGGTGTCACCGTTTTGATTTTCTATATTTTAATACAAACCATTGCACAGGGAGTGTTAGGTGCACAAATAATAGAATTCAAAGAAACTCCGCTCGCTGCTGTTGCCAATAATATCATAGGGCCGGTGGGGGCCACGATACTGTTGATCAGTGCGGCGCTTTCCTGTTTTGGAAACGTGACACTCGACATTATGTGCACACCCCGTTCGTTATTTGCAGGAGCTAACGACGGCTTGTTTCCAAAATTTCTGGGTAAGGTGCATTCCAAATATCATACACCGTATCTCGCTGTGATTTCTTATGGGTTACTGATGTTCATCGTTGCTGTTTCGGGAGGGTTTAAGGAGCTGGCAATCATGGCCAATGCCGTTGTTTTGCTTATCTACCTTTCCGTTATTTTAGCGACACTTAAACTCAGAAAAAAGGAAAAAGGAAAGGATGCTCAAATTTTCCGGGTACCCGGTGGGCTCATTATCCCTGTCATTGGTATTACCACGATTCTGTGGCTGTTAAGCAGTCTGGATTATAAGGAAATCATATCTGCATTCCTCTTTATGGCGGCTGTTTGCTTGCTCTATTTAATAAAAAGATGGACCAAACGAAAAAGTATCCTGCAAAGCACAACAAATGAATAATCACAATACCTTTACGAATCCAAAAATCTGTCCTTCTCTGGCATAAAATCATTTAATGGTTATTTCAAGATGGAAAATCACATAAAGATATTGGTGGTAGAAGACGAGATGCTCATAGCTGCAAAGATTTCCTTGCTGCTGTCAGATCTGGGCTATAGTGTCGCCGGCATCCTGCCCCGGGGTGAAGAAGCTATTCAGCATATACGGGAAAATGAGGTGGACATGGTGTTATTGGATATTAATCTGAAGGGCAATCTGGATGGAATTGAGACTGCCACTCAAATCCATACCCTATCAAAAGTTCCGGTGATCTACCTTACCGCCAATAGCGACGAATCCACATTTAACCGCGCCAAAGCTACCCGACCAGCAGGTTTCATATCCAAGCCGTTTAAACCATTAGACCTCCAAAGAGCCATTGAACTGGCCGTTTGTCGGATGGCAGAAAATGATGCTGAACAACACCTTCCTCTGGCAAATCATGAAGTACAACCACTGATCCTGAGTGACCGTATTTTTGTAAAGTGCCGGGACAAAATGATCAAAATCATGTTGGGGGACGTATTGTATATCGAAGCAGACAGAAATTACAGCCGGATCTTCACCCCCCAAAAAGAGTTTTTACTTTCCATTACCCTGAAAACCATAGAAGAAAAACTTCCGGAGAATATTTTTGTGAGAATCCACAGATCTTATATCATCAACATCACACAGATCGAGGAAGTAGGCGACAGCTATGTGATTATTGGTGGAAAATCCATACCGATGAGCGCAGGCTTAAAAGAAAACCTGCTTCAGAGAATTCAAACCTTTTGATTCACCGATTGCAACAGCTATGGATACATGAAAATTGATTTCATGAGAATTTTATTTTTGATACTTCTATTGTCATCCAACCCGGCACTCTGCCAAATCAATCCTTATGACAGCCTTGAAAAAGAATTTGCAATAGCCAAATCAGATACCCAAAAACTTAATATTCTGAAACAGTTGACTAACCTCGCCTTTGGAACGGATATGGAAAAGGCATTGAACTTCTCCAGGCGTGGTGTGGCCTTAGCCGAGAAGACGGGAGATCGAAAAAGGCTGCCTGAATTTTATGAAATGGAGGGAAGAATGCATGCCAACCTTCTTCACCTTGACTCTGCCACTATCCTCTTTAACAAAGCAATGTCCGGATATGTTGCAGAAGGCAACAAGCGAGGCCAGGCAACCACACTCTTTAAAATATCGTGGGTGCATAAGAAACGGGGCGAGCCCGATCAGGCACTGGCTGCAGATCTGAAGGCTTCCTCTATTATGGAAGCGCTAAATGACAAATTGGGAATGGCAGGAGCTTATGAACGGATTTCAGATGACCTGTCAGGCCAGGGAAGACTTACAGAAGCGTTGACCTATGCACAAAAGGCAATCCATCTCTGCAGAGAAAATCATCTGAATGAGGAAATGGTTTACGCGCTCACCACGGCAGGAAATGTAAAGATGGCCGGCAGCGAGTTTCAGGGTTCTTACAATTATTTTGACAGTGCACTGAATCTGGCGAGATCATTGAAATTTAATGAGATGTTTCTCGCTGATTTTATCAATAACAAGGGAAACGCTTTAAAAAGATTAGGCCGATATAAAGAAGCCCTTACAGAATATGCAGCGTGTCTGGCCATCGCAAAAAAAACAAACTATCCCAATGCCCTTGCCGCATCGATTGCAAATCTCGGAGAGGTAAACCTGCTCATGGGAAATTATAAAGCAGCCCTCCCCTATCAATTGCAAACAGTCAAAATGCAGGAGAACTCTCACGATCTTTCGAATCTCACTGAAAACTACCTTCATGTAAGCACCATCTACGAACACCTTGGTGACTATAAATCGGCACTGCAGTTTCAAAAAAAGGCATTGAAAATCAGAGACAGCATTTCTTCGGATAAGAACAATGAAAGAATGTCTGAACTCCTCGCTCAGTACGAGACCAGGAAGAAGGAAGCCACCATTCTCTCACAACAAAAAGAAATAACTGAACAGGATAAAATCCAATGGTTGGGGGGCGGCATTCTTGCATTGCTGGCCGGATTTATCATTTTTGGAATTTTCACTTACAGAATACGTGTAAAAAGAAGCCGGCTGCTCTCAGCGAAAAATACAGAAAATGAATTGCTGCTGAAAGAAATCCATCATCGTGTTAAAAATAACCTGGAAGTAGTGAGTAGTTTGCTGGCCCTTCAATCGGCACAGGCAGACGACCTCAGTACAAAAAATGCCATGCGTGAAAGTCAGAATCGTGTGCGTTCAATAGGAATTGTTCATCAGAAATTATATACCGGAAAGAATCCGGGAGCCATAGAGATGAAAGATTATTTTCTGAATCTGAGTGAAAATATTTTAGACTCTTTTGGGGCTGAAGATCGGGTAAAAATTGAACTGGCCATGGAAAAATTGCATGTGGACATTGATACCGCTGTACCCTTAGGGCTTATCGTAAATGAACTGATTACTAATACACTGAAATATGCGTTTCCTCCCGGGCAGATCGGCCATGTACGCATCAAACTTGAAAAACATACCAACAATGTGCTCCACCTTGAAGTTTCGGATGACGGCATTGGAAAGGCAGGCCACACAAAAGGTACAGGCTTTGGTTCACAATTGATTTCACTACTCACCCGGCAACTTAGCGGAAAGATGCGCGAAGAATCTGTCAATGGAACAAGGATATCTTTTGACTTCAAGGTGAACAAAGTTGCCTGACCATCTGTTGGAGTATCAGTGATTCATCCTTACGAACTTTTCACCTATTCATGAAAGGTATTTACAGGTTAATGTAACTTATCCAAAATTTTTCCGGAACACAAATCTATCGGAGTTAAACTTTTTTTGTCAACCGAACACTCTTTGATAAATAGATACCCTGTTCGTACAAAAAACCAAAGGCTTCGTCCTAAGTTCTGATTGTCCATCATTCTTTGTAGTAGGTTTATCCTATCAATCCATTCCTGATAAAACGTTTCGCTCCTCCTTCAAAACATCTGCGAATTTATAGGGCTGTCAGTATCGGAACTACATGAATTTCCAAGTATTCAAATTCTATTAAATAAAACAAACAAATTCAAGATGAAAAAAAACCTATCCACCGGGCTGTTAGAAATTTCCTTCGTATTATTTTCAGCCACACTATTTTCATGTAGTAACAACTCCTCTGATAAAACAGAGTCAGCTCCCCCACCAGCCGACACATTAGTCGCATCAACCCCAGCCAACCCTTCTGCCACCACAGAGCCCAAGCCATTCAATGTGCTGCTGCTGACCCATGCGGTAAAAGATTATGCAAAATGGCGCCCTGTTTTTGATGCCGATTCGGTAAGCAGAAAAGCAGCAGGAATGGAAACCATCGTCGTGGGGCGGGAAATCGACAAGCCCAATAATCTCATGACGGCTTTTACCATTTCTGACATGCAAAAAGTAAAAGAATTTGCAAACAGCTCAGCCTTGAAAGAAAAAATGAAAGAAGGCGGAGTAATCGGCAAACCTTCAGAGGAGCTTCTAAGGGTAATAAGATACAATCCGGATTCTCATGAAAAGCAGTGGGTCGATATATCTCACAAAGTGAAAAATTTTGATGCCTGGTTAAAAGTATTTGACCAGGAAGGTACAGCAAAAAGGGCCGGCGAAGGACTCGTAGATGTGGTAATGGCACGTGGCTTGGAAGATTCCAACCTGGTGCATCTCGTTTTTGACATTACAGATATGTCCAAAGCAAAGGCTGCATTGTTTTCTCCGGAAAAGAAAAAACTAATGATGAGTGCAGGCGTAGAAGGCAAACCGAAAATAGCTTTCTATAAACTGGCAGAATAAAATTTCAGAAAAACCAAACGCCACTTTAAACAGGTGGGCTTGATCCGCACAGGCATTTATTGCGGATACATTTGGCCTAAAGCCTTACGAGTAAAAAAAATAAAAAATTAAAAAATGACAAAGTATTTAATTAAAGCTGCTTACACCGCAGACGGCGTAAAAGGGTTACTAAAATCCGGTGGTACCGGCAGAAAACGCGCTATTGACAAAATGGTAAAAGACCTCGGCGGCAAATTGGAGTCTTTCTATTTTGCCTTTGGCAAATACGACGTATATGCAATATGCACATTGCCGGATACGGCTACAGCAGCTGCCATTGTGCTGGCGATCAACTCTTCAGGATTGGTTACTATCTCAACAACCGTATTGATAGGGCCGGAAGAAATCGATAAGGCAAAAGATATTTCCGTTGCCTATCGTACTCCCGGAAAATAATTGAACGCAACTTACTTGCCCTTAATATAAATAAACCCTGATCTGCACAGATGATGCATGCAGAGGCGTTTCCGAAAAGCCTTACGAGTAGGAAAATCTAAAAAACAAAACAATGAAAAAAGTATCAAAACAATTCTTATTGCTGTTGGTTTTAACGGTAGCCCTCCTCTCCTGTAATAACAAAGGCACCACAAAAACAGAAGCAGGCAGTGATACCACTACAAGCACTCCTGCTGTTTCAACTACCCAGAAGATGGATTATCCCTATACGATAGAACATCCGGACAATTGGACAGAGGGAAGCCAGCAAAACACGTTTAACGCACTATCCGCACTCAAAGCATGGGAAAACAGAAACATTGATGAATCGCTGAAATACTTTGCCGATTCAGTACAGGTGCAATTTGACGGATTTGATAAGAAGGTTTCAAAAGATACCTTGAAAGCAATGATTTCACCCAATAAAACAACAAAGAGTGTAAGCGTAAAAATGCAGGATTGGGAATCGGTAATTTCAAAAGACAAGAAAGATGAGTACGTCACTCTCTGGTACAGACAGTATAATGAGGATGTAAACGGAAAGAAAGACTCTGTAGATGTAATCAACGACCTCAAAATGAAAGACGGAAAGATTATCGGACTAGATGAATACAGGCGTAAACTAAATTAAACAGCTTGCCCGACCTGGGACTTTAAGAAAATAAGAATACTAACACATGATTATTTCTTCTGCAAAGCACCAGATGCAGAGGCGTTTCCGAAAAGCCTTATGAGTAGGAAAAAACTAAAATTAAAAATATGAAAAAGATTCTATTCCTGGCGGCACTATGCCTGCCAATGCTTCTCAGTGCCCAATCGAAACCTGATCAAAAAAACAAACACATTTTCGTATTCCTGCAGCCTCTTCAGGGACAGGGCGACAACTTTGAAAAAGGGCTTACCCATCACAATCAAACCTTTCACAACGGAACTGATCCGATTGATGTGTATGAAGGATTAACCGGAGAACATACCGGAAAGTTTGCATTTGTATATAGAAACGGCTATTCCTGGCAGGATATCAACAATCTTACCAAAGCCGCACAGGATAAGGATCATTCGGCAGATTGGGATCAGAGTGTTGCAAAATATGCCTCTGCCGATGCTCAACGTGAAATTTATGAAGTGAGTGATGAAAGTTATTTGCCCTCTGATGTTTCAGAGATGAATACGGAAATGCATGGAGTGTATTACCTTGAAGTTGCTCAGGGAAAAGAAGACATCTTTTTCGCCAGCCTTAAGAAAATTAAGGAGATGTACAAAAAGACCAACTCAAAAAATTACTACCTCATCCAAACAAGAGCTTTTGGCAAAGGCACGCAGGTGATGGTGGTATTTCCGTTGTCGAAAGGGTGGGCATCATTTGAGTCGAATCCCGATGAAGACTGGAGCAAAATGTTTAAGAAAGCATTTCCCAATGAAGACTTTAAGGCATGGTCTAAAAAGTTTACCGATTCACAAAAATCTTCGGAAGCTTTTGTGGTAACCTGGAGAAAGGATTTAAGTTCTCCAAGATAACCACGGCTGCGGTTTCAATAAACAATACATTTAAAACAGACTAAAATGAAAAAGATTCTTTTCTCAACGATGCTACTCTTCTTTGTGTTGACGGCATTTTGCCAGCAGGAAGAAAACGGAACAATCTACATTAAGCATCCCTACATTGATGTGGTCATGAATTCCAATAAAGATTATGTGGCCAATAACTTCTCTACCGTTTCAAAATACTATGCGGATACTGCCAAATGGTGGATATCCGGCCTCCCGGATTTTATACCTCTTGCAGATGCGGTCAAGATGTGGAAAAGCGATTTTGACAAATACGACAATATTAAGCAAACACAAATGGGGTATCCCGACTACCTGCATTACAAAAAAGGTAATGCCAAAATTGTACAATCCTGGTGGATATGGTCTGCAAAATCTAAAAAGACGGGAAAGGAGTACAAGGTATATATGGTGATATTTGATGAATTCAATGCAGCCGGGAAAATAGGCAGGGAATATATCTATGGAGACTTTCCGGACCCTGACGAAAATTAAACCACATCAGGCTTATAGTCATTTCATGCGGGGAATTACCGATAACCAGGAGAAGCAGTTCATTTAATGCACTGAATCCTGTTTCGGCACTTGAAAAGAAAGGGAGATGAGTCACAACATTGATACGCATCTCCCATTTTCTCTGGAAAATAATCTCATGCAATTATTGAAAAAAAGTCTCATAAAATAAGCATCATGCAAACTGCAGGTATCATAGGCGGTTCGGGGTTTATAGGTAGTTATATCACCAAAATATTTCTGGAAGAAGGATATCGGGTGCGTGTATCTTCTACAAATATTCAGATTAAGAGTAAGTATGAACACCTGTTTTCATTTGAAAATGCTCAAAACCTTACGATTCTCCCGCTTGATGTAAGAGATCTTGAAGGATTGCAATATTTTGTCAATGGCTGTGATGTACTGATTCATGCAGGCACTCCCTTTCAATTGGATGTAAAGGACCCGCAAAAAGAATTGATTGAACCAACAGTAGGGGGTACACGAAATTGTTTGAAAGCTATCTCAAGGGCTGAGTATCTGAAAAAGGTAGTTATGCTTTCTTCTGTTGCCTCCTGGAATACTTCCTTCCCGTTAAATCCTGCCAACTGCTCTGCAGATCATATTTTCACAGAACAGGATAATCCTTACGTGAACGAAAATGACCATCCTTACGGACAGGCTAAATATCTGGCAAACCTGGAAGTAAGAAAATTCATCAACGACCATCCGCAGTTGCCATTTGAAATTACTTCCATCTCACCAACCTGGGTAGTGGGTAATTCACTTTCAAACCGAAGCGACTCCACTTCATGCGGGATGCAATTTTCAATTAAGAACAAAATTGCGGCAAATCCGTTTTTAGAAATGTTCTTTGCAACGGACACCATGTTTTCGATGGTCGATGTCAGAGACGTGGCAGAGGCCGTTTACCAGTCGGCAACTACTTACGGAATTCACGGAAAGAACTATCTGATCGCTAATGAAAGTTATCCTGTATCCGATATCTCTCTGATGCTGAACAATCAGGCCCCGGTACACAAACCTATTATCGTATATGATAGCTCGTTAGCCAAGAAAGACCTTGGTATTGCTTTTATTTCTGCAAATGAAACGCTGAACCATTGTATTTAGAACAAAGTAAACATTTACCTGATCATTAAAACTAAAAGATTATGAAAACAATTTCAATGTGCACTTTAATTCTCTCATTAAGCTTCCTGTATCTGTGTTCAGGATGCAACGAGGGACAAAAAGACAATTCTACAATCGCAAGCGATTCAACCGGCACACCAACAACCGCAACATCTTATGGAGGCTTTGAAAGCCAGATTGCATGGGGAAAACACCTTGTGATCATCGGTGGTTGTAATGATTGCCATACTCCCAAAAAAATGGGGCCACACGGTCCTGAAGACAATATGGATCTGGAATTATCCGGCCATCCCTCGCAGGTACCTAATCCGAATATCGACAGAAAGGAGGTAGAAAGCAAAGGACTTATGGTAGCAGGTGGCACTTTTACTTCCTTTATCGGCCCTTGGGGCATTTCGTACGCGGCAAACATCACATCCGATTCTACATCGGGTATTGGGAACTGGACTTTTGACCAATTTAAGAGAGTGTTTAAATCAGGGAAATACAACGGAGCGCCTCAAGGAAGAGACTTACTTCCTCCGATGCCCTGGCAGAATGTGGGACAGATGACTGACAATGAATTGGGAGCTGTGTTTGCGTATTTACAATCTACCAAACCGATACGCAACATTGTGCCACAACCACAGCCGCCGGTATCGGCAATGAAAAAATAATTACCTGATAAGAGACAGGAAAATATAGCTGCTTCGTGAAAACAAAAGCCTGCGAAAGGAGACAAAAAATAAAATAGAATAGACAAATAAAATTCCAAACTCCGGTTTGCAAAAACATCATCCATAGTTTGAAAATCAAAATAAAAGGAACCGATAAATAACTCATGGAGCAACAAAAGTTCGCCAAACCATTTTATATTTTTTTCCTGATGATACCTGCAGGAATCAGCCAGGGGTTTGTAACCGTAACATTGCCGTATTTACTTACAGAAAAAGGATTCCCGGTTGCTTTAACGGCAGGCATAACTGCCATCGGACTTTCGGCTATGTTGTGGCGATTTTTGTGGGGGCCTGTGGTGGATATTTCACTTAGTTTACGAAAATGGTATTGGATAGGCTTATTGGTTAGCATTGCAACACTATTATTAATTTGTTTCATTCCATTTTCACAAAAAGGGGCGACACTTCTTTCAATAATAGTTTTTGCATCCCAGGTGGCAGGCACTTTTACCTATTTACCAATTAATGGTTTTATGGCCATGCGTATAAAAGACAATAGAAAAGGTGAAGCTTCGGGTTGGTTTCAGGCGGGCATACTGGGAGGTGTGGGAATTGGCGGTGGTGCAGGTTTGTGGCTTGCTACTCATTATAATATCGCTTTAGCAGGCATTGCATTGAGTATCGCTTCTTTATTATTTGCAGTGGTTATCTTTTTAATCAAAGACATTTCACACACTAAAGAAAAAACAATAGTACAGGAATTGAAGTTAATGGGTAAAGAAATTTTTGCGCTGATAAAATTGCCTGTCGCATTGTTTGTAATTATCCTGATTATGACGCCTATTGGTAGCGGGGCTATGTCCAACTTATGGTCGGCTGTTGCCAAAGATTGGAAAACAGGGGCGGATACGGTAGTACTCGTTACAGGTTTGATAAGCGGCGGTGTAAGTGCAGTAGGATGTGTGGCCGGCGGCTTTATTGCAGACCGGTGGGGTGTTTGGTTGGCCTTTTTAGGTGGCGGAGCCGTTAGTGCAATAGTTCCGATGTTAATAGCTGCAATGCCCTATTCGCCGGTAGTATATATTTCCGGAGTACTAATGTATGCATTCACTACGGGTTTGATGTATGCTGCCTTTACCGCCATCATCTTTTTTGTAATTGGTAAAAAGAATGCAGCAACAAAATATTCTTTGCTAGCCTCTTTGGGAAATTTGCCGGTGGTGTATATGACTTCGTTTGACGGCTGGATGCATGATAAATTTAACAGCAGGTATATGCTTTCGGCAGAAGGTATTATCGGAATATTATTTATCATTATTTTTTCACTGATATTAAAACGAATGAGGTATAAAAAATTGATTCCATTGAAAGTGGAATAAATAAATACAAATTATAAAATGGGAAATATTCAATGGTGCAAAACCTTGATACCATATTTCCAGCATAAGAAAAAAATAATCAGGCTATGGGGCAGTGGTAACTGATTATTCCACCAAGGTTAATTGAAATTATTAAGACGATTGGAAAATCATTTAAAAATACAAAACTCAAAAACAATTATTCAATGAAAAAAACAATCTATTTCATTTGCTGTGTGCTCATTGCGTATGCATGCAACCAGCCTGTAAAAAATAATGAAACAGCAATCACTCCGGATTCTACACAAACAAATTCTATCAAAACCGGAGGCACCAAATTTATTTTGGTTGACGGGAAGTACAATGTTTGGTCAAAAAAAGTAGGTGATGGAAAAATAAAAGTTTTATTACTGCATGGAGGCCCCGGATTTTCACACGATTATTTTGAATGTTTTGAAGATTTTTTACCAAAAGAAGGAATTGAATTTTATTATTATGATCAACTGGGCTGCGGTAACTCAGATGCGCCAACTGATACATCTCTTTGGAATCTTTCACGATATGTAGAAGAAGTGGAACAGGTAAGAAAAGGACTTGGGCTCGATCAATTTTATTTACTTGGACATTCCTGGGGAAGCATGCTTGCAATGGAATATTTACAAAAATATCAAAGCCATGTAAAAGCGGCTGTATTGTCCAATATGACTGCAGGAATAAAAAGTTATGTGAGCTATACTGCAGGTTTAAAAACTAAATATTTATCTGCTGCAGAAATTAAAACACTTGATTCATTGGATAAATTGAAAATGTATGACTCACCGGAATATCAGAATCTATTGATGAATAAATTATACACACAGGTTCTCTGCCGCTTGCCCGTGGAAAACTGGCCGGCTCCGATATTGCTGGCTTTTAAAAAAGCCAATCATTCCATTTATATTCAAATGCAGGGAGTGGATGAATTTCATGTAACCGGTAATTTCAAAAACTGGGAAATGTGGGACAGGCTTCCAAATATTAAAGTGCCCACTTTGGTTATTGGAGGCATGTATGATGAAATGAATCCTGAAGATATGAAGAGGGAAGGAAAACTAATCCCAAACAGCAGAACATATTTATGTCCTGATGGAAGCCATTTAAGTATGTATGATGATCAGCAAAATTATTTTACTCATCTGGTGGCGTTTTTAAAAGACGTGGAGAACAATCAATTTGTGGCAGATAAGAAATAAACTTCAGTAAAAATATTTATGGACAGAATTTATTTTATACATTACATAATAAATTAATAAGAATGAATGGACTGAGTAGGTTTCTGCTGCTTTTAGCTTTGGTTTCTACCTATTCACTTTTCTCCTGCAACTCAGATCAAACCCGCAAATTATCTCAGACACTTGATAATGACCGGTATAAAGTGCAAATCAATGCCACATTGGATTCCTTTAACCGGGCAGCAGCCAGGGCAGACTTCAGTACCTATTTTAACTTTTATGCGGATGATGCCATTTTCACTGGAACGGATGCTGCCGAAAGATGGAACAAAAAAGAATTTATGGAATGGGCAAAACCCATATTTGACAAAGGCAGGGCATGGAATTTTACTTCACTCGGAAGGCATATCTATTTTGACAGTACCGGCACCATCGCCTGGTTTGATGAATTGCTGAATACACAAATGAAAATCTGTCGAGGCTCCGGTGTATTGGTGAAACAAGAGAATGAATGGAAGCTGAAACAGTACATTTTATCTACTACTGTCCCTAATGAATTGTTAGATACTGTAATTAAACTTAAAGCACCGAAAGAAGATTCACTTATTCAAAGAATAAAATGAAGCCTTTATTAGATGTAACGGTACTCAAATCAATCAATAATTATTCATTAAAATCAACAACAATGAAACGACTATCAGCACTCATACTATTTTCAGTGATTGCTTTTGCAAGCCTGATTACTTCCTGCAGTTCTAATGGTAATGTGCAATCGCCTGCAACAGATTCCATAGCAGCCAATATTAAAATGTACACACATACCTGGGATGAAATTATCAATCATGGCAAATTGGATTTATTCAACGATTCCAATTTTACAAAAGACGTAGTGATGCATGCGCATCCTGATATTGTAGGTATTGACAGTGCCAGGGCATATTATGCCAATTACCTGACTGGTTTTTCCAATATCAAATTCACCATCATTGACGTGTTTGGTCAGGGCGATAAATTGGTGAAGCATTGGCGTTTTGAAGGCAAGCATACCGGAAACTTCTTCGGCATTCCGGCAACAGGAAAAGATGTAAGTGTGGAAGGCGTTACATTGGTAAAGATGCGTGGTGGCAAGATTGCAGAAGAGCAGGATTTCTTTGATAATTATGAATTCATGAAACAACTTGGGTTGTTGAAATAAAAATTACAATGCAGGCAAAATCAATCAGCGGAAAATCCGGGCCAGAAATCCAATCAGCATTACAGCAATGTAAGACTGAAGCTTTCAAACCTACCTTAGCCATAATTTTTATTTCTTTTAAACAAGATAGGGAAGCTGTACTTGAAATATTGAATAGAGAAAACATTGATGTAATCGGCGCTACCTCCAGCCAAGAATTTAAAGACGGTCATCAAAGCGAAGGTGCAATTATCATTATGCTTATTGACATACGTAAAGAAGATTACCGCATCCTGTTTGAAGCTATTGGCGAACAAACATTACAGGAGACAGCCAAAAAAATTGCACAGGCTTCTTTACAACAATTTGATAAGCCGGCTTTAATTCTGCTCAGCACATCTCTCAGTGAAAAAGGAGTGATGCTGGATGGTGAAATACTTGTCCGCAGTATGGAGAAAGTATTGGGAACGCAGGTGAATATTTTCGGTGGCATGGCGGGTGATGATATGACGTTTAGTGGCACTTATATTTTTACCAATGAAAAAGTTACAGATTATGGAGTGGCCGCTTTGGTATTTAATGAAGAAAAAATTGCCATGCATGGTGTGGCCTTGTCAGGCTGGAAACCTATTGGTGTATCAAGAACAATTACAAAAATCAAAGGCAACCTGTTGTATGAAATTGATAGTAAACCCGCCCTGCAAATGTATCTGCGTTTTTTAGGGCATGATTACGATTCAGTAGAAGATCAGTTACAATTTTTTGATTCCATAGGTATGTATTATCCATTGCAGATCGCAAGAGAAAACCGGGAGCCAATGATGTGCAACCCAATAGGTTATAATAAAGAAGAAAATGCATTGATATTAGAGACCAATGTGCAACAAGGAACAACATTTCGCTTTTCCACTCCACCTGATTTTGATATTGTAGAAACTATTATTGATAAAGCCAATGAAATAAAATCAGCAGCAGGAACAGATGCTGATGCCGTTTTGATTTTTTCCTGCGCCAGCCGCCTTAGCACATTAGGCCCAATGACACAACAGGAAAATAATGAGCTTGCTACAGTATGGCATGCACCAATGGCAGGTTTTTATACCTATGGCGAATTTGGAAGAGCCATTGATGGCAAACATGAATTCCATTCCACTACCTGTAGTTGGGTGGCGTTGAAAGAGAAGAAGTAATTGTGAATGGTGAATGGAATAGCGTAGCGGAAGGAAACAAAAAAGACTGAAGGGTTTGAACAAGAGAAAATAAATTTGTTTTAGCGATATTCAACCACTTCGTGGTTGTGTTGATAGGGTTGTTTTGCCAGTACTTCTTTTATTCATATTAAATCCCTTCGGGATTAAAGGGAGAGTTTGGACATGAATAAAAGAGCTTGTTGTAGCGAAGTTCAACCACTTCGTGGTTGTGTTGATAGATGTGTATTGTTGGTACTTCTTTTATTCATATTAAATCCCTTCGGGATTAAAGGGAGAGTTTGGATAAGAATAAAAGGATTAGGTAGCAATAAGAAACAAAAAAGTCCGAAGGGATTGAACATGAATAAGAGAAGTGTGATAATAGAAAGAAACATCAAAGCCCGAAGGGCTTAAATATGAATAAAGGATAAGAAAGTAGAAAGGGAACCACCAAGCCCGAAGGGCTTGAATATGAATAAAAAATCAAAAAAATAAACAGTTATGAGTACCTATACACAAATACTATATCAGATAGTTTTCGGAACAAAGCATCGGAGTCCAACACTTGAAAAACGAAATAGAGATGCATTGTTCAAATATATTACCGGGATTCTTCAAAATAAAAAATGTCATTTATATCAAATCGGCGGAGTGGAAGACCATATACATATTGTAACCCACTTACATCCGTCAATTGCATTGGCAGATTTGATAAAAGATATAAAACTCGCGAGCAGTGATTATATTAAATCGGAAGTAATGTTCCCGAAATTCAATGGATGGCAGGATGGATATGGGGCTTTTACTTATTCCATCGGAGCAAAAGATAATCTTATTAATTATGTCAAGAACCAGGAAGAGCATCACAGGAAGAAAACATTTTTAGAGGAGTATAAAGAACTATTAATTGAAAACGGAATTGAGTTTGATGAAAAATATTTGTTGTAGCGAAGTTCAACCACTTCGTGGTTGTGTTGATAGCGCTGATTTGTCGGCACTTCTTTTATTCATATTAAATCCCTTCGGGATTAAAGGGAGGGTTTGGATAAGAATAAAAGAGTTTGTTGTAGTGATATTCAACCACTTCGTGGTTGATTTGATAGCGTAGTGTTGTTGGCATTTCTTTTATTCATATTAAATCCCTTCGGGATTAAAGGGAGGGTTTAGACATGAATAAAGAAGCGTGACAAAAGAAGGGAACATCAAAGCCCGAAGGGCTTAAAAATGAATAAAGGATAAGGTAGTAGAAAAGAAACCACTAAGCCCGAAGGGCTTGGACATGAATAAAGAAGTGTGACAAAAGAAGGGAACATCAAAGCCCGAAGGGCTTAAACATGAATAAAAGGATAGGATAACAGAAAAGAAACCACTAAGCCCGAAGGGCTTAAACATGAATAAAAGGATAGGATAACAGAAAAGAAACCATCAAGCCCGAAGGGCTTAAACATGAATAAAAGGATAGGATAACAGAAAAGAAACCAC
>CAYXAL010000027.1:27839-29192 GCA_964463015.1 uncultured Ginsengibacter sp.
AACATGAATAAAAGGATAGGATAACAGAAAAGAAACCATCAAGCCCGAAGGGCTTGAACATGAATAAGAAGTGTGACAAAAGAAGGGAAAATCTAAGCCCGAAGGGCTTGAATATGAATAAAGGCTAAGGTAGAAGAAATGGAACCACCAAGCCCGAAGGGCTTGAACATGAATAATAGAGAAAAATATCAGCACAAAAAGTTTTATAGATAATTTCATGTCAAAAAAAATATCTCTCCCCGGGCCAATTCCGATCCTGATGATCGTTATCGTTCTTGCTGCTATCTGTACATGGATAGTGCCTGCAGGCGAATATGCAAAACTTTCAAAAAACGGAAACGCTTTTGTTGTTGAAGCCGGTACAAGTACGGTCAACTTACCACTTACTCAAAAAACTGTGGACAGTCTTGGTATCCATATCAACATTCAAAAATTTATTCAAGGGGATATCCGTAAGCCGGTTTCCATCCCGGGCACATTCAGCCATCAGGAAAGAAATCCGCAGGGCTTTATCGCCATTTTGGAAGCGCCGATAAAAGGCATTTATGACAGCATAGATATTATTTTATTTATTCTCATCATCGGTGGGTTTATGTTTGTGTTCAACGAAACCGGCGCCATGACAAAAGGCATTACATGGTTAGGCCATACGATGAAAGGCCGGGAGCCTTTGTTGATTGCATTGCTCACCGGAATATTTTCCTTCCTCGCCGGAAGTTATGGTATGGGTGAAGAAGCATTGGTTTTTTACCCGGTACTTGTGCCATTATTTCTGAGTGCAGGTTATGATTTACTGGTTCCTTTTGGGATCATTTTTGGTGGAACAATGCTTGGAACTGTTTCAGGATTTACCAATCCCTTCCAGGTAATTATCGCTTCCAATGCATCGGGTATTAACTGGATGGATGGATTGGCAGAGCGATTAATTGTATGGGCCATTCTTACGGTTGTATTGATAATATATATTTTAAGATATGCCAAAAAAATAAAAAAGAATCCTGCAGCATCGCTGGTGTTGATGATTGATGGCCATGTTACACCGCCTTATAATATTGAAATGAGTGAAGGCGCAGAAACACCAAAGCTGGATGTAAAAACAAAACTGTTGTTATTTATTTATATCGCCACTTTTTTGAGCATGATTGGTGGTGTGGTGTTTTTGGATTGGTGGATGGCAGAAATGTCTGCATTATTTCTTGGTTCATCTATTTTAGTGGCCATCATTGCCAGGATTAATGAAAAAACTTTTACAAGAGAGTTTATACGGGGCGCTGAAAATTTACTTTCCGTTGCATTCATCGTTGGTGTAGCAAGGGGCGTAACGATTGTGTTAAATGAAGGCCATATCAGCGA
>CAYXAL010000027.1:29292-38048 GCA_964463015.1 uncultured Ginsengibacter sp.
ATGGTAAATGTTAGTTTGAAAACCTGGTTTAAATTTATCATACCCCTGTTGTTTATCATTACACTCATTTGTGCAATAGAATTAGTAATTGGAATAAACATTTAAAAAAATAAAAATTATGGAAGTCCATCATCATCCACACGTAGAAAAAAAAGGTTTCAAAGAATATTTTTTGGAATTTGTAATGATATTTCTTGCGGTAACACTTGGTTTTATTGCGGAGAATATTCGTGAGCATCTTAGAGATAACGCAAAAGAAAAAGAATATATACAATCACTCGTTGAAGACTTGAAAGTTGACCAGCAGCTTTTATCGCAAAATATTTCATCTGTACAATCGGGTATTTCAATGATGGATAGCATGATAATTATTTTGAATGATCCGTCAATACTTTCAAAAAATACAGGAGAACTATATTATCTCGCAAGATTGTCGCCGCGGTTGCAGCCTTTAGCCATCAACGATAAAACTTTTGAACAGTTAAAAAATTCAGGCAATTTCAGACTAATTAAAAATATCAGTGCTTCCAATAAAATCATGGAATACTATAACGCTATTCCGTTGGTGCGTTTGCTGGAGTCAATAAATGAAACAGAATTCACTCAATATAAGATTGTAGCGGCAAAAATATTTAATCCTGAAATTTTTATCGGTTCGGAAAGCATCGGCAATGAAATAAAAAGAGTAAATGGCAATCCGCCCTTACGCACAACCAATACTGAATTGTTGCAGGAACTCTCAGTTTTTGCAGTATATATGCATGGGACAAAGAAAGGAGTGCTTGATGCGGATGAAAAAATGAAACAGACAGGTGCATTATTAATTGAGTTTTTGCAAAAAGAATATCATCTTAAATAACAAAATATGGAAGTACATCATCACCCACAGATAAAAGAAAAGAAATTCAAAGAATATTTTCTGGAATTTGTAATGATATTTCTTGCTGTGTTTCTTGGTTTTATTACGGAGAATATCCGGGAAAAATTAAGTGACAGGTCTAAAGGAAAAGAATATGTTATCAACATAAAAAAAGATCTGATTGCAGATACATCAGCTATCCATGATTTTATGCCTGTTTTATTTTTTCGCATCAATCAATTAGATTCATTGATCTACATGTTGAAACAACCACAGCCTGTTTCCAATGGTGGCAGTCTTTATTATCTAGCAAGAAGCTCAACAAGAGTAAGAATATTTGAACCAACGAACACTACCATAACTGAGTTAGAACATTCAGGAAATCTAAGGCTGATAACCAATAGGAAAGTAATTGAGGGTTTAATAAAATTTGAAAAAATTATTGGTAGTTATGAAGCACTGACGCCTGTTGACATACATGAAGCCGACCTCTCGTATCCTTTGCTCGGAAATCTTTTTGACGCTTCTGTATTTAATACAATGGTTAAAACAGGTAGTTCAGATTTTTCAGCAGATACTTCTGCTTCCATGTTTTCAAATCTCATAAAACCAACGGGCAATCCACAGTTAAGGAATCATGATCCGGACAAGATTAACTTGCTGATATTTTATTTGCACGAACGCAAATCCACTTTTATCGGCGAAGCTGGCATCTTGCAGGAACAAAAAAAAGCGGCGGCTTCGCTCCTGCAAATTATCAATAAGGAATATCATTTAAACAATGTATAAATTCAAACAACATGGAAGTCCATCATCACCCACACGTTGAAAAAAAGAGATTCAAAGAATATTTTTTGGAATTTGTAATGATATTTCTTGCAGTAACACTTGGGTTTTTTACGGAAAATATCAGGGAGTCATTTGTCAATAAATAAAAACAAAAAACAACATATATGATAACAGCAACAGTTTTATACGGGCATCCCAAAGACACAGACGCCTTTGAAAAATATTATGCGGAAACACATTTACCGCTGGTGTCCAAAACTTCTGGTATTGCGAAAGCAGAATACACAAAATTTTTGCCCAACCCAGACGGCTCTGCACCTGAATACTATCGCATGGCAGAATTGTATTTTGAAAACCCCGCTGAAATGCAGCAAGCCTTAGCTTCTCCCGAAGGAAAAGCTATGGCGGCAGATTTATCCAATTTTGCCACAGGCGGTGTCACCATTATTTTCGGAACAATAGAATAATCAATCATGCAGGCAAAATCAATTAAAGGAAAATCTACGGAAGAAATCCAATCAGCATTACAGCAATGTTTAGGAAACGATTTCAAACCTACGCTGGCTATAGTTTTTATTTCCATCAAACAAGACAGGGAAGCTATTTGTGAAATGCTGCATAGAGAAGATATCCGCATTTTCGGTTCAACAACAGCAGGTGAATTCATCAGCCCTGAAATAAGTGAAGGTGGCATTGCCATTATGTTGTTGGATATAAATCCTGCATATTTTGAAATTGCATTTTTGGATACCGGCGGTAGTTCTGCTTATGAGGCTGCAAAACAATTCGGAGAAGAGGGGAAAAATATATTTACCAATCCTGCCTTCATCATTTCTTCCGGTTGGTTACAAACCGATGGCGAACAAATTGTAAAAGGTATTGAAGATGGTTTTGGCGGTGAGCCTACTGTTTTTGGTGGTATGGCTGGTGATGACCTCACTTTGCGTGAGCCTGTTGTTTTTACATATCGCAAAAGCAGCACCCGGGGTTTGGTTGCCATCATTATTGACCAGGATAAAATTGATATTACAGGAATAGCTACCTGTGGCTGGAAGCCGATTGGAATAACTAAGACAGTTACACGAAGTGAAGGAAATGTTGTTTATACAATTAATGACCAGCCTGCACTGGATTTGGTAGTAAAATATCTGGGATTAAACCTGGATAGTGAAATCGGTGGAAACATGGTTGTTAGCCTCGGTGCATACTATCCTTTGCAATTAGAAAGAGAAGATGCTCCACCTGTGATGCGTACAGCTATGCTGGGCAACAAAGAAGATCGTTCCCTGATTTGTGCCGGCACCGTGCCGCAAGGTGCAAAAGTCCGTTTCTCCCTTCCGCCCGATTTTGATGTGATTGATACCGTCGTTAATGAATGTACGGATTTAAAAGATGATACACATAAAAACGCAGATGCTGTGATTATGTTTTCCTGCATCAGCCGGTATTTATCATTTGGTGTAATGACCAGCGAAGAAATAGAGCGAGTAATGAAAGTGTGGAATGCACCCTTCATCGGGTTTTTCTGTTATGGTGAATTTGGAAAATCCAGGAGAGGGAAGCATGAATTTCATAACAATACTTGTTGTGTGGTGGTGTTGAGAGAGAAGACAAATGGTGAATTGTGAATGAAGAATTTTTAATTATCAATTATTAATTATGAGTTATGAATGCAGAGAATCAATTAACAATTCAACATTTATTTATAAATAAAAATCAAAAAATGAAAACAATTCTCAGGATTCATCTACTCCTTATCTGCTTTTTGTTTGCTGCAATTGCATTGTTTGCACAAACAAATGATTCCATCGTTTTGCATGATATCAACTGGGACAAGGCATCGCCGGCTTCCATGACAGAATTAATCATTCCATCAGGTGGAGTAAACATTGCAGGCTTTATTTATTCGGCCAATGGAAAAGGGAAACATCCTACACTTTTAGTATTACACGGTTTTCCGGGCAATGAACGGAACCTTGACCTGGCGCAGGTAGTACGGGAAAGAGAATGGAATGCGATTTATTTTGACTATCGGGGTTCCTGGGGAAGTGAAGGTGATTTCAGTCTTGAAAATTGTGTACAGGATGTAAAGAATGTAGTTTCATTTTGTAAAAAATATTCCGATTCGTTACAAATAGACACGACAAATATTGTATTGTTTGGCCATAGCATGGGTGGTTTTGTTTGTCTGAAAGCATTGGCAGAAATCCCGGAAATAAAAAAAGGGTTTGCGTTGTCAGCTGCTAACATCTATGATGCTATTAAAAATATTAAGCCTGATCAGGTAAAGGTTGCAGCAAATCGCTTTCCCAATGCTTTTGTTATAAACTCAACATCAGAAAAATGGATTAGAGAAGCCATTTCCAATCTTCCCTTTTATAATATCGCCAATGATGCAGACGCATTATCCGGTAAAGAAATTATCATGGTAGATGAAAATCCAAAGAACAAACAATTGGCGGCGACTTTGCAAAAAAGCAATCATAATTATTTTGATTACGAAGTTTGGGAAACAGATCATCCATTCAGTAATAAAAGGGTTTCACTGATTAATAAAGTACTTGAGTTCATTAATAGGAAATGACTCTGAATGGCTGGAATGAAAAATATTTTAAAAACACCTTGAGATCAATAACAAAAATTACTTGGAAAGATGCAATCAAAATCTATCAAGGGAAAAACACCCGATGAAATAAAAAATAAATTGGAAGAAATCAAAAGCGCCGGCTTCAAGGCTACATTGGCTATTATCCTCATCACCAATCTTGAAAATGCTGCGCCATTATGCACTCTTTTTAATGAAGATGGCATTGCTGTCTTCGGTGTAAGTACCTCTCAGAAATTTACAGAGCAAGGAATGGTGCCGGATGATATTGTTGTTTTGTTATTGGATATTTCTACTGATTTTTTCCGGATAGTATTAAAAGATAATGAAGCTGCCGGATCCGTGTATGATGCAGCCTATCTGGTAGGTGAAGCAGGTGTGCAGGCATTTAAAAATCCCGGCTTCATTATTTCATCTGCTGACTTCAGGATGTCAGGCGAAGAAATCATTAAAGGACTGACAGATGCTGCCGGTAAAGAAACAGTCATCATGGGTGGTGTAGCTGGCGACCCTGCAGATTTTTCAGGTATCATCTTTACAAACAATACATCTTGTACCAAAGGGATTTTAGCATTGGTGATTGACCAGGACAAAGTAGCTATAAATGGATTGGCAGTATCAGGATGGAAACCGGTAGGAACTACAAAAAAAATAACGAAGAGTGAAGGTCCCTGGATTTTTACCATTGACAACGAACCTGCCATGGATGTCATTCAAAGATTTTTGGGGAAAGAAATAGCAACAGACTATAAACAGAAGGGATTAATTCCTTCCGACCTCGGTTATCCTTTACAGTTTGAAAGGGATTCAGGAAGTATTTTAATGCGGCCATTATTGTTAATGAACCCTGCTGAAAAATCAATCATGGTAGGCGGTGATGTGAAAGAAGGGGAAAGTTTTCGTTTTTCATTGCCTCCGGATTTTGATGCCATAGATACTGTCGTTAATAGCACCATTACAGTAAAAGAAAATGCAATGCCTGATGCTGACGCCATGATTGTATTTTCATGTATCGGCAGATTGGGTTCTTTTGGGCCAATGATTTCAACCGAAATAGAAGGGCTTGCTGCAACCTGGAAAAAACCAATGGTTGGCTTTTTCTCTCTCGGCGAATTTGGAAAATTGGATGAACACCGGTGTGAGTTTCATGGAACCACGGTGAGCTGGGTGGCGTTGAAAGAGAAGAATTAGTTGTGAATTGTTAATTGTGAATGGTGAATGAAGGAGAACAAGATTGTTAATTAGAGAGAATGAAGGAGAATGTTATAAAAATAAAAAGCTTTGCTTTTGCACTTAGGATTGTCAAACTTTATCAGTATCTGAAAGTTGAAAAGAAGGAGTTTGTCCTCAGCAAGCAGTTATTGCGATGCGGAACTTCTATTGGTGCAATGATTAGGGAATCTGAACAAGCCGAAAGCAAACAAGATTTCATTCATAAATTAGCCATAGCTCAAAAAGAAGCCAATGAAACCGAATATTGGATTGAGCTATTGTACCAATCCGATTACCTTGATAAACAACAATACGAATCGGTTTATAATGATATAACAGAAATTAGAAAATTACTCACTTCAATCATCAAAACCTCCAAACAAAGGAAATCCAATTAATCATTCACCATTCACAATTAACAATTAAATACATGTTCGCAAAATCCATCAAAGGCAAATCAACCGAAGAAATCAAATCAGCTTTAGATGCAACCATCAGCAACGATTTTAAACCAACACTTGCCATTTGTTTTGTTTCCAAAAAATTGGACAGGGTAGCTATTACAAACCTGTTAGATGCAGCAGGAATAAGTGTTTTTGGCTGCACCACCAATGGCGAGTTTACCAGCGAGGTTACGGAGAAAGGTACTGCCGCTATTTTATTGCTTGATATGAATAAAGATGATTTTCAAATTTATTTTCATGAATTCACTGAACCCAATTATCGTGAAGTGGCAAAAGAAATGGCGATGAATGCAAAAGAAAAATTTGCAAACCCGGCATTCTTTATCGGGCTCAGTGATTATACAACCGATGGAGAAGAAATTTTGAAAGGGCTTACAGATATTGCCGGGAAAGATATCAATGTATTTGGTGGAGGCGCCGGTGATGATTATGAGTTTACCGATAATTATGTTTTTACCAATGGCAAAGATGCCGGTAAGGCAATTGTTTGCATAGCGCTGAATGAAAATAAAATTGAAATAAAAGGCATTGCTACCTGTGGCTGGAAAGCGGTGGGTACTGTACGAACAGTTACAAAAAGTGAAGGCAACCATGTGTATATGGTGGATGATATGCCGGTATTGGATCTTACGGTGAAATATGGCGGTATTGAAAATGTAACTCCCGAAAATCAAAACCTGCTGATAGAACTCGCTGCCAATTTCCCTTTGCAATTACAAAGAGAAAAAGGCGATCCGGTCATGCGCCCCGGTTTGATGGTTGACTGGAATGATCGTTCTTATTATACCAGTGGCACTGTGCCGCAGGGTTCAAAGGTCAGGTTTTCACTTCCACCCGATTGGGATGTGATGGAAAAAGTAGTGAAAGGTGTGGAGCAATTAAAAGCAACAGAAATGCCCGAAGCCGATGCAGTGGTTGTATTCAGTTGTGCCGGCAGGATATTATCACTCGGTCCATTAATGACGAAGGAATTGGAAGGCATTAAAAATGTTTGGAATGTACCGATGGCAGGCATGTTTTCAAATGCAGAACTGGGAAGGGCAACCGGCGGTAATTTAGAAATGCACAACCTGACAACTTGTGTAGTAGCTTTAAAGGAGAAATGATTGATAATGGTGAATTGTGAATGGTTAATTGTTAATTGATAATTTGAGAGAATGAAGGAGAATGTTATAAAAATAAAAAGCTTTGCCTTTGCACTTAGGATTGTCAAACTGTATCAGTTTCTGCAATTTGAAAAGAAGGAATTCATTCTTAGTAAGCAGCTACTGCGATGCGGAACTGCCATAGGTGCGATGGTTAGGGAAGCAGAACAAGCAGAAAGCAAATCAGATTTCATTCATAAATTGGCCATAGCTCAAAAAGAAGCGAATGAAACAGAATATTGGATTGAGCTTTTGTATCAATCCGGCTACCTTGATAAACAACAATACGGATCGGTTTTTAATGATATAACAGAAATTAGAAAATTACTCACTTCAATCATCAAAACCTCCAAACAAAGGAAATCCAATTAACCATTCACCATTAACAATCCACAATTATCCATTAAGCAGCAACAATTAAAATGAACCCACATCTCCAACATATTCTCAACCTCATTCAGCAGGATGAACAATTATCTGCCAAAGAGAAAAGCAGCATCATTGCTTCCTTAAAAGATGCCAATAAAGAATTAGAGATTACTGCTTTCAAGCTGGACCGCACCGAAAAGGTAAAACGCACTACCGCCATCCTGTTGGAAGAAACCATTGAAGAACTGGAGGAAAAAAGAAAAGATGTGGAGGTGCAAAACCGTGAACTGGAAATAGAAGCGGCATTGGAAAGAGTGAGAAGCCGTACGATGGCTATGCAAAAAAGTAATGAACTTAAAGATGTGATCCGGCTGGTGTATGAACAATTCATTCACCTGAAAATTCATATTGAACATACAGGTTTTCTTATTGATTATAAAACAAGGGATGATGTGCTGCATATCTGGCTGGCTGACGAGCACCTGGCTCCCTCAGAAGTAATCTTTCCCTGGTTTGACTGCCCACCCAATAACAGCATCAGGGATGCGAAAAATAAAGGAGAAGATTTTTTCAAATACCATTTGACCTTTGAAGAAAAGAATAAATTTTACCGGGATCTTTTTCAGCTCATACCCGGTGTGCCGGAGGAAACGATAGCTTATTATCAAAATTGCCGCGGTCTTGCCGGCTCAGGTGTATTGCTGGAGAGTATCGGTTTGTATATTGAAAATTTTTCAGGATCTCCTTATACCGAAGAAGAGAATGCGGTACTGATGCGGTTTGGAATAGTATTTCAGCAAACCTATACCCGTTTCCTCGATCTGCAAAAAGCAGAAGCACAGGCAAGGGAAGCACAGATTGAAGCTGCTTTGGAAAAAGTGCGCAGCAGAACAATGGCAATGCAACACAGTGATGAACTAAATCCAACGGCAGATATACTGTTTGAACAATTGAAAAAATTAGGCGCTGACTTGCAGGGAGTGGCGTTTACCATTTGTGATAAAAACAGCACCATTATCACCAAGTGGACAAGTATCGGCATCTTTTCATTTCCCTACACCATTGAACCTGCCGAGCAGAATATGTATGAAGCATGGAAAAATAATGTGCCGCTTTATGAAGAAGTTTTTGAAGGTGAAAAACTGCGAAAATATTATGAAACACTGATGGAAGTTCCTGCATTTAAACAAGGTCTTCAAAAGATGCTGGATGCAGGGTTCCCGATTCCAACCTGGCAAAAAAATCATGCAGTATCCTTTCAGCAAGGCTATTTATTAGTCATCACAACAAAGCCATTTGAAGAGACACAGATT
>CAYXAL010000028.1:0-33733 GCA_964463015.1 uncultured Ginsengibacter sp.
CATCGTATTGATTGGGAGTACCTGTGGGAGTGACAGAGACTAAGTTTTTTGCCGCACCGATACCGGAAATAACTGAGGCCATATCTGAAGTAGAATAGGTTCCAGCTGTTTTTGTGATATTACTGGTTGCACCAGTTATCATATTCATTTCAAAAAATGGGCATGTACCGCCACTATATGCTGATACCATTTCGCCATCTGCGTATGACAGACCAACAAAGAAACCGGTTGCTGAGTTTACTACAGTATCAATGTATGTGCATGTAATATTACTTCCGGTTCCAGTATAGCTTTTGTAATCTGGTGTAAATAATTTATTGTCCACCACAAATAACATTTGACCGGAGGGAGTCATTACAACGTCTCCACTTTGTTGTTGATAAACTTTAGCACCCCCTGTCATTACTAGTGTATCAGCAGCACCAAATGTTCCTGTTGCAAAATCAATTGTTCTAAGTAATGCCTTATAGGTTGGTGGACTCGTAGGTAATACCCCAGTAAATTCTACAACATATCCTATTCCATTGTTATCGAATGCAACCCCAAGGATATCTGCGTTGAATTGTTGAATTGGAGCAAGTCGACTCGGGGTCGTAACCGTTGGACAGGATCCAAGATTCCAACTCCATGCATAGGTTATTGTTGTTGGGGTGTAAACAGTAAGAAAATAATAAATTTTATGATCCTTTGGATTAAACGAAACGGTTGCAAGACTTCTGGTAAATCTTTGTGTATTTGTTCCGCCATACCTCAATTGAGGAATGCAAACGTTTACCATTCCTCCAGAAGCATTTGAAAGAGTATTTGTGGTTCCATTATAATTATAGAAGTGAATTTGGGATGTTCCTCCACAGTTGCTGTTTCCGCCCACAGCAAATGGATAACTTTTAGTAGCCTGAGAATACACATGATTCATGAATGGCCACATCAAAAAGGCGAGTATAGGTATTAGTTTTCTCATGAGAAAGGGATTCCTGTAGCTAACAAACGATAAAAAAACCCGCTTTATTGCGGGTTTAGTTATTTATTTCGTAAGAAATTGTACCGTTTTATTAATTGTACCCGATTGTATGTGAAGTAAATACGTGCCCACTCGTAAGGAGGTAATGTTGATCTCCAGGAGGTTTCCGTTGATTGGCTTTTCTCCATTTAGCAGCGTTTTTCCACTAACATCCAGGATAGAATAATTTACTGCTTTATCATTGCCCGGCATGGTGACTCTCAATAAGTCTTTTGCCGGATTGGATAGTATTTTAATCTGAGAAGTGAGGTCGCCGGCTACTTTCACTATATCGGAGTACAACGTTTGCCCTGATTGCAACGTTACCTTTGCACGGTAGAAGGTGGTGGTACCAAAGGTTAGATCACTTAAAGTGAAGGAACCAGTGCCATTATTTTTCATTGGGCCGGATGTTGTAAAATGGCTTCCGTCTGTGCTGTGTTCAAGAATCACACTGCTTACATTCCCGAAATCGGCTATTGTAAGTGATGCAACATTGTTTGAATTGACGGTCTTTACATTGAAGTTTGAAATACCTGCTGCCATCACTGTACTTTTCAATGTTGTCCCTGTGGCAAGGCTCATATTGTAAGGATCAAAGGTTACTGTAGTCGGTGTGAACCCTAAATAGACTTCCGGGGTAGGAGAGTTGCCAAAGGTGATTCCATTACCACCCACAGATACACCCACCGAACCCTGATCATAAAGTACGATGAGGGTATCCTTACCGCCGGCTCCCTGTACACGCAAAGGAATCACTGCATTGTAGTAACTCACATTGGAGCCACTGCTCTTACCTTGCCCTACAATACCAAATCTGATTTTGTCTGTACCTACAGCCTGCCATTGGATGGCGTTGCTGCCTGAATAGGTAGGATAACCGTTGCCCTGGGCAAAAGAATTGAAAAAGCCGGTCAGGTCAAATCCGCCACATTCCGCTTCCATGTGTGCTCTCAGGTCGTCGGTAGTTGCAGAAGCATAAGCCAGCACCGGATCGCTCAGGTAATTGCGGCAAGCCTGAAAAAACTTTGTATCTCCCAGCAAAGTGCGAAGCATACTTACCACCATTCCACCCCGGTCATATACAGAACTTCCATAGACACTGCTCCAAAGCGTATTGGAATTTGTGATGCTGGAATTAGGGATTATGCACCCATAGGTGCTTTCGGTTGCGCCATTGGCTGCTGATTTCAAGCTGCCACGCAGGGTCACCGGGTTTATGCCCATCGCCGGTATTTTTTCTGCCGCCAATACTTCGCCGTAGCTGGCAAATCCTTCGGCTAACCAGAGATGGTTCCAGGTACCCATCGTCACCTTATCGCCAAACCATTGATGCATGAGTTCATGGGCAACCACAGTTGCCGAGTTGAATGAACTCCAGCCCATCGCTGAAAAGGTCTGATGTTCCATTCCACCACCCCATCCGAATTCATACATCCCATATTTTTCATTTTTGAAAGGATAATCTCCAAACAGGTCACTGAATATTACAAGTTCCTGTTTGCAAAAATCCATCGCATTTAATTGAGCGGATGTAGGTGATCTGCCTTTGGATATGTAATATTCTACGGGCATATTCGTGCCTCCGATATTTACCGTACCACGATTGTAAACATTGTATTGCGTACAGGCAACAGCTACCAGGTAGGAGGCTATCGGATATTTGTGTTTGAATGTATATATTTTATTAGATCCTGAAGTCACCTCACTTACCAATAATCCGTTGGCCGCAGGTCTGTACGCAGAGGGAGTGGTGATAATAAAAGTGAGGCTGTCTATTTTGTCCTGCATATCTGCCTTGCATGGCCACCAGTCTTTGTCTTCGTAAGATTCAGAAAGCGTATAGAACAAGGGGTATCCGGCTATAGACTTTTGCTGACAACCTTCCGCCTGCCCGTTTACTGCCGGAGGTACGCCGTTATAAAAGATGGTTACAGAATCGAGTACATTGTTTCCCAGAGTGACAGGCAGCGTAATTGTCATTACATCTAAATTGCCTGAGGTTGGAAAAGAAGTACTGCAAGTAGTACCGTGATATTTTACGTTGAGGCTTGCATTATTAAAGGAAGCTTTGTTGAAATCAAAAGTGATTTTGTTGACCCCGCTTTGTGTGGTGACAAAATACGTGGTTACACTTCCTGATATTCTTTTGGAAGCAGTCGGATCAATGTTCCAGACAAAGCGATGATGCTTCACATCGATGTTACTTCCTGTACCTGAATGGCCTGAGGTTCTTAAAAAGACCGGATGTTGGGCAAATACACTGCCGGATGCAAATAGCATCACAAGGATGGCAAGCAATAGTTTTTTCATAATGTAATGGATATCAATTAATGGGTATAATTACCCCAAATAACGGACAATTATTCATTCTAATTGTATATTCCCTAAAAAAATTTCGTAACTATTCCTTGATTGAAGACATTTGAAAAATGATTTCTAAGACGAAAGGGATTGTGTTGAAAAAAGTAAAGTACCGGGATTCAAGTGCCGTGGTCACTATTTACACTGAGTTGTTTGGGCTTCAATCTTACTTAGTCAATGGTGTGTTTGGGACTGGTAAGAAGTTCAAAGGTTACCTTTATCAGCCGGGGAGTATGGTGGAGTTGGAAGCCTACCACAATTCATTGAAAAATCTGCAAAGGATAAAGGAAATAACCTGGGGCAAGGTTTATACCAGTATTTTTTCTGATGTGATGAAGCACACCAGCGCACTGTTGATATTGGAATTATTGCAGAAGTCGCTGAAACATGAAGAAAAGAATGAAATTTTGTATGACCATGTTGAGCGCACCCTCTTGAAACTTGATAGTGCAAACCTGTTGGAAGCGGCGAACATCCCAATAATTTTTACGATAGGGTTATCCACCCTGCTGGGATTTCAGATAAAGAATAATTTTTGTGAAGTCACTCCTTATTTTGATTTGCAGGAAGGCGCTTTTGTACATGAACTAACTAATTTCACACCGGAAGCAGACATTCAAATCAATTCTGTACTTTCTGAGTTATTAAATACTGGCCTGACCGGCAGGAAGGTGACTGCTTCACTCAATGGTGGAATAAGAAAAAAATTACTTTTTGTTTTGGAACAGTACTATAGGTTTCATATTGAAGGTTTCACCGAATTAAAAACACTGAGGGTAAGTATCTTTTAATGTTTGCTAAATCGGATTGTTGCGAGATCAATAATAAATTTATCTATTGAGTTTACCCATGGCATTGTATTTTCGGTTTTCATTTAGTCGTCTCCAATACAGCGGATGCCTTAATTTTGCAGCCCAAATAGAAATTGAATGCTGGATAAACTCGAAGCTATACAGTCACGGTTTGATGAACTTGGAGTGGCGCTGACCAATCCTGAAGTGGTCAATGACAATAAGCGGTATCGTACCCTTAGCAAGGAATATCGTGATTTGGAAAAAATTGTAAATGCCCGCAAGCAGTATCTCAAGACACTGGATGATATTGTATTCAATAAGGAAGTGTTGAATAGTGATGATGAGGAAATGCGTGATCTGGCTAAAGAAGAACTCCCTCATCTGAATGAGGAAAAAGAACGCCTTGAGTCGGAAATAAGAAATCTGCTGATTCCCAAAGACCCACAGGATGAAAAGAATTGTATCGTGGAGATTCGTGCAGGCACCGGAGGGGATGAGGCCTCATTGTTTGCAGGAGACTTGCTGAGAATGTATATGAGATATTGTGAAGGAAAAGGATGGCATACGGCAGTACTGAGTGAAAATGAAGGTACGGTAGGCGGATACAAAGAGGTACAGTTGGAGGTAAAAGGAGACGACGTGTATGGGACATTGAAGTTTGAAAGTGGAGTGCATCGGGTGCAACGTGTGCCGGATACAGAGGCGAGCGGGCGCGTGCATACAAGTGCCGCTACAGTGGCCGTAATGCCTGAAGCAGAAGAGGTGGATGTGGAAGTAAAGGAAAGTGATGTAAAAATGGAAACAGCCCGAAGCGGTGGTGCCGGAGGTCAAAATGTAAATAAGGTAGAGACAAAAGTAATGCTTACCCACATTCCTACCGGTGTGGTTGTTATGTGCCAGACTGAAAGAAGCCAGCTTGCCAACAGAGAAAAGGCAATGCAGATGTTGCGTACCAAACTTTATGAAGAGCAGGTAAGAAAACAGGAAGATGAAATAGCCCGGCATAGAAAGAGCTTAGTGAGTACCGGCGACAGGTCAGCCAAAATCAGAACCTATAATTTTCCGCAAGGGAGAGTGACTGACCACCGCATTGGGCTTACTGTTTATAATCTTGATGATGTACTGAATGGGGAATTGCAGGAGTTTATTAATGCACTTCAGTTTGCTGAAAATGCAGAAAAACTTACCCAACAATAAGATTCCGGGTTTTGGTTTTTGGATTAAAGGAGATAAATATCCTGTTTTGTGGAAAAATAAAATAAGCAGCCTTTCCTTACAATCGGTAAAAAATATTAATGTTTCAATAATGTTTTCTGAATGTTTTTTTAAATTTCAAAATATCTCTTTTATACGTTCAAATTGGTAATTACCTTTGGTATGGATTTTGAAATTATACTTTTAAAACACAGACAATACAATTTTCTCATAAGCAGTTAGTTTTGGTAAACGGCCCTTGTTTTTACTCGGGCCATTTTTTTTAGACTTCTGCGTACTTTTCCTGCTCAGGTAGTATTTGTTCTCTGCTGAATTATTTTTTTTACGATACCGGTCAGAAATCAATCGGATTTTTTTGTAAATTTTTGCATTTCGATTTTTTCTTACAGAATTTCTGGCATTGGTTTTGTCTTATTATTATCAAAGTTTGAAATACAATTTTCTCATAAGCAGTTAGTTTTGGTAAACGGCCCTTGTTTCTACTCGGGCCATTTTTTTTTTGGACATAGAGATTGTTTTTGAAGAATACAAAATTGTAAGTTCCTTAATCCGGATTCCGTTTAATTTTATGACCGGAAAAAGTATTAAGCAGTAAACGTGGTTTCATTTCATCCTTATGCAGCAGAAAAGTCAGATTTTTGAAACTACAAATCCCGGTCGATGGAAGAGGATAATCTGGACAGGACGGTTGATTACTTTTCTCATCCTGCTGCTGTTGGTAGTTCTGCTCATCACCTTATACATCGGTTCTCTCCCCGGCATTCCAAGTCTTGAATCCAAATCCAAAGCATACGCCAATGCGATCAGGACGTCAAATCCGTTGGTATTAAAAAATCATCAGAACGTTAAATACAATGGCTTTAAACAATTTCTTCTGAAAAAGCTGAAAGAGGATTCTCTTGGTCAGGTATCACGCCGCAGGCACCTCAGAAGCCAGGGTTTGATCCGGTCGGCCTTTTATGTACCGTGGGATCCTGCAGCCCTTCATGATCTGGCTTTGAATGGAAGCAAGTTGAATATGATATTTCCCGAATGGCTGTTTATCGACAGCAATCACCATGGTCTCGATGTGAGAATAGATACCGTAGCCCTTGGCTATATGCGTAAATATGGCCTGAAGATTCTTCCGATGTTGTCCAATTTTAATTCCGGAAAAAGTTATTTTGACGGTAACCTTGCCCACCGCGTCCTCACGAATGCCAGAGAGCAGGATTCCATCATTGCACAAACTGTGAGACTTCTTCGTCACTATCAGCTTGATGGAATCAACGTGGATTTTGAGGAACTGAAGGAAAAGTCGAATGAGGCTTATGTCCGCTTTGAAATGAAAATGAGTAAGGCACTGAAAAAAGCAGGACTCTTAATGACTACCGATGTGCCGATTGATAATGAAGATTATGATTATGCAGGATTAAATGCCATTAATGATTACATCGTGGTGATGGCCTATGATGAGCATAACAGTTCCTCTCCGCCCGGTCCGGTCAGCAGCCAGAAATGGATAGAAAAATCTTTGGACGGACTATCAGGCAAATTGTCTCCGGAAAAAATCATTCTTGGGGTAGCGGGTTATGGAGGAGAATGGGCCAATGGTAAGTATGAAAAATCCATCAGTTATGATGAAGCCATCAATACAGCCAATGAGGTAGGGGGGACAGTGGATTTTGATGACGATTCCTACAATCTGCATTACAATTATACCACCTTAGATGAAGATAGCAATCAGGTAAATCATGACTTGTGGTTTACAGATGCAGCTACTATGTTTAACGTCCTTCGGTTTTCGGATGAATATCCTTTTGCAGGATCTTCGATCTGGCGGCTGGGCGTGGAAGACAACCGGGTGTGGAATTTTTTTGACCGCAATCTTTCAGATTCTGCCTTGCGACAAAGACCCTTTGATTTCAGTCTGCTGAGTCATTTACCGAAAATTTCCAAAGTAAAATTTTTGGGAGAAGGAGAAGTATTGGACATTGTCAAATCTCCTCAACCCGGGCTGGTCTCACTGGAATTAGACACTACCGAACATTTGATTTCTGAAGAAAATTTTTTGCAAATGCCAAGTGGCTATGTAATAAGGAAATTTGCAGAAGATACCACCAAAGGGCGTGGACATAAACTCATATTGACATTTGACGATGGCCCGAGTGCTGAATGGACTCCTAAGATTTTGTCTATCCTGGAAAGGGAGCATGTCCCTGCCACCTTTTTTGTGGTGGGAATTCAGGCAGAGCAAAACATCCCATTACTGAAAAGGGAATATGATGATGGCTTTGAAATTGGCAATCATACATTCACACACCACAATATTGCAGAGATGAGCCACCGGCGGGCTGCCCTGGAGATGAAATTGACCCGGTTGCTGATAGAATGTGTGACAGGCCATTCCACTATATTGTTCAGAGCGCCCTACAATGCAGACTCACAGCCGGAAACTTTTGAGGAACTGTCGCCTATTGAACAAAGCAGGAAGGAAAATTACCTCACCATCAATGAAGGGATCGACCCAAATGACTGGGCGGTGGGAGTTTCTTCTGATTCGATCGTAGCCAGAGTGATCCGGTCAGTGGAGGTGGAGAATGCGAGTATCATTCTGCTGCACGATGCCGGTGGAGAGACGCGGGAGGCCACTGTAGAAGCCCTTCCCCGAATTATTGATTACTTTAAGAAAAAGGGATATGTTTTTACAAGTGTAGCCGGACTTATGGGTAAAACCAGAAATGAACTGATGCCTTCTGTCGCAAGCAACCGGGATCGATGGACAAACCGGTTTAATTTTCTGTTGGCTGAAGGAACATTCTGGATCAGCAATCTCTTGTTCACATTTTTTTTGATTGCCATTATTTTATCCATTTCCAGAATGGTTCTGATGATGATCCTGGCAGGAATGCAGAGGAAGAGGGAGAAAAGAGCAATTCTTACAGGTACACCTTTAAGCACCAGGGGCGTATCCATTATCATACCTGCCTACAATGAAGAGGTAAATTGTGTGCGCACAGTACACAGCATGCTGCATCAGGATTATCCATTGTTTGAAGTGATTTTTGTAGATGATGGAAGTAAGGACAGTACCTACGACCGGATCATGGCAGAATTTGGAGAGCATCCCAAAGTCAGAATTTTCACAAAGCCCAATGGAGGCAAAGCCTCTGCATTGAATTTTGGAATTGCGCAGGCCGGTTTTGAAACTGTGGTTTGTGTGGATGCAGATACCCAATTAAAGTCGGATGCGGTAAAATGGCTTATGAGTAAGTTTGAAGATGAAAAAGTAGCTGCCGTGGCCGGGAATGTGAAGGTGGGGAATGAAGTCAACATGCTGACACGTTGGCAAAGTATTGAATACATCACCTCTCAGAATTTTGACCGTCGTGCTTTTGATCTCCTGAATTGCATTACAGTAGTTCCCGGAGCCATTGGTGCATTTAATAAAGAAGCCCTGATTGCTTCCGGTGGGTTTACTACAGACACCCTCGCAGAGGATTGCGATCTTACAATGAGGCTGTTGAAAAACGGGCATGTAGTCAGAAATTGTACAGAGGCTATCAGCTATACCGAAGCTCCGGAGACATTTAAGCAGTTTTTCAAACAGCGATTCCGGTGGAGTTTTGGAGTCATGCAATGTTTCTGGAAACATCGCATGACGCTGTTTAATCCCAGGTATAAAAACTTTGGCATGATCGCCATGCCCAATATTTTATTGTTTCAGATTCTGCTAACCATTCTGGCTCCATTGGCAGATTTGATTCTGTTGTTGAGCATTATCATGGCTGCTTCGCAGATTGTGGTGCTGAGTATTCCCCACGTGATTCTTTACTATCTCATTTTCACCATGATCGATGTAGCCGGTGCTGCGCTTGCATTTGCTTTCGAAAAAGAAAATCCTAAAAAACTGTTGTGGATATTTCCACAGCGGCTGGTTTACCGGCAGATGATGTATTTTATTCTGATCAAATCCATTAAGAGAGCATTGAAGGGAGAATTGCAACATTGGGGGTCTTTGGTGCGTACGGGCAATGTAGGATCAAAAACTCCTGAGCCTGCCTGACTTTCAGACTGACCGATGCAAATTTCTGAATAGCTTTCATTTCTGCCGGAAGAGTGAATTTGTCAGAAGATCAGTTTCCTTATGAATCTTTTGATAACTTTACCTCCGTATCTAACATGAATGTACAAACGTGAATAAACCGCTATATCAATTCTTTACCAAAGACCATCGTCGAATAGAAGATCTTCTGGACAAGGCCACAGAAGATCCTGAAAATCTGCAGGAAGAATATTACCATCAGTTTCGCACCGGACTGCTGAAGCATATAAAAATGGAAGAAAAAATTCTTTTTCCTGCAGCCCAAAAGGCAAATGGTGATGTGCCGTTGCCACTTGCTGCAAAACTCCGGCTTGATCACGGCGCATTGACTGCCTTAATGGTGGTTCCTCCCACAAAGGAGGTGATTAAAGTATTGCGCCATGTATTGGAGAAGCACGACATTCTCGAAGAAGAATCCGGCGGTATGTATGAGGCCTGCGAAAACCTTACTCAAAAAGAAACGCAATCCCTGCTTGACCAATTGGAGAAGGTAACTGAGGTGCCTGTACATCCGCACAATGAAGCGGGCTATGCTTTGGGAGCGGCAAAGCGGGCACTGCTGAGAGCCGGATTTGATTATGATGAATTGGTGAAATAGGGAAGGGCAGGGTTTATTCATTCTGTGAAAAATGGGGACTCAGAATTTCTAAATAAATTTTTTCCCTCCTTCAAATTATTGTCAACACGTTGTTGGATTCTGCTCGCTTCAATTATGATTTGTCTGTGATTTATGGCAGATAAATTGATAGAATATTTCATGCGTTACAAATGCTATTGATTTTGATTTGAGTGGCTAAATGAAAACCTTTCAAGTGACCCTTTGAAAAACTCTTAACTTTGCATCTTGTAATTTTTTTGAAAAGCCTTCTAATTATGTCCATAACCGATAGGCAATTAGTCCATAAGACACTTATCAAAATCCGGCAGATTTTTATTGCAAAATGTACATTCTGCATTGCATTAATTCTGTTTACAGGTTTATCCGTTAGCGCTCAGGAGCCTTCCACCAATCAGATTTACAGGTTTAATCTTACCGAATGTATTGATTTTGCTTTGCAGCATCAGCGCAGCATGAAAAATGCCAGGCTCGATCGTCAGATGGCAATGGAAGAAGTTGCAGAAAACAAAGCAAAGTTTTTGCCCCATGCACATATCAATGGAAGTTTCATCAACAACCTCAAGCTGGCGACTACGCTGATGCCTGATTTTTCATCGGGAGATTTAACGCACAAAATCCCGGTACAATTTGGTAACCGATATACTTCCTCACTGACCGGCCAGGTAGATCAGACCATTTTGAACAGCAATTATTTTATCGGATTGAAGGCGGCGAAAGTTTTCACAGACCTATCCACAAAAAACCTGGAGGCTACAGAAATATCTACGCGTGTAAATGTGACCAAGGCATTTTATAGCGTGCTTGTGAATCAGGAAGGCCTGAGAATTTCACGATCCAACCTGGATCAACTCGAAAAATCATTGAAAGATGTAAAGGCAAAATATCAGGCGGGCGTATCTGAAACTGTAGATGTAAACAGGATTCAGGTGCAGTATAACAATGCAGTTACAGGAATTGAAAATCAGCAACGGATCGTCGATTTCAGTCTGGCCCAATTAAAGTTTCAGATGGGATTACCTCAAAGTGATTCGTTAGTAGTGACACAAACCGTCAAGGATATTTCCTTTGATCAGACTCAAAGATCAGACACATCAAACTTTGCTGTAACCGATCGACCGGAATATGGGATGCAACAAACGCAGATTTTGCTGAACCAGCTCAGCCTGAAGAGCGCTAAGCTATCTAATCTGCCAAGCCTTTCTGCCTATGTGAATTATGGATTTAATTATTTTGCTTCTTCATTGGGTGCACTGTATAGAAAGGGTTATGGAAGTTCTGCACTGGGACTGTCACTTAATTTTCCCCTATTTTCCGGAACAGAGCGACTTCATCAGATAAATGAAGCAAAGATCACTTTGGAACGATCCCAGAATGATCTGGATAATCTGAATCAGCAAATCAGATTAGAGGTAAAGCAGGCATATTTGCAATATGAGAATAACGCAGCTTCCTTAAAAACACAACAGGAGAATATGAGCCTCACTCAGGGCGTGTACGATCGTATCAATTATAAATTTAAGCAGGGCGTGGCATCTAGTCTCGATTTGCTTTCGGCAGAGAATGAGTTGCAGACGGCACAGAGTCAATATATAGATGCGCTGTTGAATACACTCATAAGCAAAGTCGATCTGGAGGCGGCTATGGGTAAGTTGGGCAGAAAATAGAAACGCCGGACTGATTTTTTTAAATGAAATTATTATTCAATTATGCATAAGATGCAAATATTTTTTGGAATGAGAGGAAGTAGCCCCGGAGTAAAAAACTTTCATAGATCAGGAAACGGGTTTGTTTTTATTGGTTTGGCGGTTTGTGGGATGATGTTTACCTCCTGTGGCGATAAGAATAAATCATCAGGCGCCATGCCGACAAAATTACCTCCTGCTTCCGTCACGGTATTTGATGTAAGTCCATCAAGTTACTTGATTTCAGAAAGTTTCCCGGCTACTCTGCAGGCCAATGCCATGGTGCAACTCCGCCCTGACGTGTCGGGTTATCTTGAAGCAATCCGGGTGGCTGATGGAAGTTTTGTAAGACGAGGGCAAGTATTGTATGAAGTGGATAAAAGCCGGTATCAGGCTGTATATAACCAGGCGAAAGCCTCACTGCAACAAGTGCAGGCAGATCTTTCGCAAAAGCAAAGAGACCTGGAAAGATATCAGGATCTTCTCAGTCACGATGCGATCGCTTCCCAGGTAGTGGACCAGGCATCCACCGGAGTAAAGACTGCCCAGGCGAATGTTGCTGCTTCAAAAGCTGCATTGGAAAAGGCGGCTACTGATTTGAATCATGCATTCATTCGGTCGCCGATGAATGGAAAGATTGGAATCGTGCAGGCTAAAGTGGGTGATATTATCAATGCCGGTCAGACTGTACTCAATACGATCGTCAATGATGATCCGATGTATGTGGATTTTAATATTCCTCAGTCAAGGGTTGCCGAATTTACCGGGAAGGAACTTACCGCAAAACAATTCTATCTGCAACTGTCTGATAGCTCACGTTATGCATATCCGGGTAAATTACTTCTGATCAATAACATGGTGAACCCTTCTACAGGCACTATTCAGGTAAGACTGGAATTTCCAAATAAGAATGGTCAGCTTAAATCGGGCATGAATGGAACTGTGCTGGTACAAAATAAGTCGGGCAGCAATGAATTGGCCATTCCTACCAAATCGTTGGTGCAAACCCTGAGTGAGACCAGCGTGTTTAATGTAGATCCAAATAATGTAGTGCATTCTGCTCAGGTTGTTGCCGGTGCTCAGTTAGATAGCCTTACAATCATTACGAAAGGGCTCTCTCCCGGAGATAAGGTTGTGGTGGATGGCTTGCAGAAGGTGCGCCAGGGGGATACGGTAATCGTTGTAAATGGCCATTGAGTCGTATAATCAATTTTAGTAATCGTGAAAGAAGAAGATTGTGCTCATATCTAAAACGTTCATAAATCGAAAAAATACCACCATTGTCATTGCCATTATTCTGGTAATACTGGGTGTAATTTCCATTTTTACATTGCCGGTAGCTCAATTGCCGGACATTTCTCCGCCTACGGTTTCGGTTCGGGCTTCTTATATCGGAGCCAACGCACAGACGGTAGAAGAAACCGTGACCACGCCGCTGGAGAATGCCATCAATGGTACTCCAGGGGCTATGTACATTCAGTCCACGAGTTCGAATGATGGCTCATGCAATATTTCCGTCAACTTCAACATTGGTACAGATCCGGATATCGCTGCATTAGATGTTCAAAACAGAGTCAACCTGGCATTGCCTTCCATGCCGGAGGAAGTGCGTCGTACAGGGGTGACTGTTAGAAAGCGGTCTAATGATATGCTGATGGTGCTTGCAATCAATTCTCCCAACAGCACACACGACCGGGCTTTTCTGAACAATTATCTGAATATTTTTCTTGTGCCCGAGTTGTCGCGTGTGGAAGGTGTGGGCGATGTTACTGCTTTTTCTCAGGATTACAGTATGCGGGTCTGGCTCGACCCGACAAAGATGGGAGCACTTCGGATATCAACCGGCCAGGTGCTTCAGGCCATTCAGGAGCAAAACCAACAGGTGCCTGCGGGAATTATCGGAGCCCCGCCCGCACAGGGTAGTCAGGCATTTGAGTTTAATGTGAAAGTAAATGGGCGGCTTTCTACTCCGGAGGAATTTGGAAATATTATCGTGGCAACCAACAAGGCGGATGGTTCTCTTGTACGTCTGAAAGATATTGGAAGGGTAGCATTAGGTACTTTTTCTTATGCAGTAGAAACGATGCCGGATGGAAAGGATGGAGCCGGTATGGCTATTTATCTTGAGCCGGGGGCCAATGCATTGTCCACAGCAGAACGGGTGGAGAAAAGAATGAATGAGTTGTCAAAGTCCTTTCCCTCTGACGTCAGTTGGATCATGCCTTTTGAGACCACATCTTTTGTAAGCATTTCCATTCATGAAGTGGTAGAGACTTTGATCATTGCTCTTCTGCTTGTGGCATTTGTGGTTTTTATTTTTCTGGAAAATTGGAGGGCAACCCTGATACCTGTCCTTGTGATTCCAATCTCTATTATCGGTGCGTTTCTGTTTTTGAATCTGTTTGGGTTTTCCATCAACACACTTACCTTGTTTGGTTTTGTATTGGCCATCGGGATTGTGGTGGACGATGCCATTGTAGTGGTAGAAGCGGTGCAGCATCATATCGATGCCGATAAAATGACGCCGAGAGAAGCGACATTTAAAGCGATGTCTGAAGTAGAAGCGCCGGTAATTGCCATCGGATTAATTCTTGCCGCTGTGTTTGTACCGGTTGCATTTATTCCCGGAGTGAGTGGACGGCTCTATCAACAGTTTGCATTGACCATTGCTTTTTCGGTTTTAATATCTGCGTTTCTTGCGCTTACGCTGACGCCTGCCTTGTGCAGCATCATGCTGAGGCCTGAGAAATTCAATAAGAAGTCAAAGGGATTGAATTGGTTTTTTTATCATTTCAATAGATGGTTTCAGCGGGAGACAGGCCGTTATACCCGTGGTGTCCGTTTTGCCATCAGGAAAACGTGGGCAATCATCGTAGTTCTCCTTGCAGTATTTGCTGTAACTTTTTTCCTTTTCAGGAAAGTACCGACAACATTTATTCCGCAGGAAGATATGGGAGGGCTGATTGTTTCAGTCGAGCTACCTGATGCGGCTTCCACAGAGAGGACAAAAGCTGTTACAGAAAAGATCAACAATATTTTACTTTCTGATTCTGCGGTAGCCCATTTCATGGGAGTGACAGGGTTTAATTTTGCCGCAGGCGGTGCAGCAAAACCCAACGCAGCCACTTATTTTGTTTCACTAAAACCCTGGAGCGTTCGATATGCAAAAGGAGAGAATATGAATGTGGTGGTTGGAAAATTGCAAGCACAATTTTCTCAGTTGTCCGGAGCAAGAATTATTTCAATTCCTTCGCCGACCTTAAGAGGGTTTGGTACCAGTTCAGGATTTTCATTTGTGCTGGAACAACGAAGCACCGGATCCGTCCAGGAGCTGGCTCAGGTGATGGGTAAGGTAATCGGCTCTGCCAATCAGCAACCCGAAATCCAGCAGGCGTATGCTTTCTTCAGTGCAGCTACACCTCAATACAATGTGCAGGTGGATAGGGATCAATGTAAGCGCATGGGTGTGGCGATTGGTGATGTCTTTAGTACGCTGCAAACTTTTTTGGGTGGTGCGTATGTCAATGACTTCACAAGGTTTCAGAGAAACTTCCGTGTGATGGTACAGGCTGATACAACGTACAGATCCAAAATTGATGAGTTGAGCAATTACTATGTAGCCAACAGCTCCGGCGATATGGTTCCGTTGAGTTCTTTGGTAACAATTACCCAATCCAGCGGACCTCCGGTAATTAACCATTATAATTTATACCGGTCTGTTGAAATAGATGGCACTGCAAAGCAGGGATACAGCAGCGGAGACGCTATCAGGGCGATGGAGAATGTGGCAACGAAAGTATTGCCGGCAGGCTATAGTTATGACTGGACAAACATTTCCCTGCAGGAGATCATTGCGGGCAACAAGACTTTACTCATCTTCATGCTTTCAATCTTATTTGTATTTCTGCTGCTCACGGCTTTGTATGAAAGCTGGTCTGTACCATTTTCTGTTTTGTTGGCTGTGCCGGTGGCTTTGTTTGGTTCTATTGTAGCATTGTGGTTGTCGGGACAGCAAAACAGTGTGTATTCGCAGATCGGGTTGATTACTTTGATTGGGCTTGCAGCGAAGAATGCAATATTGATTGTTGAATTTGCCAAGGAAAGAGTTGACAAAGGAATGCAGGTAATTCCTGCCACGTTGGAAGCTGTGAAACTGAGGTTTCGTCCGATTTTAATGACTTCGTTTGCATTCATCTTTGGTGTATTGCCATTGATTTTTGCAAAAGGTGCGGGCGCGGTATCGCGCGTGAATATCGGATTCACCGTGTTGGGTGGAATGCTTGCAGCAACGATTTTGGGAGTTATCTCCGTGCCTGTACTTTATGTACTCATCACCAGAATGGCACAGAAGAAAAACAGATTGAAGGAAACAGAGTAAACAAGAATTTCAGATTTTCCCACATTGCACCAGAGCAGTGACGGACATCAATAAATTTTCTTTGGGGATATGTGTCCCATCATGATCTCAGCGTAACCCGGATGATGAAAATTCCCTTGCAAATGCTCAAGGCTTATGCAATACTTCAACATTAGCGATAATCCGTACTTCATTGCCAACGACTACGCCGCCTGCTTCCAGGGCAGGGTTGTATTTTAATCCATAATCAAGCCGCTTGATTTTTCCGGTGATTTCAAATCCTGCTCTCTGGTTACCGGAGGGATCGGTGATCATTCCATTGCTGAGTACATGAAAAGTTTCGGTTTGTGTTTTTCCACGAATGGTGAGCTCTCCCTGCATTTCAAATTCGTCCTCACTTTTTTGGATAATCTTTGTAGTTGTAAAAGTCAGTTGAGGGTGATTGGCCAGATCAAAGAAGTCTGCACTTTTCAGATGATTGTCTCTTTGCTGCACTTTGGTTGTTATGGAAGCCACATCTGCGCTGAAAGAAGCTTTGGCTGTGGAGAAATTATTTCCATCGGTTTCAAGATGGATATTAAATTTTTGAAACTCGCCGGTCACTGTTGAGACCATCATGTGCCTGACTTTAAATTGAACTTCACTGTGAGCAGGGTCAAATTGCCATTGAATCGTTGCCATTATACTTTTTATTTTATCTGATAAATTAATTCTTGTCTATCCTTCGCCTCCGCTCAGGATGACAATTCCTGTCGAGTTTAGGTTTTAGGGTTTAAGGTTTAATGTGTAGACTTCAATTTTTTTATGAATCTTAAATAATGTCATAGAACTAAATCACCTCAACTCTCTCAACCATCTCAACCATCTCAACCTCCTCAACTTTCTCAACCTTCTCAACTTTCTCAACTCCCATCTCAACCTCCTCAACACTTATCTCAACCCCCTCAACTCTCTCAACCTCCTCTAAACCCTAAACTCTAAACTCTCTTTCACCACCCTTACCCTCCACACTTCAGGACCTTTTTCAAGATACTCCCACCGGAAAGGTTCTTTACTTTCTGCTTCCATCTGGTAATACAATGGTCGTGGATCGTGGTTATTGATAAACTCAAAGGCCTCGCCGGGCTTAATGTCTGCAAAAGCCTGATAAAACATTTCGTGACGCTGAGTGGGCGGGAAAGGCCGGATGTCAAACTCATTCACCACCGAAAAGCCCGTATCTCCAAGTCCGGTCATCACTTCTTTTTTTATATGCACAATGTATTCATCCGGTACTTCTTTCTTGTAAGTCCAACTGTATTTTCCGGCAAACTTATTCTTGAATATCTCATGGATCTCATCCGGATTTTGGGATGCAATGAGTTCCATCACTGTACCTTCTTCCATCATTCCATAGCGGTGAAAAACCACCTGCTTCCAATCTTTCTTTTCAGTTTTGCGCAGATCAATCAATGTGGCTACGTCTTTCATTTCAAGTGCCTCAGAGTCTCCTGTGCGTGTCACCTTCACTTTCCATTCTCTTCCTCCGCGATTCAGATATTCCCAGCCAACTACATCTCCATAAATAGATTTGAATTCATAATAAAGTGGAATTGGGTCATGGTCATTGATAAAAACAAAACTGCCTGCAACAGGCAAATCTTTAAACATCTGTAAAAGCAGTTTGTGTCTTTCAATGGGGATCAGCACCCGTACATCCAATGGTTCGAAAGATTCAGTTTTGAGGCTCATTTCTGTAGTTTTATTTTGATTTTTGTTCAGATGATATGTGCATCGGATAAATAAAAATATTTGTGCAAACACGCATGCAATTCAACTCTCAAGAGAAAGAATTTCCGGATGCATTGTACAAATTCCGATGTTTTCATCATCCCTGCAATATTCACAAAATTTGTGCCATGAACCCGCAGTGACATTCATAAATTCCTCTTTTCGTAAAGTGAAAAACTGAAAGTGTTGTTATCTTTTGCCATTGTACAAATTACATTCTGTGTTATTTGTTTTATTTCGGAAAACGACTGTAGAATGGTAATTTGAAATTTTTTTGAAAAAAGAATCAATTGTTATGAATATCAAAAAATTCTGGAATGAGGCTGTTTCTTTTGAAGAGTATTTGAAGAAAGCAGAAGAATCTCTCAGTCATCCGAAAACGGATGTTGAGAAGGAGTATCATGAGTACTACGAACTTGGACTTCAGAGAATGCACCGGATGAGTAAGATTTATAAACCGGATACCAAACAGGCGGCTGCGTTGGCTCTGAAGAATTTTAACGGGAAAATTCTGATCATCTCAGAACCCTGGTGCGGCGATGCGAGTCAGGCTATACCGGTGGTATATCGGTTTTTCAGGAAGATTGAAATCCGGATTACGTACAGAGATCAGCAGCCGTCGCTGATCGATGATTTTCTCACCAATGGAGCGAGGTCTATACCTATCGTTGTTTTTCTAGATGAAAAATTTCAAGTGATCAACTCCTGGGGGCCAAGGCCGGAATTTGGTAAGAAATTATTTTTGAAACATAAAGAAAACCCTGCTCTGTTTTCAGAGGAGCAGCTACACAATGATCTCCAGGTGTATTATGCAAAGAATAAAGGATTTGACACAGTAGAAGAAATGCTGGCCTTACTTTGAATCTTAAGAAAAGAATAGCCGGGGCATCCATGAGCATCCGGATACCTTTTCTTTTCTTAACCGGATTCACTAACAAACCATTTCCTACTTTTATAGGTATGAAAATCTTCTTACTTTTTTCATGCTTCTTTTATTTCAGCATCGGCAAAGCACAGCTTATTGACAAAACCGGCAACCCTGTAGATTGGGTAAACCCTTTAATGGGTACCGATTCCAAACCATCACTGAGTAACGGTAACACCTATCCGGCCATAGGGATGCCCTGGGGTATGAATATGTGGACTCCGCAAACCGGAACCATGGGAAGTGGCTGGCAGTATCAGTATGCTGCAGACAAAATCACCGGACTGAAGCAAACCCATCAACCCTCACCGTGGATGAATGATTATGGTCAGTTTTCCATTATGCCGGTAACAGGCAAAATGAAGTTTACTGAAAAACAGCGCGCAAGTTGGTTTTCACATAAGACAGAGACTTCGCGTCCATATCATTACAAGGTTTATCTGGCAGATCAGGATGTCACTGCAGAAATTGTGCCTACCGATCGCGCAGCTATGTTCCGGTTTACATTTCCAAAAAGCGATAGCAGTTTTATTGTGGTGGATGCCTTTGATAAAGGCTCGTATATCAGAATCTATCCGGAAGAAAATAAGATTGTAGGATATACTACCCGCAACAGTGGCGGCGTGCCCGGCAATTTCAAAAATTATTTTGTATTGTATTCTGATAAGCCGTTCACCGTGGCATGTACATGGCACGACAGCGTCCTTGTAAGAAATCAGACAGAAGTAAAATCCGATCATTCCGGTGCGGTGATAGGTTTTAAAACTGCCAAAGGTGAAATTGTGCATCTCAAAGCAGCATCTTCCTTCATCAGTATTGAGCAGGCTGAACTAAACCTCCAACGTGAATTGGGAAGCCATTCTTTCAGTGAATTGGTAAAAAAGGGCAGAGATACCTGGAACAATGTACTTGGCAAGGTAGAAGTGAGTGGCGGTACACCGGAGCAAATGAAAACCTTCTACAGTTGTTTGTACCGGATGGTTTTTTTTCCAAACAAGATGTATGAATTTGATGCGAAAAATCAGGCCATACATTACAGTCCTTACAATGGAAAAGTAATGCCCGGATACATGTATGCCGGTACCGGATTCTGGGATACCTTCAGAGCGTTGTATCCATTTTTGAATCTGGTGTATCCTTCTGTGAGTAAAGAAATGCAGGAGGGGCTGATCAATGATTATAAAGAAGGAGGTTTTTTGCCGGAGTGGTCGAGCCCTGGATACAGAAATGTGATGGTGGGTAATAATTCGGCTTCTGTTGTAGCCGATGCCTATATCAAGGGATTGAGAGGATATGATATACAGACTTTGTATGAAGCTTTGCTGAAAGATGCAAATTCAGAAGGCCCGATGGATGCTGTAGGCAGGAGAGGATTCCAGTACTACAACGATCTTGGTTATGTGCCCTACATTGTAGGAATAAATGAGAACGCCGCACGCACACTGGAATATGCGTATGATGACTTCGCTATTTATCAACTTGCCAAAGCCCTGAAAAGACCAAAAGAAGAAATTGAATTGTATGAAAAACGTTCACAGAATTTCAGAAACCTTTTTGACCCGGAATACAAATTGATGCGCGGGAGAAATAAAGATGGCTCCTTTCAGTCTCCGTTCAATCCTTTTAAATGGGGCGATGCATTCACCGAAGGAAACAGTTGGCATTATTCATGGAGCGTATTTCATGATATTGAAGCATTAAAGATACTGATGGGAGGCAATCAGGCTTTTATTGCAATGCTGGATTCTGTGTTTGCAATGCCTCCGGTATTTGACGACAGCTATTATGGTGCGGTCATTCATGAAATCAGGGAAATGCAGATCATGAATATGGGACAATATGCACATGGCAATCAGCCCATACAACACATGATCTATCTGTACAACTATGCGGGTGCGCCATGGAAAGCACAATATTGGCTAAGGGAAGTGATGAACCGCTTGTACCATCCCACTCCGGATGGATATTGCGGAGATGAAGACAATGGCCAGACAAGCGCCTGGTATGTGTTTTCCGCATTGGGCTTTTATCCTGTCTGCCCTGCCACCGATCAGTATGTATTGGGAGCACCCTTATTTCGTAATGCGGTTATTCATTTTGAAAATGGAAAACTGATCCGCATAAATGCTCCTGAAAACAGTGAGGAAAACAGGTATGTAAGCCAGATGAAATTCAATGGCAGCAATTACCCGGATATGTGGATATCCCACCAGTCTCTGATGAAGGGTGCGCAACTTCAGTTTTTTATGAAGAATAAACCCGACAAAACCAGAGGTACGAACCCGGTCACCTTTCCTTACTCTTATTCATCTCAGAATAAAACTGCGAATACTCCTCACATTAAAAAGTGAAAACAAAAAGTCAGTCAATTTGTACTATTGTTATCAATTGCGATGAGGCTGGCAGAAAAATTGTAGCTTAGGTCGAAACAAATTTGAATAAAAAATTAAATTATGGCAGGTAAAATTATTTTAGGTCCGCAAAAATTAGGACCGCTTACTCCTTTGGTAGGTGAATGGGAAGGGAATGTAGGTGTAGATCTTTCTTATCACAATAAGGATGATGAAACTTCTGAGACAAGCTATTTTGAAAAAGCATGGTTCAAGCCGATACCCATTCAGGAAAACGGAAAACAAACAATGGAAGGCCTCACTTATCAAAGTAAAGCCTGGAGGCATGGGGAAGAGGCGATGGATCCGTTTCATGATGAAGTGGGTTATTTGCTGTGGGAGAAGGCAACCAACCAGGTGATGCGTGTTGTCGTGTTTGGACGCGGTATTGCCATCCTTGCCGGTGCCACTGCGAAAGCCAGGGATAAAGAAATTCATTTTAAGGCGGTGGCCGGAGATCCTTCGTATGGTATTCTTCAGAATAAATATCTGATTGAGCGGGCAGAATTAAAAAGTTTTGAAAGCACATTCGTATTTCATGATGACGGTACATTCACACATTCATCCGACATCGTGATGCGACTTGTTGCCACCGGGAATGAAATGCATCATACAGACCGTAATACGCTACACCTGGTAAAAAGATATCACCCGAGTGCTGAGATTTTGTAATTCAGCATTTTGGAATTTTTAAGTGAATATTTATGCAGATTTGCAAAGAGGTTGGTGAATGGAAGTCATTTAGGAATGATGGGGATTCTTACTTTAAAAGGGTTTCAGAATCATGAGTGTGATGATGACCAGGAAGATCAGATTTTCAATTCTTTCAAAAAAGAACAACCTCTTTGCTAATTTGTAATATTCTTTCGGGATTTCATTTCCGGTATGATTTCTTAAAAGGGCTTTGATGGGTTTTGACCGGGGCGACAATACCACAGGCCCGAATCCCAAAGCAATAATAAATAATATCAGGCTGGTCACATACCATCCCATGTGAAACAGATAGGGTCTCAATGCACCCATACACAGGCCCGTAAGAATGAGAAGTGTGCCTCCGACCATTACAAAAATGTGTATCCGGTTTCTGATCAGATAAGCATGCCGGAGTTCAGTCATGTTGGTCGCCTTTGTAACGATATAGATCATGACAAAACCGGGGCCTAAACCAAGGATAGCAGAAAATACATGGATGAGAAGCAGAATGCTGTATAGCGTCATTGTTTGTATCTAAAAAAACGTTTTGTCTGCATTTTTTGGTAGTCAGACAGCAAAACAAAAACAGCCTGTGATTGAAGTCTTAGCCTGTTGTTTGTTTTTGAAAAGTTGCAACCACAAAATTAATGGTAATTTTATTCTTTCATCCCATAGATGGTTGTTGAAAGTAAATTTTTCCCGATTGTTGAAAAGCGAATTCATTTCTGTATGTGCAGAATTCTATGCGAAAGGAAATCGTAAATAACCATTATCAGACTAACAATAAAAATACAATTGTGTGAACAAAGAAGAGTTAATTCAAAAACTTTATCAGCTACATAAAATCAGCAGTGAACTGGATGCTTCGGATGAAGAAAGAAAAGAGATGGTCAATGAAGTATCGGCTTATGCAAATCAGTTTATTTCCGGACTGGCGACAACCAAATGTTTTACCGGAAACAGGGTAGGCTCACTCAAGATTGAAGAGAAGAAAAAATCACTTGCAGATATCCTGCTTCAGTATCAGAAGGAAGTAGGTGAGACCGGTATCAATGCCGCATCGGGCAAGCATTTGGGTTATGTGCCTGCCGGTGGAATTTTTGCTGCTTCACTGGCCGACTTTTTAGCTGCTGTAACGAATCCGTATGCAGGAGTGTATTACGCATCTCCGGGCGCAGCCGCCATAGAAAATGAAGTAATCAATTGGTTGAAATCTGTGTTTTCATTTCCTCCGGACTCCGTAGGCAATCTCACATCCGGAGGCTCTGTCTCTGCTTTGATCGCATTCACCGCAGCGAGAGACAAGCACCAGGTAAAAGGGGAGAACATCAGTAAGAGTGTTGTTTATCTGAGTAAACAGGTACATCATTCTGCACAAAAGGCACTGCGTATCATCGGCCAGGAAGATGTGATTTTGCGGTATGTACCCCTGGATGAAAATCATCGGATGATAACCGGTGATCTGCAGGCTCAGGTGGAGAAAGATTTTGCCAATGGCCTTCGCCCCTTTCTGGTGATTGGCACTGCCGGTACTACAGATACAGGCGCGATGGACGATTTGGATGCAATCGCTGATATTGCTGAGAAAAATAATTTGTGGTTTCATGTGGATGGAGCCTATGGCGGATTTTTTATTCTTACTTCCCGAAAGCCTTTATTCAGCGGTATTGAGAGAGCCGATTCGTTGATTGTTGACCCGCATAAGAGCATGTTCATTCCCTATGGGCTCGGTGCAGTACTGATCAGAGACAAGGATTCAGTGCTGCATTCCAATTATTACACAGCCAACTATATGCAGGATGCTGCCGGGGAAGAGTTGGTGCAAAGCCCGGCTAATTTATCACCTGAACTTACAAGACATTTTCGCGGGCTTCGCCTGTGGTTGCCCTTACAGCTTCATGGGATTGAACCCTTCAGAGCTTGTCTTGAAGAGAAACTTTTTTTAGTAAAATATTTCAGAATAAGATTGCAGGAAATGGGGTTTATGCTGGGGCCTGAGCCGGACTTATCGATCAGTTATTTCTGGTATCCATTTGATTCGGATGTAAATGAAATGAATCATCGTCTTATGAATGAGATTCATGGCGATGGTGAAGTGTATTTGAGTTCTACCGTTGTGAATGAAAAGTTTGTCATACGGATGGCCATCCTTTCATTCAGAACCAGAAAAGAAACGATTGATCAGGCCGTAGAGATGGTAAAACGATGCCTGGAGAAAGTAATGAAGAGCGCTTTGAAGGATTCGACTGCACGTTGATGCAATATTTTTTCCCTCCTTTATTCGGATGCCAATTTTGAAATATACATTTTGATTTACCCAAACCATCCGTTTACCCCACGATAGTCCGGACTTTTTACAAACAGCGAAGACCAGTCGTTTCCGGTGTACAACTCGTCTGCAATTTTTCTCAGTAAGTGGAGGCTTGCCAGCATTGGTTTTCCACCGATGCTGACTCTGTTTACCTTTAGCTTTCTAAGTTCTGCTACACTCAATGTATCGCTCATCAATACATTCAATGGAAGCCGGATTCCCTTCTTAATTTCTGCTACTGTTTCTATTTCACGGATGAAGGGAACAAAAATACCATCGGCACCGGCCTCTTCAAATGCATGCGATCTTTCTATACACGCTGAAATCCGGGATTCAATGTTTCCATCCGCATGTTCTATGGCATCTGTTCTTGCATTGACAAACAGGTCCACTCCTTTTTGCTTTGCAATGGCCTTTGCCCGTTTGATTTTCTCAGTCTGAAGTTTGAGATCATAGAGTGTTTTAGTTTTAGGATCAGCATCCTCCAGGTTAATACCCACAGCCCCGGCTTCTGTAACGTCGCCAATGAATTGGGAAAAATTTTCAAGATCATTTCCGTAATAACCTGCTTCGATATCGGCGGTCACCGGGATATTGACAGAATGGGTTATCCGGCTGATCACCTCAATCATTAGTGAAGGAGGAATATGTTCACCATCCTGATATCCGCAAGACCACGATATTCCGGAACTGGTGGTAGCAATGGCTTTAAATCCTGCTTCTTCATAAGTTTTTGCAGATGCGCAATCCCAGGCATTGGGTAAGACAAGCATTTCGGGGCCATGATGCAATACATGAAATTTTTCAGCAAGGATATTTTGTCTGACAGAGTCAAAAGTTATTTTCATGTTTTATTTCTTTTAAAGAGAACTCTAAAGTTACTGATAGCACATCAGGTTTTATTTGAGAAAATTATTATTGTCGTGTGAAATTTTTTTTTCAACGAAATGAGATCAAATAAAATCGATTCTGTGTTTTGTCTGAAACTTTTACCTGCCCTTGTTTTATTTTCATTTTGCATGTACGGAATTTTTCATTCCTTTGATAGATGAACAGGTGGTGTGTTGTTCATACCACTTATTTGGCTACAGTAATTAAACTGCCACCTGATCTAAATTTCAATCAAAATGAAAAGTGTTTTGTCTCTTGCCTTTTTTTTGTTCGCCATTAATTCAATGTTGACTGCCCAGATTACTTATCCGGACAGCCGGACAGATGGGAAATACGTAACGGTAAACGGCGCCAAACTTTGGGTAGTAACCGTAGGTAAAGGTGATCCTCTGATTATCATTCCCGGAGGGCCGGGTGGCAATCACTTAGGATACAGGCGGTTTGACTCACTTGCATCGGATAATATGCTTGTTTACTTCGATGCCTTCGGGCGTGGTAAGTCGGATACTGCCAAAGATGTGAAAGAATATTTTCTGGAAAGAGACATTGAAGATATAGAAGGTTTACGTACTGCCCTTCATCTGAATAAAATCAATGTGCTTGGCCATTCCTATGGAGGATTGGTAGCACAGGGCTATGCATTGAAATATCCTGGACACGTAAAACATCTGATTCTTGCCAATACATTTCACAGTTATATCATGTGGCAAAAGAATGATGACAACAGCAATCATGAAATAAAAACCAACTACCCTGAGGTGTGGGATACCCTGATGGTATTGAGAGAACAGGGCTATGTGTCAAGCGATCCTATTTGTCAGGCTATCTATGGCCGTGTACCTTATGGTTTTCTTTATGCATACAACCCGGATAATTTCAGAAATCGTGACTCCAGGCCTTATCCCAATCCATTCAATTCAAAACTGTATTATCAGATGGTAGGGCGCGATGGAGATTTTATCGTAGGAAGCGATATCGGATCATTCGATTACCGCAGGCAATTAAAAAATCTTACAATGCCGGTACTCATTTACGGAGGCAGGTATGATCGGGTAGCCGTTCCGGAAATGATGGTGAAGTATAAAACATATTGCCCGCAGGCGGAGTTTGTTATGTTTGAACACAGCGGACACAATCCACAGGTGGAAGAACCGCAATTATTATTTAAGATTATCCACGATTTTCTTAAAAAATAATTTTTGCTTTTATTGGGTGATGTTTAATAAATCCGGGGAGATTATTTTTTCTTAAATTTTTCAATGGCATTCCGGGTAAATTCGCTTAAAACCAGACTACCACTGATAGCAGCCCTTTCTTTAAGCAGAGCATCCCAATGATCTGTGCCTTCCCAAAACACTTTCTTCATGGCTGTCATGGCAGCAGGGTGATAGCTGGCCAACGTATTTGTAAGTCTTGCTACTCCCTCGTCTAAGGATTCGATATCCGAAAATACTTCGTTAAACAGGCCTTTTTCTTTTGCCCATTGGGCAGAGCGCCACATCGATGCATCGATAGATAATTCACCATAGGCAGATATTCCCACTCTTCGTTCTACTGCAGGGCCAATGACAAAGGGGCCGATTCCTATGGCCAGTTCGCTCAGTTTGATGTCTGCAGACGATGTGGCCATTGTATAGTCTGCAGCAGCGGCAATGCCTACACCCCCTCCCACACATTTGCCCTGCACTCTTGCAATGATCAGTTTACGGCTGGTACGCATGGCATTGATCACGTCTGCAAATCCTGAGAAAAAATGCAGTCCTTCCTGCCCGGTTTTCACAGCGATCAATTCATCAAAACTGGCACCTGCACAAAAAGCTTTATTGCCGCTACTTTTCAAAAGTATTACTCCGGTGTCTGAACTGCTTTCTTCCCCGATAGTCTCTGCAAGTTTCTTCAACAGATATCCGGGCATGGAATTGCTCATCGGATGAAAAAACTCTATAGTTGAAATATTATTTTCTCTGATGCAATGCACAAAACCTTCCTGCATAAGAAATAAAGTTGTTTATTGAGGATGGAAAATTACAAAATGCATTCCAGAGGGCGGCATAAAGTTATTTTTCGTAACATAGCAAAAACATACAGGTATGAAATTGCAGAATTATATTCTGGGAAAATGGATAGAAGGCGACGGAGACGGGCATCCACTCTTCAATGCCGTGACCGGTGAACAGATTGCAACCGCTTCCACACAAGGACTGGCCTTTGACCGGATTTTGGAATTTGGCAGAATGAAAGGGAGTGCAGCGCTCAGAAAAATGACTTTTGAAGAAAGAGGGCAAATGCTCAAAGCGCTTGCTTTACATCTAACTGAAAAAAAAGAAAAATTTTATCCGGTCAGCCTGATGACAGGCGCCACCCGCGCTGACAGTTGGATCGATATTGAAGGTGGAATCGGCAATTTGTTTTCCAACGCATCACTCCGTAGAAAATTGCCGGATGAGATCTATGCGGTGGATGGAGAAAATATCGGACTGAGCAAAGGAGGAACATTTGCCGCGCAACATATACTCATTCCAAAGGAAGGCGTAGCCGTGCATATCAATGCATTTAACTTTCCGGTGTGGGGAATGCTTGAAAAAATTGCTGTCAATCTTCTGGCAGGCGTAGGTGCCGTAGTAAAACCGGCTACCCTTACCTGTTATCTCACAGAAGCAGTGGTGAGGGAAATTGATGCCTCCGGGTTGCTGCCGGAAGGTGCGCTGCAGCTCATTTGCGGATCGGCAGGCGATATGCTGGATCATGTGCAATCGCAGGATGTGATTTCTTTTACCGGCTCTGCCTCTACCGGTCTGATGTTGAAATCTAATAAGAATATTTTGTCGGAAAATGTTCCATTCAATATGGAAGCCGATTCTCTGAATTGTATCGTGTTGGGAGAAGATGTAACACCCGATATGCCGGAGTGGGAAATTTTTGTGAAAGAAGTAAGAAAGGAAATGACGGTAAAGGCCGGCCAGAAGTGTACTGCGATCCGCCGGATTTTTGCACCTGAAAATAAGATGGAGGATGTACAGAAAAGTATTGCAAAAAGTCTGCAGCAAACCACCATTGGAAATCCGTTGAATGAAAAAGTAAGAATGGGTTCACTGGCAGGGATGGAACAGAGAGCGGAAGTCACCCGCCAGGTAAAAAAATTGCTGGCATCCTCCGATATTGTTTATGGTACGCTCGATGGGATAGATTTGTTGGACGCTGATTTCCGGAAGGGAGCATTCATCAGCCCGCTACTGCTTGTCAATTCTAAGCCTTTTGATCATCCGGAACCTCATGATATAGAAGCCTTCGGTCCCGTAAGCACACTGATGCCATTCAAGACGATTGATGAAGCTATTGCACTCAGCAAACTCGGGAAGGGAAGCCTTTGCAGTACGATTGTTACCAATCAGGGTAAGGCTGCCAGAAATTTTATTCTTTCTGCAGGCGCCTATCATGGTCGAATGTTGGTATTGAACCGTGAATGTGCAAAGGAAAGTACAGGGCATGGCTCTCCATTGCCAATGCTGGTGCATGGTGGCCCCGGAAGGGCCGGTGGTGGTGAGGAAATGGGCGGACTCAGAGGTATCAAACATTACATGCAGAGAGTCGCATTGCAAGGCTCACCCTCCATGCTTACAGAGGTTACGCAAACTTTTGCTCCGGGTGCAATGGGTAAAAAATCTGATATTCATCCTTTCAGAAAGTATTTTGAAGAATTGGAAATTGGCGATCAGTTGATCACAGAAAAGAGAGTGATTACTTCGGAGGATATCAACAATTTTGCTGACCTGAGTGGCGACCATTTTTATGCGCATCTTACATCTACGGATTTCTCCGACACCATGTTTGAGCAACAGGTAGCCCATGGATATTTTATCATGAGTGCTGCGGCGGGATTGTTTGTGGATGATTATGAAAAAAATCCGGTGCTGCTCAATTATGGTATTGAAGAGCTGAGGTTTACCAAACCCGTGTATCCGGGGGATAGTTTTTATGTGCGCTTTACCTGCAAAGAAAAAAAATCACAGGAATTGAAGGAAGCCAGGCCGGGGGAGGATTTACCAAAGGGTAGTGATATTCCAAAAGGAATTGTAAAGTGGTATGTAGAAATGCTGGATGAAACTGACGATCCGCTGGTAGGAGTAGCTACGATTTTGACTATGGTGAGAAGGAAATAGTTGAGCAGCGATTGTTGGGTTGTTGGTTGTTGAGTTGTTAAGTTGTTTTGGGATAAAAAAAATCCTGAGGTTTCTGAAGGGTGTCCCCTCTGGCGAGAGTTTTTTCTTTCTCTTTCTGGCTCTCTTTTTGGCGCAGATATGCAGCAGGGAATTTGTGCGGTAGCGTATCTGTGCCTTCTTTGTCAATTATTCAAACATTGTTTCCAATAAACCCCGGCTATTCTTAGTAACCTCGAAGGAAGATCGCGGTGCTGTCCTGAGTCTGCAACTCAGGATTTGTAAATCTACATTCACGGTACAAATACGTCAACCGAAAAAGCTAAGGCTGCATAGCTGTGCCAGTTTGAGCCAGTAGAGGTTTAAAAAAGATATTTTATACTTCTAAAAGTATCAGGTCAAGTTCTTTTATTTTTGAAAACTCCTTGTCAGCAGTTACCAGAGGAATTTCATAAACCAGAGACGCAGCGGCAATTATTGCATCCGGTAATTTTATTCTGTATTTTCTTCTCAATTGAATAGTCTGGTTTTTTATTTTGGTATCCCAGGCAAATTCATAACAATCGTCAATAATATTTTTCAATTTTTCTTCCTGGGATTTGGTGATGCCCTTAAACCCCAATAACTCAATTTCACTAATGAAAACTATTCCAAAATTGTAATTCAGGAAAGGTTCAACTATTTTGTTCCCTTCATGAACATAAATTAAAAAATTGGTATCGGCCAAAAAATCAATCTTCATTTTCTCTCATTGAAAGTTGATATTTCAAACCGTCAATCTTCCTTTTCAACTTCCCAAAATGTTTTGCAAGGTTTCCTGCTTTCTTTTTTTTCTTTATTTTTTCTGATAATATCCGGTGGATTTCTCCTTTATTCTTTCTGTCAATTGTTACCGTCATTTTCCTAAAATTTATCTTGTTTCAAATTTAAAGATAATATCCCGGAATATTTAATTGCTTCTCCCACTGGCGAGAGTTTCCCCGATATCGGGACAAGTGCAACTTATTTGCGGCACAGATTCTTCACAGCACAGATACTCTTTCTGGCGCGGATATGCAGCAGGGAATTTGTGCGGCAGCGTATCTGTGTACCTTCTTTGTGATTTATTCAAACATTGTTTCCAATAAACCCCGGCTATTCTTAGTAACCTCAAAGTAAGATCGCGGTGCTGCCCTGAGTTTGCAACTCAGGATTTATAAATCTACACACATTCACGGCACAGATACACCAACCGCAAAAGCTAAGGCTGCATAGCTGTGCCAGTTTGAGCAGCTGTTTTGAAATTTGTAATTTATCTAAACGAACCCTACCTTTCCATACTGGCGCGAGTTTGCAACTCGTGCCGATTAATTCCACCGGATTATATCCCGATTCCTGATTACAGCATTTCAAGTGCTATCAATCTTTTTTCATTCGTATAATAATCTATGGCGCTACTGTATTTGTATGCCCAGGCTTCCCAAACCAAACCGCTTCTCACAGGATTTTCATGGAGATAATTCATTCTTTGCCTTAATAGCTCTGGTGTAGTTAATTCAATGGGATGATAGTCCTGTTTCCAGAATTGAAATTTCTTATTTCCAGAGTTATTGCTGCCTGAGAAAGCGAATAAATTCAACATCCATTCTTTACGGCTCTCCTGCTCATTTCCCTGAATGGAATGTATTATCTTTTTACTTGTATATTTTTTTATATCCCTCACCAAATCCATTATCTTGTTATCCTCTGTACTGATGATTAAATGACAGTGATTGGTCATAATCACCCATGCATGTAATTTAAGTCCTTTGTTTTCTATACAGAATTTCAAACTTTCTACCAAAATCTCTTTATACTTCTCACGACTAAAAACATCAACCCATCCAATGACGGTGAATGTGACGAAGTGTGGCAGACTATCATCGCCTGGTTTATATTTTGAAGACATAAGGCATCACAATTTTACTCAAAAATAGTTATCTCTTTTCCTGACTCCTCATTTAGGGATAGCATTTATTTTATGTACAAACATGGATACAATCCGTGTGGAATTATCTGGCACGAGTGACGCTCCGCTTAACACTCGCGCCAGTGGAATACATAGAATTATTTTATGATTAATTGTCAAAGAGGTTTTCAGTCAAAGTTTTTCCTGTGTAATGTTCTGAAATCAAATTCCCAACCTTCATATTATTTGTCAATTTCATTCCTACTATTCCTCTTTTTTAGGAGTGCCTGAAAATCTCTCACAAATTCTAAAAAATCATCTCTATTATCATCATCATTATTATGATAAAAACTCAATTTATCTCCGTCTTTCAAAGTAATTCTAAATTTATCAAATTGCCTAGCAGGCTCGAACACATAGTCCTGAACATCTTCCCAACAAACTTCATTTTGAACTCCTTTTTGTTGAAAGAAACATTTTTGATTTAGCCTTTTCTTAATTCTTTTTTCATCCATAGAAATTTCAATTAGGCAACTGGCAATATAACGAGGAAGTATAAGTGCAACAATAAAAAAGAATATTATCCCTGAAAGAAAAAGAATGATGGAATCAAAGTTTAATATACTAATTAGTGTAAAAACTATTCCTACACCAAGAAAAAGTATTAGCAAGAATGAAATAATCCAGAATGCAGGATAGGACTGTTTAAAAGTATATTTCGCCATAAAACTTTCTGAATGAATTATTGAATTATTTTGCTTCTCCCCAGTCACCCCATAGGCCGAACGCATCTCCAATAAAATATGAGCCCGAAACTGCCCACCCAATGGGGCCACCAAAAGTTCCCACTGCGCCCATTGTTATGTCTAAAGCTGCTTTACCCGTTACCCCCCATTTATTACCATCATTATTAATATCTAAATTTCTTAAATTACCATTGTCGTCATGCCAGGCATTATACGTCTGAACTGTACTGATGACAACTTGAGCACCTAAAAGAACTTTGGAAGTAACCTTAACGCCTTTAACATATTTTATTTCTTTAATAGCAGGACTAAATCTTTCAGCATATCTAATTAGGTTCTCTTTTGCACCTCAACTTGTACCAAAAGTTCCAATGAAAGTATTACCTGCTGTCTCCCATCCCTTGCCTCTCTCTTGCGTGTTACTCTGCCTTTCCCACCTATTCCACTGCATCTCAAATGAAAATGGCTTAAAAGTCATGGACAGTTTCAATTCTTCCAACCATTCTCCACTTTCAGGCTTTCCTATTTCCCACCAATATACTCTGTAACCTTCCTGTCCCTGATTTGTACCCCACGAGATATGGGAAACGTGGCTGCCTCCCGGCCCTGTAGTCATATCCCCAAAGCCATCTGAACCCCATCCTTCGGTATAGGGTATTCCTTCTGCTCCTGTACCCGCCATAAAATCTCTGTGATGCCATTTCGTACCGTTCTTATCCATGTACGAATAAAAATTTGATCTCCAATAATAAGGGCCGGGCCAATATCCGTAATGCCCGGGATCCTTACGGTCTCCCAATAAATCCGTAAACATCACCGGATTGTTTCCTGAAAATACGTATCTGCTCATTGTTACCGTAGCCTCCATCATCGGATCGCCCTGCATAAATCTTCCGATCCCGATTCGCTTCGCTTCTCGGGACAAGTTCTGCGCATTGTAACTCCGATAGACCTGTCCGCCGTGGCGGAATGTTTCATACTCCCGATAGCTATCGGGACTAAATCCGCTTCCGTTACTCCACTCTTTATCGCCGTACTCCGCTCCACCATTGGCTTTATAACGGTTAGGCACAAACGAAGGTAGTGCGCGGCTGCTGATACCAGACATTTCTGTACCAAATGCCTGCCTGACTGCGCCACGCAGACAGGGGTAGTAGTGGCTCTCCCGCCACGGCGGACAGGCTTCTAACAGCGGGCCTTTGATGTGAGTTACCTGCAGGTTGCCAAAGAACACCAATTTGTCACTCTCATTGCTTAGGAAAATGTAAAACATATCCGTTCTTTACTATTTAGAGATTGCTACGGACAATTCCTCTGTTATACAGGCTCAATATAAAAGCAACCAGATAGATCGTGACAATTGAAAATACAACAAAAGTAATAGCAGTTACTTTAATCCTTCTTTTAAGAACTGATGTAGATGAATTATACTTATTAAAAATAACTAAATACTTTTTGTTTCTAGTATAGGAAAAATATATGATAGCTGTAACAGTAACAAGCAACGAGAGTAACATCGGAATGGATGTCAAAAATGCTAGTTTATCGTCACCGGATAGGATTTTAACAAGCATAATAACAGACAATACATCTATCGTTAAAAGTAATGAAAGCATATACATTGCTGATAAATGCGGGCTGTTAGCAAAATTATATCTACATCCCCATACATAAAATTGATAATAGACTTTCTTTAAAAACTGATTCATGCTTGAGTCATTTTTATTACTCATCATTGCCTCACCAAAATCTTGAAATAAAATAAGCGCCGGATACAACCAATCCCACAGGTCCTCCAAAGGTGCCGA
>CAYXAL010000029.1:0-32678 GCA_964463015.1 uncultured Ginsengibacter sp.
AGTGATTGAAATCCTGTCTGAATGGGCGAAACACTTACAATGCTTTGTTTTTGAACCCAAATTTTTCAGTTGAAAAAAATCTGCCAAAAGGTCGGATATTTAGGTCATGGGATTAGAACATGAATACACAGACAAACCCGTAACTCCGTGGGGAGGAATGCAGGAGATGAAGATGGTTATTGAGAAAACCGGTATCCTTGAGGAGATAGAGAAATTACCTCTTCCTCAAAGTTTCAGTAATAATAGTATTCCTGCATTGGATATCATAGAAAGTTTCTGGGTAAGCATATGGATAGGATGTTTCAGATTCTCTCATACAGCGGTAGTACGTGTGGATGAAGTATTGCGGCAGATATTCGGCTGGAAGCGTGTTCCATCGGGAACCACATATGGGCGTTTCTTTAAGAAGTTTACTCCTTCAATGAATCATGAACTTTTCATCAAATTATATAGTTGGTTCTTTAATCAGATAAAATTTGACAATTACACCTTGGATGTTGATTCAAGTGTTATCACCCGTTATGGTAATCAGGAAGGGAGTTTGCGGGGTTATAACCCAAAGAAACCCGGACGTAACAGCCATCATCCTTTATTTGCCTTTGTAAATGACATCAGGATGGTAGTCAATTGCTGGAACAGAAGTGGCAATACAGCCAGCAGCAGTAATGCCATCAATTTTCTCAAAGAAGCTTTTATGATTTTATCCGGCAGAAAGATAGGCTTATTCAGAGCAGATAGTGGATTCTGTACCAGCCATGTATTGAATTATATTGAAGGAGAAAAAATCTCCTATGTAATAAGTTGTAAGCTCTATGCCAATTTACAACAGGAAATATACAAGATAAGTAATTGGATACCTATGGGCATGGGGTTGTGGATAAGTGAGATAACCTATAAACAGGGCGGATGGTCCAAACCAAGACGGGTGATAGTGGTCAGGCAGCAGGAGGAAGTCCGTCCCAGAGCCACAGGTAAAAAATTAAAAACGCTATTTGATCTCTCAGAAATAGATATGGATAAAGTGTACAAAACCAGATACCATGCTTTTGTAACCAACCAGGAATTACCAGCTATTCAAATCTGGGAACAATATAAAGGGCGTGGAGATGCTGAAAACAGAATCAAAGAACTCAAAGAAGACTTTGGGGTTGAAGGTTTTTGTATGGATGATTTTTGTGCTACAGAGACGGCGATGAGATTTGTAATGGTAGCCTATAATTTGATGAGTTTATTCAGGTTATTAACTTCTCAAAACCAACCCAGTCCTAAGCTTTCCACACTCAGGTTCAACTGCTTTGCAGTTGGTTCATGGATAGAAAATGAAGGGCAACGGCAGGTGCTCAAATTGTCGGTCCCTTTAAAGAGAAGGCAATGGTATGACGGTTTATTCTCACTTATTGAAAATACAAAACTGCCATTAAGTCTTACCGGATAACTCTACTGCAAAATCTGGGTTGAATGTTTATTCTTTTCTGTTCTTCACATATTTCTCCAACCACTGGTCTTCTTCCCACAGCATGTGCATGATAGATTCATAACTTCTGTAACTGTGAAATTCTTTGGGAAGCATCACCAATCTTACTGTGCCTCCAAATCCTTTGATAGCACTGTAAAGCCTTTCACTCTGAATTGGGAAAGTACCGGAGTTGTCGTCGTCGATGCCGTGAATGAGTAGAAGAGGCGTTTTAATTTTGTCGGCATACCAGAATGGCGACATCTTGCCATAAACATCCGGAGCCTGCCAGAACGTTCTGGTTTCGTTTTGAAATCCAAATGGGGTCAGTGTTCTGTTGTAAGCTCCGCTGCGTGCAATTCCTGCAGCAAACAAATTCGTGTGTGCAAGCAGGTTAGCGGTCATGAAGGCGCCATACGAATGACCTCCGACAGCTATCCGTTTCCTGTCTGCTACTCCCATATTTACGAGATAATCTATCAGGGAGTTGGCATTGTCCGTAATTTGTTCTACAAAAGTATTGTTGGGTTCTTCCTTCCCTGTTCCTACAATGGGCATATCTGCATTGTCCACCACAGCATATCCTCTGGTAACCCAATATACAGCAGAGCCCCAGCTCAGTCTTGGAAATCTGTATGGCGAACCTTTAACTTCCGCAGCGGCTTCAGCCGACTTATATTCTCTCGGGTATGCCCATACGAAAACCGGTAATCGGCCATCTTCTTTTTTATATCCTTTGGAAAGATACAGTGTGCCTGTCAACCTGATGCCATCTTTTCGCGGATAAGACAATTGCGTTTTTTGAACGCCTTCCAATAAGGGGTAAGGATTTGAAAAAGAAGTAAGAGCTGTTTCCTTTTTATTTTTTAGCTGAATGCTGAAATAGTTGGGCGGCGCCGTAATCGATTCCTTTGAAATGTAAACGTATCCGGTATTGTTGAAAAATTCCGTTTGCTCAAAGTACGGTGCTCTGGATTTAAACAACGTATCTGTTTTACCACTGAGTAAATCCCATTTCATCAGAAAGGGGCGATCACCTTCTTTGGATGCGCCGCTTCCGGTGGTAAAGACATTGAGGCCTTTTCCTTTTGCAACCAGCAAGACTCCTTCACTCTCGCCATCATTGCTGCGAATAAATCTTCCGGGATCGGTATAATTATTTTCCGAACTTCTGTTGGAAATTTCTTTTATTAATTTTCCGTCAGAAGGATTGATCAACGACATGACAGTCATCCTTGTTCTTCTCAGGCTTTCTCTGATAATCGCATAATCTTTATTAATCCATTCTATACCTCCATATCTGAGTTTTGTAGAATAAATTTTTTGAGGAGCAGTGTTGAATGGAGCGCTCAGTGAATACACTGCGTCGTGAAATTCAGTATTGTTTTTAGGGTTTCCACCATCCAATGCTTCAGCCCAGAAAAGGGTTGCCGGTACATCTTTTCTCCATTGATAAGCTCGCGGACCGGGCGCTACTGCATCGTAGGCTATCGGAATTTTATCTGCCATCGGAGCCTTGTATAATTCTTTGACTAAATTGCCGTCTTTATCCAATACAAAGGTGTTGTTTGGAAAATAATAAATCGGCACAAGGTAGGAATAAGGCCTCTCTACAGTCTGTACCAATAAATAATTTCCATCCGGCGAATAGTCTGCCATCCGGAAAATGGCCGGCTGGTAAACAGGCTTTGTATTTCCCTGCAGATCTACCTGCACCAATTGAGAGGTCAGGTAGTAATCCATCAATTGCTCATCGTACGGACTGTTGAGTAAATACTGATACGTTCGGGAAGGGGTCTTGACACCAAGGTTTTGTTGTACAATTGGCCCGTCGGGTACCATATTTTCCTGTGGTGGATTCCCACGATCTGCACGCACGGTCTGAACAAGCAGGAATTTACCTGAAGGGTGCCACTGAATTGGGTTCCCGGTAGTGGCATTGATTGGCTGATTGATTAGTTTTCTTGCACTGAAATTGGTTAAGTCGGCAATCCATAATTCAATGCCATGCAGGGTTTTGTTTGCAAATGCAAATTTGGTATTGTCGGGATTCCAGGTGATCCGGGTCATCAGGTATTTGTCCGGTAATCCGGTAAGAGCATGTTCTGTATTATTTCGTATATCCTTAATCGTTATTCCTGTATAACTGCCGGCGTTTTCCGGTTCCAAAGTGCTGTTTGAAGGATTTACCTTCAACCCGGCCAATCCCAGCACAGGCTGTGAGACTTGCTCAATGGATTGAAATCCCGGCGAGGTCAATACGAGCATGTATTTTCCGTCTTTGCTGAATTGAACTCTTGGAAAAGTCGCATTGGCCAATTCTTCAATGCTCTTTGGTGGTGTTTGATATTTCAGGTGTATCTGGCTATTCGCATTCAATACGAAGGCAATCGCTATCGCCGGCAATAGAAATTTTCTCATAACGGTTATTTTTTATTTGGGATATACAATTGATTAAACAACATCTTGAATGTACCATAGGGCTGTGCACGAAACGTGATTTCGGTGGAACAGGCATAAAATTTTCCTTTACCTACAGGGGCAGTGAATGCAATAGTACCTTCTTTGATATAGGTCTGGCCCCATGCCCATCCACTTTTCAGAGGGTTATAATCACCAAACCATGCAAGAGGTTGCAGGCCTTTTGCAATGGCATCCGGGTTTATGCGGAATACATTGGAGTGATCAAATACCATATCAGCTTTCTGATCCATACCCCAGTTTTCCGGTTGGGTATTGTCAATATCTGAAGTCAGAATACTGCCCGGAATGTAATAATCGTTAGTTGAAATGGGTTTTACTTCTCCGGAAGGAGTTTTTGTAGTCAGTGAATTTTCTACCGGAAGGTCCAACAGATAAGCCATAGACGAAGCGTTACCTACAGTCACCACTCTGCCTCCGTTCTCCATAAATGTTTTTAGCTGAGGTATCGTTTTTTCTTTGGTAATACTTCCCAGCCATCCTCTGAATTCGGAAGGAATATCTTCCGGCTTTGGTTGTCTTGGTGAAAAACCTCTGGATCCTGTAGGCATGTAGGTGTCTATAAACAGAATCACATCATACTTTTTATTCAGATCTCCATTGTCAATTTCCTGGGGGTAAATTACTTTAAATGGAAATTTAAATTGCTCCATGAGCCAGCGTGTCCATCCGGAAGGCATAGATCCACCATATTGATCGAACAAGGCTATTCTTGCAGGAGATAATTTATATTTTGAATTTGGTGCTTTGCCGGCAGGCGTTGCAGTTATCCCAAGTTGCTGTGCAGCCCGTTTTAAAATCTCTGTTCCTTTTGAGGAAACTAAAAATGTTCCTGCAGAAGCAGACCCTTCATTTTTAGTGAGCCTGTAAACATCTATTCCTTTTTCCAATAATTCATTCACAACAATAAAGGAATTGTTGGCTGAGGGGCTCAGATAATAACCTGAAGAGGATGTGGTGAATGATTGCTGTCTTGGCGATTGGATTTCACCATAAGGAATGGATTCAAATGGACCGGTAAACCCATTAAGGATTCTGTCAAACTTTATTCCCATCTGGTAGGCAAGTGTCCATCCGGCTGCATCGTACGGTCTTACCGGCGGACCTCCGGGATACTGAAAATCATTGGGATGATCTTGCGGGTCAAACATATCGATCACATGAGGCCGGTAGGCCTGGTCTGTTTTTACAACAAAAGATCCGGCCGGATAATTTTTACCTTCTACAGTAAATGCAGAGGTAGCCTTTTCTACCCGTACTCCTGATTCGATCAGTGCATTGATAAATTTTGTAGCTGAGTAAAAATCTTTTTGGTCAGAAGGAATAATGAACCCCCGAGGATCACGGTTTCCGGGAGCACGGAATACAGAATCAAAATAAGAGGATGACCGTGCATTTCCTCTTCTGCTTCCTTCATTGTTTTTTTGACTGCTGGCGATTAATGCTTTTACGGAGTCCACATATTTCGGACGAAGTGTCCAATTGTCCTTACTTCCTTTTTCAATACTGTTTTTTGCCATTCGATACATGTTGTACAACAATTCGTCTTTGTACCTGCTGGCATAATCAAGAATTGCATAATTGAGCGAAACAGAATAGTCGATGGATGTCCTGAAATGCCATTTTTGTGGAGTAACGGGATTTGGGGTAGCGCCATTCGGAATGAGACGATCGGGTACCAGAGGGATTTCTGAAGGAGTAGGGCTTCCCCAGATTTCTGTCAGCAGACCAATGATGTTGTGAAAGTAAGCTGTAGTCCGGAGGCCACCATTCCACCAGGTGGAAAATACAGACCCGGATAGGCGTGTAAATCCGGGTTTGTTCTCTGCATTGAGCCGGTTGATCATAGCCGCGCCCATTGCATCAATGCCTGTTACCAACAGCGGATCGTACGCATAATTAAATGGATCCCGATAAGGAGGGCCAGCTACCACAGCGCCCGCAGGTGAGGTCTGGTGATGATTGTATAAAATCTGAGGCATCCAATCGATGTACAATACCCGTGAAATATTTTTACTCTCACTCATATTGTTCATATAGAAGTCACGGTTATTATCGTGGCCAATATATTTTTCATACAAACGTGGGATGTCCATTTTCCTTTTCGTAACATCTTTGTCTTTCATATACCAGTTGGCTACGAGCTCCTGCCCATCCGGATTTACCTGAGCCAGTAGGATTATGTCGTTATTGAGTATTCGTTTTGTTTCTGCATCATTCCTGCTGGTAAGTTGATAAAGCATTTCTATGAGTTGATGACTTCCTACGGTTTCTGTTGCGTGCAGACCGCCATCAATCCATACCACAGATTTTCCTTCATCGGCTAATTTTCTTGCATCTGCGTCTGAGAGGTTTTCTCCTCTGGCAAGTTTTTGGGAGATGGATTGGTATTTGGAAAGTTGTTTGATGTTTTCAGGTGAAGAAATGATAATGATGTATTGGTTACGCCCTTCTTCAGTCTTGCCGATAAGCTGGAGTTTGACTCTGTCGGATGCTGAGGCAACTTTTTTATAATAGGCCTCAGCCTGTGTGTAGTTGGCCAGCATATAATCATCGCCAATGTTAAATCCGAAATGCTCTTTCGGGGTTGGAATAGATTGTGCTATTGCTTGAAGCCGGATTGCCAGAAAAAATAACGGCAATAGAATTGTCAACATTCTTTTTCTCATAATTCAGGTAGATTTTTTGTTTAGACGATATTTTGAAATAAATGCTTCGCCGGTGGCGGTGATTAAAGATAAAGAATGAAAAGAAATATCGTATTGGGTACTCCCGGAGTTGAGATGATTATTAAAAAATAATCAATATCTGACATTCAGAGTTTGATCATTGATGATAGCCATTTAAGAAGGTGATTCCTGTCATACGACAGGCGAGCCTCTCTTTGATTGGAATAACAAAGCACTTGCCGTGGTGAGCGTAGGAGAACCATGATATTGGGGTATTTTTCAATATCCATCCTTCGTCTTCGCTTAGGGGGACAGTTTGTAGGAATAGTGAGCGGATACAAACCAGGAATTTATTCTCAATTCGTTCAATCTATCCTTCGTCTTCGCTAAGGGTGACACTCCTTCCGCTTACACAAAAGATGACAATTTTATCAATTCGCGCATAAAAGTTTGTTGAAAATTTCAAATTGACGACATTCTAAGAATTAACCATTAACCATTAACAATTATCAATTATCACTCATTCTTTAACGTCTCTGCCGGATTGGCCCTTGATGCCTGTATCGCCTGAATACTCGTTGTGGCAAAGGCGATCAATATTGTGATAATTGCCACCAATACGAATATCCAAAGTGAAATGTCTATTCTGTAAGCAAAGCCCGTCAGCCATTTGTTTCCGAATATCCACGCGATAGGAAAAGCAATGATAACTGCGGCAATGACCAATTGAATAAATCCTTTGGATAAAGTGAGTACAATACTTCCTGTGTTGGCGCCAAGTACTTTGCGTATGCTGATTTCTTTTTTTCGTTTTGAAATCGTGAATGCCGCCAATCCAAACAATCCCAGACAAGCCAGGAAGATTCCAAGGGAGGCAGCAATGGTTAAAAATGACGAAGACCTTGATTCTGATTGATAAAGTTGCTTGTAATCGTTGTCCAGAAAGTTAAACGTGAAAGGGCGGTCGGATACTCTTTCCTTCCAGGTTTTCTCCAAATCAGCAAGTGTTTGCTGTGTATTCTTGCTATTTATCCTCATAAGAAACACAAGCGCCTGTTCTTTGTTCAAGAACATAAGTAATGGCCCGATAGGCTGATGCAGACTTTGAAAATTGAAATCTTTTACCACTCCGACAATCGGCCCGGGTGCACCTTTAGTCAATATTTTGCCGATCGCATTCTCCGGAGTTAACCCGAGTTTTGAAGCCAATGCTTCGTTGATGATATAAGGTTGCTGAAAGTTTTTGTAGTTATCCGATGTATCCATTATGCCAAAATCAGATTTTAGAAAGGACCTCCCTGCCACCAATTTCATTTTCAGGGTAGAGAGATAATTCAGCCCAACCGGTTGAGCATTTACAGAAACCGAATGTTGGCCTTTCGAATCTGTCATGGTCACGCCATCGCCCCATTGAATATCCTCGGGTGTTTCATAGGCAGTGGTGATGGATTGCACGCCAGGCACTTGTCTGAAAGCATCCTCCAGAAGATCGAGATTTTTTCTCATGCTCTGCCCAATCGGCATTGACAATACATTGTCTCTGTCGTACCCCAGATTTCGGGTGTTTAAATAATTCATTTGTTGCAGAATGATCACTGTATAAATGATCAGAAAAACTGAGATGGCGAATTGTGCAATGATCAACCCTTTTCTTAAAACCGGATTTCCGCCGGTAAATATGAATCCTTTCTTTAACACCGATACAGGCTTTTTTCCTGAAAGGATAAGTGCGGGATATAACCCCGCAATCAGAGAAAATATTATTGCAAGTGAAGTTGCATAAGTAACAATCTTCACGGTAAACAAGGATTGTATGGATAGTTCTTTTCCGGTTAATTGATTAAACCAGGGAATCAATAATGCGGCGGTGAAAAAAGCCAGAATCATGGAAATGAAAGTGATAAAACCTGACTCATTGATAAATTGAAAAAAAATCTGTTTACCCGAAGCGCCCATCACTCTTCGTACACCGATTTCACCCGACCTCGTGGCACTTTGTGAGATCGTCAGATTGGTATAATTGGCAAATGCGATAACCAGAATCAGAAGTGCAATCACTGAAAGCATATATATAAAGCTCATGCTGCCGTTGGGTTCAAAGCCTGTGAGTTTGGAATAAAGATGGACGTCATTAAACGGTTGAATATGAAATTTCAGGTAATCATTCCCTTCCACATTGGCTTCCTTTCTCACTTCTGCGGTCTGCATGTAGCCATCGATCTTATTTTGGAGTGGAGTAAAGTCATTTTTGTTTTGTAGTAACAAATAGGTAATCCAATTGGCATTAAACCAAGTTTCATTTTGCACAAAAGAACCCTTACTGAGGAATGGAGAAACAAAATCAAATTGAATCTGACTGTTGGAAGGAACATCTTTGCATACAGCCGTTACCGTCAGATCGTTTTTTCCTGAATGGATAACCCGGCCGATCGGATCTTCATTTCCGAAATATTTTTTTGCCATAGATTCTGTGATTACCACAGAATTCGGTGCATTCAGAGGTTTGTCTTTATCTCCCTTGATGATAGAGAATGAAAACATTTCGAAGAAGGGGGGATCCGCATAGAGGAAACGCGGTTCATCAAATAGTTTATCTTGAATTTTAAGTATCCTGTGTTCGAGACTTGTGCGTGTGTATGCTTTTATTTCTGGGAATATTCTTGCAAACTGGGGACCCGGTTTGGTGCCTGTAACTGCTGTGGAATCCACTGTTCCCGACATCCGGTATTCCATCGTGACCCGTGCAATGCGGTTGCCGTTTTTTTGAAAATTGTCATAACTGAATTCAGAAAGGATAAAGATTCCTATAAGCAGACAGGCTGTGAACCCAACGGTAAGTCCGATTATGTTGATTGCAGTAAATAGTTTGTTTCTGGTAAAATTTCTAAATGCTGTCTTAAGGTAATTTCTAAACATGAATCATATTCTTTAATCTTGATGTCGCGAATCCATTTCAAAAAGGCGAATGTTGTTCCAATTCTGTATCCTGCTGACAATGAGAAATTTACGCTTGATAGTCAAAGTGATTGTGTGCGGTAATGATACACTTTCTGTACGCTTTTGCAGGGAATGTCAGGCAAATGAGTGAATGATTAAGGCTTGAATTGTCAACTTAATATGGCAAATGAAATCATTCCTGAGTGTTTATGCAATATACGTTTCATGCATTCTGTTAGAGTAATTCTCGGTACATTCTGATTGGGTATAGATGCCCGTTTATCGCATTTCTGTATCACTTTTCAATTGTTGCCTCACGTCTTATTATGTATCCCAATAACTTGAAGCGAATAAGGATGAATGAAGTATGGAAAAAATTGCCTCAACCCTCTCAACTCTCTCAACCCCCAGTCTCACCCCCCAGTCTCAACCCCCAGTCTCAACCCTCTCAACCCCCAGTCTCAACCCTCTCAACCCTCTCAACCCTCTCAACCCTCAGTCTCAACTCTCTCACTAATCTCAACCAACATCCTCTCTACTTCAGATTATGATACACCTTTTGTACATCTTCATCCTGCTCAAGGCTATCCACGAGTTTCAGTACTTCGGTGGCATGTTCTTCAGAAAGCTCCACGGTATTGGAAGGAAGCCATGTCAGTTCAGAACTGATGACTTCAATATTTTTTTCTTCAAGAGCTTTACTCATATTGCCAAAATCACTGAAGGAAGTGCGGATGATGATATTTCCCTCACTGTCTTCGCCAATTTCCTGCAGCCCGAAGTCGATGAGTTCCAATTCCAGTTCTTCAATATCTTGTCCTGAATTTTTGATTTTGAATTCGCCCATGTGGCTGAACATAAACGATACACTGCCACTGGTGCCCAATGAGCCGCTGTTTCTGTTAAAGTGCATTCTTACATTGGCCACAGTCCGTGTTGGGTTGTCTGTAGCCGTCTCTACCAGGATGGCCACTCCGTGAGGTGCGTATCCTTCATAGATTTCCTCATGATAGTCGGTCTTGTCTTTACCCATTGCGCGCTTGATCGCTGCTTCCACCCGGTCCTTGGGCATGTTCACTGCCTTGGCATTTTGGAAACAACGCCTCAGCGCAGGATTATTTTCAGGTTCCGGGCCCCCTTGTTTTACAGCAATGGCAATTTCTTTCCCGATCCTTGTAAACTGTTTGGCCATGCGGTCCCACCGGGCAAACATGGTGGCTTTTCTGACTTCAAAAATTCTACCCATTATTCCTTTTTTGGGCGGCAAATTTAAGGATTCCCTCTGAGAATGGAATACAATGTTGTGATTTGGGTTGATGACCATCGTATTCACATCTTTCGTCCCCGCTCACCGCGTCAAATAATTGAACGCTCACGTTGACAACACACTGTCTTCCTGAGCGGAGACGAAGGGTGGGTTTAGGAAAAGCAGTTTACCTATATTGATCCGGTAATAGGTTAATTCACCTTTACTCTCACTCCTTCACTGTGGGCTGAAAATTCAGGTGCATACATGCACTGGATACTGGTGATACCATTGCTGAAATCTCCACTGTGTGTAACAAACATCGGATATTCAAATACGTAAGTTCCTTTCGGTAGATAATTGAAAAAGAAATTGGTGCTGACATCCAATGTGCTTTCATAGTACCCCAGGCCTCCCTGCCACTTGTATCCACTGAGTACATTGACCGGTTCCATACAACTCGCACGCATGTCTTTCATGTGCACGTACTCCATGTCCCGGTCCACACGCAATTCAATCCTTACTTTTATTTTGTCGCCTACTCTGAGCGTGTCGCCTTCATTCACGGGAGTGAGCACAGGCCCTCTGTCGGTATTTTTTTCGGTGAATAATCTTTTTGAAAGCCGGAGAGGTGTTTCTGCCGGACTGATCTTATCAAGATCTTCAAAGTATTGCCAATAAACGGCTCCCCAGGAAGGTGATGGAGTCTGATTCTTTTCAGGTGAAGAAACACTCACTGAAATATTTCCCATCTCAGGCTTCACATTCTGCCCGTCAATGCTTCTTTTGAAATATCCGGTACCTGCTTCCTGTTTTTCATTTTTGCTATCAAGAACAGTATTTCCTAATTTGATCTTTACATTTCTGTCTGCGTAGATCCAGATATTTCCCTGTAACAGTAGTGCATATACGGATTCAGTGGTAGCTTTTGTAGAACTCCATTCATTGGTTTGCTTGTTTTTCAACAACCAGGTTTTCAGGTCAGCTACTGCATTCGCATCCTTCGCCACCTCAGTAAAAACTTCAATCATCAAAGCCTGAGATTCCACCGGTGCCTGATACCACCAGTATCCACGCTGATTCCAGGCTTTCCAGTACATTCCCATTTCCTCATGGGTGATTGCATTTTCCTTTAAAGATTTCACAATGTCTGATGCCACCTGCTTTTCATCGTTCCGGTACATAACCAGTGCCGTCATTCCCTGCATGTAAATACTTTGATTGGTCCAGTACTTCATTGCCCTGTCAAAATAATAATTGAAGGCAGTGCGGGTTTTATCATCTATTTTTATTTCAGGAAAGAAACTTCTTGCATAGAGATACTGAACTTCCAAAGGCGCCATATTTTTCATCTCCCCGATTTTGCTTTTCTTCAATAGATGGTAGTCTTCAATAATGCGGGCATCCATATAAGCAACGGCTTTCTGAGCGATGGTTTCCAGAAGTGCTTTATCCTTCTCGGGCCAGGCATTCAGTTTTCTCAGGTGTCCGATATCAGACAATAAATATTGTGTGATGAAGCGGTCATCGGGCCCGCCGTTAAACCATGAGAAGCCTCCGTTTGAAGTTTGTCTGTCTTTGACAATCTGCAATGCCGAGGATAGCTGACTATTCATTTTTACCAGATCAAACAAAAATGCAATATTTTTCTTTTGCTCTGCTTCACTCTTAGCCTGCATCACCCATGGAGTTTCCTGAAGGAGGACAGATTTTAATTCCTGATTTTTCTGAAGATTGCTGAGCAGAGCGGATGTATCTTCTGTTCTCCATTTTTCAAAAACTGATTTTATCCGCGGTGAGGAATTGGCAATATGTAAAGCAACTGCATTCGCAAAGTAACGGTTGAAAACCTGTTCAGTACACAGGTATGGATAGTTATTGAGGTAAGGCAATGCCTGCACCGCATACCATGCAGGATTGGTGGTGTATTCCACTGTGAGTCCGAAATTGGAAAGGGTGTTGCTTTTTCCACTCTTTAATAATTTATCAAATGAAAAATTCTTAGTTCCGTTTCCTTTCAGATTCAGAGGCATACTCTCTGTTACCAGCGTTCTGTTGGTGACAACAGGGATGTAATTTTCTTCACCATCGCTGTGATTACCTGCCCGGGCAACAATCCGGTAAACCACCACATCATTAAATCCCTTGGGAATATCCAGATCAAAAAATACCACGGTGCTTTGCATACCGGGAACTGAGAAGGATTGTAGCGTGTCGGTATTTTGAAACCAACCGTCCACAGGATTCATCGTAGATGCATTCAGTAAATGGAACTTTACATTTCCGGAAATTGCTTCACCCGTCATATTCACTACTTTGGCGCTGAAACGGATTTTGTCTCCTTCCCTGAAAAACCTCGGAGCATTGGGCATTACCATCAGATTCTTTTGAGTAACGACTGATTTTTCTGCATATCCTGTGGCAAGGTCTTTGGTGTGCGCAAGAGTCATCAACTTCCACCGGGTCAGAGCTTCGGGTATGGTAAATGAAAAGGAAACATTCCCATCTTTATCCGTAAAAAGATCGGGATAGAAGAATGCGGTTTCATTGAAGTTTGTTCTTGCAGGTTGATCTGCCTGTGAATTTTCTTTTTGTTCTGAAGAAGATCTTTCTGGCAGGTCAGAGCTTATACGCGTGGAATCTGTAACCGGTGCGGCTGCTACGTTACCCATGCCACGTGCCGTAACCACCACCTCCTGAAAGGCTTCTTTTTTCATCATGTTTCTGCTTCCATAAATCATATCATTTCTGAAGTAATCAATAAATTTCAGCGCGGCATAGGTTTTTTGGTTGACAGGAATCAGTTTTGGATTTGTAAGCAGATTGAAAGAACTCATTGCTGAAAAATTATTCCGACCCTGCCAGTTGTCATACGAAGCGTAGTAGGGCCACAAATTCATTGGCTGCCATTGATGTGGCAGGATCTGATCGAGAGAGGCGTCATACATACTTGCCAGCATTTCAGCAGAAATTTTATTGCCTTCTTCTCCTTTTACGGTCAGTTTCCAGGTCTCTTTACTGCCGGGCAGGGTTTTGTCGCGGTAGGTGTCGAAAGTGATGTCTAATTTTTTATTGCTCCACGGCACATTTACAATTGCCTTTTGGGAATAAAACCGGTTATGCTTCACATAGAAAAGCATCACGCCAAATCCACCCCGATCGCTTTCTGCGATGGGATAGGAAAGTTTTTTTACTGAATGATTGATATCATAAAAACTGTATTCACTATAATAATTATCCTCTTTAACCCTTTCTACCTCTTGTATCAGATGTACGTCGTCGCCAAAACCTGCATAGAGAGTAGCCGTCTCTCCCGGTTTATAGTTTTTGATTTGAGGAGATTTGAAATAATTATCTTCAGCCGAAGGTGTTTTTGAATCCGGATTGACAATCTGAAAGTATTTTATATCTTTTACTTCATTTCCATAACGGTCGGGCGAAGTGACCTCTGTCGCATACCATCCTTCGTCTAACGGTATGGTTACACCGATATTTCCTGATCCGTCAACCGAATCACTCTTGCTGAATACCAGTTCTTTTTTTGCCCAGGTCTCCTGGCGGTTCTCATTCCGGTACACATCATAGGGAAAGAGTGATAGAAACGTTTCTTTTGTCATGACGGTGGTATCCGGCTCCGGCCATAATCTTTCTCTCATAAATCTTCCGGGTGATTGCAATTTGTAAATCCTGAGGTCAGCCATGATTTTCTGAGATTCGCCCGAAAGATTTTTTGCGGTGATCGTCATTTGCTGAAGATTGTCTTTGAAGAAGATGGATTTATTGGCGATCTCAATCTGAAGGTCGAGTGCTTTGTATCCGACAGGAACAGTGATTTCAGTGCTATGGGTCTCTCCGTTGATATCGGTGATGTCGGCAGAAACCTGGAAATCAAATACCGGGTCTGTTTTCGGATCCAGACTTTTATCCGGAATCGCAGGGAATGAAACTGTAAATTTCCCGTTTTCATCAGTTATTGTCTCCCCATGTGTAATTTCAAGGGGTTGAATTGCCGGTAATCCTTTTCTCCAGAAGTACCACGGATAAAGGAAACGCGCTACACGTCTGACGGTGTATTTTACCTGAGCACCGTCAATGACATTTCCTGCAAAGGCTGTCGCCTTACCGGTTACTGAAATTGTATCATTGACTTTGTAACTTTCTTTCGCCTTTTCAAATTCCGCAAAGTATTTTGGCCGTTTATATTCTTCTACATTAAAATGTACACTGCTTTGATCAAAATCTTCGGATTCAATTCGGAACGTACCGGTCAGTTGATTTTCCGGTAATTTGAATGTTCCATGACATGATCCGTACTCATTGAGTTCTAAGCTCAGGGAATCTATGTTCTCACCGTTCGCATTACTCAAATAAAATTTTACCGGCCCGGCTGTTTTGAGAAGTTGTGACTTCTTTGTCCTGAAATTTTTTGTTACGCCGATACCTTTAAAATAAACCGTCTGTCCCGGCCGGTAAAGGCTTCTGTCCGTGAATAAAAAGATCCTTGCGTGCTCTTCGTCGTACTCTTGCTGATCTTCATATTCATCAGTCTCGTTGGAGTTGTATGAATACAGATACTGATTGTCGTCCAAAAATAAGTGGTCATTTTTTGTACTTATTTCGAGGGTTATGTTTCTTTGGATGGCATTGCTCTTAACTTTGAAAAATCCATTCTTGTCTGAGCGTAATGTGTACTCTTTGGTGAGTATGTTTTTTCTTGTTTTGTAATCATAAGAGTTATTCCAGACATTTACTATAGCACTGGCAATGGGCTTTCCGGAGGTGCGGTCGAGGACAAAGTAGTTCAATCCGTTTTGAACGAAGCTGAGGTTGGATATAAATAGAATTTGTGCAGCCATTACATTATCCCCGGTTGAGAAATCTTTGCTGTGGCTTGCTATTAGGTAGTATTCACCCACAGGTAAGGCCTCTGTTTTGATTTCAACGCTGTGTGTCAGATAGTCATTGATTTCAGGCATATTCTGAGTCCAGGATTTGACAACGGGCAAAGCCAGGATTTTACCAAAACCCTTTTCCATAGGGTATAGCGAGTTGTTTATATCTCTGCGTTGGTTCCTGGTTGCTTTGACAATTCTTAAATAAATGCGATCGACATTTTTAAAGCCAACGAGCGTTCTGAACGGCTTTCCCGGAACATTTACTTTTTCTGTTTGCAGGGTAAGGGCAGGAGATTTTATTACCTGCAGTAAATTTTTTGATTCTTTTCCTGCTCTGGAGTTGGGAAATTGCCTGATGATATTTTCTAAAAGCCTGACCGTTTCTTTCATTTTGCCGGCATTGTTGTTTTCTGTGGCTTCCTGATAGAATTGTTGCGCCAATAAATACCCAGCTTCAGCAGATTGTGGGTCTTTTACCGTAGAATAGATTTCATTTAAAGAATTTTCGTATAAAGAATCCTTTTCAGGGATGACTGCATAAGAATACACAAATTGAAGCCTTTCCAAATTCACGTCTAATAAAGGTTTCGGGTCATTCCTGTGAAATTGGATCAACTCCTGAAAGATCCTGAGCGCATTCAGATGGAGTGAAGTTGAATCTTTGCTTTGAAATTTTATTGTTGCAAATATTTCTGCCGGTGCAAAAGCATCCGGATTATCAATTTCAAAAACAAAGGATGGCCGCTCAATGTCATTTCCGGCACTCTTGAAATAATCGAGCGCCCGGTGAGCCAATAAGTCGAAGAGGGTAGGGCGAAGCTCCGGCACATTTCCCGGATCTATGATTGCTTCAAAAGGCTTCAGTGAAATAGTTCTTAATTGTGGATACTCAAGGCTGGCCAGATAGAGCTCGCGGATTTTATTCTTAAAATCGCTTGCAGTCCATGTAGCTATATCCTCCTTTCTGAAATTTTCAGTGTTGGTAGTACTGTAAAACCCGTAGCGGTTGTAATTAAAATAATTCTGATAAAGGCCTGCCGTGATACTTTGCAGTATGGCTTTCTCTACTCCTTTGGAGGATTTGATCTCGAGTTGAAATGTATCGATCATCTTTTTTGTACCCTCTTCCTGAATTTGATTGACCAAACGGTTCTTGTAGAGGAGGCTTTTAATGATTTGAGGTTGAATGTTTTCTTTTTTTGATTTTCTATAAATCCGGTCTATCTCTGTGAGGGCAGAAGCCGTAAGTCTTTTCCCGATCAGTGTGTCAACATTTTTCCAGAGAAGATCATAATTGCCGGGAGTATTCTGAGAAGAAGCCTGCATGGAAAATAGGGTAAGTAATAAAATATTGATAGTGCCTGAAAATATTTTGTGAATTGTCATGGATGAATTGTTTTGAGGTTCCCTTCGGTAAATTTAGGTACGAAATGTTGTTTCTTACTTTTAGTATTCCTGTTTTGAATTTTAAGTGTAATTTGATAACCGGATGCAAAATGTTGAAACATTGCATAAGCAAAAATTTTTTTTATTGAAAAATTACGACAGTTTTGCCATCGGGGGATGTTGAGTATTCCCTAATCACAAATTATTCATTCATGTCGCAGGTAAGAAGGCAGAGCATTATCAGTACAGTTTTTGTTTATGCAGGATTCCTTACCGGCTTTGTAAACACTTTTTTGTTTACCCGCCAGGGATCGCCTTTTTCACCATCCGAGTATGCCATGACCGGTATATTCATTGCCGTTGGAAACCTGATGTATGCCTTTGCCAATCTGGGAATGGTGGCCGTTGTGTACAAGTTTTACCCTTACTACAATGACAATCTGCCAAAGAAAAAGAATGACCTGCTTACCTGGACGCTTCTGATCTGCCTTATTGGATTTTTGCTGGTGATCTTTGCCGGAGTAATTTTCAAAGACCTTGTCGTACGGAAGTTTGGAGGTAATTCACCCTTGTTTCTGCAATACTATAAATGGACATTCCCTTTTGGTTTTGGAATCCTTCTGTTTTCGTTGTTTGAAGTATTTGGATGGAACATCCGGAAGTCTATCTTCACTACTTTTCTGCGTGAAGTATTTTTTAAATTGTTGACGTTCTTGCTGATTTTTCTGTTGAGCTTTCAGTTGATCCACAGCTTCGATACATTTATTAAGTTGTATGCATTCACTTATGGAATTACCGCTTTGGTACTGATGTACTTTTTGATTGTCAGAGGTGAGTTTCAGATTACATTTTCGGTCAGTCGTGTGACAAAGAAGTTTTACAGGAAAATGGTGGCAATGGCTTCCCTTGTCTATTTTGGTGGAACGATTTATATGATCGCTCAGTTTATCGACACCCTGGTCATTATGTCCCTCCTGGGTACTGGGCCTGCGGGTATTTTTGCTTTGGGAAGTGTAGTAAGTGGATTGGTGCAGGCTCCGCAGCGTGGAGCAATAGCGGCAGCAATCCCCGTGTTGTCCAAAGCATGGAAGGATAAAGATTTTGAAAGAATCAAACTGATTTATCAGCGGTCGGGAATCAACCTCCTGATCGCATCGCTTGGTATTTTTTTTATTATCTGGCTCAGCTATTCAGATATTGTGATTTCATTCAAACTGAAACCAGCCTACCTGGATTCACTCTGGATATTTTTTTATCTGGGGTTAGCCAGGGTGATCGACTTAGGAACAGGAGTGAACTCTCAGATCATTGGCACATCCGTTTATTGGAGGTTTGAATTTATTAGCGGTATGGTTTTACTGGCTTTGATTGTGCCTCTGAACTATATGCTTGTAAAACATTTTGGGATTGTGGGAGCCGGATATTCCAACCTGATTGCTATGTCGGTTTATAATATTATCAGGATATTATTTCTCTACCGGAAGTATGATATGCATCCATTTAACCGTAAGACAGTGTATGCAATACTGTTAGCCATAACCGCATACGTCATTTGCTATTATTCTTTCAATTCAATTCATGGGTTTACCGGAATATTTTTGAGAAGTATTGTATTTCTTCTTTTGTTTGGCGGACCGGTTGTCTATTTCAAGCTGTCGCCGGATATTCTTCCTGTATGGAATACGGTGAAGAAAAGAATCGGAGTGAAAAAGTGAGTAAATCACACTATTACTCCAGCCGATCGTTTAGTTGGTGGATAGTGATCTTAGTTCTTAATAAATTTGAACCTTAACTTACAGACCTGTCAAATGACTAAGAAAACATTCATTGCTATATTTCTTATGAGTGGATTTTCAAATATCCTATCCGGTCAGTCATACATTGATTCAATTGCTGCTATTGCAAAGAAGGTAGAAGTACCGGGAATTCAGGTGGTACATTCCAAAGATAACGTGAGCCACAGTTATGTTTGGGGTGTATTGAAAAATGGTGAGCCTGCAACGGTGAGCCGGGAAACAGTTTTCCAGGCTGCTTCTCTGACAAAAGTTGTGACAGCCTATGCATTTTTTCAATTGGTGGATCGCGGGATAATGAATCCGGATACTCCGCTGTATCGCTATTATACTTACGATCGGTTAGGTGGAAATCCTGAGGCGCAGACCATCACGGCAAGAATGGTGCTTACTCATCACAGCGGACTGATGAATTGGGAAGGCAATGTCGGAACGAAAGAATGGCGAGCAAGTCCGCTGCACCTGCTTTTCAAACCGGGAACAAAATATTCTTACTCTGGAGAAGGATTTTTTTTTCTTCAACTTGCCATGGAAGCCGCTGCAGGCAAATCGTTTGAGTCTATCATTGAAGACAGGGTTTTGAAACCTCTGGGTATGACACATTCACGGATTGTCTGGAATGATGCATTGCTTTCCAATATTGCCTTCGGGCATCTGGACGGCATGGAGCCTCGTGCATTGGGAAAATATCGTTCTGTCAATGCGGCTTACACGCTTTATACAACAGCCGATGATTATTCGCTTTTTGTTCAGAAGGCATTAAACAAAGGGATAGGCCTCAAACCTGTCACACATCATCTCATGATTTCCAAAGCGGCTGATGTCAGCAAAGGAGATCAACCGTCGCCGGACGATGCTCATGTGCCCATCGCACTTGGTGTGAGGATTCAATACAATGAAACGGGAACGTGGCTTTGGCATACCGGATCCAATCCGGGATTCAGGTGCTTTTTTATTACCAATCCTGACACGGGTGAAAGTCTTACTGCCTTTATGAATTCCGAAAGTGGGTTCCATGCAATTCCTTTTCTTTTGAAATTGTTTTTTGGCGACCGGCAAACTTATTGGGCTTACCTGTGGAGACATGGAGAATTGGATTAGATTAAACTGGTTACTATAATTCTCTTTTTTCCTTAAAGGTCAGGGTATTTCTTTTTTCCAAATAACTTTCCCGTTGCTCTCAAACAGGAAAATCTCTCCTTTAGTAAAAAAAGAATCGCTGAAAGTTTGGGTAGTTGTGAAATCAACAAGATCATCTGTGATCTTGTTGAGAAGTTGTTCTCTACTCAGATATTTATAATATTTTTTTGGAAGCCTGAAGTACATCGATTGAGGTTCAAATTCTATTTTGGTAACAGCATGGAACTCGTTTTGCTGGTATGTAGTCACTCCTGTAAGGAATAAAATATAATCTCTTTTTGATTCGAAGAGCCCTGTTTTAAATTGAGAGATGGGTTTGTATGGATGATCTGTTTTACAAATATGGCTTAGCCATTCCTGTACCGATTTGAATTTAGTATTGAGATGATGCGGAGGGGTATTAACGTCATCCTCTCCCACTGTATTCGTGTAGGTTGTAACTATTAATTCTTCAGGTTTCTCTTTCTTGTGTTGACCGTTTGCCATTGCCGGTATTCGTGTAAGTATGATTAAAGTTAATTAACCGATTCTCATGAAAATGAAAAATCCTGTTTCTTGTTTGTGCAAATTATCAAAAACGTTTTACATATTTTGTATAAGCAAAAAAGCTGCAATACACATTCATACTGCAGCTTTAAAAGAAATTTAGATTCAGCGCCTATTGTGCCTTTATATTTTCGGGATGCTTCAATTCAATTCCGTACTTATGCTGGTAGCGGTCAGATAGTTGCCATTGTTTATTGTCTAAATTGATTTTTCTTCCCTGAATGAATGCAAGATCAACGATACTTTCTTCCATATTCAGAATGTCTCCTTCACTGACTATAATATTGGCGTCTTTGCCGGCTTCAATGGTTCCGGTTCTGTCGGCTATGCCTAAAATTTGAGCAGCATTTGAGGTGATGGCGCTCAGTGCCTGCTCTTTGGTGAGGCCGTATGCGGCTGCTGTGCCTGCATTGTACATGAGGTTGCGGCCTGTGGTCGTGCCATCTACATCCGATATCGCAAACAACACTCCGGCTTTCTGAAGCATGGCAGGAGTCTTAAATGGCTGATCTACATCATCATCATTCGACACGGGCAATGAATGCATTTGATTCAGAATTACCGGAATGTTGTTGTCTTTGAGAATGGGTGCGATCTGCCAACTGTCGTCGCCACCTACGATGACCACATTGAAACCAAATTCTTTTTTGAAATCTATTGCCAGCAACATTTCCTTGACGGCATTGCAGTGGATGAACAGGCTTTGCTTCTTATCAAAAAGCGCTTTTGTTGCTTCAAACTTCAGATTTTTCTCATCATGATTTGTTTGTGACAAATAGAATTTTGCCTCACGAAAAAACTGTTTCACAGATTCTATTTTTGCCAGTCCTTCCTTTTCAGGATCGCGTGCTTGTGCCTGCGGATTTAAGAAAAAGAAAAACCTGCTCCGGCGCTGAACGAGTGATGGCATATTGATGTGCATTTGTCCGTCCATCTTGTAGGCTGCGTCTTCCCAGTTCCATGCATCTAACTGTACTACAGATGAAGTGCCGGATATCAACTGGTCGCCACCTTCGGCATTTTGTGGTACTACATTGGCCAGCAAAATTCCGTTGGTGCGGAGTACATTGATCACATGGTTGTCCGTATTGTACGCAACGATCGATCGGATGCTGGGGTTGAATTCTCCGAGTTCAGAATAGTCGTTGGTTCCGGGTACCATTCCTGAAACATCTTTGATGCCGAGATTGGTGACAGGGCTGATGATGCCCGGATATACCTGCTTGCCTTTTAGATCATACACAGATGTATTGGCGGGTGCTTCAATATTTGTTCCAACCCTTTCGATTTTTGCATTGCGGATCAGGATACTGCCGTTGTCAATAACGGTGCCATTGCCCACATGGATGGTTGCGTTTTTTAACAAAATGGTTCCTTTGTTTTCCGGTGCGGGATAGATGTCCGGCTGACAATATGCAGTGGCCGACACCAGTACAATAATGATTGATAGAAAAATATTTTTCATTGTAATACGATTTATTGATTTTATGGATTCAATTGAGCGTCGTTTATTTCGTCTTCGCAATGCAGCAATTCGTGTTCGGTCGCAAATGCAGGTGCCATTGAGGCTCCGGATTTCTTTTCGCCGTTCAGTTTTTGAATCAATTTATTTTTTTCTTCTTTGATCTGCTTTCTCATTTGAAGATCGCGCTCACGGTCAAAATATACAATACCATCCACAATTGTTTTCTGGGCTACTGCATAGATTGAGAGTGGATCGTGATTCCACAATACCAGGTCTGCATCTTTGCCTACTTTAATACTTCCAACACGATTTTGAACATGCAGCATCGTTGCGGGATTGATGGTTACCATCTTCAAGGCGTCTTCCTCGCTGAGGCCGTATTTAATGCTCTTGGCTGCCTCCTGATTGAGCCTTCTTGCCATCTCAGCGTCATCCGAATTGATTGCTGTATTCAACCCCATTTTATTCATAATGTAAGCATTCTGGGGAATGGCATCCACGACTTCCATTTTATAATTCCACCAATCGCTGAACGTAGAAGCGTTGGCACCATGTGCTTTCAACTTGTCTGCAACTTTATAACCTTCCAATACGTGTGTGAATGTGTTGTAGCGAAAGCCGAATTTCTCAGCTACCCGCATTGCTGCGGTAATTTCACTTTGCACATAAGAGTGTGAGGTAATGAATCGTTTTGAATTCAGTATTTCAACCAATGCGTCCAATTCGAGGTCTCTGCGTGGCTCTGTGAGCGTACTTCCCTTTGGCCTGCTGTTGTATTCCTTCCAGGATTTTTCATAATCTTTTGCCCGGGTAAATGCATCCATCAGTACTTCCTCCACGCCCATCCTTGTGTTGGGAAAACGGTTGTTGTTTCGTGAAGTGGTTCTTTTTACGTTTTCGCCCAGGGCAAATTTGATGAACGGGTCAGCTCCCTGAAATTTCAGGGCCGTGTCTGTTGCGCCCCAACGTAGTTTGATAAGTTGGGTTTGTCCGCCAATAGCGTTGGCACTTCCATGAAGTATGTGCGAAGTAGTTACTCCTCCGCTGAGTTGGCGGTAGATGTTGATGTCGTCCGGGTTCAGATTGTCTCCGATGCGCACTTCAGAAGTCACAGATTCTCCGCCTTCATTGATGCTTTGGGTGGCAATGTGTGAGTGTTCGTCAATGATGCCCGGCGTCAGATGCATGTTTGTTCCATCAATGACAATTGCCGCCCCGGCTTTCAGGTTTTGACCAATGGCTGCAATCTTCCCGTTTTTTACCAGTACATCCGTGTTTTTCAGCACGCCTTCTTTTTCTGAGGTCCATACGGTAGCATTTTTAATGAGGATATCTTTTTGATCCGGCATTTTTTCCCAGCCGTATTCACCAAAAGGGAAATCAATCTTCTCCGTGATGGTGGATTTCTTCTCAGGCTTTTTCGTGGTTTCTGCAGTAGTCTCTTTGATCAGGGTAGCCATCCACGTTACAGCATTTCCTGAGGTGTCGATGCCATTCCCCTGCCATACATTGCCACTTCCCGAACCGCTCAGACGAATAACCGGACCTGTTATACTTCCCTGCATTCCTCTGCCTGAAAACCCGGATGGAGCTTTAGCATTTTCCGGCTTAGGTGTTTCAGCAGATTTGAGTTTGTCGTGTGTCTTTGGCTTTACCGGTGAGAATGAAAACTGAACAAGACTGCCGTTGTTGGAAAATTTAGATGCAAGGGTATCCTGTCCAATGACCGTTGCACTCCTGGTAGATTTTACATTCAGCACATATTGGGATTTATTGCCCATGCCGTCGGTGATGACGAGTTGATAGGTGGCTGATACCGGTTTCCAGGATTCCGGATGAAGGTCATACTTTATTCCCTGGATCCAGTTTTGAAGAATGATGCTGCCATCATCAAATACCGGTTTATCTGTAATTATGAAATTGGCCAGTTTGCCTGCACCCAGGCTTCCAACCTGATCGTACATATTAATTGCGGTGGCCGGGTTTTTGGTCAATGCATTTAATGCAGCTTTTTCTGAAAGGCCGGCATCGATGGCTTTTCTGAGGTTTGTAAAAAACGTTTTAGCATCAGAAAGCCCGTCGCTGGTCAGACAGAAATTGATATTGGCTTTTTCAAAAGCAGCAGGATTGCCCGGTGCCATTTCCCAATGCTTCATGTCGGCGAGAGAAACATAGCGTGCGTCATTCGGATCCTCTACGTCCATTGGTTTCGGGAAATTAAGGGGGAGAATAAAAGTGGAATGAGTATAAACCATGTCATTGATTCTCTGGTATTCATTGCCTCCTGCTTTCAAAATATATTTTTTACCGAATTCATTGGCTATACGATAAGCTCTCATACAATTCCACTTATCGTTGGCATCAAAAATCTGAGGAAGGTCCTGCGATTGCGACCAGGCTTCCAGGCTCAGATTTCTCCCTTCGCCCGGTTTGCCTGCGGGGAGTTTGTTGTACCAATCAGCATTCAGGTAAGTCTGTCTGAGCAAGGCGATAGAGCCCATAAGAGAAGAAGGGTAAGACTGTGTGGAAGTACCTTTGCTGAAAGAATAATTGGCAGAAGCCTTTTCTTTTAATACAACGAGGTTGTCAGAATTATTCGCCAGCGTAACGAATACGCCGGTGCCACGAGCGATACCGTCATGCTGATGGGTGAGGACGGAGCCGAATCCGCCATTTCTCAGGTTAGACGCATCTTTTTCATTTACCGTAAATAAAGTGGAAGCATTGACTTCCGGTTTCAACGCCTGATTCCAGGAAAAAGCCCCCTTGGTATTACTGGTCAGTTGTGTGGTGGCAAAAGGGTTAAATCCGGTCATCTCTCGTTTGGGTGTAGGTACTCCATAACTGCTGAATAAGTCGATGAAGGAAGGATAAATATATTTTCCCTCACAATTCAGCACTACTGCATTTGCAGGAATATTCACCGCGTTTCCGATGGCAATGATCTTGTCTTTTTGCACCACCAGGCTTGCATTTTTGAGAAAATGATCTGCGTCTTGTACAATAGTGGCATTTGTAAATGCAAAGACGGTTTCTCTCGGATCGGCAATTCCATTTACAGGAAATGTTTTTTGTGCAAACACTCCTGAAGAAAGCGTAACGAGAAATGAAAGAAAACAGAAAATACACGTGATTTTTCTTCTCATGGCGTTAATTTTAATAAGGAGGGAAGGTAAAAAATACTTTAATTACTACCTTCATTTTTCAAAAAAATAAACAGAGATGAATATTGCACGGTATATAGATCACACCATCCTTAAACAAACAACTACCTTAAAAGATGTAGAAAAGGTTTGCAGTGAAGCAAAAGAATATGGCTTTGCTGCTGTCTGTATCCCTCCGTTATATGTCCGGAAAACCAGGGGATTGCTTACGGGGAGCGAAGTGAAGACGTGCACCGTCATCGGGTTTCCTTTTGGTTATAGTGCCATTGAAGCCAAGGTGGCTGAGATTGTTCTGGCAATCGTAGATGGTGCGGACGAATTGGATTTGGTGGCTAATGTTTCGGCGATGAAAAACGGAGACTGGACATTTATTGCCAATGAAATCAATACCATCATGCCTATAGTCCGCGATAAAGGCAAGGTGATCAAAGTAATTATTGAAAGTGGTATTTTGTCGGATGATGAAATAATCAAATGTTGTGATATCTATGGCGCCGCCGGAGTTGATTTTATGAAGACATCTACCGGGTATGCAGAGAAAGGGGCCAGCATTCATGCGGTGCAGATCATGCGGGCGCATCTTGCAGATAATGTTCAGATCAAAGCAAGCGGCGGGGTGCGTTCATTTTCTTTTGCAAAAGAACTGATCAATGCCGGAGCCAACCGGATCGGATGCAGCAGCAGCATTCAGATCGTTGAAGAAAGCAAAGCATTTTTTGAAAAATCCAATTAAATGCAACCAACTTTATTTCAGAATAATCTGTAGAATGATGAAAATTATTTTTTCCCTGATTTGCCTTTTCTCTGCAGCTTGTTGTGGAGCGCAGTCTGCCGATACGCTCAGCAATGGAATCGTCGTGTTTAAAGATTACCGGCTTGGTATGATTGCGCAGCAGGAATCTGAAATCAATACAGCCGTGCTTAAGAATAAGGCCCGCTTTGTCAAGGGGTTCCGGCTGATGATACTGAATACCAGTGATAAGAATTATGCTTTTAAGATCAGGTCACAGTTGCTTCAGAATTTTCCAGAACAGAAGCCCTATATGTGGTACTCCAATCCTTATATCCGCCTGAAGTTTGGAAATTTCCGCACCAAGGAAGAAGCCGAGGAATACAGAAAAAAAATCAGCAAGATGATGGGAGGCTCCTCTATTTATTTATTAAATGAAATGATAGAAATAAATCCCGGTAAAGATTTTGATCCCGAAAGTATGCGGGAAGAAACGCTCAAATAACTTTCTTTAATGGTTAATGGTTAATTACTAATTGTGAATTGTTAATGGTTAATTGTGGTGAAGGGTATTCGGCTGGCCAAAACGCTTGAAGGTTTCGCCATCTAATGAACAACCACCATTCACCATTAATAATTCTTAATTCATAATTCAGTAATTATCTTTCCTCATTGCAATCCCATTCTTACCGTTAATTTTGCATTATGCTTTTGCAAAAGATCAAATCCCTTGCTTCCGATTATGAAAACGATCTGATTCAGATCAGGCATCATCTCCATGCGAATCCTGAGTTGAGCTATGAAGAATTCAAAACTTCTGAATTCATTCAGCAGCAATTGAAAAATATTGGTATTCCCTTTCAGGTAATGGCAGAAACCGGAGTGGTGGGTTTGATAGAAGGTAAAAATCCGGATTCACGGATCATTGCCCTCCGGGCAGATATAGATGCGTTGCCTATTCTGGAGAAAAATGACGTGGACTATGCATCTAAAAATGAAGGTGTCATGCATGCGTGCGGACATGATGTGCATACGACTTGTCTTTTGGGCGCTGCACGTATTTTGTGGACATTGAAAGAAGAGTGGGAGGGAACTGTAAAATTGATTTTTCAACCCGGTGAAGAAAAAAATCCGGGTGGCGCCAGCCTGATGATCCGTGATGGTGCATTGGATAACCCAAGGCCGGCAGCCATGTTTGGCCTCCATGTGCATCCTACTTTGCCGGTAGGACAGTTTAGTTTTCGAAGTGGAAAGGCAATGGCTAGCGCCGATGAAATTTATATCACTGTAAAGTCAAAAGGCGGGCATGCGGCCGCCCCGCATTTGACAGGAGATACCATTCAGGCAGCTTCACAAATGGTAGTCAGCCTGCAACAATTGGTCAGTCGTAGAAATGACCCACTCAATCCGACTGTGCTTTCTATTACGGCATTTAACGGAGGAAGTACTACCAACGTAATTCCCTCAGAGGTGAAGCTGATGGGTACTTTCAGAGCCATGAATGAAGATTGGAGATTTCATGCACATGAATTGATCACACAGGCTTGCCAAAGTGTGGCTGATATGACAGGAGTTGTGGCAGATGTGCATATAGATGTCGGGTATCCGTTTTTGGTCAATAACCCGGAATTGACTGAACTGGCCACTCAAAATGCCATAGCCTTTGCGGGAGCAGAAAATGTGCACGAAACGGAATTGCGTATGGGTGCGGAAGATTTTGCTTATTATTCGCACCGGATACCTTCCTGTTTTTACCGGTTGGGTGTGGGAAATGTAGCGAAGCATATTATCAGCGGCGTGCATACCGCTACCTTTAACATAGATGAAAAAGCTATTGCACACGGAGCCGGCATGATGGCCTGGCTGGGTGCAATGTGCCGCTTACCTGTACATGATTAATTATCTTTACTTTTTATTTAATAAACCATTTGAAGAAGGCCGCTTTAAAGGCCCTGAATATTATTGAGTATGTCAAAAACAATCAGAAAAGAAACAGCCCTGGAATATCATTCCAAAGGCAGACCGGGAAAAATAGAAGTGGTGCCTACCAAATCTACAAAAACGCAAAGGGACCTGTCACTTGCTTATTCGCCCGGAGTAGCTGTACCCTGCCTTGAAATCAAAGACAATCCTGAAGCTGCTTATCAATATACCGCCAAAGGAAACTTAGTAGGTGTGATCAGCAATGGGACTGCCGTTTTGGGTCTTGGAGATATCGGGGCGGTAGCCGGAAAGCCGGTTATGGAAGGCAAGGGAGTGCTCTTTAAATTTTTTGCCGACATTGATGTTTTCGATATTGAAATCAATGAGACAAACCCTGAAAAGATCGTGGACATTGTAGCCTCCCTGGAACCTACATTTGGCGGCATTAACCTGGAAGACATCAAAGCTCCCGAATGTTTTTATATCGAGCAGGAATTAAAGAAAAGGTTGAATATCCCAGTGATGCACGACGACCAGCATGGTACGGCGATCATCAGTGCGGCTGCGCTTATCAATGCCCTGGAACTTCAGAAAAAGAAAATTGAAAAAGCATCCTTTGTTGTGAATGGTGCCGGAGCCGCGGCAATGGCTTGTGTGCGATTGTATGAAGCAATCGGCGCACGTCCGGAAAATTTTCTGATGTTTGACCGTAAGGGTGTGTTGCACCGGGGGCGTACAGACCTGGATGAAGGGAAACGCAGGTTTGCTACGACAAAGGATGATTCCATTACGCTTGAAAAAGCAATGAAAGGCGCCGACGTGTTTATCGGACTTAGTGTAGGCAATGTCGTTACTCCGGCTATGGTAAAGAGCATGGCAAAGAACCCGATTGTATTTGCTATGGCAAATCCGGATCCTGAAATCAGTTATGAAGATGCTACTTCAGTCCGGAAAGATGTCATCATGGCAACCGGCAGAAGCGATTATCCGAATCAGGTAAATAATGTATTGGGATTCCCATACATTTTTCGCGGAGCGCTGGATGTGCGTGCCACACAGATAAATGAAGAAATGAAACTTTCCGCGGTGAGGGCTTTGGCACAAATGGCCAAGACTCCGGTGCCTGATATTGTGATGATTGCATACAATGAAAAGAATATGGCTTATGGCCCCGAGTACATTATTCCAAAACCATTGGACAACAGATTGCTTACTTTGGTTTCGCCTGCCGTCGCCAAAGCAGCGATGGATAGCGGAGTGGCACGTCATCATATCAAAGACTGGGATGCTTACAAAACTTCACTGAATCAAAGGCTGGGTATTGACAACCAACTGTTGAGAATGGCCGGAGCCATGGCAAGAAAAGATCCGAGAAAAATAGTATTTGCGGAAGCAGAAAATCAAAAGATACTTCGCACGGCGCAGTTGGTACAGGAAGAGGGTATTGCATTTCCCGTACTGCTGGGTAATAAAGAAAGAATTTATTCTATCGCTGAGACAAATGGAATAGACCTTGCAGGAATGCCGGTCATAGATCCGAAAGACGACGCTATGCTTTCGAAGAGAAAAGAATTTGGTGAATTGTTTTTCAAAAAACGGCAACGCAAAGGATTCAATCACTATGAATCTATCCGCATTATGAAAGACAGAAACTATTTTGGATGCATGATGGTGGAGACCGGTGAAGTAGATGCCATGATCAGCGGATTGTCTAAAAACTATCCGGACACTGTGCGCCCTGCGCTTCAAACAATCGGACTGGAAGAAGGTGTGAAGAAAGTAGCGGGCATGTACATCATCATGTCGAAAAGAGGACCCCTCTTTCTTGCAGATACTACCGTTAATTTTAATCCGACAGCAGAAGAACTGGCAGAGATTACTTTACTTGTTGCCAGGGAAGTGCGCCATTTTGGAATAACTCCCTGCATTGCCATGCTGAGCTATGGCAATTTCGGAAGCAGCAATTCGCCTGAGGCAAAATTGGTAGCGCGTGCTACACAAATCGTCAAAGAGAAAGACCCTACATTAATCGTGGATGGAGAAATGCAGGCCAATGTGGCATTCAACAACAACATTCTCCGGGATAATTACCCGTTCAGTTCATTGGTGGGCCACGATGTGAATGTGCTGATATTTCCAAATCTTGCTGCAGGGAATGTGGCTTATAATTTATTGCAGGAGGTGGGAAATGCAGAAGCCGTGGGTCCCATCCTCATCGGATTGAGAAAGCCCGTGCATATCCTGCAATTAGGCAGCCAGGTAAGGAGTATTTACAACATGGTCGTCATTGCTGTATTGGATGCACAGACAAGGGGCAAGTCTAAGTTGACAGATCAACTGCCTGAATCGAAGAAGAGCCGGTGGAGGCGAAGTAAGGATGAAAAGTAAAATAGAAAAAATCTTATGAAACTGTTTTCTTCTTTTGGGAAATACCTGCTCATGATGCGGGGCATGTTTCACAGGCCTGAAAACTTCAAGATGTATTGGAAGGAGTTTATGCATCAGTCTGTGGAGATCGGGTTTGGATCACTCGGTATCGTCATGATCATTTCCATATTTATGGGTGCGGTGAGTGCTGTACAGACAGCCTATCAGTTGGTGAGTCCGCTAATCTCTATCGAAACAGTGGCATTGGTGGTACGCGATACCGTGATTCTTGAGTTTGCACCCACACTGATCTGTATTGTATTGGCAGGCGTGGTGGGTAGTAAGATTGCCGGCGAATTGGGAAATATGCGTGTGAGTGAGCAGATAGATGCTCTCGAGATCATGGGAATTAATACTAGAGCCTATTTGATTGGCCCCAAAATTTTGGGAGCCATGCTGACGATTCCACTCTTAGTTATTATTGCAATGATCCTCGGTATTTATGGAGGCCGGTTAGCCGGTTCGTTGGGTGGCATTCTCTCTACGCAGGAATTTGATCGTGGACTTCAGAGTGGCTTTATCGCCAAGAATGTTTGGATCGGATTGGCAAAGGCCTATTCTTTTTCATTTATCATCAGCAGCGTTTCTGCTTATTTTGGATATTATGTAAAAGGAGGTGCGTTGGAGATCGGAAGATCCAGTACTGCTGCGGTCATTACCAGTTGCATTCTGATATTAATTGCGGATTATCTCATTGCATATTTTCTTTTATAGAATATTTTTTTATCATAACAGGGAATCATGATCGAAATAAAAGATGTCACCAAATCCTTTCAGGACAAGACTGTATTGCAGGGAGTGAATTTTGTATTTGAAACCGGTAAGACGAACCTCATTATAGGAACGAGTGGTAGTGGAAAAACGGTTTTGCAAAAGTGCATGGTGGGATTAATGGGAGTAGATAGCGGAGAAATCATCTTTGATGGCAAGAGCCTGAGTGCGATGAAAACTGAGGAGCGTAAAGAATTGCGCCAGCAAATCGGTATGCTTTTTCAGGGCTCGGCGCTTTTTGACAGTATGACGGTAGAGCAGAATGTAATGTTTCCTCTGGATATGTTTACTGACTGGGAACGGAAAGAAAAAATGGATCGTGTAAATTTTGTACTGGAACGGGTAAATCTGAAAGGAAACAATAAAAAATTTCCCGACGAGATCAGTGGCGGTATGAAAAAGAGAGTAGGCATTGCACGTGCCATCGTATTAAAACCAAAATATCTATTTTGTGATGAACCCAACTCAGGCCTGGACCCCCGGACTTCGATGCTCATCGACAAATTAATTCATGAAATCACTCATGAAAATGAGATTACCACGGTAATCAATACACACGATATGAACAGCGTGATGGAAATCGGAGAAAATATTCTCTACCTGAATAACGGAAGAAATGAATGGAAGGGTACCAGCAAAGACCTCGTCTTCAGCACACACCAGAAATTGAATGAATTTATTTTTGCTTCAGAATTTCTAAGGGATGCCAAAGACATGCGTGCACTGGAAGCAAAAGGCATCATTGACAACGAGCGCGACATGAAAGAAATTTTAAAAGAAGGCACCATAGAGCCGGGGAAAAACAAAGAAGGGGGAGGCCTTTGATTTTTGAAGATTGAGCGGTAATTGCAAAAAACATTGTTAGTGGCAATGCTACCAGGCAACGGTGCAAACTTCAACGGTTGACAGGTTTACCGGGCAACCTGACAGATTTTACTAACTTTTTGAGTATCTTTGGATTCAATAATTTGATAGGCAATAAATGAGCAAAATAATATCAGAAAAGGCAATAAAAAGACGAGATTATTGGGTTGAAGAAATCCGTAAACTTAGCGGACACTTTGGCAATGACACAGACAAATTAGAAAAGCAATTAGAAGCAGAAATTAAGAAAAACGGTACTTTTTCACTAATTGATCATTTACGACTTTGTGGAAATATACCAGAAAGCTATGGACACGATACAAGCGAAGAAAAACTATATTCAAAATATACAGACTGTTTACTTTCATTAGCTTACACATCCTTAGGACTGAAAAGTTTAGTTTTAAAAGAAAGAGCAGATGCAGCGGACGTTGAAGCATTTGCCAAAGACTACAGTTTTGTAGCAGACGCTAAAGCTTTTAGAATAAGCCGAACTGCAAAAAATCAAAAAGACTTCAAAGTTTAAGCAATGCATGGTTGGAAACGTGGCAAACCCTATGCGATGGTTGTTTGCCCTATCTATCAGCTTCCAACTTCTTCAAGTCAAATTTACCAACAGGCGACAACTCAAAATGTATGTGTATTTACATACTCACATTTGGCATTGCTTTTATCCTATTCAGAAGTTGAAGGACAAGCAAAAGTCCAACAGCTTTTGAAGAAAATATTTGAAACTGTGCAAGCACTCAATCCTTCAAAAAATGCAACCGATTATTGGTTAGCAATCA
>CAYXAL010000030.1:0-32461 GCA_964463015.1 uncultured Ginsengibacter sp.
TTATTGTATGATGGAATTCCGGTAGGAAAAATTGATCTGAAAGGACTAAGGTCCCAAATTGGTTATGTACCACAGGATATATTTCTCTTTAGCGATTCCATATCAAATAACATAGCTTTTGGAAAAACGTCTGCAGAAAGAAGAGAAATTGAAGAGGCTGCAAAAAAGGCAGCAGTTCATTCCGATGTATTGGAATTTTCTACAGGGTATGATACCATAGTAGGCGAACGGGGTATTACTCTGAGTGGCGGGCAGAAGCAAAGAATTTCTATTGCGAGAGCTCTGCTGACCGATCATCAGATCGTCATTTTTGATGATTGCCTGAGCGCTGTGGATGCCAAAACAGAAAATGAAGTGATTGGTAACTTATACAATTACCTGCAAAACAGAACGGCGATTATCATTACACACAGGATTTTTGCATTATTTAATTTTGATAAAATCATTGTGATGCATGATGGAGAAATCGCGGAAATCGGTACCCATCAGTCATTAATGGAGCTCAATGGCTTATATGCATTAATGTACAGACATCAGCAACAGGAGGATGTCGGGTCAGAGAATCAGCAATAATGTTCGCTGTATTTGCCTGATTTAAAGCATAATCTTAATCAATTTCAAATTTTTTGTCAATTCAAAAACAATTTTATCTTTGTCCATACTAAAAATTTTTCTATTAATAAAAACGAATAACAGTGGCGTACGAAAACAATGAAAAAAAGAATGACAGTGTGTATAGTCAGCGTGTGCGTGCAGGAAAACGCAGAACCTATTTTTTTGATGTGAGAGAAACAAAAGGAAACGATTATTATCTCACCATCACAGAGAGTAGAAAAAAATTTAATGAAGATGGCTATGACCGCCACAAGATATTTCTCTACAAAGAAGATTTCAATAAATTCTTAAAAGGGATCACTGAGGCCATTGATTATGTAAAGACAGAACTGATGCCGGATTTTGATTTTGATATCTTCAATCATGAGAATGATGGTAATCAGGATCAGCCACCTTCGTCTGGTGGCACCAACTATGCTCCGGAAGTGGCTCCGGCTCAGCAACCCGAACCTGACAATAAGGTTTCTGCTACAGAATCCGATACAACTCCCGACTCCTCTCAAAAAGATGAAGAAGTTGATAAATGGTAAACTGAATTTTTCAATCAATAATTGTCACCCTCTGAGAGAATCAGGGGGTTTTTATTTTGTGCTCCTGCATGAATCCTGAAATGTCAGGTACCCCGTTGGGAATCGGAATGGGTTGATAATTTCCAGAAAATGTTTTTAGAACGGGCATGTTGCTGTGAATTGATGTAGCAAGACATTTCATGTTGTCCAGGGTTAAGGTGATTATCTGGCTTACCATATTTTCCAGATTAATGGATGCCATCGGCTTTACTGCCGGGAGGTAATTTTTGAAAGGAATTGTTGGCTTCGGTGACTCAAACGGATGAAAAGAATTGATGCTCTTCAGTTGTGATTTTGGGAAATCACGAAGTTTTATTCCCGGATTATTCTGCGCCCACAGAAGTACCGGTGAAATACAAAAAATAAATACGAAAACCGGAGGCTTCATGATCTTAATTGGTTTGTGCTCTGTTTATATTCAAAGATATCAATTATTTTGTCAATGGGCATGATGAGCCTGAATAATGATCAATCAGAATGACACCATGGACTCGTCATGAATACCTGAAATCAGAAAATTACAAGGGTTTGGTTACAGCCATAATTGTACAATAATTTTCTTCATTCCGCATTCGAATGCTTAAAGGATCGGTTTTCCGGGAAATTTTTTCAATTATTCTTTGAGTAATATAATTGTGGATTTGTCAGCGCGCTTCATAATAAATAAGGTTCATATTTATGGATGCGGGTTGCTGCCATACAATACCATACCCGAACTTTCTTATCTCAATTTATGTGCGGATAATTTTTTATATGCATTTATCAATCCGTTGGTAGAAGAATCGTGTGTGGTAATCTTGCCGGCACCTTCCAATTCGGGTAAAATCTTTTTGGCCAGCACCTTTCCGAGTTCGACTCCAAACTGATCAAAGCTGTAAATATTCCAGATAACTCCCTGTACAAATATTTTGTGTTCATAGAGTGCTATTAATTCTCCAAGCGTGAACGGAGTGATCATATTAATCAGGAATGAGTTTGTAGGTTTATTTCCCTCAAATTCTTTAAAGGGAATAAGCGCTTCAGGTATATTTTCTTTTACCAACTCTGATCTGTTTTTTCCATTCATCAGCGCTTCGGTTTGTGCAAAAAAATTGCTTAATAATATTTTGTGATGGTCACCAACCGGATTATGACTGAATACAGGAGCAATAAAATCGCAAGGTATCATTTCTGTGCCTTGGTGGATCAGTTGATAAAACGCATGTTGCCCGTTTGTACCCGGTTCACCCCAGATAACAGGTCCGGTTGAATAGGTAACCTTTTTCCCGGTTCTGTCCACGTGCTTGCCGTTGCTTTCCATATTACCCTGTTGAAAATAAGCCGGAAATCTGTGCATGTATTGATCGTATGGCAAAATGGCTTCTGTTTGTACTCTAAAAAAATTGATATACCAAAGACTAATCAGCGCCATGATTACCGGTATATTTTTTTCGAAAGTTTTTTCGCGGAAATGTTTGTCTGTGCTCTCACCTCCTTTCAACAATTCTTCAAAATTTTTGTAGCCGATTGTCAAGGCAATCGATAGACCAATGGCACTCCATAAACTGTATCGTCCACCAACCCAATCCCAGAAAACAAACATGTTTTCTTTGTGAATTCCAAAATCAACGACTGCAGTTTCATTTGTGCTCAGCGCAACAAAATGGCTGGCAATGGCATTTTTATTTTTTGCTGATTTTAGAAACCATTTTCGCGCAGTATGCGCATTGGTCATAGTCTCTTGTGTGGTAAACGTTTTGGAAGCTATGAGAAAGAGCGTTTCTTCCGGGGTAACCTTTTTCAGTGTCTCCATAATATCGGTACCATCTACATTGCTGACAAAATAGGGTTGAATGTCTTTTTTCCAATAAGGCCTCAATGCTTCTGTCACCATCTTTGGCCCTAAGTCACTGCCTCCGATACCTATATTCACGATGTACTTTATTTTCTTGCCGGTATATCCCCTCCATTGACCTGAATGGATTTTTTTACAAAATGATTTCATGTGATTGCGTTCCCGGATTATATCCGGCATGACATCCTTGCCATCAGAGAATACAGGTTTATCTGAAAAATTACGCAAAGCTGTATGCAACACCGATCTGCCTTCTGTCTGGTTAATTTTTTCTCCGCTGAACATTGCCTTAATCGCATTCTGCAATTCACATTCATTTGCAAGGGAAATGAGAAGACTTATCGTTTTTTCAGTAATAATATTTTTTGAGAAATCACATAAAATTTCGGGTACAGAATAGCTGAACTTTTTAAACCTGTTGACATCTTCCCTGAAAAGATCTTCCATCCTGACGGATTTCATCTCACGGTAGTGTTCAGTTAATTTTTTCCAGGCGTCGGTTCTGGTGGAATGTATTTTAGGAAACATAATATTTTTTTTACAATTTACTCAAATGTAGTACCATATTTGACTTTTCTCAGGGTGGAGTCCTCTAAAGTGAGTCAATAAATTGGATAGTTTCATTGACCATATTCTCTGTGATATCAAGATGGAGTACCATTCTGATTTGTGTAGGTGAGATGGGAATGACCAGAATTTCAGAATTTTTAAACGTCTCTGCAAGTGTTTTGGCTGAATAGTCTTCTGTTACTTCAAAGATGATGATGTTGGTCTCTACAGGAAGCATTTTCCCCACGAAGGTTTTTTTGAGCAGGGATTCTGCAATTTTTTTGGCATGTTTGTGATCTGTTTTCAGACTTTCTACATTGTTTTTGAGCGCATACAACCCGGCTGCAGCTATGAACCCGGCCTGCCGCATGCCACCTCCAAACACTTTTCGAATACGTCTTGCTTCTTGAATGTAAGCATCGCTCCCAAGCAAAAGACTACCGACCGGAGCTCCTAATCCCTTGCTCAGGCAGATGCTGATACTGTCAAATACATTTCCGTATTGTTGAGGTGATTCTCCTTTCTCAACCAGTGCATTAAATAATCTGGCACCATCCAGATGCAGTGATAGTTTATGGTCAATACATAATTGTTTAATTGCTAAAATAGCTTCCCATTCATAACAACTGCCGCCTCCGCGATTTGAAGTATTTTCAAGACTTACAAGCCGGGTGCGTGGGCGGTGTACGTCCTCGGGATTGATCACTTGAGATATTTGTTCGGCGGTAATACGTCCTCTGTCGCCCTGTAATGTGCGTACCTGGCACCCCGAATTGAAGGCTATACCGCCACCTTCATATACAAAGACGTGGCTGGTGGAATCGCAAATTATTTCACATCCCGGCTGGGTGTGCACTTTGATGGCAATCTGGTTGGTCATCGTACCACTTGGGCAATATAGGGCGGCTTCCATTCCGAAAAGGCCTGCAGTGTATTTTTCCAATTCATTGACGGTAGGGTCTTCATGAAATACGTCATCACCTACTTTAGCTTGCATCATAGCCTCCAACATACCTTCTCCCGGCTTTGTTACAGTGTCTGATCTGAAATCTATCATGGGTTAAAGATAATTTTTTTGAAAGGTTTCTGAAGTATCACGCATAAAAATTTGCATGGTCATGTGCGATTGACTGCGTAAGGGGGTGCAGCGGGTATCCTTTTGCCACAGGTAAAAGATAGGAGCGAAGCACCCGGCCCGACGAAGGAGGGATACGCCATGAAAAATCTAAAGAATCCTTCAGAAGGAGCGAAACCGAAAATAATCGATGAATAAATTGAAGATTAACGAATTTTGTGGTAATAAAAGCTATGAAATGTTAATTCCACATATTACATTTGCAAATGTTTGAAAGAATACTGCGAATTAGCAAATCTTTCGCAACAATCTCCTTTCCATTTATATCCTTATAGTACAAAGAAGTAATAATTTAGAATTTACATATGAGGCAACTTAAAATTGCTACCCAGATTACAAACAGGGATTCTCAGGCGGTAGAAAAATACTTGCAGGAAATCTCTAAGATCGGAATGATCACTCCTGAGGAAGAAACCATTCTCGCACAAAAAATCAAAATGGGCGACCAGAAGGCGCTCGAAAGGCTTACAACAGCCAACCTGAGATTTGTGGTTTCTGTAGCTAAACAATACCAGCATCAGGGTCTGTCATTGAGCGATCTCATCAACGAGGGCAACCTCGGACTGATCAAAGCAGCACAGCGCTTTGATGAAACAAAAGGATTTAAATTTATCTCTTACGCTGTATGGTGGATTCGCCAGTCCATTTTACAAGCGTTGGCAGAGCAGGGCAGATTGGTCCGCCTGCCTCAAAACAAAATTGGCACGTACAACAAAGCCAATAAGGCTTACATGGCTTTTGAGCAGGAACATGAAAGAGAACCTTCGACCGAAGAGCTTTCAGAAATGCTGGAAATGAGTGAAACGGAAATTAATAACATTTTCCAAAGCAATACCCGACACACTTCACTGGATGCACCGGTGCATGAAGCTGAAGATGTGGCTATGGGCGACCTGCTTAAAGGATCAGGCGAGACAGATGAAGATGTTATGCATGACTCTCTGAAAAATGAGATCAGACGTGTATTAAAGTCTTTGAGTCCGCGTGAAGCCGAGATCGTAAATGCCTATTTCGGCCTGGATGGTGAAAATGGTGTGACGATTGAACAAATTGGTCAGAAATATGATCTTACCAAAGAGCGTATTCGCCAGATTAAGGAGAGAGCTATCAAACGCCTGCAAAAGGCAAGGTACAGCAGCGCATTGAAAGCCTATCTCGGTTAAGAAAAGTTTTCTAAAAATTAATGCCCTTCTGTTTTGAGAAGGGCATTTTATTTTTAAGTCGTTTAGAGGATTTCTGAAATCAAAAACCTCCACGTTTCAATATCCATTTCATTATCTTTTGTAAACTCTTGGAAGTGCTTCTTTGTATGCTTCCATCTCAGCCGGTGGAAATCCGTGATGTTTAGCGGGTAGTATAGAGTCTGCATTGGTGGGAGTTCCGGTTTCTATATCTCTGATGTCCATGTGATTTTCACAAGCACTGAGCAGACAGGTAAGAAAGAAAACTGCGAATAAAATTTTTTGTGACTTCATTTTGTTTACTTAATTAAGATTTTGAGCAAAAGTAATTTTTATTAATTAAAATATTCTGGTGAAAAATCAAAGCACTAACGATAACCTGAACATTAGGGCGGAAAAGCCGCCATGCCCTGCATATCCATCAAATGAGACAGTAAAATCCAGTGGGACATCTCTACGACTAAAATTGTAACCAATTTGTGGTGAATAGGCAAAGGCTGTCTTGCCGGATCCTGCAAGGCTATTGAGTCCAACTCCGATAAGAGCGCCTACATGCAGATTTCCTGTGTAAAGATTGCCACCCACTCTGATTGGGATTACTGTATAGGCTTTGTTTTTATAATTTCCTCCGGTTGATCTGCCCATGAAACTTATGATACCGATCTGCCCTACAGCACTGGTGTTGTGTTTGATAAAATGTTCTACTGTCAACACACCGCCAATTCCCAATCCCCAGCCTTTATTATCTTCAATGTGATCCAGCGGATTACTGGTGGCAATGCCCAGGGTAGGGCCAATTTCTATTTTGGTTTTTTTATCCCTTTGCGCAAAAGAAGCCAGAGAAATAAACAGGATGGGGAAAAGAAAGATCAGTTTTTTCATAATGGTTGTAAATTGTTATTTCTTAATTCAACAAAGGTATCATTTTAACTCATTAATAATTTTCTCACTCATGATCATGTAATTTTCATTCTTTCCGGCTTTTGCAAGTTCGTAGGCTTTCTTTGCAGATTCGGCGGCTCCTTTTTTGTCACCGGCATCTTTTTGAATTCTTGCCTTGTAAAAAACCATATAATATGGAGGAGTGGATTGCTGAACGATCGCTGCATCAACCATTTCCAGAGCTTTCGGATAATTTTTGTCCCATTCGTAATAGAAACTTGCTGCTTGCCAGTAAGGCTTTTTGTCTCCTTTGAGTGCCGCTTCTATGGAGTTGCGAATACGGCTTTTTATTTCAGTTCTGATCGGTATTCTTAACGAAAAATTCTCCCACTTGATATTAAGAATACAGGTCTCAGAAGTGATATCTGAAAACTGCATGGTGAGTGTTTCCACTTTACTTTTATTCTGACCTGCCTTAACGTTCATGCGTAGAACATCGTCTGATTCTTTGTAGCCATCTGCACCCCAATTGCTTACACCCTTATTTAATATGAAAACCCAATTGCCGTCTTTGTTGGGGATAGTATAAAGTGCATAGCTGCCGGAATCAATTTTTTTGTTATCAATTTCCACTGCATCTGTGAATCGGATTTTGGTGGCGGCATTTGCCCCTGTGCGCCACACGCTTCCCCAGGGTTCGATATCACCAATCATTTGTCTTCCTTTTACTCCGGGTCTTGAATAGGTTAACTCTATGGAGCCGAGACCGAAGTCTTGCCGGATAAATTGAGTAGGAGATGGAGCAGGCATTTTTACCTGAGCAAATATGGAGGAAACACTAAAGAATAGTATGGCTAAAAGTATTGTCTTTTTCATTTTTTTTATTTTTGATTATAATTAAAAATAGGGAATTTACCGCTAACAAAAGCTCTATCCGAACAGAGATTTTTTATCCTTCAAATATTATTTTAACGGTTTGGTAAAGTAATCTGCTTTGCAGATATTGAGATTTTGGATCTACATACCCTTCTAAGCCGAAAAGCCCGGCAGCATTGCCCTGGTTGATTGCAATTTCCAGATACCCCGCAGAATTAAACATGGCTAATTTTTCGCTTTCCTGGACGTCAGCATACGATTCGCTCAATTTATCGATGACTTCACCTCTTGTGAAATAAATTTTGAAACTTCTGCCTCGTCGTTGTTGTTCGAATTCATCCCGGGTGATGTTAATAATTACATTTTCAAAGTTGTCAATAAAAATGATTTGCCCTTCCAGAAATTGGGAAGATTGCAGGGCTCTTAATGGATTCTTTTCCACAATGGCGGCTTGGGTGTCACCAAGGCTGTTCAATGGCTCACCATCTAATATTTTCCTGAATGAATTTATCCAAAGAGTGGTATAATTCAGGATATTTCTTGGGTTGAGTTTTTCAGTATCCAATACCACATATTCATTGGGGGATTCCTGAAGAATCATTTTGATCAACCCATTGTCTGCGATACCGATATATTGATCCTGATGGTGTACCAGTAAAATATTCTTCTTCCTGGTAGGAAAAAGATTGACATAGATCAAGTGCAAAGTGTCTTTCGGGAAGTTTCTGATTGTGTTGCTGCAGATATACGATGCCTGATGAAAATTGAAAGGTGAGAGATTGTGCGAAATATCGACAATTTGGAAATCAGGATCGGATTGAAGGATTCTCCCCTTAATAGCGCCGGTCAAAAAATCCTGTCTTCCGATGTCTGATGTAAGTGTTATAATGGCCATTGAGTCCTTTCAAGATAAATAAATTCCAATAGATGCAAATCTAATTGTTGATTTGATTATTTGATAGGGTTATTTAATCAGTTTTCCGTCTCTGAAAAAAAACTTTCTGGTGAGCCGGTCTGTTAGTGAAGGGAAAAATTTACTCATAAATACGGTTTGTTTACCTTGGAAGGTCAGTATCTTATTTCGTTTTCTCTGATCTATTGCCTTCAGGATGTGAGTAGCGCATTCATCCGCAGTCATCAATTTACTCTCATTAAGCGGGGATTCTCCCTGGGCTTCTGCATTTTTTGTCAATGCGGCTTTACGTACATTAGATTGAGTAAATCCCGGTGAAATCCAGATGACATCAGTGCCCGAACCCAGCAATTCTGTTCTGAGTGATTCCATCCATCCGTTGAGTGCAAATTTACTGGCACTATAACCACCCCTTCCGGGTAATCCGCGATGGCCTGCAATACTTGAAATAGCAGCGATGATTCCGTTATTTTTCCGTATGGAATCCATGGCATATTTTGTGCAATGTACAGTGCCCCAAAAATTTACATTCATCACCTGTTTCATAGTGTCTATATTCACATCCTGAAACAAGGCTCTCATAGAAATACCGGCATTGTTGATAAGTATATCAATTCTTCCAAAATGACGGATTACATTTTCAATAAATTCTCTTGCAGAATCTTCATTGCTTACATCACATTGAAGGGCCAATAAATGGGGATTGTTTATTTCATTTCGAAGCGCTTCCAGCTTTTCCGTTGATCGTCCGCAAGTGGCTGTCAGCGCACCCTCGGCGACGAGTTGCTCTACCAGCGCTTTGCCAATTCCATCGGTACCCCCGGTTACCACCACCACTTTATTTTTAAACATTTGAATTGATTTTTTTTGGCAAAAGTAGAGTAGTGCAGGGAGAATTCTCATTAGCAAAATTTTAAGAGATTCAGCCTGTTGAAAAAATTATTTTTAAAAGTTTGACGCAATCCCTTTTTACGCTATTTTTGCACTCCTTTTGAAAGAGGCTAAGAGATATTTTATGATATTTATTTCTCTTTTTAATAGGGTTTGATTCGGTAGCTCAGTTGGTAGAGCAATACACTTTTAATGTATGGGTCCTGGGTTCGAGTCCCAGCCGGATCACCGATAAAAATTCCTGATCATGCGATCAGGAATTTTTATTTTGTTTTCTGCAAGGGTGCATTCCATAATTTGCCTGAACAATGCCCTGAATTCATTTCGTAACGGATAATATGCATAATTCTCACCTCCAGGTCAACATTAAACCAAAAATTATTCCGGATAATTTTTCTATTGTATGGCAATGATCATTTAATAACCGCATTAATTTTTTTCCAGAGTGCATTGTCAAAACCTGAAGCGGCAAAAGATCTGTGCTTTGGGTTTGAGGAGTTTCCCATTCTTACAATTACCATTTTCAGGGAAGGGATCACATAGATTCTTTGATCAGCTGCTCCCATAGCAGCATACATATCCGGTGGGGCATCGGGTACCAAAGGCCCATTATATACCTGTTGCCCACCGGGAAGACGGTAATTGTTCTTCCCATTTAACCACCAGAAATATCCATAGGATGGATTGAGAGACTGAGTAGTCTGAATACTCTCATCAAAATAGGAAGAAGGGATTATCTGATCATTCATCCATTTACCCCGGTTCAAGGCCAAGAGGCCAAAACGAGCCATACTTCGGGCAGTGCTGTGATAGATTTTAAAAATCAACCCATTTTTCCAATAGCCATCCATGCCTATTTTATTTTTTATCCGGGTGGAGTAGAAGGTATTGAAATCCTCATGGCTTGCACTTTCAATTACTTTCATCAGAAGTTGAAAAACATTGCTGTAAGACCAGCGTGTACCTGCATCTGCCAGATAGGTAAGATTTGCTCTTGATACAAATTGTTTCTTGTCGTTCAGTCCTGAAGTCATGGTGAGCAGGTTTCTTATGGTGATGAGTTTTTCTTTATTCAGTGGTTCTCGCGACCATCCTTGTCCAAGGTATTTGGAAACTTTGTCGTTGATATTTAGCAGACCTTCCTCCTGTGCTATACCAACCGTTTCGCTGACTAAAGTCTTTCCTGCGCTGTTCCACTCCCAATTATCAGCGGCAGATTGATCCCCAAAATATTTTTCCATTGCGATTTTTCCATTTACCAAAATCAGAAAAGATCTGGTGCCCTTTTCCTGCAGGTACTTCAATAAAGGTGGAATAGCACTTTTATTCCATCCAAGGCCTGAGACTGAGACGGTATCCCAATTTGAATGATCGGTGGGTGGAAAATACATCATTCCCTGAGAAATTTCCGGAGTATTCGCCTCACTCCGGAAATCCGTTAAGGGGAATAACAGTAACATGAAAAGGATGTTCAGATAATACATGGTTATTAAGTTTATGTTCCTTGTCGATGAAGTATATTGACTTCAGAAAAGATTAGAGGATTAATAACTTACAATTCTTATCATCTGGTTTGCTGAAATTATTTGCGACATGAACTCTGAGCCTCCTCCGATTTTATTGACTGAATGCTTAAATTCATTTATTCATCGGTTGCAGATTGTGGAGAAGTTGCCAGTGGGTGATCAGTCGATTCTGACAAGAAAATAGTTCTTTAAAAATGCTCATTCATCCTGGTTCAGTTGATCGTGTGAAATCTTTTGGTTCAGAATGGGATGGAGAATAAAGGAATCAGGAATGAAAACCAATACTTATTTTGTTGATCCCGTCAGGGATTTGATTTCACGAAATAGACTTTCCCTGTCTCCATGTTTTACAGATTGTAACAATCCTGAACCTATTGCGTCTGTCCCTGCATTTAACCAATCTTTCAAATTATTGCCGTTGACACCACCGGTTACCATGAGTTGTAACTGAGGTAATACAGCTTTAACTGCTTTGATGAAAGAAGGACCCAACACCTGTCCGGGAAACACTTTCAGCAGATCGCATCCGGCATTGCTTGCTTCGTAAATTTCTTTAATGGTCATACATCCCGGCAGATAGGGAATTTGTTCTTTTCTACATACTTGCATTACTTCCTCAACAAAAGCCGGCGATACGATAAAAGTTGCTCCTGCAGAGATGAAATCAGATGCTGTCTTTTGATCCCAGATCGTTCCAGCTCCCAGATAACATTGTGGGTAATGTTTCTCTTGAAATTGCTTTAGTTCTTCAAAATTGGATAGTGCATTGGAACCTCTGTTAGTGAATTCAAATACATGGATATCATTTTGAAAACAGGCTTTCATTACTTCCCTGCACCATTGGATATCGTCATGATAAAAAACGGGGACTATTTTACTTTTGATTATCTGGTGAATTATTTCGTTCATTTCATTATCTGTTAATTCTTCCGGTTGTATTTCCCTGCATGAGAGATAATATTTCCTGTTCGGTAACAAAGTTGATATCGCCCTGAACAGAAGATTTTAATGCTCCGGCAGCGATGGCAAAGTTAATTGCTGCCTGCGGGTCTCCTTTAAATTTATTGATTCCATGGATAAGACCTGCCATCAATGCATCACCGCCGCCCACTCGGTCCACCATGGATTCCATATTCATCAGATCAGAATCAAAAAAAGAATTCTCAGTTAAATAATATGCGCCAATACTGTTGTTGGTAGCCGATACCATTTTACGGAATGAAAAAATGATATGTTTGAGATTGGGATACATTTTTTGCAACAGTGTCATACTGTCCTTGTAGGCTTTCGTGTCATCGGTCTCGTTGCTTGAAAGATTAAAGTAAATCTTTACCGCACCGGGATCCCCCAATACCACATTGCAGTATTGCATGATTTCCGGCATGATCTCATTTGGTGCTTTTCCATAGTTCCAGAGTTTGCTTCGGTAATTGAGATCGGTACTTACGGTAAGTCCCAATTTGTTGGCAGTTCTGACTGCAGCAAGTGTTTCGATTGCAGCCGCCTGAGAGATCGCCGGTGTAATTCCGGAAAAATGAAATCAGCCCGCATCTTTCAGTATCCGGTTCCAATCGAGCATACCCGGTTCGATTTCGGCGATAGAGGAGTGTTCTCTGTCATAAATTACTTTACCTCCCCGCATCACCGCTCCTTGTTCGAGAAAGTAGATACCAAGCCGCTTACCTCCGTAACAAATATTATCTGTATGGACACCATACCTTCTTAGCTGTTGAACTACAGCCGTCCCGAGGTCATTTTCCGGCAAGCGCGTCACATAAGAAACCTGCAATCCCAACAAGGCCAGGGATATGGCGGTATTATATTCTGCTCCTGCAAAATACATATCAAAAGAAGTGGCCTGACCAAATCTTGTATGACCCGGAGGGGAGAGTCTGAGCAATGTTTCTCCGAAGGAAATAATTTGTTTCATGAGACTAAGTTATAATAGAACCCTAATTAATGTGATTGTCATCCCAAATTATTTTTTAAAACAAAGGAAGGATCTACCTCAAACAAACTTGTTGAGTGACCAAACCCGGAATTGGATGAACTTTAATCAGAGGGATAAATACAACTAATTCCACCTCTTGAAAAAATTAAAGATTAAACAGATACCTCATCAGTTAAATTTCTGAATTAACTTTCATAGATTTTTTTGGCTACCCGGAAGTTGGTTGCAAATCTATTCATCAGACTTGCCGATCCCTTCGGATTATGATGGAAGAACAAATTCAAAGATTAATATTTTCCCTTCTCAAACACCCTAACATAATCAATATCATAAGTGGCGGGGAAGATCGTAGCATCAATTCCCTGCTTGCCTCCCAGATTGCCTCCGACGGCTACATTCAGAATCAGGTAGAATGGAGAATCGAATGGCCATTCAGCAACTGATTTATGTTCATTCCTGAATTGAAAGAATTTTTTGTCATCGACAAAGAAATCAATTTTTTCGGGTGACCATTCGATGGCGTAGGTATGGTATTGATCGTAAGGATGAGCGATGAAGGTCTTCCCGGTTTTTTGAGTGCCGATCAAATGGTTGTATGCCTGTGTATGTACTGTACCCAATACAGAATCTCTTTCATAGCCTACATGTTCCATTATGTCAATCTCTCCACATTCAGGCCATTCTACTTTGTCTATATTTCCATTGAGCATCCATATCGCAGGCCACAATCCACGTCCTTCGGGCAGTTTGGCGCTTACCTCTATTCTTCCATACTTCCATTCTGCCTTGCCTTTGGTGGTCAAGCGGGCAGAAGTATAATCGCTGTTTCCTTTTTTCTCTTTTCTTACAATGATGGATAATTTTCCGTCTTTGACAATGGCATTGGATGTATCGCCTGATGTATAATATTGTTTTTCGTTATTTCCCCATCCATTGCCTCCGGTTTCAAAATCCCATTTGTCCGGATCCGGTAAACCTGTATAGTCAAACTCGTCACTCCAGGTAAGTTTCCATCCTTGCGAAACCGGTGACTTTTCTATTTCTTTAAATAACAATTTTGGTTCGTTGGTGGTAATCATGTCAAAATTATTGGCCAACAACCAATCTATATTTTGTACGTCATCTACAGTCCATGCATTTAATTCAATACCCAGATTTTTTGCCTGTTGAATCCACTCCGGATGTCTTCTGTAAACAGAGTAGTGATAGTCTGCTCCGCGAATACCATCTTGTTTCAGTTGGAAAGGGGTCTTGTCTCCATTCAGATATTGCACATCAGCGGTAGGTTCCAGTCTTAGTATCTCTTTGCATATTTCATAATCAAAACTTATATAAGTCATCCAGGGCCGGGCATTCATTTCATGAATGGTTTGAATCACTTTTCTGACTGTAGCATCTGCCCATGCTCTTCCACGTTGAGAAGGCTTTAATTCCAGAATGAGTTTGGTACCTTTTTGGCTTCTAATGATTTCCAGAAAATCTCTGAGTGTTGGCAATTCCTCACTATTGGAAAGTTTTGTTTTTCTTAATTCTGCCAATGTACTCTTTTGCACAGGCAATCCTCCCCAATCGGGATCATGGTTGATCACCAGAGCACTGTCGGCCGTCATGTGTACATCTGTTTCAGATCCGAAACAGCCGATCTCAATGGCATGCCTTAGTGAAGCGATTGAGTTTTGAGAGGTGTTGAAATCTTTCCAGGCACCACGATGAGCTATGACTTTATTCCGGTGAAAATTTGTTTCTGTAGAAATCATTTTTCTTGAGATACAGGAACTAAAGATAGTTATTGAAAGAAGAAAGAAGATATACCGCATTATTCTGTGTTGGTTGATAAAAACACGGGACTCAGATTTTCGGATACTGAATCCCATGTTGAATCATCTTATGAAATCGCAAGTTCTATTTTAAAAGCCACATTAATTTATTAATCTCATCAAAGCCATCATACTGCCGGTTGAGGGCATCAATCAGATTTGCCCGGTTGTAATTGGTCTCAGAGCCCGGATATAACCATCTCATTGGAATTCCTCCGGGATTATTGGTATTGAGGCTGGTAGAAGGATTGATGGGGAATACCGGATACTGAGTTCTTCTGTATTCAAAATAGCTGGATTCAGCATTTTGCATGAAATTGAGAATGTACCGTTGCATCCAGATTTGTTTCAATTGATCATCAGGCGTGGATTTAAAGGCAGCCTCACCGGTAAAATAATTGTTTATATAATTCTGATCTATCGCCATACCATGCGCATAACTCGCTTTGGTAGCCATGATATATCCCAGAGCAGATTTTACGCCGGACTTGTAATAATCTTCTGCAGATCCGGATATCCAACCATTAATTACGCCTTCTGCCAATATCAGTTGCTGCTCTGCAAAGGTCATGAGCATCCTTGGTTCTGATGCCTGTTCCATAAGGTAGCGTTTGTTCAGAAGTGAATAGGTATTGGCACTGTAACCTGCGTTCATTGCGGCATAATCCATGGATACATCAACTCCTATATAGGCATCCGGATCATCCTGTGTCTTTCCTGCGGTGATCTGTGCACCGGCCGGCTCAGCATAATAGTACATCCTTCTGTCGTTGAGATTCTTAAGATTATCGATCAGCAATGAACTGATGAGTGTCCTGCTGGTAAACAAATCATTTGTTCCAGATACTGGGTGTGGGTTTTGAGTGGAATAGACCAGTCCGAAATAAGAGGTAGGGTCATTCAGCAAATTATTACCATTTACAATTTCGGCAAATCTTGCCTTGATATTCAAGTTTGCATCACTTTCTTTTTTACTTAATGTCATCAGCACCTTTAGAGCAAATGCATTGGTGGCTCTACGCCACTTTGCAGGATCTCCATTGAAAGGAGTGGGGTCTCCGGTAAATGTAACGCCGGTAGCAAAAAATTGATCTGCCTGTTTCAGATCGTCAAGGATACCTTTGAAGATATCTTCCTGTGCATCGTATTTTGGTTTGTATTTGCCGTCTATTCCTTTTCCTGCTTCACTATAGGGTATATCCCCCATTTGCATGGTTTCCCTGAAAAACATATAAGCTGTAGCAAATTTGGCTACTCCTTTGTATGAATTTTCCATAACACTTCCCTGTGCGTAAGTCAGCATTTGATCTATGTTTGGAAGGATAGTCATGGGAGAAAAATCTCCGCTGCCGATCAGGTTGTATTGCTCTGCCATTTGTCCCTCATTGGCGTACCCAAGGTATTTGGATAAAGCATCTTCTGCGATGTAGGCCTTTGCATCCCTTCCGCCGAATTTTGCAATCTTTAAGATTACTCCGGTGCACAACATGGAGGCGCTTACCTGAGTGGAGGTATCCGGGTTTGTATTGATTTCATCAAACTTGCTGCACCCGACAAACAAAATCATGGTTGAAATAAGAAAAGCAGCTATTAATTTATTTTTCATTTTTTCTTTTTTTAGATTCTTAATTACTTTCTTTTTATAGATTGTTATTAAGTATATGGATGATATTTTTTTAGAAGTTTACTTTTACATCCAACCCCAGATAACGCTGTGACGGGTCACTGAAATTTTCCAGTCCTCCATCGGGATCTGAGTATTTAAATTGTTTTGCCCATAGAAAAACATTTTGCCCAACTGCGGAAACTGATATTCCGGAGGAATGGATTTTGGAAGCAATCTTTGCCGGAAAGAAATATGTAATCGCTATGGATCTTAGCTTCAGGAATGAAGTGCTGTACACATCGATCGGAGAAGCAGATCCTCCCCATGCTGTTCCTTTGTGCATTGCAGTGATATAAGATTTGTAGGTCACTGGTACATCATTGGGTGCATACTTTCTGTCGTCACTGGTAATATTTCCATAAGTGTCATAAGTAGCAGAACCCGAAATCACCTTTACTCCATTCCCGATATAATTCTTTGTACCCGGCTGTGTAGCATCTAAGTATCTTGCCGGATCTAATGAATTGGGATGTGAACCGGCTATCCACATATACATTTCAGTCGTTGATTGCATTAGTCCTCCAGAACGTCCATCAACAGCAATGTCCACTTGAATGTTCTTGTATCTTAATGTGGTATTGGCTCCCCAAATCCAGTTTGGATCTGAATATCCGTATTTGGAATCATATTTTGAATATTGAGGCAGACCGTTGTTAAAGATGATATTTCCCTGTGGGTCTTTCAGGTAATCACGGAGTACATAAGCATCTACTCTCTGACCTACTTTCACCCAGGGCTTGTCTGTAGAAAATACAGAATCTAATTTGGTGTAATAGCGTGCATAAGTGGACCAGTTAAGGCCAACATCCCATTTGAAATCTTTTGTCTTCACAGGTGTCGTATTCAGAAATACTTCCCATCCTTTGCGGGAAATCTCTTCGTTGATATTTACAAAATTGGAAGTATAGCCAGATGCAGGACTGATGCCGGTTGACCTTAAGAAGTCGTACATACGTTTGTTGTAGTATGAAATATCCACAGAAATTAAATTTCTGAATAAACTGAAAGCTGTTCCAACTTCAAATGTTGAAGCCGCCTGGGGCCGTACATCAGAGCCGCTGATCGTAGTAGGAAGCGTGGCGGAACTCAGATTTCCCCAACTGTTATTGGCAATGGAGTAAACAGAATTGACGCTGTACACATCTGCCGGGGTTTTGGAATTTGTCCAGGACCCTCTGAGCTTCCAGAAAGATAGCCAGTCCATCTGTGGTAAAACTTTGGATGCGATGAAGCTGCCGGAAACGGAAGGATACAAATAAGATCGTGTGGATTTCGGAAGTGTAGAACTCCAGTCGTTTCTCAAAGTACCTTCTACATAAATCATATTCTTCCATGAAAGCGCCAATCTTCCGTAAAGGCTATTTACCTGTTGCTTATAAATTCTTGAATTTACGACTGCCGGGTTGATGGAAGCTTTCAGAGAATAGAAGGCAGGTATTGAAAGGCCCGCCTGTGTAAATGCTTCCATTCCTTCATCCTGGTGGTAGAAAATGGTTCCTCCTGCAAAAGCATCTATATTGAAATCATTGATATTCTTATTAGCGCTTATAATAAAATCATTGTTCGTGCTAAATCCTCTTCCCAATCCATAATTAAATGAACCTTTCTGAGATTCTCCCCATACCTGAGTACCGTCTTGAATAACGGTGGTAGCGCCTCCTCCCTGGAAGGATCCTTTGGATACACGTACAATCTGTTTGTCACTGTATGTGTCAAACCCTGTCCGAAAAGTTGCTTTTAACCATGGAGTGAAATTATAGTTGGCTTCGAGTGTACCATTAAAGATATCTCTGTCCAGGCTATGAATCCTTTCAAACCGGTCAAAGTATGGATTGTTGTTTGTTGAAGTATAGCTATCATTCTGCACTTCATTCTTTACTAACCAATAGTCTTTGTATTGCCGGATGTCGTAGTCGGCAGCAGACCAAACCAACAGGTTGTACATCGGATCATACGCTGTATATCCGTTGAAACCCATATTGGGAGAATTTTGCTTGTTGTACATTATGCTGGAAGAAAGAGAAAAATTACCTTTCTTCATATCTCCCCCGATGGTGTAAGTAATCTTGTCAAATTTTGAGTTAGGATATTGTCCCCGGTTACCTACCCATGATGCAGATGCGCGAAAACTTCCAAATTCACCCTGCTGAACTACATTGATATTATTATTGAGTATGTAACCCTGATTCAGAAAATTTTTGAAATTGTTTTTTCCGATGGGGAGGTAGGGCATTGGTTTCAGGGTCTTGGAAATAGGGTCCCATTGGATCACTTCCCGGCCATCCATCGGCACACCCCATGAACCGTCACCTGAACGTGCATAGGTATTTGTAGCCGTATTTACCACTCTGCCATATTCTGATTGTAATTTTGGAATGGCAAGAAATCCCGCAGTAAACATACTGTTACTATTTACAGATACAGTCAGGCCTTTTTTCCTGCTGCCTTTTTTTGTGGTTACCATGATCGTACCACTGGCCCCGCGGTATCCATACAACGCAGAAGAGGTAGCTCCTTTTAAAACGGAAATTGACTCTATGTCATCCGGAGCAAGGTCTCTCAGGGTCATATTTTCATAAGGAACACCATCAATGACCAATAAAGGTGTTTCGCCCCTTACCTGAATTACCGGCTCAGCAGTAAATTCTGTACTGTTTTTTACAAGTACACCTGCAACCCTTCCGGTAAGAGTGGTTCCTATATCTATACCTTTCACTGTTTGCAGTGCATCTCCCTGTACGGATTGCACGGAATACCCGAGTGCTCTGGTTTCTCTTTTGATACCGAGCGCAGTGACTACTACGGTTTGCAATTCCCGGTTTTCGGGGATCATATTGATATTATAAATTGATTGCCCCGGAACCACTGTCACCGATTGCCCTTGCATGGATACTGACGAAAACTGAATTACGTCATTGTCCTGTGCCTGAATGGAATATCGGCCACTCTTGTCTGAAGTAGTGCCGGCTCCTGTTTTTGCAATTGTCACACTCACTCCCGAAAGGGGAGAACCGCTATTGTCCGTCACAGTTCCTTTAATGGTTCTGTTTTGTGCCCATGCACAGGTGCCGGTAATGAGAAATAAAGGCACCAGTATCAGGTGAATGAATAATTTTTTCATGTACAAAGTTTTGTAGTTTGGAAATTTCACATTTTTTTGGAGCATAAATATAGGTCACTGTGATACCTTAAAATTAAAATAGACTACATCTTGACTACATCAATTTTTTCAGGATTCATCATTTTGAGCTATTTTGCAGTACATCATTACTACATCAGAAGCGAAGAATTCAAGATTGATGAGAAATTTAATTTTCTTTTTGCTCTTTTTTTACCTTGATTTCCCTGTTTCATTTGCTCAAAATACATTGGGTCTTCCTCAGATTATCAATTTCAGTAAAAATGATTTTCATGGTGGAAGTCAGACATGGGATATTGGGCAAGATAAGATGGGAGTCATGTATTTTGCTAATAATGAAGGATTGGTAACTTATGATGGAGCCTATTGGAAAGTGTATCCACTACCTCACAAAACCATTATGCGGTCGTTGGCAGTTGATGTGAACAGACGTATATATGTGGGAGGTCAGGGTGAATTGGGGTATTTTTCACCTGACAGCCGTGGAGTACTTCATTATACATCACTTGTAAGCCTGATGCCAGAACATCAAAGTACATTTTCTGATGTATGGCAGATAGAGATTTTTCATAATGCTGTATTCTTCCAAACGTCAGATCGCATTTTTGAATACAGGGATAATAAGATAAAGGTTCATTTGCCTAAATCCGGATGGCAATTTATGGTAAAGTCAGGGGGGCGACTATTTGGGCAGGATCGTATAGAGGGTATTTTTGAATACAGGAATGAAAGTTGGTATCCGCTTACTTTACACAATTTCTCACGTGTGGATCTTTCAGGAATGGTCAATACCGGGATGGATAGTTTCATCTTAAGTACCAAAAAAAATGGCCTGTTTTACCTTCGGAAAAATTCATTAAGCGAATTGGGCCGGGAGAATGAATTAGAGCTGACAGATCATATCAATAGCATGGCATATATTGGTAAGAATGAGTTTGTAGCCGGTACCACCTCCGGGGGGTGTATTGTGTTTGATCAGAATGGCAATTTGATCCAGAAAATCACAACAAATGAAGGATTACAGAATAATAATGTGCTCTGTGTGTTTATTGATAAAGACCAGAATATCTGGGCCGGATTGAATAATGGGATCAGTTTTATTGCATACAGCTCTCCGGTTAAATACATCAAGCCGGATAAGAAAAATGAATTGCCGGGATATTCCGGGATTATCTTCAATCACAATTTATATATTGGTACATCGGATGGTGCTTATGTAGCACCAATATCAGGTTTAAATAAGGACTATAGTTTTGCCAAAGGAAATTTCGATCCTATTAAAAATACCAGCGGGGAAGTCTGGAAAATTGATGAGGTAAATCAGAAGTTGCTCATTGGTCACAACGATGGTACTTTTCTGATAAACAAAATGGAAGCAGATCCGATTTTCAGAGGTTATGGATGTTGGCTGTTTGTTCCTGTATCCAATGCTTTTCCTTCACAAACCGTTCTGGTGGGGACCTATACAGGATTGCAGAAGCTGGGATATAGAAACGGAGAGTTTTATTATGAGGGGCGGCTTAATGGATTGTCAGAGTCATTTCGTTTTATGGCCATAGATGACAAAGGTGAAATATGGGCGTCGCATCCATACAGGGGGATTTATAGAATTACATTAAGCCCCGATGGCAAAAGCTATACAACTAAGTTATTTACCGAAAAAGACGGTTTACCCTCTACTCTTGAAAATTATGTATTCAAAATCAGAAGCAGAATAGTCTTTGCAACGGTCAATGGAATTTACGAGTATGATAAGGCAACCCACAGGTTTGTTTCTTCTTCTGTGCTGAATCATATTTTCAGGAATACCGAAATCAGATATCTGCATGAGGATGAGGATGGGAATATCTGGTTTTGCAGTGGCAAAAAAATCGGCGTTGCTGCATTTGACAAGACAAATCCATCGAAGCCTTTCAAGATTATTTACTTCCCGGAGCTGACAGGAGAAATACTGTCGGGCTTTGAAAACATTTATCCTTTCAATAAGGAGAATATCCTGATTTCGTCAGAGAAAGGGATCATTCATCTGAATTTTGACAAGTATGCTGACAAACATTATACAGTCAGTGTTCTGTTGGGAAAAGTCGAAACTTTCAGTGACAAAGACAGTTTGCTTTTTGGTGGGTATTTTCAATCCGTTAGTGACTCCAGTTATGTACAGGGCAAAAATGAAATTGCCCATCTTCCCAACAGATTTAATTCATTCCATTTTGAATACAGTTCGCCGGCTTACGGGTTACAAAACAATATTGAATACAGTTACCAACTTTCCGGCTATGATGCAGGTTGGTCAGATTGGTCAACCCGTACTGAAAAAGATTACACCAACCTACCCTATGGAGAATATGTTTTTAAGATTAAGGCAAGGGATAATCTGGGCAATGAGTCAAAGGTTCTGACCTATGCCTTTGAAGTCCGCCCGGCGTGGTATTCTACCGTGTGGGCCAGATTGATTTATTTCATTATTGCCGCCTTTCTCATTTATCTTTTGTATTTGTGGCAAAAGAAAAAGTTTGCCATGCAGCAGCTACGGTTCGAAGAGGAGCAAAGAAGACTCAAAGAATTGCATCAGTTGAAACTGGATAAAAGGGAAAAGGAAATCATCAAATTACAAAATGAAAGGTTGACCGGTGAGGTTAAATTTAAAAGTAAAGAACTGGCGGATGCGGCCATTCATCTGGAGGAAAGAAACAATGCATTGGTAAAGGTGAAAGAGGAATTGGAGAGGTTGTATAAAAAATCAGAATTCGATCACGATATTAAAAAGGCTCTCACATTGCTTAAAAATGTTGAGAAAAATAATTCCAACTGGGAACAGTTTGCCACTCATTTTGATGAGGTCAATGATGATTATCTGAAAAAACTTAAAGAAAAATTCCCGAAACTTTCGAATACAGATATTAAAGTATGTACATATCTGAAATTAAACTTATCTACCAAGGAGATTGCTCAATTGATGAATATTTCAGTACGTGGTGTAGAGATCAGCCGTTACAGATTAAGAAAGAAACTTGAAATTCCTACCGGTACCAACATGGCTGACTTTTTGAACAAGATCGTTTAATGGCCTTTTGTTGTTTTAAGAATATGAAATAGATGAAGTTGAATATTTCTTAATTTTGCAACCTCCTTGACTCCGTAGCTCAGTTGGTAGAGCAGCTGACTCTTAATCAGCGGGTCCAGAGTTCGAGTCTCTGCGGGGTCACAATTCCACCATCGGCTTTTATCAGTCCTCATTTTTTAAATACGGTTTCTATCCGTATAGTTTATTCAATCCTGAAAGTGTAATTGTTTTTTCGGCATGTATTTTTCTCAGGGGGGATTTTGATCAATAGTTTGCCGGGATTGTGAGCAATAACGTATTGCATTATCTATTGAAAAGTATCATTCATTTGATCCAATTCCAATATTTTTGTCCGGACATTTTTAATCTTAATTTTTTTTTTAGTTTATGAGAATAGTTCTGTTTGTACTCTTTGCGGCTATCCTGCTATCCTGTAATAATTCTGTAGACGATGCTGCCAATAAAAAAATCGAGAGTGGCGCAAAGCAAATTAAAGATGGAGTCGAAATGAAAGCGGATACGCTTGGCGCATATCTGAAAGGCCAGAAAGAAAAAGCGACAGCTTCTATCAATGAAAAACTGAATGAAATTCAAACAGAATTGGACGGATTGAAAAAAGATGGTTCTCAAAAAAGTAAAGAGGCCCAACAGAAACTTGAAGACATGCGTAGCTCCCTGGAGAAGAAGTCTGAAGAAATCAAAAACAGTTCGGCTGAAACATGGGAAAAGACGAAACAAAGTGTTGATGAAACAATGGACAAGGCAAATAGTGAATGGAAGAATCTTAAGACAGGGTTGAAAAGCGTTATTAATCATTAAGCACATTATTTAATATGCCTATCGCAAGCAATTCTTGTTTGTGGTTTCCGAAGCACTTCGTTTGTTAGTAATTATGATCTATCGATGTGTCTGATTAAGAAGTATTTCTATTAATTTAAAATAATCTCCGGTATGAAATTTATTGCACTCCTGATAGTTTTTCTCATTGGATTTTCCATGTATCCGCAATATGCAAGTTGTCAGGCGAAACCGAAGGATACGGATAAAAAACTGGTATTGATCCTGATTGATGGTTTTCGATGGCAGGAACTTTTTCGTGGAGCTGAGTTTGATTTATTAAACGATCCGCAAAGTAATTCATCCGATTCTATATTGAGAATGAAGAAATATTGGGCAGAAAAGCCAGAGGATCGCAGAAAGAAATTGTTGCCATTTGTATGGAGTACGATTTCTTCAGAGGGACAACTCTACGGAAACAGAGATTTGGGTAATGAAGTCAATGTGAAAAACCCATACTGGATTTCATATCCCGGTAGAGCTGAAGTGCTGAGCGGGTTTGTGGATGAGAAAATCAGTTCCAACAGTTATGGAAACAATACCAATCCGAATATTTTAGAATTTCTGAATCGAAAGGAAAAGTATAAGAACAAAGTTGTCACCTTTGCCTGCTGGGGCGCTACAGGAAGATGTTTGTATAAAGTAAACAGTACAATGCTCATCAATGTGCCTTGGGAAAACATTACCGGTAAAAATCTGACAGCATCCGAGCAATTGGCCAATGAGATCCAGCACCTGGCTCCCAAAACTTTTGGAATGGAAGAACGCCTGGACTTCGAGGTTTATGCACTTGCCAAATCCTACATCATGGCAAAACATCCGAAGGTGGTTTATCTTGATTTCGGAGATACGGATGAATATGCCCATGCGGGTGAATACGACAAGTATCTTGAAGATGCCCATAATCTGGATAAGATGATTGAGAATTTATGGAAACTTATGCAAAGGGATCCTTTTTACAAAGGCAAAACAACCTTTATGATTTTTCCGGATCATGGCAGGGGAGTGGGCAGACAATGGACAGACCATGGCACTTCAGCCTTACATTCAGATGAAACGTGGTTGATGCTTTTAGGCCCTGATGTGAAGCCTCTTGGAGAGATGAAAAATGGCAAGCGAATTTTTCAGACTCAGTTTGCGGGGACGATAGCGAATTTATTAGGATACAGATATACGGTTTCCGGGAAGGAAGTTGGAAATTTTATAGAAGGTATCACAAAATGAATTCATTTTGACTTTAAGGAAGGGTCAATTAATAAGGTATTCAATCAGGTAAAATTTCATCTGAATGGTTATCATGCAGGATTGGTAAACTTACTTTTGATATTCCATTCTCCCGAATTCCATTGCCGTTTTGAGTTAGCGTTTCTACCATATAAATGTACCTACAGCGCCGGCATCAAGGGAGACACTGGCTCTTTTATTCTTAAAATTGATATTGAATGATTGTGAAATGTTCCCCTCATTTACTGCTATCAAAACCTTTTTCCCATCAGGGCGCAGAAAAGCTACATTGTAGATGTTCCCTGCAATATTGCTGGAGATTCTTACCGATCCTGCCGGTACGAATTTAGAAGCATGGCCTATAATATAATAACCCACATTTCTTACCATCCCTGAAACAATTGTAATACCTCCTTTGCATGTAGTGCACCCACCTTGTGTATGGATTGAATAATTTGGATCGCTTGCGAGGTTCCATTCCAACGCTATGCGGCTCCAGTTTCGTGTAGAACCTATGATTACATTTTTTGTATGCCATGTGAGATCGCCGGCAAAGGCACCCCCGGATGAGGTGTACTGTTCTGTAAAATAAAGGTTCTTATTTGGATAGGCGTTGTGGACTGTTGACAATGCACTTATGTCTCCACCGTATAGATGAAATGCAGACCCATCAATGTATTGACGTGCATCCTGATCGTTTAGAATGGAAATCGGATACTGAGGGTTATCTGCATTATGGTCCCAGATAATAATTTTTGTACTGAGTCCTGCATTTCGCAGTGCGGGACCCAGATTGTTTTTTATAAAGGCAGCCTCTTCTGTAGCCTGCATTACCATGCTCGGATTATTACCTCCGTGCAATGGTTCGTTTTGCGGTGTAATTGCATCAATGGTTATTCCCTCATTTTTCATTGCCTGGATGTACTTAACAAAATAATTTGCATACACTCCATAGTACTGTGGCAACAAACTTCCTCCGACTGAATTTTGATTATCTTTCATCCATACCGGAGCTGTCCAGGGGGAACTGAGTAATTTTATGCCGGGGTTAATTGCCAATATCTCTTTTAATGCCGGAATGACCATGCTTAAATCTTTTCTCAAATCGAAATGGATCAGATCCTTGTCGGTAGAATTTGCAGGCATATCGTCATAGGTATAGACTGAAGAACTAAGGTCTGATGCACCTAAACTCAATCGTAGGTAACTTATGCTTATTGAATTACTGTCATTACCAAACAATTCATTCAGCACACTTTTGCGGATTCCGTCAGGCAAACCCATGATCAGTTGAGCGCTGCCATCTGTTAATGTAAAGCCGAAGCCATCAATGCTTTGAAATGATTGCGTGGAATCGATGATAATGTCGGGGTTACTGTTACTTCCATCTTTGAATTGAATCGGGTAGGTCTGTTTTTGTAAAAGGGCAGACTGGTCTCCCTTAGTAAGATAAAATGAAACGTCTGAACTGATTGGCGGATTGGTATTGCCACCGCCATTTCCGGGAGGATCTGTTTTGCTCTTGTTTTTATTGCAGTCAGTAAAGCCTACTGATAAGAAAAAACAAATTACAAGCAAAATGTGATTCTTAAGAGAGCTGTTTCGCATGAGTTTCAGATGTTAGGTCGGATTAATTAATAATATTGAACACCAGGGTGGAAATTGAATGAGGAAGGCTTTTTGCCTTAGCAGATCTTCCCCCGTAATTCAGGTTATAATCTATGGGGCGATCGCTTGAGTTCATAACTACAACGGCAATTTTTCCATCTTGATTTTTGAAAGCGGTTGTTTGCAAAGCACTTCTGGTAGAAGAAGCGATTATTCTGACAGCTCCGGGCCTGATAAACTTTGAAAATTGTCCGATGTAATAATATGAATTGGTATAGTACAGTTCTTTTCCGTAAAAGGCGTGTACGGGCGCAAAGCAGAAGTTGCCCACATGGTTCGGTCCTCCATTTTCATCAAGTAGGATGTTCCAATCTGTCCATGCTACCGTACCGTTGTTAAAATCATGTATCATAGAATTTCCATATACTTCTCCCAAAGACCAGTTATCAATTCGATCTTTCTTGAAGCTTTCAGCGCAGCCTTCTGTGAAAATCAGATTTTTGTCCGGGAAGGTTTCATGTACTTTTCTAACATTATCAAACTGCATGGGTCCTCCTGTCCAGGTTTCATACCAATGATACCCAATTCCCCATACATAGCTTGCGGCTGCACTGTCGTTGAGAATAACTTCTGACCTGTGATAAACCAGGTCTCTGTTGTGGTCCCAGGCAATGAGTTTTTTACCTGACATTGCATTTTTCTTTAGTGTGGGGCCAAGGAAATTTTTTATAAAATCTCTTTCCTCTTCTGCGGTATAGACACACGATTCCCACTTCTGTACTGCCAACGGTTCGTTTTGAACGGTTAGTCCCCAAATTGGTAAACCATGTTTTTCATAAGCCTTAATAAATTTAATGTAGAAGTCTGCCCAGGTTTGATAATATTCAGGAAGTAGTTTCCCCCCATGCAATACATCATTGTTGGTTTTCATCCAGGCAGGAGGCGACCAGGGACTGGCATACAACGTAAGACTTCCTGTTTTTGAAAGGATTTTCTTTAGAAAGGGAATACGGTAGGCTTCATCATGTTTAACACTGAATGACTTTAGTTCCTTGTCACCCTCTGTTACATAAGAATAGCTGCCACTCGAGAAATCGCAACTCTGAATATTTGTTCTGGCGAGTGTATAACCAATCCCTTTGACCGGGTCGAAATAGGCATTGAGCAGTTCCTCCTGCAGAGCAGGCGTCAATTTTGCAAACACTTCTGCGGATGCGTCTGTCACAGCGCCGCCTATTCCCAAAATCGTCTGAAACGTGTGGGAATCATCTACAAAAATAAATGCTTCCTTTTCTGTAATGGGAACACCAATTTCAAAATTCAGATCATCTTCCGGTGAGAGTCTCATATTCGTATTTTGCGCTGTGGTAAATACCCGGATCTTGGAATTTTTTTTAGGTGATGTTTCCTGTGCTTTCAGGAGTACAATTGAGAAAAAGAAGCATATTAAAAGTGAATATATTTTTTTCATTACCAGTTTAATTTTTGTTACTGAAATACTCTGATGTAATCTACAATCATCCTTTGTGGAAATTCAGTTGTAGCATCCGGACTACCTGGCCAGTTGCCTCCAACGGCCACATTAAATATAAAAAAGAAGGGTGCATTGAATGGATAGGATGAACTGCCGGTATCCGATTTCTTAAATTCAAATTCCTGAACATCATCAACATACAATTTTATGGAGTCTTCTTTCCATATCATGGAAAATACATGAAACTTATCATAAAATGAACCTGAGCTTAAAGTGTATGCACTACCGTTAGATCCATGGTTCGTGCTGGTACCGTAATGCAGGGTGCTATACATCTTTGATGGTTCGTGACCTAACAATTCCATAATGTCTATTTCGCCACAGGATGGCCAGGGTGTCGTATTGATATTGCTTCCCAACATCCATAGTGCAGGCCATATTCCTTTGCCTTTTGGTAATTTGGCCCTGATATCTATCCTGCCGTACTGGAATGATTTCTTATTCTGACTTGACAGTCTTGCTGAAGTATAGTCAAATGTTCCTGAAGCTTCTTTCCTTGCTTCAATAATCAGATTGCCATTGGATACAAGGGCATTCTTTGTATTGCTGGTATAATATTCAAGTTCATTATTGCCCCATCCACCTGTGCCATTCCCGGTTTCATAATTCCAGAAATCATTGTTCAGGCTGTTTCCGGAAAACTCATCGCTCCATGTCATTGTGTATCCGGGATATGTGGATGGTGTTGTGTATCCATCGTTTGAGGTTACGAAGTTGGTTCCGTTCTCTGTAATGATTACCCCTGTAGCAGAACTAACTCCCAGCGAACCATTTTGTGGACTATTCAATATGACTGAAAATTCCAGATTATTTTCTCTTGTATTTGTTGGGTCACCTGAAATCTGCACAGCCAGATCTGCTCTTGCCTGATTAGGAGGAATGGTGATTGACCCTGATGCTGAAGTGAAGTCTCTGGGCGCAATTGCTGTACCGTTTTTTAAAGTATAATTTACTGTAACAGGCACAGTAGTCACCTTGTCCAACGATATATTAAAGTGCATGGTTGAAGCAGTAGTTAATCTTTCCTGAGTTGAATTCTCAATTTTGATTACGGGCTTTACAGCAGGAGGTTGAGGTTCTTTTTTCTTGCTGCAGGCTGCACAGAATAATATCATTATGAGTGATAGACTAAATCGCATTTAATGGATCATTTTAATAAATGGCATCAACTGTTGTACAATTTAGTACAACAGTAATGGAGAAAAGGCTTTTTGTTTAATTAGCCTTTAACTTCAGATACCATGCATTTCCAGTTTCAGTACCCTGTACTCTCAAATACATGTCGGTAGGGGAGATGGTGAGGATTTCATATTCCTTCAGTAAGGCTCCATAACCGATAAAGGTATTTACTCCTGCCAATTTAATGGAAGTACCGGTTGTTGGGGTACTTGCTGCAATTCCTGAACTTGCTGGTACAAAGGAGAAGCTGGAAGTGCCTCCTGAATAACTATAGCAAGCTTCGCCACCAGATGATGGAATGCCAGGTAGGCCGCCAGCTAATGAACCTGTTTTTGTAAAGGCCCCGTCCGGGGTAGAAACTGCCAGAGAAAATCCCGATGGGGTTTTAGTAAAGGTGAAACTTGCTGTATAAAAGCAATTACAACAATTCACTTTTTCGTTTGGAGCAGCCGACCACCATTCCGGAGTGACTGAACTCGAACTCCAGGGGCCAACTCCAAAATGCCCTGCCACATCTTTATTCACCTTCCACGTTTTGGATGCATTGTTTGTCAGATCGGTTACAATTTGAGCGTCTGGTGTAAAGTTGCTCTGTACCTGAATGTCTTTAACAACGGTTGTGGCAGTAGCTCCCGGGCCATAGGCTACGACTGTGATACGATAGGTGTTTAGCCCAAGTGTTGTATATTTCTTTTTGGCAATCCCGCTTTCAAGAAGCTCCAGATTTATCCCATCTGATGCGTCATAGTCAATCATGTATGCAATTACATTTTTGCCTGAGAGAGAAATTGTTACATCACCGGAGCCATCTCCGTTTGGATGATTGGCGTCAACTCCCGCAATTGTAGTATTGATGGCGACATCTGTTGGGGCAGTAAGTGCTCCCATTTGATATTCCTGCTTCTTACAACTTCCCATTACAAGAATGATTGAAAAAATCAGAATGATACTTTTTATTAAATTTTTCATCTTAATTAGTTTTTAATTGGTTTGGCGAAAGTTATCTACATATATCACAGCACCTGAGCCATCTGTATCGTCGTTGAATCTGAGTACCAATTGACCGAAGGTTTCATTGGAAGGAATTGCTCCTATTGTACTATAGTCAAATACCAGTTCTTCCCATACACCGGAAGTCGTTACAGGCACTTTAAGTACGGCTACTCCATTGGAAAGCGAAGATCCTGACTCCAGTTCTACATTTAGTTTTTTCCCTATTAAAGCAGGATCCGGGTTGAATACATAAACTTTGATTTTTTTGCCTTGCGACATATCTATTCTATTATCAAGTGGACTATAGGTACCACTCCAACCCTGACTGCCCCGGACAAATTTTCCAACTTTATCCGATGTGTTGATTCCGGATTTATTTGGATTATCTACCACCGTGAATTGTTGATTGTCACCGAAGGTTCCGAAGAAATAATCTACAAAAGGTTGGTCAAATGTAATCGGTAATCCGAATGGATCTACTGCGGTTATTTGAATTGTCTTCTGTGAAGTAGCGGCACCTCCGCTCAATGCTACAACTTTCAGATTGTAATACCCAGCATTCGCATAGGTATGGGACACCTCAGCGTCTTTTGCAAGTGGGGTACCTGTTTCGTTGGCAACATCGCCAAAATAAACCAGATAGGAAGCTGCATATAAAGCCGATGCTTTCACTTTTACTGTATGCATAGATATATTCGTAGAGATATCCAGATTTTCAGGAGCCCTGTAAGTGACTTCCAACGGATAAGTATTCTTAACAGCCTCCCCGGATATACTGTTTGAAGTAATGGTGACGGTATATTTTCCTTCAGGATAGTAGTGAACTGCACTGTTACCTGCATCCACACGGGCGCTGGATGAACCTCCTGCGCCGTCTCCAAAATCAATCACAAATGAAGAGGCTCCTTCAGCAAGGGGAGTGATTGTTACTTTGCCTGAATTGTCATTGGTAATATCAAAGATTTTGTCAGTAGTGGCAACCTTTGCACTTTTAATAAATGACGTATCGCTATCGATTCCATCTTTCTGACATCCAATCTGGAATAAAGCTACACCAAGCAAAAGGAATATGATGATGTTTGTTCTCATAATTGATAAGTTTTAATAATTAGGGTTTTGCACCAATTTAGTTCCTTGTAATTCCTGAGCGGGTATGGGAAGTATTTCGTTCTTTCCGGTTACAAATCCTCTGCCTGATAGTTTTGCTGCAGCGTCTCCCCACCGTACCAGGTCAAAAAATCTGTGTCCTTCACCGGCAAGTTCTAATCTTCTTTCAGTCTTGATCGCATTCAGAGAAACCGGTACAGACGGCAATCCCACACGAGCGCGGACTGCGTCGAGAAGAGCCTGTGCCCTTGAGCCTGTTGCACCCAATGCCTCAGCCTCCATCAGGTAGCAGTCGGCCAATCTGATGATGTAGTCATCCTGTTGAAAGTTAAGTTCCACAGCTCCTCCTCCTGTACGAACATCCGACATTCTTGGAATAAACTTGTTGAGGAAGTAACCCGTATTCATATATCCTTCAATGTACTTTGCCTGATTATTTGCAGATAAGGTTTTCATATCAAGCACGGTGGCTGAAAATCTCGGATCATTTTTTATCAGGTCATAAAAATCCTGAGTCCATACATTAAAACTCCATCCGGATGGGATGTCCGGAGCGGATGGGCCGGTTTTTTGGTAACTGCGCGGGCCTACCATTTGATTGACAGTATTGCCTTCATCTGCACTACTGCCCCAAAATCCCCAGTCTGCATTCGACTGATCAGTATGAACACATTCTAAAATGGATTCTGCATTAAACTTGTTGGTAAATACCCACAAGTCTGAAAATTTTGGCAAGAGATAATTTCCGTATTGATTTGGTTGACCCGGAGTGGCACCATTCACCTGAGCAAGTAAAGTAGCCGCTTCTGATTTCTTATTATCATATAAATAAACTTTTCCCAACATGGCCTGCGCTGCTACTTTGGTTAGCCTGCCGGCTTCAGTAGCAAGGTTTAAAGATGGAGGAAGATCTGAAATAGCTTCTTCAAGATCTTTTTCTATCTGTGCATATACTGCTGCAGGATCTGCCTGTGTTACATTATAGATATCGGATGTCTTCAGAGGTTCAGTAATTAATGGAACATTTCTGAACAAGCGTACGAGGTTGAAATAATAAATGGCTCTCAGCGCTTTAGCCTCTGCTGTGAATCTGGCTTTTTCCCCGGCATCCATATCTACACCCGGTAGTTTGCTTAAGAGCATATTAGCTCTGAAAATGCCCTGATAGTGATCACTCCAAAAGCTGCCGGGCATGATGTTGGGGTTAATCGTAAAATTGCTGAACCCCTGAATGCCAGCTCCATCTGAAGCGCCACCACCACCGGCGTAGTTGTCGTCCGACCCGGCATTCATCATGGTGATCATATTTTCAAAACCTCCGGCATTTTTTCTTAGCAAATCGTATGCGGCAACCAATCCGGAATAAGCCTG
>CAYXAL010000031.1:0-31610 GCA_964463015.1 uncultured Ginsengibacter sp.
AATCATACCCCATCTCAACCGGCTTTAGCCGAAACCTTTCAACCATCTTTGAATTCCTGCAATCCTTTTTTTTAAAATTTAAACTTGATAGTTTTCAACCTGGCAGAAATGCAGATCGGGTTTGTGTATAGCGTTTCTGTGACTTTGTGTTACCTCGTTCAATTAAAATATCCAACCTTATAATTTCTATTTCCGGCGCAGATATGTCTCGCATCTTTGCGTTGGCTGCATATCTGCCAGTTTGAGGGTCATATAAATCAAGAAAGGCCACCAATACGGTGACCTTTCGTCTAAAGTAATATTTAAATTAAAAACAGAACCACATTCTACCTTGGCCCTACATACTTCAAGGTTGCTTTATAGCTTCTCGTTGAATATGCCCCACTCACATAAAATGTTTTGGTGGCTGGGTCATAATGGTCTGAATTTGGTGTAGCCGTCGGTACGCCATTGAATACTTCACTAAGTGAATTGTCTGAATTAACAGTAATATCCAGTTCAACACCAAATTGAACTGCAGGAGTCTTTGTTGGATACATGGCTACACTTTTGGGGCCTGTTGTCACCAACTCCTGGGTAATACCGGCAGAAAAATCCCATACCTGATTTCCATAGGATGGGTGAATAAACTGCCCTGCCACCTTATACACACCGTCGTATTCATTTTTTGCACCAATATTCGCCAACAAGTGGTTCCAATTACTGATTTTTACATCCGCCTTGGTAATGGTGAAAGGAAGTACATAGATATGTGAAGCGTCCATTTTAGCTGTATAAATTTTCACGGGAATCCATACCTGCCGCTTACCCGGATCAATTACAGCATTCATAGATGCGATTGAATATACACTATCCGGAAGCAATTCAAATGGTTCATAATCGGGGTCTGCTGCCAACTGATCTGCATTGTATTGATCAAGATAGGCCTGATCTACACCAATTGTTACGTTTACGGGTTTAGACGGTTTATTCATTGATGCATAGTTCACCACTACATAAAACGTTGCGGGGGTGTCAGCCACGTCATAGGAAACCGCAAACGGCTTATTCACATTCGTTGCTGCAAGTGGCAATTCCACATTATCCGCGTAATCCCCAAAATCAACATAATACTTATTGTTTTTCAGACAGGAACTCATCAGCAGGGCTGTAGCCACCAATAAGGCTGTAACTGAAAATCTGATATTTAATATTTGTTTCATAATCTTTATTTAGTTTATTAAAAGGATGACTTAATTAAGATCCCAGAATACTTTTTGAGTTTGAGGATCTGTGTTAGGTCCACCTGCTGCTTTATAATTTTCTGAATTGGTATCGGCTTCTGATTTTGGATACCAGAAAATTGTAGGTATATGGCGGTTGTAACCGGGGAATTTGGTTAGAGGCAATATACTAACTTTTGGAAATCCGGTACGACGGTATTCAGCCCAGGCTTCCATCGGATGAGTAAAGGCCATTGAAATCCATTTTTGGGTGATGATGGCTTCTATCTTGTCCGTTGATGCATCCCAACCTACTAAATCTGTTGATTGACCGTAATAAGTCTGAGCGGCAGTAGTAGCATTTGCTACCCCCAAAGTACTAAACGAAGCTTCGATACCATTTTGATAAAGCGATTTCGCCGCAGCATCACCTCCTGCCAACCAACCTCTTACAGTAGCTTCTGCCTGTAGAAAATAACTCTGAGCGCCAGAAATTAACGCAACAGGTGAATTGTATCCACTTAATATTCCATTGCCTAATCCGGAAACACCATTTGTAGTCAATGATGTGGCAGCAGCCCTATCCCCATAGTAAACACCTACATAATGGCTTGCATCATTGTCCAGATCAAAGAAAGCCGGATTATCCGGAGACATACCTCCCTTCGGAGCATATACATAAAATAACCTTGGATCAAAGTTATTCTTAAGGAAGTTAAGCGCTGCTCCACCCCCTCTCAAATATTTATATCCATCAGAATAAAGGCTACCACCTGGATCTGTGGCATAAGAAGCCCAAAGAGGATTTTGTTTGCCTGATGTATTCAAATATCCCGGATTTACATTTGCATCGTCGGTAATGAATCCAACAGACGCCGTCTTGTCCAACTCGGTTTTACCACCAGCACCAATCACTCCGGATTCACGAATCAGGTATCTTAACTTAACAGTATTTGCAAATTTTGCCCACTGATCCATATCTCCACCAAACATGATATCGTTACTTGCCATACTCAGAGCGCTTGCTGCATTTGCATTTTGAATGATATCAATTGCAGAATCCAACTGAGCTATGTTGGCATCATATACTGCCTGAGCATCATCGTATTTTGGAAAGAAATTTCCTACTCCCTTAAAGGCTTCAGAATAAGGAATTTTACCATACGCATCCACCAATTTTTGAAAACCAAAGGCTTTCAGGATCTTGGCAGCGGCTACATAGTACTCCATATTATCCATTGTGCTTGCCTTTTTCTCAATATAATCGGCATTTTTCAGCACATCATAGTAACCCCAAATTGAAGGGCTTCCCTGATTGACATAATAGGTAAGGGTATTATCATCTATTGAATAACCACCAGCAAAGCTGCCATAACCCATCCAGATTCCAACCCGGGTATTCTGACTTACTTCCCAACTGGCAAGGCCTGATAAAACCGGGGGCAACAGCAATTGCACCGGAGCATCCGAAGGCTGGTTCGGATTATTTCCTAATTCGGTAAGCCAGTCTTTTTTGCAACCTGATGTAAAGATCAGGAATGCCAGAAGACTGCCTAAATATATTATCTTTTTCATATCTTATTAATTAATTTAATTATTTAGTGAACAACTGATCTTTAGAATTTAACATCCAGGCTCACCCCAAATTGTCTGGTAGGAGGCAACTGATTGTAATCAGATACACCCTGAGCGTTTACGTTATCATAGTTAAATTCAGGATCGGTCCAAAGATTCTGGCTTGGTCTCCACATCAACAGGTTTTTGCCTATCAGAGACAAGGTAACTCCCTTTACAAACTTCACATTTCTGATTAAATCTTTGAAGTCATAAGAAAGTGTTACAGATCTGAGTTTCCAGAATGATCCATCCACGATATAAGTAGTTCCGGCATCTGTATAAGGCGATACGGTCCAGAAACCACGGGCACCGTCTCTTACATGATAAATATCGTTGTCCACAAACTTACCATCCTTTTCATACACTGAATTCGGGAAAATAAAACGCTCACGGTTATTCAATGCCGTGTGCTGAGATGAACCTGTAAAGTCAAGCTGAGACCCTACGAAGGCATAAAACTGATTGCCTGTGCGGTAAGAGGCCAACAGACTCAGACTGAAATTCTTCCATGAAACGGTTGTGTTCAAATTCAACATCTGAGATGGTGTAGAACGGCCGACGTTATTCAGAGTATCCACAAGGATCGGATATCCATTAGAAGGGTCAATCACTACTTTACCTGTAGCAGGATCTCTTTGTACGTCATTTACTTCCAGAATCGGGAATGGCTGACCTACCACTGCATGGTTGTATCCACCGATAGAGAAGTCTTTTACATCGCCGTACATGGAAATTACTTTACTTCCGTTCCAGGTATAGTTTAATCCTACATTCCAGGTCAGGCCACTTGCACTATTTCTGATTACATCTCCATTCACACCCAATTCAATACCCTGACTCATGATCTCTCCGGCATTTACAAATGCAGAGCTGTATCCGGTAGTATTGGAAATGTTAACCGGGAATGTCTGTCCACTTGTTAACGTATGATAGTAAGTCAGATCCAGATTCACTCTGCTCTTGAAGAAACCCATTTCCAGGCCCACTTCCTTTTCTACAGTTTGTTCAGGTTTCAAACCCGGGTTCCTATAGGATGAGTTCAGTGACAAGCCTGCCTGTCCACCATAAGGGTATCCACCGGCTACGTCAAAGATATTGGTGAAGTTGTATGGCCCGATCGTGATCTGACCAGTGTGGCTGTATGCGCCTCTCAATTTACCATAGCTCAGGAAATTCAGTGATTTCAAACCGCTGATGGCATCTGTAAATACGAAGGAGGCATCTACTCCATAGAAGTTATAGGCATTGCTACCCTTAGGAAGTAAACTGGTCCAGTCACGACGGAAGCTACCGTGTAAAAACACGTAGTTGTGATAACCGAGTGTAAGGTCGGCGTAACCACTGAGTAATCTGGTTTTATTCTCCCCATAACCTCCGGAAAGTTCACCAATGCGATAAGCAGGGTTATAGAAGTCGTCAATAAACAACTGGCTTGAACTTACCGTAGTATAGCTTGAATAGTTGTTTCCATAAGGCTTTTCACCTAATGAGCCACCAAGGATCAATTGAGTGGTAAAGTCTTTAAAGTCTTTATTGAAAGTCAGGAAGGCATCCTGAGAAATAGATCTTGCATTACCGGTGGTGTAAGAAGAAGAACCGTTCTTATGCAATCCGACACTGCTTCCGATGTTACCAGCCTGCCATGGGTCACTCACTGAATAAGGGCTGAAGTTCACAGCGGCTACATAACTGTTGTTGTTGTAGGTTGTGAAGTTGGTACCTACCCGGTAGGTCAGATTTAACCAATCGGTAGCCTTAAAGTTTAATGTCATTACTCCATTGAAGTAATTTGTCCTTGAAATACTTCTTGAATTGTAAATCTGCCACCATGGGTTCGGATAGTATCCATTGTAATAGCTGTCCAGGAAGAATGGAGAGTTAGGATTTTTTAGCCTTGGATCATTCAATGGCACGTTAGCGCCCTGGTTCAAAAGGTTCCAGTAAACCGGTCTGCCCTGGTTGAAATCAGGGCCAACCTGATTTGAGTAACGTTGAGCGTAGCTGACGCTGAATGTGGCTGAAAACTTACCATAGGTTTTTGTACCAGAAACATACAGGCTTGTTCTGCGTCCTTTATCTTCAGGCACTGTCCCTTTGGTAACTACATCCTGCAATGAAATAATATAAGAATTTTGTGCATCACCACCGGAGTAGGAAAGGTTGTTTTGCATTCTGTATCCTGTCTGGAAGAATGCTCTTCTCGGATCGGGGCTGATAGCTTTAAAAGGAGTTTTGAAGAATGAACCATCTGCCAATGGGCCGCCGATGTATCCTAAAGCCGGGTCACCGTTGAATTCCATACCATAGTTCTGGTTTTCATACGGAACATATAAAATCTGACCGGTATAAGGATCGGTGAAATAATGCGTTGGATCCCATGGGTAAGGGCCAGTTTCACTACTACCCGGCGCAAACTTTGATTGCAATTCAGGCATATAAGAAACTTTTTCAAACATTGTTGTGTGGTTGAATTCAACTTTTGGTTTCCCATTTTTAGAACCACGCTTGGTAGTCACCACAAGTACACCGTTGGTAGCATCTACCCCGTAAAGGGCAGCAGCGCTGGCTCCTTTCAGTACGGTTACATTATCAATATCGTTCGGATTGAGAGAGCTCAAGAAGTTGCTTCTCACAGGTACGCCGTCCACAACAATCAGTGCCTGGTTGTCGGCGTTGATGTGGCGATAGCCTCTGAGTACCACCCGAATGCCGGGATCCACTCCGTTATTAATGGTATTGATCTGTAGTCCGGCGACTTTACCGGTTAAGCCTTCACCGATAGTGGTAGGCTTGGATTCAGTCAATAATTCATTGTTTACTGTCTTGGTACCATAACCAAGTTCTCTTTCCTGACGCTTAATACCCAATGCAGTTACCACAACCTGTTCAAGGGTTTTGGATTCCGATTGCATTACGATAGTAAGTTCCAGTTCGTTACCAACTTTCATTTCCTGAGGTTGGTAGCCTACTCCCGTGAAAACAAGAGTCGCATTATGAGGTACACTCAAGGTGAATTCACCTGAAGAGTTGGTAGGAGTCGCCGTATTGGTTCCTCTTACCTGCACTGTAATCCCCTGCAATGGGGTACCGTCAGCGTTCATTACTTTACCTGAAACGGTTTTTTGTTGGGCAAATGCTGTGCCGCCAAACAACAACAGCATTACCCAAACGGATAAGAATCTTCTCATGTGTTGATTTTTAAATTATAGTCTTTTTGCCGTGAAAAAAGTGGATTATTCAAGTCGGCATGTTTATAACAGGCAGCAATTTTAGTTCAATCGATGCATATAAGGGTTGAATTTTTTACCCGATTCTATTCTTTGAACTGAATATTATTCAAAATATTTTCACAGATGATAGAATAATTCTAATTGATAATTTTATTTTTTGCCAAAGTTTTACTTCTATCAAACCAAAATTGATTTTCTTCGAAATCTTTTTTAACGATATTTTTTGCCAATAAAAAGGCAAATTAACCACCGATACAAAAGATCAGCCACCTGTAAATTTTTGGATAATTATAAAATATACTTTCCGGTAAAGGAATTATCTACCGAATGCAGATTGGCGGGCACTCCTGAAAAGACCAATCCACCACCTTCATCTCCTGCGCCAGGCCCCAGGTCGATTATCCAGTCGGCGGATTTCATCACATCGGTATTATGTTCAATAATAATAATCGTATGGCCCTGCTCTATTAAGGCATTGAAAGAAGCCAGCAACTTTTTAATATCGTGAAAATGCAACCCTGTGGTTGGTTCGTCAAAAATGAACAGAATTCCTTTTAGATGATTTTTTTTCCCTAAAAATGAAGCGAGTTTAACCCGTTGGGCTTCCCCTCCGGAAAGTGTATTGCTGGACTGGCCTAATTTAATATAACCAAGCCCCACATCCTGCAAAGGCTGTAATTTCTCAGCAACTGTCTTGCCTGAAACAGTACCCGGCTTTTTTGATTCCGGTAACCCGCTAAAAAAACTGATTGCTTCATCCACGCTCATTTCAAGTACATCATAAATATTCTTTCCACCGGCGGCCACTTCCAATATCTCGGGCTTGAACCGTGCTCCGCCGCACACTTCGCAGGTAAGATGTACATCGGCGAGAAACTGCATTTCTACCACCTGTTCGCCTTCTCCTTTGCATGCATCGCATCTGCCGCCATCCACATTGAATGAGAAATGTTTTGGTTGATAGCCCCTCACTTTTGCCAATGACTGCCTGCTAAACAAATCCCGGATCTCATCGTAGGCTTTTATATAGGTAACCGGGTTTGACCTGGCCGACTTGCCAATCGGGTTTTGGTCAACCAATTCAACTTGAGAAATCAAATCTACATCGCCGGAAATTGATTTATGCAGCCCTACCTTCTCCACGGATTCTCCTTTGTATTTCCTGATTGCGTTGTAAAGAATTTGTTTGACAAGTGTGGTCTTGCCACTGCCACTTACTCCCGTGACTACCGTAAACACATTGAGAGGGAATACCACACGGATATCTTTCAGGTTATTTTGGCGGGCACCCTCTACAGTAATGGAACGTGTCCAACTCCTGACTTTTTTGGGCGGGTCAATCCGCAATTGGCCGGAAAGATATTTCCCGGTCAGGCTTTGGGGATTCCTTTTGATTTCTTCATAATTTCCTTCTGCTACCACTTCTCCTCCAAGGTGGCTCGCCAAGGGCCCCATATCAATAATATGATCTGCTTTTCGCATGATCATGCCATCGTGTTCAACGACCACCAGGGTATTGCCTAAGCGTTGCAACCTTCTGAGTACCTTAATCAGGTTGGCAGTATCCTTTGGATGAAGGCCAATGGAGGGTTCATCCAGAATGTAAAGTGAATCAGACAAATTACTCCCCAGACTTCTGGTAAGTTGAATACGCTGACTCTCCCCACCGCTTAATGTATTGGCTACTCTGTTTAATGTAAGATAGCCAAGCCCCACATCACAAAGCAATTGCAATCTGTTTTGTATTTCATACAATATTCTTGCGGCAACCTTTTGCTCAAATTCAGTCAGAACAAGATTGTCAAACCAATTCCTGAGATCCTTTACAGGCATTTCGCAAAGCTGACCAATATGCTTTTCATTGATTTTTACATACAACGCTTCTTTCCGCAATCGATACCCTTTGCAAGACGTACAGAGTGTTTTTCCCCTGTACCGGCTGAGCAGTACCCTGTATTGAATTTTATATAGATTTCGTTCTACCTCTTCAAAAAATTCATTCAATCCTCCAAACCACTCATTGCCTGTCCATAGCAAATTGTATTGCGCATCAGCGAGGTCGATCACCGGTTTGTGAATTGGGAAATCAAAATGGCCGGCTGCTTTTACTAATTTCTCTTTCCACTTACCGAGTTTTTCCCCTCTCCAGGGGGCAATGGCATTTTCGTATATGCTTAACCGTTTGTCTGGAATTACGAGGTCGGGATCTATACCCAATATCTGGGAAAAACCTTCACATACCGGGCAGGCTCCATAAGGATTGTTGAACGAAAACAAATTAGGAACAGGCTCTTCAAACCGGATTCCATCCAGCTCAAACTTATTGGAAAAATGCACTTCTATATTTCCATTGATTTCAAGATTCAACTCTCCCATTCCTTCAAAAAATGCCGTACTCACAGAGTCTGTCAGCCGGTGAGTGTCGTCTTCCGAAAACGACTTTACAATCATCCGGTCCACCAGTACAAAGGAGCGGTGATGCCCCAACCAATCATCCACATTTCGCTCCTGAAGTATATCTTCTATATGAACAATTTCTTTGTCAGCATACAACCTGGAGAATCCTTTCTGTAATAAAATATTCAACTCCTCCGCTCCTTTTCTCTGATGCAAATTTTTATAAGGAATGAGAAGCAAAACTTTGTCTCCTTCTTTTAATCCTTTAATATACCTCACCACATCTTCCGTCTCATCTTTTTTCACTTCACGGCCGCTCACCGGTGAATAGGTGTGCCCGATACGGGCATATAACAGTTTCAGGTAATCGTAAATCTCGGTAAGGCTGCCTACGGTGGATCTCGGAGTACGGGTAATTACTTTTTGCTCTATGGCTATTGCAGGGCAAAGGTTTTCAATATAATCCACATCCGGCTTAGACATGCGGGCTACAAACTGCCTTGCATAGGCGCTCAGGCTCTCGGCATAGCGTCGTTGCCCTTCGGCAAAGAGTGTGTCAATGGCCAGGGAAGATTTGCCTGAACCGGAAACACCTGTAACTACCGTGAATTTATTCTTAGGAATCGTAACGTCGATATTCTTCAGATTGTGCAACCTTGCTCCCTTGATGAATATATCGCGAGAAGGGCGTTTTACTACCTTATCCTCACTCTTTAATTCTGTATGCTTCCGCGTCATGTGTTATCGTACAAAATTAACCATTTACAGGGGTAACCCCGGGCAATAAAAAACCTGCTCCAAAAAAAAAATGTAAAAAAATTTGGAAGAATAAAATTTTTGTATAATCTTAGCATTTCCAATTTCCTGAAAGCATGAAGAACCTGATGCATTCTGCATAAGTACTATTCTCCCTTTCTCTTAATTGGCTTACACAATTATCCTAAACCAAAAACTACACAGTTTATGAAAGCCGTACAATCCTATCCGGATCATGCTTTGATCCAGATGTATCTCGAAGGAGATTCCGAAGCCCTTGCCTCTCTGATTGAGCGTTACAAAGAAAAAGTCTTCACATCTATTATGCTGCTGGTAAAAGATAAATACCTGGCAGAAGACATTTTTCAGGACACTTTTATTAAAGTCATAGATACCCTTCATACAGGAAGATACACCGATGAAGGTAAGTTCCTGCCCTGGGTGATGAGAATCGCTCACAACTTATGTGTGGACCATTTCAGAAAGGTAAAACGTCGTCCATCAATCAAAACAAGTGATGACAGAGACATCTTTGAAGTACTGAATTTTTCAGAAGCCGGCGTGGACGAAAAGATGATACAACGTCAAAGCAATTCCCGCGTGAGTAAAATGCTGGACATGCTTCCGTCAGATCAGAAAGAAGTGATCATTATGAGGCACTTCGGCGAATTAAGTTTTAAGGAAATCGCCAAAATTACAGATTGCAGTATCAACACTGCGCTCGGAAGAATGCGATATGGACTGATCAATCTCCGCAAATTGATGACAGAAAAGCAAATTGCTTTATAGATAATATCATCATCCCCCTTCACCGGGGGATTTTTTTATATCTTTCCAAATCAGGCTGGCTGTAACTGATTCATTGAAAGAAGTTCATTGAACAAATCCCTGCCGGCCAGATTCCTGAGCAATGGATTGCAGGCTCTTTCAGGATGAGGCATCATACCAATGACATTTCCCTCTCTGTTACAAATTCCGGCTATGCCATTCAGGGACCCGTTTGGCACAAAATCTTCATGCACATCCCCATTTTTATTGCAATACCTGAATAGTACCTGGTTGTTTCTTTTCAGATCCTCCAATCCTCTTGGATCAATGAAGTATCTGCCTTCACCATGTGCAATCGGAATCTGATATATCCGCCCGCTTCTTTCAGAACGGATAAAAATGTTTTTACAAACAAATTTATTATTGGCATTCTGCAATAACGCTCCGGGCAAAAGGCCGCTCTCGCAAAGTATCTGAAATCCATTGCATATTCCAATGACCCTGCCTCCCTTGTTGGCAAACCTGACTACACTCTCCATCACAGGGCTAAACCTCGCAATACTTCCGCAGCGCAGGTAATCACCAAAACTAAATCCCCCGGGTAATACAATACAATCATCCGTCGTAAAAGATGATATGTCAGAATCTTTATGCCAAATCGTAGTCACCTCCTTGCCCATATCCTGCAGGGCATGCACCATGTCTCTGTCACAATTGGAACCGGGGAAAATAACAACACCAAATTTCATAACCTGAAAATTTCAAATTCCTGCCAAAGGTACTAACCAGTTTTCATACATACTGGCTATACAATACAAAAGCTACCATACCCCAGTGCAGAATCAGCCTCACCCATCTCGACTCAATATAATGGAAAGCTGCCGCCGCGAAAACGGCAAATCCTGAAAGAGGCAAAACCCAATCTCCCAGGTCATCGTTTTTGTTTAATAAGGGCATCAGCAGCAGGATGACCATACTTAAAAGAAAAACAGTCCATCTTTTCCTAACCTGAATCACCTGTTTGGATGATTCTGCCTGCACAAAATATCCTCCCAGGATTGCCGGTAAAATCAGAAGCCCCAATCCTATATAAAGGAATACATTCCAATGCAGTTCAGGAAGGTCAAACCGGAAGCCCTCTATGTCAAACTTGTATAACTTATCGCTCAGGAACAAATGGGAATAAAGGAAATACCAGGTAGTAAGTACACCGATCAGTACCATGAGCCATTCTGCGATTCTGGGTGGCCTTGTAATGATCAACCCCACCAATACCAAAAGGATAAGGGCGATTGAAGGCAGGTAAAGAAAAGAACAAATGCCGATTACAAACCCCAAATTAAACAGCGTAGATTTAACCCATTGATTGTTATTGAGACTCATTAACCGCCCCCATATCCAGATGACCAAAGACACCACAATCAGGGGGGCACTGAGTTCATTCCATTCTTTAAAAAAGGAGGTAACCAACAGGTAGGTCATGGCAGTTAAGTAGCTGGACTTAGGCATGAGTTTTCCGTTGTTTGCATAATAATTAAGAGAAATAGCCTGGGTAAACAATAGCAAATAGGCAATGGCCGGAGCAAGAACCGGAAATGTTTTAAACGTCTGCGACAGCCAACTGATAAGTTCCCGGTATAAAAATCCATCCGAACTGCTTAACGGGAATTCAGGATGATGCAAGAGCCATGGCAATTTTAACAACAACCCATAGACGAAAAGAATGGTTGCATTCAGAGGGTTATTGTTTCGAAAGATACCAGTCAAAAGTTAAGGGTTTGTATCGTGTAAAAATAACAAAAACTTTTGCCCGGAAAATAGAAATGACTTCCGCCCGGGTGTTTCTTAATGCATTGCACTATCTTTCTTTCGTTTCACGTTTTTAATCAACAAGAAATAATGGTTCCATTGATAGGTTCACAACAAAATGACATGAATCTGATTTTTGTTTTTGTGAGATGATTTCATTCAGACTCAAAGAAATGCCTGTCCACTCCGGCAGGGATTCTGGTACATTTCACACACATATTGATCATACAAGCAGTCGTTGCTGATACTAATAGTATTTTTAGCAAGGATTGTCTTTGATTCGGGAATAGATAGAATACAGACCGCATCCGGATTCATTCAAAAGGATTCCCTGACCGACCTACTGCAAGACGGGAGTAACAATTTGCTGAGAGAAACATTCACTTATTGTCCGGAGGTTACTACCAAATCCATTTGTCAGATAATCCTTGAATGATGCTTACAATCATTCCTGCATTTCCTTAAAACTGAATCTTTGCGAAGCAAATGATATTTCTGTACATGCAAGGAATGATGATCTCTGACGCACTCACCTGTTTGGCATACCGGGGCATGAAGTCGTATCCTCTGTCCAGATTATGCATTGGAGGCACCCGGGCAATATCGCCGCTACCATTGACAGAACGGTCTGTGAGGATATAGCTTCGCCGGTTGTTTTCATTAAAAATAAAATGCAGTTTTCCTCCGGTAATTATCAGAGCATAAGACAGGAAATTATCTGTCTGATCGTCATATTGTGCTTTCCGGATGACGTTTGTCCATTCATACTTGCCGGTACTATCCAGGCTCAGCACAAGAATGTTGTTGTAATAATACCGGGTGTCGTTGTTATTAAAATATCCATACCCTCTGCCATAATAATTAAAATAGTAGGGTGAGTAATATCCATAGGGTGACCCATAGTATGGATCTCCATAAAGGTAATCCCATCTGTTCCATGGTGAATACCTGGATTGTGAATAGAAATCTTCGGCAGTGAGCAGAAACCCTCCGTCTTTTTTCAGGATTACATCACGGATGAAAAAATCATTTAATGCAGTTTTGTCACTCCCCTTGTCTTTCAGATTTGCACGCAGTGTATCACTGATCTGTGCAAAGGTTTCAGAGATCAGCGAGTTGGTTTCTTCGTCAATGACCGCCGTAAACATGCCTTCGGTATTGCCTCGCTTTCTTGAATAATAAAAACTATTAAGCAGGAAATTGGTATTCAGGTTATCTACCTTGAGTTTGATTTCGTCCAGATAGCGCCCGTTAAGATTCAGGTTCATCACATGAAACGAGTCGGCATCCGGAGCTTTGACGATAAATCTCAAATCTTCAATATAATCTCTGGAGGTGGACCGGTTGCCTGCTGTAAAAATGAAATTCCCTTTGTTGGAAACCAAAAAGTCACTGAAAATATATTTCTTATCCTGGTAAGAGGTGTAAATTCTTGAGATATGATGCAGTTGCAAGGCCTCATCAAAAAGCAGGGTAGTAAAATTGAAAAAGCTATTCTTCTTCTGAATTTTAAATACCATTATTTTATTCTTATCCTCGCTGTGTATGGTGGTATATATTTTCTTGTCTGCAAAAAATCCCACATGGCTGGTGTCCAATACCACCGGGTCTTTCATCAATTTTCCATCACCGTTGATTTTTGCCCCCATGCAATAGATGATATTTCTTTGCTGAAACTGATAAATCATCCAGGCATACTCCGGATACGCGACAAAATCCACATTCAGCACTTTGTCGGGCAACATTTTCAAATTTATCCGGTCTTTCTGATTCATGGAGGCATCATAGACACTGATGTAATGGTTGTTGCGAATGTTTTTGTAGATCAGGTAATTTTCACCAATCTTTCCGATGATATCAAAATTTGTATTTTGATTATCGCTGTTATCAGGCTGGCTATAGAAAACCTGCTGAGCCGACAAATCAGTCAAAATAAAAACAGAGACTACCAGAATGAATAACTTTTTCATACGAGAACAGAAGTGTTTATTATCAAAGTTGAAAATACGACAAAAAGACGTGGATAATAAAAATACAGATGCCTCTGACGGAATGAATATCCCAAATTTAACAGTGAATTTTATCCGAAAGCGATTAACCGACCCGGCCTTCGTCTTACAGATCGTCTTCTGTAAACTTCTTTACTGAAAAGAAATAATAAACCCCCAGATAAATCAGTGCGCCAATAAGCAATGCCCAGGGTTCCGGAGCATCCTTATACAACACCTTGGTGCCAAAAGGCAAAGGCAGCAGGGTATCGGTGACCTGCAAGGGGAGAAAATATCCAACCGGCGCCAATTCAAACTTAAAATTGATAAGAGCTGTCAGTAGCCATTCGAATATAAGCCCATACAAAAAGAATACGGCAATAGCGGCACCGCTTCGTCTGAACAAAATAGCCATAAACATGGCAAAGGAGATATAAGAAAACGTTTGAATGAATATGTAAATAATATTTTCAGTTCCTGTGAAAGAAAAATTATTTGCAGAAGAAACCAATCCGAGGATGACAGCCATAATCACGTTAAACAATGTAGCTGCCAGAGAAAAGATAAAAGCAAAGACAAACTTTACCGTAATAAACTGCTTCCGTTCCCATCCATCAATGATATTCTGCCGGTGTGTCTTGAAATTGAATTCATTCGTGAGCAGCATGATAAAAAGTATGCCCGGAAAATACAAAAGCCAACTGCTCATAAACCCGACGGTATTCCAGATTTTCGGGAATGAAAACGGTGATCCCAACAATGCCTCTCCCATCGGAACATTCTGCACAGTAAGGCTGTTAATATAATAGCCGATATAATTGATTCCGGCAATAGAGACAAAGTAGAGTATCGTAAAAATCCAGAAGGCTCTGTAATTCTTCACCTTCATCCATTCGATCCTGAGTAATTCTAACATAGCGCCTAATTATTGTTGGTTAGTTCAATAAACCTGGATTCCAGGCTCTTTCTTTTTGCAGATAAATGATTTAATGAAATGCCTTTGCTGTGGCAATAATCATTAATGGCAGAAGCATTCGCCCGGCCTGTATTAAAATATAACTGAAGAAAAGATTTTGCCCGTTCAATACGTACCACATCCGGAAAAGATTGCAGCAACTGGTAAAGATTGTCCAAATCGGAAGCACCTGCTTCAATAATTTCTTCATTGGACAAAATCTCCGAAACCTCTCCGGAAGTAATCAGTACCCCACTCTTAAGAATGGCCACATGCGTGCACACTTTTTCTACTTCATCCAACAAGTGACTTGCCATAATAATGGTTTTCCCTTCTGAATGTAAATCCCTCATCAACTGTCTGATCTCGGCAATTCCGGTGGGATCCAATCCGTTGGTTGGTTCATCAAATATCAATACCTGCGGATCACCCAATAAACAAGCGGCAATCGCAAGGCGTTGTTTCATACCTAAAGAAAAAGTGCTGAATTTTGAAGTTCTTCTACGGTGCAAATTTACAAGTTCCAGCACCCGCATAATATCCTTTTGTCCTTTTCGTTTGACCGCAGCCGTTATTTCCAGATTTTCTACGGCATTCAGGTAATGATAAAAATTGGGAGTTTCTAAAAGGGTCCCAAATTTCCGTCTTGAATCACCGGATGCCGGACTGTCAAAGAGTGTGAAATTCCCACTCGTGGGCTTAATAATATCTGTCACTGTACCCAGCAGTGTTGTCTTCCCGCTTCCATTTGGCCCTAATATTCCGAATACAACGCCCTCCGGAACTGAAAAGGAAACATTTTTCAGAGCCTGAATACGGCCATAATTTTTTGTTAGATTATTTACTGTTAGAATTGACATAGGCAATAAATATAAAACAAAATAGAAACTTGCTTCTTTATTTCAAAGTCAAATCGTACAAGCGTAAAAATCAACGACCCTTATGGTTTTTGCGCATCGTGCCAGACTGAGGTAAAATCACCTATGACCGCAACCCCATTTTCGAAAGACAATGCATGGATCTGCAGTTCATCAATATCGTCTAACAATACCTTTCGCAAAAATGGATTCAATGTACCTCCTTTTGCGCCTGGCAAAGCGCCTGCGTCATACTGAAATTCAGGATCTACAAGCGTTCCGCGCGGATACATGATGCCCGGAGTGCCCTTACCCCGGATATCCAGGTCTGCAGGATGCGGCAGTCCGAGCGAATGTCCATATTCATGTGCAGCCGTCGTGGAATGATGAAGTAAATTTTCACGAAGAAAATATCCGGTATTACTCCCAATGCCATCTACAAAAGAAATATTACCTGTGGCAAAATTTTCTATCCTGTAATAATTATTTGCAGGGTCGGTATTTTGAATAATTACATCAGGGGTCAGGTCCGGAGAAAAAATGCCTTTGATATCAAAACGAAGATTATACCATTCGTTCTTTAAATTGATCATAGCTGCCGGGTCATTCCATTGGCCGGAGATATCCTGAGCCACCAATTCAGAAAGCTCCGGGTCTGCTGCATTACCGTAAAAGTGAATAACTGACCGGATAGTTACCTGATGATCCTTCTCAAAAATCGTGACTTCTCCCAAGGCAATTGATGATTAGTTTCTGATTGGTTTGCCGGTCTTGATGACGCTTTGCAATCTCTCGAGAGTTTTCTTTTCGCCGCAAAGACTGAGGAAGGCCTCTCTTTCCAGATTCAATAAATATTGTTCATTCACCAGGGCGGCCTCACTCAGATCGCCGCCACACATGACGTAGGCGAGTTTCTTAGCAATCTTCACATCGTGTTCAGAGATATAATTTCCTCTGTACATCCCGTTGATCCCTGCATACAACATTCCCAATCCGGTACGACCCAATACTTTAATGTCTGTTCTGGGTTTGGGCATCGTATATCCGTTGTCAAACAGTTCAATTACACCGGCTTTTGCCTCAGCTACGCGTCTTGACTGATTCATAGTCACCACGTCGAATCCTTTTCTCATTATGCCGAGTTGATATGCATCAAATCCTGAGGTAGCCACCTTTGCCGTACCAATGGTAAAGAATCTGTTTTGCAATGGAATTGTTTCCGGCTCATTGTGCTGCATTTCATCCGATGCCCGTAAGGCAAACTCTTTGGTGCCTCCACCTCCGGGAATAACTCCTACCCCCAGCTCTACCAACCCAATGTACGTCTCAGCCGCTGCATAAATCCTGTCTGCATGAAGGGAAAACTCACATCCGCCTCCAAGGGTAAGCCCATGGGGAGCTACCACTACAGGCACTGAGGAATAACGGATGCGCATAGACGTATTCTGAAACATCCGTATAGATATATCCAGTTCGTCAAACTCCTGCTCTGCTGCCAGCATAAAGATTAATCCCACATTTGCACCGGCACTGAATTGTGCTCCTTCATTTGCAATTACAAGGCCTTTGTATTTTTCTTCTGCTATTGAAATCGATTTATTGATACCTTCCAATGCTTCACTCCCGATGGTATTCATTTTTGATGTCCACGAAAAAGCTACTACATCATCCCCGATATCCACAAGCCGGGCAGAGGTATTTTTCCATACTGTTTTCTCTGTCAGATCACTTAAAATAATGAACGAATCTCCTCCTGGAAGCGACTTGTATTTTTTGGCCCCTGGATCATAACACAACTTTCTGCCATTTTCCAGTTTGTAAAAGTTTTCATTGCCATTTTTCAAAAATTCGCTTACCCATCCGGCAACTTTCACTCCTTCCTTCTCCATAGACTCTGTTACGCTGCGCACTCCCAACAGGTTCCATGTTTCGAATGGGCCAATCTCCCAGCCAAACCCAGCGCACATGGCATCGTCTATCCGGTATATCTCATCAGAGATTTCAGGAATTCTGAAAGAAATGTATGAGAATAATGAGAAATGAAACTGCCGGTAGAAATACCCAGCTTTATCCTTCCCGGCAAACAACAATTTCATTCTATCCTTTAGAGAGTCCACCGGTTTTGCTACATCAATGGTGGCAAACTTTGGTTTATTGCGGGGTTTATATTCAAACGCCTTCAGGTCGAGTGTTTCTATTTCTTTTGAGCCGTCTTTAGATTTCTTCTTAATAAAAAATCCTTGTCCTGTCTTATCTCCCAACCACTTTTGATCCACCATTTTTTGAAGCCATTGAGGTATTTCAAAAATGTTTGCTGCCTCATCCTGAGGACAATTTTCTCTTACTCCCATGGCCACTTTTACCAGAGTATCTATACCTACCACATCGGCCGTTCTGAACGTTGCCGATTTTGGTCTTCCCGACACAGGGCCAGTCAACAGATCAATCTCGTCAATATTCAACTGTAGTTTATCCATTAAATGGAAGATAGACATGATACTGAATACGCCGATTCTATTGGCTATGAATGCAGGTGTATCTTTACAAAGCACAGTCGTCTTTCCAAGAAATAAATCTCCGTAGTGCATCAGAAAATCCACCACCGCCTGGTCTGTATGCTTTGTAGGAATTATCTCTAACAGTCGCAGATACCGGGGCGGATTAAAAAAGTGTGTTCCGCAGAAATGTTTTTGAAAATCCTCACTCCTTCCTTCAGCCATAAGGTGAATGGGGATACCGGAAGTGTTGGAAGTAATCAAAGTGCCGGGTTTCCGGTATTTTTCCACCCGATCATATACTGATTTCTTAATGTCGAGGCGTTCAATAACAACCTCAACAATCCAATCCACCCCGGCAATGTCTTTCATGTTATCATCAAAGTTTCCGGTGGTTATCCAATTCAGATCGTCCTGAGTAAATAGTGGAGAAGGATTGGATTTGGATGCTGCTTTGAGGGAATCATTGACAATTCTGTTCTTCACAGCACGATCCGTAAGCTGCAACCCCTTCTTACTTTCATCGGGCGTGAGTTCACGGGGAGAAATGTCGAGCAACAATACTTCTACCCCTATCCCTGCAAAGAGGCAGGCAATTCTGCTCCCCATTACTCCACTACCCAATACGGCTACTTTACTGAATGTTCTTTTGTGCATATAGAATTTAGTTAGATAAACAACTATTTATCTATCGAAATTAAGTCTTTTTTAAATGAACCTTTCTTTCCTGTAAAAATATTGGCAGAAAAATGTAAACACGCTTTTTGTCGTGGTACGAAGAAAGCGCTTTGTTATAGTGAACGGAGACGAAATTATCATGGTGAGCGGAGACGAAAATTGTCATGGTGAGTGGAGACGAATTATGACAATTAAATAGCCGTCATCCTTTCATTCTTTACCCCAATAAAATAAGATTCCTGTGATACGACAGGCAAGCCTCTCTTCGATCGGAATAACACTTCCCTCGTCTTCACTCAAGGGGACATTGTGCAGCCGTGGTGAGCGGAAACGAGCCATGAGGGTGAGGCGCTTTCATTCTCCTTAAAAAAATACTCAAATACCCTTATCTTTTAAATGCTACTTTACCATCAACAACCGTCATATTTACTTTTACATCTTTTATTTCTTCAGGTGGAATGGAAAAAAGATTCTTATCCAATGCTACAAAATCCGCCAGGTAACCGACTTTAAGCATTCCCAATCTGTCTTCCTGAAATCCCGCATAAGCATTATTGACAGTATAACATCTGAGGGCTTCTTCTACGGATATTTTTTGCTCAGGAAACCATCCTTCCGGATTCTTTCCATCCAATGTTTGTCGAGTCACAGCCGCATAAATACCCAATAATGGATTCAAGGGAGCCACAGTCCAGTCGGACCCGAATGTAAGTCGTGCTTTTGCCTTCAAGAGCGAATTAAATGCATAAGTTCGTCCAAGCCTTTCCTTTTCTAACCTTTTGTATGCCCACCGGCCATCGTCGATTGCATGATAGGGCTGCATCGAAGGAATAATATTCAGTGCTGCAAATTCCGGGATGGCAGCACTACTCAAATGCTGGGCATGCTCCACACGCAACCGGTGACTTTTCGTACCTGAAATTCTTTCAGCTTCCCGATACACATTCAGCAGGTAGTCAATTGCCTTGTCTCCAATCGCATGAACCATCACCTGCAACCCGGAGGAATCGGCACTCAGGATTTGATTTCTTAATTCTGTAGAATCTGTAACCCATATCCCGGTTGAGTTTGGCTTATCTAAATAGGGTTTGTAAAACAATGCCGTAGTAGATCCCAATGATCCATCTACAAAACCCTTAACTCCTCCCCACCTCAGCATATCATTGCCTTTCCCGTTTTTTTTAATGTACTCTGCTAACTTTTTCCAGGTGCTGAGTGCAACAACGGAGTAGATACGAATCCCTAATTTATCCTGCTTATACGCTCTCTGGTAAGTTGCCAAATCAATCCAACCTCCATAGCTCCCCATATCGTGTACCTGGGTAAGTCCGTTTTGCAAAGCATGAGCGGCAGCCCTTTGAATCATCTCATCCAATTCTTTCTGCGAAGGATCCGGTATTTTTTCATATACCAGGTTCATTGCATCATCTCTTAAAATACCCGTAGGCTCTCCGGTGGCAGGGTCTTTCTCTATTTCACCCCCTACCGGTGTCTTGGTGTTTTTGTCTATCCCTGCTCGCTTCAGTGCTACCGAATTGGCCAATGCCATATGGCCATCATACCGTGTTACAAAAATGGGGTTGTCCGGACTAATGCTATCTATCCATTCTTTTGTAGGCAATTGGCCGCCCCAGGCTTCATGATCCCAATCGCCTCCTTGTATCCATCGGTGATCTTTCACACCTGAGAGGTACTCTTTCATGATTTTTACAAATTCCTTTGGCGATTTTGCTGCTCTGAGATTTACCGATTGCAACTGATATCCCCCACTCAGAAAGTGTGTATGATTATCCATAAAACCAGGCACAATCATATTGCCTTTCATATCTACCACACTGTCATAATGCAATGCTTTGATGTCATTTCCCACATACACAATCTTGTTATCCTGTGTCATCAAAAGAGTCGCATTCGGGTTGTCGCTGTCGCCTGTCCAGATGGTAGCATTTTTGTAAAGGATGGTAATCGCGTGCTTCTTGTCTTTGCAGGAAAAGAGAGTAAATAAGATGATCAGCAACCATGTAGAGGAAGTAAATGATTTTGATGACATAAAGAGGGTGGTTTGGTTTTTTTGTGATGAATATTTAAAAGTCCAACAGCAAAACCGGATCGGGATAATATTTCAACTATAAAATTTCTACCTCAGGAAGGTCAATCTGCTTCCTCTTACAGATTCATTGAAAACACCATCATCATACACACAATTACCATTGACAAAAGTTTTCACAACCGATGCCGGCAACATCATTCCTGAAAGCGGGCTCCATCCGCATTTGTAATACAGGTTTTGTGGAGTAACCAAGGTAGGCTGATTCAGGTTTACCACAACCAGGTCTGCAAAATATCCTTCCCTTATATAACCTCTGTTTTCAATCATAAAACAGTCTGCTACAGCATGACTCATCTTCTCCGCAATCTTCTCCAATGAAATCCTGCCCTGTTTGTAATAATGCAACATCAGCAAAAGTGCATGTTGCACCAGTGGTAATCCTGAATGAGCTTTTTCATAAGGAGGTTGTTTTTCTTCAAGTAAATGGGGTGCGTGATCTGTAGCAATGACATCCAGATGATTATCCAGCAAGGCTTTCCAGAGAGCTTCTTTATTCTCAGATTGCTTGATGGCCGGATTGCATTTGATCAGATAACCCAATTTATGGTAATCGTCTGATGTGAAATGCAGGTGATGTACACAAACTTCGGCAGTAATTTTTTTATCCCGGAGCGGAATATCGTTTTGAAAAAGGGACAACTCTTTGGCCGTAGAGATATGTAGGATGTGCAGCCGGCTTTGATATTTTCTGGCAAGGGATACAGCGAAGGAGGAAGAGAAGAAACAAGCATTTTCATTTCTTATCACCGGATGGTCTTCAGGAGTCAGTTCCGGCTTGACTGCTTTCAATTGCTCATAATTTTGCCGGATTGTTTTTTCATCTTCACAATGAGTAGCAATCAGCAGTTCACTGTCTTTAAAGATGCGGTGCAATGCGGGTTCACTATCCACCAGCATATTGCCGGTGCTGGATCCCATGAAAATTTTCACACCACAGATGTCCTTCTTAAAATTGTTTGTTCTGACCACTTCTTCCGCATTTGTATTGCTGGCTCCCATGAAAAAGCTGTAGTTGGCAAGGGAGTCTCTCCGGGCTATTTTATATTTCTCTTCCAGGAGTTCGAGTGTCAGTGCATTTGGGATGGTGTTGGGCATTTCCATAAATGAAGTGGTGCCTCCTGCCACAGCTGCCCGGCTTTCTGTAAAGATAGTTGCCTTATGGGTAAGACCCGGCTCGCGAAAATGAACCTGGTCATCGATCACACCCGGCAGGAGATGCAATCCTTCTCCATTAATTTCATTCACATTTCCATTCACAGAAATATTATGACCAATTTTTTCAATTCTGTCATGGCGTACCCATACATCCGTAGTTTCAATTTTATTTTCATTTACTACGGAGATATTTTTAAAAAGAGTATTTTGCATTGTATCCTTCATTGAATAATCTTCTTACATGCACATTCTTACCGGTACTCTCCTCTGTATCAGCACGTGCCTGACGACATCACTGTTTGCTCAATCAACTTACCTTCCTGAAGGAAGTAAAAGTTATGAACTACTCAATCGGCTGGAGATAAAGCAGAGCAAAAATAGTGATCTAAACTTTAGCACCCTCAAACCCTTTAACCGAAAATTTGCCGTGCAGGCTGCTGAATATGCAGACAGCCTTTACCGGATGGGAGAATTGGATATTACCCAAACCGACCAATATAACATTCACTCATTGCTGATGGACAATTCCGAGTGGGTAAGTGGGGACAAAACATCTTTTGAAAGCAATCATCCTGTCTGGAATACTTTTTATACCACCAAGCCGAATTTGCTGGAGGTGGATAAGAAGGATTTCTTTCTGGTGGTAAATCCGGTTATTTCATTTCAATACGGCGGAGGTGCAGGAGAAAGTCAATCGCTGTTTTACAATAAAAGAGGTGTTACGCTAAGAGGGAGAATTGCCAACAAAATAGGATTTTCCAGTACGATTACGGATAATCAGGAACGTGGCCCGCTGTTTTTCAGAGATTATGTTACAGATCACAGAGCTGTACCCGGGGTGGGTTTTTACAAACGGTTTAAGAACAATGCGTACGATTATTTTGATGGTAGAGGTTATTTTACATTTAACGTGACCAAATATATCGACGTACAATTTGGTTACGATAAAAATTTTATCGGAAATGGATACCGAAGCCTTTTCCTCGATGATTTTGGAGATAGTTATCTGTTTCTTAAATTAAATACACGCATCTGGAAACTGAATTACCAAAACCTCTTCATGGAGTTGATGCCGGATTTTGTAAAAACCGGAGACAACCTGCTGGACCGCAAATATGCAGCCATGCATCACCTGAGCATGAATGTCACCAGGTGGTTGAATGTCGGCCTTTTTGAAGGAGTAATTTTCGGCAGAAAAAACAGATTTGACTTTGAATACCTGAATCCGATTATTTTTCTGCGACACATTGAAGGCACGGTCGGAAGCCCGGATAACGCATTGGCCGGAATAGATTTTAAAGCCAATGCAATGAAACGATTTCAATTTTATGGCCAACTGATGCTTGACGAATTTCTGCTGAAAGAGATCTTTAAAAACAACGGATACTGGGCCAATAAATACGGGTACCAACTGGGCGTAAAATATGTGGACGCCTTCAATATCAAAAATCTCGATCTGCAGTTTGAGTCCAATCGCGTAAGACCATTTACCTACACACACAATGATTCTGTAGCCAACTATGCGCACTATAATTTACCACTGGCTCACCCTTTGGGTGCAAACTTTCAGGAGTTTGTAGGCGTATTGAAGTATCAGCCCATTCCCAAACTGCGAATCGATGCAAGGGCTATTTATTATTACAAAGGATTGGATACACTTAATGAAAATTTCGGGGGGAACATCTTTAAACTCTATACCACCCGGAGTGGGAATTTTGGATTTGATGTGGGAAGCGGCAAGAAAATAAAAGTTTTGAATGCAGCAGCTACTGTGGGTTACGAGCTAAAAGAGAATCTATTTATTGAAGGAAATATTCTGTTCAGAAAAGAAACAGAGTCAGACCCTGTCACGTATTTTAATATCGGGATAAGGCTGAATGCTGCAAGAAGAGACTATGCCTATTAGCTAAGAGCAAACTCTTCATTTGCTACATAGATTCGTAAATCTTGATTTTATTATACAGGGTCTTCCGGTCAATCTTTAAGATTTCCGCCGCTTTTGTTTTGTTGAAATTGACTTCTTTGAGTACACTCATGATGGTATCGTATTCCGCCTTCGCTGCAGCATCTCTCAGATCGGTTTCCTTTTTCCCGGTATCTCCTTCAGTGCCCGGATTACCTGTTGCACTTCCATTATGTACCTCTATGTAGGAAGCAGATTGGGTAATTTCCCAGGGTAATACTTTGGATGAGATCAATCCATCTGTAGTCAACAATGCCGCACGGCGAACCACATTTCTGAATTCTCTCAAATTTCCCGGCCAGGGATACTTCTGAAAAATATTCAATACTTCTTCATCAAACCCTTCAATATTTCTACCTAATTCTCTGTTTGTTTTTCGTAAAAAGAAATCAGCAAAAAGTAAAATATCGTCTTTGCGCTCACGCAATGGCGGTAATTTTATAGAGAACTCATTAAATCTGTGATAAAGATCTTCTCTGAACTTTCCTTTCTGATATGCTTCCTGAAGGTTTTCATTACTTGCCACAATAATCCTGACATCCACATCGCTTTCTTTGGTACCCCCAATCCGCTTAAATTTTCTTTCCTGGATTACCCGTAAAAGAGAAGCCTGAACTTCCCTGCTCAGATTGGCTACTTCGTCCAGAAAAAGCGTACCGCCATTGGCCAGTTCGAAGTGGCCTATTTTATCAGTGACCGCCCCGGTAAAAGCTCCTTTCACATGGCCAAATAATTCACTACCCGCCAATTCCTTAGAAAGGGTGCCACAGTCCATTGCTATGAATGGAGCATTTTTGCGTGGACTGTTTTCATGAATGGTTTTTGCAATCACTTCTTTACCGGTTCCGCTTTCACCATAAAGAATAACGCTGTAGTTTGTATTGGCCACAATAGCTACCTGATTGAATACTTTGATTATACTTTCATCTTCTCCCATGAGATAATCATCGTTCAGGTGAACGTCAATCTTATTAATTATTTTTTGTGGATGGGATGAAGCGGGGATTGAAGTATTGGCAGGATCAACCTCTGCGGGAGCATTCGCTGCTTTCTCAATTACGTTCAGTACTTCATCCGGAATCAAAGGTTTGGTAATGTAATCAAAAGCACCATGCTTTATTACATCCACTGCTATCTTGATGTCGGAATAACCGGTGATAATAATTACGACAGTAGAAGGTTTTGCATCTTTAATTTTCAGCAAGACGTCTTTACCATCTTTATCTCCCAGTCTGAAATCACAGAGTACAATATCAAAATGTTCTTCATTAAATCTTGCAAGACCTTTAGCAGCGTTGTGGGCTGATGCAGTTTCAAATCCCTTTTTCTCAAGAAACCTGCTCAACAAGACACACATATCCAAATCATCATCTATTATCAGAATTCTCTTATTGGACTTCATCATTTCAATTAATTCGTGGGAGGACAAATTTAACGCAATTCAGTTATTCTTTCATTTCGGATTATCAACGGCGTCGCCGTCTATCTTTATCCATTCGGAATACTCATTGGGCTTGATTTGTCCACCATACAATTTAGCGAATACTTTTGTAAACTCAGCACCAAAATATAAAATTACTGCGCTGTAATATACCCACACCATAAATATTACAATAGATCCGGCAGCGCCATATAAGGATGCCAGATTGGAATGGATCAGATAAAAACCAACACCCCATTTGCCAATACTGAAAAGCACTGAGGTCACTATCCCGCCCACAATTACATCCCGCCAGCGAATGACTGCATCCGGAAGAATCTTGAAGATAAGCACAAATAAAAATGCAGCTGCAAGAAATGAAATTCCATTATTCACAATGTCCATATAATACAACTCTATGCTATCAATATATCTGCTGATATAATTTCCAAACGCTGTGAGTAATGCATTCAATGCGAGAGACAGGACAACAATTATCCCTATGCTAATGATCAACGAAAAAGACAAGAGTCGCGTAAGCACGATCTTCCACCACACTCTTCCTTTTCTGATTTTAAGCCCCCAGATTTTATTCAACGAATCCTGCATCTCTCCAAAAATGGTAGTAGCTGCAACCAAGAGTAATATGATTGAGACAGTGGTTGCGATCAGTCCATTACCCGATAGGTGAATATTCTTAATTGTGTCCTGCACCTGCAATGCTGTCACCCGGCCTAAAACTTTATTGAGTTGATCATAAATCTCGCCCTGTACCGCCTCCTTCCCAAAGAGTGTGCCGCTCAGACTTATCACTATGACCAACAAAGGCCCGAATGAAAACACTGTATAGTAGGCAAGAGAAGCACTGTACTTGAAAATATTATCCGCCGAAAACTCTCTGAAAACCTGCCTGAAAAACCTCAATGGAAGCCTTTTAAAAGTAAAAAATGTTGTTTTAACCCATAAAAATATGAATTTGGCAAAATAATTGAAAGCAGTTAAATGAGCATCCGGGAATGGACATTAAAAGGGGCTCTGTGAAAACTCTATGCCATGATACAGTCGGAAAAGGTGCTAAACGCTGCCATTGTAGATGATGAGCAGGATCTATGCATTCTACTTGAAAAAATATTGAAAGGAAATAATTTTACTACTACTTCTGTGAATACGCTGCAGGACATAAATAAAAAATTAATCCCACTAGATCCGGTTGTCATATTTCTTGATAATTATCTTCCCGACGGATCAGGCATTTGCTATATCCCTCAACTAAAAAAGGACCTGCCGCAGGCAAAGATTGTCATGATGACTGCGTACAGTGCCGTAAATGAAGAAATGAAAGCACTGAAAAATGGTGCTGATTTATTTTTGACAAAACCGTTGACAAAAAATATTATCAACAACGCACTTACAATATTGCACCTTCCTCATTCTGCATGAGGTGAAATTCAGTTTCTTCTCCGGGTCTATTGTTCAAATGATGGTTTTCAGGAAAGGGAAGCCAAAAAAATAAACTCTCTAATTCTTCATAGCGAAAATGGAACTCTTGAAGAAAAGGAGTTTGTGTATGAAATAAAGCTTGCCCGGGTATTCTGCGACTTTTAATCAATCCGTATCAAAGTAAACATGAAACGTAGTTCCGCTTCCTTCTTCACTCTCTGCTTTAATAATCCCATTATGGCTGATAATAATGTTCTGAGAATTTGCGAGACCCAGGCCTGTACCCTTGCTTTTTGTGGTAAAGAAAGGTTCGAATAGTTTACCCATTTGCTCTTTTGACATGCCACATCCGGTATCGGTAATGCGGATATGACATTTATTTTTTTCGGTAAAGGTTTCAATGGTCAGGGTTCCGCTTACCGCCATAGCCTCAATTGCATTCACCAGTAGATTAAGAAATGCAATCTTAATTTTTTCCTGGTCAACTTTGATGAAAGGAATATTCTTATCAAAATTTCTGACTACATGAATATGTTTAAGTTGAATTCTGTCCTGTGCATCGCGTATGCATTCTTCCAGTAGATCATTGATATTGACTGAGGTTTTTTTCAACTCGGTCAGACGCGTGGAATTTAATAAATCCGATACAAGTTTGTTGATCCTTTCCGAATTCCGCTTGATCATATCAAAAAAGATTTCTTCACCTTCTTCCGCTTTAAAATCTGATTTCAATTGTTCCAACGCCAGATTAATATTGGTCAGCGGATTCCTTACTTCATGTGCAATTGTACGTGCAATGCGGCCTGTAGCTGCATACTTTTCCAGGCTTCTTAATTCAATCAGTTCTGTATTCAGATCGGCCAATTGCTCCACTCTGCTCTCCAATTGCTCTCTGAAAAGATTGGTCTGCCGGTCAGCTTCCTGTCGCGCTTTGCTTTCTTTATTAAATACGAGGATGGAATAGAATGTCAGAAGGATAGCCACAATCATAGAAATGATGCTTAGAAACTTAATCAAATCAGCATACTCTGAAATATTTTCAGAGCGTTGATTCCACAATTGCCTTTCATTCTCCTGCATCTTTTGTACGCGCGACTCGATTTCTATCATCAGTTCATTTCTTTTTGAGTTTTCACTGATAATTTCCGGTGTAAGCCTGGGATCTGATTTGTAGGACTGAAACCTGGTTTGAATAGAAACAATTGCAGAATTAATCTTATCGCTGAGGCTATCCAATTCTTTTAGTTGCGACGGATTGCCGGATGTCTCATCTTCGACCAATTTGATGACACTATCAATCTTATGAACACTACGACTGAATACCTGAAGCTGATCCGGATTCCTATCAATCAGGTAACCACGAAACGCAGACTCAGATTTTGTAACATAAGAAATCAAATTGTCGAGATCATGAATTACTTTATTCGTATGATTCACCCATTCCGCCTGTTCATTCACTTTCTGTGTAGAGATGTACGAAAGGGCATTACTGAGCAACAACAATACAAAGGCTGCTAAAAAACCCAACCTGATCCGATTTGCCGATTTTTTATTTAAAGCCTTGTTATCCATAATTTCCAATTAGTACTTCATTCAATTTCGCATTTCAATGTATGACTCCGATTCTTTAAAATGTGGAACCCTGTCCAAATTTTCTGCCTAAGATTTTAGTTTATAATCCTAAAGGGTTCTTTCTTTTGTCCATCCCTGAAAAATCCAATAAAACTAAAATTACAGCCTAATAAAAATTTCTTAACTATTTCATCATCAATTATTTATTTAAAAATATGAAGGGCTCCTGATATACCACAATTTTTGACCTGATAATTTTACCCGTAAAAGCTCTAAATTACAACAACTCTCTACCGTTAGGCAACAGGAGTACAGAGGTAATGCAATCTGCCTTTCATTCTGTTTAATTTCAAAATCTTATACAATATTTATATTTTCCAATGGTGAGAAGGTATATGCAACCATGAATAATGGAATGAATGGGAAAATTTTTACTCAAAAAAATCCAATTATTTGAATTGACTAACGTAACTTTTACCAGTAGAAAGGATATTGAGTCGGTTCAGATATGACACTTTATCTGATTTGAAAAGTTGGCAGAGTATTTTATTGTATTAATAAATGGAAACCCTATTTTAAAACTTTTAAATTCAAAAATCATGAGTACAGGAAAATTCATCGCAAGTATTCTTGCAGGTGCAGCTGTGGGTGCTATTTTAGGTGTGTTATTTGCGCCCGACAAGGGGACAGAGACCAGAAGAAAAATTGCAGAAAAAGGCAGCGACCTTGCCGGTAGCGTTAAAGACAAATACCATGAGTTTGCAGACAACCTTGCAGAAAAGTATGATGCAGCGAAAGAAAAACTGACAGGACTTGTCAACGAAGGAAAACACGCGGGAAGAGATATGGTCAATGAAGCACGGCATAAAGCAAATGACATGAAAAACGACATCAGAAATCCCAGACCTGTCAATTCTTAAGGTACATAACTTTAATAAGCCCGGTAACAGAATAATTCACGGACAAAAAATAGCAATGGAAATTGAAAAAACTCCGGTAGAGGATCTTTTATTAAAAACAAAAGACTACATCAACACCCGGATTGATCTTGTCAAACTAAAGTCTATTGATAAGGCATCTACAATAGTACCTTCTACTCTATTGGCTTTGGTATTATTTGGATTGTTTTTATTAGTGCTGTTGTTTTTATCCATCGGATTTGCACTTTTTCTCGGGAATGTTTTAGGTGCAGCACACTATGGATTTTTTATCGTTGCCGGACTGTATATCCTTATCGGGCTTATCTTTTATTCCTTCAGGAAATCTCTTTTGCAAAAACCATTCACAAACTGGTTAATCAAAAACTTAACTGACTAAAACTGACGAACGCAAATGACAGAACAGGAAAGTGCAGAATACAGGCTTGACAAAATTGCCAATACAACTGACCTGAAAAAAGCAATTGAGGCTCTGGAGCTACAAAGTCAACAGCAGGAAAAAGAATTGAAAGCTCAGTTTCACATTGTCATGGTCAACCTGAAACCGGGAAATATAATTAAGAGTACGCTTGCAGAAGTACGTGAATCAAGCCATATCAAAAGCAATCTACTCAGAATTGCCATTGGATTAGGCGCCGGATACTTTGGTAGAAAATATTTCATAGACGATTCGGCAAGTCTTGCAAAAAAAGCTCTGGGCACTGCAATGCAATTCGGCTCTGCATTGTTTGGCAGAGGTAAAAGGAATAAGAAAAATAAGGAAGGCGCCGTTTCTTCAGAAGACAAGGATCCGGCACCAGCCTACCCTAAGAATAGTTAATCTAATTTTTTCCTGAGCAGAAGCTGGTACACTCTTTCTGCCACCGCTTTCATCCTCGGTCGTGCGTGCTCCTCAGTTACTGGTGTAAACAGAGAAATGATGAATTTGTTTTTTTCATCCATCACTATCCCCACATCATTTGTGTAATAGCTCCACCAACCTGTTTTATGATAAAACATGGCATGGGAGGGCAATCCTGTTGCCAGTTTTGTAGTATCCAACTGACGGCCAAGTAGTACCTTCAATTGACGGCTCACCCAACCGTTTACTAATTGATTTTTCTGTATTTTGTACATAAACAAAGCAGCATGCAGTGCACTGGTGACCGTACTTCGTATTGTATCATATCCCGGGTCTTCAAATTTCCTGCTTAAAAATTTTCGTGTTACTTCACTTCCATACCAGCCATTATCATGCATCGTTTGATTAATATTCTTTCTTCCCGCCACGTCTATCAGACAATTGGCTGCTGAATTATCACTCCGGGTTATCATCAGATCAAGCAGATAGTCTATCGTCACGGTATCTCCATCCTTCAGAAGCGCACGCGGATCCCATGCGATTTCCGACGACAGGTCCACATCATTTGGCGAGTGCACTACATAAGGAGCAAAGAGAGAATATTTACCTTCAGACACCTGTTTCAGAACTTCCATAGCCACGTACATTTTATAAACCGATGCAGGATAAATGAAATTGTCCATATTGACACCACCAATCACGGGTTTCTTATGATTGAGATCAATCACGGCAAATGATACTTTCTCCATGCCGTCCTCACCTGCATCAAAACTGCTGTCTAATCCACAGTCACGGATAATCTGTGCAAGAGAATCATCTAACCGTTTGTCCTGACGAAAACCCTTAAGTAACATATCCTGCTGAGAAAATACACCGAAAGGCACGCAGAAAAAGAGAATAACAGAAAAGATAAGAATTTTCATAGCCTGTAAAATTTGTGTGGCCCAATAGATTTCTGCAAACTTAAAAAAGACTGGCAGGTAAGTGCAAGAATTTATGTCAGAATGTGGTGAGTGAAACTTCCCAAATTATTTAAGACAGTACGTTCAGGATTCCTGTACAAAACACCCTTTGCCCTCAAATAATTCTTTCCTGATGTTGATTTTAGATATTTTTCTCTTACGCGTGCAGTCTCCCAATTTTCATGTTCTTCTGTGTAAATTATTTTCCAGGGGATGTGTCCTTTGGTATAACGATTCTTTCCAGAGTTATGCTCCTGCAATCTTTTTTTAGCATCCAAAGCCATCCCTACATAAGAGGACTGATCTTTTAAACTTAATAAAACATAAACGGTGACCATAAAAAAAATACCCCGATAATTCAGGGTACTGTTTGTTTTTTTGTAGCACGTACGGGATTCGAACCCGTGATTCCTCCGTGAAAGGGAGGCGTCTTAACCCCTTGACCAACGCGCCATTT
>CAYXAL010000032.1:0-31374 GCA_964463015.1 uncultured Ginsengibacter sp.
GGCAGAAAATATTGTGATCGTGAAAGGTCATGGTTCGTCTTCGCTCACCACGACATGAGTGTGTCATTCATATCCGGCAAAGCGAGAGAGGAGCCTTCATTTTAGCAGGTGACGGTCAATCAATGGATCTAATAGACTTATCTAATCAGGAAACTTTCGTCTGTTTCACTGCCCCAAATTGCAATATTTGACTTGTTCAAATATTAACCTCAGTTTTTCCGGAAGCAGTTTCTAATTGAATTTTACCGCATCATTTTTGTCGTAATTTTCCTGACTTTGACAATGCGTCACCCAAATCCAATTTAACACACTTAGAAATCGCTATATGGATTTTATTTTTTCTTTTCACACATTTACCTCATTATAAAAGGCTTCATTTGCGTTTGCGTCACCCAGTGTCAAAGTCAGGAGGAAACTTTCGTCTGTTTCACTGCCCCAAATTGCAATATTTGACTTGTTCAAATATTAACCTCAGTTTTTCCGGAAGCAGTTTCTAATTGAATTTTACCGCATCATTTTTGTCGTAATTTTCATCATAACGAACAAAAAAATTCAGAAATATCCAACGGCTCAATCTCATCAGATACGGCTGTAATCCAATCATCAAAACTCCATTGGTAATAAGCCAGTAAATCAATCTGTCGTCATCCAATGAGAAGCCAAAAAGAAGCCACCAGATAAAAAAGGAAAGCCCAGAGAAGACTACAGTCAATGCATAACTTACATACCCGGTGCCATACCAGAATCCGGTTTCTAATTGATACTTCTGATGACACACAGGACACTCGTCATGCATACTAAGCATATAGTCAACACTAAATTTCCGGTAAGGGTTCGTGTGTTCAAACATATTCCCTCTCCTGCATCTCGGACATTTGAGGTTCAGCATTGCCCATAAATATCCGGGTTTGGGGCTTTCGGATTCTGCCATAAAGCAAAGTTAGGACTTGCAAAATATAGAATTCATTCTGAATCACCTTCAAAAAAAATCACGCCTCAGAAGATATTCATTGGGCTTATAATTTTCCCCAACCCTCAGAATGACTATTTCCACATGAATACTTCCATTATACCTAACCAAGATCTGTTTTTTTATTCATCCGTTTGTTTCAAAAGCATCCATGACACAACTATCGTTAATGGGTAAACGAAATAATCCCAACCCCAATTATATCTACGGATTATTTTACAGATAAATAGATTCCTGCATGTACATTGGCTGTATTAAGATTTTTGATTCCAAATTTATTGTACGGAGCAAAGTCGTAAGAGCCTCCTGCATCAATTCCCCATCCGCTCATTTTTCCCAATGGTACTTTCACTCCTACCCCGGCCAATGCACGAAAACCCACAGTAGTATGTCCATTCACAAACTCACCCAGGTATTGATCGTTGTTGATAAAATTTGCACCTGCAGCCAGGACAAGATACGGTTGAATTCGTGCCATAGACCTCAATGGACTGTATTCTGCGCGGGCCATTACGGGTACCATTTGCAACGAATTCGTCACAACTGCGGATACCTGTTGTGATTTGCCTGTATTATAAAGTTGCCTTCCATATTTCTGATAATAATCCTGATATCCTATCCCGAGTCCTGCAGAAAATTCAGGCCGGATACTGTACATCAAATTACCCGTGAAGCCACGTGGTGATGCATCTTTTACAACATCAGAACGAAAGGTGCCAAGAGGAAAACTATAATTATAATTCAGGTTTAATGATAGTTTGTCCTTTTGGGCTCTGGCAGCAAAGGTTGTCAATACCAGAGCCATACTCATGATCAAATATTTAATTTTCATAGCATTAATAATTTTTAAGGTCTGTTTAAATAAGGAGACTGATCAAACAATGCCTGTACCTGGCTTGCTGCTACAGATGCATTGTATATTCCGCTTCCACGAATGAGCCCTGTCCATATCACATGCAGTTTCTGATCTTTGGAGGCATTTTTCAAATCCACCATATCCACACTTATTGCCCCCTCTCTGATCTGATAGACGGCATAGGAATATGGCAGATAGTATCCATATCCCGGATAACCCCAATAGTATGGATCCCAATAATAGGAATAGTCATCCCAGTAGGTACCATAACTGATAACTCCGGTGGTAGTGGATATTATCCGATTGACAGTAATACCCAGGTCAGGATTATCACTCTTTGGAACTAATATATACCCATGTGATTGCATTAAATTCTTCACAGCATCAATATAGGCAGCATCTGTTTCATTCAATTGTTTTCCCACCTTACCGTTTTGAATCAATGCCACTGAATCAGAAATGCTGAAAGTATGATAGTTGCCAAAGTTTATGGAAGAATCGTGATCGGTGATATAAATCCGGCTCTCATCGTCTGAAAGATAATTGAGTGGCTGCTTTTTGCACCCGATCCCAAGCAAGACAACCAGACTCAAGCATCCCATTGCATGTATTGTTTTCATAAGTTAAGCATTTAAAAAATGTACAAATATTTTTTGAACAATTCTGAAATGGGTACATCAAAAGCAATGCCTGATGGGTACTATAAAATGTATTGAAAGCATTTTTTAAGAGAGTGGCAACATTAAATAAATCTAAAAATATCAACCTAGCCCGGGGCTGAATCTCTAAGAATGGATTAAGCAAATTTGAGTGAAACAAAGAATAGGACCTTGCAGCAAAGATTGTGGCATTCCTATCACTAATCCCAATAGCAATGAAACAAGCGGAATCTATCAGAAAATGAACATAGCGTATAAAAAATATTGCAAGTGGTTTTTTTTTAAAGATATATTTCTCCCGCCAAATACTGGATCACTAGGGCAAGAGTCTGTCGCGGGGAATGAATCATTCATGTTTGCAAAAAATATTTTGAAAATGGCCAAATCAAAAAATAATTCTGGTTAGGTTGACTCTTTCCCGGTTTTGCATGGTTGCTTGTCACTTTTTGTCTTACCATCCCGATAGCTATCGGGAAACCAAAAAAGGCCCGGATAAACGATCGCTCCGCGCGTTTTTCCGGGCCACCGCTCAGGGAGTCTTTAATTTTAAAGATTATTCACTTTCTCAAATTGCTAGGATCAATATTTTGCAAGACTAAAATCCATATCCTGGTTTGTCTATGCTCGTCATGACATTCCAATGTCGCCCTGAGCGGAGACGAAGGGCAGAAAATATTGTGATCGTGAAAGGTCATGGTTCGTCTTCGCTCACCACGACATGAGTGTGTCCTTCCGATCCAGCAAAGCGAGAGAGGAATCTAATATCAAGGCAGCCAAGAACTTTGGAAAATTTTTACCGTTATTTTTCAATGGAGATATTTCGCTACACTCAATTTGCCAACCCACCGTCGCCCTGAGCGGAGACGAAGAGCAGAAAATATTGTGATTGGGAAAGGTCATGGTTCGTCTTCGCTCACCACGACAAAATCGTGGCATTCAGAACGAATAGAGGCTTGCCTGTTGTATGACAGGAATCTTAAACAAAACATACTTAACCAAGATTCTTCACAGGCCCAGAATGATAACCTTAAAGACACAGAAGGATAGACGAAGTACCCAAAATACAAAAGCATTTGTCATTCTGGTTTTAAGAATGCGAAAGCAGAATACTTCTTGAATAAAAAAAATGTGTTCCTCAGTTTGACGATCTTCTGTTCACTATTCAGAAAGGGAGATCATCTGCACCTGATTCGTGCTCTACAGGAGCAGCAGGCGCTTTAGCATATCCTCCGGATGCAGGAGCGCTTTCATCTTCTCGACCCGATTCCTGCTTGCCTCCCAATAACTGAACCTCTCTTACCCTCAAACGCAATGTAGCGCCTGGTTCGCCATCATTTTTTTTATAGGCATCTGCTTCCGGAGAGCCTTCCACAAATACCAATTGTCCTTTGGTAAGGTAAGGTGCAATAGCAGTCCTGTCAGTCCAATAGGCACATTCTACCCATATCGTTTTCTCCTGCATGGCACCTGTGCTGTTCTTAAATTTTTCTGTATGGGCTACGCTGAAGTTGATTACATTTTTGCCATTTATTTCTTTCTGGATGCAATCTTTTCCAAGCCGTCCAATGATTTGTAATTTGATCATGATGTGTATTTTTTTTGATGAGATGAATGGATGTAAATATAGGATGTAAATTCTCTTTGGGAAAAAGATTTAATTAAGCTTTTTCTTCATTGAAGAGACCTGATCCTGGAGGTTACTCACCAGATTTACCAGAGAGTCAACGTCCCATCGCTGATGGTCTGACACTTTATTGATAATCGCCTTCGCCTCCCACATTTCAAAAATATCTGATTTGAAAACCTGATAGGGTTGATAGGATGGATTATCACTCACCAGCGTCACTTTAGAATGATTCCGGTTGCTCTTTATCACTCTTTTATAAACAATGCCTTCACTATTGGTGACTACGATACAGGCAGTATTATTCTTCAGTTTATCTACAGAATCTACCTTCTCCCCTACAATTACACTCCCACTTGGTGTTGGGAGCATACTGTCGCCAACTATTTCAAATGCCCTGCAATTTCCACCCTTAATCATTGGCAATGTAAATGTGTTGAGCTCGTCAATAAATTCAGAGTCGGCATATCCGGCCAGGTATCCTGCAGCGGCTTTTACCGGAACAAAATGGATCAGATTCCTGTCGGCTGTCATCATTTTTAATTGTCTCCTTTTACTCAGATAATCCGAACCACTGATAGCACTTAAATCATGAAGAAGCAGATCATCCAGAGAAACTTTGAACATCTCACTCAACGTCTGAAGCACGTCTAACCTGGGATCAGCCCTCTCCTCTTCGTAAGCTCCGATCAACGATCGTTTGATACCTAATTTAGCAGCAAATTCTTCCTGTGTCCATCCACGCAACTTGCGCAAATACTTTAAGTTTTTTCCGGCTTGTGACATAATAACTAATGATTTTAGATCAAAAATACTAAAACATTTAGTTTGAACAAAAAAAATTTCTTTTCCCATTCCGGAAAACACACATTCGTCCGTAACAATCTGCTTTCATTTATTAATGTACATTGCAATCATCAATGAAATATTATCTGATTGCCGGAGAGGCATCCGGCGATTTACATGGAAGCAATCTGATCAAATCATTACGATCGATAGACCCTGCAGCGAATGTCAGGTGCTGGGGCGGCGATAAAATGCAGGCAGCCGGAGCCACTGTTGTCAAACATATAAAAGACCTTGCTTTTATGGGATTTGCAGAGGTAATTAAAAACCTCCCTGTGATTCTGAAAAATATTCGTTTTTGCAAGAAAGATATTCTCAGTTTTAACCCCGATGTACTGGTATTGATTGACTACCCGGGATTCAATTTGCGGATTGCCAGATGGGCTAAGCCTCATTCCATCAAAACGGTGTATTACATTTCTCCTCAACTATGGGCATGGAAAGAAGGACGGGTACATACCATCAGACAAAGTGTGGACAAAATGCTTGTGATTTTTCCATTTGAGAAAGAATTTTATAAGAAATGGCAGTATGATGTAGAATATGTAGGTCATCCTCTTGTGCGGGTGATAGAAAATTATCAGGAAGCGTACTCCGGCATCCAGAAAGTAAAAGGAATGGTTGCCTTGTTGCCGGGTAGCAGAAAACAGGAGATCAGAGCGAAGTTGCCCATTATGCTGGAAGCGACAAAAAAATTACAGGGGTTAACTTTCTTTGTAGCGAAAGCACCATCCATTGATACGGATTTCTATTCATCTTTCCTGAAAGAATTTCCTGCAATTCAATTGCATGAAAATACCTATTCTCTTCTTATGCAGGCAGAAGTTGCTGCTGTCACAAGTGGTACGGCTACTTTAGAAACAGCACTTTTCAATGTGCCTGAAGTGGTTTGTTATAAAACAGGAAATATAAGTTATGCAATCGGAAAGCGGTTAATCAAACTCAGATTTATTTGTATTGTCAATCTGATCATGAATAAAGAAGTTGTAAAAGAATTAATTCAGTATGATCTTACTGCGGACAATTTAGCCAATGAACTGAAACTCCTCCAGACTGATTCAACCCGGAGAAACAATGTATTGGAAGATTATAAGAATCTGAAGCATTTGTTGGAATTTAACGGAGATGCTTCTCTAAACGCTGCAGAAATAATATTTTCTCTGACAAGACAATAGTTTTTTGAAAAGATTGGTGTTCCAGCGATTAATTCTTCTATTTTTTTCAGGAGGTTCATTATATTTAGCAGGTAAAACTGCTATCCAGATTGGGAAGTGAATTATTAATTCAAACAAAAAGGCATGAGTCATCCGCTTTTCCGGAAAAAATCTATTGACAATATTTTACATGATGCAGCAACCAATGATGAAGCTGCGCATGGTGGCGCCACACAGCTAAAAAGAGTGCTCGGGGTATGGGACCTCACCTTTCTTGGTATTGCTGCCATAGTAGGTGCAGGCAGTTTTAGTAGCCTGGGTGAAGCCGTTTTCAAGGGGGGCCCGGGAGTGATCTACCTTTTTGTCATCTGTGGTATTGCCTGTGGGTTCACAGCGCTCTGCTATGCGGAATTTGCCAGCCGGATACCGGTGGCAGGTAGTGCTTACACTTATGCTTATGCATCGTTTGGCGAACTCTTTGCCTGGATTATCGGATGGGCCTTGATTATGGAATACTCCATTGGAAATATTTATGTAGCCTTCTCATGGAGCGACTACTTCACCTCATTCCTGCATCGTGTCGGAGTACATTTGCCAGACTATCTTGCCACCAGTTATGCAGAAGCTAAATTAGCATTCACGAATCAAAGTCCAAACGCCGAACTCATCAATGCATGGAACACGGCGCCCCAGATCAACGGATTGAGAATCATCTTTGACCTGCCTGCACTTGCGATCAATTTGGCCATCACAGCACTTGTTTATGTTGGTGTGCGCGAATCTAAAAATTTCAGTAACCTGATGGTGATTCTAAAATTACTCACAATCGTACTCGTAATTTGTGTAGGAGCTTACTTCATTGATCCTGAAAACTGGCATCCGGTCAATAATGAAGGAGTGCGCGCATTTATGCCCAATGGTTTCAGTGGCGTAATGGCAGCAGTCAGTAGTGTGTTCTTTGCTTATATTGGTTTTGATGCGATCAGCGTGATGGCAGAAGAAAGTAAGAACCCGCAAAGAGACCTTCCGCGATCTATGATATACTCCCTGGTGATCTGCACAGTCATTTATATTTTATTGACACTGGTATTGACCGGCGTGTTGAATTACCGCCTGTTTGATGGCGTAGGAGATCCGCTATCTAAAATATTTGAACTGAAAGGAGTGAATTGGATGCAATTGGTCGTATCATTTGCAGCTATTGTAGCCATGTCGAGTGTACTGCTGGTATTTCAAATGGGTCAGCCTCGTATCTGGATGAGTATGAGCCGCGACGGGCTGCTCCCCAGGCAATTCGAAAAGATTCATAAGAAGTATCAGACACCTTCATTCTCAACAATCGTTACCGGCCTGCTGGTTGGTGTTCCTATTTTATTCACAGATAAAGTATTCATTCTCGACTTCACAAGCATCGCCACTCTGTTTGCATTTGTACTGGTGTGTGGTGGGGTACTTCTGATCCCTAGAAAGAAAAAGGAACCGGGCAGATTTAATCTTCCATTCATCCCATCCAGATATATTTTCCCCTTGCTGGTAATAGCCGGAATCGTTACTGCCTGGATATTGGATAAACAATATTTTTCTTCATTGCTTCAGATCGATGCATCCAATGCATCCCTGCATATCAGTACCATCGTTTTTTGGATCGTCATGATCGTTCTCGCATTTTTTGCATTTACAAAAAACTTTTCTCTTATTCCACTACTGGGATTATCCACCTGCTCATACCTACTGACAGGGATGACTGGAGAAAACTGGGCATGGTTTACCGGTTGGCTGATTCTCGGTTTAATATTTTATTTCCTGTATGGGTATAAGAAGAGCAAACTGAAGAAGCAAGAGGCGTGAAAGCTCTACCATTGATGAAAGTTGAGAGCTCGTTTATCGGATGAAAAAATGTTCTTTTTTCAACAAGAAAGCTTAAACCTATTTCAGGATAAGACACCTATCACATTGACAACATCAAAGATGCTAAAAGATTACTCAAAGCTGTAGTGGACTTATACAACACCGAAAGACCTCACATGAGCATTGGAAACTTACCCCCAAATCATATTCATCATTCAAAAACCAAAATCAAAACAGAAAGATAATGGAAGAACTATTATCGAAAAAATCCTACTATTGTAACCCAATTGCAGGACTAAAAATGAACTGTAAACTTATAACAGGATTAATCAATTAAACTGTAAACTTTTTCTAGAACGATTCACATTAAACTTGGAGAGCTAAAAGGCGAACGCACAACATTCGCATTGGCAATAGCAGGGCTGACGTGCCTTTCATCAGCTTTTGCTTCGCTGTTCATCAGAAGTTACGGGTCTGGCGACTCTGACGAGTATCAGACTCCGTCAGAGTTGAAACGGCTTTAAATTCTCGGCACGGCAAAAGGCCCAGAGAGTTAGTTGCCATTAACACGCCCTAAATAAATTGTTCTCTTTAGATAAAATTTAAACAACCGATCTTTAATGTCCGAAATTCAAGATTTAGACTTCTCAAGGATTATCAAGCGCTTGGAGTTAATTAAAAGTTTGCTCTTAATGGAAGAGGAAGATGAAATATCGATGCATTTAGAAAAACTACGAGGGTTTCCGTTAGGGGTTCAAAAAGAGCTGGCAAACAAAATATTTTCGCAACTTAATGAAGCCTATAAACATAATAATTTAGAGAAAGAGATCTTTTAGAAGATTTGGAAAAAGGAAATTATTTTATAAGCAAATCTGAATCTATAACTGAAATTCAAATCCTAAAAACTGAAATTGATAACCTTAGAACTAAGATACAAGAATTACAAAATTATTTGCGAATGATAAAATTAAGTGAAGCCTATAGAACAATTACAACCATATTTGATTGGGATCTATATTTTTCTCAAGCTAAAGAAATTTTAGAAAAACAAGTAAATGAATTATCCAATGAAAAATAGCAATTTAATAAAAGTTGAGAGTGGTCTATTAAAACATGTGTCAAATACCCTCTCAATTACTAATAAATTATTATCACCTGATTCACGAATCATACGTATTTTACATTTAGACGATCATTTATTATACGTTAGGGGAGTGGCAATGGTCATACACAAAAAATTCCCTAACGCCATATTTAAGAATTTTCAGGATGGTAGTATTGCTTTGGAATATGTTATCAAAAATCTTGAGAAAGGAAATGAGATTGATTTAATAATTACCGATATTAATCATTCTGGGTTAAGGGGAATTGAATTTTGTAATGCAGTGAGAGAAAAAGAAAAACCTTACCACGTTATAATTCCTATATTATTTATCACAATGCTAGATGATATATCTATCAGAAAAAAAGCAGAAACATATCCTTCCGTGATATTCTTAAGTAAAAGCTCATGGGGAGAAGAAATTAATTTAGCAATAACGAATCTTACTTAACAACCTTATTGACTCCCACCAACATCTAAGGTTTCATTGGATGCGCAGCACCTACAATGAAGCTTCCAAAACCATTCTAGATTGAACGAAACCGGTTAGTATGGAGATACCACAAAGAAAAATGGAACTATGGTTTCAAGTTTGGCAATTTGATTTTTCACAAAGGTTTTCATCAGGTGTAGTATCCCTTACCCATTCCGGTATGAAAGCAGGTCTGGCGCAGTTTGTTTCTCCACAAAATATTTCTCAGTCGCACCTCTCTTGCCAAACCTTTAAACCTTTATCAATATTCCGGTTTTACAACGGAGACATTTATTGAACAGCATTCCCGGTTGGGCTTCTGCCATCGGAACCCGCCTGTCAGAAACTGATGGCTAACGGTTTTGAAACATACCCCTTCAGGCCATCCTTCCTTTTTAATCCGCTTTTCGTTTTACCTTTAGTCCATGAAGTATCAGGTAGGTGACACCGTGCTTCTCCTGCACTCAAAAGAGGAAGGCACTGTCAAAGAAATTATGAATGAAAATATGGTGTTGGTAGATGTAGATGGCGTGGAATTTCCGGTATTTACAGACCAGATAGACTTCCCTTATTTTCACAGATTCAGCCAACAATCCCAAAAGAAAAAAGAATCAGAACCAGACAGGAAGGTCTATATAGATCAGATCAAAAAAGAGGAACTTTTTTTACAGGAAAACATTCAGGAAACGGGGATGTGGCTGCGCATGTTTCCTGTGTATGACAGTCAGACTTATGAAGACGCCATTTCCCATTATAAAATTTATCTTATCAATACCCTGAATGAGGGTTTTCACTTTGAATACAACATCCGCTACAGGGACAATCATGATTTTGTATTTACCAATACCATCCAAAAACAGGATGAGTTTTACCTGAATAATATAGACCAGGAAGAACTGAACGACATCACCAGGTTTCAATTTATCTTTTCGCCTGTAATTCCGGACAAAAACAGAAAAGAAAGCCTTACCATTCCTCTCAGGATACAGGCAAAAAAACTCTTCAGAAAAATAGAAGAAATGCATGCAAAAAACGAACCTGCCATTTCCTTCTCACTCTTTGAAAATTATCCGGACAAACCACCTATCCCCTACTATCCACTTCCTGAAAATAAATTGCATACGGCGAAACCCCTGTCTTCTGATTCACCCCAATCAATTGTAGATCTGCACTTAGAAAAAATTACAGATGCACCCGTCAATTTGAGTAATCATGAAAAGCTTTTACTGCAATTGCATCAATTTGAAAAATACTATGACCTTGCCGTAGCCCATACGCAACCCAAACTGATAGTGATACACGGGATCGGGAGCGGACGTCTGCGCGATGAAATTCATGAAATACTGCACCACAAAAAAGAGGTCAGTTATTTCGTAAACCAATACCATCCGGATTTTGGATTTGGCGCTACTGAAATTTATTTTCATTATTAATCCGGCACATGCATAATTTGCAATCTTTAATAAGCAACCGAATTTAGTGCTGATGTTTACTTTACTGAACAACCGTTGGTTTTTGCTGATTATTTTATCCCTTACCTGGGGAAGTTCATTTATCCTGATCAAAAAAACATTAACCGGCTTCGATCCCTATCAGATTGGCGCATTCAGAGTTGCCGTATCGGGTCTTTTATTATCGTTTTACGGCTTGCCTGTCATAAAGAAAACAGATCGCAAAACTCTCTATTGGATATTCCTCACCGGGCTTCTCGGAAACTTCCTTCCGATGTTTCTTTTTCCTGTAGCCCAGATTCATGTGAGCAGCGCTATGGCTGGAATTCTGGATTCATTGGTTCCGGTCTTTGTAATTGTCTTTGGATTTGTTTTCTTTAACACGCACAGCAACCTGTCTCAGATATTGGGAGCATTGATTGGGTTTGCAGGTGCTGCTGTTCTCATAATTTTTTCAACAGAAGAAAAGGGGGAAACGCAAATTTTTTATGCATCCCTGGTAGTATTGGCCACAGCCTTTTATGCCATTGCAGGAATACTTGTCAAACAAAAATTGCAGCACCTTCCTTCCCTTCAATTATCCGCTGCGATCTATTCGCTCTGGATGGTTCCATCCTTATTAATTCTTGGCGTCAGTGGATTCTTTCAAAAAATTGCAACTACACCCATCAATATAAAAGCACTCGGATACCTTTCGTTTCTGACCATAGCCGGCACAGCGCTGGCTATGATCCTTTATTACAAACTGATCCAGAATACTTCTACAATTTTTGCAAGTACCGTCACCTACCTGATGCCATTAGTGGCTGTTGCCTGGGGAATCCTGGATGGAGAAAGTTTTTCCATCTGGCAGGCAGTCGGCGGATTGCTGATTATTCTTAGCATTTATCTGATCCGGGAAAAACAAGCGCAATGAATCTTTTCTGATTTTAGGTCCAGAGACTTCATCAGGCCTTCTTTGCCAGGTCAATCATGGCACTCAATTCCTGAACCAACCCATCATCACTGCCGCCAAATCCTACCGATTTAAAACGAATGTTACCATTCTTATCAATTACAAATTTTGTAGGAATCCCACTCACCTTAAATTGTTCAACTACTTTATTTTCATTGTCCATCAGCACATGAAAATCATATTTATTGGCAGAGATAAAATCCCGGGCATCTTTCTCCTTATTCTCCCCACTCTCCCAGGTATCTACAAAAAGAAATTTTACTGAAGGATCATCTTTAAACTTTGTTACCATTTTCTGCATCCCTGGAAAGGAAGCCTTGCAAGGCCCGCACCAGGTAGCCCAGAAATCTACTACCAATACTTTGCCTTTCAGATCAGACACATTCACAACATTTCCATCCACATCTTTGAGTGCAAAGGAAGGACTCTTTTCATTTATCATAGATTTTTTGAGATCTGCCAGCATTTTCTCCAACTGTGTTTTCTCAAGGTCTGCCATATAATTCTGATAGGCCTCTGCCGAATGTTTTTTCAGGTATTGCTCTTTCAATATATCTTTTATCCCACTGGTGGCCTTTCCCTCTTTCACCATTTTTTCCAGAATCGGAACTATCTTTTTTGCTTTGTACACTTTAGATGCCAGGAGCGCATAAGTATTGTTTTCATCCGCACTCTGCCCTTTGTTATATTTTATGGCAGCATCCTCTGCGTAGGGCAGCCCCTTTTTGTAATTGCCCAATTTATACTGAACCATCGCATAGGTATCTGCATACATAGCATACGTCCTTTCATTTATTTTCTTCCACTGGCTTTGTGGATAAGAGTCCGGTTTGGGTTCATCGGGTTTTGAGATTTGATTCTTAGCCCAATTCACTGCATATTGCGACATCTTCGATGCCTGTTGCAAGTCTTCGCCTTTTCCCTGAAGTTCCCATGCCTGATTGTTATAATCAGAAGCAAGCGATGAACCGGAAATACCATATTTTACAATTGTCTTTTCCAGTCCCTGCCAGTCTTTATTCTGCCAATACTGAGACAGAAGTACACTCTGATAATAAGACCTGGAAGGTTTCAGATAACTCCAATCCGGATTATTGTCTATGTTCTTGTTGATGACATCCCACATGGCCTCCTTCTTTTGCTGGTCTTTTTCTCCTGTATATTTCTGAAGAGTCTGCGCGATCGTCCATTTACCGTTGGGGAATTTTTCTTCCTTCAACCTGTTGATAAATTTAGATTGCTGTGTCAGCTTATTAATCGCATAAAGGGATTGCAACCTGTCGTAATCACTTTCGTCTTTCAGACCATTGGATAACGCAGCTTCTATAGCATTCTGTACTTCCTTATCGGCAGATTCAGGGTGCACGCTTTTATAAGTGTAGAGATAGGGAACAATAGTCTTGTCCTTTTCATCCGGGTAATTTGCGTATTCTCTATCCATGTATTCCAATGCCTTTGCAGGATCGGGATCTACGCCTACATTTCTACCGAATCCATTGTAAAATTGGCCGATATAATAATCTGTTCCTTTCAACAGCTCTTCACCTTGATACAACGGTATCAGATATCCGCTATCCTTGTTATTATCCATCTGATCTCCATTGGAAATTCCCAACATTACGAGACGATCGGCGGTATCCATTGGAATGGTGAATACATAGCTCTTACCTGATTTTATCACATTGGCATCAAAACCAAAATATCCTTTATCTCCAATTTTGTAATAAACTACTTTCAAGGGTTCGCTGGAGGTTGTCAGCAAATCCGAAGGCGTATAGGTTACAGACACCATTTGCCCTGCCTGAGGGTGCTCAGGTGAGAATGAAAGAGTCTGTGCATGGGCCTGAAGGGAAATTACAATGAGTGTAATAAACAAAAATTGTTTTAGCGGCATGAGAAATATTTTTTTGGTATCCAATAAAGTTAAAGAAGATAAAGTTAGACTAAACATAAAAAGAGCCCTCCTGAAAAGGAAGGCTCTTAATTCAATAAGGCTACAAGCTGATAAGCCGGCTTCTGTGCACCCGTATGAGACGGGTTGGTTATCATTTATCTTGCCGCTTTCATTGCTGAAGCGGTCATAGCTGCCTACCCGCTTCTGTGTCTGTAAGGGAGACGGCAAACGGGCCGTTTGCCTTGCGAAAGGTAGATTCGCAAACAGAAACTTACTCGGCATTGCAGCACACAAGGTTTACCCATTTTTCCGGTTACCCGGACAAATCGTGAGCTCTTACCTCACATTTTCACCCTTATCCTCACCACAAAGTGAGGACGGTTATTTTCTGTGGCACTTTCTTCCCGACTTTCATCAGGACCGGCCGTTAACCGGTGTGTCGCCCTTTGCTGGCCGGACTTTCCTCATTCTGAGTTGATCAGAATGCGATAACCTGGCTTGCAGCACCGATAAATATACTGAATAAATCTGAGAAAGGATTTTGATATAGAAAAATACAACTGCAGAAGTATCCGGATGTACGGTGGTGCATATTTGGAAATCCTAAAACCCTTTATCAAAGAAACTTTATTCTCCCTCCATTTAAAAAGAATAAAATCCAGATACAAATTTCCTTTCAAGCGCCTGTAAACCTTTGATGCAATTCCAACACCTGAGGAATAATCAATTGCTGTTCGTCATTTATGATTACGAAATCACAAAGACGCATTTTCTCATCCTCGTTCATTTGGCGATCCATGAAGAATTTTATTTCTTCTAAAGATTTCCCATCACGTTTGATCAATCTTTCAATTCTCAATTCTTCCGGAGCAGTCACTCCAATCACATAATCGAGCTGTTTATTGCTCCCACTTTCAAAAAGAATGGCAGCCTCTTTAACGGCATAGGGAAAACTCTGTCTGCCCATCCACAACTCTGCATCGGCAAAAACAGCCGGGTGGACAATAGAATTCAGAGTATCAAGTTTTCCGGAGTCATAAAAAACTTCAGAAGCAAGGAAGGAACGGTTGATTTCCGTTCCTTCATAACTTGCTGATCCGAATGCACCGATAATTTTCGTTCTAAGTTCAGGATCGGAATTCATTAATTTTTTTGCCGCTGAGTCTGCGTAATATACAGGGGCACCCAACACTTCAAAAATGTGTGCTACAGTGGTCTTACCGCTGCCTATACCACCGGTCAATCCAATTCGCAACATGGTTTACTTGATAGGCGTTGCCGTCTGTACTTTATTCAGATTGGCAGTCATCTCCATACTAATCGCACTTTTTTCCATCTTGATATAGCTACCCGGGCTCACTTCTACCATAATGGTATTGTCGTCATTCATTTTACTGATGGTGCCATGGATACCTGAAATGGTGATGATTTTATCGCCCTTTTTAAGATTTTGAATAAATAGCTTTTGTTGCTTTTGCTTTTTTGCCTGTGGCCTGATCATAAAGAGCCAGAAGACAAGAATCATCAGCCCTAAAAAAATAAATTGAAAACCACCGCCACTCTGTCCCTGGCCTGCCATAAGAAATACTCCTTCATTCATGATTATCTGTTTTGTGTTTGATTATGAAATGTTAGTTAGAAACAACTTCCCCCGATAAAACCAATGTAGGCATCGTCGGTTGTGCATTGGAGATTACGGTTACTTCCTTATGTACCGGCCCTACCCTGCCTTTACTGTCAAATACCACTTTGATATATCCTGATTCTCCCGGCGCTATCGGCTGATCAGGTTTTTCGGGTACTGTACATCCGCAGCTGGCCGTAGCCGAAGCAATGATCAACGGTTGACTGCCCGTGTTCTGAAAGCGATAGCTATACACTACTTTATCCCCGTCTTTTACTTTCCCGAAATTGTACACCGTATCAATCATCTTTACTGAAGTCTTTGCATCAGTTGCCACATCCTCTATCTTACTCTGTTCGGCAGTGGTTTTGTGATTGTTTCTGATATCGCATGCGCTCAACAGGAAAAGCAACATAACGGGAATGAATAAACGAAATTTCATTGTTGTATTTATTTAAGAGACTTGTTGAAATTTACCTTGTGAATTTTATCCTGAGCAAGCAGTTCTTTATGAATATTATCGAGAATACCATTGATAAAATGTCCGCTTTTCTCGGTGCTGTATTCCTTGGCAATATCAATATATTCATTCAGTGTCACTTTGGTTGGGATCGTTTCAAAATACAGCAGTTCACATACACCCATTTTCATCAGAATCATATCCAACAATGCGATCCTTTCAGCATCCCAGTTTTTCAATTTAGGTGTTATGATTTCCATACACACTTCATTCTTCTCCATCACCGTATGTAAAAGCTCTTTTCCAAAGGTCACTTTATCTTCTCCCGGGTTTTCCAGTAAGTTGGCCGAATCGGGTTTATTTAAAACACATTTCAGTTGCAGAATGGCGGTATCCATATCATCATCCCATTGCATAAACCGCTCTTCGCCGTCTGTGAGAAAATCTTCGTCAGTCAACATTTGATTTTCAAGAATAAATTCCAGAATATGCCTTTCGCTTTTCTTGTTCCTGCCCTCCACAGAAATATATTCAAGATATTCCTTTGACTCCATCAGTTTCAGAAAAGACTTCCTGATCAGATCCTGATCGATGAGTTGCAGTGTCTTAAATTTTTCCTGTGATTTTTTGAAAGTTGCATTTTCAAGAATTTCCCAAAGCAAAGTATTTCCGGCTATCTTGGTATTTACAGAGCGATCACTTTCTGTAGGCAAATGTTTACTAGCCTTTCTCAGGGCGTAAGTCTCAGCATACATGGCCAACCGGGTAAGGTGCGTGGCAAGATAGCTCAACAGTTCCTGTGTATTTTCAATCTTTGACTGAAAAATCTTATCGGGCTCTCCGGGTTTTACATGCTGCATAGACTCTACACTGTAAAGCGTTTGCATTACTTTCACCCTGATATTTCGTCTGCTTAACATGCAAAAAGAACTTTTGGGGTGCGAAGATATTGTAATTACTGCGCTTTCAGAAATCAAACACCCCGAATTGTCTGAATAAAATTCTAAATATCACAAAATCAAAGAGGCAACCTTCCGGCTGCCTCTTCTATATCAAAATTTATTCAAAATCACTTATGATCTTCCTTTTTGGCAGAGCCACCCTTGGTTTGTTTGAGATAGGCTTCAAACGCTGCCTTGTTTTTCGTTGCATTCACATTGGCAGGATCAATTTCCAGAATCTTATTGTTATAAAAATAAGCACTGTCCACATTTTTCTGAACATTGTAGAAATAGGCAACCATATATAGGTATGCCGGCATCAACATACTCTTGATGGAATCTTTATTTTGAATACCATCTGCAATCGCAATAATTTTATCATAAGCAGGTTTAGCTAACCCTTGTACACCTGAAGTATCAATCCCCTCCCTGGATCTGGCACTGAGGTACCATCCCAATAAATCTTCAGGATACTTCTGCTGGTAAATCTGAAACACAGAGTCTGCAGTTTTGTAATTGCTGGCCAAATAATTGGAATAACCTGCCCAATAGAGATCTACCTTACCATAGGATGTATCCATTCCCAACAATTTAGTGTACCATTTGGATGCCTGGGCATAGTTTTTCTTACTGTACATGCTCTTGGCAACGTCTGTCACATAATCCAGTTTATTTTGTTTAATGGTATCCAGATTAATGGCTTTATCAATCATTTCTTCTGCAAGCGCACCTTTGTCGGGGTAAGACAACAACATCTTTCCATAGGTCGCATAGTCTTTAGGGCCTATCTGATCCGGATTTACCCGCTCAAAAAATTCTACAAAATTCTTCCTGGAATTTGCAGTGTCGTTTAGCTTATCATACGCATAGGCCTTTAATCCGAACAAGTTCGGAAAAGGTTTTTCTCCCTGAGTGCCAGCGATACAAGCATCCGCCTTCTGGATAGTTTCTTTGTAAAGTTTGGAAACATAAAGAAGGCTTGCCTCTGCATAACACAGTTTGGAATTGTTATCTGTAACGGCTACATATTTATCCAGGTACTCACGCGCTTTGTTTACATCCCTCTTATAATAATACTGGTAGAGCCAATAAAACACCGGAGCAAAATTGGGATCTTCCTGAATGGCGTCGTTATAAAATCTCATGTAAATGGGCTCTTGCGAATACCCCTGAGTTTCGTAGATACGGCCCATCATAAAGGACGCTCTTGCGGCATGTGGATTCAGGATTAATGCATTCTGGTAGGCTGTAACTGCGTTAGCTCCCTGAATTAATTTGCGGTACGCATCTCCGAGAGCAATGAGTATGGCAGGATTTTTTTTGTCTCTGTCTGCTGCTTCTTTCAATTTTTCTACGGCATAATTCGGATCACCGGCTTTGGTGTCAATATTGGCGCGTCCAACAGCTAAAAGCGTTTCAGGCAGCCCTTTCTTTTTGGTAGCATTGATGGCCGCCTCAAAATGATTCCGGGCATCCTGGGTCTTCCCTTCCATCAATTCTACTTCCCCTACCCCTACCATCAACAGTGGGTCATTCGGATTGGCCTGAAGAGATTTCTGATAAAGTTTTTTGGCAGCCAATGTATCGGCATTCTCAACATTTTGGATATAGGTTTGGCCCAACCAATAAGCTGCATCTGCATTATTAGGATCCTTATCCAATATTGACTGGAAAATCTTTGCCGCACTCTGAAATCTTTCATAATCCAACATCTTTTTCCCCTCATCCAATTGTGCAAAAAGACTTCCTGCCAGCAGGAACAGAAAACTAAAAAGTCCGATTCTTTTCATTGTTTAAATTTTACTGTGTTTTGATATTCAAAAAAATTATTGGTTTAATGTAGCTGTTCTTATATTAAAGTTCAACTTCGCCGGACCTAAATACGACCTGCGAATAATCAACTGTCCTCTCTCTGATTCCAGAAAGTTTCCAAAACCACTTCCCAGTCCCGCATAATTCTCTTTCAATATAAAATATAATCCCCTTACAAATGGATATCTTTTGGTGAGAATATTGGCCTGGTAAGGCTTCACAAAAGTTTTTTCGGGGCAACTGCATTGAATAGCCGCAATCTTTACTTTATTCAAAAAGCTCATCTGCATTGTATCTTCCGGATTGCCGATCCAACTGACTCCGATAAATCCGATCAGGTTATTGTCTTTTTCTACTCTGCTGATCACCTCTCTGCTTCCATTTACCGCAAAAGCACGGGTGGTATCTATGGGTTTTCCTCTTAATAATGAGTCTTTAATATAAGCTAGCACACTGCTGCCCGAAACTCCGTCAAATACTGCCTTGTTATCCCCACCCACACTGCCATCCAGAATAGATTTAAGAGTGGGTACATAAAATGTGGTGTCCGGTGCATGGTTACTCACAATCACTGCAATGGCATCATAGGCTATTTTACTGATGACGGGATAAGAATAGAATTTATCCTTATAAAATTTTTCTTCTGCAGGAGTCAGGCTCCGCGTTACAATAATCATCCGGGTACTGTCTTTCTGAAAGTCTTTGAAACAATCGCCCTCTGATTTATATTCAGCAATAATCTTTGTTTTCGGATGCAGCGCTTCATACACCTGAATTTCCGAATCTATTAAAGGCTTGAAGGTTTCATCCACACTGATATGTATTGTACCGGAATCGGCCGTATCAATATCTGTCCGTTGTTCACCTCCGGAGCAACCCTCCATCAGGACGAGGAGAATGCAAAATGCTGAAAAACCAATAAGATGAATTATCCTTTTAATCATTCTTCCTAAAATAATCCTTTTTAAATCCTCTGTATATCCTCCATCCGCCATACACAATGGCCAACACAGCAAAAATTTTTGCAGGAAGGCTCCAGGCAAATTCATTCTGAATCCGGAACTTTTTTGCAAAAAGCAAGACCACACCCACACATAAATAAATAAAACCCATGCCAAAATCTGAAATACTCCTCATTAGGATGTATCTTTTTGTTTTGGGATCTGGTGTTTCTTCAAATTCTTGCAAACTCATTCATTTCTAATTTGTAGTGTGGCAAGATAAAATAAAATGATCGAATCTGCCGCTATGAAAATTGATTTCAAAATAAAGATGCAACGAAAGAAAAAAGGGTTATAAATAAAAAGTTAATAAAAATGAAACAGTTATAGCGCTTCTAACAATTACATTTGCCAAAATATTTTTTCAGAAATGAAGCCTACATTACCGCAGGGGACACGTGACTTTCAACCGGATACACTCAGAAAGCGGTATTTTATTATCCATACCATCCAGCGATTCTTTGAATTATATGGCTTTGACCCTTTGGAAACACCTGCATTGGAAAATATTGAAACCTTATTGGGCAAATATGGGGATGAGGGAGATAAACTGATCTTTAAAATCCTCAACAACGGGCTTGATCATCCATCCAAACAAGAACCTGCACGTAGAGATTTTGAAAAAATCCTTTCCGGAAAATCTTCGGCTGATCTTACAGGCAGAGCGTTGCGCTATGACCTGACTATCCCCTTCGCCAGGTTTGTAGCGATGAACTTCAACCAGCTCACTATGCCCTACAAACGCTACCAGATACAACCGGTATGGCGCGCTGACAGGCCTCAGAAAGGAAGATACCGTGAATTTTATCAGTGTGATGCAGATGTAGCTGGCACATTTTCGCTACAGGCAGATGGTGAACTTGCACTTCTTTACAAAGACGTATTCAATAAGCTCAACATTCCTGTATCGATCAAAATAAATAACCGGAAGATCCTATCGGCGCTTTCCGAGCTCTCAGCCGGAGCGGATAAATTCAGGGCAATTACTACTATTATTGACAAATTGGATAAGGTAGGTATCGAGGCCGTAAAGAATGAATTGTCGGGCATCGGCCTCAATGAACCCCAAATTGCTTTTGTAGAAAAATACCTTGGATTGAAAGGAAGTTTTGAAGAGAAAATTCAATCATTAAGTGAACTATTTGGAAACTCTCTAACCGGCAAGGAGGGTGTGGAAGAACTGAATACAATCCATAAATTTATTGGAAACGAAAGCATTTTCGAATTGGATACCACACTGGCACGGGGACTCGATTATTATACAGGAACCATTTTTGAGGTAAAAGCACATGGTGTGAAGATGGGCAGTATCGGAGGCGGAGGAAGGTATGATAACCTCACCGGACTGTTTGGGGTAAAGGATATCCCCGGTGTAGGGATAAGTTTTGGGATTGACCGCATCTATGACGTCATGCAAGAACTCGATTTATTTCCTGAAAATATCAGCCAATCTACCCAATTGCTGTTTTTCAATCTTGGGAAACAAGAGAGCAGCCATGCATTTACCCTTATGCAGGAATGCAGAAAACATGGAATTGCAAGTGAATTGTTTTATGAGTCGGCTAAATTGGATAAGCAGTTTAAATACGCCGACCGAAAGAAGATTCCATTTGTGGTCATCATTGGTTCCACAGAGGTAAGCGAAGGAATTTGCAGGGTTAAAGAGTTGGGCACGGGAGAAGAGCAATCCGTAAAACAATCCGAACTTTTTTCTTTGTTGGAGAAAAAATCTATTTTTAGACATCTTTAAAATCAATAAACATCAATCATTAAATAGTAATTATGAGAAATTTCTTAAAATACATTGCAGTCATTGCAGTAATCAGTCTCCTTTTTTCATCCTGCAAAAGCAAAAGTGAGGCTGCAAAGATGGTACCATCCGATGCGGTATTGGTTACTTATTTCAACACGAAGAGCCTGTTGGAAAAGTTGCCCTATGAAGATGTCAAAAATACAGAACTGTTTAAAGATGCTTATGCGAATACAAAAATACCTGAATGGAGTAAAAAATTTCTCAACGATCCTAAAGCAACCGGAATCGATCTGGAAAAAGGGGTGACATTTTTCATTCAGAAAGGAAGCGACGACCTCTTCACATTTGTACTGGAAGGTGCACTGAGTGATGCCGGAAATTTTGAAAAATTCAATAAAAACCTGGACTCTGCACAGTCCCCTACCGATCAGAAAGGCATTAAATCAATGACCATTAAAGACGGTGGAGTTGCTGCATGGAATGATAAGAACTTTGTGTATGTATTCAACACTACTGACAATTCCAGCCAGTTGAATAATTGGGAACAACACCTGGATTCTGTACCGTCAATACCCAAGGGGGATCTGAATGCTGCAAAGGCTTTTGCACTCAGATTATTTAGCCTTCCATCAGACTCTTCATTGGCAAAGGATGATCGATACAATTCTTTGATAAATGAGAATGGCGATATGAAAGTATGGGTAAACTCAGAAAAACTCATGAGCCTGACACCATCACTGGGCATGCTGAGTATGCTCAAAATGGATGCAATTGTCAAAGATAGCAGGACTGCATATAATATTGTGTTTGACAATGGAAAAATCACGGCTGATCAGAAAAGTTATTATGGAAAAGATATGCTCAATATCCTTAAAAAGTATAAGGGAGAGGATGTCAAAGCCGAAGATATCGCCAAGGTCCCGTCAAAAGATATTGTGGGTATACTGGCATTCAACTTTAAACCCGAGGGGCTGAAAGAGACCTTCAAATTGCTTGGACTTGATGGCATGATCAATATGTCGTTGTCACAGATGGGACTCAGCTTTGACGATATTATAGCAGCCATCGACGGTCGCATGTTGGTTTCCTTCAGCGATCTGAAGGCCAACCTTGGTGGCGACAGTACCGGAATGACAAGATCCGATGTAGATTTCAACATTCTCTATAAAACAGGAATCAATGACAAGGCAAAGTTTCAAAAACTGCTTGATGTAGTTAATAAAATGATGGGGATGACCAATGCATCTGATGTGTATTACAACTCAAATGATAAAGCCTTTGCACTGAGTAATCATAAAGAATTTGCAGATAATTATCTGGCAGGAAAACAAGATAACAAACCGGAATGGCTGGACAAAATTACCGGACACCCTGCCGGGCTTTATGTGAACATCAACAAGATTCTGAATTCCATTCAACTTCCATCAGATTCAATCGGATCGGCTATGCTTCAGAATAGCCGTGCGGTATGGAATGATATCACTGCAGTAGGTGGTGAAGTAAAGGATGATGCACTGGTAGGTACTACAACCGTTACATTTATGGATAAGAATACCAACAGTCTCAAAATATTGAATAAATACTCAGATGAAATGTACCGGTTGGGCAAGGAAAAAAAGAAATTAAATCCGGGATTTCAGACTACAGATTCAACGGCTGCGATAATAGACACCGTTCATACTGTCAAATAAGCTGCGGCTCATGCAATTGGTTTTAAATCAGGTACGACCGGATTATATCAAGGAAAGTGGCAACTCTGAAATCTGGAATAAACAAATTGCAGTCAGCAAAGGAGAGCATGTGCATATAATTGCCCCTTCCGGTAAGGGAAAAACCTCGCTAATTCATTTTATTTATGGCCTGAGAAATGATTACCAGGGCAGTATCTTGTACGACGAGCAAGACATAAAAACGATCTCTGCTGAGAAGAAAGCCGTCGTCAGACAACATCAAATGAGTATTGTATTCCAGGACTTACGTCTATTTGAAACGCAAACGGCATTTGATAATATTGAAATCAAAAGAAAACTGAATCCATTTCACTCCACTGACGATATCTATCAGATGTGCCGCCGTCTTGGTGTGGAAAATAAACTAAAGCAAATTGTGAAGACATGCAGCTATGGTGAACAACAACGATTTGCGATTATTCGCGCCCTGACACAGCCTTTTGACTTTCTTTTGCTGGATGAACCATTCAGTCATCTTGATGAAAACAACAGAAGCAAGGCCATGGATTTATTATTCGAGGAATGTGAAAAGAGAAATGCTGCCATGATTTTTGCAGATCTTAAGAAGCTCGATTTCCTTCAAAATGAAAAATCGTATTTCCTCTGAATGAAACTGGGTACAAAACATATCATGCCTCTGATTCATTCCGAAAAAGGGTGGTCTAAATGGATCGGGTATGCGGGATTGGGAATAGGTATCCTTCTGCTTTTGATTTCAGTACAGATGTTTGTCAATATCCGGCAACTGTTGAAGGAAGAAGCGCCCCGGCGCTCAGGCGCTTTTGATTATGTATCTATCTCAAAGTCGATAACCAATCAGAACATGGGAAAGGACAACCGGTTTTCTCAACGTGATTTTCAATTGTTGAAAAACCAACCTGAAATAGCTGCTATTGCTCCATTGTATTCCAATCAATTCCGGGCGATGGCAACCGCAGGAGATATTCTCCCCTTTAGTACCGATCTTTTTTTGGAAAGTATCGATCCTTCATTTTTAGATACAATTCCGGCAGGCTTTACCTGGCAACCCGGACAAACTGATATACCCATCTTATTTTCTTCAGATTTTCTGGAAATGTACAATGTCTTTGCCCCTTCACAGGGGTTGCCTCAGGTATCTGCAAAAACGATTTCATCCGTCAATATTTTTTTGCAATGTTCCGGCCCTTCAGGAAATCAAAATTTTCGTGCAAGCATTATCGGATTAACCGACAGGGTAAATTCCATCCTTGTACCAGAATCCTTTCTGAAATGGGCCAATCAAAACTTTGCCGGCGACAGTTCCTCTCTTGTCTCCAGGGTTTACATCAAGACAGCTGATGCAAACAATCCTTCCTTTCTGAAATTTTTAGATAAGAACGGATACCATATTAATAAAGACAAAGTACGATTCGGAAGAATCAAAGGATTATTGCAAGACATCACAGGTGCCATCGCCTTTCTTGGAATTCTGATTGTCATTCTGGCCTTGATCCTTTTTGGGTTTTATCTGAGACTGAAAATTGCCAGGAGCCGTGAAAATGTAAATTTGCTTATCACACTCGGCTACTCTCCTGACTGGCTGGCACAGGTATTTTCAAAAACATTTCTTCCGGTTTATATCACCATCATCCTGATCTGCCTTGCAGCCACAGAAATACTTCAATTCGCATTCAGCCGTCTGTCCTTTGCACAGGAATCGGTAAGCCCGTTTCTACATTGGATAGTCATTGCCACTGCAGCCTTATTATTAATCGTGACAATTGTCATTAACCGGATCATGATCCGGAAAGAAATCCGGCAATTGAGTTAATTTATGATTATTCTTCTCGTAATAAACATTGCTGCGTACTTCGGAAAATAAAAGAAACCGCCTCGTATTCTGTCGAAGGAATTGGAAAATAATTCAAAATACCATTCAGAGGTTTTGGGTCTGTGAATTTATCAATTCCCCATCCCTTTTCACGTAGATGAAAAAAGTTTGCAAGTTTCTTGGAATTATTCTTTGCCAATTGATATCAGATTCTTTATCATGAAACACTGGAACAATAGTCAGGACGGAATTTCGGATGTTGAATTCATTTCCCATATTCTCCAATACCGTTTGCCTTTGGAGTTTGGAATTAGACATGTCATTCCCATATTCAAAACATACATTGAACATTTTTTGACGAATGAAAACCCAAATCGACTCAAATCTCTATCTACTCAGCCATTTCAACAAAATAATTGAGAGGCCAAGTATAATTTCAAGTGTCATTACAAAATCAAAATATCCTCCTGCTTTACCAACCTTAAATCTGGAATAAAGCCGTCCTAACCCTGAAAACATTACAATAAGTCCCAAAAAATAAATGATGTTTCCTGAATCTTTCACATGGAATGCGGAATAGCCAACAAGAAATCCGCACCCAAAATAAATCCCTCCCAGAAATCTAAACAAATTATCCAACACACGTTGAGGCGACGTTTCTGCAGGTAAGAAGTTCATAGCACCTTTGATTACTAAATTTAACCCGCCCAGAAAACATATTAATGCAACGAGTCCGAGTAAAATGCCATTTGCTATAATCATGATGACAGAATATTATTTGTTTAATGAGTATCAGCGATCTGCAGGCAATACCTGTTTATTGTCAAAAATAAAACGAGTATTTCTGTCTGCAAGCCATTGAATAAGTTTGATAATACCAAGAATATTGATCATGATTCCCGGGAGAAGTGATTTTTCAATAATAATTCGTTGGTCTAAAGCGAGGCATTTGTACGATGTTTTAATTTACAATTTTAAACTTCTTAATGGTTTGAAGGTTGCGTTAGATGTTGGAATCGGCAAACTAATTGCCTACAACCTTTTGCGGCTTTGTGAAATAGCGTATTATTTTAACTTACTTCCAATCGGAACGCCGATTTCAAATATCGCATAAATGTTTCAATTGAATCTGTTACCTGCCATTTCACAAAACCCTTTCTATGGGCTGGCTTTTTCGTCATTTGATTTTCTGTTTCCAGGCCGTTTTAAATCTTTGTCAAAGTCGCTTTCATATTGTAAAAAATGTGTTGAATCTTTTTGCCCGAACGTACATTGTCATTGGAATTCCCTGCTATGATTGTGTTTTATTATAATCCAAATACATTAGTCCAATTTTCAATTGGAGGTTTCATCTGTCTGCTTTCTTTTAAACGGATGGTTAAACAAAACATTAAGCAGCTTAGACTTAGTCACTATCTTTTTAGCAGACTGACTGTTAAACAATATCTTAATCAGCAAAAAAGGCAATACCACCAATGCAGCGCCCCAAAGCTCATAGCCTGTAAAATATTCAGGATGTTTTTTGACAAATTGCATTTGTATCAATGCGCCCAAAATAATGGAAATATGCAGTATGAGATGCCCTTTGTCGAATAAGGCAATTTGTAAATCTTTGTTTCCTACCTGCCTTCGGTATGCAGCATATTGTACAATAAAAATCAGCATGTTGAGATCAAATCCGATATTTCGTAAAACTAGTGTCTGCATATTAATGGCCACCAAATCCAGATTGTCAGAGTTAAGCAAAAATCCAAAAAAGACTACAATCAGTGAGAGGTAACAAAAGAATACGAACATACTACCGGCTATTGAGAATAAAGAAGGTTTTTTACCATCTGCTTGTCCGTTTTTTCGGGCATATAGAATATCAATGATGGTGCGCACCCATAACTGAAACCCAAACAGGTAAAGTATGTAGAAGACGGTCACCTGCCCGAGTATGATCCCCCAAATAGTGATAAGGAGAAAGACAAGGGTTTCAACCGTGTGATAATATTTGGGTGATGCAATATTCATTTCTGTGTCTTTGGTTATGTACGTCCGCTATTTTATTTCTTTGCCGGTTTTATCTATATGTATTTCCTGATCATTTAAGATGACCGTGGCCCTGCCGTTTTTAAAATCACCGGTAATGTCATATTTGATGGTTATGACCACTTTGCCGGTTTTATCAATAAAGCCGTATTTTCCGTTGAGTTCAACGGAGGCCAAACCTTCCGAAAACTTTCCGGCACTGTTGTATTCGGGTTCAATAACAGTTTCTCCTGTTTTATCAATATATCCCCATTTACCATTTTGTTTTACTCTGGCAAAGCCTTCTGAAAAACCGCCTGCATCTTCAAAACGGGTTTCTATCACCATTTTTCCTGTTTTGTCAATGAAACCATATTTTTCATTTTTCCTTACGACAGCCAATCCTTCCGAAAAATTAGCTGCATAATCAAATTCGGGAGCTATTATGATGTTTCTGGTATTGTCTATGTAGCCGAATTTCCGGTTAAGCATGATGACAGCCGCACCTTCACGGAACGGATAGGCGGCTTCGTATTTGGGTTCAATAACCAAATTTCCTTTTTTGTCAATAAAACCAAATTTATCGTTTAACATCACCGCAGCCAGCCCCTCTGAAAAATAATACGCTTCCTCATATTTAAAATCAATAACTGTTTTCCCTGTTGGGTCTATAAAACCAAATTTGTGATTTAGTCTTACTGCCGCCAGCCCTTCTTTAAAACTGTTGGCTCTTTCATACTTCGGAGCGATGACAACCTTACCGGCTTCATCCTTGTAGCCAAACTTGCCATTGGTGTCCATAAATGATTCTAATTGTTGTGCCTGCAATGCTGTAATGCCTGCCATCAGCAGCAAGCATAAAATGAGTTGTTTCATAGCATTTGATTTTTAGTGTACCTGTTTAAAACCCGAAGAAACTTCTTGTGATCTTTTTTGAATAAATGCTTTTTGATCGCCGGGCAATGAATTAAAAACTTCCTTTATCTCTTGTGTAGAACAATCTGCTCCAATTACCCCTTTAAATGCAGCTTCTTTATCAATGGCATAGACTTCGCCCACTTTGCGTACCATGTAGCTCTTTTTCTGCTCATTGCTAAGTGAAGCGTTTTTATATACATCGCCAAATAGAACACCCAGGGCCTTTCCCCTTCCTTTAGAATCGGTTGCCGCATTGAACGCAGTTACAAATTTGGTTTCCATTAGGTCTGCAGATGTAGTGGTGATGGTGGTGCTTGTTGAAGTTGTAGGATTTGCGGCGGTGGCAAGTGTTGACAATGATCCTTTTTTTGCGGTCCATTGAGCCGGTGGTATGGGCAAATCAAGGTTCTTCACTGTTCGCAGTTCCGTTCCTTTCATGGTAGAAACATGCTCACCTATTTCGCCATATCCTTCATATTTAAAACCGGGTGGGATATTTAGTTCGTAGACAAAACTTAGGACACCTTTTTCGTTTTTGTACACCCTGAATCTTGTAAACTTTATATCTTGTTTGCCTTTTGCAACCCTCCATGCTTCCACATTTCCATTTACCGCTTTTAACTTAAGATATGCGGGACCAATTACCCCTTTACTATCATTATAAGTTTGCACCCATATACCTTCAAGTTTTTTAAGTGTAGAGGCATCGATGGTTTCGTTGTTTGTTGTTTGTGCCTGTCCTGTTGTTGCCGTGAACAACATCAGGCAAATTGCAATAAATGTTTTGGTTTTCATGATGTCTTTGATTTAACTTTTACTAATTAATATGTAGGCCAGAAAGCTTAACGAGCTAAGAAATCCGATAATCAGGATGATTGGAATGGCGATGTTTCTTTTTTTGCCGTCTTTACGGATATTCCTCCAAATCAAAAAAGAGATGATTCCAAACGGGTAAGCACAAAAAAGTGCAACCCAATAGACCCATATTACTCCTGCAGCGGAAAACCAGAGGGCAAATAGGATGGCAAGTATAAACAATATGTCATTTTTGGTTATTTTCATTTTACTATTTGTGTTTGTAGTTTTGATCTTGTTTGTGTGATGAGTATTTTTCAGTCATTCCTATTTATTGGTTGGGTTTCCTTTTCTGTGTTGTCAGTTGCCGGTATTTGAGGTAGAACATTATTGGGGATTTCAGTTCCATTAATCAATTCGGGTTTGTTTACTTTGATGGATTTTGCCAGATAAATTCCCATAAAACCGATGACGATCAGTTTTACCACGACAAAACCATTTTTGTACCCATCGGGAAACATAGAAAAAATCAAAAAAACAGCCAATACGGCAAGGATTACAAACACGATATTGCCGTAATAAGTTAAAGGTGTATGGCCTGTCCGGATTTCACAATCGGGATTAGCCGCCTTTGCTCTTTGTACCAGTTCTTTAACGAAGGGAATGTACGTTTCAGCCTGATCGCCAAAGTCAGCTATGCCTTTGTAAGTACAGGAATAAATATCGTAAGTTGCCTGATTTTTTAAAGTTAATTTACAGCAATAATTATTGAGCCGATAACGGTTGTTCGGGTGATAAAACAACCGTATACTTTCTATTTCTGGATATGAAATTTGAATGTTTGTTCCCCGTTCCTGATGGCAGCTAATGCCCTGGTCCAAAAGTTCCCTGCCTTGAGGCTTTTGGAGTGCGGATTTCCTGTATGTGTATATATTGTCCATATTTACAGCCAAATAATGATTATTTTGGGGGAATGTCAATAAAGCAAATGCAGTATTTTTTACTGTGGTTGTATAGTCCTGAAGTGGGTTGATTCCGGATAGGTCGATAGGTCAACTTAAATCCGGACGGTATATTTTTCAGGAAATTTATTTAGCCAAATTATGGGTAAAAAAAGTATTTTGACTTCAGCTCAACAATTGCCTGATTGTAAAATAGAATTACAAATGTTGAGTTTGCCGCTGACAGCCCTACTATGTCAAGCCCCAATACCGGAAAGTCTCCATGTAACTCTAAAAAAGCGTTGAGGCTGTTAAGAAAGTAGTCATCCGCCAGTTGGCGGACCCTACAATAATATTTATTCCGATAGTTATAGGAACATTATCATAAACCTGAAGAGTCATGAATAAAATTATAACAAATTTCATGTACGTTTGAGATAATGAAAAAACTTGTAAGGGGGAAAGGTTCATTCATTCCATAAATCTTTCTCTTCCAAAAGAAATTAAATAAACTATCTACGATATTAACCCCTTTTCGGTAAGGTACGTAGGATGCAAACGGAGTACTCAATGAACAATTGATAACAGTAACTGTTAAGCAAAGTGGAATTGTGGTACAAAGGCTAAAGCTCAGGCGTGTCATCTTTAAAACGGATGAAGGCAAAGTGTATGCATTTGCTACCAATAACATTACATTGCCGGCTAACCAGGTATCAACGATTTATAAGAACAGTATCCACCCGACCAACCGCATGTTGCCTATACAAGTCTGCAGAAATAGTTTTGCTGGAAATATTTTCAGATGAATAATCAACAACAGATGGAAGCTCTGATAGATGAATACAAACAGAGCGGGATAAGCATAAAAGAATTTTGCAAACAAAAACAAGTCAGCTACCACACCTTTCAATATTGGCGTTACAGAAAAAGGAGACAGGAACAGAACCGAGCTGCTTTCACCCCTATCCTGGCAAACACACCTTATTTTTCAGGCAAGGTGGTGATAAGCTGAAAGCTAGCAGGCAACGGTTAACAGCTTTGCGTTCGGCAGGGCATTTTGAAAACGTCCAGCCCGGAACTGCTGCCGACCGAAGATACAAAAGTTGAGAATATTTTCTACTGCTCATCTGTGTTCGGTCAGCCGGATATGTAGCTGATGGTAGTACTGAAGATGAGGATTTTTTCGTCACCGCCTGCTGACGCAAAACTGCCTGTTGTATGTTCGCCCTTCGTCTTGATTCATCAAGTATTTAGTCTGTGTCCATCGTGGTAGGGTGTGTCCCGTAAGCGTGGGAACAAGGCAGGCTCTTTTGCAAGGTTGGCTTTTGTGTGTCAGCTTTGTGTGCCTTGCAAATGTGCCTGACTTGGTGAGTCGGCTAAGTCTGTGTCCGTGCAGCGTTGGCTGCTCGGTAAAGTTTGTGCGTCGGGTCATACGAACATGAAGCCGAAAGTCTGTGTCCACCGTGCTGCAATTATCAACAGCGAGAACTGTCTCCTGAAATTTGTGTTAAAAGCAACTGTCATGCCCCGATGAAACCGTCTCCCGCAGGCTGTGTCAATAGCAGCGTTGGCCATCGCTTGTCAATGTTATATAGATACTGTCCAGCCATTTTTTTAAGTCGCCGGATGACTGTCCCGGTACCGCAGATGAAAAAAGTTATATAGGTCAAGTGTTACTGTGTCAGTCCAATAGTGAACCGTCAGCGGGCAGTCAGCCGAAGACTTCGCAATCGTCGGGGGTCTGTATAACATGGCAGGCAACG
>CAYXAL010000033.1:0-28742 GCA_964463015.1 uncultured Ginsengibacter sp.
AGCTATAACAATTTTTGAAAGCCTGTCTGCTTGATGCAATCAGGCAGGCGATTCATAACAGGCTTCGCCATATTTTACGGATAGGCATCCCAGTCACATCCGATTGGCGCACCGGGTGGCATATCTTCATGTACGGTGGGCACTGCCTTTTCAGGTGATTTTATCCGTTCAAGGGCCAACATCAAATGTGCTTTGTAAAGGTCGTCCGGTGCCTTCTTCAATTGATTCTCTATATAGGTTTTCAAATCGCTGACTGATTTCTGTATCATAGCCTTTACCAGATAGGAATTGTTGTCATTTGTGGCAGCAGATAAGAGGTAGGTGAGAAGTACTTGTCCGGTCTGCATTTGAATCAGTCCTTCCATTCCCTGCAATCCTGGCGCTTTCCATAATTTGTTGATAAGTGTATTTACCATTTCGGCTACACTCAAACCTCCGTTTTCTGCTTTGAACTGAAGCATACGGTTGAGTCTTTGGGAATTAAAAAGAAATGACATAGGGAAATCAACCGCTGATTCCGCAGGGGATAATGCATCAAAAGCACTTCCTGTTCTTTTGGAGAATAACTCTTTGGTAAACCGGTATCCGGATGGACGGGGTGGAATCATCTTTACGATTCTTTCGGGCAATGCCAATACATGAGGGTCCATACAGTTAATTATTTCGTTCAAAGCTCTGATTTGTTCCTGACGGCTTACCGGCTGAGTGGTTACCCTTCCGTCACCTTTTACGGTATAAGTATAATACATGCCGCCGACAGTCTTTGTAGCAGCCTCTAATTGATAACGGTGAAAAAAGTAAATAGGTACCAGTACTTCTTCCAGCATTGCCATGGGTGTGCCGGGCCGGATATTGTTTTCACCGAATTGTGACAATGCTTTTGCTCTTACCGTCATCACTCTTTTCAATTCATCTACAGCATTAGTACCCAGATCCCACAAATGGGTTTGCGGGTGCATGCTCCCGGCTGGCCGTGCATCCTGATCAGACAAAAACTCCAGGTGATTTTTCTGAGCATCATTTAATATTTTATCTAATGCGGCTTTCTCATCGGTACCTTCCGGAAAATCCTGATAACCCCAGTTGATGGCCACCTTATCCCACGCTCCGATTTTGTCATCATAGGCGCGGGAGATGTTGATATTCCCGTTTTTATCAAGTATTGCTGAAGGAGGAGGGTAGTCCATAACACTCGCATCTCCGTCGGCACTGGCTATATAATTGTGCTGCAGTCCTAAGGTGTGCCCCAATTCATGGGCTGCCAATTGGCGAAGCCTGGCCAGAGCCATCTTCAGCATTTCGTCACTGGCAGGTACTCCATTCGCATAAGGGGCCAACAATCCCTGAGCGATTAAATAATCCTGCCTTACACGCAAAGAACCCAGGGAAACATTTCCTTTAATGATCTCACCGGTACGCGGATCTACGATGGATGCACCATAGCTCCATCCCCGGGTAGATCGATGCACCCAATTGACCATGTTGTAACGAATGTCCATCGGGTCTGCACTATCTGGAAGTATTTTAATCTGAAAGGCATTGATATATCCCGCCGCTTCGAATGCCTGGTTCCACCATCTGGCGCCGTCCAGCAGGGCGCTGCGAATGGGTTCAGGTGTTCCATTATCTAGGTAGTAAATGATTGGCCTCACGGGCTCACTCAATGCAGCATTGGGATTTTTCTTTTTCAATCTATGCCTGCAGATGAAGTACTTGTTTATCGACTCAGATACCGGAGTGCTGTAATCCATGTAGGAAATATTAAAATATCCACTTCGTGGATCAAAGACACGAGGCTGATAATCCGCATCCGGAAGTTGAACAAGAGAATGATGCATACGAAGGGTGATCGCATCAGCAGACGGTGTTACGGATTGTACGAACCTTCCCGGATTTCCATCTGTGTTGACAAAAGTGATGGTGGTCTCCAGTTCGGTGTTCAACGGGAAATTTTTGGTATTGGGAAGGTAAAATACCGAACGGGATTTGTCCACTGAATAACTCCCTTGCTTATTGAATCGCAATTGATTTGCCACCTGCATAGCATCACGAAGCAGAAAATCGGTAGCATCCACGAGGTATTGATCATTCGATTCGGCGACTACCGGAAATCCCCAAAGCACAGATTGTGCAAATGATTCTTCCACCGCTCTTTTTTCGTTGGCACTGGTGGTCACTGCTCTAAAGCCATAATTGGGTTGAATTAATAAAATCCGGGGTCCTGTTTTTACAAATTTTACAATCCTTGCGTCTCCCTGCAAACCTCTGTCTAATCCTATATCGTTGGAACCGAGTCCGCCCGGAAGGGAAGTCAGGTATAGAAATTCAGAGTCCAACCGGTTGATTTGCAGGTACATTTTTCCGGTGGAATCATCCCAGTAAAAGTTAAAAAATCCTTCATACTTTTTCAGGTCTTTCGTCTTACTCCCAATAGAAGGAATGACTTGCTTTCCGTTGGAAACATTTTGTGCGATAGAGTGGCTGAATGTGAAACCGAAGAAAAAAATCAAGGAGAATACTTTTGTCATTTGCAGTGGTTTGAGCATGTTAAGGTAATGAAATTAAATGACCATCAGGCTTTGAAATTCAACAAGGTAGAATTAGGAATAATAAGTGGCTGTTGATGAATCTCAGAGTTTCCCTGGCCAATGCCTGATTGGTGAGTAACGGATACATGGATCTGTCAGGCATCATTTTTGCTTTTCCTAATCGGCCTGATTTTCAGGCACCAACCGGAAGTATGTATATTCTTAATTTTTATTAATTCAAAAACACCTTTAAAATGAAAACGAATTTCCTGAAGTGGTATTCATTTGCAGCGCTGGCGATGCTGATCATTGCGTTTGCATCCTGTAGCAAGAATGAAGTAGATCCGAATGCACCCAACCCGGATCAAAACAAACTGAGCGTGTACCTGACGGATGGCCCGGGATACTTTGATAGTGTACTTGTGAATATCCAGAGTATTGCTGTTAAGATTGACACGACGCAGAAGTGGTGGGAAAAGAATAATGATATGCTTCATCCCTGGAAAAATTGGTGGCACAATTGCGGAAATCAGGATCAACACGATAACGGTACTTTTTGGGATACCTTAAAAATAAACCCAGGTACTTACAACCTGCTGAATTTTGCAAATGGAACAGACACACTGATTTCCAGTTCAAATATTAAGAAAGGGCGTATCGTCGCGTTTAAGTTGAAATTGGGAGATGATGGAAACTCACTTGTAAAAGACGGTGTTGTTTATCCATTACATTTATTACACGGATGGAATACCGTATATGTGAGAGTATTTGGAGACAACTTTCAGAGCGTGTCATCCAATCATTATAAGATATGGCTTGATTTTGATGCAGGCCGCTCTGTGGTAAAGGTGCACAATGGTGAGTTTTATTTACGGCCTTTTATCCGTGCCTATGCGGTGAGCAATACAGGTAGCGTTTCCGGAAGTGTGAAACCACATGAGGCTTTCCCTGTGATCAGCGTGGAAAATGAAACCGATACACTTTATGCTATACCCGGAAGAGATGGCAGGTTTATGGTACGCGGATTGGCAGAAGGTACTTATAATGTATTTATCAATGCGTCCAATGGCTATATGGACTCCACAGTTACCAACGTCGTAGTTACTGAAGGTAAATCTTCAAAGATTGGCGACATCACACTTCATAAGTGATTGGATTTAATATATTCTAAATATTTTTAAGGCCTTGCTTACATCGTGCAAGGCCTTTTATTATATCAGAGTCTTTCACCCGCGAGTCAATTCCGGCTAAAAAACAAGCCCTTCCAATAATAGAACGCGATTGGAAAGGCTTGTTGAAATATGGGTGGATTAAAGGGCTTTCTTGAATATATCTTTTTCATGTATATTGAGATGGTCATCAACCCGTACGATATACCAGTTATTTTTTCCTTCCAGGTTAACCTGATAGACTTTTCTGTCGTCCATATTAATTTCAGTTACTCCCTGTATCTGAGTTTCGGGATAAGATTCATACAAGGCTTCCTTTACGGCTGGGGCCAAGTCGGTTTCTCCATAATAACGAACAAGGGCATAAGTGCTTCCATTCGACTTGTTGAGAATAAGCCAGCAATTAATTTTGCCATCCGCAAACCGAACTTCATATTGTTTATCGGTTTCTGCCCATTTGACGTTTGATGCATTAGGAAAAGTCTGACTGAATCTTTGTTTGATTTTTGCTTCGGGGATAGGGCCTGCGGCAAAGGTGGTTTGCACCAGAAGCAGTGCAAAAAACGCTGCGATTAAAGTTTTCATATTTAAATGTTTTCGGGTGAAAAATAAATCAAACTTAATACACACCATTACCGAAGTCAATGAATTTGATGTCGAACGGCAATTGCTTTAAGCAACAAAATCTGTGGAAAGGAAGGAGAAGTTTCTCTGAATATCCATTCACAATCCGGGAGGATACATGGTCATTAAAATTTGCCACCCATACCAGTGCTGTTAAAGCGTTATTAAATACGAAATTGCCTGTGACTGATGGTAAGCAGAGTGGACAATGTGTAATTGATTGAGGCCTGCTTATAGGCAAATTGAATCTTTGATCAGGAATAATTCAATTAAAAAGCTAAATGCAACAAAAAACCCCGCCAGGGATGGCAGGGGTCTTCTGACTTTTTATATTTGTTTACGAGATTACTTCTTTTTCTTGTTTTGTCTGCGTTGACCGAAGATATTTCCTTCTTTGAAACCATTACCTTCAGAACTACCAAGGCGTGTCATGGCGCAACGAAAACCTACAGTGCTGCTTGCCTGATCTTGCTCCATATAGCGGCGTGCACCCGGAGAAAGCCAGTAAGGCATATCGTTCCAGCTACCACCTTTAATCACACGGGATTTATCGCTAACCAATGAGGTAATGCCATATCCATAAGTAACATTGCTGATAGAATCACCATCCAGATAATTGATCACATCACCTTTCTGATAGTTGCGTCTGTTTTGAGATTCTGCATCGGTTACAACAGTTTGTTTCAAATGTCCGAGTGTATCTCTTTCAAATTCACCGGCACTGTTGCGGTAGAATTTTGTAAACTTATTACCACGGAATGGGTTCACATCATCCATATCCTGCGAATTCATTTGCCTGTACACGTCAGCTACCCATTCACTCACGTTGCCACTCATGTTGTAAAGTCCGAAACCATTTGGATAAAAGGATTTGATTGGGCCGGGTATAGCTGCACGGTCATTTAATCCACCCGCTACACCCATTACGTCACCATTTCCTCTTTTGAAGTTGGCCAGGAATTCACCCTGCCAGCTTCCTCTGCGATTGTCTCTCAACCCATTGACATTCTTGCTCCAGCTATACACCTGCTGATTTGTGAAAAGTTCTTCACCACGATTCTTTTCTTTGGTGCGCACTTTCGGATTTTGATTTACCAGACCATAGGCTGCATATTCCCATTCTGCCTCAGTAGGTAAACGATATGCAGGGAGTAAGATACCATCTTCAAAAGACACTACCTTCCTCGGTTTTCCACTCACATCTTTAAGTTCTCCTTTCTTTGGAGCAGTCTTATTATTGATCTGATCCGGATCCATCAGGTAGGTATCTGTATTGAATGTCATTTCACCCTGACCACCTTTCATGGCAGAAAGCGGCGCTTTTTTATTAAGGTATCCTTTGTCAATTAATATTTTTTCGTTTACGCGGTCTGTACGCCAAACGCAAAAGTCGTGTGCCTGTTCCCAGGTAACACCTACCACCGGATAATAGTTATAGGCAGGGTATCTGAAATAATAATCTACATACGGCTCGTTATAGGCAAGTTCGCTTCTCCATACCAGGGTATCGGGCAATGCCATTCTCATAATTGTGGTATCACCGTCAAACGTATTGGTGAGCCAGTACAGGTACTCACGGTAGTGAACGTTGGCAACTTCTGTTTCATCCATATAGAAGGAGTTGACACTGACACGGCGTGGTACATTATTCCAGTCTCCCATGACGTCTTCTTCTTTGGAACCCATGATAAAAGTACCACCCTGAACAAATACAAGACCCGGACCGGCCTTTTGTTCCTTGGCTTTTAATACATGGAAATTACCAAAGTCTTTATCATCATAATTCCATCCTGTAACGGAAGATTTTTCTTTTTTCTTTCCGAATAAACTTCCATTCTTACATGCTGTGAAGGCAAGTGATGTGGCCAGGATGATCAGGGTAAATTTCCCGGCAGAAATAAATTTTGACATGTACATTCGTTTTGCAGATTAATTAACGAAAGGTTTTCTTTCTTATTGTATTTGAGGATGTAAATGCGAATATAAATACTTTCACGATTGAAGCGGGGTGCGGAAAAAAATATTTTAAAGGTTTTTGCATAGTGTTCACATTAACAAAAACCGGAGAAAAATGAAGATAGGAAGTTATGATAATCAGTCATAATGCAATAATCCGCAGAGACATCCGTTTTTATTTTTTGTGTCCATAATAAATCACGCAAGGATAAAAGTTGGCTTTATCAATAAAACATTTATTTTTACAACCCCAAAAGAATAGCCCTTATAGCCGCACCTCTACCTAATCAAGTTCAATAAGTACACATGAAACATGCGATTTTGAAGTTAACGGCAGCGGCCTTGCTTGTTGGTAGTTCTATGATAGTAAATGGCCAGAGCGCTTCCGAACCGATTAATGTAGTGACTACTGCAGTACCTTTCTTAAGAATATCGCCAGATGCACGTGCGGGAGGAATGGGTGATGCAGGTATCGCTTCTATTCCGGATGCGAGTTCAATTTTCTGGAATCTTTCTAAGATACCTTTTGCAAAAAGTAAGTCAGCAGTAGCTTTAACTTACACACCCTGGCTGAAGGCGTTGGACCTGAATGATGTTTACCTTGTTTCAGGAGCAGGCTATTATCAGTTGGATGATCAGCAGGCAATTTCAGCTTCTGTTCGTTATTTCAGTTTGGGAAATATTCAATTCACAGATAATAATGGTAATTCACTTGGCCAATACCGCCCGCGTGAGTTTGCAGTGGATGCGGGGTATAGCCGCAAGCTTTCGGATTTATTGGGAGTAGGTATTTCTTTAAGATATATCAACTCAAATCTTGCAAGCGGCCAGTCGAGCAGTGGATCTACATACAAAGCAGGTACTGCGGTTGCCGGTGATCTGAGTTTATTTTATAATGGATCTCAATCCGGTGACAAGAGCGGTTTCAATTGGGGGGTAACTCTGTCAAATCTTGGATCTAAGATTGCCTACACAAGTGACGCTTCTGAAAAAGATTATATACCCGCCAACCTGGGATTGGGTGGCGCTTATGTAAAAGTATTTGATGAAACCAGCAAAGCAACCTTTGCATTGGATATTAATAAACTTTTGGTGCCTACTCCTCCGGCGCTTGGGGATTCTGCCGGTCTTGCAAATTATCGCAACAAGGGAGTAGTCGCAAGTTGGTTCAGTTCTTTTGGAGATGCACCGGGAGGATTCAAAGAAGAGATGAAAGAATTTACATTCAGTCTCGGTGGGGAATACAGTTACAACGATCAGTTTTTTTTCAGGGCCGGATATTTTTATGAAGCACCTACCAAAGGCGACCGCCAATATTTTACAGTAGGCGCGGGGTTAAATTATAATATGTTTGGTTTGAACTTTTCTTATCTGATTCCGAGTGGAAGTGGTGTAAACAGAAACCCACTCAGTAATACACTGAGGTTTAGCCTTTTGCTCAATCTGGAGCAAAGCACCTCCGCCGGAGGAAATCAATAGGCAATACTTTTTTCAGAAATTATTTCGTCAGGTCATTTTGAAAAAAAATGGCCTGATTTTATTTTATACAATGGCCTGCCGTCTTTTAGTTTTTAAATTATAGAATATTTCAGGAGGTCATTACTATATTTACAAAGTTTACAACAATCAAAAATGACAAGTAAGTTTCCTTTCAGAACAGGTTTTGGAATAGATGTTCATCAACTGAAAGAAGGCCTCCCGTTTTATCTGGGTGGGGTAAAGATAGATTTTGAGAAAGGTGGAGTTGGGCACAGCGATGCAGATGTATTGCTGCACGCGATCTGCGATGCCTTGTTGGGAGCATCAGCCCTGGGCGATATTGGGATTCATTTTCCGGATACAGATCCTTCCTATAAAAATATTGACAGCAAAATATTACTTGCAAAAACAGTAGCACTCCTTGATGAAGCAGGATTTGGAATTGGGAATATCGATGCTACCGTTTGTCTCGAACTGCCAAAAATAAAACCCTACAAAGAGGCAATGCAGCAAATCATTGCCACCATTTGTAAGTTGGAAGTTAGCAAAGTTTCCATTAAAGCCACCACTTCAGAAACTATGGGATTTGTAGGAAGGGGTGAAGGGGTGACCGCTTATGCCTCGGCTTTAATTTATCTGAAAAATCCTCATTAAATTATTTTATGAATCAAATTACCATTAAGATCATCAATCGTTCTTCGAACCCAGATCCTCATTATGCTACACCCGGAAGCAGTGGAATGGATCTGAGAGCGAGTCTGGATCAATCTGTTGTAATTGCTCCTATGGAAAGACAAATGATTCCTACCGGAATTTTTCTTGAAATTCCGGAGGGGTATGAAGTGCAGGTGCGTCCCCGCAGTGGTATGGCATGGCATCATGGACTGACTTGCCTCAATTCTCCCGGTACGGTAGATAGCGATTACAGAGGAGAACTGAAAATAATTCTGGTAAACCTGTCAGATAAGGCACATGAAATTCAAAATGGTGACCGGATTGCGCAAATGGTTGTTGCAAAGGTGGAGCAGGCCCTGTTGCTGCATACGGAAGAGTTGGAAGATTCTGCCCGGGGCGCCGGAGGTTTTGGACATTCAGGGATGAAATAACGAATATTTCAAGTGCACAAAAGACAATACAATATCCTGTTCATGAAGACTTATCCCGCAGCCTTGTTCGCTTTACTGGTGTTGATCTCTTGCAATCCTTCAAAAAAAATTCGCACCCATGCGGCATCCATTGGCAGGCCCGTAGATTCTTCGGTTCATACCATTGAGGATACTTTGAAGGCAACGGCAGAGAAATTGCTTTTTGAAGAGAATGTCATCCCATTTCAGACTTTTTCCGCCAAGGTAAAGGTGCAATACGAAGATGCAGGAGGCAAACAGCCGGAGGTGAATGCCTTCGTTCGGATGAAAAAAGATCAGGCAATCTGGATATCTATTGCAGCCACATTTATGAATATTGAAGCCTTCCGGGTATTGATTACACCCGATAGTGTTTTTATTCTGAATAAATTTGAAAAGACATGTGAACAATATCCTTTTTCCTATGTTCAGAATCGTATATCCGCACCTGTTAGTTTTAATGATGTACAGATGTTGTTGGCAGGTAAGGCCGCATTGACCGGAGACAGCCTGGCAACGGTTAAGAGAAATGGAGATTTTTTAGAAATTACCTTACTGATGAAAAATATCTTCAACAGTTTTTATTATACAATCCCCCAACACCTGCTGGCAAAGCAATCGGTGCATGTGTCTATTCCGGGAGATAATTATACTGCCAATGTATTGTACGAAGATTATTCAAAAACGGATGTGGGCTACTTCTCCACATCGCGGGATATTAATATTCCGGAAAAAAGTCAACACATTATTCTAAATTTCAGGCAGGTTGAGTTTAACAATGAATTATCACTCCCCTTTAATAAGCCGGAGGGATATACGATAAAATAATTTTATTTTAGCTCCAATCCAAAAATCCCGTTGTCTGGTAAAATATTTTGATTCATGTATCGGAGAAGTATCTTTTTTTTGACTTTCTTTTTTTGTATAGCAACCTCACTGCTGAATGCACAGGATAAGTCGACTCTGGAAAACCAAAGAACCCAATTGAAAAAAGAAATCGAACAGACACAGAAACTTCTGATCGAAACTCAAAAGAATGCCAAAGTCAGTATTGGGCAACTGTCACTAATCAACCGGAAGGTGAATCTTCAGGAAAATGTGATGGATAATATTCATGATGAAATCCGCAACCTGAGTGATGATATCTATCTCTCTCAACTGGAGATTAACAGGATGAACAGGGTATTGGATACACTCAAGCAGGAGTATGCCAAAAGCATGGTCTATGCCTATAAAAACCGGGGAAATTACAGTTTCCTGAATTTCATTTTCGCTTCAGAAAATTTTAATGATGCCATTAAAAGGATTACTTATCTGAAATCCTATCGGAATTACCGGGAGATGCAAGCACAAAATATTTTGAAGACACAAGCCCTGTTGGAAGAGAAAGTGAAAGAACTTGAAGTTTCCAAAAAGAGAAAAGGTGTGGTATTGAAAGAAGAAGGGCAGGAAATGGAAAAGTTGGCAAAACAAAAATCTGAGAAGGCTCAGATCGTCAACGCTCTGAAGGGTAAACAAAAGGAACTCAATGCCATCATTAGGGAAAAGAAGAAGGAAGATAGCAAACTGAAAAATGCTATTACCGCAATGATCCGGCGGGAGATAGAATTGGCAAAAGCCGAGGCTGCAAGGAAGGAAAAAGCCCGCTTAGAAGCACTGAAGAAAGAAAAGCCTAAAACAGAAACTCCTGTTACCAATAGTAAAACAGAAACTGCTACAACTCCCTCTGCTCCTGTCAGGAAAACCGCACCTCCATCCAATAGTGTTTTGGTGAACTCAGAAGCTGAAGTGGCACTGAATGCTAATTTTGAAAAGAATAAAGGCCGTCTTCCCTGGCCGGCTACCGGCTACATATTGTATCACTTTGGAAATAATCAGCTACCCGGAGGAGTCGATTATTACAATGCAGGTGTTACAATCGGGACAAAGTTGGGTGATCCGGTAAAAGCAGTTTTTGAAGGAGAAGTTACCCTGGTAGGCTATATTGAAAACAACCAGGCTGTGTATATCAAGCATGGCCGGTATTTTACGATTTACAGCAACCTGACGGGAGTGACTGTAAAACGCGGCGATCATGTACAGACCGGCCAGACAATAGGCCATGCGGGTGAAAATGAAGAGGGTGAAGGCGGACGTGTGGAATTTCTGCTCCTGCGTGAAACCGATTATCAGAATCCGCAATCCTGGTTGAAATAAACTTGTAATTTTCAGAAAAAATATATGCCAACGATTATTGAAGTCAGAGGACATCTTCCTGTTTTTGGGAAAGATTGTTTTGTGGCACCCAATGCTACCCTTACCGGAGATATAATCATGGGGGATGAATGTTCTGTTTGGTTTAATGCAGTACTGCGTGGCGATGTAAACAGTATTCGTATGGGGCACCGGGTGAATGTGCAGGATAATGCAGTGGTTCATTGCACTTATCAAAGAGCATTGACAACGATTGGAAATAATGTAAGTATCGGACACAATGCAATCGTACATGGATGCGTTATAGAGGATAATGTCCTGATCGGAATGGGCGCCATGGTGATGGATCATGCAGTCATTGGCAGCAACAGCATCATAGCAGCCGGAGCGGTAGTTTTAGAAAATACCCATGTGGCACCGGGAAGCCTTTACGCCGGGGTGCCTGCCAGGAAGATTAAGGATGTTTCGCCAGAACTGATTGAAGGAGAGATCCGGAGGATTGCTGCTAATTATGTGAAATACGCAGGATGGTATCAGCCGGCAGGAAAATTTTCAACTGAGAGTAAATGAAAAAGTTTTTGATAGCAATCGGATTTTTGTCTTTTATGTCAGGATGTTCTATCTTTAGGGGAAGTGAGAAATATGGGTGCCCGACAAACGGAAAGAACATAGGAGCAGAACGGATTTTGTCTGGTGATCCGGCAGCTATCAAGGCAGCGAAGAAGGCGAAGAAGTTTAAAAGTTAATTCCTCATCATACAATCCTACCCTTATGTGTTATCATTTGAAAACAAACTTTGGCGGTACAGAAGCCGTCATTGATGATAATTGCGGCATCTCTAAATTTTACAGTATTGCCGGTACGCTTAGCGACGAATTGAAAATAAAGTTTGTCAACCAGATTGATGATGCAGATATTTTGTCGTGGGATTTTAAATACAAAAAGCATTACCTCACACTTCAGTACAGCATTTTTAATGGGGTATCGATTTTGCCGCATCCTGTAAAAGACCTTTCGAAGGCTGATAAAGTTGTCAGAGAGATCTCTACGATGTTGGTAAAAAAAGCATTTTGAAGCTTTACCATTTTTTCTTCTGAATAGAATCCAGAATATTCAGATAACTGATGTATCTGTCCACTTCTATGGTGCCTTCAGCTACGGCATTTTTTACTGCACAATCCGGCTCCTCAGTATGCAGGCAATTGTTGAACCGGCATTTGCCGATTAAAGGTTTCATGTCTGAAAAATAGTGAGATAATTCTACAGGCTCTATTCCCATTACTGCAAATTCCCTCATGCCCGGAGTATCAATAATGGAGCCTCCTGCCGGAAGGTCATACATCTCAGCGAATGTGGTGGTATGCACACCTTTTCCACTCCACCCGCTTACATCTTTTGTTTTGATAGACATATCGGGCAGAATTGCATTAATCAGCGATGACTTTCCGACGCCCGAATGGCCACTGATCAGGGTTTGTTTGTTAGGTAGAATATCAAGAAGAGGGCGGATTCCTTTATTTTCAGTCACACTTACTAACATTACCGGGTAACCGATATTTTCATACATATTTCTGATTTCTTCAAAACGTTTCATGTCCTTTTCATGGTAAAGGTCACTCTTGTTAAATATCAGGATTGCCGGTACATGATAGGCCTCACTTGCAACCAGGAACCGGTCGATAAAACCGGTACTTGTCCTCGGAGATCTCAGAGATGCCAGCAAAATACTCTGATCTATATTGGAAGCGATGATGTGCTGAAGATTTTTATTCTGGGGTGATTGGCGGATGATGTAGTTTTTGCGTGGTTGGATCTCTGTGATCATGGTATCACCATTTTCATCTTTCTCCATACTGACCCGGTCGCCCACCGATACAGGATTGGTAGAGGTGAAATTGTCCGTCTTTAGTTTGCCTCTGATACGCGCCTCTTCACCCCCCCCCTCATCCGTTTTTACTTTGTACCAACTCCCGGTAGATTTATAAACAGTTCCTTTCAAGGATTTTTATTACAATTTATGGAAACTTTTTAAAAATAAAATACCGCAACAAACCTTCTATAAGCAAGAGAGCGATGGCAAGAAAGACCAAAGGATAAAACCGCTCTGTAAAGCGGTGAAAAGTAGTTACCTGCACTTTCGACTTTTCAAGTTTATTGATGTCTGTATAGATTTTTTCCAGACTCTGGTTGTCTGTTGCCCTGAAATATTTACCTCCTGTTTCATTGGCAATATTCTGTAAGAGCTTTTCATCAATGCTCACTTTTTCAGGCTGATTGATTGTGCCCAGCGGTGTGGGGACAGGCGTCGGAGCAAAACCTGCCGTAGTGCCTACACCGATTGTGTAAACTTTTATGTGAAATGCTTTTGCAATTTCTTTTGCTGTGGAGGGATCAATCAACCCTCCATTGTTTACTCCGTCGGTGAGTAAGATAATAACCTTACTCTTAGCCTTGCTGTCCCGAAGTCGATCCACGCTGGTAGCCAGTCCGCTTCCGATGGCGGTACCATCTTCCAGCAATCCATTGCGTATCTGCTGTATCTGAGAGATCAGTACATAATGGTCTGTAGTAAGTGGACATTGTGTAAAACTTTCTCCGGCAAAGATTACTACTCCAATACGATCATCGAGTCTGTGGTTGACAAAATCAATCGCTACTTTTTTGGCAGCTTCCATCCGGTTGGGAAGAAAGTCCTGCGCAGTCATACTTCCGCTTACATCAATGCATAAAATAATGTCTATGCCTTCGCCTTCCCTGTGCGTTTCATCATACCGGTTCTGAGGCCGCGCAAGAGCAGTAATTATACAAGTCAATGCAAGTATCCTTAGCCAAAAAGGCAGGTTCTGGAATATGTTTTTCAGGCTTCCGGTTTTGCTGATTCCTTTGATGGTACTGATACGAAGAGCTGCAGTTTTCTTCTCTCCTTTGACATACTGTATCCAGATCAGAACCGGGATGAGGACAAACAATAAGAAAAACCAGGGTTGCCCGAAAGTGATATTTTGAAAATAATCATAAATCATCTGCAGGCTTATTTAAATGTTGATCCATTTCCTGAATCAGGCTTCTGAACTCTTCAAGACAATGCGAGCAGTCGGATGAAGAAGGCTGATATTTTGCAAACTTGGCGGCATCACCCATCCGGATAGACGATGCATATCTGCTCACCGAGTCACGATTAGTCATATCCCTGATTGTTTCAATCAATTCTGAGCCGGTAAGGTGCATTTGATTGGAATTTGATTTTCTTGAAATATATTTCTTGGCGATATCCGTCAAGGTAGTAAAGTAGATTCTGAATTCTCCTTTCTCAGGTAAATGTTGCTGCTGTAAAGAATTCAAAGCTCCCAGTGCTTCGTCTATCGGAGGCTCTCTACTTTCAAATACATCGACCGGTTTTGATTTTTTCTTTCTGAAAATAAGATAAGCAAGCAGGCCAAGTATAAGGACGGCCCCGGCCACGACCCACCAAAACCAATTGGAATCAGTAATCTTAATCGGGATGATCGGTTTGATATCGTGAAAGGGGAGAACGCTGTCTGCAGGAGAATACGTCACCTCAATGGGGATAGAATCTGTAAGCATTCTGAATGCAGAATCTCCGGACAAGGATTCAAAATGCAATTCAACAGGAGGAATCAGTTGCCTCCCTGAATCGAAACTTGTAAGGGTCAGTTGTTGTGAGAATCCTAAAATGCCATTGGCATAGGTAGAATCGATCTTTCCGGCAGAAGCAATGACGAATGCTCCAAAATCTGAAGGGGCAGTAAACCATGTAAGCCGGTAAGTATTGTCCGGTATTGCAACCTTCACTTTATATTCCAATTGCTCCCCAATCAGAATTTTCTTTTTATTGATGGTTGCAGTTACGTTGGGTTTTTGTGCTGACAACGATGTTGGCAGTACAAAAATGAAAAGAAATAAAATGAATTGCAGATGTTTCAATACTTATCTATCGGTTAATTTTTCTTCTTTTGAAAAACTGCTGGAGAATCTTTACATAGTCTTCATTGGTTTGAAGATGTAAAAGATCCGCTCCTGCTTTCTTAAATATATTCTTACAGACTGTGCTACGTTCTATGAAGTTTTGATGATATTTATGCCGGATCATTCTGTTGGATGTGTCCAGCCAGATGGATTTTCCGGTTTCCCATTCTTCCACTTTTACCATTCCGATATCCGGCAACTGGCTATCCATTTTGTCGTACACATGGAGTCCGATGACATCATGCCTCTGGGCAATTACCTTTAACCCGTGTTCATAGTGATCATCAATAAAGTCACTCATGACAAAGGCAATACTTTTCTGACTTGAATTCCGGTTAAAAAATTGAAGTGCTTCACTGATGTTTGTTTTCCCGTTTTGAGGTTTAACAGTCAATAACTCCCTTACGATATAAAGCGCATGCTCTTTCCCTTTTTTCGGGGGGATATATTTTTCAATCTTATCGGTAAAAAAGATCACACCGGCTTTGTCGTTGTTGTTGATGGCGCTGAATGCGAGCGTTGCAACCACTTCAGTGATCAGATCGCGCTTCCTGCGCTGGATCGTTCCGAAGAGTGAACTTTTGGAAATATCCACCAAAAAAATCACCGTCAGTTCTCTTTCCTCTTCAAACACTTTTGTAAATGGATGCGCATAGCGTGCACTTACATTCCAATCGATAAATCGTACATCATCACCCGGGTAATATTCCCTTACCTCTCTGAAGCGCATTCCCTTGCCACGAAAGGCAGAATGGTACTCACCCGTAAAAAGATGGGTAGTCAGTTTTCGGCTGGCAATTTCCAGTTCCTTTACTTTTTTTGCTATTTCTGCAGATGTGAGCATGGTTGTATTCCTTTGCCAGTGAGGCTTTAAGGTACATTCACTGTTTTCAATATCTCATTGATTATCATTTCCACATTCGTGCTTTCAGCCTCCGCCTCGTAAGTAAGGCCAATTCTGTGTCGAAGTACATCTTTACAGATATTCCTTACATCCTCGGGGATAACGTACCCTCTTTTATTTAAAAAAGCATAGGTCTTGGCAGCAAGTGCGAGGTTGATGCTGGCACGGGGTGACCCGCCAAATGCAATGAGTGGTTTTAATTTACCGAGATTGTATTGATCCGGAAAGCGGGTAGCAAATACGATATCGATAATGTACTGCTCTACTTTTTCATCCAGATAGACCTGCCTTACCAGATTTCTGGCATCCAAAATTTCCTGAATACCTGCTACAGCATTTACCGACGGTGATTTCAGTCCACTTACATTTTGCCTGATAATGGCTTGTTCTTCCGTTTTATTCGGATAATCAATCTGTACTTTTAACATGAAACGATCTACCTGAGCTTCCGGCAAGGGATAGGTGCCTTCCTGATCAATAGGGTTTTGAGTAGCCAGTACCAGAAAGGGTTCTTCCAGAGGATATGATTCGTTTCCGATGGTTACCTGTCGCTCCTGCATAGCTTCCAGCAAGGCGCTCTGCACTTTGGCGGGTGCGCGGTTTATTTCATCTGCCAGGATAAAGTTGGCAAAAATGGGTCCTTTTCTGACTACAAATTCATTGCGTTGCTGATTGTACACCATGGTGCCGACTACGTCTGCGGGAAGCAGGTCGGGCGTAAACTGAATTCTGCTGAATGATGCGCGGATCGTAGATGCCAGCGATTTGATGGCAAGGGTTTTTGCCAGTCCGGGCACCCCTTCCAGAAGGACATGGCCATTGCTCAGCAGGCCGATCAATAGCCGCTCGACCATGTGATCCTGTCCGACGATGACCTTGTTGATTTCTGTATGTATTCTGTCTAAAAAAGTTGCAGTGTAACCGATTTTCTCATTCAGCAGACGAATGTCTTCAGCCGTTTGTAACATTTGATTGGATATGAATTAATAAGACATGCAAAATACAAACTACAGCTTATGAAAGAAATAGCGTAGTTTAATCTTCACGGAAAAGTATGTTAAAAATCCCTGTTTTGTTCATTCAATAAAAGACAAATTGAAGGAAACTGCAAGAACTGATTCGTTACAATCCTGAACAATTACCTTCAATTTTCAGTCTTAAATTTCAGATCAAGGCCTGCTTACTTCCGCTTGTCATTTACGCGGAAAGAGACTTTGCAGATCACCCCATAGCTGATAATATTTTTTCCTTTTACATGGCATTTGAAATCTTTCACATATACGGAATCGATATTTTCAACAGTTTTAGAAACTTCTTTTACTGCATTTTTGATGGCATCGTCAAAACTCTTTTCTGAAGAGGCGATCACTTCGATTACTTTTACGATTGGCATTTGTTTTTGTTTTTTGAGATTAATAATAGTTTTTGATTCGTCAAAATTTGTTCCATTTTTTATGGTTTTGTGAATTGAATCACTCTCAAATATAAAAAATATTGGATACTCATCTTCCTTAATTCTAAAATAAACCTGACGCCGATAGGGGAGTTTGGATGAATAGAATCACACACAACAGCATTCATAGAAATTCATCCTCTGACAGAAGGATTTATGGTCAGTTGCTGAAAAGCCTAAATATTGTCTAACAGGTCTGTGACCTTCTCACTTTTAAGAATGAAATATCCGAGACGATCATTGCTGACGCCTTCTCTGAGTTGATAACTGAATTTGAGCTGGTCATCGGAAATTTCTGTCTGGAAATATTTGAAATCTATATTTTTGAATTCTTTTAGTTCTTCACTGATTTCATACAGATGGGTACTTAATATAAATAACGAGCTTTTAATTCGGATAAGCCCCTTGATTACGGCCGTACTGCATTTCATGGCGTCCTGAATATTGGTACCTTTAAACAACTCGTCAATCAGGATGAGCCATTTACGTTTATCCGTAACCTTTAGGACGGTATTTTTTATCCGGATTACTTCATTGTAAAAATAACTTTCTCCTTTAATCACATTGTCTTGTACATTGATGTTGCTCAACAACCCGTCAAACAAAGTGATTTTCATAGAGGTTGCAGGTACACCCATTCCGGTGTGTGCCAGAAAGACTGCACTGCCCACTGCCTTAATGAATGTGCTCTTTCCTGCCATGTTGGCCCCGGTAAGGAATATAAAATTTTTTTCATTGTTCAGAATGACATCATAAGGTACCGGTGATGGGATCAATGGATGATATAAACCATGGATTTGCAATACCGGCCCTTCCGAACGGATGAATTCAGGGAATACAAGTTTGTATTTCTTCACAGCCATGGCCATTCCGTACCATGCATCCAGCCGGAAGTAAATGTCAATGAGTTCAAAAAATAATTGTTTAAAATGATACCGGATATAAGAAGCAAACCCCAACATCTGTGAAATACTCATTTGCCCGGCTCGTTCAATTCCCTTTAAAAATTCAAATTGCGGTCTGGCCAATATATCAGAAGCTCTTTTCAACATCTTTTCTAATGGCGCCGGACATTCAGGAACGGAAAATGTGGTGAGGATTTGCTCCATGGCTTTCAGGAATTCAAAAGCATGCCCGGCGGAATATTTCACAAGTCCATAATCCGGGCCATGTAAGAACTTATAAATGTAAGCCCCCGAAAGCGAGGGAAAAGCGGGAATAGTATCTACAGCCGTTTCATAAAACTTATAAATCATCATGACAGACCCGTTGCCAATCTGCATCGGCCATTCATTTTCCAATTTCAAAAACAGTTGCAGGGTTTTTTGGGTATCCAGAATCTCCTCTGCGGAATTCAAGGTTTGTGCAAATATCTTTCGCAAATGGTCGCGTCCGCCTGTGGTGCGAGTCAGATCAAACTTACCAAAAATAGATTGCTCATCATCATGATGAAAAACAGCGAGGTCGGTAAGTGTGGTCTGATCTATTTCCATTGCAGCCGTTTTATTATTTTCTGATAAGGATGCATTTCTTCAAAAAATCCCTAACAGAATAATATAAAATTATGGAATTATGGCTGCAGAAGGGTGTCTTTTCTGTTCAGAAAATAATTTTTGGACATTTCGCCTGTGACAGGCTTGCCTTCACTATCCAACATGGAAATTGAAGAGTCGCTCCGGATACCAAAATATCTTTTGTTCCCATTGCTCATATTTACGGTAATCAGAGAATCTGTACGAACCCACTTGCCTGAATCAGCAAACCTGGAATTTCTTTCAAGGTAGTCTGAGTATTCCCTGAACGTACTGTCTGATGAAAACTGAACAACCGTGTAAATACCCGGACAATCGGCACAGGGAGTAACTCCTGCAAAAGTTCCATGAAAGGAGGTCGGATTCTTTAATGTGTCCGTTTTAGATGCATGAATCGGCTTATGACTGTTGTCATTACACGAAAATACTACCACCACAACTGCCCAAAACAAGAACTTTGTTTTATTCTGAATATTATCGTACCGTATAACCATTTTTATTTAATTTTTCTGCTGAAACAAAAAACAATTTACCCTCCTGATCTTCTGCCATCAGAATCATCCCTTTACTCTCAATACCCCGCATTTTCCTTGGTGCCAGGTTAGCCACCACGACTACCTTTTGACCCACAATTTCTTCGGGGCTGAAATGCTTTGCAATTCCTGAAAGGATGGTACGCTTTTCAAATCCCAAATCTATTTCCAATTGCAATAGCTTATCCGCCTTTTCCACTTTCTTTGCGGACAAGATGGTGCCGGAACGAAGATCTATTTTCCCAAAATCTTCAATGGTAATCTCTTCTTTCAATGCGGAAGTATCGGTGGAGTCTGCAGGAGTCGCGATGTGCTTATTGTTGGTTGCAGATTGAGATTTTTTCAATCCTTCCTGCAGCTTCTCTAATTGTGCATTTACCTGTGCATCTTCAATTTTTGGAAACAGTAGTTCAGGTGCTCTGAGCGAATATCCTACACTGAGCAATTTAGCCTTACCGGCATTTTCCCAGAAAAGCATCTTCTCTACCACCTTCATCATGTGCAACATCTTCTTTGAAGTGAATGGCAGAAAAGGATAAATCATTATAGCAAGGTTGGCACACAATTGAAGGCAAACATGAATGCACATATCAATTTTCTGCTGAGCTTCCTCCTTGATTTTTCCGTTTTCATCTGTCTCACGCGCCAGCAGCCAGGGGGCCTTGTCCTGCATATATTTATTGCCACTTCTTGCCAGGTTCATTACTTCAACCAGTGCTTCTCTGAACTTGAATTGCTCTATCAGATCCTCTACTCTATTTTTAGTTTCTGCAAAGGAGTTGACCATTTGCTGATCCTCGTCGATAGCTACATTGCCATGCAATGGCGGCACTTTTCCTGCGCAGAGTTTGTGCATCAGTACGAAAGTACGGTTGACAAAATTTCCGAGAATGGCTACCAGTTCACTGTTGTTGCGTTCCTGAAAATCTTTCCAGGTGAAATCATTGTCTTTGGTCTCCGGAGCGTTGGCACAGAGTACATAACGCAATACATCCTGCTGACCGGGAAAATCTTTCAGATATTCATCTACCCATACTGCCCAGTTGCGGCTGGTGCTAACTTTATTTCCTTCGATATTCAGAAATTCATTGGCCGGCACATTGGTTGGTAATACAAAATTGCCGTGTGCATGAAGCATAGCAGGAAAGATGATACAGTGAAACACAATATTATCCTTTCCTATGAAGTGAATCAGTTTGGTATCGGGACGGCACCAGTAATCCTGCCAGTCTGTAGTCAGTTCTTTGGTGGCGCTGATATACCCGATGGGTGCGTCAAACCATACATAAAGCACTTTTCCTTCGGCATCCTGAAGGGGCACTTTTACACCCCAACTGCTGTCGCGGGTCATTGCTCTCGATTGCAAACCCTTATCCAACCAGCTTTTGCACTGACCATACACATTGTTCTTCCATTCTTTATGTCCTTCCAGAATCCATTTACGCAGGAATGGTTCGTATTGTTGGAGCGGAAAGTACCAATGTTTGGTTTTCTTCTTTATGGGAGTAGCATCGCTGAGGGTGCTGCGTGGGTTGATGAGTTGTTCCGGACTGAGAGAGGAGCCACATTTCTCACACTGATCTCCGTAGGCACCTTCATTTCCACAAACAGGACAAGTACCAGTGATGTATCGGTCTGCGAGAAAGATCTTTTTTTCTTCATCATAAAACTGCTCTGTTTCCTTTTCTTCAAAAAGGCCCTTATTGTACAGATTCAGAAAAAAATCCTGTGCAGTCTTATGGTGTACTTCATTGGAAGTACGGCTGTAAATATCATAGCTGATGCCCATTTCTTCAAGTGAACCTTTCAGAATGGGATGAAAGTGATCTACTACTTCCTGGGGTGTCTTTCCTTCCTTCAAGGCACGGATGGTAATGGGTACGCCATGTTCATCACTACCGCCTACAAATTTTACGTCTCTTCTTTTCACTCTGCAAAACCGGGCATAAATATCTGCCGGCAAGTAACAACCTGCCAGGTGCCCGATGTGCAGTGGCCCGTTGGCATAAGGCAGGGCAGCAGTAATCAAATAGCGTGGAGCTTCACTCATTCCTCTCAAAAATTAATTTTGCAAAATTACCTGAATGTAGTTGTATGGCAAAAAGTACGCTCTATCGAAACCTGTAAAATTTTGTTGATAGTGTGAGTAGGTTAAAATTGGCCATATTTCGGAAGAATTCTCCTGGATAGTCCATCTGAGGCACTGTTTTCAATTTTTTTTATTAGGAGTCGCTGACATTTACTCGTCGACACTCATTTCAATTTGGGAAAGAGTGTAGAGGAGTTTTAATTCCCGGTTGATTGAGTGCCGCCGAATTGATTTTATGGAATAAGAAATTGAGGTATATTTTTTGGTGGAAATACATCCGGCCAGGCGAATAAAACTTAGTTTTCAATTAGTGAAATTTTTGAACCTGACATAAAGCCTGGAGTACTCCTCATCAGAACGTTTATTTCTTTTCCAGGCCTTAGTAGTAAAAAGGAGCAGGAATTCTTAATACCTTATTCCCTTATTTTATCCTGATCCATTTCCATATTCAATTTGATTATACTAATGCAGGTGCTTACCGGACTAATTTATTTCATGAAACTTTGAGCAATAAGCCTCTCAGTTTTTATGTCAGAAGAAAGCACTCTGATTTTCACCGGAGTCTTCCTTTAGAAATCAAACAGACAAAAAAAATTATTTATGTCCTATTTTTACTTACAAACATTTTTCGTTTCATGGATAGAAAAAATTTCCTTCAATCCTCGCTTCCTTTGCTTGCTTCTGCCGGATCTATTTTTAAAGACAGCCGGGTTGAGCCTGAAACAAAATACCCTCCATATCTTAAACAGGGTGATACCATTGGCATTACATGCCCATCCGGACACATCAGTGTGGAAGAGGTGCAACCCTGTGTGACCAAACTTCAGGAATGGGGTTTCAAGGTAGTGTTGGGTAAGACAGTAGGTGCAACGGATTTCACCTTTGCCGGTTCAGATGATTTACGTGCAAGGGATCTGCAGAGCATGCTGGATGATCACAGCATTGATGCGATTATGCTTGGACGGGGTGGCTATGGTGCTGTAAGAATGATTGATAAGATTGATTTCTCAAAATTTAAAAAGAGGCCTAAATGGATTATGGGTTTTAGTGATGCGACAGTCTTTCATTTGCATCTTGGGAATTTGGGGATTCCTTCCATCCACTGCAAAATGTGTAACAGCTTTCCGGATGATCCGTCCACAGAAACTCCTGAACAGGCTGATTCTATTGACTCCATCAGGAGATGCCTTATTGGAAACAAGATGGAATATACAGTATCTACTGAGAGTATGAACAGACCGGGCGCTGCAACCGGAAAATTAGTTGGCGGAAACTTATCCATCATTCAATTGATGTGTGGCAGCAAATCTGCTATTCAAACCGACAACCGGATTCTTTTTATTGAAGATGTGGGAGAGTATATGTATAAACTGGATGGAATGTTGTGGGATCTTTTGCGCAGCAATAAATTAAACCGGCTGAAAGGATTGATTATCGGAGGATTCAAGATCAAGGAAGATGATCCGGGCGAGGAGTTTGGACTTACCTTATACGATATCGTGATGGAAAAAGTAAAGCAGTTTTCCTATCCGGTGTGTTTTGATTTTCCGGTAGGGCATATTAAAGTGAACTATGCATTGAGATGTGGAGTTATTCACCGTCTTGAGGTATCAGCAAATCATGCAAAGCTCATTTCTCTACATTGATGAACTATTGTAAATTGCCTCCCATTTATTTTATCACATGACAATCATTCCACCATATTTGACAAAGGGCGATACGATTGGCCTGGTCGCTCCGGCAGGTTATATGCCCGATGAGAAATTTCAGACGTGTATTCGGATACTTAAAGAACAAGATTATGTAGTGAAGGTGGGTAAAACCCCGGGACATCAGCATCATTATTTTTCCGGAACTGACAAAGAACGCACCAGTGATCTGCAAAAGTTTCTGGATGATAAGAAGATCAGGGCAATATTGTGTGTGCGTGGCGGCTATGGTGTGGGAAGAATCATTGATAAATTGAATTTTGAAAAATTTGTTGCTCATCCGAAATGGGTAATCGGTTTCAGCGATATTACTGTACTGCACAATCACATATTTTCAAATTTTGGAATTGCAACACTGCATGCCCCGATGGCAGCGGCTTTTAATGAGGACGGTTATAAGAATATTTATGTAGGAAGTCTTTTGGATGCAATCGCAGGATCAAAAGCGGATTATCATACAGCGGCGCATGTCTTTAATAAGGTTGGCGAAGTAAGTGGAGTGCTTGTTGGCGGCAATCTTGCATTGCTGACGCATTTGATCGGTACAGGATCTGATATGAATACACGGAATAAGATTTTGTTCATTGAAGATACCGGAGAATATATTTATTCCATAGATCGCATGATGTATCAACTCAAAAGATCTGGCAAGTTGGCAAATCTCAGAGGCCTGATTGTCGGACGTTTCAGCGATATGAAAGATACAACCATACCATTTGGCCAGAGCGTGGAAGAAGTGATCAGAGACATTGTTAAGGAATATGATTATCCGAAATGTTTTGATTTTCCGGTAGGGCATCAGGATGAGAATTATGCACTGAAAGTAGGTGTGAGATATACTTTGAAAATTGCCCGGACCGGAGTAACACTAACTGAAAAATAAAGCGGCAATAAATGAAGATAGAAAGTCTGCGATATTTTAAACGTCTGTTTATCCGCATGAGATTGCATAGGCTATTTGGATGGATGGAAGCGCCTTTATCCCAGTTGGTGTGGATGTCAAGGCTCTCGCGATGGGCCCGGGCAAATAAGAAGATCGCTCTTAACGATTTTCCGTCAGAATGGAATTATGAAAAGCGCTATCTGCTCTATGATTATGTGTATCAAAACAAGATTTCAGGGAATCCGTTTCATTACCTGGAGTTTGGGGTAGCCAATGGAGATTCATTCAGATGGTGGGTAAAAAAGGATACACACCCGGGTACCAGGTTTGACGGGTTTGATACATTTACCGGCCTCCCGGAAGATTTTGGCCAATACAAAAAAGGAACCTTCAATACCGGAAATGCTACGCCGGAGATAAATGATGATCGGTGCAGGTTTCACACAGGTCTTTTTCAACAAACACTACCTCCCTTCCTGCAAAGTATGAGGAGCGATTCGAAATTAGTGATCATGCTTGATGCGGATTTGTATTCATCCACCTTGTACGTACTGTCTGTGCTGATGCCTTATTTGAAAAAAGGGGATATTATTTTCTTTGATGAATTTGGTGTACCTACCCATGAATTCATGGCGTTTAGTCACTTTACTGAATCGTTTTATGTTTCCTTAGAGCCCGTTGCTACAAATAACAATTTCTATTTTGTAGCCTTTGAAGTGAAATGAATTTTTTAGTATGTGAAATAGGTAAGAATAGAATTACGTTATTGACGCAATGGTTAAACCTTAAATTCTACCATCAGTCAATCAACCTATAAAATACCTGCTGCCAATCGCCTTGTGCACTCTTTTGATATCTTCCTGTAAAAAGAATTCTTCTGAAACACAAACAACCCAACCCTCTTTAAATCCATTTGGAGTGTTGGTCAATGATACTACTCCGGGAACAAACAACACCAACTTCAAACTGGCTATTGCCGATCAATATCATGTGCCGTACTTACGTGATGCAATCCAATTGTCTTCATGGAACGGAGTAAGTGACGCGGGCTATGATGCACGAATAGCCAGAGGGTACAAGATTGTATTGAATGTAAACAACACCCAGGCTGTTTCTGGAAATGCTGCCCCTTTTCCAACGGACGTTGCTGCCTAAAAAACCAAATTGTCCGGGCTACTTTCTGTTTACCATCCTGAATTGATCGTCGTGGAAAATGAAGAGAACACGTATCAATATCACACCGGGCCTCTGAGTGATTATGTCAATGAATTGCAGGCAGCGATAGATGTAGCCCACTCAAAACAATTGAAAGTAACCAATGGTGGTATCACGTTTGAAATTGTATTCCTGGTTTGGAAAGATTATATGAGAAGAGGATTGGTCGACTCAGCAGCAAACTTTGCATCACGTACCATGTCCCCCTCTGTGATAGCAGACCTTCCTTCTCTCGCCAACCATCCCTATTTGGCCGGGAAGGTCGTCAATGCAGAGTATCTGATTTTACAATACAAGACAATGAATCTGGATTATGTGAATTTGCATTGGTATGAGCCGGCTGCAGATAATTTTTCTTCCACAGGATTATTTTACAATATGGATGCCTTTAAGGAAACGGTCAATTTTTTGAAGAGGGCGACCGGAAAGAATGTAATCACAAATGAATTCGGGCAGGATAACACAGATCCTGCGATTACACAAGCGATGATGCAGGCGGTAATGGATATCAAATTACCCTATGCCATCTGGTATGATGGCGACGGAACTGCAGCCATGGGCCTTCATGAAACCGGGACTACCAAATTAAGGAGTACTGGCGTAGCATTCAGAGATTCTATTGCGGAATATTTTTAGGAAAATCAATGAAAAATATAGCTGAAGTTTTTTTTCAGAGAATATCCCCATCTGATCGTTAAGGAATTACTATACTAAAGGAGGAATCGTCATTCAAAAAAACACATTGATTTTTAATTGTGGAATCCTACCTTTAGGTGTCTCAGGAATTGAAGGTTTATCTCAGAATCGCCGCGCAGACTTACTGCAACCCTTTCTGTCATTATTCCTCCTGCCCCCAAACTTTGCTTGATGATGAATACCCTGAAATGGGATAAGATATTTTTAATTTAAAATAGTCAATGCCATGATTAGGAATTTATGCTATGCTCTCTTTTCGACTCTATTGTTTATTTCTCCTCAGGCCAATGCGCAAAAAAAATCGGATGATCTGAATAAATCTATTCAGGATGTAGCGAAGGCTTTCAAAGATTTGTTTCACAAAAAAAAGGATACGAGCGTAGAGGAAACGAAGAATGTACCCGGCATGACCATCCACTCAAACGCGCAGAGCAGATCCGCAGGAAATGCTGTACTTCCCAAATTGGGGCAACTGGCTCCCCATGCAAAAGCCATTGAGGCCGATGATATGTTTCCTTTCAATGATGGAGCAGCTATTATCAGGAAGGGGTCTTCCTATGCACTGATTGACACAGCCGGAAATTTTATATTACCCTATAACAAATATTCCTTAAGACTGGTTGATGCTATCATTAGCTTGCCAAACGGAAGCAGTATGAACAATGGTTTTTTTTATTTCTATGATGGGCTCAGCAAAAGCGGTTATCTCAATTCAAAGGGGAAGATTTTGGCAACCATGGATGGCAACTACCAGTGGAGACCGGCAGGATCTGTATTGACGACGGATGTAAGAGCACCCGAAAGTTACCAGGCTGGAAAAAATGTGGCACAGGATATTCAGACCATCATCACAAAAGATGGCAAAAAATTTCAGTTTGTTCATGACGATGCCAGTCCGGCAATTATCAGTGAAGACATCGCACTCAGGAGACATGATGGAAAATATTATTATACCACCCTCACCGGAAAAAAATTTCCAATGCGCAGTTTGACGATGCCGGATTGTTTTCTGATGGAATGGCTATAGTAGGACAAAAGGATCAGTTTGGGGAAATGAAATATGGCTTTATCAATAATGAAGGACAGCTGGCAGTTCCCTTTACCTTTTCCATCAGGCCACATGATTTTTCCCAGGGATTTGCAAGAGTAGAACCCAATGACAAATCTTCTTTTGACTATGCCTTCATCAATAAAAAAGGTGAAATCGTTTTAAAACAAACAGACGCTGATGAAGCCAGGTATGGCATTTTTAACGACTTTCAACCATACGGTATGGCTTATTCGTATAAATATTTTTTGACAACAGATTTAAAAATGATTTCTACAAAGGATTTCTTCCGTGCTCACGGTGCTCCGGAAGATGCGCAGGTGGACACGCATGATGGCCTGAGCACAATGTATAACCCCGAATCACCTAAATTATTCTTTACCTCAAGTCATTATCTGAATCCCATCCTGAAACATGGTGGTGTGATTGGGTTTATAAATCTGGCGACTGGGAAAACCGTGTTGCCTGTGTTTGATATTATCAAACCTTTTGACCCCGTATCGGGGTTGGCTTATGCCGAGGTGATGACCGGCCTTGATAAAAACAGAATGGCTGTTTATAAAAAGGGATATGTCAATGAGGATGGGTTATTTGTTTTGGTGCCCAAAGGAGAAGATTCAAAGTGGTAACAAAGATTTTTAGGAAGATTTGAATGGAGGGTATTTCCTATGCAGTAACGCCAAAGATGCATTTTGAGACAGGATTGGGCAATTTGTTTCATGCTGAATATTTCAACAATTCAAACACCTCCGGTTTACCTTCACCTTCGGGATCTAAGACAAAGTCTTCAGGATTCAGCGCAGGCGTAGGGTTGGGTAGTACTTCTGTATGGACAGTTGGAATAAAATTTCTCATGAATTCTAAGTGAATCCATCTGAACCGGACTAATCCTGAAAGAATAAAAAAAGACCGGCAGTTTTTAGTTGCCAGCTTTTTTATTGAAATTTATTTTCCGAGAATTCCGCCGAGTTTGTCTTTGGCAAACTCTTCAATTTTTTCTCCGGTTGCACCGGGGATGATATCAGAAATCTTATCTAGAAGGCTTCCTTCGGAAGGTTCACCGGTACTTTGCACCTGAGCTTTATCATGTCCGGGCAAAAAGTTGTCGATTGCGCCTGCTACCATCGGAAATTTTTCTTTGATGTAAGATGTGATGGTTGACAAAATCCCGCTGCTTTGTTCTGCAGACAAGCCATGCTTTTCCTGAAGCTGTTTCAATAGCTCTTCCATATATTGTTGATTTAATGAGGAACTAAAGTATGGAAAATATTGTTATTTGTTTTTGTAAAATTTGTGATATTTCTTGACATCTTTATAGAAAGTTATTATAATGATTTCCCTCTTTCAATAGGTGAAGTTTCATGCCTACATGTCTATCTTCATAGGTTTTCTGACAAAGGGATAAATCGTCACAGGGTGGTCGGACTTTTTTTTAGTCGGGACGAACCAGCGGCCTCTTCGTCCCGAATCCCTACAGCATCGTAGGGACTACCGGGCTGCGCTATATTCCACAAAGACCAGTAGTAAAATCAGATAATTCAAAAAATATACCCACCAAAAATTGGTGGGCTTAATTTGTCGGGATGACTGGATTCGAACCAGCGGCCTCTTCGTCCCGAA
>CAYXAL010000034.1:0-1684 GCA_964463015.1 uncultured Ginsengibacter sp.
TTCAAAAACAAAGCATTGTAAGTGTTTCGCCCATTCAGACAGGATTTCAATCACTTAAATATCTGATAACATCCAAACTTCGTTGAATATAAACACAAAAGCCACCCGCGGGTGGCTTTTAAAATGTATATCTTTTAGAATCCTATTTTATTTCATTTACTGAAGATTCAGTTACCACGGTGGATTCCGTTGGAAATTCCTGTCCCATTGCTTCCACTGTACCAGTTGATTTAGAATTTACTTTAGACTTTTGGACCACGCCGGTAGATTTATCAACCAAAGCCGTTCCGGTAAATGTACCCTGTGTAGTGGTATGCACTTCCATACCCTGTGTTTCGATCGTCATTTTCACTTTTGTCTCCCCGGTATAATCCAATGTGACAGAATTACCATCCACAGACTTTACAGTATAATGAGTCGTAGTAGTCACGCCACTATCGACAACATTGGCCGTCCAGGTGTCTCCTGCTTTTACATTGGCGGGAAGCGCAACAAATGCAGCTTGCGTACCATAACCCGAATTTTCAAATTGCTTTGCCATAGGATTTTCGGTAGAAGTTTCTCCGGCTACCTTAACCACCTTCCCTGAATTATCCAAAACAACATTCTGTTGCTTATTCAGGTATTCACTAAGTCCGGCCGCCATCGGGTTATTACTCTGAGTTGTGTCGTCTGAATCATACTTCATTTCCTGTCCCATATTAGACATTTCCAATTTTACTGCTTTAATGGTACTGCCGATTGAGTATTGACTGTTTGAAGCATCGGATACTTCCAAATTATAAACAGTACTCAGGTTCATATTGCTTTCCATATCCTGTCCCTGAATATTTGTCTTGGATTGGGTTACCATCTTTGTTTCCAGCTTATACTTCTTACCCTTCGTCAATTGAATAGTATTGCCATTCTGAGCAAATAAACCAAACCCAAATAATAAAGCCGCTCCTGTGAGAAATAGTTTTTTCATTATTCTTTATTTATGATTTTCTGTAAATATCAGTGATTAATTCAAATAAATCGATGTATCAATTGCCAATTTTAAATTCTTTTGGATGCAAGGCCCCTTTAAGGTTCTTTACAAAGTAATCCCAACGGGTCCGCATCATATAGGCCGAGTACTTTCCATACCCATGATGACTGTCCGGGAATATGATCAGATCAAAATCTTTATTGGCATCCTGCAAAGCCTTTACCACCAACAATGTATTATACGGGGGCACATTATCATCCATCAATCCATGTACAAGAAGCAGTTTCCCTTTCAGATTCTTTGCATGTACCTGATTGGCCTGGTCGGTATAATTATCTGTGCCGTCTGCATTCTTTTTGAGTAAACCAATGTATCGCTCACCCCAATCGTCTTCGTAATTTCTGTTGTCATGATTTCCCGATTCAGAAATACCAACTTTGAAAAAATCGGGGTAAGTAAACATGGCGTCTGCGGTAGCAAATCCGCCGCCTGAATGTCCCCAAATACCAATTTTAGTGGTATCAATAAAAGAATACTTCGCCGACAGCTGTCGAATACCGGCCACCTGATCTGGTAACGTATTGATCGCCATGTGCCCATAACTCATATCATGAAAACTCTTTGTACGCATGGGATTTCCCGTGCCTTCCAGGGATATCACAATAAATCCCAACTCAGCCAAAGCCTGCTGATCTCCTCGAGCCGGTGAAAATG
>CAYXAL010000034.1:1784-27639 GCA_964463015.1 uncultured Ginsengibacter sp.
ACAATAAATCCCAACTCAGCCAAAGCCTGCTGATCTCCTCGAGCCGGTGAAAATGCCCAACTACCCACACTTCCACCCTGCGGCCCCGGATAGATATAATCCACCAAAGGATATTTTTTATCCGGATTCAAATTGGAAGGCGTAAACATGAGTCCATAAACGTCTGTCACGCCATCTGCGGCCTTTACACTGAAGGGAATACAGGGTTTCCATGCGGTGGATTGTTTGAGCCTTGAAACATCTGAACTGCCTACATTCACCAAAAGATTGCCTTTGAGATCACGCACATTGAATTGAGCCGGCACATCGGGTTGAGAAAATTTATTGAAAATATATTCACCCGAAGGAGATATTTGCGCAGTATGGGTACCTTCTTCCGGTGTCAGATCCCGGAATCCGTTTCCATCAAAGCCAATGATACACAGATGTTCGAAATAAGGATTCTTCTTATCAAGCCCACCGGCATTGAAATAAATCCGTCGGTTTTTTTCATCGACACGCTCTACATCCGATACCACATAATTCCCTTTGGTAATTTGATTCTTCAACTGACCTGTTTTGATATCGTACAAGTACAGATGCCCCCGGTTATCGCGTTCAGAATACCAGATCAATTCATTTGAAGCAGGAAGGTATCGCCAGGAAATACTTTTTTGCCCGGATTCAAACTGAGTGGGCGATACTTCTTCCATTACATCACGTACAACGCCGGTGACAGCATCGGCTATCCGTAATTTTGCTGCTTTATGATCTCTTGAGCTGGATACAAATGCCAGGGTACTTCCATCACTGCTCCATTCTGCATCGGCAAGTTTACCTCCTGAAGCAATATCATCTCCTAAAGTAGCTCTGTGAAAATCTGCCGGAATTTTCAAGCGAATCACCTGTGGATTGTTTTCATCGGCATTGATGATTACCCGTTCAATCATGGCGACGTTACTATCACCCGGAAGCGGATATTTCCAGCTTTCCAGTTTGGGATGCCCTACATTGGTGGTCACAAGATACATATCTCCCACCTTCCTTTCATCCTGTTGAAACGTGGCAATCTTTTTTGAATCAGGCGACCATATAACAATGGCCGCATCGGAATGTTTCCATCCGGCATTGTCGGTAGCATACCCGAAATCTTTTATACCATCTTTTGTAAGCGGATACTCTCTGCCCGTTGCCATCTCACGGATCCAGAGATTGTAATTTTTTATAAAAGCACGCTTTGTACCATCAGGAGACACCGCCCCAAAGCCTCTTCGGCTATTGGTTTCCGATGCAATCTGCTTTGTTTCGGTAAGCTTATTCCTGGCTGCATCATAACTCCATGATTTATTCCGAAACCGGAAGTTCAATATTTTTCCATTATCAGAAACCTTCAGGTTCATCAAGGAAATATCCTTAGGAAAAATTTTATTGTTTATGGTTGCGGAAAATGCAGCAGACAGCTTTTCAGCACTAAATAATAAGGATTTTTTCTTTTTCTTTGCGTCCACAAAATAGTACATTGTATTCCCATCAGTGCCTTCGGAATACCAGAATGCGGATCCATTTATCCACTCCGGATTCATTGACATATTGTCCACCAGACGGAATGTATTTGATCCCAGCATACTTTGCGCCCTCCGGTAATCATTAACCGTTACAGAATCTTGCCCCAGGGTGAAGACATACGGCATCATCAACATAATGCAGAAAATAAATCTATTCATTGATTATTAATTAAGAAATATAAAATGAGCAAATTAACCATTTTCATCCAACCGAATCTATCCGATTTCAAATTTTCAACTGCCGGATTTATTACAGTGGCTATTCGACTTTCATTTATTGAGGTAGATCAATGGCATCAGGAATCCGGTAAGGTAACTTTGCACTATCAAATCATAAAACAAAATAACTATGGCAATTCAATGGAAATCAGACATTACTCATTCAGAAGTTCTGTTTAAAGTAAAGCATCTTATGATCACAACAGTGACGGGGCATTTTAACCAATTTGACATTTTGGTGGAAACAGAAACTGACGATTTCAATACTGCAAAAAAGATTGAATTTACAGCAGATATAGCATCGATCGACACTAAGAATGAACAAAGAGATACGCACCTGAAGTCTGCAGACTTCTTTGATTCAGAAAATCATCCCCAAATACATTTCAAAGGACACCAATATACCGGCAAAGGCGATGAAGGAAAAGTGCACGGCGACTTAACCATTCGTGGAATAACAAAGCCTGTAACGCTGCATGTAGAGCATGGCGGAACTGTTGTAGATCCATACGGACAAACAAAATCAGGATTTACGATCAGCGGCAAAATCAGCCGGAAAGAATTTGGCCTTATATGGAATGCCGTAACCGAAGCAGGAAGCGTAGTAGTAAGTGATGAAATAAGGTTACTCGCAGAAGTTCAACTCGTAAAGCAGGAAGAATTGGTGACAGCCTGATGAATAAGCATCCGGACAGATTAGATAATTAAATAAATGGGGGCTGTTTTTCAAATTCCCCTGAAAAGAATTTTCTAAATCCTCTATTTATCCTTTATCTATCAGGAAATGCCCTGTGGTGCCGTTGCACATCACAGGGCGTTTTTCTTGATGAGGCAATTCAACATTTTATGACTTGAATTTCACTTATAGAATTGATAACATTAAATTTCTTTATTTAAAATAAACCTATAATTATCAATTTCTCATTTTTTATGGAAACACAATCAATTGACTGACACATGTATCGCCTGGAATAATGGTAATTGTCCCCGAGACCGAATGAACTGTTCGGAAAAATTGAACGGCTGCCGATGAAACACCGGGATAACCGGACATATCTGTAATTGTACTTTCCGCTTTCCATTGATAAGTCCCTGGATTCAGGTCGAAAAATGCACCAGTTTCTCCTGCATCTATGTTGTAATCACGATTAAAGGGGCACCGTGGCGAATTACCACCTCCCCAATAACCTGTAAGCGAACCTCTCAAACTATCAATTGTTATATTAATCAAGGTAGTAGCAAAACTGAAATTAACAAACCCAGAAGCTCCACCCGGATCACGAAAGTAAAAACATACATTACTGGTGTACTTATGATCAGGGAATTTTACTTCTATCCACAACGTATCTCTGGCAGAAAGACCTTCATCATCCGTTACTTTCAATTCAAATTCATAATTTCCAGGCACAAGAGAATCAACCAAACATTTAGCTGAATTGGGGTTTTTCAGAATGTATGTTTCAGGTCCGAAAATCTTTGTCCATTCATATTCGCTGATAAATCCATCCGGGTCATAAGATTTTCCTACATCCAATAACAAATTACTTACCGGGAGATATACTGTCGTATCATTCCCCGCACAGCAGAAAGGAGGATTATTTCTATAATAATTTCCGCAGCCATCGCAGGTCTTATCCTTTTGACATGAAATGAAAAGGGAAATGAAAGCCAACATCGGAATAAAAAACATTATCCTGAAATTTTTCATAATCCGGAATTTAGAAAACTGCTTTACCCTTTACATACATGGTTAGCATACCTGTGACTTTATAACCATTATTATCCCGGGAAATAATGGTAAGAAAACCAGATACATTAAGAAGAACAGGATTAAACCCATCATTAAATATTTGTTGATTACATCCCTGGGCAGAACCATAACCAGCCTTCATCAAACTGGTAAACGAGCCGCCTCCATTTTGAATTAGTTTCTTAAAACTCAGGTTTAAATCTCCGCCAATAAAACTATTAACCTGATTTTGGAGAAAGAGTGTGGCATTGAGGTAACTGCTGACAGCCGTATCGTCATATTCTTCTATTTCAAAGAAAAAATTCCCAATTGGCCCGGTGCTTGAAATACCATCTACCTGAACAACATCATGATAATATGGATCGCCGAAATAATCAGAATAGTAATAATTGTTGTAGAACCTGAATGTATCGTTCAACACGATATCCAGATTATATTCCTTCGGCACATTTGGTTTTACAACATGAATCGTCACAGTATCCGACGAAGTAAGATACCTATCGTCAGTAACCTCAAGCACATAAATATACCTACCTGCCTGAGCAAAATTTGCTTCAAACGATACCTCATTTGAAACAGGTAAAGGGGCGTCCACGATCCTATACCATTGGTAGCGTATTATTTCGCCATCTTCATCTTTGGATTTACTCCCGTCAAGAGTAAGATCAGCATACGCAGTGCAGGAGGAAAGAGTGAGTGTGGTATCCATTCCAGCATCAGCCACCGGTAGAATATTCAACGGCCTGATATCTACCAAGGTAATAGAAATTGAATCTCTGGCAGTCAATCCGGAATTGTCTGTCACCTTCAGCTCAAACCGATAAGTGCCTGCAACCAAAGAGCTAACTGTGCATTTAGCTGTGTTTTGATCTTTCAGCTCAAAGGATTCAGACCCGGAAATTTTGCTCCAATGATAACTCACAATGGTTCCATCCGGATCATAAGACCTGCTACCATCTAACATCAATTTGCGTATTGAAATATTGAGTGTTGTATCCGAACCAGCCATAGCAACCGGTGCATCTCCTCCAGGCTGTTCCTTTATCCTATCCTTTTTGCAGTATGCAAGGAGAAAACTTAAAAGCAGAATCAATAATAAATTCTTTTCAATCGGATAGAAAAAGCCATAGCAGTCGCTTAATCGCGAATGAAGGTTCCCATTTTCTGTATTTGGATTGTGTCTCATTTTTATTGATTGGCAAAATGCAGATGTGCACTTTTGCTATGGAAAAGTAGGTAGGAATATCAAGTAAAAAATCAGGAAATCGATCAAAAGGCCTTATCCATAAAATAAAACAGCTTTTTCTGACCAATACAACCTATGTGAAAACAAGGTTGTTTGTCGACCTAACCTGCTTTCTGTCGTTCTTCAAAATCCTATTCGGCAAAAACGTTGACTATACACAAAATTGTACTTAAGTTTATCAATATGAAAGACTACACTGAAAATCCATTTGTATTCGCACCACGATACAGGCTCTTGCGACACCTCACTTTTTGGGCAATGAACATTCTGGTATTTTCCTTTCTTTATAAGGTGCCAGAACAGCCATGGCTTATACAATTTATTCAATCCACTATCTGGGTCGTAGCATTTATCATTTATTGTTATCCGGTCATGTTCATTTTAATTCCAAATTACCTATTGAAAGGAAAACTCAATCAGTTTTTTCTGATAGCTCTTGCATGGGCAGTGGCAGGATATTTCTTCAATTATCTTTTCAGAAGATATGTATTCTTTAACCTTACCCAATATCTGAATTCTAAAATGAATCCGGGTTTTGCATACACAAACCCCAATCCATGGGCACCAGCCGGTTATATAGTTATGAATCTGATGGCAGGCTTTGGCAGTATGGTTCTATTATTTAAATTCTGGGTGAACAAACAAAAAGATTACCTGAATTCAGCAAAGGAAAAAGTAAATGCTGAACTTCAATTGTTAAAGGCTCAGATACATCCACATTTTTTGTTTAACACACTCAACAATATTTATGCTTACTCCCTCAGAAATTCTTCCGAAACTTCTCAGATGATTCTGAAACTTTCTTCCCTTCTGAGCTATATGCTTTACGATTGCATGGAAAATGAAGTGCTGCTGGAAAAAGAAATCGATGTCATGAAAAATTACATTGACCTGGAAAAGGAAAGGCATGTGAATCTCGAAGTGTCATTAAATTTCGAAGGAGACATCAGGAATAAATGGATTGCGCCGCTTTTGCTATTACCTTTTCTGGAAAATGCCTTCAAACATGGAATAGCCGAACAATTTGAAAAATCCTGGATCAGCATGGATATTGCGGTGAGACAAAATCTGCTGCGTGCCAAAATTTCAAACAGCAAAGATGAAATGGAAGTAGTTTCTAAAAATGGGATTGGCATTGAAAATGTGAAGAAAAGGCTGGACTATTTATATCCAGGAAAACATACATTGAAAATTTCTGATGAAGGTGATTTTTTTGTAGTAAATTTATTTCTGGATTTAGATCAATATCCATCTTCAGAAAAATCCAAGACCTCTTCAATTGCGAATGCAGTGTAAATTATTCGTACATGAAGCTAAACTGTCTTCTTATTGATGATGAACCGCAGGCATTAAGGGTTTTACAATCCCATATTGCCAATATAAACGGTTTAGAAATTGTTGCCCAATGTAAGAATGCTGTAGAAGCAATGGACGTATTGCATGAAAAACAGATAGATGTAATGTTTCTTGATATTAAAATGCCAAAGATATCAGGTACCGATTTCCTTAAAAACCTTTCTCACCCACCCAGGGTAGTTTTTGTTTCCGCCTATCGCAATTATGCATTGGATAGCTATGATCTGGACGCTGTCGATTATTTGGTAAAGCCTGTTTCCTTCGAAAGATTCCTAAAGGCGATCGACAAGGTAAAACGAAGAATGGGGCTTGAAACGATTATTCATCCTACCGAGTATAAGTCTAACCCCGATGCTTTTGTATATCTTAAGGTGGACAAGAGTATGCTCAAAGTGTTTGTCAATGAGATACTTTACATAGAAGGTTGGAGAGATTATGTAAAAGTATTTTTGAACACCGGCAAAAATTGGCTGGTAAAGCAATCCATAGCCTACATGGAAAACCTTTTATCCGAACATAAATTTTTACGAATCCATCGTTCGTTTATTATTTCTATCGAAAAAATGACAGGATATACCAACTCCAATATTCAGTTAGGCAATAATGAAGTTCCTATCGGAAGACTCTATAAGCAAAAGGTAATGGAAGTGATCCATTCGAGATAAAATTCTCAATTAAAATTTACTCTAATCCCTAACTGGCTTATCCATCTTGCACTTCCACCGGGTACGGTGCTGGTCTGCAATGAGTAAGGTTTACTCCCGGCAGGAATGAACTGGTACTGAGGGATTAAAGGGTTTATACTGTTATAACCGGCAAATCTTATCAGTGCAAAATTATCATTCGAGAGGAAATAGCTCTTACCCCAGTTGCGATTAAGCATATTGGTAAAATTGAAAACGTCAAATATGGCACTGATCGTAGTTTTTTTTCCGGACAACCTAATTGAAAAATTCTGTTGGATCCGAAGGTCAATAATATTTGTAAAGGGTAAGCGTCCACCATTTCTTTTTGCAAATTGCCCTCTGTGTTTTCTCAGGTAGCTATCCTGTTCAATATAGCTGTTCAAAAGTTCCTTTTGTTGTTGGGGTGAATAGCTCCTTCCATTATTGTCAACAGCAGGTATAAAAACCATTTCATCCAGTTCCTTTTTGTCGGGTATATAAATCAGGTCGTAATTGCTGTTGGTCCCATCGTCATTGATCATGCTCTTGCTGTAAACATAGCTGAAAGGTTGACCGGATTGCCCATTATAAAACACTGAAATTGAAGTTGACATCCTGTTTTTCAAATAACCGATTCCGTAATTAAGATTTACATACACTCTATGCCCAAGATCCATATCTGAAACAGATCTTGTCGTGAAGTTCTTACCATTTACCGTTTCATTATGTTTCCATTGCGTACTGACAGGTGAGGCATTATAGTAAGGCTCAAACAAAGCCATTGATCTTTGAAACGTGTAGGCGGCAATTATTGAGAATTTATCCCTGATTGATTTCTCTATACTCATAGTGGCACTATACGAAAACCCTTTCCGGGATTGGTTATTCGTCAAAAGGTAAATTGCTGAATAAGGATTTTCACCGTCGGGAAGCAGAGGGATTTTCCAATTAACACCCGGCAAATAAACATACCGGGCATCAGGTAACTGAGTCCGATACTGTGGAGGCAAGAGATTAACGTTTGTAACTTTCCATTCATTAATATTTCTGGTCAGTAGTAATTCTAATGCTACGGCCCACCTCTTACGAAGTTTTTTCTCCACACTTAACGAACTCCGAAATACGGAAGGATATTTAAAATGTTTTGAAAAGATCGTGATTTCCCCTTTTGACAATTCAGGATTTATTCCCAAAGAATCAAAATTGGGTTGATGATATGGGTCTGGATTAAATCGAATCCCGGGTATGATGTCGATTGTACCCATCAGGCTATTGAACATATCAGAAACCCATATATTCAAAATATTTCCTGAGAAGAACCCAGCACCTCCTTGAATAGTTATTCCTGAAGTAGGAATCTTATAAGTAAATCCTATTCTGGGTGAAAGAAACCATGAGGTACGTGGAGCCTTGCCGGATCTGGTTCCATTAAGATCATAATATTGCTCAATAATCTTCACTACTGTATCATTAAAAAAATTGTCACCTTTATATGTATCCGGCAAAGCATTTCCATCAATTCGTACTCCTCCACTAATTCTCAATCTCTCACTGACATTTACTTCATCATTAATGAAAAAACCGAGGCGAAATGTCTTGTATTTTGCGCCAACATTGATATCATCACCACCGGATATTTTATTCAGAGGGAAGGAACGTCTGTAATTAAACGAACTCCGGCTATTTAAAAAGTCATTCAAAGTGCTATAACTGTAAAACCCGAAATAAGGATTCACATTCAGATCATTAATTCTACAAAGATTAAGATCTGAGCCCACAGAAATATTATGATGATGAATAAAAAATTTTAAAATATCGATCATAGTCAACTCATTCCCGTTGAATAGACTTAGTTGAGAAACCCCGGCGCTCCCCAAGTAAATTTTACCGGGACCATCCGATATTAATACCTGCGGAAATGGTTTACCCAACCATTGCCTGTCATCCTTTTGATTCGTATAGGTAATTAGCAGATGGTTATTAAAATCATTTTTAAAAAACCTGTTCCATTCAAAGGAAACCGCATGAGTACGCGACAATACATTAAATCCGTTATTCTGAAACGCTATGATTGTTCCGCTGGTTTGCCTGGGCGAAGTAAGATCAGCCTTGTTAAACCTGTAAGTAAGGGTGATTTTATTTCTTACTGATTGATTAAAGTCCAACTTAAACAAAGTTCTGACAGCATTTAATTTTTCTTTTGCTTCCAAAAATGAGCCTGGATCATAGCCATAATCCTGGCGCAGCATGTTACTGAGTTCTGTTACCTGCTGCAGGTTGCTATTGCCTTTATAATCTGCAAAATCAAATACCCGGGGCCTGCTTTCTACCTGATTTTCTATGGATAGAAAATAAAATAATTTATTCTCTTTCACAGGGCCACCAATCCATACTCCATAGGTTTGGTTCAAAAATGGCGAAAGCCCGGCGCCCCCAACTTTACCTGCCATGTCTTGATTTCTGAAATAATACCATACCGATCCTCTCGTCTCATTGCTGCCCGACTTTGTTATCACATTAATACTTCCTCCGGTAAAGTTGCTGTATTGCACATCATAAGGCGCCTGCAAAACATTTATTTTATCCAACACCTCAATAGACACAGGCGGTGTATTCGTCTGACCCCCATTGATCCCACTTATTGCGACACCCAAAATATCATTGTTGTCTGATCCATCAATAAAAAATGCATTGAATTTGTTATTTTGACCGGCTAACGATATTAACCCATCGCCATTCACCTTTGCCTGCGGTACCAATCTTATAAAATCCTGAAGATTACGGCTTATTGTAGGAAGTGAAGAAAGTTGCTGGTGATTAATTGAAGATTCAATTCCCGGAATATCTTTTCTCTCTGATGAAAGGGCCACTTTGATCTCTTTCAACATTGTCGATTTGTGAAGGAGAACAAAATTCACAACTTCATTATTCGCGGAATCGTGAAACATACCTGAAGTATTAAAATCCAGATATAGATTTTTCTTTACAAATTGTTCATACCCTGAAAAGGTGATTAAAATGGTATATGGCCCGCCGGATTTTAAATTAGAGAAATAAAATTTTCCATCTGTTCTGCTCAAAGTAGAGTAACTGCTCTTCATTGGTTCATAAGTGACCATCACATTAGCGCCTGTCAATAATTCATCCTTGTCTGAGGAAACCACCCCCATGACACTATTATTGGTAATCTGCGAATATGTTGTGAGTGGAAGAATGCACAGGAGCAAACATTTCTGGAGGCCAGAATTAAAATGTATTTTCATGATAGAAAATTCAACATTTTCAGATTTAAAAATACACTAAAAAAGCAGCGCTAAACTTGTGCAGGATTGTCGTTTGTCCGTAAAAAATGCAGTTGGTCGAAATTAATCGCTATTCAAAAAGAAATACAGGAAAACGCATCAAAGACTCTCCCTTGTTCTGAAAAATTAAAATCCTGAAACCAAGGGTACAGGGAACATCATTATTAAAGCTGTAAAGCATTGTACGACATCTCACCTACCACTTTAATACGTATCGTTGACGAATAATGAATTTCAATTGACCGGGAAAAGCAAGTAGGAAAATCGACATTGGTTAATCAAAATCAAATATCCTTTTTGCAAAAACAGCTATAAAACAATCTCTAATGAGCATGCCCTTCTGTATTCGTCATTTTAGCAGATGCAAAGAATGAACCCTTTGTGATGATCTTCGCATTCGGAGGAGGAGGTGTTCCCACAAAAATAATTTCAGTATATCCTACATCAGTGACACCTTTTATCACCTGAACTCTTTCGAAGGTCAGGCCTGCATCTTCATTCGTGTCCATTTTATGCGGTTCCTTATCCTTCTCTTCTTTGCCGTGGGGTTCATCTTTTTTATCTGTCAATACAAAAACATAATCCAGCCCCTGAACGGTAACAATGGCATCATTCGGAACGGACGGAACCACCTTACTCCCAATGCTGATCACTGCTGTCACGCTCATTCCTTCTATGAGACCTGATTTATCTCCATTTACTTCGGCGTGTACCGGTACAGATTTACTATCGCTGGCAAAGGCAGTACCGATAGAATAAATTTTCGCATCGTACTCCTTCCCGGGATTGTTGGTCAATGTAAAATGAATGATCTGATTATCCTTTACCAGGGGCAAATCTTTTTCAAATACAAACAAGTCAAGATGAAGTTTTGAATTATTGACAATCTCTGCAATGGGAGAAGAAGGTGTGACATCCGAGCCAATCTGTGCTGTCACATTACTGACTGTACCACTGATAGGTGCTATGATTGCGATAGATGTAACTATATTTCCCTTATCTACCCCTGCGGAAGAAATACCCATTGCATTCAATTGTTTCAACAAAGCATTACGCGTAGCCTTTTGTGTGGTTAATTCAGTTTGTACTCTTTGTACATTCTTTAGTGGTGCTGCATTGCCTTCCACCAGATCCTGTTGTCTTTTTAATTCAATCTCATTCAGGTGTATCTGAGCATTTACAGTTTGCAATTGCTGTTGAATGCCTGCCACATCAGGGTTTACGAGAGTTGCTACCACCTGACCTTTCCTTACAAAACTACCCGGCTGGATGTGAAGTGTCTTAATAATTCCACTATTTACAGAAGTGACAAATGCCTTATTTTGATTTGGAACTTTAAGAAAGCCATTGGCCTTAATTGAATTCTCAAGGTCTTTTTGTTCAACACTTCCCAACTCAATGCCGGCAGTTTTTATTTGATTCTCAGTAAGAGTGACAAAATTTTCACCGGCTTCCTCCTGATGAACTTCTTCCTGAACAGGTTCAGAACTCTTGTTCGAGCAGGAATAAAGTAGGCCTACAATCATCATGGACAAAAAATATTTTTTCATTTTCATTTTGCGTTTAAGTAATAATTTAATTGAATGGCTTCGTGATTGAAATCATTCAGAATATCCAGGTAATTTTTCTGAATATCGATTGCCTGCGTGACAAACTGCGAGAGTTCTGCAAAACTTATCTCACCTGCCCTATAGGAAATGTTTGCAGCTTTAAGTATTGCATCTGCCTGAATCAGCCCGGTTGCTTCATAATATTTCAGCATTTCCGAATTCTTCTGTAATTGTTGCAATGCCTGATTGTACCCAGAATTCATTGAACTCTTCCGGTACTCCAGATTCGTTTGCCGGTAATTTCTTTCTATTTCCGCAGCCTTGATTTTATTCCTGTAGCTCCCGCTTCCAAGTAGAGGGATTCCTATCGAAACAGAAAATCCGGTATAGGGATTTTTGACACCATACAATCGTTGCGAAAAAAATCTACCCTCAAAATTTGGATTCCTGCTCTGCCGTGCCACCTCAATTTCTGCATCTGAAATTTCAATATCCTGCTGCGACAACTGAATTGCAGGATGTTGGTCGAAGGGGGTATGTAAAAGTGAAACCGGTACCAACACCTTTTGCAGTTCATTCTCCACAGGCAGGTACGCAACATCGGTATTTAATATTCTCTTTAGATTTTGTTGTTCGATCTCAATATCTCTACCTAATAAATTGAGCTGAACAGAGACTTCCTTTGCCTTTGCCTGAGCAGCGATACTGTCCAATCCGGCACTCTCCCCCGTTCTCACTCTGAGGTATGCAGCCTTTGCCAAAGATGAATAGATACTATCCAGTCTCATCCACAAAGATTGCTTACTCTGTAAGTACCACAATTGGTAATACACCGATTGCAATTCTTTCTTCACTTCCATCTCCAGAATTTGCCGTGAAAATTCTGTTGATTTTGATTGCCCGGCCAATAGACTTTTCCGGGCTTTATATACACCAGGCCAATCAATGCTCTGAGACAATCCAATCTTTAAAACACCTCCGGGGTCTTCCGGATTCATGTCTTCATTCTCTGCAAATACTCTTGTCTTTGGAATATCATAAAAAGTATTCTTCAGCACATTGCTTCTTTGAATTTGCAATTCGCCTGCCCTTATCTGAAGGTTGGCTACCAATGCAGAGTCGTATGCCTCACTAAAAGTGATACGACAGGTCTGTTGAGGTTTTTGAGCACAAACCGTTGATGACAAAAATGTTAACAGACACACTGAAACAACTTTGGGTAATGTACCATTTTTCGAATGCGTGGATTTTGAAAAGATGATGTATAACAAAGGAAGCACCACAAGAGTAAGAATCGTAGCCGTGATCAAACCGCCAATTACCACTGTCGCAAGAGGCCTCTGTACTTCAGCGCCCGCACTGGTAGAAATAGCCATCGGCAGAAAACCAAGAGATGCTACAGTGGCTGTCATTAAAACCGGGCGCATTCGAATTTTAGTGCCTTCATACACTCTTTGGATTATATCCGTCATGCCCTCTCTTGCCAACTGATTGAATGTACCGATTAATACAATTCCGTTTAATACCGCTACTCCAAACAAAGCAATAAAACCAACGCCTGCAGAAATACTGAAAGGCATATCTCTGATCAACAAGGCAAATACTCCACCGATGGCAGCCATGGGTATTGCCGTAAAAATCAGTGTGGCCTGTTTCAATGAATGAAATGTAAAATACAATATCACAAAAATCAACAACAAAGCAGCAGGTACCGCCACCATCAGGCGGGCTGAAGCCTGCTCCAGATTTTGAAAAGTACCTCCATAACTTAAAAAGTACCCGGATGGTAATTTCAACTTTTTGTCAAGTGTTTCTTGTGCCTCTTTTACAATAGACTTCACATCACGACCGCTCACATTAAAACTCACAAATATCCTGCGCCGCCCATCATCCCTGCTTATCTGAGCAGGACCCATTTTGTATGAGATATCGGCAACCTGCGCCAACGGTATTTGATTGCCATCTGCGGATGGAATAAAAAGTTGTCTGACATCGTCAATAGAATTTCTGTGAATACTATCTAACCGGACGGCCAGATCAAACCTTCTTTCATTTTCATAAATCAGTCCGGCTGCCTTGCCTGCAAACGCAGTGGAGATAACATTATTGACATCTTCAATATTCAATCCATATCCGGACATCTTTGCACGATCATACTGAATCACGATCTGTGGAAGTCCGCTGACTCTTTCTACCTGAGGTTGTGTGATTCCTTCAATTGGTTTTATGATCTCTGCAACCCTGTCTGCGAGTGCCGAAAGGGTATCCATATTTTCTCCAAAAATTTTGATTGCTACATCCTGCCGGATTCCTGTCATCAACTCATTAAAACGCATTTGAATCGGCTGACTCGGCTCTGCCACTACGCCAGGAATCTCTGATAAAGTTTCGCGAATGCTGTCTGCCATCGCATAAAAATCGTGAGTGGTTGTCCACTCCTTCTTATCCTTCATTATCACCATAATATCCGAGGCTTCCATTGGCATGGGATCTGTGGCAACATCTGCAGAGCCGGTTTTACCTACAACCATTTTTATTTCAGGATATTTTTCTTTCAGTAATTTTTCTGCCTGTAATACTGTTTCTACAGTTTGAGAGAGCGATGAACCTTGAGGCAATACAAATTCAACGGCATAATCTCCCTCTTCCAGTGTAGGAATAAACTCGGCCCCCATTCTGTTAAAAATAATCAGGGATAAAGCCAAAAGACCCACGGCAGCGGCTACTGCAACATACTTAAATCTTATCGCTTGCTTTAATAAAGGTGAATAAATCCCCTGGATAAATTCTACCATCTTGTCGGCAAATGTTTTCTTTCGTGAAATATTCTTCGATAAAAATACGGACGACATCATCGGAATATAGGTGAGCGATAGAATGAGTGCGCCAATTATAGCAAACCCTACTGTTTGCGCCATTGGCCTGAACATTTTCCCTTCGATACCTTGCAAAGAAAGAATCGGGATATACACGATCAAAATAATAATCTGACCAAAAGCAGCGGTGTTCATCATCTGCCTGGCACTGCCACTCACCTCCTCGTCCATCTGTTTTTGTGTGAGCCTTCCCGTCAATCTTTCTGAATAATGAAGCTTGTGCAAGACATGTTCTACAATTATCACTGCACCATCGACAATAAGGCCAAAATCAATGGCACCCAGGCTCATCAGGTTTGCCGATACGCCAAATACATTCATCAGGCCGAGTGCAAACAGCAGCGACAAAGGAATGGCAGAGGCTACGATTAATCCTGCTCTTATATTTCCCAGAAAAACAATCAATACAAAAATTACAATCAGTGCCCCTTCTACCAAATTTCTTTCCACTGTACCAATTGCACGCTTAATCAAATTGGTGCGATCGAGGAAGGGCTCAATCACGACATCTTCCGGCAATGACTTCTGAACTGTCTGCATCCGTTCTTTCACCCTGGCTACTACATCTGCACTGTTGGCTCCCTTTAACATGAGTACAAGGCCCCCTACTACTTCCTTCTCACCATTATACGTCATCGCTCCGAATCGTGGAGGTGAACCCAACCGTACTTTGGCTACATCACGAATGACTATGGGAAGTCCATTGGATTGCTTCTTCACAAAAATGTTTTCTATATCTGAAACGGAATTTACAAGGCCTACGGCACGAATGAAATAAGCGTTTGGCTTTTTGTCAATATAAGCACCACCTGTATTTTGATTATTCTTTTCGAGCGCATCAAAAATTTCAGGAATCGTTACATCCATTGCCTTTAAAATGGCCGGATTTACTACCACCTCATATTGCTTTGTGATGCCGCCAAATCCGGTCACTTCAGCTACTCCCGGAATCCCATTAAGTTGTCGCGACACGATCCAATCCTGCATTGTCCGCAGATCCATCGCCGAATATTTTTGTTCACTTCCTTTGCGTGGATGGATTACGTATTGATAAACTTCTCCCAGCCCTGTGGTCACGGGAGCTATCTCCGGCTTACCAATATCGGGCGGTATGAGTTCCTCAGCTTCCTTGAGTTTTTCTGAAATGAGTTGCCTCGAGAAATAAATATCCACATTTTCTTTAAAGACAATGGTAATCACACTGAGGCCAAATCTTGAAAACGACCGCATCTCAATCACATCCGGCAGATTGGCCATTGATTTTTCCAGGGGATAAGTTATGAATTGTTCAACCTCCTGAGCAGCCAGGGTTGGCGCTTTGGTAATCAATTGCACCTGATTGTTCGTCACATCAGGCAGTGCATCTATCGGGAGTTTCCCGGCGCTCCAGATGCCCCAGACGATCAACGCAATCGTCATGACACCCACTGCGAGTTTATTTTTAATACTGAATCGGATAATCCTGTTTAACATCGAAATAATTTTTCCATTAAGAAATCATTTAATGCTTCCTGTCCTCATTGGAAGAGCATTACAATAAATAAAAGAGAAATTAAATCAACTGTGGAGGTTGCCACACAGGATAGGGTATATCAAATACCGCTGAATCAACCTTACCGGTAAATGAAGATTCCGGCAAAGTGGTTATTGAAATATCGTTTACAAAGGAAAGATAGAGTGAAGCTCCCGCGCAGCAATTGCAAATGCAGAAAGGAGAGCAAGCATCTTCATGTGTATTATGCTGATGAATGGGAGAAGTAATTTCGGATTTTGAATTCCCGGAAGTTTCCGCATGCGTATCAGAGCAAGGCATTATACTCAATGCCAGAATCAAAACTGCCATGATGGATGCTAAAAATTTCATTGCCCGCAAAGGTAAAATCTACATTCCAGAATAAAAAGATTTTGCCCGGCAAAATTAATAAGGTCTGAAAGAAATAGCGTCTTAACATCTCTATAACCAGAGAATGAGCAACAGAGTATTCATACAAATTCTCAACCTTCCGTTCAATACAAAAGGTTAACGTATATCAAGGGAAATATTTTCAGAATAACAAAAAAAGCCACGACATCTTTCAGTCAATGGCCTGGTAAGTCAACGCTTCCAAATTCGTTCTATAAACACCACTATTTAATTGTCTCCTGCACCTGTCCGCAAGTAAGCATCTTACCTCCAAAATAAGGGTTGCGGATTTCTTTACTGTTGCTGATCCAGGCGGCTCCCTTATCATTGAACGCCATCGGGCAAAATTCCAAATACAGTTCACCACTGGATAATCCGTCCTTTTTAATCAATGACGCCAGATTGGAAGTCATTTCGGCATACTCTGTTCTCTGTACTTCAATGTCTGAAGCATTGGAAATTTTTGATGCAAACGATACAATTTTTTCTGTGCCTTCCAGATTCTTCGCACCTGCTTCAATGGCATTTGCTGCAATTTTTGCTTCTGCCACATCACTGTTTGTAAGCGCAGTAGTCAGGTGTACATAATGCTGATACACCGCATTCAGTTTATCATTTTTCAACACAGGATTAGCGGTAGCGGCGGCCTGAGGTTGTTCGGTCGTGTTGTGCTCATGATTACCGGTTTCTGCTTTCTTTTCCTTATTCCCATTTTCTGAACATGAGAATAAAAAAAATACTGCGATTAACGGAATTGCTGATTTTACGAAATGTTTCATTGTGTTTTGTTTTTATAAAAATTAAAGATTGTTTACGGATTAATGATGATGGTCTGCCAGGGGATCCTTTCCTTTCTTAAGTACAAATTCACTGTAGAGAAGATAGGCACCGGATACCACTACTACATCCCCCTTCTGTACACCCTTGGTGATCTCCACACGATTATCATTTTCATCACCTGTATTGACCATTCTGGGTTCAAACTTCCCCACACCTGTTTCTACCCAGATGTGTGATCCGTTGCTGTCATGAATCACAGCATCTACCGGCAACGTGATAGCGGCTGACGTATTGATAACGGGCAATTCTACAGATGTCTGCATACCTGCCTTCAATTGATTGTGCGAATTGGGAATGCTACCACGAATGGTTATTACCTGATTTCCCGATTGAATTGCAGGAGAAATAAAATCGACTTTCATTTTTTGAGGTTCACTTTCAAAACCCGAAACGCTTACTGTAACAAGATCTCCCTTTTTGATAATACCTGCTTCCGACGGATAAAGATCGGCTTCCACCCAAATCGTGTGATAAGACTCCAGACTCATGACCGATGAACCTTCTCCAACATACTGCCCCTCTGTCACAAAAAGTTCTGACACCACGCCATCAGCAGGTGAAGAATAAGTCACATAAGGGCTCGTTTGTCCGTTCGCTTTCAGTTGCCTGACCTGAGATTCGCTCTGGTTGTACAGCAAAAGTTTTTGTCTGGCTGCATCGGCCAATTGTTGAAACTTTTTATCATCCGGAAATTGGGTCGCCTGTGCAACAGTTACCAGATACTCCTGTTGCAAAGCCGCCAATTGTTCTGAATATATTTTATACAAGGGTTGCCCCTTTCGAACAGGCACTCCGGTTTGCCTCACATACAGCGCCTCAATCCTTCCCGCAACACGACTTGAAATAAATTCTGATTGAGAAGGATCTACCATCAATCTTCCATTGAGCCTTTTAGAGGATGTGAATGAACCGGCGCGTATGGTGTCTGTGATAATATTTGATAATGCTTGTTGAGGAACACTTAATGTCAGGAAATTCGATACATTACTTTTATCAAACGGTACCAGATCCATTCCGCAAATAGGACAGGTACCCGGTTCATCCCGGATGATCTGCGGATGCATGGAGCAGGTATATGTTTGTTTTACCTTTATTTCTGAGGCTTGTTGTTTTGCCTTACTTTTATTCTCGCATGAAATAATTCCGGCGACTGGAACAAATACCAACAGGAGAAATAAAAATATTCTTTTCAGGTTGTTCATTGCTGATTCTTTGAAGTTGTTCGTATAAAACTCTCATTGTCCACGAGAAAACTTGCATTTGCTGCTATTTCCCAATCTCCAATCTGGCTTTTAATTTCTATCAGGCCCTCGGTTTTTAATCCTGTCTGAACCTGTTCAGGAATAAAGACACCATTCACCTTTTTAAAAACAACTGCTTTTGTTCCCAAAAGCCACACCGACTTTTCAGGCAAACAAAAAGTATGATTGAGAACCACCGGAATTTTCGCAGAAAGCAATTGTCCGGGCCGCAGATTCGATTGCGACAAATACATTCTTGCCACAGAGAAAGTTCTGCCATTCCTTTGAGTAGGCTCTATCAATCCAATCACTCCCGTCTTTACATCATGCAAATCCGCGACAGGATAATAGACCATCTTTTGCCCCACTTTAATCTCAGATGCAAGTGGCGGATCAATAGAAAACTCAGCCACCAGGCTATTGTCTTTGTACACAGTAAAAAGTGTTTCACCTGCACTCACATACTGCCCTTCCCTGATCATGACGGGTGTTGCATCAAACGAAGGTAACGGTGTACTAATCACTTCTGTTGAGTTATCGTTCATTCCACCCATTCCTTCAACCGATGGTAACGCATTTGATTCTTCAACTGACAATGCACCACCTTTATTTTTTTCAACGATATACCCACTCACATTACTAAATACAGGCAGGCGGTAATAGGGTTTTCCACTGTTGACAATCTGATTAATTTGTGCAGGTTGCATTCCGAGTAGAAGCAGTCGCTGCCGTGCCTTCTGGATTAAACCGGCATCATCTGCAGACTTGCTTAAATAAATAAGTTCTCTCTGGGCAGCAACAATATCCGGCGAATAGATCTCCATAATGAGCTGCCCTTTTCGTACAGGTTGATAGTTATACTTAATATACATTCGTTCGATTCTACCGCCTACCCTGCTGGAAATACTTTGCTGATCGCGGGCGTCATAGGCGACTACACCCTGAACATTCATATTAAAAATCCGGCTACCGCCCTCTGCATTGATGGTAGCAATGGAAGATATGATCTGCTCATTCACAGGTTTAAGCAATGTGCTGAGGCTGCTATCCAGATGCAATTCATTGGAGGTACTCATCGGCACTAAATCCATTCCGCAAATCGGGCATTTGCCGGGCTCATCACGGATGATCTGTGGGTGCATGGGACAGGTATATTGCATGTGTGCTACATGGTTATGTGCAGAAGAAGCAGCAGTGTTTGATTCTCTCTTCACATCACATGAAAAAAGAAACAGCACCATTGCCAGGCCAATGAACCACTTATTGATAAATTTCTTTTTCATATTCCACAATCATTTGAAATAATTTTTGTTTTTCATCTACCACATCTGTCCGCATCATACTCAGCGCCTCCCAGTTTTCCAATACTGCAGGTAGCGCCAGTTTGTTTTCCTGATAAGAAATAAAGGAAGCGTCAAAAGTCTTTTGCAAAGCCGGAATTACTTTCTCCTCCATCAATAGTATTTTTTGTTGCATAGTTTGTATCTGCGCCTGCATCCCAAAAAGCATACCCTGGGTTTCCTGTAGCATAGCTGCTCTCTCACTTTGCATCGCATTGATTTCAGATTGCATGGACTTTATTTCTGACTGATACATTTTTCTAGACCATGAAGCGATGGGTATGGTCATCATGCCCATCACGCTAAATGCCTGTGGCATCATGGCTGTAAGGGGCGACATGTGATCAAACTGAATACTGAATGTTGGTTTTCTCTCGAGTTTATGAGCTTCAATATTCAATTGCATGGAATGAATACTTTCGTTCATTCTCAACACATCTTTTCTTTGGGAGGCAAGACTTGAAGTATCGTACAATGTCTTTGGAGTAAATTCAGGATTGAAGATGGTGTCAATGGCAAAGTCAGTATTACCCGGACAATTCATCAAAGAATTCAGGTAGGCTTTTGCGCGGGCAATGTCGCCCTGAGGCATCAGCATCATGTTTTGATTCTTCTGTATCTCCGCTTCTGCACGATAGACCGTACTCAACTGAGATTGGTTGTAGGGAAATCTGACCTCTTCAATTTTTTTCATCATTTTGAGAATCTTATCATTTTCTTCCAGCACCTTTATCTTTTTCAATGCAATCAACCAATTGAAGTATTGTGTCTTTGCTTGTGCTTTCAGATCATTCAGCTTCACTTCTCTGGACATAGATTCTATTCCACCCAGTGACTGAATGTATTTCTGTTTTGCATGCAACTTCTTCATGTTTGGAAACTCCTGTTCCACCCTCAGCATCACAGAACCTCTGTCACCACCTTCCATAATCTTCTGAAACGGATAAGGCATCATGTATGTACCAAGGCCAACCATGGGCGGCATCCAGGCTGTGACGGCATCGGCACTATGCCGGTATGCATCCGCTTTGTATCCGTATGTTTTCAGAGCAATATTGTTGCTGTCAATCCGCTGAATGATTTCGCCAAGAGTCAGCAACTCTCTTGACTGTGCCTGCACATTCGAAACCGGATTGAAGAAGATGGATACAATCAGAAAAAACCATATTCCATATATTCTGTGAATCAGCCTGTTTGATATTACATTGCCGGGAGGCTGCCGGATAACAATGGAAGGCCCGCTGAGCCCTTTGCCAATGGGCTTTGCGGCGGACTTGAAACGGATAGCCGGAACCAAAGCTGAAGTATGACCAAATAGTTGGCAGCCCCAAATAAGTTTTATATTCTTAATGTTTGACATCATAAATTTCGAGTTTACCGTATTTACGCAGTTCATATTCTTTTGTCATTAAAAAAATCAATGGTGTCACCAGCAATATGTGTATGGCCGAAGTAAATACACCTCCGATCATCGGTAATACGACCGGCTTCATCACATCTGTTCCTACACCGGTTGCCCACAATACGGGGACAAGTCCGAAGAGTGATACGCAGACTGTCATAATCTTGGGCCGTAAGCGCTTGGCTGCACCCATGATCACATATTGTTTCAGATCGGCTCTGGTGATGGTTTGGGAGGAGTTACCTTTGATCTTGATAAGTTGTTGCATGGCATCATTAAGATAGATCACCATCACAATACCTGTCTCCACTGCAATACCAAACAAAGCGATGAAACCAACAGCAACCGCCACCGATAGATTCACGCCCCAGAAATAAATAATGTACGCACCTCCTATCAATGCGAATGGAATGGTGATAAGACTAAGCAACGCTTCACGGATGGAATGAAAGGCGAAATAGAGTGAAAAGAATATGATAAAAAGTACAATCGGAGTAATCCACATTAAAGTCTGCTGAACTCTGATGAGGTTTTCATATTGTCCGCTCCACTCAACAAAATATCCGGAAGGTAATATACCTTTCTGTTCATTAAGCTTTTCCATCGCTTCTTTTACTGTGCTGCCCAGGTCCCGGTCTCTTACATTAAATAATACCGCACCTCGCAATAATGCATTTTCAGAATTAATCATTGGAGGCCCTTCTTCAAAATGAATATCGGCCACTGCACTGAGCGGTACCTCGCCAAATGCAGAAGACTGAAGTGGAATCCTCTTGATTTTTTCGATACTGTTTCTGAAATCCTGCGCTAACCTGACACTGATGGCAAAACGCTGACGCCCTTCTACCGTCTGACTCACCGGAGCGCCGCCCAATGCTGTTTCGACAACCTGGTTTACGTCATCTACATTCAGTCCGTACCTTCCCAAATCTTCACGCCGGATATCGATGGAAAGATATTTACCTCCTGTGATCGGCTCTACATACAAATCTGAAATGCCCGGAGTGCCTTCCAATGCTGACTTAATACGCTCTGAAACATTTGCAATTGTATCCAGACTCTGGCCAAAAACTTTGATGCCCACATCTGTTCGAATACCCGTGGAGAGCATATTGATCCGGTTGATAATGGGCTGAGTCCATCCATTCACCACTCCCGGAACCTGAAGTTTTGCATCGAGTTCTTTGATAATTTCTGCTTTGGTAACTCCCTTTCTCCACTCCTTATGCGGTTTCAACATGATAATTGTTTCGATCATGCTGATGGGAGAATTGTCTGTGGCTGTATTTGCTCTGCCCGCTTTGCCCAAAACCTTATCCACCTCTGGAACTGATTTAATAATCTTATCCTGAACCTGCAGGATTCTTTTGATTTCTGAGTTGGATACGTCAGGAAGGGTTACGGGCATAAATAAAATGCTTTGTTCATCCAACGGTGGCATAAACTCTGTACCCAGACTTTTCAATAGAGGAATGGAAACCAGCAAGGCAAGGATATTTATTGCAAGTGTAGTCTTGCGCCATTTCATCACCCAATGTATGATCGGTGTATAAATTTTCTCAAGGAACCTGTTTACTGGATTGGCATGATCCGGCCTGAACTTCCCCTTCATGAAAAATGAAATCAACACCGGAGCAAGAGTCAATACCAACAAAGCATCTACAACCATTATAAAGGTCTTGGTATAGGCTACCGGATGAAACATCTTACCCTCCTGGCCGGTGAGTAAAAACACCGGGAGAAAAGAGGTAATGATGATGACGGTTGCGAAGAAGACACCTCTGGAAACCTGTTTGCTCGATTTTTCTATGATGGCAAGACGTTCCTCTTCGGTAATCCATTTCTCTTTATTTTTTTTTCGTCTGAACATAAATCCGGTTTAAGGTTTTGTTTGTTGTTGCCAGTGGATGTATCGGTCGGCCAAATGTTTATAGGCATTCTCACTCATGATGATTCCATTGTCCACGATTACACCAATGGCAATTGCAATTCCGGTAAGCGACATGATATTGGAGGAAATACCAAATGCATTCAATAAAATAAAACTAATAGCAATGGTCACGGGAATCTGAATCACAATACTCAATGCACTTCGCCAATGAAAGAGAAAGACGATGACAACAAGGGACACCACAATCATTTCTTCGATCAGGGTATTCCTGATGGAAGAGATAGAATCTTTTATCAGTTTACCCCGGTCATATACGATATCAAACTTCACCCCATCAGGCAATCCTTTTGCAACTTCCAGCATCTTTGCCTTTACAGCATCGATGACCTCGTTGGCATTTTCGCCATAACGCATCACTACGATGCCACCCACTCTTTCCCCCTCACCGTTCTGATCAAAAATACCCAGCCGGGTCTCACCGGTGGTCTGTACATTGGCTACATCTGCAATACGAATGGAGATGCCGTTTTCCGTCTTAAGAGGGATGTTTTGAATTTCTTCAATCGATTTCAAAAAACCTGATGTTTTAATCACATAGCCAATGTCGCTCGATTCAAACTTGCTGCCTCCTGTTTCATTATTATTTGACCGGACTGCATTGATGACATTGCTCACAGAAAGTTTGTAGTACAAAAGTTTGTTTGGATCCAATGTAATCTGATATTGTTTTTGAAACCCACCAAAGGAGGCAATTTCACTGACACCCTTTACATTCTGCAAGGCAAACTTGATGTACCAATCCTGAAGAGCTCTTTGCTCTCCCAGGTCCATACCGGGGGCATCGAGTGTGTACCATAAAATATGTCCTACACCGGTACCATCCGGCCCCAATTGTGGACTCACACCGGCAGGAAGGTTTCTGGAAATTGTACTCAGCCGTTCCAGCACCCGCTCTCTTGCCCAATAGATATCTACATTATCCTCAAAGATGACATAGATAAAACTCATACCAAACATGGAAGATGCGCGGACATATTTTACACGCGGCAACCCCTGCAGGTTGGTCACCAATGGATAGGTTACCTGGTCTTCTATCAATTGTGGACCACGTCCCATCCATTCAGTGAAAACAATCACCTGGTTTTCGGACAGGTCAGGTATTGCATCAATGGGATTCTTTTTTATTGAAAAAATACCCCAGGCAAAAAATCCGGCTGTGATAATCAACACCAGAAACCGGTTTCGCAACGACCATTCTATTAATCGGTGTACCATAAAACAAATGGGTTAATCAGTGTGATCTGGTTGGATCTGCATCAATGGTTTTTCTTCTTTCGTAGTGACAACACCCCGGAAGGTTTTCATACACCTTATCATCCGCCATATACTTCTCCGTATCATGACCTGCTTCTGCAATTTTTTTCTGAATACTGTCATTGCTGATTTTTGAAGGATCATAATTCACCACCAACAACTTCGTTTCCCTATTCCAATCGGCGGTTTGAATGCCATCTATCTTCAATACCTTTTGAATACGGTTTTTGCACATACCACAATTACCATACACTTTAATTGTATCTGTTTTGGATAAAGGTGTTTGTTGTGCGATCAATGGTACTGTAACCATTGTCAATGCTGCAATGAGTATGAATTGGATTGATTTCATAAATTGATTTTTTTGATAATAAAAAAAAGTGACAGGCATATAAAAATGCCATTAGCCCGGCATCACTATGCCCGGTTCAAAAAAGACAGGAGTATCAAATACGGAAAACGCAGATGCGCTTGAAAATAGGAACGTCCCAACTTCGGGGTGGTGCATTGGTGAGAGGGTTTTCTTCATTGATGGAAGAATACCTGACAGGTACATCTATAAAAGCGACAGGAAGTACATCAGAAAACAATTGAATTTTCTGGAAGGAAAGATCGGGTGTGTAATGATCGTTATTGACCTTCAGCTGTTTATGTTCGTCTTTACAGCAGTCTTTGCTCTGCTGAGATTTTTCCATTCCACACTTACTGCATTGTTCGGAATGGTTATCAAACAAACTCTGATCTACCAGTTTGCCCATGCAATAATGCAGATTGATTGTAGCACCGGTGGTGAACAGATACAAAACGGCTAATATGGCAGCAAAGATTTTTTTCACTGTATGCGAACGCAAAAATATAGAAAATTATTTCGTATTCATTTATACAATTTTGGGTGTATTGTACAAATAAGCATAATATTAGAACTGACCTGATAACCTGCCTTTAAAATAACCGAAAGGTTAAATGAATAGAATGCGAAATTTTACTTTGTCTCATTCAGAATAATTTCCCTGAAGGTATCAAAGTACTAATTCTGCCTAATTGGGTTAGATTCAATTTCATTTCTCATGTAAGAACAAGAACCGATGGAGAATATTCTTACTGCTCTTGAAGAGCTTTTCAAAATACTCTTTATTCCCTCTCTTTAACTTTTTTTCCCGGATGAGCATTTCCTTCATTGATGGCAGTTCTTCCACATACACTAATCTCCAGGGCCTTCTGGTACTGGTATAATGGCTTAACCCATCATTATGTTCTTTAAGCCTGCGAATGGGATCCTGACTTGAACCTTTGTAAAATGTCCCATCCATTTCACTTTGCAATATGTAAACGTAAAAAGCCATAAACAAAAAAGCCCCACAAAAAGTGAGGCGTTTTGCGGATCTCTACGACCGTAGAGAGACTCGAACCCGTCTC
>CAYXAL010000035.1:0-25325 GCA_964463015.1 uncultured Ginsengibacter sp.
GTTCATCCTGAGCCAGGATCAAACTCTCCATTGTAAATGTTGTTTGATCTGACTAAAAATTTTCTCTTAGAAAATTAACGTCAAAAATCTAATTTGTTACGCTAAAATTTACCTTGCTGTTCCCTGCTCTTTCAAGCAGAAAACGATGCTGTTACTTCCAAACTTTCAAAGATCTTTCAGCCTTATCTGACTGCCATTTTTTTCAAATGGAGTGCAAAGGTAAGGTTGCTATTTTATTCAGCCAAAAAATATTTCAGACTTTTTAATTTCATTCACTTTTCAGACTGACTTTTTACTTTAAAGAACTACCGCTTTTTTTCAAGCGGAGTGCAAAGATATAGGAGGTAAGGTTTACAGACAAAATATTTTTTCACTTTGATAGTTAAGTTTTTCCAAAAGCCGCATCCATCGCAGGTTTGAGAACTCATATTTTTTTTATTATGCTTCGTATAGATTCCTGCCTATTCATCGCTCACTTTCTAAAAAATGACATTCTGAAGTAAATAGTCCTCAATCTGCAAATCACGTTTGTAATCGCGCCTTTCTGTGCCTTCATTTTACTTAATGGAATAAATGTATCGTCCTGAAAAGAGCGGACTCAAACACGAGCAGATATTCAACATGAATTTTACAGCCAAAGCGTATCTGTGCCTTCATTGTACTTCACAATAAAAAGGATTCCTAACCTGATATTTCAAAAAACTTCTTTACCTCTAACCATTGCAATTTTCGGCACAAATACCAGGCAGATGAGTTAGCCAATTCATGTAGAACTACCCGGTATGGTTGTCGATTTACTCTCAACCTGGCGCAGATATGCAGCCTGGCCTCTGTGCATCAGCGTATCTGTGCCATTGTATTACTTCGTTCATTCAAAATATCCATCTACATAATTTCTAAAAGTAGCAGAACTCCAATCTATTTCCGGCACAGATACGCCCTTGCACCTTTGCTCTGGCTGTATTTCTGTGTCATTTTCAGTTTGGCTAAAGCCTTTTGGGGCTATTATTTTTTTACCACAGGCTAAAGCTTGCGGTAATTCAGAATCTGAATAAGCTGAATTCTTTTCACTGTGAAGCATGCGGTAATTCACTTTCCCCAATTCATTCATTCATTTTATTTTGTACTTTGAATTCTCTCCAGCTTCAGCTGGAGGATTCATAAGACCACCATCTCAACCGGCTTTAGCCGAAATCTTTCAACCATCTTTAAATTCCTGCAATCCTTTTTTCTTAAATTTAAACTTGATAGTTTTCAACCTGGCGCAGATATGCAGCATGGCCTCTGTGCACCATCGTATCTTTGCCTTCATAGTACTTCACACTAAAAATGATTCCTAACCTGATATTTCAAAAGACTTCTTTGCCTCTAACCATTGCAATTTCCTACACAGATACCGGGCAGACGAGTCAGCCAATCCATGTAGAACTACCCGGTATGATTGTCGATTTACTCAACACTCATGCCTGGTATAAGAACACCCAAAAAACCTGTTTGATAAAAATCTCAAATAATGAATAATTACACCACCACTGCCTGTTCAACCAGCACGTCTTTCTTCAACACAGGCCTTTGTAAATTCTTACTGCTTCCTGTCCGCTTATTTTTCTTTCTGAGTTTATTGATCCAGATGATCGTGCCAGTGACCGGAAGGCTGGTGGCTATCAGACACACAATAAAATAAATTATTTTGGAAAAGGTGCCATACACATTTCCTACATGCAATGGTTTTATGGAGGCAGCAATCCTTTCGTTCAATGGCTTTTCTGAGAATATTTCTTTTCCGAGTACCTTACCGGTGTATTGATCCAGAAAAACTTTATCACCTGCCGCCGGTGCAAAGAAGCCGGTTTTATTTTTAGTAAATACCACAGCAGCCTGTTCGTCCGCAGGGAAAACCAATCGCCTATCACCTTCATACGGTAGCGCTTTGTCTGCCGCTTTCAGGAGTTCATCAATCGTAACCGGCGTTGTCCCTTTGCTGGCTGTATCCGAAAAGAAAGCTGTTGGTTTGGCGCTGAAAACTTTAGTACCCAATACATTGCTCATTCCATCACGATACCAACCAAACGACCAAACCAGTCCGGTGAGTGCCATTACCAGCAAAAGCGGTGAAGCATAAAATCCAAGCGCATTGTGCAGATCGTGATTAATCCTTTTCCATCTTGCATTGACCTTTATACTAAGCCCTCTCTTCCATCCTTTGATCCTGACCGGAAACCAGATAACAAGGCCTGTCAGAAGAATTAAAGTAAAAATCACCGTTGCCCATCCTACGATGGGACGTCCGACAGATGAGTCCAGTAAGAGCCAGCGATGCAATCTGAACATAGTGGTAAAAAAGGATGCGCCTTTTGGTTTTGCATCACTCATTACCTGCCCTGTATAAGGATTGACACGGTAACTTTTCCCTCTTTCTTCACCTTCCTTCTTCAACACCACACGATAGGGCCTTTCATGGTCAGCAGGGATAGACACAGAAGAAACTGTGCCACCCGGAAACTCCGCTTTCACTCTCCCGACAATCGTTTCTACAGAAAGAACCGGCGCCCCCGGTTCGGATACTACATGAACCAATTCGGGAGAAAGCGTTTCCTGAATCTCATCGCTGAAAGTGTAAATCGTACCACTCAGGCAAACGACAAAAAGAATCAGCCCACTACCAATACCCATCCAGAGATGAATGTCATTAAAAAATTTTCGGACAGACTTCCATGAATTGCGCTTTGTCTTGCTTTCAGCAGATGGTGCCATAATTGCTTTTTTATACAGTTAGTTTCATACAAAATCCAACCGACGCGGTAAATAATACTAATTTTTGATCTGGGATTATACAGCCGTATCCGTTATCAAAACAATAAGAATACCGGCTTTACAGGGTGCGAAAATAGATTACCACCAAAGTCAAAATTTCCGATTTCTGGAAAGTTTTTAGCAAGAACGAAAGCTAAGTGTAGCATTTCAAATCAGATATGGGATACATCAAAAATGAATTAAAGCACTTGCCTGAAAATAAAAGCGATTGAATTCATTAAATAAATAGAAGTTGATTGCAGGAATTTATTCTTTTGGTTTCTTCTCATCCTCCTCCCTCTCCACCGTAATCGAACATTCACCGATCAGTGCTGCGAGTGCGCCGATGGCTGCAAGCACAGGAGCAAGTACCGCGCCTACGACACCAATGGTGAGTGGAAAACTCATCAGTTCTTTTCCTGATTTTTCGGTAATCGTGATGCGGCGTACATTGCCTTCATTGATCAGTTCTTTGATTTTATTCAGAAGGTTTTCGCCCGTGGTGGTAAAAAATTCTTTGGATGACATGATGTTTGGTTTATACTAAGGAAGCCTTTCGCTCTCCAATAATTTTCATTACTCAAGATAAATAAAGTATCATCGATTCCCCGCATAATCCGGGAAATTTACTCTCATCAAAAACAAACCCTTCGATGCCACTGAAAAATCAGCAAGCGAACAATCTTTTCTTTCAATAATATTCCGGAAATCACTGACAGACAATTTCCCTCTCCCTACCCGAAGCATTGTTCCCACAAGCCCTTTTACCATTCCCCGCAGAAACCGATTGGAGCCAACCCGGTAAACAAGCAGCTCATTTTCCCTTTGCCACTCACTTAAGCTTATTTTGCAAACAAAATTTTTTACCTGTGTATTTCTTTTGGAAAAAGAAGTGAAATCTTCATATTGCATTAGTAAGGCAGCAGCCTCATTCATCCTTGCAAGATCAAGTGCATAGGGGTAATAAAAGGCGGTGCCCCTGAAAAATGGGTCTTTCTTGCTATAAACAAAATACCGGTATTCCCGCGAAAGTGCATCAAACCTGCAATGCGCGTCATCACTGACGCGGAAAAAACTTTTCACAACGATATCCTCCGGAAGAATTGCATTCAGATTGTACACATCGCCGGCAGGATCGGGAAATTCACTTTCAGAATCAAAATGAAAGAAATTCTGATGGGCATGCACCCCTGCATCGGTACGGGAAGAGCCGGTGAGTTCAAAATTTTTTTTGTAAAATACTTTCAGGGCGGTTGTAATTTCAGATTGAATGGTCACAGCATTGTTCTGAATCTGAAAACCTCCATATTCCGTTCCATCATAAGCCACTTCTAAGAAATACCTGGGCATACTATTATTTATGAATCATCGCCTTAAACCTGTTGATGTAATATGGATCGTGCAATTGAAATTCCAGGGTGAAATATTGATTGGAGTCAGACGCATACGGATAGGCTGCATCAAAAAATTTATACTTCCCCTCATCATACAAAAAGATATAAGAAAGCTCGCGTATCTGCTCTACCGTATAACATTTTTTTCTGAAAAATTTTCGTGCCGCCTCTACCATATTGTCATCTCCCACTTCAGTCACCATTTTCTTTCTCAACTTAAGAAAGTCTTTTTCTGTAGCCACTTCCTTACAGTCCGAATTGACTACAGGAGAATAAATCACCTGAGCCGTCTTCGTTTGCGAAACAGAAGTATCTTCCTTCTTTGGTGTGTCTGCTTTAGTTAATGAATCATCGGCCTGTACTTCAGGCTTCCGGATTGAGTCTTTTTCAATCGTACTTTGAATCTGTGATGGAGCTTCTGTAATTTTATCCGCAATGCTGGGTGAATCATTTTTCGGCTCAGCAGTTACCGGTACCGTTTGTGGCGCATTGACAATAGTAGGAGTTATGGTCAGAGAAGAAGTATCATTTTGGGCAGGTTGATAAATGACCTTAGCCTTCTTTTCGCCGGAAGGTTGTTTGTTTATAACGGGCATGAACAAACGAATCGTATCCTTCAGTTTTCTGTCCACATATACCAGATCCAATCCACCTGTTTCATTGACCAATAAAATTCTGGAAATATCCAAGGAAGATTTTTCGGGTGTTGCCGCAATCCTCTTCCCGGTCACGGCATCAGCCGGCGCATTCTTCTGTGCATTCACCTGAGAATCGGGCATTTGCTCTCCGGCCAATGAACTGTCTGATAAATGGATATTGGAATCCGCCACCGGCACAAGTACACTATTTGCCGAAATCAGACTGTCGGGTTTTCCGGCAACAGGTATTTCTGAAGGACTCATCCCTGCGACTGAAGAATCTGAACGACCAACTTTCATATTTACTCCTGTAATCTGAGCAGAGTCCATTATAACGGTAGAATTCTTTCCGGTGGTATTGTCGGTGAGCAGTGAAGAATCCTGGACCACCGTTGCCAGTAATGTTGTAAAAGGATTATTCTTCTGACCGGCTTCCTTTTTTTCTGTTGGTTGCTGAACATTTACTGCCACGCCATCAATGAGTGCCAGAGACTCTATATTAAATAAAGACCATCCATTGTCTAATTTCTTCAAAAGAAAACCCTCATCCTGTCCATTGAGACCAATCTGATATTCCCGCTCAGGAAATTCATTTTTGGGAAATCCGATAAACAGGCGATGCTCTCCATCCTGAAGCCTTGGAAGAATCACATAACCACCCGCAGACGAACTGATGACTTTACCACTCATCCTTACATAAAAAGGCAGGCTGTTTTCTGTCTGGATATAAATAAAATGATTACCCTGGGCACATACCCCTGCAGAAAAAGCGACAAGAGAAATCATAAAGATCAAACTTCTTATATGCCGGATCATCATCCCACAAAACTATCTATTATTATATCAAATACTACCGCCAATAGAATTTTATCAATATTTTTTTCAAATCCCAATACTTTTGCAGGCAATAAAATAAATCCTGAATGAAAAAATTGTTTATCCTTCTTGTTTTTTCCTTGTCATTCGCTTCGACCTATGCTCAGCATGGCGACGACCCGACTTCGTTTGACACTGCCTGGAAAAAAGAATATCGCGGATCGTACCCGATTATCAATAATCTGGTGCATACCAAATTAGATGTACGCTTTGATATCCCCAAATCTCAGATGTATGGCAAAGCGTGGATCACGCTGAAGCCTCACTTTTATCCCACCGATTCACTCACTCTGGACGCGAAGTATATGGACATTAAAGAGGTATCACTTGTCAATGGGAATTCCAAAACCAATCTCAAATACGATTACGACAGCCTGCAGCTCCATATAAAACTGAACAAGACCTATAAAAAAGATGAACAATATACCATCTACATCAATTACATCTCCCGCCCCAATGAAGTAAAATCCAAAGGAAGCGCAGCCATTTCTGATGCCAAGGGTTTGTATTTTATTAATCCGGATGGAAAAGGAAAATACATGACTCAAATCTGGACGCAAGGCGAAACTGAAGCAAATAGTGTATGGATGCCTACCATAGACAAGCCCGATCAAAAAACCACTCAGGAAATTTCTATGACGGTTCCCACCAGCTATGTGACACTCAGCAACGGAACCATGGTATCGCAAAAGAAGAATACAGACGGTACCCGTACAGACACATGGAAGATGAATCTGCCAAACTCTCCCTATCTGTTTTTCATGGGAGCAGGCGATTTTGCGATTGTGAAAGACAAATACAAGAATATTCCTGTGGAATATTATGTAGAGAAAGAATATGTACCGGTAGCCCGTAAAATATTTGGTGAGACTCCCAAGATGATTGAGTTCTTTTCAAATCTCTTAAAAGTACCTTACGCATGGCCCAAATACGACCAGATGGTAGGAAGAGAATACGTAAGCGGTGCAATGGAAAATACGACTGCCACACTGCATCAGGATGGCGCCTATCAAAATTCAAGGCAATTGGTCGATGGCAACATCTGGGAATCTACGATTGCCCATGAATTGTTTCACCATTGGTTTGGCGACTTAGTGACTACCGAAAGCTGGAGCAACCTGACAGTGAATGAATCTTTTGCCAACTATTCAGAATATCTATGGGCAGAGCATCGCCACGGAAAAGATGCAGCCGATGAAGATAATTATGAAGAAATGCAGGGATATCTGAGAAGCAACAGCAGCAATAAAGACCTGGTAAGATTTTATTACCGCGACAAAGAAGATATGTTTGATGCGGTAAGCTATAACAAAGGTGGGCGCATCTTGCACATGCTCAGAAACTTTGTGGGAGATGACGCTTTTTTTGCTTCGTTGAATAAATACCTGACTGATCATAAATTTCATCCGGCCGAAGCGCATCAGTTGCGCCTTGCTTTCGAATCGGTAACCGGGATGGACATGAATTGGTTTTGGAATGAATGGTATTATGGCGCCGGAGAACCACATCTGACCATTACCTATAATTATGAAAATGGAAAACAAAGGGTTGTAGTAAATCAAACACAGAAAGGACAAATATTCACACTACCGGTAAATATAGATGTGTACAGCGGCGGCTCTCAGAAAAAGAGATACAAAGTATGGCTTCGCAATCCATCAGACACTTTCTATTTTTCTTCATCTCAGAAACCTTCCTGGGTAAATGTGGATGCAGATAAAGTACTCCTTGCGGTGAAAGTTGATCAAAAAGGAATGGATGAATTTGAGCAACAATATAAATTCGGACCTCAATACTTAGACAGAAGAGAAGCTCTCGAATATTTTGCTGCCAAAGAATCTTCCAATCTCGTTCAGGGTTTGAATGACAAGTTTGCCGGGTTGCGGCTTCTGACCCTGGAATTGCTTCAATCCACCAAATTATTTGAAGTACCTTCTACAATTGATATTATAGAAAAAATCGCACAAAAAGATCCGGATAAAAAAACACAAGCCAAAGCGCTGGAATTACTGGCAAAATTGAAAGATAAAAAATATGAAAGCCTTTTTATTAAAAATATGAATGACTCGTCCTATTCTGTTGCAGGAGCAGCACTGGAAGGATTCGCCGCAACCAATCCCGAAAAGGCTTATGCACAGGCCATTTCGCTGAGCAAAGATGCCAAAGGCAAATTGGCCGATGCTGTCTCCGGTGTTTTGTATCAATTCGGCACTGCTGCAGATTTCAATACCATTCTTGACATTTACTCCAACTCTCCGGCAGACAATAATAAGATTATGAGTACCATGCGGTTTGCCGGTTATTTGTCAAAGATTACCAACGCCGATCAGGTAAGGCAGGGTGTAAAAGCTATATTGGACTTCAGGGATTACATTCCTGCGCAATATCATCAATATGTAGATCCTGCATTCAAGCAGGCATTCAATCATATTGCTGAGTCTCAGCTAAAAGCAGGGAATACAGAGCTTTCCAATTATCTTAAGGGATTGATTCCTTAAAAAATAATTTCTAAATAGAAAAAGAGGCTTACGTTTCAGGTGAGCCTCTTTTTTATTTGCAGTGTACTCGGGGAAATTTCATTCAATCGCTCTGCTTAAGAAATCGATCAGAGGTTTCATGGCCTTGAAGGTGGACACAATTTTCTTAACCAGATTTCCGGAAGTAAGTTCCTGATCAGAAATGGAAATACCGGCGATGTAATTTTTCAACTTGAGGTATTCCAATGCAGGATTGTCTTCATCGTAGCCCTGCGGTGCTCTCGAGAGTTTTTCTTCTGAATCCAGGCTATCAAATAATTTTTTGAATTTTCTTTCTTCAATTACCTCTTTGAACTCTTTAAAGTTATAATCAATTTCCTGGCGAATCTTTTTCAGTTCGGGAACATCAGGATGCCAGATGCCGCCACCACAAAATGAAAGCCCACCCGGCTCTGCATGAAAATAATAACCCGGGAAATGTACTTTCTTTCCTCCGAGGTTAAACCCTGCCGCCAGGTGTGTTTTGTATGGTGTTTTGTCCTTGCTGAACCGCACATCTTTATAAATCCTGAATACACAATCCTTCACCTGCAAAGCGCCAATATCGACATCTGTTTTTCTATACTCAATAATTACCCTCTGAACCAATTCCTCAAAATCAGATTTGGCATCGAGGTATGCATCTTTATGTGCATCAAACCAGGCTTTATTGTTATTCTTCTTGAGATTGGTTAAAAACCGGATTGTACTCTGTTGCAACATCAATCAAAAAAATTATTTGGATTCAGTTAAAGAGCGAATTCCCAAAATTAGATAATACCGGGCATTATATGACAGTAATCCCGAGCAGGGAACGTCAACATCACTTCCCAACGAAGCTGTGTCTTTCCCGGGCGCTAAAGTAAACAGCCACAGAAGTCAATGTATGGAGAGAATTCAACCCGACAATATGTATTTATATTTTCAATTGTGTAATTGTCTGAATGCCATTGAAGCTATTTTGTGAGTGAATAAGGTAACAAGGTTTATAACAGGGCAGAAAATTTTTTCTTTTAAGGTTCAAAAAAAAATAAAGAAGTAATTGGTGCTATTTGAAATAGCACATAAGAATCATACAAAGCCTCTGTTGAAGCAAAATTCCTTCTGAATAAATCCCGATTCATAAAAAGAATTGAAGAGAATCAGCGTATCAAACAAATAAGAAAACCGCTCTTGTGAAGCGGTCTTTTCTTATGGTTTCAAAAAAGATCATCCAATATTATATTGGCGATTATCATAGCGAAACATTCTTTGGTATTTTTTATGGGTTATCCGGCAGGCTCTTGATTTTATCTAAAAGTTCCTGAGCAAGTTTCTGGATTTTGGAAGTGGATTCATTAGCCAGTTCCCTTGCCTTACCGGCAGCTATAAGTCCTTCTGACTTAAGTTTCAGGTCAAGGCAAATACTTGCAAGAGTACCCTGATTAGAGTATTCCTGCGGATTTAGCTGCACAGCCTTTCGGGCAAGCACCAGTGCCTGATTCAGGATGATTCTGTTTTCTTTTCCGGTATAGTCAGCACGCCTTGCAATAAAACTCAGGTCGGCATCATTGTATTCCAGTATCCCATGCATGGCTCGATTGGATACAGTAACAAATGAATCCGGTTGGTTGACAGTGAGATAATACTCCATTTCCAGCATGGCCACATTTCTCTGTACTTTTTTATCCGGGTCACTCTTCATTTCGTTTAATCTATCAAAAAAATGCGCCTTGTCTTTCTCCCTGATGAGTTGGTACATGGTGCTCATCCCCAACCGGTTTGTCAGAGAGTTGACAGCCTTTGTCCCTGCAAGGCTTTCGAATCTACTTTTGTTTTGAAGAAAATATTTTCCCAATCTGTCATTTTCATTGCGAGCCAACTTGCTGATAATCTCCCATCCGAGCGGGCTGTTCAGATCCTCGTCAGAGAGTTTGCTGATTAATTCATCCTCGATCTTTTGTGAAGTTGCCTGATCAACCTTCTGCAAGACAATCGTATATCTGAAAAGCAGTGAATTGGACCGGTCGCCTTCATCGTATTTCTTTTTTAATGCAGAATATGACAGTGCTGGGCTATTGGCAATCTCTCCCTGTTGCAAAAATTCACTAGCTTCCATACGCGATGCTGTACGATGCACGATATCTCCGCTTTCATTCAGAAAAAGGTAAGTCGGGAAAGAGGCTACTTTGAACTTATCCTTCAGTTGAACTCCCTCTCCCTTTTCCATATCAATCTTCAAATTGATAAAGTGGGTATTGTAATAGGTATAAACTGAATCGTTGATAAAAACATTCTGCTCCATCCACTTGCATGGTGCACACCACGATGTATAACAATCCACAAAAATCAACTTTCCTGATTGCTCAGATAGTTTCAATGCCTGGCTATACGATAGCGGTTGAAAACTGATGGATGGATTTTTTTCCTGAGCCATCATCCCTGTTGTGAAGGCAAAGAAAATCAATATCAAAAAACTCAACTTTTTCATTTCTTCAAAACTTTATTAATAATCAGGATTTTGCTTCACCACATCATTTGAAAGGATCACTGTTTCATAAGGCAACGGCATTACATATTTGCTTGCAGAAGTGACTCCCGGTTTGTAAGTGGCCACGTTCAGGTTTCCCTCGCTTGCATACCTAACCAGATCAAACCATTCTTCACCGTTTTCACAACCCAACTCTTTTATTTTTTCTATGCGGATATCTTCCAGCAATTGATTGCGGTCTGTGGTAGTAATATCCGGCATTTGCACACGCCGCCTGATGGTATTCAAGGCCTCCAATGCATCCTCTGTACTTCCACCGGAGCGTACTGTCGCCTCTGCAAGAATCAGATAGATTTCATCCAAGCGCAAAAAATATTCAGTATCCGCAGTCAGCGTCTGACCATTAAATACCGTGTTATTGAATTTCTTATTTCTCAGTGTGGTACCGCTTCTCACCAATGCAGCGGTATCACGGTTATCGCCAACCATCAGGTCAGCATAGTATTGTGATGGAAGATAGTAAGCCCTGAACATAAATGCCTTATTATTCCGATCATTCTTGTCGTCGTAAGGAGTCTGGAAAATTACTTCTTTTGTGCCAACAATTTTCTTTCTGAAAATATCACCAAAATTTGTTTCCAGCTGGAATTTTTGGGAGGCGATCACCATCTTTGCAAACTTGACCGCATTGGTATAATCCTTCCTGTATAAATACACTTTAGCTGCCAATCCCATCGCTGCCTGCCTGGAGGCATAGAATGTGTTGGAGAAATCCGGGCCATGTTCTACTGCATAATTCAGATCGTCTAAAATAAAGTCATACACTTTCTTCACGTCGGAGCGTGGTTCAGAAACAGCACCTGTAATGGGTTTATCTTTTATGACTATACCAAAAGGCGAGGATTCATCAAAAAAGTAACCGTAGTCCCTCAGCAAATAAAAATGACACAGAGCCCTGATAAATATTGCTTCACCTACGATCTCATCTCTTCTTGGGTTGGTTGTATTTAACAATGGTGTCTTTTCAATGATGAAGTTGGCGTTGTTGATTACTTTGTAATATTTGGTATAAATAGCGTCTGAATAATAATCCTGAGGATCCACTTCATTATTCTGATAGGAAGCTTCAGTAGCCCCGCCAAATGAGCCCGGCTGCATAGTAAGGCCTCTTAATGAGTTGAGAGCCGGATCATACACAGTAAGCTCACTGCCGGATTTTATGATACCATAGGTCCCATACAAAATACTTTGCGCCTGGTTGATGGTAGTGATGGCCTCATCTTCGCTTAATTGATTGACAGGCTTTACATCATTGACGTCAACCAGCTTGGAGCATGACGTGAATAAGACCAAACTTAGAAGAACGATACCATATTTTATTTTGAATGTTGTTTTCATCTTTTTTAGAATTTAATATCCAATCCAATTGTGAATGATTTGGTTTGAGGATAAATATTGTTATCAATACCCTGTGCGAAGTTGTTGCTTGGCGCTGAGTTGACCTCAGGATCCAAACCACTATATTTAGTAAGGGTAAATACATTGGTGAACGTAGTATAAAGCCTCACACTGCTGATGAGCAATTTTCTGAGAGCCTTTTGCTCAAAGAGGTAACTTAACTGTACATTCTTCAATTTGAAATAAGAGGCATCTTCAATAAAGAAGTCTGAGTCACGCCTGTTATTGTTCGGATCATTCTGAACGATTCTCGGAAGTTTGGTATGGGTATGATCTGCCGACCAAGCCTCAAGAATCAGAGTGGAATAGTTGTTTGTATTGCTTGTAAAGAAAACAAGGTCTCTTTTTCCGGAGTTGTAAAGTGAGTTTCCGACAGAAAAATTAAAGAAGAGAGAGAGCTCCAGGTTTTTGTATCTCAATACATTGTTCCATCCACCGTAAAAGTCAGGTTCTGCTTTTCCAATTACTGTATTATCGTCCTGTCCGATGAACCCATCGCCATTTACATCTACAAATCTGAAATCGCCGGGTTTGGTGTTCCTGGATTGATAATACCCACTTGGCGACTTAGCATTGAGATCATCAATCTCTTTCTGATCCTGAAAAATACCGGCCACCTTATATCCTGTAAAGTATCCGATCGGTTCACCCTCTTCGAGGCTGAGATAAGAGCCTCCGTTCAGTTTCAAAACTTTGCTGTGATACTTAGTGATGTTGATGTCAGTGATGTAGGTGATGTCTTTGGTAGTAATCAGTTCACCACTGATCTGAAATTCCCAACCGCGATTCAGGAAGTCACCCATGTTGGCATATTGATTTGTACCACCTGTTTCACGAATGATCTGCCTGTTGAGAATCATATCTTTTGTTGTTTTTCTGAAGTAGCCCAAGCTACCATACACTCTTCTGTCAAACAATGAGAAGTCAAGTGCTGCATCAAACTGGTAGGTAGATTCCCATCTTATTTCGGGATTAGGAATTGTGTTGGCAATAACCCCATTGTTGTTGTTATAAAAACTTCCTGATCCAAAGAAGGTCGCATACTGAAAGTCAGAAAAATTTGCAGAACCTGTTTTTCCGTAAGACAATCTCAACTTCAGTTCATCGATGTCTTTTACATTTTTCAGGAAATTTTCGCGCGATAATTTCCATGCCAATGCTCCTGAAGGGAAAAATCCCCAACGGTGATCCGGGCCGAACTTGGTAGAATGATCCGCCCTACCGGTAAAGGTGACATAATACTTACCATCGTAATTGTAATTGCCACGCACAAAATAAGAAGACAACCCGCTGATGGCACCACCACTCCCATAAGTCTGAATCGAACCTGCTGATCCCAGATTGTTTAAGATGTTATCATCCTGAAAGTTGGTAGAAGAAATCGTGGTATAGTCGCTGGTAACTTTTGTATAAGATGCCCCCGCCAGAATATTCAGGAAGCTTTTATCAAACCAGTGATTAAAGGTGAGTGTATTGTCAAAAATTGTAGAGTTACTTGTATAGGAATAATCATTTCTGCTACCATGCCGGCCATTTCTGATTTCAAATACATCTGTACTCGGTGTATAGCGCACATTGGTTCCGCTGTTTTTATTCGATGAAATACTTGATCTGAATTTCAGATTTTTGATGATTTCAATTTCACCAAAAAAATTCATCATAAATCCATCGTTCTTCATATCAGACAACTGACGGATTCTTGCGTATGGATTAGAAAGCACACTGTCGGGTGATGCACCATAGTTGCCCGCGCTGTCAAACACCGGCACATCCGGCCTGTATTTCATAATGGTATAGAGCTGTGAAGTACCGCTTCCCTCATTTTCTGTAGAACTGTAATTCAACTTTGTACCAAACCTTAATTTTTTGAAAAGGTAAGTTTCAATACTTGCCTTGATATTTTTCCTGTCAAAATCGGTAAACCTGATTACACCATTCTGCTTTGTCAATCCACCGGATAACGAATACAGGGTAGTACCATCCTTTGCACCGCCACTGATATTTAGATAAATATTGTCTGACTCAGCAGTTCTTGTAGTCTGATCTACCCAGTTGGTATTGGCGTTTTGATACGCAATGAAGTTGGAAGGTAAATTGGCGCCATTGTTTGTGTATGCTGTTTTCACTACCTGATGGTACTCGTCGGCATTGAGCATCTTATATTTAAAATTGGCAAACCTGTCAAACGTACTGTTATATGACAGATTGATCACGGGTCTTCCTGTTCTGCTGCCGCTTTTGGTAGTTATGATAACTACTCCATTGGCAGCGCGCGATCCATAGATAGCGGCTGAAGATGCATCTTTCAAAACATCAATGCTCTGAATATCTTCCGGATTCAGGTTGGCGATCTGGGGAATTCGGTTACGCGAATCGTCTTGATAGGCGGAGTTGCCGAAACCGTTACCAACTTCTACCGGAATGCCATCTATCACATACAGAGGTTCGTTGCTTCCAATGGCAGAAGTACCTCCTCTGATCCGGACAGAAGCAATGGCTCCGGGAGCACCTGAAGATTTTACTACCTGTACACCCGGCATACGACCGGTGAGTGATGCATCAAATAATGCATTGGGCGTTTTATTCAATTCTTCACCATCAATAGACGAAACTGCTCCGGTCAGGTCTTTCCGTGTGGTAGTACCATATCCAACTACCACTACCTCATCCTGTTTGTTTAAGCTGATCTCAAGTGAAATATTGATTATTGTACGGCCCTTTACTGTGCTTCCTCTGTGGTAAATCCAACCATGGACAATACCAATACGGCATTGTCATTATCCACATTGATAGAATAAGAGCCATCTTTCCCGGTGCTGGTACCCACTTTAGTGCCTTTGATAATTACACTCACGCCTTCGAGGGGCTTTCCACCTGCATCCGTCACAATTCCCTTTACCTGTAATTTCTGCAACTCAACTAACGCATTCACCTGGTCAGAATGTACATCTTCCTTTTTTACAATCGTGATGGTTGTAGCCACCATGCGAAAAGTCAATGGCTGATTTTCAAATACCTCAGCAAGTGCTTCTTTCACAGAAACATTTTTCAGGTTCAGCGTCACCGGATGAGAACTCTTGAGTAATCCGGCGTCATAAAAAAATACATAAGGTGTCTGACTCTGTATTCTCTTAAATACCTGTTCCAATGGAATATCCTTCCCGGAAAGTGTGACATTCTGCGCATTGGTTTTGGCAGAAGCCTGGAGAAAACCCGCAATCAGTAAGATGACACTTAGTTTCATAGCCAGAAAAGTTTGACGTACTACCGATGGCCTTCGGTCTCGTAGAAATAGCATAGATTTGAGTATTGGTTTAAAAAAATTGATGCTGCTTAAGTAATTAATTGATTTTAGACCCGCCGGAGATGCTGGTACCATTTCCGGCATTTTTTTTATTGCGAAATAATCATTTGATTTCCAATTATAGAATATTTGATGTTGTTGTATTCAAGCACTTTCATCACCTGAGACAATGTCATGCTTCTCTTGATCTCACCTGAGAAATTCCTTTCCGGCATCTCACCTTTGTATGACACGTTCACATCGTACCATCTGGCCAATTCGCGCATCACTTCCTCAATATTATCCTTATCAAAATAAAATATTCCGTTCTTCCAGGCTACCACCTGTTCCATATTCACATACTTTTTTACTTTAATTCCGGTAATTATATTGACACGCGCCTGTTCCCCCGGTTTTATTAATACACTAGCATGTCCTTCACTCACCCTCACACTTCCCTGAAGCAGTGTAGTCTTTACCGCATCTTCATCCTTGTAGGCATTCACATTAAAATGCGTACCCAGTACTTCCACCGTCATATCGTTTACGCTCACACGAAATGGTTTGCTGGCATTGTGAGCCACTTCAAAATAACCTTCGCCCGTCAGTTGTACCTTCCTTTCATTGCCTGCAAAAGCAGTTGGAAACCTAAGAGACGATTCCGCATTCAGCCATACTTTACTTCCATCGGCAAGCACAAGCTGATATTGGCCCCCGCGGGGAGTGGAGATGGTGTTGTAGGAAACCGTTATGGGCCTGTCCGCCGTGGCGGATTGTGAGTTGTGGGTTGTGAGTTGTGGGTTGTAGGCAATTTCTCCGTCGTTGAGTTTGATGACGGTGATGTTGCCTTGTTTGGTGATGGCGCCGTTGTTGGCGGAGTCTAAAATTATTTTTGTACCGTCGGCGAGGGTGAGGATGGCTTTGTTGCCGCCGGGAGCGATGTCGATGGGTTTTTCATTCTTAGCTATCGACGGAAGATCTGTTTTGCTTTTCTTGTGAATCAGTAAATAGGTGGATACAGAAAACGAAATCAGCATTAACGATGCCGCGGCAATCCATACCCACCTCCTCATATTCACTACTTTCGCCTTCGGCTTGATTGTCTGAGTTATCTGCTGATAGAGATCGTTCAGAATCAATTGTTTTTCTTCATCTGATCGCTCATGCCATCCATTATCTTCTCTGGCGCTTTCTGTAAGCCACTGATCGATCATCTCATCTTCCTGAGCAGAAGTCTTACCCTCTAAATAACGGTTTAACAGTTCTATTTGTCTATCCTGATTCATATCTTATTGGAATGTGTCGTTTGAAAATAGATTTGGTACTATTGAAAAAGAAAAAAATCAGAGAATCACCAGAAATATTGCAAGTGATCCCAATTTTTCGCGCAGATAGGTTAAGGCAGTGGTCAATTAATTCTTGACAGTCCTTTCGGAAATTTGAAGTTGTTGACCAATTTCTTTTGTGGAAAGATTTTCGTATCTGCTCATTCTAAAGACCTGTTGAACCCGTGGTGATAAGTTGCTTACAGCAGTATCCACCTTGTTCTGGAGATCTTTCACATCTAATTTTTCAATGGCGGAGGGAAGGAAAGCATCCAGCCGGGACAACTGCTCTTTATATTTTTCTCTTGTGATATTCTTCCGGATATGATCAATAATCCTGTATTTAACGGCACTGAATAAAAATGCCCTTACAGAGACCCTGACAAAAATCTCTTCCTTCTCTTTCCAGATGTACACAAAAAGGTCGTGAATTACATCTTTAGCTTCCTCCAAAGAAGAAAGTCTGGATGCAGCAAACCCGGTCAATTCTTCTGCAAATCTATTGTACAACAATCCAAAAGCACTTTCGTCTCCCTGCCGGATCAGAGGAATGAGTTCCTCATCTGTATAGTTTATTTCAGCCAATTTTTTAGATTCTTCGAAGGATAAAAATAATGCAAACCGAGTTACTCATTCAAATTCTCAAATATAATCCTGAAGCAGGGTAGTAAATTGCCATACTTCAAAATGAAGGATAAAGCCCTTCGTGTGTGACCCATTTCTATTGGCCACAATACCTGAGAATATACAACAGGAATGATTCTTCACTACCTAAAATTCTTATTCGGCCTGAAATGGTCACCTGAAAAAAATCCGGGTCAACGAAATTTTCACTCCGGAAGGAAAACTATATACCAGAAATCATACCGTTGCCAGCTATATTAGGCCGCTTAATCACGACACGTTCAAAACGAAAAGACATCTTTGTCAATTATCTTTAGAATTTTTTTTAAATATTTTAACTACAAACATGGTTTATTTAAAAAATAATAACTACATTTATGGTAAATATAGAATAAAATGAGCCAATTTCATTTAGGAGAATTTGAAGAAATCGTTTTACTCACGGTCGCAATACTTAACGGAGAAGCCTATGGTGTCAACATCATTTCAGAAATTGAAGACCGACTCAGCCGAAAAGTAAGTTTAGGTGCAATACAAACTGTTCTAAAAAGGCTTGAGGAAAAAGACTTAGTCAAGTCGGAATTTGGTGAAACCACAAGAGTCAGGGGGGGGAAAAGAAAACGGCTATACGAAATTACAGCCAAAGGTAAACAAATACTTAACCGAACAAAAGCACAGCGAAATTCTCTTTGGGATGCTATACCAAAAGTAGTATTCAAATTTTCATAAATGAACTCATCAGAAAATAAACCGCCGCGAATTGCATTAGAATTTTTCCGTTGGTTTTGCCATCCTGACTTTCTTGAAGAAATTGAAGGCGATTTGACTGAGAGATTTCACGAATATTCAAGAAAACACGGACTTAAAAAGGCAAAATGGATTTTTGTCAAAGAAGTTCTATTTCTATTTAGACCTTCAATAATTGGAAATATTTATCATTTAACTAATAAAAATCCAACAATTATGTCACTACAAAACAAAAGGTTAATCCTTATTTTGATAGCAGTACCAACTCTACTCCTTATCCCACTAATTGCAATGCAATTTAGCACAGGTGTTGACTGGAAAATTCCAGACTTCTTAGTAATGGGTGTCCTACTTTTAGGGACGGGCTTGCTTTGTGAACTTGTTTTAAGAAAAGTAAAAAGTGTTATGGGTAGAATTATATTTTGCGGAATTGTTCTATTAGTTTTTCTACTTGTTTGGGCAGAACTTGCAGTTGGTATTTTTGGGACACCTTTCGCAGGTAGCTAGAAAAACGCAAAAACAACACTCCTGGCAACAAACGGTTTTACAATAGTACGGCTTGACATTCAGGGCTAAACTTAGTACTACTATTTAGCTATAGTGCTATCTTCGGCAGACGGAATTGCCGCACCATCGTAAAGCCGCCGGAACGTTTTCATTCGCAACCAAATAGTTTTACTCAGCAGAGATCTGTTTCCATGTCCTGTCAGTTATTGAGCCTGCCCGAATCCGTCTCTTATTGCGTCCTCAAGTACGTCAATGTGAATGTCTTTCAGTGTTTTAAACTTGATGCAATATCCTGTTACACTTGCCTTTCCGATCTTCTTACTGTATGTTTCGGGCAAATACTTTTTATCTCCAAGGCCCATAATATAAATTGAAATTCCGATAGAATTTCCACTAATTCCGATTTGATAAAATTCTCTGAATTTTCCGTCTGCATATTTCATAGTTTGTGTACCATAGCCAATACTCGGGTTGGTAACCACCTTTCCTCTATCGTCTTTTCCATCTAAAAACCATAACCTACAATCTGGTATTATGTGCAAAATCATGTCGTGTAAGGTTTGCATCTCGCTTCGTTTTTGTTCAGGTTGGCTGTGGATGTATTCCGCGATTTGTTTTTTGATATTCATTGAAACTGTATTAGATTAATTTGGAATCAATTGCATTTTCGTCTTTCTGATCCCAATCTTTCTGTTAAATTCTGATTTGCTTTCCACTCAATTGCCAAACAATTCCTGAAATGTAAAATCCGGGTTACTCATTCTATATTCGTTATTCGCAGAGTCCCCTTGTGCCGCTGCCGCATATAAAAACATTTTCTGCTCATAGTCGTCAATCGCACTTTGGATGGTTTCAAATTTTCCATTCTTCAGATTCTCCGATAAAATTAAGGCATCCATTAGTCCGGTATTCACGCCCTGGCCGGCAAAGGGAGGCATTAAATGTGCCGTGTCGCCAATCAGGGTTACCGGCAACGGACGATTGGTCTTCCAACCCTTTTCCAATGGTAATTTTTTTGTTGGTAACCCTATAAAAAAGGATGTGGCGCCAATTACCTGTTTAAACCTTTCATCCTAACCCGAAAGCCTGGCGGTCAGGAATTCGGCAATGCTTTTATTATTCCGGAGATTCAACTCATTACTTTTTATCCAATCTTCTGATGCTCTGAAAAATACACTATAACTCAACAGGCCGCCATTTTTTGGATTTGCAACAAACAGGTTTCCCCGATGGGCGGTCATTAGTATATTGTTGGTGCAAAGCTGAAGGAAACCGTTGCAGTTCCTTTCAGGTTCTGGTACATCGCCTTGTATGATAAACGTTCCTGTATATTTCACTTCTGAGTCTGTAACAAGATTCCGTGTCTTTGACATCCCTCCGTTTGCCATAATCACAAAGTCGGAAGTTGCGGTTACTCCATTTTCAAAAGTCAAAAACCATTGCCCATCTTGTACTTCAATTGCAGTCAACTTTCGATCCCAAACAACCGTGTTATTCCTTAGACTGCAGAGCAGGATTTTCTTCAAATTATTCCTGTTTATTTCGGGATTTTCTTTCATTGGGTTTTTGACCAACAGGATATTTCCCTGCTCATCTGCAAAGGTTCTCCCCATTGGGATTGCATTTGCAAAATAGGCATCCAGCAGGCCTGCTTTTTTCATTGCTTCCTGGCCGGAAGATTTGTGCAGGTCAAGTGTGCCTCCAAAAATTCTTGCCTGCCGGCTTTTGTCTCTCTCATAAACGGTGACATCACTTCCATTTTGCTGTAGCAGTCTTGCCATCGTCAGACCAACAGGGCCACCACCGATAACAGCAATTTTTTTGTTTTTAAGTAACGACATATTCTACTATCAATATTTGTATGTTTTCTAAATGCCCTTCCCCGAATCTGAAAGAAAACGTGGTTGGAGGTATGATCGTATCCAATGATCTTTTCGCAGTATTCCAGATTGTTATCTGCGTAAAATATGGCTACCACCTATCGCTCAATTGACACACCCAAATCAGTTAATGAAATTTCTCACCTTTGGCCAGCATTTCAATAATTGTTTTTATTCGCTTTTCCCTCGTTTCTTGTTTTTTTGCAGTCTGAAGGCGAAAGCCGATTGAGAAATGGTTTGTCTTATTCAGAGTCTTAAAAAATGCTTCTGCCTTTTTGTTTTTACTTAACTCATTTAGAAAATCTTCCGGTATGGTCATATTATTTGGCGAATCGTATGCCCTTTCCCAGGCACCATTACTTTTCGCTATCTCGACAACCTTAAGACCTGAAGGCTTCATTCTGTTTTCGCTGATTAATCTTTCGACATGGCCGGTATTTATTTTAGACCAGATGCTTCCAGGTTTTCGCGGACAAAATTTTTGAAGCCATGCCTGTTCGTCAAATGCTTTCTTTTGCCCATCAATCCATCCGTAGCAAAGCGCTACATCAAGCGCTTCCGCATAGGTAACCGATTTCTTGACGGAATTTTTCTTGAATATTTTTAGCCACAGCCCATCCGGATTGTCGAAATTCTTTCCGAGCCAGGTTTCAAAAGCCTTGCCTGATTTGAATTCAATGATTGGAGAAGAATTTAATTTAATCATAATTACTATTTGGCATTCTTAGTCCAAATGCTCAGATTTTATTTGTTTTGTCTGCATAGGCGCAGGCTTTCGTTCGTAGATTGACGCCCGTTTTTCATTTAATTATTCTATGCTTTCCATGGGTCGTGAGAGCCAAACGCCCATACATAACCTTCAGGGTCCATCGCCGAATACCCTCTCCCGCCATACGGTTTATCTTCAAGTGGTATCACGATGTCTGCTCCGTTGCGCTTCGCAATTTTGTAGTGCGAATCAATGTCCTGAACAAAAACAATTATTTCTATTGTGTTTGCACCTCCTTGCTTTGGTGATTTGCATAAACCGGGATATTGATAGTTTTCGGCAGAACAAAGCATAATGCCGCCATTGTTATAAACCAAATGTGCGTGAAGGATTAACCCATCGTCTCCGGGTATAACCAACTTTTTTTCAAACCCAAAAGTTTGACAAAGCCACTCTATCATTTCAACAGCGTTATGATAAAGGAGCCCGGGGGTAATTGTTGGAAAATTTCTGTTTATCAAATGTTTGTCTATTGATTTGTCCGGTTTTTTACCGGATGAGTAAACAATACATAACCAAATAAAATAGCGAATATTGAATAAACAATGGCCAATATAAGAATATAGTTTGAAGTCGTATGGCTACTCAGTGTTGATTTTACAAGCGCAAGTCCGGCAATGAAAAAATGGGCGAAATTCCCAATACTTAATGGTCTGGAATAAATACCCCCAATCAATAAAGATTTTGCCATCCAATTGGTTACGGCAAATCCAAAGTACAAGGCTCCTGTCAACTGTAAGGTTAATGTCAATTCCGGGTTAGGTACCTGTGCAAGATTCTTTAAAACTTCGTCCGGCATAAAACTTAAAGCAATTCCTATCAATCCCATAAACACTGCACTTGCAATCATCAGTAGTTTTGTATTCATCATATAACTTTTTAAATTTCTCACTAATTCACATCGCAACAAACCCCGTTGCACGGGCAACCTGCTTCGACCAGGGTATTGTATAGTTTGGGAGTCGCGATTCCGTCTGCCCACAAACTCTGTTGATCCGATGGCATTCAGGCGAAAATATCCTGATGAAGATATGTACAAAACCCGATAACTATTCATCCTGCCCAAACCGAAGCCTCGTTTTGTAAACAGATTTTGTTACTGTATCCTTCCCAATCTGAGTAACACACAATGTTATACCCCGCTATTTTATTTCAACTTGTAACAACCATTTTTTTGCAGCCTCAAGCGTCTTGTCGATATCAAAAGCATTTTGCCCACTTACAATCACATCAGGGAATATTTTATCCCGGTAAATTTTATGAGTCCTGTCAGCAATAAAATTTGTCGCTAAAAATAATTGTGAACCGTCAGACAAATAACGTGTTGAATTTGCAGTTGTATAACCGGCAGAAGGTTGTCCGAATAATTTAACATTTGGAAGCCCGATAAAAGAAATCGCTGTCATTTCTCCACTACTTGCAGTCAAAGAATCTATCAATACTGCGATTTTATTATTTAGCCTTTTCACTTTGTACAAACCAGTGGCTTCATTTGAAAAATTAATTTTACCATTTGCAGACCTCCATTCCCTTTCTTTCCGGTTGGCTGTACCAACCACATAACCAATAACTCCATCTTCAACCAAAGCGTTTAAGCCTGCAATCATTGGCCACATGTTTCCACCACTATTCTTTCTCAAATCCACAACCCAGGAAGTAATTTCATATTCTGTATCCAATTTCCTTATCTGGGAACGTATTGAATTTGCAAAGTCCCGGTCTTTGGTATTGTTGAATGTCATACACATAGGTACTTTGATTAACCCGATTCCATCTCCTAAATATTTGCCTGAAGGAAGTGCAGGTTCTGAATTTTTTGACGTGTAAGAATTTATGTTTGCCTGAGTTATAAAAAAAGAATGTTTATCTCCCACACTTCTCAATTTCTTTGTAAAAAAATCAAAGATTGTTTTGCGGTCAATGCTATCGTTATTTACAAATATCAACGATTGGTAGTCCACAGGCATCTGAGGCCAATTTAAAGAATCCGAATAAAGCGAGTTTTGTTTGATAATCTTTGAAATTTCTGCAAATAACCTTTTTGTTTTTTTAGAAGCGTTATGATTAACGTCTTGTGAAAAAAGCAAATTTGAAACAGCAAAGAAGACAGTAAAAAAAATTAACCTCATAAAAATTGTGCTTGAGGATTAGGGTACTTGTTTAAAAATGGCAGTCTTTGTATTCAGTCTATCTTCAGTCCTCACGTCAACCGATACCAGGACTAAAGTACAGATTAAGTACAAATTGTTCAATGGAGAACGCTCAGCCCGTATCACTGCCCAATTGAAGCACAAATGATGATGTTTACTCGTTCTGCCCTGCTAAAGCTAATGCGGATGTTGGCAACTGTAAGGCTCATTTGATCTTTAAAGATTTTACGATTTCTTCAGCTACATCTTCCCATTCCGGTAACAATTTTTCAATGCAATTAAACGTCCCCAATAAAAGTTTTCCATCCATGTCGGTCAGAAAAAGATAATTATAAACTCTCTGATCTTTTGCCTCAGTTATCACTTTTAAATACCCCACCTTCTTTCCATTTATTGTCATTACACCATCCCCCTTCCAAACAGCGCCTGGAAAAGACTTTTGGAAAGAAGATTTTATATTGTCTTTATAAGATTTAATCACATTTTGATTCGCTGGATTTGGCAAATGATTGAAAGCGATATTAACAGTGGCATCTTCATTTGTCAAAACGAATGTTGGTCTGTTTTGTGTTTTTGGATATTTTAAGTCCAGCAATTTCTGACTCATCTGCATAAAGTCCTTTGGTACTAGAATTTGAATTTTGTCATTGAGCAAACTGCGGTTCTCCAGTTCAATAGCTGTGAGCAATCCCAAGGAGAAAAGAGTTAAGAAAAATAATTTCATAAAAAGTTTTGAGTTTAAAGTCAACTTATAGCAGCCAATGCTCCAATTTATGCTATAATACACAATAATACAGAAAATGCAATCATTGATAATCTATGCCATCCCATTAAATTTTTTTTATTGTATTCAGTACATGGCCCAATATTTCAGTCTTTACATTTCCAGGTAGCAAGGCTACCTTCTGCAGAGGGTAGCCTTTTTTGTGTTTTATAGATGTCTCAATTTTCATTTAATAAATCTCTCAATGGAAAAGGGAGCGTAAAAACGCCCCCGGATTTTGTATCAAAGTTATCTTTGACAAATGAGAAGAACTTTGATCAGAGTTTTGAGTTTACATTCAAACCAAAACAAGAATCGACAAGATCAGATAATACTCATAAGATAAATGCAACAATCTATTCTTCACATTCTACATTTTCATTGGTCATTCATTGATTGGGAATCCTGGGATACTTTCATCACAAACCATCACAAACAACTCTCAGGCCAAGATCCCGATAGCTGTAATCTTTTTTATCCGATTGCCCTCTCATTGTAATATGGATATACTGAACAGGCTCCATCAACCCGCCTCCTTTGAAAACCATAACCTCCCCATGAGTACCAGCTCTGGGATTAACCACCGAGGCTGTATCATATCTGGCATACACATCATTTGTCCATTCCCATACATTGCCTGTCATATCGTACAGCCCCAAACTGTTGGGTTGTTTCTTTGCCACTGGATGTGATCTGTTGTCACTGTTTGCACCATACCAGGCTACTGCAACAGGATCGTCTGATCCGCTGAATTTGTAATCCTTTCCTGTATTCCCGCCCTTAGCTGCATATTCCCATTCGGCCTCGGTAGGAATTCTGTATTTTTTTCCTGTTGTATGACTCAGCCATTTTACATAAGCATCCGCATCATTCCAATTGATATTGACAATGGGTGCATCACTCTCCCATCCATACACAGGTGCTGGCGGCATCGTCCTTCCGGTGGCCTCACAAAATGTTTTCCATTGTAAAACAGTGGTTTCGGTTTTGGCCATATAGAAAGTTGGAAGTGTTACACGGTGTACTGGCACTTCATCTTCCTGTCCATCATGATTTTTATTGCCCATCAGGAATGTTCCTCCTTCCACTTTGATCATTTCAGGTAATTTCTGAGCATTAAGAATTGCAGCCA
>CAYXAL010000036.1:0-20091 GCA_964463015.1 uncultured Ginsengibacter sp.
AGATTACATACGGCAACATCGGTTTACGGGCATACAACAACAGATCATCATTGCATCGATGCTAACCAATTCCATATTTTTTATTTCTCTTTTCATTTTATTTTTTGACAAACTGATTTAAAAAAAAAATCCACCGATTTGCACCGGTGGACTCTTCATATCTTTTATTTTCTTTTTTATTCGATACAACAATCCTCCGGCAATGCCTTACAGCAACACACCATCATGGATGTCTTTGCTACATTGTTGTATTTGATAAAAGTTCTGTTCATTTTTTCTTAATTGTCATGACCCGGTTCAGGTCGTTTGCAGTGCAAGAGTAGGAAATATTTTTTATTTCAACACAAATTTTGAAATATTTTTTCGGAGTTAACTAAATTTTGTTTCTGTTTATTACAAATTCAGTAGAGAGGGTTCTATTTGTTTTGCAGTTGCTTCAAAACGAAATTTCCCTTCCATATCAAAGAAATCGACTTAAAACGATTGGTTAATTAATTTTTTATAAAACTTCGTCATTTCATTAATTGAATATTTGTTTACTTGGATTCACCATTGCCATTGTTATTTTTAAGTCTATAACACAAAGTAGTTCCAAACAATTCACATTCAGATACTCCAACAACAGAATATATATGTTTGCTATCATCAGTCGAAAGCGCCGAAATGGATAAAATAACGACAACATTACTTGATCTTTTTATTGTCGGAATTGATACTACCTAAATACTTTTCAACAACTCTACAACTTCCATTTTCAATTGGTTTCATTTCAAGAAAAACTGTTCGCTTAGGTATTCTAAATTTGTATCCATCATATTGTCGAGAGTTAAAAATTAGGCTATACCTGAAGGCTTTGGAATTAAATTGATCATCCAGAGTTTTGGAAAGGGAGAAAGGAATATATCGCCATTCTTCAAAAAAATAATATTTAATTGTATCCGGCATATCAATGCCAGGGTCCACTTTTGGAATGAATTTCTTTATTAGAGTATCTCCAATTCTTTGTTGTTGGATCTCTTGCATTGGAACTCGTATGGAAAGGTATGTATCCTTACCAAAAAAAGGCGCCTTTTGTTGAATCAGACTATCTGTTGGACATTTCTTAACCTGGTTCTTCCAATCAAAAAAATAACCACTATCAGAATGATCTACCAACAAAAAGAATTCCTGGCCTTTTACCACCATAGTCGAACTATCTCCGAAACGCTTCTCTTCGCCTAAAGAAAATTGAAATAGTGTTGTGTTATCAAAACGAAAAATATCAATACTGTCATTTACATCATCAAGAATGTCTCCATTCCCCAGCACCAGCGGTAAATCAAACTTTACCCTAATAGCAGTACAGGCCTTTTCATTTTCATTGATTCTATTCCCAACAGATTGGCTACAGCCATTCAACAAGCTCGTTGAAATGATTAATAAGAGAAGAATCTTCCGGTGCATCTACTTAATCATTTACATTTAGGACTTTCGTGGAAGGAGGCAACACTCTACTGTGAGAAAGAGTTATCCCAAACACTGAAATAGAGGCTGTCAACTGAACCTGGACTTCCATTATGGCATTATAAAGACCCATAGTTGGTGTTGCAGAGATCAAAGAATAATTAAGAGTTCCGCCTACGATAAACCCATCCATTGCCAATCCTGAATGTGTTAATGATTTCCACTCCCATTGGGTAGAGCTTGGTATATTATTCACTTTCTTATGAATCCCAGTCTCGACCGAAATAATTTCATATGAAGGAGCAGTAACACATATCCATCGGTACACTTTGGTCCTTTCAATATTGTCACTTTGGGTTAAATTGACACTCTTAATTTCTGAAGAGGTGGTTGCTGCGTTTAGAATATCAAATAATAGTTGGTTTAATTCATCTGGTGAAGTTTCTCCACCACCAGAACCTCCACCTCCACCCCAATCACCTCCATCATATTCTTCTTCTTCCATATTACTGCATATAGTCATTTCAGTAGTATAGGAATGGATCACACAAATTACTTCCTCACCTTCCATATAACTCTCTACCCATCTATCAGTATAGGTATATGTTTGGCAGGCTTCATTTTTCGAACCTTGAAGGCCATTCAACTTAGTATTTATCCGGTCAAATTTCCGCTTTGCCTTTTTTGTATTTTTAAAATCGGGATCACTTACCCAAACAGTACTTTCATCCCCATTTAACAAGTGATAACTCACTATATTCTTTACAACCTCTTTACCAGAACTACCTTTCAGTTTTGTATTAAACAAGGTATTTCTTAATGCTGCTTCATACTGACCATAATTATTTTTTCTAAAAACCATATCGAAGGATAGCAAGTTTTGATCGACATCTCCAGTGACAACTATATAATTACCATTAAACCTGAAGGGAACTGATGTATAATCTAAATTATTGAATCTGTACTCTCTCATCATATCCCAATCCAATATTCCCTGGATTTGATCACCATTCGCAGTTTTAATTTGAACCAATCCGTCTTTCAACATGCCTCCGTTAACACTTAACCATGATTGCATAGACTCTTCGGGCTTAAATGTTGGGCCATACTTCTTACAGCCAAAAAGTAAAATAGTAAATAGGAAGATAAACTTAAATGTTCCTAAACGATTTGTGGGGGGGCTTATCATAATTAGTTAGCTTTTGCAACCAAACTACGAACTATAAAACAATTAACCAAACTTTTACAATATTTTATTAAATCAGGAATATTGCGTTTCGCTCCTTTTTGAAATTAAAATAATTATTCCCCGACTAAAAAAGCCGCAACAAAATTACTTTCATTACGGCTTTAAAATTTATTTATTTGTGTGTTTATTCTTCTTCATCAAATGCCATCGCTTCTTTGGCTGTTTGCAACAATTCATATTCTTCCTTGCTGCCTACAATCATATTCTCAAACTCGCGCAATCCGGTACCAGCCGGAATCGGATGGCCGGTGATTACATTTTCTTTCAGGCCAAGCATTCCGTCGGTCTTACCCTGAATAGCTGCGGATGACAACACTTTGGTTGTTTCCTGGAAGGAAGCTGCGGATATCCAGCTTTGCGTACCTAAGGAAGCTTTTGTAATTCCCAACAACAACGGTGATGAAGTAGCAGGCTGCGCATCGCGATATTCTACCAGTTTCTTATCTGCACGACGAAGCAGGCTGTTTTCCTCTCTCAGGTCACGAAGAGTCACGATCTTACCGGCACGCAGCTTTGTGCTTTCTCCCGGATCTGTTACAATCTTTTTATCAAAGATGTAGTCATTCTCTCTATAAAAATCGTAGCGGTCTTCGGTATCTCCTTCAAGGAATTTAGTGTCTCCGGCATCTTCAATCGTTACCTTCCTCATCATTTGCCTTACGATCACTTCAATGTGTTTATCATTAATCTTCACACCCTGAAGTCGGTAAACTTCCTGAATTTCATTTACCACATATTCCTGTACGGCATGCGGACCTTTGATCTCCAGGATGTCGGCAGGAGCAATCTGACCGTCACTCAATGGAGAACCGGCCTTGATAAAGTCTCCTTCCTGAGCAAGAATCTGGCGGGTGAGTGGAACAAGATATTTTTTAACCACACCATCCTTCGCTTCCACAATGATTTCTCTGTTTCCTCTCTTGATCGCACCAAAGGAAACCACACCGTCAATTGCTGAAACGACCGCCGGGTTGGCCGGATTTCTTGCTTCAAACAATTCGGTCACACGAGGAAGACCACCGGTGATATCACGCAACTTGCCCAATACACGTGGAATCTTTGCAAGTACCTGTCCGGGGCCCACTCCATCTCCATCAAGCAGAGTCACGTGTGAACCGGCAGGAAGGTTATAGGTTTTGGCATCCTTCTTTCCCTTAATGGTCATTACCGGAATACGTGTTTTATCTTTTGTCTCAATAATCACTTTTTCCCTGTGGCCGGTTTGTTCATCAGCTTCTTCACGATAGGTAATTCCTTCCACAACGTGTTCAAAAACAACAGAACCTTCAATCTCAGAGATAATGACGTTGTTAAACGGATCCCAGGTGCAGATCACATCTCCTTTTGCTACTTTCTGGCCATCCTTTACATTCAATGTGGATCCATAAGGAACGTTGTTGGTAATCAACAAACGATCATTTTTCTCATCAATAATTCTTACTTCACCTGTACGACCGATAACCACCTTCACCTTATCACCCTCATTATTTACTGAATCAACTGTACGTAATCCGTCAAAGTGAATGGTACCATCAAATTTAGCAGAGAGTGTGGACTCAACCGATGCAGATCCTGCCACACCACCCACGTGGAATGTACGAAGTGTAAGCTGAGTACCCGGTTCACCAATTGACTGTGCTGCAATGATTCCCACTGCGTCTCCCTTCTGGGCAATGTACCCGGAGGCAAGGTTCTTTCCATAACATTTCACACACACACCACGATGACTTTCACAGGTAAGTACAGAACGGATTTCTACCGTTTCAATTCCAGCTTCCTGGATGGCATGTGCCACATCTTCGGTGATCAGCTCGCCAGCCGGAGTAATTAACTCATCTGTAACCGGATTGTACACATCATGCAGTGAAGTACGGCCGAGAATCCTGTCATACAATGGCTCAATGATGTCTTCATTATCTTTTAATGCAGAAGTAGCAATTCCTCTGAGTGTACCGCAATCCTCTTCATTAATTACAACATCCTGGGCCACATCTACCAATCTTCTTGTCAGGTAACCGGCATCTGCTGTTTTCAGTGCGGTATCTGCAAGACCCTTCCGGGCACCATGTGTAGAGATAAAGTATTCCAATACATTCAGTCCGTCTTTAAAGTTGGAAAGAATCGGATTTTCAATGATCTCACTACCGGTACTACCGGATTTACGTGGTTTGGCCATCAATCCTCTGATTCCTGCAAGCTGTTTAATCTGTTGTTTAGAACCTCTCGCTCCGGAATCAAGCATCATATATACAGAATTAAAACCTTGTTTATCTGCCGCCAGTTCCTGGATCAAAGTTTCTGTAAGGCGTGTATCCACACGGCTCCAGATATCAATGATACCATTGTATCGTTCATTGTTTGTAATCAGACCAGCATTGTAGTTTTCCCAAACTTCATCTACTTCATTGGTAGCATCTTCAATCATAGTCACTTTTTCATCGGGGATGATCAGGTCATTGATGCTGAAAGACAATCCACCTTTGAATGCCATTCTGAAACCAAGTTGTTTGATATCGTCCAGAAACTTTGCGGTAACCGGAACGTTCGTCCATTTGATAATATCGCCAATGATTTCACGCAATGTTTTTTTAGTCAGCAATGCATTGATATATCCGGCTTCTTTTGGAACAAATTGATTAAAGATCACACGGCCTACAGTGGTATCCACCAATTTCTTCACCAGTTCACCTTCTTTATTGCGAACCTGAGTTCTCAATTTGATGGTGGCATGCAGATCTACCTGCTTTTCATTATGTGCAATGATTACTTCCTCTGCAGAATAGAATATCTTACCCTCTCCTTTTACCGGATTTGCCTCGGTAGATTTTCTCGGCTTTGTAATATAGTAAAGACCCAATACCATGTCCTGAGACGGCAGAGTGATAGGAGTACCATTCTGCGGATTTAGAATATTGTGCGATGAAAGCATCAACAACTGAGCCTCCAATATAGCTGCATTGCTCAATGGAACGTGTACAGCCATCTGGTCACCGTCAAAGTCAGCATTAAATGCTGTAGTAACCAATGGATGCAATTGAATGGCTTTACCTTCAATTAATTTAGGCTGGAAGGCCTGGATTGAAAGTCTGTGCAATGTCGGGGCACGGTTGAGCATTACCGGATGACCTTTCAGAATATTCTCAAGGATATCCCAGATAACTGACTCCTTTTTATCTACTAATTTTCTTGCGCTCTTAACGGTCTTTACAATTCCCCTTTCAATCAGCTTGCGAATGATAAATGGTTTGAACAATTCGGCAGCCATGTCTTTTGGCAATCCACATTCATGCATCTTCAGTTCAGGACCTACCACGATTACGGAACGACCTGAGTAGTCCACGCGTTTACCTAAAAGGTTTTGACGGAAGCGTCCCTGCTTTCCTTTCAATACATCGCTCAGAGATTTCAGAGCACGACCACCTTCTGCCTTTACTGCATTTGATTTTCGTGAATTATCAAAGAGGGAGTCGATAGCTTCCTGCAGCATCCTCTTTTCATTTCTCAGGATTACTTCCGGAGCTTTAATTTCCAGTAAGCGCTTCAGGCGGTTATTGCGGATAATTACACGACGATAAAGATCATTCAAATCAGATGATGCAAAGCGTCCGCCATCCAGGGGTACGAGTGGGCGAAGCTCAGGAGGAATCACAGGTATATATTGCATTACCATCCATTCCGGTCTGTTTGTAATACGGGTGTTGGCATCTTTGAAACCTTCTACCACACTCAGTCTCTTTAGTGCATCTGCCTTACGTTGCTGAGATGTTTCATTGGCTGCCGCATCACGAAGGTCTTCTGAAAGACGATCCAGGTCTATCCTTGCCAACAAATCCTGCACTGCTTCAGCGCCCATCTTGGCGATGAATTTATTTGGATCATCATCCGGCAGGTATTGATTATCTTTTGGAAGTGCATCCAGTATATCCAGATATTCTTCTTCTGTCAGAAGGTCACCTTCATTCTGACCTTTGTCCACACGAATACCCGGCTGAATTACCACATATCTTTCGTAATAGATGATGGTTTCCAGTTTTTTGGAACTCATTCCCAGTATGTATCCAATCTTATTGGGCAATGATTTAAAATACCAGATGTGCACTACCGGTACTACCAGCTTGATGTGTCCCATCCTTTCACGGCGAACTTTCTTTTCGGTTACTTCCACACCACAGCGGTCACATACAATACCTTTATAACGAATACGCTTATACTTACCACAAGCACATTCATAATCTTTTACCGGTCCGAATATTCTTTCGCAAAACAAACCGTCACGTTCAGGTTTGTATGTACGGTAGTTAATTGTTTCGGGTTTTAAAACCTCGCCCTGGCTTCTTTCTAAAATAGAATCAGGAGATGCAAGGCCGATGGTAATTTGAGAAAATGATGCTCTGGGGCGATTTTCTTTTTTATTCATAGTATGTTTAATTCAAATTATGTTTAGGATTGATTTTGCCAGTATGCTTATTCAAACTGAAGGTCCAATCCAAGGCCTCTTAATTCATGAACCAATACATTAAATGATTCGGGTACTCCCGGACGTGGCACATTATCACCTTTTACGATGGCCTCATAAGTTTTTGCCCTTCCTATGATATCATCAGATTTTAAAGTGAGTAATTCCTGAAGAATGTTGGAAGCACCATACGCTTCCAATGCCCACACTTCCATTTCACCAAAACGCTGACCACCAAACTGCGCTTTACCGCCCAACGGCTGTTGAGTAATAAGGCTGTACGGCCCGATTGAACGTGCGTGCATCTTATCATCTACCATGTGGTGCAGCTTGATCATATAGATCACACCCACAGTCGCTTTCTGGTCAAAGCGTTCCCCTGTTTCACCATCGTAGAGATAGGTATGACCGAATGTTGGTAACCCAGCTTCTTCAATTTGCTGAGCGATTTCTTCAACAGAAGCACCGTCAAAAATCGGAGTAGCATAATGCTTGTCCAATTTCTGGCCTGCCCAACCCAAAACAGTTTCATAAATCTGTCCGAGGTTCATACGGCTTGGTACACCCAGCGGGTTTAGTACAATGTCCACCGGAGTTCCGTCCTCGAGGAACGGCATATCTTCCTGACGAACAATCTTGGCTACAATACCCTTGTTACCATGGCGGCCCGCCATCTTATCGCCCACTTTCAGTTTACGTCTGACGCCGAGATATACCTTGGCAAGTTTCAACACTCCGGCGGGTAATTCATCCCCAATGGAAATATTAAATTTCTCACGCTTGTAACGGCCTAACTCTTCGTTGTATTTAATATTGAAGTTGTGCAACAGAATATTAATCTGGTCATTCACCTTTTCATCAGTTGTCCAACTCAATGGATTTACATTCTGATAATCTATTCCGGTCAGGTTCTTTTGATTGAATTTTGCTCCTTTTCCAATCAGCACTTCACCAAAGTTGTTGCTGATACCATTTGAGCTTTTATCTTTCAAAAGGACTAACAATTTTTCCAACAAGAGATTTTTCAGATCTGCCTCATGTTTTTCGTGTTGTTTATCAATTTTTTCCAGTAACGCCTTCTCTTTTACTTTACCACTCTTATCCTTTTTAGCTCTCTGGAATAATTTCTTATTGATTACAACCCCTTCCGTTCCGCTTGGTGCTTTCAGTGATGCATCCTTGGCGTCACCGGCTTTATCTCCAAAGATGGCGCGAAGCAGTTTTTCTTCCGGTGTCGGATCGCTTTCTCCTTTCGGAGTAATCTTACCTATCAGAATATCACCTTCTTTCACATGAGCGCCTATTCGGATAACACCATTCTGGTCAAGATCCTTTGTCGCTTCTTCACTCACATTGGGAATATCCGGAGTCAACTCTTCTTCACCCAACTTAGTATCTCTGACTTCCAGTTCAAACTCTTCAATATGAATAGAAGTAAACAGATCTTCCTTCACTACCTTTTCACTGATCACGATGGCATCTTCAAAGTTGTACCCTTTCCATGGCATGAACGCCACTTTCAGGTTTCTTCCCAGAGCGAGTTCTCCGTTTTTGGTAGCATATCCTTCTGTAAGGAAATCTCCGAATTTCACTTCCTGACCCTTCTTTACCGCAGGTCGCAGATTGATACAAGTGCTCTGGTTGGTCTTTATAAACTTCGTCAACTTGTACACAACTACATCCGACTCAAAGCTTACCAATTGCTGATCACGGCTACGGTTGTATCTGACATGGATCTCACTTGCATCCACATATTCTACCACGCCTTCACCATCTGCATGGATTTGAATCCGCGCATCTCGGGCCGCCTTACCTTCCAATCCTGTGCCCACTATCGGTGTTTCAGGAAGAATCAAAGGTACAGCCTGGCGTTGCATGTTGGATCCCATCAGGGCACGGTTGGCATCATCGTGTTCAAGGAACGGAATAATAGATGCACTCAACCCTACGATCTGGTTAGGGGCTACGTCCATGTATTCAACTTCATCTTTTTCAAGAATCGGGAAGTCGCCGGTTTCTCTTGATTTAACCTTATCGTTTACAAATTCATTCTTGTCATTCAGTGTGGCATTCGCCTGCGCAATTTTTGCCTGGTCTTCTTCTTCTGCGCTCAGAAAGAAGATTTTGTTCATATCTACTTTCCCATCCTTTACTTTACGGTAGGGAGTTTCAATGAATCCCATTTCATTGATCTTGGCGTGAACACACAAGGTAGAGATCAAACCGATGTTGGGTCCTTCAGGTGTTTCAATGGTACAAAGACGGCCATAGTGTGAGTAGTGTACGTCACGCACTTCAAACCCTGCTCTTTCACGGCTCAGGCCACCGGGCCCGAGGGCGGAAATTCTGCGTTTGTGTGTGATCTCACTCAATGGATTTGTCTGGTCTAAGAACTGAGACAACTGGGAAGTTCCAAAAAAGCTGTTGATTACTGAAGAAAGTGTTCTTGCATTGATCAAATCTACCGGGGTAAATACTTCATTATCCCTTACATTCATCCTTTCGCGGATGGTACGAGCCATACGTGCAAGACCCACCCCAAACTGAGCATACAATTGTTCACCCACTGTACGCACCCTTCTGTTGCTCAGGTGGTCGATGTCATCAATTTCACTCTTTTGGTTGGTCAGTAATACCAGATATTTAATGATAGAAATAATATCTTCTTTGGTCAATACCTTCTTGGTTAAAGGATAATCCAGGCCCAACTTGCGGTTGATCTTGTATCGTCCTACTTCACCCAGGTCATACCTTTTATCACTGAAGAACAGTTTGTCGATAATGCCCCTTGCTGTTTCATCATCCGGTGCATCTGCTCCGCGCAACTGGCGATAGATGTGCTGAACGGCTTCGATTTCACTGTTGGAAGTATCCTTATTCAGGGTATTATATATAATGGCATAATCACCGCTTACTTCTTCTTTCTGGATAAAAATACTTTTTACTTCCAGCTCAAGTATCATTGCTATATTCTCTTCATCGAGTATAGAGTCTCTTTCAAGAACGATCTCATTTCTTTCCAGACTGATCACTTCACCGGTATCATCATCTACAAAGTCTTCCACCCAGGTACGCAATACCCTTGCAGCAAGACGTTTGCCAATATGATCCTTTAAGGTCTTTTTATCAGCTTTTATTTCTTCAGCCATTCCGAAGAGTTCCAGAATGTCTTTATCGGTCTCGTATCCGATTGAGCGAAGCAACGTAGTAACCGGGAATTTTTTCTTACGGTCAATGTATGCATACATCACATTATTAATGTCTGTAGCAAACTCCATCCAGGCTCCCTTGAAAGGAATTACCCTTGCAGAGTAAATTTTGGTACCGTTCGGGTGAGTGCTCTGTCCGAAGAATACACCAGGAGAACGGTGTAACTGACTTACAACCACACGCTCGGCTCCATTAATCACAAATGTACCCCGTGGGGTCATGTACGGAATATTTCCCAGGAAAACATCCTGGACAATCGTTTGAAAATCCACATGCTCCTCGTCATTACAGCTCAGCCTCAACTTTGCTTTCAGAGGTACCGCATAGGTGAGACCTCTCTCGATACATTCCTCTATGGTATAGCGGGGAGGATCAACAAAGTAATCGAGAAACTCCAGCATAAAAATATTACGGGTGTCACTGATCGGAAAGTTTTCCTTAAAAACCTTGAACAGCCCTTCGTTGTTTCTTTTGTCCGGAGTAGTTTCAAGTTGAAAAAAGTCTTTAAATGACTGAATTTGGATCCCTAAAAGATCCGGGGTCTCTGCCAAATGTTCTATTTTTCCAAAACTGATTCTTTTGGCAGGAGCTACTTTTTTTGAAGGCATACTTTGATTAAAATATTTTATAATGAGGCGATTTTTCAGGGTATTCCTCATCCTAAATACACGTACCCAAATTTTAAAAGGATTGCAAAACTACAATATTTTTTTTATTCTGAACTTTTGTTTTCCACAATCTTAATATTTTTTTTAAAATTGGTCTTGTATTTGTTAGGATGCCGGGTTATGCATAAAAAAGAATACTAATTTGATAGTAATTTATGCTCTTGTTTTCCGGAAAACAAACCTTAAAAATGGTCTTCTGATTTTTATATTTTCACGAATGATTAACCCTTCAGAAAAGATGTTCTTCTTTTGACTTTAACTGTGATACCACACCATTTCAGGATTTTGGGATGATTAGCAGAAGTCCAATGGTTAAAGCGAGCAAACATTCATAGAGCATAGGGGAATCCGGCACGCTATCATGGGCCCAACCGACCGCTAATATTACCGGGCTTGGTTTGACCGGAGATTTCAGCATCTCCGGGCTCATTTTTGTTCGTGGTTTTAAGTTTAACATTCCCTTATTTCCCGTTAAACATTCAATACGAATACCTAAAAATATTATCTGTTTCCCCTTATAAACTGCCCGATCTTGCGGACGTAGCTTTCATTCATTGCCGAAGAATCCGGCTATCAAAAGGAACATCTTCAAATTCTCGACAAATTTCAATTTCTATTTTGCCAAAGAATGCTAACAGATTATTTAACCCAGACAACAAAATGAAAAAATTATTATCCGGTATCGCAATTACTCTTTTCTTAATGGCTACCACAACAGCCAACGCCCAAAGTTCTTTTAAAGCAGTCGTAAAAGACAAATCCACCCTGAGCCTTCTTGCGGGTGCTACCGTGAAGATTGGTGACATATCTCATATCACGGACGATTCAGGGAAGGTAACTTTCAATAACCTGACGGGAGAAAGTATTATGGCACAATTCTCCTTTACAGGGTATGCCACGCAATCTTTACGGTTTTCCTTGAAGGACGACAGTACACATACAATACTTCTGGTACCTGAATTCGACAAACTGGAATCTGTAACAGTGGTCGCCTCCACAAGGACAAACCAGAGAATTGAAAACTCACCATTGAAAGTAGAAGTGCTTGGTAAGGAAGAAATGGATGAAGAAAACACGATCAAACCCGGGAACATCGCAAGTATCCTCGGTGATATCAGTGGAATCCAGGTGCAACAATCTTCGGCCACATCAGGCAATAGCAATGTCAGGATTCAGGGTCTTGACGGGCGATATACTCAAATTCTGAGAGACGGAATGCCGCTCTTCGAGGGCTTCAGTGGTGGTTTTGGGGTTTTACAAATTCCGCCTCTTGATCTGAAACAAATAGAACTGATCAAAGGTTCCGCTTCTACCCTGTATGGTGGAGGAGCCATAGGTGGTTTGATCAACCTGATTTCCAGAACTCCCACATTCCATCAAAATGCTGAAATCACCCTCAACCAGACTTCTCTGAATGAATCCAATATCAATACTTACTTAGCCAAACGAAACAAACATTTCGGTTATAATTTTTTTGGAGGATTCACCCACCAGGGAGCGGTCGATGTGAATAAAGACGGACTGAGTGACGTCGGAAAAAACGATGCTTTCATTATTCATCCACGACTATTTTTCTATCCAACTGATAAGACCAACATTGCGTTGGGATATACCGGAACTTTCGAAAACAGAAAAGGAGGAGACATGCTGGTGCTGAAAGGTAAACCGGATGCGATTCATCAGTATTTTGAAAAGGATATTTTGCAACGTCATACCGGCGAACTTCAGAGCCAGTTTACTATCAATCATGACAACAAAATAGAACTCAAGGCTTCCATAAGTAATTTTACCCGGGGAATTACCACCAATACCCATCTTTTCAAAGGCAGGCAAACAGATTATTACACCGAATTATCCTACATACTATCCAAAGAAAAGTATAGTTGGGTTTCAGGGATCAATATCACCGGTGATCAATTCAGAATATTGCCATCCGACGCGGTATTGATCGGAAACTCAAGTGAAAATGTGACCGGAGCTTTTTCCCAGTTTACAGCCAACTTCAAAGAAAATACCACTCTGGAAGCAGGCCTGCGTGTAGATCACCACAATACCTATGGCACATTTGTTCTGCCAAGGCTGGCCTTGTTTCACCGGTTTGACGAACATTGGGCCACCAGATGGGGTGTAGGATTTGGATACAAGACCCCCAATGTGCTTGCACCACAAAATATTGATTACAGCATTGAAGACCTTGAACCGCTTCCTTCCAACATCACCACCGAAAAATCTGTGGGTTATAATGCAGAAGTAAACTATAAACTGGAATTCGGAGACGATGCATCCCTGTTTATCAACCAGGCATTCTTTCTGACAAAACTGAATAACCCCATTGTCGCAACCCAACAATCTGATGGTCATGTCTATTTCTCAAACCAGGGGAGTAACATAACTTCCAAAGGATTTGACACTTACATCAAAGGAGAATTAGCACATTGGGAACTATATGCAGGATATACATTCACCATGGTGGATAGAAATTATTTATCCGCCAACAAATTCATGCCGCTTACCCCAAAAAACAGAATGGCCTTTGTGGTTGTGTATGAAACCTCCAACGACTGGAGATTCGGACTGGAAGGATCTTACAACGGAAGCCAATACCGTTATGATTACACGAAAACTCCGGGCTACATGTTTTTAGCCGGTATCATTGCCAAAAACTTTGGTGACCGAATCAACCTGGTGCTCAATTGTGAAAACCTGCTGGATTACCGGATGAGTAAGGTTGAATCCCTCTATACGGGAACGATTACCAATCCTCAATTCAAACCACTATGGGCTCCAATAGATGGCCGGGTGGTAAACTTTTCTGTTCGCATTAATCTTGTCAAATCAACCAAAAAATAATCTCAATGAAAAATTTCGCACTCCTGTTGTTGTTCACCGCACTCTGGTGCTATCCGGCATCTACCATAGCCCAGCAAAAAGCCATTCTGAAAGTAATAGCCACTTTCCCCATCAGCGGAGATGGCGGATGGGATTATCTTGCTATCCAGCCCGGAACTGACAAGCTGTTTGTTTCTCATGGTAAAGAAGTAAACATCATTGATAAGAATCATGGCGATTCACTCGGCTGTATTAAAGGATTGAATGGTGTGCACGGGATTGCCTTTGTCACTCATTTAAATAAAGGATATATCACCAGTGGGAGGGATAATACAGTCGTTGTCTTCGACCTTAAGACCCATACAATCCTTCACAAAATAAATGGCGGCCTGAACCCGGATGGTATAGTTTATGATGCCCGTTTGCACAAGCTGATCGTAAGCAACGGAAAATCCAACAGCCTTTCTCTCATCGATCCGAAAACCGATAAGATCAGCGCTACGATTGATCTTGGAGGGAGGCCTGAAGTTGCATTAAGCGACGGCAAAAATATTTTTGTAAATCTGGAAGATAAAAGTGAAATCGCTGTAGTAGATGTTCAATCCGGATTGGTGGTAAAACGCTGGCCTCTCACACCACTGGAGGCCCCGAGCGGAATGGCACTTGATATTAAAAATCACCGCCTCTTCACAGCGTGCAGTGATTCTGAAAAAATGATGGTCATCGATTATTCTAATGGGAAAACAATAACTGTATTGCCCATTGGGGAGGACTGCGATGGCCTTTGGTTTGACAAAGCAAAAGCCACCATCTTTGCCTCAAACAAAGGTGGGACGGTAACCGTAATAAAACAACTGACCGCAAATGCGTACAAAGTAATTGCCAATGTCAAAACCCAATTTGGTGCAAAGACTATCACAGGTGATGAGGGTACTCACAAAATCTATGTTTCCACAGCCACACTGAAAAAAGATAGTGGTAGTGATAAAACGACGATCGTACCCGGCACATTTAAAGTGATGGTGCTGGGGTACTAACACCGGAATAATCCTAATTTAGTCGGGTGAAAGTTTTAGTTATAGAAGACGAGGTGTCACTCAATCAAAGTATTGTAGCTTACCTGCAGGCTCAGGGTTATGTTTGTGAATCGGTCACCAATTTCAGGGAAGCATTAGACAAGACTGATGTTTTTGAATACGATTGTATCGTTCTTGATCTGATGCTACCCGACGGAAACGGAATCAAAATACTTGAACATCTGAAAGCAGACAAGAAAAGGGATGGAGTGATCATCCTTTCTGCCAAATCAGAGTTGGATGATAAACTGACCGGATTGCAATCAGGTGCGGATGATTACCTCACCAAACCTTTTCACCTGGCCGAACTGGGTGTAAGGATAGCGGCCATCATTCGCAGGAAATCATTTTCAGGAAATACCGAAATCCAGTTTGAAGAAATAAAAATAGACCCTGAGCGAAAAACAGTTCTGGTATCTGATGACCCTATTTCACTCACTAAGACAGAATTCAATCTGTTGCTCTATTTAGTAATCAACAAAAACAGGGTTTTGTCAAAGGATATGATTGCAGAGCACTTATGGGGAGACAACATGGATATGGTGGACAATCACCATTTTATCTATACGCATGTAAAGAACCTTAGGAAAAAATTAGAGCAGGCAGGGAGCGGTGACTATATACAGAATGCTTATGGAATGGGTTACAAATTCTCCAACAAATGAAGCTATTTACAAAATATAATCTTTGGAGTCTGACTGCTGCCGCTCTGATTTTTCTGTTCATTGCCATTTCAGCATTTTATAGCTTCCGCGGATTGATGATCCGTCAATTGGACAAATCATTGATGGGAGAGAGAGATGAGGTACTTCAGTATATAGACAAAAACAAGGTGTTGCCGGAGGCAGAAAAAATATTTGATGAAAGAACCGTCATAGAAGAAGAGCACGAGCCTTATCAAAAAATAAAATTCAGGACAAAAAAGAAGAGTTTTAATTCCGACAAAGAAGAAATGGTCAGAGCCATTTATTTCGGTGTGGAATTGGATGGAAAACATTACCGGGTGACCGTTATGAGATCCCTTGCCGAAACCAATAAGCTTCTGGGAAATATCGTATTGATTGCATTGGCCACACTGCTAATGCTGCTGCTGTTGATGTACATTATCAACCGTGCTTTAGTAAAAAAGTTATTTCGCCCGTTTTATAAAACGTTAGACAGTATAGAAAAATACAAGCTCACTGAAACCGATCCGATTCATTTTCAAAAGACTTCTACCTACGAATTTAACCTGCTCAATGAGAAGTTAAGCAGTCTTTCATCAAGGATCATTTCCGACTATATGGTACTCAAAGAATTCAGTGCCAATGCCGCACATGAAATGCAAACTCCATTAGCAGTAATCCGTAATCATGTTGACCATTTGTTACAGTCTGAAGACCTGCCCGAAGAAAAGATCAATACTTTGCAAAAGATTGAATCTACAGTCGGAAAATTATCAAGGCTCAATCAGTCTCTATTAATCCTGACAAGATTGGAGAGCAATCCTCATATAGAAAAGAGTGAAATTCAGATTGACCGCCGGATAGAAACCAAGCTGAAAGATCTGTCGGAAATCATTGAGGCAAAAAAAATTACTGTTGAAAAAGATATTATACCTCTGCAGGTAAAAATGAATGAGCAGCTCTGGGAAATCATCAGCAACAACCTGCTCAACAATGCCATCAGGTACAATGTTGAGGAAGGAAGAATTTTGATAGCAACCGGAGTGGATTTTTTAGAAATCAGAAACACCTCACCGCTCCCTGCCCTGGAACCGGAGAAGATTTTTACACGATTTTACCGGCATCCTGCAAACACCCAGGAAGGTACAGGATTGGGCCTGGCCATTACACGGCAGGCAGTTCATCTGGCCGGCTACGGGATTAACTACCAGTATGAGAATGGGTTGCATGTATTCAGGATAGATTTTCATTCCTAAGTAAATAAAAAATTAGGTAGTTTAAGTTTTGCATTTATGCATGAATAATTTTCAGAAATAATTCACTTTATTCATTTTCTTAGAAACATGGATAGGTTATAGTATTTCAGTACTGGAATATTAGCTTCAGAGCATGATCTTTGGAATCAGATAAGATTTCATTTATTTTTCTCTATCACAAGAGCAGAATTAAACTCAACAAGTTTGTTCCAATTTATCGAGCCCTTGTTCGTGCAGAAAGTGTCTGAAAATTCTTTTGTGAATTTATTTATCATTTGCGAATACGATTGAATGAAGGCATCATTCTGCTCCTTAGCCTGATGTCCTAATGGTTCGATGATTTTGACATAAAGGTTTGGATCACCTGAAATAAAATCCCAAAATTTTTGACCACAATATTTGAAGTAGCCCCCTTTATCAGAATTATTTTCTCTGCCATAACAGCAACCATTTACAGCAATGATATTCAGTTTTGAATTGCTCGTACGAAGTGTCTTTTGAGCAGTCTTGAAATCTGCTCTCATTTTCCCAATCTGTGAACTGTTGCCCCAATTGGGGCCAGATTTGATTGTGACAATATAGCGAACTCCATCTTTGTCAAACTCTAAATCTATTCCGGGAATTCCTGACTTACGACCGTGATATACTTTCCCGCTTATAAAAATTGCAAGCCCTTCAAGCCAATCACCAAAAATTGTTTCTTCCTGTGAGGAAATAAACGCATCAGTAAGGCTCTTTATAATATCTTGAGCGGTCAGAATATATTTTGCTTTGAAAAGATAAGGGTTTTTCTTACTTAAAACTTTCCAGAGCTTTAATCCATTCAGGCCGGCAATTCTCTTTTGGTGAAAGGTCCCAATATTTTCTTCAATGTATTGCGTAACGTCTTTTAGGTTTTAATGTAACCGGCTGCATTACTTCTTTCAACTTCTGTTGGGTCGCACTCTTGTATGTTCTTTTCGCTATTCGACATAAAGCTCAGCTAATAGAAACTGTGCCAATTTTTTCACAGATTGCGCTGGCAATTGCATCATACCAGTTTATTTTCTCTGCAATCATGTCTTTTATTATTTCAATTTCCTCAAAAGATAAATTTCTTTCTAATTCTTGATAAGCTACGGTTTGAATATCTTCTTCATTAAGAGAATAAATAATTTTGCTTTGCATTTTTATTATGGTTTAACGATGAAATGTATTTTCACGATGCCAACTGATAGCTTTTTGATGCGGATAAATTTCTTTTCTTTTTGGGAGAAACATTTTGGAGTTTTTATTAGCAAATATTCTGATGAAATCATAATCTCCCATTCTGCCAAAATCAGTTTGTAATGAGTTTATTTTTGAGGAAACTTGAATTGTAAAATTATCTTCTATAGCAAACCAACCAGCATCAAAGGCCCAATGATGTAAATGGCATAAAGACAAACCGTTTAAAATATCATTTTTCCCCTTATTACTATTAGGAACTATATGTGCAGCTTCTACTTCCCAACTCAAATCATTTGGGGAATTTATTTTCAATCCACAAAAAGCACACCTATACTCATAAGCCTCTATAACTGCCTGACGAAAACCTCTTATCCTGATTGCAGATTCTCTTGTTACCTTTACTAATTTTTTTTTATTATCAAACGGGTCATAATTTTCTGGTCGTGGAGTTTCAATAAGTTTCTTTACAATTTTTTGGACTTCATAAGATTTGGTTGGCAAATATTCTTTTTGTGATTTAGGGATATTCAAAAGTTTAAGAGCTTCATCAAAGCCATTTTCGGTCAACATCCATTCTTTTTTATTAGTAAGAAGAATAGTTGAAGTTGGATTTGATACCAATTTTTCTTTGGCCAATGAATCGGCAGCACGATAGAGTAGGCGATGCCAAAGAGGTGTTTTTACAATTCTGTTTTCCTTACGATAAACCCTTTCTAATACAACTGTTCGTTGGGTTTTATTCAAACCAAATTCATCAGCAATTTCATTTACAATTTCTTCACCAGTAGCAAACTCTTTTATTACTCCATTATGTTTGAATAATGTTTTTAGTAATGCTTGTTCGACTTCTTTTCGAGTCGGCATTTCAAAATCTTCAAGCATTTTTCCTTCATAGCTCATAAGAGAATTGTTTGCTGATGTTATGCAACTTCTTTGGCTGGGTTATGGAAAGAAGCGAAAAGCCTGGTAACGGAGTCTGTGTGTTGGCTTTGTGCCGGACTTGTGGCGAATAGCTCGACCCGCCTGTGTTGTGCTATGTGTGGGGCAAGGCGGGAAACTCCATAATCAAAAATAGTATTCATTCTGTTTGCATCCAATATTGTCGTTCCAGAACCCATGAAAGGATCAAGGACAATATCTTCTTCTTTAGTAAACAACTTCATAAACCACTCAGGAAGTTCTTCAGGGAAAGCAGCACTATGATTCTTGTTACTGCACTCCGTTGCCAAATGAAGAACATTCGTGGGAAAAGCCTTATCTCTTGTCAGCCAGTTTGAAATATTCTTGCCGAATCCACTACCAACTTTTGAGTTATCTCGTTTCTTATCTGTATCGCTTAGATTTTTTAACCGTGATTTTGCCCAATCGCCCATTGGAACCATTACCTCCTCCTGGTACATGTTAAATTTCTTCTCCTTATTGAATTGAAGAAGCCTCTCCCAGGCGTCACGAAACCGATTAGGCCATTTGCCTGGATAGCAATTCTTTTTGTGCCAAATAAATTCCTCTGTCCATAACCAACCTTGCTTACGCATTTCAAGAATTAACTCCATTACATAAGTGCTTCGTTCGCCTTCAACAACCTTTTCCTTTATGTTTAAAATGAAAGTTCCGGTTGGTCTCAAGACCCGGAGAAGTTCTTCTGTGATCGGAAGAAACCATTCAACGTATTGGTCAGGGTGAATACCGCCATAAGTTCCTTTACGCTGATCTGCATAGGGTGGTGATGTAACTATTAAATCTACAGATCTGTCCGGGATTTTTTTTAGTATTACTTTACTGTCCCCTAAAAATAAATCTGTTCTGATCTCCATAAAAATTCCTCCATTTGCACAAATATAAAACCTTTGTATTTACTGCGAAAAATCTTAGTATTTTGATGTTCCCTGAAGAAAAGTAATCCACAATTCCTTTACTATCCATCTGTTTCCTTTTTTACCGCCATCCGAAAATTAATATTATCAGAAAATCTTCTAATCCTTTTCATGTTTTTTCCACTAAATCAGAAATTGGCCGCCTATTTGATGAAT
>CAYXAL010000037.1:0-19724 GCA_964463015.1 uncultured Ginsengibacter sp.
TGCCCAGGACATCCAGCAAATCAATCTCAAAAAACCTATTGAACTTCATGGCAACCTCAATCTTCAGTTAGAGTATTATCATGCCAATGGAATTCCTGCCCGGAAAAAAGATTTCAACTGGCTCATCAGTGGCAGTCCTGTGGTGACTGTTCTGGGGATTGATCTTCCTTTTACTTTTCTTTTTTCCAATTACGAAAACCGGTTTTACCAGCCTTTCAACCAGTTTGGCCTAAGCCCGCATTACAAGTGGGCGACACTTCATTTAGGCTATCGCAATATCACCTATTCCAAATACACGCTGGCAGGCAACAGAATATTGGGAGCCGGTTTTGATTTAAAACCAAAAAATTTCAGAATCGGTTTTATGTACGGTCAGCTTCGCCGTTCTACTTCTATTGACAGCAGCATGCTGGCCAATCCGTTGTATGTGCGTCCAACGCCTACCTACAAACGATTGGCGGTAGCGGGAAAGATTGGATATGGTACACAAAAAAATTTTGTGGACTTAGTTTACTTTAAAGGATGGGATAAACAATCCTCTCTAAACAGCAAACTGAAAGATTCCATTCAACCGGCAGAAAATACCACTATCGGATTGGTGTCAAAAGTTACCATGATTGATAAACTTACCTGGGTGGTAGATGTGGGTTTGAGTTCCTATACGCTCAACAGAAACGACAGTATCGACAAATCGGGTGTTCAGAAAGGGTGGGCAAAAAGTATGATGAGTTTTCTGGTGAAAGACAGGGTTAGCACCAATTATTACTTTGCAGGAGAAACTCGACTCGGATACCAGGAAAAAACCTGGGGCGCAAGCCTGGCATACAAAAGAATTGATCCCGGATATCAATCCATGGGTGCTTACTTTTTTCAAAACGATATTCAGGAAGTTAGCCTGGCCAATAACTTCAGACTTGACAGCGGAAAATTGAATATCAATACTACCATTGGTTTTCAACAGGACAATTTGAAAAAGCAAAAAACCTCTACCTCCAAAAGATTTATCGGCAATGCCAATATCAATTATATCCCTTCGCAAAAATTCGGGATCACCTTTAACTACAGCAATTTCGGAATTACCAACAACCCGCTGAAGACTTCTCTCGGAGATGAATTGTTCAAACAGGTAAACACCAGCTTTATGCTGATGCCCTTCTTCACGTGGATAAATGATAAAACTGTCAAAAATTTGAATATTGTGGGCACTTACCAATCGCTGAGTACACCTCAGAGTTATTTAGGAAACATCCCCGATTTAAATACTTACTCTTTGACTACTGCCTACAATCATACATGGATTCAGAAAGGGTACAGTGTCAACGCGTCGGCAAACTATGTCAATTCAACCACGAGTGCAGGTACAATCATGTCGGTGGGTGGTAATCTGGGCGGAATGGTTCCCTTGTTTGAAAAGAAAGTGATGGCTAATGCATCTGCTTCTTTCATGAACAATTTTTTCAAAGGATCCAACAATGGGAACACCATCAATGTTACCGCGGGTGTTACCGTGCCGGTGGGGACACATCACAATTTTCAGCTACTCGGAAATTATATGAAGAATAAAGCGAAGGATATAACCATCGTTCAAAATTTTGATGAACTGTCGGTTCAGTTCATCTATGGATATAACTTTTAAAAAGAAAGTCAATGAAAAAAATAATTGACATTGCAAATGCGATTCTGCGGAAAGAATTTCTTTGCATTTTGGTTCTTTTTATTCCTTTTCTTACCAATGCACAACAAAGAGTTGCAGTGAGTGTAGTCATGCGGCCTCCTTATTCGGCCAACTATGCCGCCTATGAGAATCTTGCCAATCATGCCATCATCACGATCACTTCTCCCATTGATATGAATGTATTTCTCAAAGGAAGGCTTTCAAATAATCAATCTGATTTTTTCATAGCTACCATGGAAGATTACAACCCAACGGGAGCTATCATTTCCTTGAAGGCCAACCAGCCGGTAGTAGTAATCAGTGATGTATCTAAAATGCGTTTTATGGCCAGGAATGTTGTCACTCATGGGGGAATGTCGGATGAGGCCTGGGCAAAACTGTTGCGCGACGGGCAATTGCCCGAGGGACAGTATGATTTTTGTGTGGAAGTGATGTGGGATTCGCCTGCCGGAAATTTTATTAGTGTGGGAGATGCCTGCGCCAGTTTCGGATTGACGCTTGCTCAACCTCCCGTCATGATTTCTCCGCAGGAAGGCCAGGAATTGAATCCATCTTTACCCAACACTGTTTTTTCATGGACGCCTCCGATTGGTAATACGATTGGCGCCAATATAGTTTATGATTTGTATGTGGTAAAGGTAATGAATGGTCAAAGTCCTGATGATGCCATTAATGGCGCTGTAAATTTTAAAGCAAACAATCCCATCATCAAAACTAACCTCACCGCAAATCAATATGTGACGCAGCCCTATGATCTGAAAATAGATTCCAATACGCTGTATGCTGTTCAGGTAGTGGCAAGGGATGTCAATCGGCAGGTTAGTTTTAAGAACAATGGAAGAAGCGAGGTCGTTACTTTTTCAAAAGGTAAAATCAAATCACCCGGGATGGTGATCACAGGCCCCGCAAACGTTCAACTAAAACCATCCAAAGCTTCTTTCGGTTATGAAGTCACCAACACCGACCCGGTTCCATTCAGCCAGGTAAAAGGAAAACTCTACTACCGGTTTAAAGACTCGGATAAACAACTAACACTTCCGGGAGGAAAAAATCAAAACCAGCAGGGACAAAAGCAAAATCTTACAGTTCAGCCTCCAGGGCAAAATGTGCAGCTTAAAGGAAATGCAACCACTACTATTGACAACTTAACCTACAATAAAGACAACACTCCTTTATTTGAAGCAAAACCTTTGGAAGGTAAAACGGTAAGTCTGGTACTTACTTATGTTTTCTCCGGTACTTACGATGGGCAACAGTTGACTGAAATGCCATTCAATGAGAATACCACGTATGAATCTACTGTAAATGGAAAATTGAAAGATGTGGACAAAGTACTGGCTACGACCGTAACCGGCAATGACGGTAGTTTTACTTTCAACTTTGTCAACACCTTCAAAGATTTGGGATTGGCAGATGCATTTTTCAATTTCCATTCGGGTGGAGAATTCGGGCACAATGTAAAAGGACAAATGTACAAGGTGCTGCGGGTGAGGGTAGAAAACAAATATTATTGCAGTCCGGATGTAAATATTAAAATTGACCCCTGGAAAGGCGTAGATGTAGGCACGCTGGTATCTTTTGTAAAAAGTTATACGCTGAAGGTAAAGGTGGCTACTACAAATGGGAAGTTTTGGGATATGGCACAGGGGCAGGGTTCTCCCTTGCCAGGTATAACTACTACGATTATACGAAAAGGTGTGTTATCCGGTCCTCCACCTGAAGAAGGTGGATATAAACCTGGTCAATACAAAACAATTGGTAACGAACGAACGCTGTCATCGGAAGAAACAGATAAAGACGGTTATGCGTATTTCTATCATTTGGTACAGCACAATCCCGACAATATACAGGATCGCTATTACATAAAATGTGTTGCGGATGAGAAGAAAGGAAATTTTATTTTCAAAGAGAAAGAACAAAGCTATTATCCTTTATACAATAAGGATTTAGCAGGTTTCCCTTTTAATGATGTGGGGCAATACACTCCATCCGGCTCGGGTATTGCACTGCCGGTTCCTTATGGTCAGGATATCACCTGGAATCATCAGTTAGAAATAAAGACCTACTCTAAGGACTTTCAGCTTTATCCCCAAAAACCGCGTATTGCAGGCAAAGTGCAGGATGCCACCAACGTGGATGCCAAAGCGATGGCAAATAAGAAAGTGGTGATGATAAACAACTATTCAAAGGATAAAGATCCGTCCAAATTGTTTACTGTTGTGAAAACAGATAATACAGGGAGATATGAATTCAACAACCTGGATATGGAGCTGGGAGATTTCAAAGTGGGTGAGGTCACTTCCGTTATCGGTCCGACAAGAACCATCATAGCGAAGCCGGACGGATATAAGGCCATTACCCTGCCCGGCAGCAAACAAAGTGATTCTATCTGGAGCATTAAGGAATACAAAGGAATAGATCAAACCTGCAAAGGCTGTTACCCGCCGTTAAAATGGGGACAACAATTACTGAACCAGGATTTTTTCCTTACTCCTGATGGCATACTTTCAGGATATGTGGTAGACGAAATGGGGAATCCTGTGAAAGCAGATATTGACGTGGACGGATTGACCAAGACCAGCACGCAGGTAGAATTTATTTATGACGGCAAAACAAATAAAAATCAGTCCGGAAACTTTACTTTGTTGTTACCCACAGGTACCCGGGAGAAATTTGAGATGGCAGCGCCGTCGGGCAGCAGAAAAATAACCATCACTCCCACTGATAACGCTTACACACCATTGGACACCACACTTACTATACCCAAAGATGGAAGCAAAATATCCCCCATTAAATTTATGGTGATGCGTTCTCAAAAACGAATACGATTTAGAATTGCAGAGGCTACAGGCAACAGCAGGCTAAAACTTCCGGCTAATGTTGGAAAGGCGATAGCAGGAGCATCCGTGAAATTAGACCTTCCCGGGGAGCCAATAACTCAAATCAGCGATAAGGATGGCTATGTAACATTTATTTTTGACAACAGTAGTTCCAAATTTGACTTTATCATTTCACCCCCGGCCAATGAAGATTATGAAGTAGGCTATTTTTCTATTTCCAATGCAAAGAATACCACAAAAACCATAACATACGGTAACGCCTACCTGAAAAAAGCGGCAACCATTACAGGATTGGTTACCATAGGTACAGATAAAAAACCATTGCAGGGTGCAAACGTATATATAGAAACCGGTGGGGGTAAAAAGATAGAAACCCAAACCGGCGCCGATGGTAAGTATATATTAAAAGGGGTTCCTACTTCACCATCCGAAAAAATAGTATGGGCAGGCAAACCGGGTGTGGTACCTAATATCATCAGCCAAAATAAAAAGATGACCATTGGCAGTAAAAATGAACTGGACTTCAACCTTATTACCGACAATGAACTGGTGATAGAAAACATCTTTGGCTTTGAGGTGGAAATTCAATCCAAAACAAAACAAAATGATGACACCTGGTTGGTAAGCGGCAATTTGATAAAGTTGCCCGCCAATGATAATTTCTCCCTTAGAGATGGTAAACAGTCTATTCCCTTCAGTAATTTAAAAATAAAGAAGAGCGGAGAAACAAAAAACGGAATCCCCGTAGGAATACCCACTGAAAATATATTGACTACTGATTTGACAAACATAAAATTGGTGTTGCAAAATAATTTTTGGGTGGTACAGAAACCCTCTTCCGGAGACCAACTGCTGGTGAAGGCCGATAATCAGAAAGGAAGTGTGACCGGAAAAGTCGCTTTGGAAAAATCATCTTTCAAATTCACCCAGAACTATGTTACGTTTAATAACGATCCCAACGAAGCATTGCTGCTCACCGAAAAGCCGGGTTCTTTCAATACAGACCTGGCATCAATAACAATCAATACATCTTCAAAAAAGAAATTTGGAGTGGCCGACCTGAAAGGTCAAAAACTAAGCTACACCCTGCTTGGCTTCAATGCCGATGCCGATGCTGCCGGATCATGGATACAGGATAATAGTATCAGCCTTCAAACAGTTATCCATATCAACAGCCTGCCCGGTATGAACCCGTCCACCCTTGATGTTAATGCAGGCAACCTGGTCATTCACCCGGATAAATTTGAACCATTAAAGGGTGACCAACCGATAAGTTTTAAATTGGAAAAATGGCAATTCACCGGCAACAACTGGCAACTACAACAAGGCAGCAGTAGTATTGATATTGCAACCGGAACGATTAAGACCGGTTCCATAGATGTGCCATTAAAAAACATTTCTTTAAAACCTAACGGGCTATCCATAGGCAGTTTTGATGTAAATAATCTTACGCTTGCAGGAATCAACCCGGTAAATGTTATCACCACCAAACCTGCTTTTGGTTACAATAAAACAGGTATTGGCTCCGACCAAAAGCCCCATTACGAATTAAGATTAGTTGGGGAAAATGGTGGTCCGGGTGTTACCATCAAATCTCTTCCCGGGATGAAAGCAGGCCAGGAAATGAAGTTTCAAAATTTTTCACTTATCAGCAATGGTGAGCAAATAGTAAATCCAGGCAACCAGGGGAACTCCATCGTATTTTACAGCGTAATGAAAGTGAAACCACTTGCCTTCACCAGTGGCGCTGATTATGTAAATATGGATTGCGATATTGACTTAGGAATACCGCAATTAAAGGAAACAAGCGGCGTAATCCAGTTTAGAAAAGAGGCGGGAAGTTTAAAGCTGTTGCTTTATCCGTTAAATGTATCACTGAATGGCCCGGGTGGTGTTGACTTCTCCGCTAATGTGCAATTCAATGACCATCCACAAAATCTTACCGAAGGAAAATTCACTGCGCTCGGTACCATCCGCGATAAAGAAGGCATTGTATTGAAAGGCTTACTCACAAGAACTCCACAGGAAGCATGGATAAAAGTGGATCCGGAAAACCAAAAACTGCCATTAGGTGGTGGCAATACCAGCCTGGCAAATATAAAAGGCAGGATGGATGCCGACATGACGGCGGGTGTATGGAAGAATTTTTCTTTCAGTGGCGAAATGCAGGGATTTAAAGGAATGCAGGGTGATACGCGTAAAACCTTTGTTGTAACCGGTGCTATCAATGCAAGCAATCAAAAGATTGATGTAAAAAATATTCCTTCTGGTTTTGGAAACATTGGGCTCACTTACGATATAGCCAATAGCAGGTTTACCGGCAACCTTCAGTTGGATAAAAACATCGGACCCTTGTCTATGGCGGGTACTGCAGATTTATTGGCGGATGCGGGAGGATGGTATTTTCTGGCAGGGGGAAAATTAACCGCACCGGGATTAGGCGGTATGTCTGCCGGACTGCTGATAGGTGACTATTCATCCATGCCTGCTGAGGTTTCATCCACACTGATGCAGTTCGCTTATGACAAGCATGTGCCACCCAGTTTCCAGAATGGAATTTCCGGATTCTTTTTTACCGGGATTAAAGAACTGCCAGTCATCAATATACCTAACTACAGCATTGACCTTGGTGTCATCAGCGCTTCATTTGGCGCTCAGGCCGGTCTCGATGCGAGGCTGTGGATGGATTTTGCCAAAACAGGGAATGAATACGGCATTGGCGCCATGGCATTTGCTCATGCTTACCTTAATGGTGAATCTATTACGTGTACCAAATTTGGAGCTGATGCAAGAGCCGAACTTGGATTAAAAGGGACTTATTATACTTCAAGCGGCAACTTCGCATTGAAAGGCTGTGGCAGTTTCACTATCAGTGGAAGCATTCAACAATGTGTCCCAACCCTATGCTGGGATGGTATTTGTTGTGAATGGTGCCATGGCGTTGGCGTGAGCAAGGGAATAAAAGTTGAATTAACATTGGATTCAGGAGGCAATACAGACCTGTCATTTGGCTTTGGTAATTGCAGTGGTCAATCCACTATGACAGGTAACTGGTAATATGATTACATTTTTAAATCAGCAGCTATGCTTAAAAAGATATTCTGTTTATTTTTCTTAGCCGGAATAAGCGGCGCACTCCTTGCACAGAGTGGACGCGCAGGTACCTTGCCCGTGGCAAGGGCATCAGAAAAAGGAGTCTGGATTTACTTAGGCAACGTGATTCCTAAAACTTTTTCTTATACAGTTGAGAGAAAAATACAAAACACAAACCGTTATGAAACGCTTGGCAAGACTTCCCTGGTTAGATCACTGAATGAATTGGAAGCGCTCAATCAAAAGTGGTCTCCTTCTTTTGGTAAATTGTATATGCTTTCTCAAAATGAAATTCATCTCATCTGGAATTATCTTCAAAAAAATAAAACAACCGACAGTTTGGTTTCCGACAATTTACCCGTAATGCACCTGCTGGCAGGAACAGCATTCTTAGACACAAAAGTTCAGATTAATCAAACTTATATTTATCGCATCACCACCTTTGACGAAAACGGAAATGCAAAAGGAACACAGGAAACACCACCTGTAGCGTGGCCTGCTTCACCTAAAATGCCCAGCATTCAGTTTTTTCAAAACAGGTATGCTGACGGCAAAATGATTGTGGAATGGAAAACAAAGGAGTTGAAAGACCTTGCACATTTTAATGTATATAGAACCGTCTTCGGCAAAAATGAATTTCATAAAATAAAAGTGGAAAAAGGATTTTACAGTAAGAATGATTCTCTGGTATTACTGGCTATTGACACCATTGGCAGACAGCCGGCATGGTATGAATACGAAATAGAGCCTGTGGATATTTATGGCAATGCAGGAGCAAGAGGCGGACATTGCGCAGGCGGTAGTTTGTCGGGAAATTATGCACCGCCGGCAAGTTATCTGAAGGCGGTAGGATTAAAAGAAAACCATCAGATAAGACTGACATGGAAGTTTGATAACAAAAAATATCTCACAGGTATCAGCATCATGCGAAGCATGCAATATGATTCCGGTTATCAACGAATTGCCACTGTTCCTGTTACCGATACCTCTTACATTGATATCGTTCCGGAATCCGGTGAAAATTTTTATTACTACCTGTTGCTAAGTTCTGTGGGAGAAGAAGCTATGCCTACAGCCAAAGTTTTTGCTACCTATACAAACGAATTTGCAAAACCCGATCCCCCCGATGAAATAGATGCAGTAAAAGCGCCAGTAGGTATCAAAATTTACTGGAAGAATGAGGAACCCTTTATCAATGGATTTTTTGTGTACAGGAGAATGAATACCAACGAACCCTTTGTGCAGGTTAGTTCACTTATTCCGGCGGGTGAAACGGTTTATTCCTTTACCGACACATCCAAACAATTACAAGGGGGCGAAGTATATGAGTATGTAGTTCGTTCCAGAAATGAAGACAACCAAATGAGTGTCAATTCTGATACGGTATCAGCAACACCCGGGGTGAGGACAGCGCTGGCATCGCCAATGAATCTTCGATACAGAAGTGAGGATGGTCGCATTACCATCATCTGGGACGATATGCGAACATGGGAACCTAACCTGTTAGGATATAAGGTTTACCGAAAAGCAGGAAATGAGAACTTTGTAAGACTGAATAATGACAGCCTGCAACCATCAAAAAATTTTTATGTGGATTCTGCCGTGGAGGCTGGTATTCATTACTCCTATGCAGTAAGTAGTTACGATATTACAGGAAATGAAAGCGCTAAATCTGCCATTGATGTGTCTGAGGTTTCAGAAAGCCTGTCTGCCGCGCCAGCAGGTATTAGGATTAGCCTCACAGACAATGCCGTTTACATAACCTGGGGACAGATAGAAGGTGATGTGTCGGCCATTAATATTTACCGCTCTACTTCAGGGCAGCAGCCAAAACTTATAGCCACTGTAGATGACGCAGATTCTTACACTGATAAAAATGTGTCAAAGGGAACATTGTACTTCTACCAATTGTCATCAGTAAATAAAGACAAAAAAGAAGGATCACTGAGCGATAAAGTAGCGTTGCGGGTGAGGTAATGCCCTGCCAATAAGAATCAGATATTGGCAAGAATGAATATGCTTTTGATTCTAAATTCTGTGTCCGGTATCCATGAGAAAATTCTTTTCCTTGCAGTAACAACTTTCTTTTTACTTTTGGCGACTTGGTTTAGAATCAACAATGAGCCTGATAGACAAACTGGATAAAAAGAAGCTTCCCCGTCATATTGCCATCATCATGGATGGGAATGGAAGATGGGCTAAGGAAAGAGGGCACGACAGATTGTTTGGTCATTTTCATGGAGTGGAAAGTGTTCGGAACATTGTAGAGGGTTGTGCTGAATTGGGCATTGAATATCTCACATTATATGCCTTCAGTACAGAGAATTGGGAAAGACCACAGGATGAGGTCAGTGGGTTAATGGAATTGCTCGTAGAAACGATCCGAAAGGAAGTGCCTACCTTAAACAAGAACAATATCCGTCTTCATGTGATCGGAGATGTGGGGCAGTTACCCGAATCCGCAAGAAATGAATTAAAAGCTGCCTTGAGTGAAACTTCCGGGAATACCGGGTTGAATCTTGTGATGGCATTAAGTTATAGCAGCCGGTGGGAAATCATACGTGCTGTAAAAGAAATTGCCCGAAAGGTGCAGAACAAAGAACTGGAGTTTACTGATATCGATGCCGATATGTTTACCTCACACTTATGTACGGCAGATTTTCCGGATCCGGAATTGATGATTCGTACCAGTGGCGAGTATCGTATCAGTAACTTTTTGTTATATCAGATAGCCTATTGTGAGTTATTTTTCACCCCTACATTATGGCCCGATTTCCGCAAGGAAAATCTCTATGAGGCCATTATTGATTATCAAAACAGGGAGCGGCGTTTTGGGAAAACCAGTGATCAGATTGTATCGTGAAAGCCTTATTCTATATACGTTATACCTCCTTAAATTGTAGTGCATTTAACAATTACTTACAATTAATAAAACTAATTTGCCGCCCTATTAAAAATTTGTGAATGCATTGGATCTGCAAGAGATTATTCTTAATTGCAATAGCTGCTTTTTCTCTGGTTAGTGCATTTGCTCAAACTGACACACTCCGAAAGCCTGAGACGAGCATTGTGCACGATACAGTTCCTTCCGCTGTAAACCCGGAACTTGAGCATATTTTCGATTCAAAAAGCCCTAAACAATACACCATAACGGATATTAAGGTAAGTGGCACTACTTCTTTTGACCCCAATCTGATAATTTCTATTTCGGGTTTGTCTAAAGGAGACAAGGTGAATATTCCGGGTGGCGACGCATTTGCCAAAGCCATCAATAACCTTTGGAAACAAGGGCTGATCTCCAATGCAGAAATTTACATAACCGGCCTTACCGGCAGGGATATAGCAATTGAAATCAATCTGACTGACAGGCCTTCACTCACTAATTTTAAATTTAAGGGGATAACCAAGTCGGAGCAGGAAGATCTGCTGCCAAAAATTGGTTTGGCGAAAGGGAAACTTACGAGGGTTACAGAAAGTCTGAAAGTCACAGCAACTGATGTGATCCGCAAATTTTTTGTTGATAAAGGATTCAGAAATGTGGATGTCGATGTCATTCAAACCAAAGACCCTAAAAATTCCAATGCAGTAAATCTTCTGTTTGATATTCATAAGAATGGAAAAGTACGGGTCAACGAAATTTATTTTGCAGGAAATGAAAATGTCTCCGATTTAAGGTTGAAGAAGAAGATGAAGGGCACCAAAGAAAAAAGCCGTTTGACTTTGTTCCCTTCAATTAATAATAACGTCTATGATTCTGCGAAGTCTAACAGGATTACTTTCAGAAATTACATCAAAGACAATGGGTTACTGATCCCCTCCAAAACCAGGGAATTTTTTGATCCATATATCCGTTTCAAATTTCTGAGCTCCTCCAAGTTTAATGAAAAGAAATATGCAGAGGATAAAGGGAAATTGCTTGATTATTACAACTCTCTCGGGTATCGCGATGCACAAATACTTGACGACACCACCTATCAGGAAAAGGCAGGACTGAACATCGCCATCAAATTAAGAGAGGGAGAAAAATATTATTTCGGAAATATATCCTGGAAAGGAAATACGAAATACACAGACAGCATTTTAAATGTACTTCTGGGAATCAAAAAAGGAGATGTGTATAACTCTGAGACAATGAATAAGAGGCTCGGTGTTATTCCTTCTATGGAAGGCGGAGACATTAGTAGTTTGTACATGGATGACGGGTATTTATTTTTTCATGTGACTCCGGTGGAAACGGCTGTTTATAATGACACCATCGATTTTGAAATCAGAATTCAGGAAGGACCACAGGCAACGATTGGAAAGGTGGATATAGCCGGCAATGATAAAACAAAAGAACACGTAGTAAGAAGAGAACTCAGAACGATTCCGGGGCAAAAGTTTAGCCGTCAGGATATTATCCGTACTCAAAGGGAATTGGGGCAACTTGGATACTTTGATGTAGAAAAAATTAATCCTACCATTACTCCGCATATTGAAGATGGTACAGTCGATATTACCTGGAATCTGGTGGAGAAATCCAGCGATCAGTTGGAACTGTCGGCAGGCTTTGGCGGTGGTATCGGACTTACCGGAACGCTTGGAGTTTCTTTCAATAATTTTTCTATCAACAATATATTCAACAAGAAGGCCTGGGATCCGTTGCCGGTAGGGGATGGCCAAAAGCTCAGTTTACGTGCCCAGAGTAATGGAAAGCAATTCCGTTCATACAATTTCTCTTTCACCGAACCGTGGTTGGGTGGTAAGAAGAGAAATTCATTTACTATCGGTTATTATGATACGAAATACGCCAATGCCTATAATCCGTATACAGGCTGGTATGATCGGAAATATGCAGACTCTTCATTCATTCGCACTACGGGGTTCAGTGTGTCTTTGGGCAAGCAATTAAAGTGGCCTGATGACTTCTTTGCATTGATCTATCAATTGAATTTCCAGAGGTATAAGTTGAGGAATTATAATATTTTCCCGGGTATGTCAAACGGTATTTCCAACAACATTAGTTTGAAGATTACCCTTGCAAGAAATTCTGCCGGGCCAAATCCAATATTCCCCACCAGTGGTTCCAATTTTATGCTTAGTACGCAGTTGACACCCCCCTATTCATTGTTTAATAACGGAGCCTCTGAGGAGTTGGATAAATACAAATGGGTGGAATTTCACAAAGAAAGACTGACCGCTGAGTGGTATGTGCCGATTGGTCAACCCAGAGGCGAAGAAAAGAATAAGCAATTCATTCTGAAGGCAGCAGCCAAATTCGGATTTCTCGGCAGGTATTCCAAGAAAACGATCCTTTCTCCTTTTGAAAGATTTCAGCTGGGCGATGCCGGTATGAGTAATACTTATGGCCTTTTGGGGTATGATATCATTGCTCACAGGGGATATCCGGTTTATGACAACAGCGACCCGAAAATTAATCCGGATCTAAGCCAGGCACGCGATTTCTTTACCATTTTTAATAAGTACACGGTTGAATTAAGATACCCGTTCAGTACGGCAGCCAATAGTACGATTTATGGATTGGTGTTTTTTGAAGCGGCGAATGGATGGTATGATTTTAAAGACTATAATCCATTTAAATTACGACGCTCAGTCGGTGTAGGTATGCGATTCTTCCTTCCGATGTTTGGACTGTTGGGATTTGATTATGGAATAGGACTGGATAGAATTAATGGAAATACCGGTATCAAAGGAGCCGCTAAATTTACCTTTATGCTTGGCCAGGAGCCTGATTAGTTCTTAAAAGTAGCCACATTTTGCAAGGTATTTCATGCATAATATTCTCCGGTCATTAAGAAATGAATGATTATATTTCGCCTCAAAAAATATTATCATACATAAAAACTGAACAGATATGAAAAAATTAATCGTGTTGTTTTTGGCAGCTTTTGCCTTCATGGCTGCTCATGCACAGAGATATGCGGTGATTGATTCTAAATATATTCTCGAAAAAATTCCTGAGTATCAGGATGCTCAGACCAAGTTGAATCAATTCAGCGATATGTGGCAGCAGGAGATTGACAAAAAATCAGCCGAATTGGACAGAATGTATAAGGAATATGATGCCGAACAGGTGATGTTGAGTGATGAACTCCGGAAAAAAAGGGAAGATCAGATTTTCAATGCAGACAAATCATTGAGAGACCTGCAGAGGAAACGTTTTGGTTATGAAGGAGATCTGTTCAAAAAAAGGGAGGAACTTGTAAAGCCCATTCAGGATAAAATATACAATGCCATCCAGAAGCTGGCAACCGAAAAAATGTATGATTTTATTTTGGATAAAAGTGAAGGAATTACTGTTATATTTGCCGACCCAAAACTGGACAAGAGCGATGATATTTTAAAAATGCTGGGTGTTAAATAAAAATAAAAAGAAAACATTCATGCAGCTAAAAAGAGTTATTTAACCACTTAAAATTATAATCAAACTTCAAGAACATCAAATGAAACACATTTTCGCCACTCTACTTATTTCATTAGGAATATTTGGATTTAACAACACTACCACTGCACAGAAGCTCGGTTATGTAAGTGCCGATGACATCATTATGCTGATGCCGGAAGCCACCAAGTTGCAATCAGATCTGGAAGCCTATCAAAAATCATTGTATCAGAATGCCAATGACAAGCAGGTCGCATTTAATGATGCACTTCAAAAATTTATCAAAGACTCTGCTACCATGAGTCCAAGCCTGAAAGAGGTGAAGAGAAATGATCTTCAGAAGCAAAGCCAGGAATTGGCAGGGCAGCAACAAGTTATTGCTCAGGAAATGGAAGCAAAGAGACAAGAATTGGCTGCTCCTATTCAGAAAAAACTTCAGGAAGCGATTGAAGAGGTAGCTAAAGAAAATGGTTACACTTATATATTTCCGCGTGAGGCAATTATAGTTGCTCCACCAAAAGATGATATCGGACCTCTTGTAATGAAGAAATTAAATCTCAAAGCTCCAACTACTCCAACAGCACCAACAGGTAAATAATTACCAGCTTTAGATGAATACTTTGGGCCATCCTTCGGGATGGCTTTTTTTGTTGGTCAAACGCTTGAAATACCCCTTCAATGTGAATTTCCGAACATGGATTTTGCCCGGGATCAAGCATGACCCGTTCAGTTTCACTCATGGAACTATTACATAGAATCAATTTACCCGATTCTCAGCCTTCTTTCCGCCTAAAAGAATTACCAGCCTGCTTCAAATGCGTGAAATGACAGGTAAAATGCGTGAAAATTACATGATTTTGCTTCAAAAGTATAAGTGAAACGCTGCCTCTCAATCTACTTTTATCTGGTGAAAAAAAGGAATACTTAAACTCTGATTCATGATCCCCGGGAGTGAGTGATTCAGGTTAATTGTTCCGGTTTTTGATCGGGATGTTGCTTTAGTCAGCAGGTTATCCATTGATTTGTTGATGCTGTAGCTGACAAATGTCAAAATCCGGGTAAGGTAATTTTTCCTGATAAGTATTCAGATAGAAATACCGCCTTCTTTTACGGAAAGGCATTCTTTTCCTGATTCTATCAGATTAATATTAAAAACATTTAAATCATGAAACCAATTTACCGGTTTGCAGCGATGACAATTTTATTATTGACTGCAAGCGCTCAGCTATTTGCACAAAAATCTGAAGAAGCCGCAATCAAAAAAGTTCTTCAGGACGAAACATCAATGTTCTTTCATAAAAACTACGATGGGCGGGAAAAGACCTGGGTTCACGATACAGCTGCCAGCGTCCTTCATGCCAATGCCAATAGCTATTCACAAATCCTGGGCTGGAATGCAATAGCAACAGAATACAAGCAGGACATTGCCGGGCTGAAAGTGCGTACCGAGGATGAAATAGTTCCTTTCCTGAACAAAACAGATTACCACATTTATATCAATGGCAATATGGCCATTGTGAGTTTTAAGGAAGGTAATAAGAATCCGAATACCGAAATGCGAACTCTTGTAAAACAAAACGGAGCCTGGAAGATCTTAAACCTCACAATGATTAACAATGCCACTTATGTAATGAAAAATATTCTCGGCAACATGAGAACGTTTGCAGGCAAATGGGTGCTGGATGGTAAACCAACGATGGAGCCATCCAATTCGGTAGAGCTAAATTCAGCAGATTTTGTACTAAAGCTGACTCCGACAGGAATGGAACAGCTTTCAAGTTTTGTATTTACAACTGATAAGGGGCAATCATTTGCACCGCCTGCTGACCATGAATATTTTATTCCTGATTACAATACAAACACGATTTCTTATATGTCCGTTCGTGTGAATCGCTTTGGACAAACATTTACCGGTACAGGCAAGGTAACTTCTGAAAAAATGAATTCATTTACCGTAACAAAGATGAATCCTGACAAACCATCACAGATACAAAGTGAATATAGCGTGTCTCTTAAGAATGGAAAATGGCATCAGGAAGGAAAAGAATATGATGAGAATGGAAAGGTAATCGGTACCAACACGATTGAATTGCGCCGTTTGTAAAGATTCTTATTTCAGGTCAGGAACTTATGTTTTGAGGTGGATGATATCCGGCAATAGGACGAATGCCTGTTCGAACAAATTATCAATAACCAAATAAAGTTTATAAATCATGAAAAAGTTTTCATTTATTTCTGTGCTTGTATTGGCTTTCGCTTTATATTTTTCAACCAATGCAGTTGCACAAGAGAATCCGTTTGTCGTACTGGAATATATGCACGTAAAACCAGATAATTATGCTGAGTATATGCAGGTTGAAAATTTCTGGCGACACATACACATTGCACGGCAGAAAGGCGGAGAAATCCTCGGTTGGTCAGTATGGAGGGTGGTAGCTCCATACAATTCTGATGCGCCATATCAGTTTGTGGTGCTGACGGTATATCCCCATTTTAGCAATTTTCTTCATGCTGATGAGGGGATAGACATATCCAAAGTTTTTCCGAATGCTTCTAAAGATTCGTTGAGCAGGATGTTTGCCAAAACCCAGGAAGTACGCGAAATGGTGAAGCGCGATATTTTCGCAGCCGAAGAGCATGCCGGTAAAACAGAGGGAGATTCCATCAATTATCTGATGGCTACCTATTTAAAGGTGACACCCGACAAAGAACAGTCCTTTCAATCCTTTATGAAAACTCACTGGATACCACTTGTCAAAAAGACTGTAAAAGGTGGTTATACAACTTTTTGGTGGCTTGGCGACCTGATGTTTCATGACGGCGTAAATGCTCCTTACAATTATGTTTCGGTAGTGAATTGGGGCAGAGACAACATGTTTGATGTAGAGCCTCCCTTTGCCCAATACCAAAAAGAAGACCCGGCAGCTTTTGAAGGTTACAAATGGGCGACCAGAGGACAAAGAATATTGCTTCGCAAAGTGGTGTCGCTGACAAGCCCTGCAAAATAAGATGCGCAACTCCGGTTTATGCTTTCACTCACCGGCATAAGAAAATTAATCTAAAAGATGTTATTCAAAATTTAAACGAAAAAATATGAAAATTCTGAGAAATCTCTTATGGTGCCTGATACTGGTGCCAATGACGTCGTTGGCACAAAACAGCAATAAGTCATTGCTGGAAATATCAGAAATTACCGTAAAACCCGGGCACGATGCACAATTCAGAGAAGGCGTTAAACTCTGGAAAGAATGCTATCTGAAACATAAAGGAACGAACCATTGGACACTTTGGCGCCGGCTGCAAGGTAAGGGCGATGTATATGAACTCACTGATGAAATACCAAATTGGGCTGCCATGGATGATAAAGACCCGGCGGGAAAAGAGTGCAGGATGATTGCAGTCAATTTTATCATACCCCATGTGGAAAGCAGGGAAAACACGATTGCACAAAATATTCCCGCATTCAGCAGGAGTACCGGTATGGATAGTACTGTAAAGCTTATCTGGGTTACCTTTTTTAAGGTTAAAAACAAAACGGATTTTCTGGATGGCGTAAAGAATGTGTCCTCAGCAATCAAAACCACAGAAGGAGACTCCCGTGGATACTGGTCTGATGTGATAGGTGGCGGGCCGGAGTCTCCGGATTTCTTTGTTACAGAACCTTACAAAGGATTTGCTGACCTGGATAAACCAAAGGATAATCCCTTTAAGGTATATGAAAAATTGAACGGGAAAAAAGCAGGTGATGCAATTTTGGCAAAAACCAATAGTTCCATTCAGAATGCCTGGTCTTACATATATATTTTTGAAAAAGATCTTTCCTTTTAATTTTCATAATTAAATGAGTCATGAAAACAAGGCCGGCTGTAGCAAAACCGAGATTGACAATCCATTTTATTGAGACTCTGGCATTACTATTTTTCATTACAATTTGTTTTATTGGAGTTGGTATCCTAATCACGATGCTTCTTCAATTCATCATCAGGCTTATTACCGCTACACTGCCGGCTGTAGGATATTGAAATTGAAGAAGGGGGTGCGTCTTTATCTACAAATTAAAGTAACGAAGTGAATAAATAATGTGAATTAAGACCTATAAGATTTCTGAAACCTTATAGGTTTTATATTGATTTCTTAACTGAATTCTATAAGAAAACCCTATCCATAATTTTGAAACATATAATAGCAGTTGCTGCATTACTGGGTTTTACGATTTCCACTTCCGGGCAGCAGTATTATCTATCCAAAGTAAAAGAAGTTGCGACAGGCAGGAAATAACCACTGCTTGCTCTTCTGCAACAACTTGCTCCGGAGACAATGAATCAATGGCTGAAAGGAATGGAATAAAATAAAAAAAAATGGAAGTACATCATCATCCCAAAGTAGAGAAGAAAAATTTTAAAGAATATTTCCTGGAGTTTATCATGATTTTTCTGGCAGTGACGCTCGGTTTTATTGCAGAGAATATCAGGGAAAGTATCACAGAGCATCATCGGGCAAAAGAAATGGCCAAATTTCTTATTGACGATTTAAAAAGTGACACTATTGAAATAAATCATGCAAGTAAAACCATGCAGGAAATAAGCGACATAGCCGATAGTGTCATTAAGGAGCTTAATAAGCCGCGAAACATTCGCAATGACAAGGTGCTTTCGTTCAATGCATCTGTTAGATTGTTGGGATATGATTTTTTTGATCCGCAAATGGGCACCTATGAACAAATAAAAAACTCAGAGGCATTGGTGTATTTCCCCCAGCGGCTGGTATCCAAGATGACATTTTATGAAGTTGATAAAAATTATATTCTTAAAATGACAAATGGAGATTTGGATTATTACCGGAGAAACATCATTCCGCTCTGCGAAAAAATAAGCAATCCCCGGTTATTGACGGCGATTACAAATAAAGAGAAATACACAGGCCCGTCATTTGTTCCTCCGTTGGACTCCGATACTGAACAATTGCTTATCAAAAGAGCTTTCCATATTAACGGTGCATATAAACTGGAAGCTAGAATAATGCGTGATCATGAGAAACTAGCGGTTGATCTAATGAATGCCTTAAAAAAAGAATATCATCTTAAATAAAGAATTATGGAAACACATCATCCACACAAACACATCCATCACGACAAAAAACGGAAAGAATATCGTTTGTAAAATGAAAAGAAAAATCAAACCAAGTCGCAATTTTCAAAGGGAAAAATGAAACTTGGTGAATCTTGGCGTCTTCGTGACTTAGTGGCGAAAAATATAAAAACAAAAAGTCCCGGGTTTAAAATAGCTTATGATGGAACGGACCATATGGAGTAACCAAATTGAAAATTTATAAGTATGAAATCAATTATAACCCTCACTGCATTTCTGCTTTGTACAAGTACCAGTTTTGCGCAGCAAAAATTTACCGGAGCAAAAGACTACTATCGTTTTGAAGCCAGGGAAGCTGCACGAATTGGCGCCGCAATCAATTCATTCCACTGGGATACACTACCGGGAAAAATTCCTGTGTTATACAGCAAAGGATATCAGGTGCGTGCAAAAGCCATCCAGACGATGGTAGAGGAATGTGCTGCGTTTTATCAGCCAAAATTTCCCGATATAAAGTTTGATTTGTACATCATGGTGCTGAACCAAAAGGACTGGAACAAGATTCGTTTAACGGCACTTAGTAATTATGGAATGCCCAATTACATTCCGGAAATCAGGAAATTATTTGCTGCGGCGGATAAAAAAGC
>CAYXAL010000038.1:0-19375 GCA_964463015.1 uncultured Ginsengibacter sp.
TATCAATAGTGAAAATTTTAAAGTCATCGAGGTATCGGGATTGGTTTAAATTGTTGGGTGCATTTCAAATTGTCGCTTTCTTTTATTGCCTCACCCCTTTCATCCCCTCTCCTTATTGTGGAGAGGAGAAAAGTTGTGCGACAATTTGAAATGCACCCAAATTGTTTGACTTATCAATCGATCCAATTTTTTAAATTTACTTCGTGGAAAGTGAAAAACTTCGAATTGACAAATATCTCTGGAGTATCCGGATCTTCAAAACACGCAGCCAGGCTGCAGATGCCTGCCATGCAGGGAATGTGAAGTCTGACGGAACTGCTGTGAAGGCTTCAAAGAGTGTAGCCATTGGCGACCGGTATGAAATAAAGACACCTGATAAAAAATGGTTGATAGAGGTGACGGGTTTATTGCACAGGAGAGTTAACTTTGAGTCGTCTTTGAAATATTATGTGGATCTGACACCGGAAAAAAAGAAAGAAGCGTTTCAGCCTTCTGCTTTTGTGTTCAATACCGGTAAGCGGAAGAGCAGGCAGGGAAGACCCACAAAAAAGGACAAGCGCATGCTGGATGATTTTTTTGATTAGAGGAAGTAGAGCGACAGCTTTCTCCGCCTAAGGCGGATAGGTAGCGGGTAGAATGTAGTTTGAGATAAAAAGATATTTGAAATAATAAACTTTTAATAAAAGCGGAAGTAGCTCACCTGGTAGAGCGACAGCTTCCCAAGCTGTAGGTAGCGGGTTCGAGTCCCGTCTTCCGCTCTTTTTCTTGCTTATAATTTAGGAAAGTATTCTTGTCTGAATGATCATTGACCAATACCAAACAGGCTATTTGAGTTTTTTTTCTTGATAATTTTTCTACCATCTTTGTTTCTTCTTTCCCAACGCCTCATTGCGTTTCTCCGTTCTTTCAATAGATTGCTGATTTCTCCATTCCTCAATCTTTGCATGGTTACCACTCATTAATACCTCCGGCACTTTCCATCCTCTGAATTCTTCCGGGCGTGTATATACCGGCGGCGCTATCAAACCATCCTGGAAGGAATCTGTCAGCGCTGAAGTTTCATCATTCAAAACACCGGGCACCAGCCTGCACACTGCATCTGCAATGACAGCAGCTCCCAGTTCCCCTCCGCTCAGTACATACTCGCCGATAGAAATTTCTTTGGTTACAAAATGGTCTCTCACCCTCTGATCTATGCCTTTATAATGACCACAAATCAGCAGTATGCGTTCTTTGAGTGAAAGTTGATTGGCTGTTTTCTGGTCAAACAGTTCACCATCCGGTGTCAGAAAAATAATTTCATCGTACACTGACTCCTTACTTAACGCCTCAATCGCATTTACCAAGGGCTCTATCATCAGCACGAGGCCGGCTCCTCCCCCAAACTGGTAATCATCAATCTGACCGTGTTTATAATTCGTATAATCACGGATGTTATACAAATTTATCGTGACCAGACCCCGTTCTTTTGCTCTTTTCAAAATTGAATGTTCAAAAAAACTTTCCATTAATTTGGGAACCGCTGATAAGATGTCAATTCTCATAAAGGCAAAGCTAATTGAAGAATCTATGAATTATTTCTTTTCATGTAATTTTAGGTTATGAATATTCCCAGGAAGCTTATAATAGTCATTTTCTGTATCGTGGTTCTAATGACCCCATTAAGTGCCTGGTTGAAAATGAGTCATTCTCCGCTGGCCGGGGTATTAATGGAATTCACACTTATTTTTCTGGCTATATTAATTATTCTGAGCCTGACATCTCTTATAAAATCAGAGGTACTATCCTCCTCTGAAAAATGGATGTATGGTTTGGCTATAGTCTTTTTCCCTGTTATTGGTGTATTGTTCTACCTGCTCAACGACAGGAGAAAAATCAGTAAGGAGGTATAAAAGTAGGGTTACACTTATCGTGATTTCATGACTTCTAATTCCTTTTGCAGTCTGAACATTTCATCTCTCAACCTTGCTGCCTCCATAAAGTCCATGTCTTTGGCTGCCTTTTCCATTTTTTGTTTAGTCAGTTGAATGGCTTTTTCCATTTTCGGAATGGTATTGTATTCTTCCTGTTCTGCTGCAATCACTACCGCATTCTCTGCAGCCAGTTCTGATTTTTCATCATAACCTTTAATGTCGAGCACGGAAGTCTGACCCATAATCTGCTCTACGGATTTTCGTATAGTCACAGGAGTTATATGGTGAATACTGTTGTATTCGATCTGCTTTTCACGACGACGGTTGGTTTCGTCAATCGTTTTCTGCATGCTCTCTGTGATCTGGTCGGCATAGAAAATAACCAGTCCGTCTGCATTTCGGGCGGCACGTCCGGCAGTTTGTGTGAGCGACCTCTCATTTCTCAAAAACCCCTCTTTGTCTGCATCCAGAATTGCTACCAGCGACACTTCCGGAATGTCTAATCCTTCACGCAACAGGTTTACCCCTACCAACACATCTATTTCTCCCAGGCGCAACTGACGCAGAATTTCAATTCTGTCTAACGTGTGTACTTCGCTGTGAATGTATTTGGATTTGATATTGATCCGCTGCAGATATTTGTCCATTTCTTCTGCCATACGTTTAGTCAGCGTCGTTACCAATACCCGGTCCCCTTTAGCGACCCGCTTATCAATTTCATCCAGCAAATCATCTATCTGATTAATGGATGGTCGTACTTCGATAGGTGGATCTAATAATCCGGTGGGGCGGACCACCTGTTCTACAATAATACCACCGGTTTTTTCAAGCTCATAATCTCCTGGTGTGGCGCTTACAAAAATGGTTTGATTGAGCATACTTTCAAACTCGTTAAAATTCAATGGCCGGTTATCCAAGGCAGAGGGAAGGCGAAAGCCATAATCTACCAGTACCAGCTTGCGCGACCGGTCTCCGCCATACATGCCGCTCACTTGTGGGATCGTCTGATGGCTTTCATCAATAAAGCAAAGGAAATCCGGAGGAAAGTAATCTAACAGGCAGAACGGTCTTGTGCCGGGTTCGCGCCGGTCAAAAAATCTGGAATAATTTTCTACTCCGTTACAATAGCCTAATTCCCGGATCATCTCTACATCATAAGCCACCCTTTCAGAAATGCGCTGGGCTTCTATATATTTTCCAATACTTTTAAAATATTCCGTCTGACGGTAAGCCTCGTCCTGAATCTCTGCAAGTATCTGGTTTATTTTGTCTTTGGGAGCCAGGTATAAATTGGCAGGAAAGATAGCTGCAACATCTACTTTGGCTATTCGCTTACCTGTAGTGATTTCCAATGTTTCAATGGACTCTATTTCATCTCCAAAAAAGGTAACCCTGTAACCGTTATCCATATACGGTAAGTTGATATCCACTGTATCGCCCTTTACTCTGAATGTACCCCGTGTAAAATCCGTTTGTGTTCTGTTATAGAGGCTGTTTACCAATGCGTGTAAGAATCCCTGCCTGCTGAATGTTTGCCCCTGCTGAATTCTGATAACCCCTTCTGCAAAGTCTTTGGGGTTGCCGATACCATAAATACAACTCACACTGGCTACTACAATGATATCCCGCCTTCCGGTAAGAAGTTGAGAGGTGGCTGCCAGCCTGAGTTTGTCAAGTTCTTCATTGATGCTAAGGTCCTTTTCTATATAAGTGTCACTGACAGGCATGTAGGCCTCCGGCTGATAGTAGTCGTAATAGGAAACAAAATAGCCAACGGAGTTTTCGGGAAAAAACTGTCGGAACTCACCATACAACTGTGCGACAAGAGTTTTGTTATGTGTCAAAACCAGAGTGGGCCGCTGTACATTCCTGATGACATTTGCCATAGTAAATGTTTTGCCACTTCCTGTCACTCCAAGTAAGGTCTGGTATTTTTCCCCTGCCAGCACACCTTCGGTCAGTTGACGGATTGCTTCCGGCTGATCTCCGGCGGGTGGAAAGGATGAATGAAGCTGAAAGTGCATAAACATTGCAATTTACGATGATATAGCGGCACCTTCAAACCGGAGAGACATTCTTAGATCCCTAGTTTGTTAATGATTCACTACCCTCTGAAAAAAATCTGTTGGAATTGGTCTTTCTTTGACAAAGATTATTTCACTACCTCGGTTATGACCCTTCCTACACAACCACTTGGCATCTGAATGTGCAACAAAGCGGCGATGGTGGGTGCAATATCTGTCATGTGATAGGTTTGTGAAGTCTTGCCATGAGGAATTCCCCACCCCATAAAAACCAAAGGAATGTGTGTATCGTAAGGATTCCAGTTGCCATGAGTGGTTCCTTTTCCATTGCTGCCAAACCATCCGGATTCAGGAATCACGATGAGTTCTCCTGCTCTCCTGGGATTGTATCCGTTGGCGATCATAGACCGGATGGGTTCAGGAATCGGAGACTGGCCTATGTTTTCAATATCGGCTGCAAACTGCACGCCCGGCTGCATTTCCAGAAACCTGACCACGCTGGCTTTCACTTCATCATAATTCAGATGGAGGCTGTCAATTAATTTCCGGTTTGTTCTGAGGTGGTAATTCTGATCGTTTACAATCAGATGTTCATTTCCGTATCTTTCTTTAAGAAATGATTTCAGGTTTTTGCCGATGTGACTGCTTTGAAAAAAGTCGGCGGGTAATTTGTGAGCTTTCATGAAGTCAATGGCGTGTGCTGCACCATGATCTGCTGTCAGAAAAACAGTATAATTTCCTTTTCCGATTTTAGAATCGAGATAAGAGAAAAATGCAGCTAAATCTTTGTCCAACCTCAGGTAAGTATCTTCTACCTCAATTGAATTGGGGCCATACTTATGGCCAACATAATCTGTGGATGCCAGATTGATTGTAAGGAAATCTGTAAAGTTTCCGGTACCTAATGAATAACCCTGTACAGCAGCTTTTGCAAAATTCAGTGTCAGAGTATTCCCAAAGGGTGTAGCCCTGATCAGATCTTTGTCTTTCTTGTAATATTCTGATACATTATGAGGAAATACAGGTGCGTTCTCGCCTTTGGAAGTACCTTCCCAGGATACATTGTCTTCTGTGCTTTGGGCGTAGGAGGAAATAGGGTAAAGGGTGTTCCAGTTATTGGCTAATAATTTTTCCGGTTCATTCAATGCATTAAATTTATTTACCCAGTCCGGCAGTTGATTCATATACCAGGTGCTGGTGATAAACTTTCCGGATTCATCATCAAACCAAAAGGCTCCGTTGGCTGCATGCCCTGCAGGAAGAATGGATGCCCGGTCTTTCAGGGAGACACCGACTATTTTTGATCTGAAATTGGTAGCAAGTTTAAGCTCATCGGTGACTGTTGTAGCAAGTAAATTTCGAGGAGACATTTTTCCGGATTTGGTATCGGCTCCAACACTCTGAACAGTACTGTCGTCAGTACAATAAATATTCTTCAGTGTCAACTGATCGGTCCAGTTGTTTCCGGTAATACCATGGATGGCCGGCACTGAGCCGGTGAATATGGTAGTATGTCCGACTGCTGTATAAGATGGCAGATAGTTGATCAATGTATTATTCACAGAAAACCCTTCATTCAATAATCTTTTGAAACCTCCTGTACCATACCGGTCGTAGTACCTGTACAGATAATCCCATCGCATCTGATCGGTAACAATGCCTACTACTAATTTTGGCCGTTGTAATTTTTGTTGTGCAATGGAAGGAGAAACCCATAAGAGCGAAATAAACACAATGGAGATTGAAAGAAGTAATTTCTGTTTCATATTCATAAATTTCATAAGCGTTAAAGATAAGGATGGAAATGAGAAAATAGGGAATCAACTTTTAATTAGCCCTTGAAAATCGAACCTAAAGGCAAAACCATTGTTTTTACGACCAATAGCTTTATTTCAAAGCGAAATGCTTTGACCCGATTCCTCTGCTTTATTTCGTTAATTCCGGTTACCTGGCGATTGAGTTTTATAAACGCAAAATATCAGATTAATTTGGTTGTGACGCATTCGGAGTCTATTGTTAATTCAAAATATTTTTTATGAAACAGCTCAATACTAAAGTAATTTTCTGTCTTATTTTTTCAGGAGTAAGCGCATTGCTTTTTTGGAGTTGCGAGAAATACCCCTGGCCTTATCCCGGGCATGGCCATGATTTTCCTGATTTTGGTAAAGACAATATTGTTACAGTTACAGATTGCAATTTGAATGGCTGGGTAAAACAAATACCCGCAGGTACATTCCTCGCTTTTAAGAACGAACCCGATAATCCTATACTTGGAAAAGGCAGTTTAGAAATGAACACAGTTCCGGTTCAAAAAAATGTGCGGCTTAGAAATACCAATTACAACAATACTTTACTGTCATCCATCACTGCACTGGGTTGGTCATCTTTTATCGCTCACAGGGAAAATGATTATGATGCTCCTTTTGTTGTACTTCAGATTGATTTGAATGACGATGGAGTAACAGATAATTTTCTTGAGTTCGGCCCGCAATATCAATCAGCGCCCTGGGCTGTTACTCCGGATCAGGGAGCAGTGGTAACAGGCAAATGGCAAACCTGGGATATGTTGAAAGGCACATTTTGGATGGGCCCGGATATTGACCCTGAACATGGGGGAGCAGTTTTTTCCCTTGCATCATATATCAGTCAGCATCCCACAGCAAAAATCATTAATGATGCAGCCATTGGCGGCGGTATCCGATTAAGCGCGGGTGGTTTTTCTCCGAATCTTTTATGCTACACAGATAAATTCAAAATTGGCATAAATGGAGTTACTTTAATTTATGATTTTGAATTTACCATAGCCAATGCCGGAGATGACAAAAAAATTAATGGCCATGGGGCTAAAGGCGTTACGTTAACAGGTACTGCTTCTGGGGGTGTGGCTCCCTATACTTATTCATGGAGTGATGGAAAAACAGTTTGGAACCAAAAGGATATTAAAGTTCACCCTTACCAAACTACCACCTACACACTTACAGTAACTGATGCAAATGGATGCAGCGGAAGCGATGAGACGACGGTGTTTGTAAAATAATTCTGTAAAAATTGTCACTAATGGAGTTGTTAGAAAAAAACTTCATTGATTTTAATATGAATTGGGAAAATGGAATGTGTTTTTCCAAAATTAATCGCTCCTCAACAATTATTATTTAGCCGTAAAATAAAATGAAATGAGAACAAAAAATATTCTTTGGTCCTCCATCATAATGCTGGGTACCATTATGTTTTTTGCATGCCGGAAAAATCCGGGCCAGCTCTGTGATGGCGATGAAAATATAGTAACTACCACCAAAGTTTTCGCTAAGGAATTGAACAATCCCCGGGGATTGAAATTTGGGCCGGACGGTTACCTGTACGTTGCTGAAGGAGGTATCGGAGGAAAGTATTCTTCCACAACCTGCACACAAGTGATACCGCCGATTGGCCCCTATCTGGGAAGTAAAGACGGCAGCCGCATTTCGCGTGTTGACTCTCACGGCAATGTTTCCACCTGGGTTGATAATCTTCCCTACCGTGGAATCATGAAAATTTATTATTCTAAACAATTTTTTTATGAAGCCCTTCTCAGCTAAAAGTCCTTCCTGCGCTATCATCTGTTCCATCATTGCACTGTTTATTATTTTCGCAAGCTGCAAAAAGCTGCCACAGCCAGAACAATTAAAACAAAACAGTGCACCCATTTCAAATGCCGGAGCGGATCAAACCATTCTATTACCTGACTTTTCATTGCAACTTGATGGAAGTTCCTCCTCAGATCCCGACAATAATATTGTCAGTTATTCATGGAGAAAGATATCTGGGCCGTTTTCCTTTACGATAGCTAATTCAAATACGGTAAAAACACAGGTAACTAATCTTGAAAAAGGTATCTATGAGTTTGAATTGAAGGTAACAGATGCAGGCGGCTTATTTGATATTGACACAGTAGCGATAAAGGTAGTAATAAATAAGCCTTCGGGACCGGTTGATTGTGGTAACTACTGGGTATGTGTAAATGCTCCTTCATTTTCTGCACATTACGGCTCGACTGGAGAGTTCTATCAGTCGTATGGCGCATCGGTCTCTTTGGAAGGCAAGGTTTATTTTGCGGGGGGTATTGATGATTTCTGGAATTATGGCGGCAGCCTTGATGGGGGAATGGAATATGATCCTGTCAAATTTTCAACCAGATCTTTTGTCTTGTCTGTTCCAAGAAGTTTCCTCGCAGGAGCAACAGCCGGAAACAAAATATTATTTGCCGGAGGAAATCAAATGTCAGGTTATACTGATAACCCAGATTTTAATACAGTTGATATTTATGATAATCAAACTTTGGCAAGAACAGTAGCCACGCTAAGTGAAGCCAGATCGCATCTTGCTTCGGCATCATTGGGTAACCAGGCTTTTTTTATTGGAGGAAAAACAAAGGGAGGGTTTTCCGCCAAAATGGACATCTATAATAGTGTGAGCAATTCGTGGCAGGTTGTAACAATACCTCATGCACGGGGCTTTGCCGGCGCTGCAGTAATTGGCAACAAAATATATATTGCCGGAGGCCAGAATAGTAACGGTAATATCCGGACAGTTGATATTTATGAAATACAATCCGGCCAATGGTCTTCCATCGACGCTCCAAATGATCATCCATTTTCAAGTGTTGTCTCAATAAATGATAAACTTATTGTTGCAGGTGGCGATGGTGTAAGTAATAAATCTGCCGACATTTATAATACCACAACAGGCCAATGGTCAACAGTTAATTTAATCAACAGCCGTTTCAAAATGACTGTTGCAACTATAAAAAATAAAGCTGTGTTTCTTGGGGGAGCTAATTTGTTTTCAGGTCAATATTTTCTAAACGAATCAGGCGGTATTGATATTTACGATGATGTCACCGGCAACTGGAAAGCAGGTTCGGTATCGCCGGGTGTATGTGGAATGATGGCAGCTTCTGTAGGATCCCAGATAATATATGTAGGTTTTATGTGGGATAACGGAAACACCAATACGATTGCAAATACAATGATTACTCTTTCAGGTGATTAAAACAGTAAGGTGAAAAAGATATTTGCTTTCAGGTTAATAATATTTGGCCAAGCTGATATTATCTTTTATTCTTGAGTTGAATTGGAGGACAGTGTTTTTTATTGGAAGATCTGGGTTCAAAGGAAGTCTCCAGAAAGCGTGCATCGACCCCCTCTATGTGCGCTTCAATCAACTCGTTTTGCCGGGTTTTGATACTCCATTTGAGCAAAAATTAACCAGAAAAATCTCCAGGTAAAATTAGCTCACAGCATCCCCTGGAAAAGATTGGATAAATATTATGACGATTTGTTTCCATCAAAAGAAGGTCTGTCGTGGATAAACGACCTGGCGATTTTGGAGACAGTGATCATTAAACCTCTGGATAGTTTACCAGATTGGAAAACAGTAGCTCAAATACGGGGAAACAAGTTTATGCAGCATTTTTTGGGTTACAACAGATTTACCAATGAGTAGTCATTTTCAGATATACAATTTCCAAAGATCAGGGAGCCGGTTGAGCCTGATAGCTATTGCTCAAAATAAATGAGATGATTGCCATGTATTGAATGGATATGAGGGAAGAAATGCAAGGCAACCGTACTCATCGGATTGACCACCGTATTGTCAACTTCCAAAATCTTAGAATCCGTTTATTACCCAAAAGGCATTTTTTCGCTGTGTTTTGAATGGTTTTATGTGAATGGAAACTCAAATATCCATATTGTTACTCACCCGGTTATGGAGTAAATGACGCTTTAATATTTTCAATTTGCGGGATGAACGTGTAATTTTTGAGATGGATATCTAAAAAATTGTGGAAATTTTTTTTGATAAGAATACAGTATGTATTTGTTTAAGTGTTATTTTTAAAGACATTCCATAATATTATTAGAGAATATTTATTTCAAGTAAATATTTTTAAAAATTATCTAAAATGTTTGAAAAATCTATGGGTTTATACCGTCCGGAGTTTGAACATTCCTCCTGTGGTGTTGGTTTTGTTGCGAGCATTAAAGGGAATAAATCCCATCAAAATGTCTCTGATGCACTTACGCTTCTGGAGAATATGGAGCATCGTGGCGCTTGCGGTTGTGAAAGCAACACCGGGGATGGCGCAGGAATTATGATTCAGATTCCGCATGAGTTTTTTTTCAATGAATGTGTGCGCCTCGGAGTGCATTTACCTTCCTATGGCAGGTATGCCGTGGGCGTCATTTTCTTTCCGAAAGATGTACCCACACGTGAAGAAAGCCGGGAAATATTTGGCCGGGCCTGTGAGGAATTGGGGTTGGATATTCTGGCTTACCGAAAGGTGCCTGTAGATGCGACGGATATCGGGAACTCTGCGATTTCTGTGGAGCCGGTTATGGAACATGTTTTTCTTGCATGTCCGGATCATATCCGCAGCCAGGATGAATTCGAAAGAAAATTATTTGTTCTGAGAAATTATGCCTCTCACACGATTGAGAATTCAGTTAAGAAAGACAATATTGGATTTTACATTGCTTCTTTAAGTTCAAGGGTAATGGTGTATAAAGGTCAGCTTACAAGCAAGCAGGTCAGATCTTATTTTACCGATCTTCAAAACAAGAAGGTGGTTTCTGCGTTTGGGTTAGTCCACTCACGGTTTGCTACAAATACATTTCCGTCGTGGAAACTGGCTCAGCCTTTCCGTTATATTGCCCATAATGGAGAAATCAACACACTTCAGGGAAATCTGAATTGGCTGAAAGCAGGCGAACATTGTTTTACATCTCCTTTCTTCACCGATGAAGAGATGGAAATGTTGTTGCCTGTTATAAGCAATGGACAGTCGGATTCTGCATGCCTCGATAATATGATCGAACTGCTCACACTCACTGGGCGTTCTCTTCCGCATGTAATGATGATGTTGATCCCCGAGGCCTGGGATGGCAATGATAAAATGGATCCGGTACGTAAGGCATTTTATGAATACCATGCATGCCTGATGGAACCCTGGGATGGTCCGGCTTCCATTTCTTTTACCGATGGAAAAATGATTGGTGCTACATTAGACAGAAATGGATTGCGCCCATCACGGTATTGTGTTACCCACGACGGCAGGGTAATCATGGCATCTGAATCAGGTGCTTTGCCGGTTTCACCTGAGTTGGTCAAAAAATATGGCAGGCTGCATCCCGGTAAAATGTTTGTCGTGGATATGGAGCAGGGGCATATCATTGCCGATGAAGAGCTTAAGGCAGATATTTGCTCAAGCAAACCTTATGCGGACTGGCTCAATCAGTATAAAATCAGATTAGAAGAATTGTCCCCACCAAGAGTAGCTTTTACTCATCTCTCAAATGAATCGGTATTTAAGTATCATAAAGCATTCGGATTTTCTGCAGAAGATTTGGAAGCTGTGGTGAAACCAATGGCATTTGAGGGCAAAGAGCCGATCGGAGCCATGGGATCTGACATACCTTTAGCCGTACTCTCCGATCAGCCCCAGCACCTCAGCAGTTATTTCAAACAATTATTTGCGCAAGTGACCAATCCGCCGATAGATCCCATAAGGGAAAGGCTGGTAATGAGTCTTGCGTCCTATGTTGGAAATAATGGCAACCTGCTTTCGGAAGAACCAATGCACTGTCATGCAGTGGCATTAAAACATCCGGTGCTTACCAGTACAGAGTTGGAAAAACTGAGAAGCATTGATACCGGAATTTTTCAGTCAAAGACAATTCAGATTTATTTTCGGGCAGATGGGAAACCTGGCAGTCTGAAAAATGCATTGGATCGCATTTGCCGCTATGCGACAGATGCTGTGGAAGACGGGTTTGAAGTGATCATTTTATCAGATCGTGCTATTGATTCGGAGCATGCGGCTATTCCTTCTTTATTAGCTACATCTGCAGTACACCATCATCTCATTCGAAAAGGATACCGTGGTCAGGTGGGTTTGGTAGTAGAAGCCGGTGATGTGTGGGAAGTGCATCATTTTGCATGCCTGATAGGATTTGGCGCCACTGCCATTAACCCTTATCTGGCGCTGGCTACCATCCGCAATTACAAATCATCAGGCCAGTGGGATACCCCATTAGATGGATATGAATTGAGAAAAAACTATATCAAAGCTATCTGCAACGGATTGCTGAAAGTATTTTCAAAAATGGGAATCAGTACCCTTCAGTCTTACCAGGGTGCACAGATTTTTGAAATACTGGGACTGAACAGTTCGGTAGTGGATAATTATTTTACCGGCGCTATCAGCCGTATAGAAGGTATGGGTCTGGATGAAATTGCCAGAGAAGCACTTGCTAAACATCATACTGCATTCAACTTAGGTGCATTGTCCATCAACAGGCTAAACGCTGGTGGTATTTATCAGTGGAATCGAAAAGGAGAAGTGCATTTATTCAACCCTCAAACCATTCATCTTCTTCAACATTCTACTAAGATGAATGATTACAATCTGTTTAATAGATACAGCAGGTTGGTCAATGAACAATCAGAAAAAGCAGTAACCCTAAGAAGCCTGTTCAGGTTTAAGAAAAACCGGCCATCTGTTTCTATTGATGAAGTAGAGCCCGCTGAAAATATTTTTAAACGCTTTGCTACCGGTGCTATGTCTTTTGGTTCCATTTCATGGGAGGCTCATACCACATTAGCTATTGCAATGAACAGACTGGGGGGAAAAAGTAATACAGGAGAAGGGGGAGAAGATGACAGAAGATATATACCGTTGGAAAATGGTGACTCTATGCGATCTGCCATTAAGCAGATAGCCTCTGCCAGATTTGGAGTAACCAGTCTTTACCTGACAGAAGCAGATGAATTGCAGATAAAGATGGCACAGGGGGCCAAACCGGGAGAAGGCGGGCAACTGCCCGGGCATAAGGTGGATGAGTGGATTGGGAAAGTGCGCCATTCCACACCCGGTGTAGGTTTGATTTCGCCGCCTCCGCATCATGATATTTATTCTATCGAAGATCTGGCACAGTTAATTTATGATCTGAAGAATGCCAACAGAAGAGCGAGAATCAATGTGAAGCTGGTGTCTAAGGCCGGTGTGGGTACCATCGCTGCCGGTGTGGCCAAAGCAAAGGCAGATGTGATTCTGATTGCAGGTTTTGACGGTGGTACAGGGGCCTCTCCGCTAAGTTCCATCCGGCATGCAGGATTACCCTGGGAACTGGGATTGGCAGAGACACATCAGACGTTAGTCAAAAACGGACTTCGAAACAGGGTGGTCGTTCAGTCTGATGGTCAAATGAAGACAGCACGTGATATTGCGGTTGCTACATTGCTTGGGGCAGAAGAATGGGGTATAGCCACCGCAGCGCTGATTGTGGAAGGTTGTATCATGATGAGAAAATGCCATCTTAATACATGCCCGGTAGGAGTAGCTACTCAAAATCCGGAACTGCGCAAAAGGTTTACGGGCGACCCGGACCATGTAGTAAACTTCTTCAAATTCATTACACAGGAGCTACGCGAAATAATGGCTGAGCTTGGTTTCAGAAGTATTGAAGAAATGGTGGGACAGGCTGATTGCCTTGAACTAAGAGAAGGAATAGATCACTGGAAATACAAAACATTGGATTTGACTCCGGTTCTGTATAAAGAGGAAACACCTCCTCATGTCAAACTGTATAATACAACCCGACAGGATCATGGACTTGAGGATGCACTCGACTGGCAACTGATGGAAAAAGCGCAACCCACACTTGAAAAAATGGAAAAAGTATTTGCATCCTTCCCGATCAAAAATACGAACCGTACGGTAGGCACCATACTATCCAACGAGATTACAAGAAAATACCGCGCAGAAGGATTACCGGAAGATACCATACATTTCAAATTTGATGGAACAGCCGGACAGAGTTTTGCTGCATTTGGTACGAGGGGTATTACAATGGAACTTGAGGGTGATGCCAATGACTATTTTGGTAAAGGATTAAGCGGCGCCCGGCTGATTGTGTATCCGTCTGAAAGAGGCGCTTTTGTTCCGGAAGAAAATATCATTATCGGTAATGTAGCATTTTATGGAGCTACGGCCGGTGAAGCATTCATCAGAGGAAAAGCAGGTGAAAGATTCTGTGTCAGAAATTCAGGTGTACATGCAGTAGTGGAAGGCGTGGGAGACCATGGTTGTGAATATATGACAGGTGGCAGAGTAGTCATTCTGGGAAGTACAGGCAGAAATTTCGCTGCGGGAATGAGTGGAGGAATTGCTTATGTGTATGACGTGAAAGGCGACTTCGCTGAGAAATGCAATATGGAAATGGTTGAGTTACATGCTGTATTGCCTGATGAATCTGAAGAGTTGCACGACTTGCTTTCTAAACATAATGCCTATACGAAAAGTTCCATTGCCTCTTTTGTGCTTGACGATTTTGACAATCAGTTGAAAAATTTTGTCAAAGTATTCCCGGTTGATTACAGAAAGGCATTGGAGAAGGCCACTGTGAAGGCGGATAAGGAAATGTGAGGGAGGTAAAGAGTTTAGGAGCCTGTCCGCCTTAGGCGGATTCAGGGTTTAAGTTGTTGAGTTGTTTTTTATTTAATTAACGTGTGAATTAAAAATACAATGGGAAAAATTACAGGTTTTTTAGAATCCACCAGGGAGTTGCCGGGTAAGCGTCCGGTTGAAGAGAGAGTGGAGGATTATAAGGAGTTTGTCAACAGGTTTAAGGATCCGGATTTGGTCAAACAAGCATCGCGCTGCATGAATTGTGGTGTACCTTTTTGCCACAGCCATCATGGATGTCCGCTGGGTAATCAGATTCCTCTGTTTAATGATGCAGTATATAGAAAAAGCTGGAAAGAGGCTTATGAGATTCTGACTTCGACAAATAATTTCCCGGAATTTACCGGCAGAATTTGTCCGGCTCCCTGCGAAAGTGCTTGTGTATTGGGCATCAATCAGCCACCGGTTACTATTGAAGAAATAGAGAAGCATATTATTGAAACTGCTTTTGAGAAAGGTTTTGTCACTCCTAAGAAGCCAATGGTGCGTACAGGTAAAAAAGTGGCTGTTATCGGTTCAGGACCTGCAGGGCTTGCGGCTGCAGCACAATTAAATCTTGCCGGCCACCAGGTCACTGTATTTGAACGGGATGATGCCGCGGGAGGATTATTGCGCTACGGGATTCCGGATTTCAAACTGGAGAAGTGGGTAATAGATCGTCGTATTTCAGTGATGGAGGAAGAAGGTGTCGAATTTCTGTACAATAAAAATGTAGGTGTCAATGTCAATATCAATGATTTGCTTCGGGAATACCATGCCATCGTATTGACCGGAGGAAGCACCGTTCCGCGTGGATTACAGATTCAGGGTAATGATGCCAAAGGAATTCATTTTGCCATGCAGTTTCTGAAGCAGCAGAATGAACGCAATGCATCAAAAGATCCACTGGCAAATGCGGAATTGGAAAGTAATATTGTTTCAGAAGATATCCTTGCTACAGGCAAGCACGTAATTGTAATCGGTGGCGGTGATACAGGGAGCGATTGTGTGGGTACATCCAACAGGCAGGGTGCATTATCGGTAACTCAATTCGAACTGATGCCGGTACCACCAAAAGAGAGAAATGATTTTATGCCCTGGCCCGTCTATCCAATGATTTTGAAAACAACATCTTCGCATGAAGAAGGTTGTGAGAGGGAGTGGGCTATACTGACAAAAGAATTTGTGACAGATGAAAACGGAAAATTGAAAGCATTGAAAATAGCTGACCTGGAATGGGAATTTTCTTCTGAATTGAGACCATCAAAATTTGTGGAGAAGCAGGGGAGTGAAAGAGAAATTCCCTGTGATCTGGCGTTACTTGCAATGGGATTCGTGCATCCGCAACACGATGGACTTTTGGATAGTCTTGAAATAAAATACGATCCGCGTGGTAATGTGGATGCTTCTGAGAAAGATTACAAAACCAATATTCCCAAAGTTTTTGCTGCAGGAGATATGCGCAGGGGACAGTCGTTGGTAGTATGGGCTATCAGCGAAGGACGGGAGTGTGCCCGAAGAGTGGATGAATATTTGATGGGTAGTTCTCTGCTCGAATCAAAGGATGAAAGTTTGATTTCGAGAGTGGGGTAGTTGCTTTAATGTTTTAATTATTTTTCAGAGATTCCCAACTGTTGGATTAAGGCCTCATATTCAGGCCTGCCCGGATTCAATCTTTGCAGTGTTTTCCCGACGATGCGCGCTTTGTCCATTTGACCGCTTTGAGTGTAAATCCAACAAAGGGCATAATAAAGGTCTGTATTTTCAGGATCAAGATTAACTGCCTTTTGCAGTTGATGAATGGCCTCATTTATTTTCCCTTTCTGTTGCAGCAGAAGTCCGTAATTATAATATACGCGTGGGTTCTGTGAGTGCAGCGAAGCCGCTTTGGCAAAACTTTTTTCTGCGTTTACCTTATCATTCATTTCATTGTACAACAAAGCAAGATTAAAATAAATCCGATCATTTTTCGGTTGTATTCCGGCAGCCTGCTGCAGGATTTGCAAAGCCTCTTTATTCATTCCTGTTTGGTTATACGCTACGGATAAGTTTAATCTTACCTCATTTAGCAGGCTATCCTTTTTTAAGGCACGTTTGTAATATAACCGGGCGCTGTTGTAATCCTTCTGCTTGAGGTAATAATCCCCGGCTATTACATTTCCTGTCGCAAAATCTGTCTGGTAAAGTACATATTGCTGCAATTCATTCCTTGCAGCAGTAAATGCAGAATAATAATCCCCCTGAATTTGCGAAGAAGGTATTGTAATCAATAAATCTGCGGCTGCAATTCTTACCGCCCTTACTTTGTCAGTGAGTAAGGGATAAACTTTGGATAGCCATACCTGTGGGGGAAAGTTGGAAAGACTACGCAGCGCCTGATAGCGAACCTGTGCATCCGGATGATTGAGTTCCTTCAGGATTACGCCGGCACTTTCGGGTGAGGTAATATTTCGCAGGTAATATAATGCAGTTGCTTTTATGATGTTGGGATTTGACGTATCGCTGATGAGGCGGATGACATGGTAGATCGTATTGCTGTCTTCTTTGGATGCAGGAATCAGGTCTTCCGCAAAGTGGTAATTCCTCTTTGGCCCATACCATTTGTCAATTGCATTGGCAGCCCATTGGGCTGATTTGTCTGTATGGCATTTATTACAGGCATTCGGTGTGCCGTATTGAACCGATAAGTCAGGACGTGGTACCCGAAAAGTATGGTCGTGGCGTGAATCATTTCCCATAAAAGTTGTCTGAGGCATGTGACAATTTTTGCAGAGAGCTCCTTCTGAATTGGTGGTATGAAAGGTATGGGTAGGTAAATCATATTTTTTCTCATGACATTGCAGACAGGTTTGATTGTTTGCGTAATATAATTTTCCTGAATGTGGATTATGACAGTTGGTACAGGACACGCCTCTTCTGAACATTTTACTTTCAAGGAATGAGGTGTAGTTGTAATCTTCATCCCGCATTTGTCCGTCTGCATAAAAATTTTCTGTGGATGGAATGGCAGGGATATAATTGTCTAACAGATCTCCGCTGTTTATTGCATTGGAAGAAACCTCACCCGAGCGGGCGTGGCAAGGCGCACAGGTATTGATGATGGCGATCTGATTACTTTGCCGGCCTGCGAACAAAAATGAACCGGCGACTTTCTTTCCCTGTTGGTACTCTGAACTCTCTATATAATCTACATGTTTTTTGCCAGGGCCGTGACAACTTTCACAACTCACAGTCATAGTACTGAAAGTGGTATGATAAGTGTCTGAAGCGAAGTCGTAATTTTTTTGCAGATCGGTGCTGTGACATCTGGCACACATGGTGTTCCAGTTCTGCGCATTGCCCGTCCAGTTTAGCCAGTCGTGTGGAGGGATTTTTTCACCGGTATATTGATGGAACCATCTTTTCTTTTCTGTATCCCAACTCTGACGAGTGACCTGAAGCCTTCCTCCCGGAAAGGCGATGAGATACTGCTGAAGTGGTTTATATCCGAAAGTATAGCTGATTTGATAATCATGATTGTTCCCATCTTCACCTTGTGTGTTGATGTAATATTTTCCGTCTCTCCTGAAAAATTTTGTGGTAACTCCATCGGCGGAATATGTGGTGTTGTTGAAATCACCCAGCACGGTAGAGTCGTTGGCGGGCTGCATCGCTTTGAAATGATCGGACAATGTCCATTGGTCATATTCTCTGCGATGGCATGATTGGCAAGTCTGATCCCCTGTATAGGCATTGGCTTCACTGTTTGATTGCCTTTTTTCCGGAGGCGTGCATCTTTGCAGAAGGATTACACTGGTTGTAAGTGCAATAAGGATCAGGAAAAGGATCAGGCTTGTTTTTCTAATCATTGAAAGATTTCTCTATTGTAAAGAGGGGAGCTTGAAATCACCGGAAAAATATTACCGGCATATTTCAATTGCTTTACAATTTTACAACATTTTCCACCTTCTGCGAACCGGACTCTGTTTCTGCTTGAATGGATGGGGTTTTTTGCGAGACTTTATGTCAACCTGATACTGTCAGGTGTGTTGACAATAGTTTGTGAAAGAAAAAGTGGCAGTATATCTGGTAATAATATCTTACCTGTATGTATTAATCCTTCTGTATTCAGAATAACGAATTCACCGGTTAAATACATCTGCTACAGATGTTGCATGCGTTTTATTCGTTCTTTGCAGCTTTGCCTGAAGCACACCTCGAATGACCATAACCGAAATGCCTCCTTGTCTTTAGCAGGAGAATTAATTGGCTCCATTTTCCTGCGCCGCAATTTTCAATTTACTCCTGTTTTACCATCTCTTTGATTTAATTGATATTTCTCCTTGAAAGGTTTGTTTTAATTGACAACAACTATTTTTCACCAAGATGACCTGTCTTTGACGCACCCATTTTAAATAATCTAATATTGCAATAAATACAATACAGGCAGAATACTTTTTTGAAACTGGGAGTTGTTGTTTTTCCATACTGTTTGGTCTTGGTTACAGCTTTGAATTTGCTCTTCGCTCTTAGGCAGGTAGAATGAATTGTAATTGCTGGGAGCAATTTGTGAATACATCGGGATGATTTGCCTTCTCTCGTTAATTCTATCAAGAGGTGGATTTACAGTTTTTATTTGGCTGGTTTGTCTGATTTCTTGAATCCTAACCTGGAAAATACATTTTGGTATTTACTGACATATAAAAATTTTTTTATATCTCCGGCGTTATTAGTTTTGGATGGCCATAAAAATTGGTAACCTTTCATTCTGACTTTATAACAGGGTTGGGTATCGATTTTGTAAGATAAAGCGGGTAGCTGGTCCTGTTTACTATAAATGGTTTATGGCAATAAAATGGATCTGCCGACTACTTTGTACGGGATGTATGTTCATCCCTGGGGTGCTGATTTATCAAATTGGCAGTGCCCAGGACATCCAGCAAATCAATCTCAAAAAACCTATTGAACTTCATGGCAAC
>CAYXAL010000039.1:0-16619 GCA_964463015.1 uncultured Ginsengibacter sp.
TCTTCCGATCCGTTATTCAGGGGCGACGCTACCAGGCACAATCCGGAAGAATTGTTGTTGGCCTCATTATCGGCCTGTCACATGCTCTGGTATTTGCATCTGTGTGCCAATGCAGGAATTATAGTTACAAATTATGTGGATCATGCTATCGGAGAAATGATTTTGAATGCGGATGGGAGCGGACGATTCAAAGAAGTAATCTTATCACCGGAAGTCGTCATCCTAAATCCGTCCGACATAGATCAGGCCATTGAATTACATCACAAAGCAAACGCAATGTGCTTCATCGCAAGCTCTGTAAATTTCCCCGTCATTCATCAGCCAAAGATTACAACCAAATAATCCGGGTTATTTGAGTTTTCAATGATCCGGTTTCTTCAATAACTACCGGAATCTGTCCCCGGTTTAAACACAATCTCTATATTCTATGGATACGGTAATTGAATTACCTATGAAATATTCATTCCTCACTTCATAAAAAAGAATCAATACGCTTAATTTTACCCAACCAACAGGTTTCCAACTTAATAATCATGAAAGAATCTCTCGCAAAATTAAAATCCAACCTTGAAGGAGAATTGTTTACAGACAATGCACACAAAGTCATCTACGCTACAGATGCTTCAGCTTACAGGGAACTTCCTCTGGCGGTGGCTATTCCACGAAACAATGAAGACATTCAAAAGATCATTCGCTTTGCCTATGAAAACAATGTACCGATCATTCCACGCGCTGCAGGCACCTCCCTCGCAGGGCAGGTCGTAGGAAGCGGAATCGTGGTGGATATTTCCAAATATTTTACTGAAATCCTTGAATTAAATACCGAAGAACATTGGGTAAGAGTGCAGCCGGGTGTGATTCGCGACGAATTAAACATGGCGCTCAAATCAAAAGGATTTTTTTTCGGCCCTGAAACAAGCACGGCCAACAGGGCGATGATCGGTGGGATGGTTGGTAATAATTCCTGTGGAAGCAATTCGATCGCTTATGGCAACACACGCGATCATTTATTGGAAGTAAAGGGTTTTTTATCAAACGGGCAGGAGGTTTGTTTCAGGGAGATCGATGCAGGCACTTTTATTCAGAAAAGTAACCAGCAAAATCTGGAAGGAAATATTTACAAAAACATACTGGAGATTCTCTCCAACGAAGAAAACAGAAATGAAATCATCCGGGAATTTCCCAAAGCATCCATCAAACGGAGAAACACAGGCTATGCCGTAGATGCACTGATGGATATGCAGCCTTTTAAGAATGAGGGGCCGTTATTTAATTTTTGCAAACTGATCGCAGGCTCTGAAGGAACACTTCTATTCATCACGGAAATCAAAATAAATATTCTGCCGCTTCCTACATGGGAATCGGGATTGATGTGCGTTCACTTCAACAGTATCGATGAATCTTTAAGAGCAAACCTGATTGCATTAAAATACCAACCTGTAGCCAGTGAACTCATTGATCATTTTATTCTTGACTGCACGAAAGAAAACATTGAACAAAGAAAAAATTCGTTTTTTGTTCAAGGCGAGCCTCAGGCTATTCTGGTCATCGAACTCACCGGTAAAGACCGAAGCGAAGTCACTGAAAAAGCCATAGCCTGCGAAAAAGAAATGAGGGCAGCCAATTTAGGTTATCACTTTCCTCTACTTTTTGGAGAAGATACCAAAAAGATCTGGAGCCTTCGTAAGGCAGGGCTCGGACTGCTTGGAAATATACCGGACGACGACAAACCCGTGCCTGTCATTGAAGACACTGCAGTAGATGTCAACGACCTGCCCGAATATATCAGAGAGTTTAATGAAATTCTCAAAAAGTATAATCTGAGTTCTGTCCACTATGCGCATGCCGGTTCGGGTGAATTGCATCTCCGCCCTATTATCAATTTGAAGACAAAGGAAGGGAATGAATTGTTCAGAACCATTGCCCAGGAAATTGCAGATCTCGTAAAAAAATATCACGGCTCACTGAGTGGAGAACATGGAGATGGCCGTTTGCGGGGTGAATTTATTCCTCAGATGGTAGGCAAAAAAAATTATGTGCTGTTTGAATTGATAAAGAAAACCTGGGATCCGCAAAACATTTTCAATCCGGGAAAAATTGTCGATACGCCACCCATGAACGAAATGCTTCGCTATGAACCCGGACAGGTGACACCTGATTTCAATACCACATTACGATTTCACAATCAAAGTATATTGCAACATGCAGAGCAATGCAATGGTACCGGAGAATGCCGGAAGACGCATCATACGGGTGGAACCATGTGCCCAAGCTATATGGCCACAAAAAACGAAAAAGATACCACCCGCGCGAGGGCAAACACTCTGAGAGAGTTTCTGACACGTTCGGATAAGCCTAACCGTTATGATCACAAGGAAATTTATGAAGTGATGGACCTTTGCCTGAGTTGCAAGGCTTGTAAGTCAGAGTGTCCGAGCAATGTGGATGTGGCCAAGCTGAAAGCAGAGTTTCTGCAGCATTATTATGATGCCAACGGAGTACCTCGAAGGTCAAAACTGATTGCACATTTTGCCCGGATGTCAGGACTGGCGGCCATCGTACCCGGGATGTATAATTTTATGGTAAGTAAGGCGCCCTTCAGCAATTGGATAAAAAGTTATGCAGGCTTTGCACAAAAGAGAAGTATGCCTTTGCTATATAAAACTACATTAAGAAAATGGTATGATAAAAGAAGAAGCAAAAATGAATACCAGAAGTCTGACAAGAAAATTTATCTCTTCTGTGATGAATTCACCAACTTCAACGACACAGAGATTGGAATTAAGTCTGTTTTATTATTGGAGAAGTTGGGTTATGAAGTAATCATTCCCAATCATCTGGAAAGTGGCCGCGCATGGCTTTCCAAAGGATTAATCAGGGATGCAAAAAAGATTGCAAGGAAAAATGTTGAACTACTCTATCCACTCGTTTCTTCTGAGACACCCATGGTAGGTGTAGAGCCAAGCGCTATCCTGACTTTCAGGGATGAATACATTGATCTTGCTGATGACGACATTATCGGTAAAGCCAGATCATTGGCAAAAAACGTATTTTATATTGATGAGTTTATTGCCTCCCTGGCTGCTGAAAATAAAATAAACAAATCGATTTTCACTGACAAGAAAAGAAATATCAAATTGCATGGCCATTGTCATCAGAAATCACTTTCAGACTTTCTGGCATCCCGGACAATGCTTTCGATACTACCCCATACGAAAGTCGAAGTGATTCCGAGTGGCTGCTGTGGCATGGCCGGAAGTTTCGGCTACGAAAAAGAACACTTTGATCTTTCCATGCAGATTGGAGAATTAGTCTTGTTTCCTGCAGTCCGCAATGCTTCTGAGGAGGTGATTATTGCGGCGCCGGGTACCAGTTGCCGGCATCAGATAAAGGATGGAACACATAAACGGGCATTTCATCCGGTGGAAGTGCTTTATGATGCTTTGGTGTAATATGGTTTTTGATTCCCAATTTACCTTGTCAGAAAGAATTTCTGGCTCATGAATCGCCTTTGGAAAGTCTAATACCGGTAAACGGATGGAGAAGTTGTAACCTCAGAGTATTTTAAAATTCAAAATACAATACCCATTGCATTTGAAAATTCTGCTTTCAAAAATTCTCATTTTACAATCAGCACCGGTATTTTGATTCTATGTCGTACTTTTTCGGCTGTAGAACCAAAGATCAGATCTTTTAATCCCCTGTGTCCATGTGCACCCATTACCAATAGATCAATATCTTTTTCACGGATAATACGTGTAATCTCTGATGCAGGGCTTCCAAATCCGATTTTTGATTCTGCTTTAAATCCTTCGTTTCGCAGAAGCTCACTATACTTGGATAGGTTTTCTGTATCACTGATCGTCTCGCGGTCATGTGCATTAATATCCAGATATCTCGCGGCTGCACTTTCGACTACATGGATGAATGTATAAACAGCCTGATGTCCACCTTGTTTTAATGCATTGCGAATGACCATTTCGTCTTTGCCGCTAAAATCTATGGCAATACCAATATGCCGGTAAGGATGTGTGGCAGCCGCTACAAAAGTTTCTGCGATGCCGTGTGGTAAAACCACCTTTACTTTTTCATGATGCGGAATCATGGGATGAATAAATATGTAAATTAATAAGAAAAGACATGCAACCAGAACCGGAATTATTATCATAAATATCACAGAGTCCGGCACCTCACCGGAACTGATCCATCCATTGACTTCCTGAATAACCAACTGCACATTCAGATACAAAATAACGGCTGCACAAAGCCAGGCAAGTATCTTCACCCATAGTTTAATAGAGAAAGTACCCATAAGCACTTTGCTGCTTGTAAAATGGATTAATGGAATCACGGCAAATCCCAATTGCAAACTCAATACCACCTGACTCAATACCAGAAGTTGACCCAACCCATCCTCACCAAAATAAATAATGGCAAACAATGCCGGAATGATCGCGATCAACCGGGTGACCAACCTTCTCAACCAGGGTTGAATTCTGAGATTAATGTGCCCTTCCATTACAATCTGCCCGGCCAAAGTGCCTGTTACCGTAGAGCTCTGTCCGGCTGCAATAAGCGCCACTCCAAAAAAGAATGGTGCTGCCTTTCCAAACAATTTTTCCAGAAGTACTGAAGCATCCTGAATCTCTGCAATATGAAAATATCCACGTGAGTAAAATGCCGCAGCCGCCAAAATCAAAATTGCAGCATTCACTAAAAATGCAATGTTCAGTGCAAGGGCAGTATCAAACAAATTCAGCCGGATCGCTTTTCGCTTACCTGAAACCGACGGGTCTATTCTTCTAGTCTGCACCAGGGAAGAATGCAGGTAAAGATTGTGCGGCATCACTGTAGCGCCAATAATTCCAATGGCAATATAGAGTGCATCTCCTGAAAGTCGCGATGGCACAAACCCCTTAACTACATCTCCATACACAGGAGCAACAATAACCATTTCAATCAGAAAGGATATTCCAATCACCGCAACCAGAGAAATGATGAACGCTTCCATCACCCGGATTCCTTTGTTCAACAAAAAGAGAAATAACAGTGTATCCAATGCAGTTATACAAATTCCCCAAATCAATGGCAGCCCGAATATCAGGTTTAGCCCGATGGCCATACCCACAATTTCAGCAAGATCACATGCTGCTATTGCAATCTCTGCAAGAATCCATAATGGAAAATTAGCCCAGCGTGGATAATAATATTTACTGGCTTGGGCCAGATCCAGTCCGGCTACAATACCCAATCTGGAACTCAGGGATTGCAACAGGATTGCCATCAGATTGGACATCAAAAGTATCCAGATAAGCTGATAACCAAATGCAGACCCGCCGGCAATATCAGTAGCCCAATTGCCCGGATCCATATACCCAACGCTAACCAGATAGGCCGGTCCCAGAAATGCAAGAACTCTCCGAATGCCCTTATGCTCTGTGCCCACAGTACCATAGACCTCACTGAGTGAATGCTGATGCTTCTCCAAAAAATATTGTTTTGATGACAAATTTATAAAATTAGATTAGTCTAACAAATTATTTTCTTTATTTTACACCAACTTTGGTGAATCAATCGGACTACAATGCCTGAAAATAAGATACAGCAGACTTCGCAAACACAGGAAAACTACCTGAAGACACTCTATCATCTGTCTTTGGAAAAAGACGAAGTGACAGTTAACGACCTTGCCAAAAGGCTAGACCTCAAAATGCCAAGCATCACCAGCATGGTTCAAAAAATGGCAGATGAAAAACTCATTAAATATGAAAAATACAAACCACTAAAGCTAACCGAAAAAGGCAGGAAGAATGCTGCCTTAATCATCAGAAAGCACCGGTTGACTGAAATGTTTCTTGTAGAAAAAATGAATTTCGGATGGGAAGAAGTGCACGAAATTGCCGAACAAATTGAGCATATAAAATCAACCCGTTTTTTTCAGAAAATGGATGAAATGCTTGGTCATCCGGGGTTTGATCCACATGGTTCTCCCATTCCAGACAAGCATGGCAATCTCAAGCCACTTACCCAGGAAACACTTGACAATGCAACCATCGGGTCTAAAGTAATTATTATTGGTTTAACCAATTCTTCGGATGAATTGCTCAGGTATCTGAATTCCAGGGAAATTAAATTGGGTACCGAAATGAAGATCCTTGAAAAAGAATCTTTTGACGGATCTATGAAAATTGCCATCGGAAAGACTCAGATTGTGCTGAGTTCAAAAGTGACCGGGCAGCTCTATTTTCAGTATAAAAATTAAAATTATCTCCACTCCGGATCTGTAAAAGTGTTTAAAAATCCCTAAAACACATTATCTTCAAACATAACTATACAACCTGAAATGCAGGTATTCTATCTTCAACATTCAAAAAAAAGAATATGAAAAATATGGCTTATGGCATTGCGGCGATTCTGATCATGGCAGGATGTACATCGTCAAAGCATACCGGTAACGGACAATCGGAAAATTCCCTATACCAAACATGGGATTTGGCCTGGCTAAAGGGAGATTCTGTAAAGGTCGATTTAGAAAGACCGGTGTTTATTGAATTTGACCAAAATACAAAACGTGTGGCCGGATCCGGTGGTTGCAACAGATTTTTTTCGACATTTTCCAACGATAAAAATAATCTGACAATTAAACCTGTGGCAAGCACAAAGATGGCTTGTGCCGATGAAAGCAAAAGCAAATTAGAAAACGACTTTTTTCAAACACTTGAAGAAGTGACTTCCTATAAATCAGAAAACGGTCAATTGACACTTTTCCGGAATAACACACCGGTAGCTGCGTTTACGGAAAGTAATGTCATTCCAAACGACCTGGCCGGACATTGGGAGCTGTTTTATATTACCGGACCTAGAATTACCTTCGAAGGATTGTATCCGGACAAAAAACCGAATCTTACTTTTAAATCTGGTCAAATTGAATTTTCAGGATTTACTTCCTGCAATGGAATGTCTGCAAAATTTCAAAATAAAAAGAAGGGAAATCTTTTCAGACCCGGAGTCATGACCATGATGGCATGTCCGGGTAATGGAGAACAGACTTTTCTGAAAGAATTTAACAGGGTTGACGACTATAAAGTCACTGGCGACACGCTTACCATGTTTCATGATAAAATACCTACTATGAAATTTGTCAAGAAGGAGATGCCTTCAAATCAATAACCCTACACTAAATGGTAAGATTTAGTTGCATATTTATTTTCATGTGCATATTGAGTTGCAACAGCACCAGAAATGGGCCGGGACGGGAGAAGGATATTGATTCAACAAATCTTCGTGTATTAAAGAACAAGTCTGCCCCGGTAACTGAAAAGTCGATACTAATGTTCAAGGAGCAGGACATCAGGGCTGCCGGAAACGAACCTTTTTGGATGTTAGAGATCAAAAATGACTCTCTGCAATTCAGATTGCTGGGAAAATCAGAATTCAGCAAACCACTACCCTCTCCTGTTGTAAATACAATGGACTCTGTAGCCTATCAACTTCAGCTACACGATACGCTATTGACTGTATCGTTTAAGAATAAAAAATGTGCAGATAATATGTCGGGGTTTGAATCTCCGTTTATCGCCAGGGTTATTTTCAAAATTGGTGACCTATCAACTGAATATAAGGGATGCGCCGATTATCTATCCGCATTCAGTAAGCCGAGAGAATTGCCTCAATGATTATGAAGAATATGTTCGAGTATTTTTCCAAAGTTGAATACTTCCTCGAAAGTATTATACAAGGGTACTGGTGTAATACGGACAACATTCGGGTCTAACCAACTTGCAATGACACCATTCGCCCTTAACTTGTCAAACTGATGTTTTCCATGAATTCCCATCTTCAGAGAAATCTGGCATCCATGCTTTCCTTCTTCAAAGGGCGTAAGTATGTCAAAAGGCTTTTCAGGAGAGTTATCCAATATTTCATTTAATATAAAAAGCAAATATGCAGATAGCTTTTTCCCTTTTTCAAAAACAGAATGTACACCCGCTCTTTCAAAAAGCTGAAGTGCTGCCATGTGTACAGCCATACTTAATACCGGAGGCATACTGAGTTGCCAGCCTTCTGCCCCCGTAGCAGCAATAAATTTTTTCTCCATCCGGAACCTGACTTCTTCATCAGTACCCCACCAGCCGGTTAAGCGAGGTAGCGTTTCATTCATTGTATGCTTTTCATGAATAAAAATACCGCCAATACTGCCGGGGCCGCTGTTCAGATATTTATAAGAACACCAACAGGCAAAATCCACATCCCAGTCGTGCATTTTCAATTCCACATTTCCAACAGCATGCGCCAAATCAAATCCACAAAAAGCGCCTGCTTCATGGGCAGCTTCAGTTATCGCTTTCATGTCAAGTAGCTGTCCTGTAAGGTAATTCACACCGCCAACCAATACCAACGCCAACTCATCACCTGCCTTGCGTATAGCCTGAATTATATCTTCATCAGACAACAGATTGTCTGGCCCCGAGGGCATTACCTCTATCAATTCATTTTCGGCAGAATATCCTGCCAGTTGTAATTGTGAAACAACCACATATTTGTCTGACGAAAAAGCATTCTGCTCTATTAATATTTTTTTACGTTTTCCCGAAGGGCGGTAAAAGGTAGCCATCATGAAGTGGAGGTTGGCTGTGAGTTGGCCCATGATTGCAATTTCCTTTTCCCGGCCACCTACAATCTCTGAGAGTAACGGTGGGAACTTTGATTGCCAGTCCATCCAGTGATTCCTTGAATAGGAATATCCTTCCACCCCAAAATTTGCCCAGTCTTCCAACTCATTCCACACAGCATCCTGCACATTTTTTGGCTGTAAGCCCAATGCATTCCCACAGAAATAAATTGACTCCCTGCCATGCAGGATAGGGATGTAAAATTCCTGCCTGAAAGAAGCCAGAGAATCAGAAGCATCCAGCGATCTGGCATATTCCAAATCAAATCTATCGTTCATAGTAAGTTATTAAGAAGTGCCCGAAATTACTCTATTCCGATATCAAATGTTTTACATCCGGTTCAGAATTTCCGTTAAGCGAAATAGCATTTCCAGGTTATCACCTTCCTTTTGATCAGCATGATGTACCATACCAAAATGAAAAGGTATATTTGTATAAACCGGCTGCTTAAAAATGGAAAGCTATTTTACGATCAAGGGGGAAGGTTTCGCAGAACATAAAATATTTGAAAGTAAATTTCTTTCCTATGCCTACCCGGTAAAAAACGCCGAGGAATTCAAAGCAAGACTCCAACATCTGAAGAAATTGCATCCAAAGGCTGCGCATCATTGCTTTGCTTACCGGATTGGCATAGAAGGCAACCAATTCAGAAGTTCAGACGATGGCGAACCATCCGGCACTGCGGGCAGACCCATTCTCGGTCAGATAGATTCCAAACAACTTACAAATACTCTAATCGTCGTTGTGCGGTATTTCGGAGGAATTTTATTAGGTGTCCCCAGACTGACCAATGCTTATAAGACCGCCGCCTCATTGGTATTACAATGTACGCCCATCATAGAAAAAAGTGTTTTGCAAACGATCTCTATAGATTGCCCATATCCGGAATTACATCCTGTGCTGAATATTTTAAAACAAAACAGCGCCTCGCTTTACCACCAGGATCTCCAATTGTTCTGTCATTTGCAGGCAGGTATCCCCATTGCATCTTCACCAACCATCATCACCTCTCTGGAGCAGATCCCACAGGTGATCGTAAGAGTAATCTGAAAGAATCGGGAAAAACTCCGTATAACCACGTGCGTTACCCAATCAACGTTTTTGCGCCCAAAGGTGTGCCGCAAGTACCTTATTTCTTAAATCTATCGTTAACTACTACCTTTTTGGTATCGCTGATATATTGATAAAAGCCCGAACCCGATTTTTTGCCAAGGCTTCCGGAGATAACCATATTATTGAGTAACGGACAAGGTGCATATTTGGGGTTTTTAAATCCATCATACATCACATTCAAAATGGATTGACAAACATCCAATCCAATAAAGTCAGCCAATTGCAGAGGGCCCATCGGATGTGCCATCCCTAATTTCATGACAGTATCAATTTCTTCTACTCCTGCCACACCTTCATAAAGAGCATAAATCGCTTCATTGATCATCGGCATCAGGATTCTGTTGGCAATAAATCCAGGGTAATCATTTACCTCACAGGGTATTTTTTGCAACTGCCCGGTCAATAAAACAATTCTTTGTGTTACTGATTTATCCGTGTGAAAGCCATTGATTATTTCCACAAGTTTCATCACCGGTACAGGGTTCATAAAGTGCATCCCAATGACCTTATCCGGCCGTTTGGTGGATGCTGCAATCTTTGTGATCGAAATGGATGAAGTATTGGAGGCAAGAATTGTGTGTGAAGGTGAAGCGCTGTCCATCTCTGCAAAAATCTTCAACTTTAAAGACTCATTTTCTGTAGCTGCTTCCACCACAAGATCGGCATTGGCTACCAGGCTTTTCAAGTCTGTCCCGGTTTGAATATTTGAAAGTGTATCCGTAAGGATCGCATCATCAATTATCCCCTTCTTCAATTGTCTGTCCAGGTTGTTCTTGATTATGTCAAAGGCTTTCGTTAATTGTTTTACATTCACATCTATCAACTTCACTTTAAAACCATTCTGGGCAAATACATGAGCTATGCCGTTGCCCATCGTGCCAGCACCAATGACCGAAATATTTTTGATCTCCATTGTCATGAACTTTTCCGGTAAAAATAATTAATTAATAGAAGGTATTTGTTTTCCAAAGGAGCGAAGTACCTTTTCAAACAGATAAAGGCCTCACAAGGGTAATTTTCAAATAACATTCCCTTTGTCTTCCGGAAGTATCCGGGTCTCCGATTCAAACATCCATGTCTCATGAGAATCCACATAAAAAAATCCCGGAAGGCAATTCCCGGGATTTCAAATCATTCAATAATCTTACGAATTATACTTCGGAAGGCTTTTCTTTCTTAGAAGAACTCTTCACCTGAAATACAAGTTTGGAATTTTCTTTATCCAGATTGGCGATTAAGGCATTTCCGCTTTTGATATTCGCATTCAATATTTCCTCTGCCAGAGGATCTTCCAGATATTTCTGAATGGCTCTGTGCAATGGTCTGGCGCCAAACTGTGCATCGTATCCTTTTTCAGAAAGGAATTTCTTTGCTTCTTCGGAAAGTTCAATCTTCAGCCCAAGGCTTTCCAAACGTTTTACAACATCCTTCATCAAAATATCGATAATAGAGAAAATATTTTCTTCTGTAAGTTGGTTGAAGATCACTACGTCATCTATTCTGTTCAAAAATTCAGGACTGAATGTGCGCTTCAATGCTTTCTCAATTACCGCCTTATTATTTTCATCTACATTCTTAATCCGGGATGCCGTCGTAAAACCAACACCATCACCAAAATCTTTCAACTGCCTTGCACCAATATTTGAAGTCATGATGATCATGGTATTTTTGAAATCAACCTTTCTGCCGAGACCATCTGTCAACTGGCCGTCGTCCAGGACCTGCAACAGGATGTTATAAATATCCGGATGGGCCTTTTCAATTTCATCCAGCAGAATGACTGAATAAGGTTTCCTACGAACTTTTTCCGTCAACTGACCACCTTCTTCATAACCTACATACCCGGGAGGAGCGCCAATCAAGCGAGATACTGTGAACTTCTCCATGTATTCACTCATATCAATCCGGATAAGCGCATCATCACTGTCAAACATATATCGCGCCAGCGCTCTGGCCATTTCTGTTTTTCCAACGCCGGTGGGTCCCAGGAAAATAAAAGTACCGATCGGTTTCTTCGGATCCTTTAACCCTACACGGTTTCTTTGAATCGCTTTCACTACTTTAGAGATGGCTTCATCCTGGCCGATCACTGCGCCCTTCAGATCGTCGCCCATTCTTCTGAGTTTTTCAGTTTCTGCCTGCACCATGCGTTTTACAGGAATTCCGGTCATCATGCAAACCACTTCTGCGATTGCTTCCTCATCAATGGGGTATCTTTTATGCTTGCTTTCTTCTTCCCAATTATTTTTAGCAGACTCCAATTCTTCCTGCAATCTTTTTTCAGTATCCCGAAGAGATGCAGCTTCTTCAAATCGCTGACTCTTTACCACACGGTTTTTTTCCTGTTTGATTTCATCAATCTTCTTTTCCAATTCGATGACTTCCTTGGGAACTTTGATATTTTTAAGATGCACCCGTGCGCCTACTTCATCCAGCACATCGATAGCCTTATCCGGCAGAAGTCGATCGGTCATATAGCGATCACTGAGTTTCACGCAGGCATCTATGGCTTCTTTATCATAAATCACATTGTGGTACTCTTCATACTTGCTCTTGATATTATTCAGAATCTCTATCGTTTCTGCCACAGAAGGCTGCTCTACCATCACTTTCTGAAAACGACGATCCAGAGCGCCATCCTTTTCAATGTACATGCGATATTCGTCCAGTGTGCTTGCACCTATGCACTGCAATTCTCCGCGTGCAAGTGCCGGCTTAAAGATATTGGAAGCATCCAGGGAACCACTGGCTCCACCTGCTCCTACAATAGTATGAATTTCATCAATGAAAAGAATGACATCCCTGTTTTTTTCCAGTTCGTTCATAATCGCTTTCATACGCTCTTCAAACTGTCCGCGATATTTTGTACCGGCTACAAGTGCAGCCAAATCAAGGGATACAACCCTTTTATCAAACAATACCCTGCTCACTTTTCTCTGTACAATTCTTAACGCAAGCCCTTCTACGATAGCTGTTTTACCGACGCCCGGCTCACCAATGAGTATCGGGTTATTTTTCTTACGGCGGCTTAATATCTGCGAAACTCTTTCTATCTCTGTTTCACGGCCTACAATCGGGTCAAGGGTGCCCATCTCTGCCAGCCGGGTAATATCTCTTCCGAAATTATCGAGTACAGGTGTTTTGGATTTTGCCTGAGCACCTGAAGTTTTGGCTGAACGCTGTGCATACTTTTTCTCTTCTTCAAACTCTTCACTTTCCTCATCCTGATATTCTGCTTTGGTATCTGTTTTCACATAACCCAATTCAGTCTTAAAAATATCGTAGTCAATATCAAACTGGTTCAGAATCTGGGTGGCTATATTTTCTTTGTTTTTGAGAATAGACAACATCAGGTGTTCACTTTCTATCAAAGGGCTTTTATGTGTCTTAGCTTCCAATACAGTAAGCCGGATGACCTTTTCAGCCTGCTTTGTCAAGGGCAAAGAATTGATATTGTTAATATTCTTACCTGTCTTATCCTTCACGGCCATCTCAATTTCTTTCCTCAGCTCGTAGAGGTCCACATTCAACGATTTCAGAATTTTCATCGCTGTGTTTTCCCCATCCCGAATCAGGCCAAGAACAAGATGTTCGGTGCCAATGAAATCATTCCCAAGCCTCAGGGCCTCTTCCCTGCTGTAGGAGATAATTTCTTTTACCTGGGTTGAAAAATTATTATCCATTTAAATATGTTTATAAACTGCTTTACAATAATACTGAAATAAATTAACTCACTCACCTATTACAGAATACACATCGTGTTGAAAAGTTAATAACATAAGGTTAAAAGCGACAACTATTTTGAAGATTCTTTTTCCAGAAAGCCTTGATAAAACAGTAGGTGCCCTAAAAAACAATCCTTTGCAAACCTTCAAAATGCTTTTCGTTTTCTACCTTTGATAACACAATCAGTGTATTTCGCAAACCATGAATGTCAATAAACTAAATTTCAAAATTGATACCAAAGAAAAAATGCATGTCATTACTTTAGAAGTTTCTGAATTGGCTGCTAATATGACAGAAGATTTCAAAAATATGGTACTTCCGTATTTAGATCAACCTGTCAGAAATCTTGTGATCAATTTCAACCATATAACGTCTTTGGACAAGGCTTTTGGTATGGAAATGGTAAACGTTCAGCAATTATTTTATGAAAAGGGGGCGTCCATGGTTTTTTGCAATTTCCCAAAAGAGGTGGAGAACCAACTTGACGAGGACGAATTACTTGAAATAATGAACTATACACCTACAGAAAGTGAAGCCTGGGATATCGTACAAATGGAAGAAATAGAAAGAGAACTTTTATAAGTAAAGAATTGATAGCAGTCACCATCTTAGGAAGCAACAGCGCCGTACCGGCATACGGACGACATCCTACTTCGCAACTCATTCAGACCCGCGATCAATATTTCCTGATCGATTGCGGAGAAGGGACTCAATTGCAAATGGATACCTATAAAATCAAGAGAAGTAAAATCAATCACATTTTCATTTCGCATCTGCACGGCGACCATTACTTCGGGCTGATCGGATTACTCAACACCTTTGGCCTTAATAAACGGACGACCGATCTGCATGTATATTCCCCTCCGGGATTGGAAAAGGTAGTCCAAATGCAATTGAACCTTGCCGATGCGCGGCTTCCTTATCCGTTACATTTTCATGACATCACGGGTAATGGTGTTTTATTTGAGAATGAAAAAATTCAGGTTTCAACCTTTGAAGTCAATCACCGGATCGCCTGTTTTGGGTTTTTATTCTCTGAAAAAAAATACCCTTTCAAACTTGACATTGATCAGGTAAGAAAATATCAGATACCCAAAGAATTTTATGAAAATCTGCATTATGGAGAAGACTATTTCACAGCCACAGGAGAAAAAATTCTCAATAAACAATTAACTATAAAAGCAAAGCCCGGCAAGTCGTATGCCTATTGTGCGGATACAGCCTATTTTGAAAAAATATGCCCGCACATACAGGGAGTGGATCTTATGTACCACGAAACCACCTACCTTAAGGAACTGGAAGAAAAGGCTGTTGCCAGATTTCATTCCACCACATTGGATGCCGCTAAGATAGCCAGTTTGGCCAAAGCAAAACGATTGCTGATCGGGCATTTTTCCAGCATGTATGAAAACCTGGATTTATTCAGGGAAGAAGTGCAATCGGCATTTGAAAATTCAGACCTGGCGCTGGAAGGAACTACCTATTTTGCATAATAAGGATTGAACACTGCCATGGAGTAAATCACATCTGCTCGTCATTTAAAACTGAAATCACCTTTACACTTCCATCCGGGCTTTTTACTTCTAAATAATAAGTACCCTTCATAAGATTTTTTGCAGAGATTTTCTCCGTATAGGCTCTCCCGGTCTGATGGAATGAATGTATCAACATCACCTGGCCTGCAGCATTCAGCACCCTGACCTGATAATTTCCTTCCGGATAATTGGCAATCCGGAGATTGATAAATCCATCTGTTACCGGATTTGGATATACACTTAGTGCCGGAACAAAACTGCCTGCATCCACTTTCAATATGTCAGAAAAGCCTTCTGAGCCATCCAGATTCAGATTTCGAATGCGATAATAGTTGATCCCGGACGAAAAATTTTTGTCATCCAAATAATAATTCCCGGTATGATTATTTTTCAAAGTAGCTATGTCTCTAAAATCGATTTCATTGGTGGAATGCATGACAACATACCCACTTACATTATTTTCATTAACTACAGCCCATTGTAAATCCACACCCTGATTATTCTTCAGTGCATTGAACCTGGTATAAGCCATCGGTGGTAGTTTTTTCTCTGCAAATACAATCATAAACCGGTCTGCCATTCTGGAAGCTGCATCAGAAGTCACTTCAAAGGGTACTTCAGCAATTCCCTTTAGCGCAATCTGTGTGCTGTGTTTCGTAAAGGCATCATTCAACCATGCTTCCAATCCGGGACGCAAGAGATTTTGTGCTTCAAACGACAAAACATATTTTCCCGCAGATATACCTGTTAAATTCAAGAATATGGTATCCGCATTACCCGGCACAGGCCTTCGTTCTACAGATAGCAACTGCCTGTCCACCATTAACGAAAGGTTTGCCCCGCTATTTCTGAGTTTCAATGCATCCGCATTATTTACTTTCGGGGAATAATTGTCTCCAAAGATCTGGAGTGTTCCATCCATAATCTTACCATTCGCATTGTAAAGTGCTGACCGGAGTACCACAGGCTGGACTGACGATCCTGATGGCCTGAAAAATTCCTTGTTGGTGGTGGTGGTTCCTTTTGCGGATTCCTCAAATGTAATATTGTAAGGATCTTCAAATGACTGGACAAAGAATGCCTGGCCACTTAGGATATAGTTATTGACAATTGCAGGTTCAGTAACTCCTCCAACTACTGCAACATAATCTCCGGCCAAATAAGTATAAGTTTCGTAAGCCCCAAAATCATACAAGCCAAGCGGATTGGGATTCCAGATATAGAATGTACCGGTGGTGCCCAACTCGTCAATTTTTCTTACATCGACTGCAGAGGCATAAGGATTGCCTATGGAGTAAAACCCATCTTCCTTGGCCGGCACATTGACTACCTGTGTGCCGGTGAAGATTTCTCCTTTAGAACGAAGAGTAGTTGAGTTGGCGGAGGCTCCGATACTATTTATGCTTCGATCGCCCCTAACAAAAACCATCCATCCTTTGCTGTTTAACTTTCCTTAGCAGTAGAAGTTGAACTTAGCAATTATTTCATTTTAAAAAACTTATTTAAGGAAGCTAAGATAACAAAAAGACAGTACAACACTGTATTATCACAAGCAAAGAAAGCTGTACCGGGG
>CAYXAL010000040.1:0-4767 GCA_964463015.1 uncultured Ginsengibacter sp.
ATTTCACATCCATCTAATTTGGCAATATTGAGTTCATGTTCCGTACAAGGCATTTCATCCTGTGTTCTTCTGTAAATTAATGTCACTTCCTTTGCTCCCAATCTTTTTGATTGAGTAGCTGCATCTATTGCAGTCATTCCCATTCCTATTACTGCAACTTTATCGCCAACAGGAACGGATGAATATCCTTTATCTCTCAGTTCATAAATAAAACGGATAGCATCAACGACACCTTCCAATTTTTCTCCCGGAATATTTAGTTGCCTTGCAACGCCTACGCCAATAGCCAGGTAAACTGCATCAAATTCTTTTTTTAAAGATGCTAATGTAAAATCTTTCCCAAGTTCCCGGTTGTATTTTATTTCAATACCTCCTATGGCAGTGATATAGTTTACTTCATCTTCGCAAAACTGCGGGGTTACTTTATAAGCAGCAATTCCATAGGTCATCAATCCACCGGCTTTACTTTCTTTTTCAAAAATGGTAACATCAATTCCTTCTCTTGATAAAACATGAGCGCAACTTAATCCTGCAGGGCCGGCGCCAACAATGGCAACTTTTTTACCGACAGAAGGGTTTCTTTCGAAATATTGCCATTTCTTTTCTATTGCCTGTGCAGTGGAGTATTGTTGCAACCTGGCGATTTGAATTGGTTCTTCTTCCAAAAGGTTATAAACACAGTTGCCTTCACATAATTTTTCTACAGGGCAAACTTTGCTGCATCCTGCTCCCATGATATTTGAAATTAAAATAGTGTGAGCCGATCCCTTCACATTATCGTTTGCAATTTGTTTGATAAATTTAGGAACGTCAATATGCGTAGGACATCCTTTAATGCAGGGTGCATCATAACAAAACAGGCAACGATTTGCTTCCACCACCGCTGCTGTCTTATTCTCAAACGGCGGACGAATGTCGGCGAAGTTTTCTTCGTACTGTTCTGGTTTTAGTTTGTTGCTTTCTATCATTTGAATAGTTTAGAGTTTAGAGTTAAGAATTAAGAGTTAAGAATTGGTTGTTTATAGTTTAGGTTTCTGAATGTAATATATCATGCTCTTAGCCCTAAACTTTAAACTCTACACTCTGAACTCACAATTCAACAAGTTTTCCATACGTTTCCGGTCTTCTGTCTCTGAAAAACTGCCACACACTTCTGACCTCATCAATCATACTCAAATCAAATTCTGCAATCAATAACTCGTCCTTGTCTTCACTTGCCTGTGCAAAGATTTGTCCTCTCGGGTCAACAAAATAGCTGCTGCCATAAAATTTACCAAGGTTCCAGGGTTTTTCTGTTCCTACCCGATTGATACATCCCATAAAATATCCATTCGCTGCTGCATGTGCCGGTTGTTCCAGCTTCCATAAATATTGAGAAAGTCCGGCTACAGTTGCAGAAGGATTGTAAACTATCTCTGCTCCATTCAAACCGAGGCATCTTGCACCATCAGGAAAATGACGATCATAGCAGATGTACACTCCAATCTTTGCATACTTAGTTTGAAAAACAGGGTAACCTAAATTACCAGGTTTGAAGAAAAATTTTTCCCAGAAACCGCTTGTATGTGGAATATGATTCTTTCTGTACTTACCAAGATATTTTCCATCAGCATCAATCACTGCTGCGGTATTATATAAAACTCCGGCTTGTTCTTTTTCATACATGGGCACAATCATCACCATATTATATTTCTTAGCATACTCCTGCATTCTCTCTACCGTTGGCCCGGGCATAGGTTCAGCGCTTTCATACCATTTAGGATCCTGACCGGGGCAGAAATAAGGAGTATTAAAAATTTCCTGGAGGCAAAGAATCTGAACGCCTTTTTTCCCTGCTTCTTCTATCAGTGGTATATGCTTTTGCAGCATGGCTTCCTTGATTTCTTCAATAGTTCCTTCGCCTTCGGTTTTCGGAAGGCTCATCTGGATTAATCCTGATTTAATTTTTCTTGGCATAATTTTTTATTTCTCGCAAAGGCGCAAAGTTTTTAAGTCGCTAAGAAGCATTGCGCCTTTGCTCCTTGGCGTCTTTGCGTGATATTATATTGTTTGAGACACTTTATTTCGTTTTATAAATTTACCAAATCCTTTATCCACTTTGCAATGATTATTCTCAATCGCTACTTTTCCTCTTAATATTACTGTTTTTACTTTTCCCGTTACTTCCCAACCTTCATATGCAGAGTAATCAACATTCATGTGATGCGTTTTGGCCGAGAGTTTATGTTTTTCGTTGGGATCAAAAATTACAATATCGGCGTCAGTTCCCACAGCGATGGTCCCTTTCCTCGGAAACATTCCGAATATTTTTGCAGGATTAGTGCAAGCTACTTCTACATATTTATTTAATGTAATCTTTCCTTTGTTAACTCCTTCGCTGAATAAAAGCTCCATCCTGTTTTCAATTGCCGGATGCCCATTAGGAATTTTTGAAAAATCATCTTTGCCCATCAGTTTTTGTTCCCATTTGAATGGACAATGATCTGTTGCGACAACCTGCACTAAACCCTGGTTGATTCCTGCCCATAAAGTTTCCTGGTCTTTTTTCTGGCGGAGTGGAGGGCTCATCACCCATTTGGCACCATCTTCTCTTTCATATAGCGAAGCATCAATAATTAGATATTGAATACAGGTTTCTACAAAAGTTTTTTGATTTCTTTTTGTTGCATTACGAACAGCATTCAAAGCTCCTTCGCAGGTAAGATGCACTATGTATCCAGGACACCCAGTATAATAACTCATATCAACAAAACGTTCGCTTGCTTCCGCTTCAGTTATTTCGGGCTGTGATAAATAGTGATACAAAGGAGAAAGTTTTCCATCTGCCCGATGTTTGGCAACTAAATAATCAATCATATCGCCGTTTGTTGCATGAACATTAATTAATCCGCCACATTTTTTTACTTCTTCCATCAATCCGATCATCTGCCGGTCATCAATCATCAAAGCGCCTTTGTATGCCATGAAGGTTTTGAAAGAAACGATTCCCTCATTTTCAATCAAACCTTTTATCTCAGACTTGGTTTTATCATTGAAATCTGTAACCGCCATGTGAAAACTATAATCACCCACACAGTTTCCGTTACTTCTTCCTCTCCACTCATCTAAAGCTGACTGTAATGAATTGCCTTGCTTTTGTAAAATAAAATCAATCACCATTGTGGTTCCTCCAAACAAAGCTGCTCTGGTACCGGTTTCGTAATTATCACTCGAGAAAGTTCCCATAAACGGCATATCAAGGTGTACATGCGGATCAATACCTCCGGGAAAAACCAATTTACCGGAAGCATCAATTTCTTTATCAGCTTTTACATCCATGTTTTTACCAATTGCCTGAATAGTTTCTCCACTAATAAAAATATCAGCAATGCAGTCTGCATCTGCAGTAATGATTCTTCCGTTTTTAATTAATACTGACATGTCCTTCAATTTAATTATAAGTTTAGAGTTTAATGTTGAGAGTTAAGAGTATGGGATTGCAATGACGACTCTAAACTCTTAACTTTCAACTTTAAATTTTTGCATTACTATCCAATATACAATCCCGCTTACAAAGAATCCTACAAACCACGCATAATTATACAAATTAGAAATCCATTCCGGAAATGTGTTTGCTGAAATCAAATTGACATGTAATAAAAAACCGGGTATGTTCGGAAGTATGCCGATTAATAATGCAATAACCGCTTTTGAATTAAAACCATTTTGAAACCTATATTGACCATTGTGGCTATAGAGTTCATCCACATTCAAAATTTGTTTTCGGATAAAATAATAATCAACTATCATGATACCACCAATGGGTCCGAGCAAACTGGAATAAGCAATTAGCCAGGTAAAAATATATCCATGCGGGTCTGCATATAATTTCCATGGAAAAATTAGAACGCCTACAACTCCTGTAATATATCCGCCAATTTTAAAATTTATTTTTGATGGGGAAAGATTAGAGAAATCATTTGCAGGACTCACCATATTTGCGGCTATATTAGTTGCCAGCGTTGAAATAATAATTCCAATCATGGCGAAAGTAACCATCAATTTACTATCAAACCTTCCTGCCAACTTCACCGGATCCCATTCAGGTGTACCATAAAGAATGGCACTGGCGGAAGTAACTACCACGCCAATGAATGCAAACAAAGTCATTGATGGAGGAAGCCCGATTGCCTGTCCCTTGATTTGTGCTTTCTGGCTTTTTGCATACCGGGTGAAATCAGGAATGTTTAACGACAGTGTTGCCCAAAATCCAACTACAGCAGTTAATGCCGGAAAAAAGAATCTGAAGAAAGAGGAAGGATCGGAAAATTTTGAAGGCTGCTGCAAAATAGGACCTAAACCTTTTGCTGCAACTACAGCCCATGCAAATAAAGCTAATGCTGCAACCGGGAGAAAGATGGCTTTAAATACTAATAGTTTCCTGATTATATCAACTCCTTTATATACAATGTACATATTCAGGAGCCAGAATATAATAAAGCAAATCATCGGCAATGCTTGCGGGAATAAACTCACAGTATCAATTTCGGCTAATGAAGGTTTCCATGCTCTTATCAAATGATATAACGATTCACCACCAATCCAGGTTTGAATACCAAACCAACCACAGGCAACAATGGCACGAAGCATTGCAGGAATATTAGCCCCCTTTGTTCCAAAACTTGCTCTTGCAAAAACAGGAAATGGTATTCCATACTTTGCTCCTGCATGACCATTCAATAACATCGGAACGAGAACAATTGCATTGCCGAGAAAAATAGTAAGAAT
>CAYXAL010000040.1:4867-14958 GCA_964463015.1 uncultured Ginsengibacter sp.
TCAATCCTTCATCAATTTGTTCTTTTGTTATTATCAATGGAGGCGCAATAAAAACATAACTCCATCTTACAAAACTGTACATGCCCAGTTCTTTAATCTTTGATGCTACTTTATTCATCACCGTCATTTCATCCGGCTTCGCATTGAAAGGCGCCATCGGTTCTTTTGTTTTCCTGTTTTTCACCAATTCAAGACAGCCTAACAAACCCGTATTTCTCCAATCACCTATGCTGGGATGTTTTTGTTTTAATTTTTCAATTTGTGCATCGAGATATTTTCCCATAGCAGCAGCATTCTCTATAAGATGATCATCTTCATAAATTCTCAATATTTCCAGTGCAGCGGCACAACTAACCGGGTGGGCAGAGTAGGTGAGCCCCAACGGAAGCACAGCGTCATCATATTTTGCAGCAATCTTATCGCTTATCATCACACAACCTAGCGGAAGATAACCGCAGGTCAATCCTTTTGCCATAACAATCATGTCAGGAACAATATCGTGATGCTGAAACCCAAACCATTTTCCGGTACGACCAAATCCACTCATCACTTCATCAATGATTAACAGAATGCCATGTTTCGAACAAATCTCTCTTACTGCTTTCAGATAATCGTTAGGATAAAGAAAACAACCGGAAGAACCTGACTGACCTTCGAGAATAATTGCTGCAATACTATTCGGCCCCTCATACGCAATGATTCTTTCTAATTGTGCTACTGAATCCTTCAATAAATTTTCTTCACCATGTTCATGTCGATATGCGTAGGATAAATCAAAATGAATGAAGTTGGGAGCTTGTTGTGAATCCACAGGAAAGCGCCTGGGATCTCCACCGGCAGATATTGCTCCATAGGTGGATCCATGATAAGCCTGGTACCGGGTAAGAATTTTATGGCGACCTGTATAAAGCCTTGCCAGTTTAATTGCATTTTCAATGGAGTCGGCACCGCCCAATGTGAAAAAGGCTTTATTCAAATCACCCGGGCATATTTCAGCTAATTTTTTTCCCAGATCGCCCCTGACTTTTGTTACACAACTCGGCGTCACATACGCTACTTCCTGCATTTGTTTTACTACGGCATTTGTCACCCGTTGGTCGCCGTGCCCGATATTTATATTCATCAATCCGGAAGAAAAATCAATATATTTTTTTCCATCGTAATCATAGAGATAAACGCCTTCGCCGTATTTTACAGCAATGGGGTTTGTTCCTTTTTGCTTGCTCCAGGAAAATATCGTGTAGTCCTGGTTGTCACGAACTATGTCTTGTGTTTGAGAAATTTCTTTTATCATGATTTTATTTTTTTTGTTATGAACTGTTGTACTACTATCATCGCCTGTTGCGCCTGCCCCGAAGAGGAGCGAAGCGACGGAACTCGGGGTCACACTCTTCATCGTTCAGTAATTCTATTCAGCTATTGTTAAAGGTTAGTGCTTGTATCGTCAGCAGATGGTCCGTAAATCGAAGGCACTTTACCTCCAGCCATACGAATATATACTGACAATTGCCCACGGTGATGCACCTGGTCAAACAACATCATCATTGCAAAACGATCGGCAGTAAAAGTTGTTCCGGCAAATTCAACTTTTTTGCTAAGGTCGTTTTCATTTAAATTTTTCATAAGCTGAATAACCTTTGTTGTTTCCTTTTCAAAATCAGCAATGAGCTCATCAAGAGTTTCTTTTGCATATTGTTGAAATGCGGAGCGATCAACCGTCTCACCAAAAATGAATGAACGCAAGAGGTACATCTCAAATACAAAAGTTGCCATTAGCCTTTTAGCCGGGGATGAACGTTCATGTGGTGCAAATTGCATTTGTGTTTCGGGATAGGCCCGCATTACTTTGAGTGTTGTGGCAAACTCTTTTTGAAACATGCTGATGAGGTCTTCTTTGATTATCATGTTATGCTATTTTTTATTATTAAAACATTCGTTTCTTGCTTTCTTGTTTTGTTATTCATCTTCTTTCCTGTTAAACCCGATCATTCTTCTTTTTGATTGAGGAGGACTTAATAATTGCTTTAATGCCTCAAATATTAATGCAATATCTTTTTTGTTTTCTTTTACATCTTTTTCAAGTTTTTCCAATTTCAACAAAATATCTTTATGAGATAAAAGCAGTTCTTTCATTTTTGTAAATACACGAATGATCTGAATGTGTACTTGTATCGCAATTGGGGTATTTAAAACTCCCGAAAGCATGGATACTCCTTGTTCTGTGAATGCATAAGGCGGGGAACTTGTTTTTCTTTTAATCTGGGATGATATCGCAAATTGCGACATCATGTTTCCCCACTCTTTTGTAGTCAATCGAAACATAAAATCTTTCGGGAACCGCTCAATATTACGTTTCACAGCTTCATTTAACCGCCTGGTTTCAACCTGGTACAATTCAGCTAAATCAAAATCCAACATAATTTTTTGACCTCGGGTAAAGAAAATATTATTGATTATTGCTTCATCAGCAATCATTGATTTTAAAAGTTTTCTTCCTTTACTCATACATTATAAAGTTATCTTAAGATCATAATTTGTGACCTTAAGTTTTGAACCTTGATTTCTATTCTGCAACTTTAAACCCTATTCTTCTTCTTTCATCCCATTTTCTTTCAGCTGCTTCTTCATCTAATAAATTTTCCATGGCCTCATAGATTTGGTTTAATTGTGTATCGTGGCCTCTCAGTCTTTCCCTGATTTGCTTTAGCTGATTTCTTAAATCATTTTCTTTGATAAGAATTTTTCTAATCTCAACGAATGCTCTCATAATTGCAATATTCATTGCTATCGCTTTATCAGAGTTGAGAATGCCGCTGAGCATGGCTACACCTTGCTCGGTGAAGGCATAGGGGGTAACTTTTGTATTTCTTTTAGCTTGTGATGCGATCAGAAATTGCGATGGCATCGATGTTTGCCCGTGGTATGCGGTCACAGTTTGTGATCGCATATCCTCCCACTCAGCAACGGTAAGGCGGAACATAAAATCTTTGGGAAAGCGACTAATATTCCTTTTGACTGCCTGATTTAAAACCCTGGTTTCTACTTCATAAAGTGCGGCAAGATCAAAATCAAGCATTACTCGTTCACCCCTGATTTCGTAAATCCTGTTTTGAATACTTTTAATAATTTTCATATTACTGATTTTTCAAGTAGCAATTTGCTGCTTTATCAATTTTAAAAACCTGGTCACAAATTGTGACCTCCTTTTTTCCTCTCATAATCTCTTTAATCTAACCAAATCCGAGTTAAGACATCCAATTCACCCCCGCCTCAGGATTCCACTTCGTTGTGTTCTTTTTCAACTTTGTCCAGAATTCAATAGAACTTTTTCCTGTAATATCTCCTACACCAAACTTACTTTCATTCCATCCGCCGAAAGAAAATGGTTCTCTCGGTACCGGCACACCTACATTTACTCCAATCATTCCTGCGCTGGCATGGTCAATAACATATCTTGCCAGACCTCCGTTTTGTGTAAACACCGATGCAGCATTACCATAAGGATTTGAATTTTCAATAGCCAATGCTTCATCTAAAGTTTGTGTTCTCATAATGCTGATCACCGGACCAAAAATTTCTTCTTTGGCAGCAGACATATCCGGCTTTACATAGTCAATCACCGTGGGGCCAACATAAGTGCCATTTTCTTTTCCATCTACTTTTACATTTCTTCCGTCCACCAAAACTTTGGCACCTTGTTTTTCTGCTTCTGTAATATATCGTTCAATTCTTTCTTTTGCTTCTTTGCTGATTACTGCGCCAAGATTTTTTCCCGGAACAATTTTTTTTGCTTCATCACATATTTTATCAATGATATGATCAATATTCCCCACGCCGACCATTGCAGATGCTGCCATGCATCGTTGACCGGCACAGCCACTCATACTTGCTGCCACATTTTGTGCAGTCATATCTGCTTTTGCATCGGGTAATACCAGCAAGTGATTTTTTGCTCCTCCTAATGCCAATGCTCTTTTGAAATTACTTGTAGCTCTCTGGTAAACTATTTTGGCAACTTTTGTAGAGCCAACGAAAGAAACGGCGTCAATGTGCGGATGATCACATATAGCTTCAACAATTTCACTGTCGCCATTAACAATATTGAAAACACCATCAGGCAATCCGGCTTCTTTTAATAATTCTGCTATTCTGCCACAACTCAAGGGTACTTTTTCAGATGGTTTAATGATCATACAATTTCCAAGCGCAATAGCATTGGGTATGGTCCAGTTGGGCACCATGTTCGGAAAATTAAAAGGAACGATAGATGCAACGATTCCAAGAGGTGCATGTTCCGTTCTGCATTCAACTCCTTTACTTACTTCCAAAACTTCCCCGGTAACTAATTGAGGTAAGGAGCAGGCAAATTCAGTAAGTTCAATACTTTTTTCTACTTCTGCTGTTGCCTCAGAATAGGTCTTGCCATTTTCTTCCTGTACTAATTCAGAAAGCTCTTTAAGATTTTTTTCAAGAAGTTGCCTGTAGCGATAAAAAACCTGGACTCTTTCTTTTATGGTTAAACGACTCCATGCAGGAAAGGCTGCTTTGGCTGCCTTAACCGCCGCATCCAGATCTTTAGCGGTTGACATAGGGACTTTTGAAAGCAGGTTGCCGTCAATGGGAGAGATGACATCTAATGTTCTTTTTGAAGAGGCAACAACAAATTCTCCATTAATATAATTTTGAACAGGATTATATTTCATAAAGCAAGTTTGAAAATTCTTTAAATAGTTTTGTAAATAATATAGGCCTGCTATAAAAATACTTATTTTAAGCAGGATTTCAAGTTAAACAACAAGACAAAATGACCCCGGAAAGAAGGCAAAAACTCATATTAGTTTTAAATAAAAGGCAACAGGATATTACTGTCGTGTTGGAAAATGTTTTTGACCCTCATAATATTTCAGCAGTGATGCGTACCTGCGATGCCGTGGGGGTTCAGGATATTTATGTATTGAATACTAAAATTCCCAGGCATAAAAAATGGGGGGCTAAAAGCTCATCCAGCGCTGCCAAGTGGCTTACTGTACATCAATTCGACAATGCTGAAGAATGCTTTTCGTCATTGCGGAAACGCTATTCAACAATTCTAACTACTCATCTGAGCAGCGATGCCCTAAGTTTACATGAAGTGGATTTTACCAAAAGCATTGCTTTGGTCTTTGGTAATGAGCATGAAGGTGTGAGCGAAGAAATCAGGAATATGGCTGACGGAAATTTCATTATTCCCCAGGTTGGAATTATTCGTTCGTTAAACATCAGTGTGGCTTGTGCAGTTACTTTATATGAGGCCTTCAGGCAGAAGAAAAGTGCAGGCCATTATTATCGTGAATGGGTGGATCAGTCCGGGAAAAGTAAGCTGCTTGATGAATGGGGATTAATACGGGATGATGGAGAGGGTAGTTGATACAATTGACTCAGGCCGGGTCTTCTTTTCGATCTTCAATGTTTATCTGCAACGAGGTTATGCTTACATTAAGCTCAAATCCAATTAATAGTACCAGGGAATTAAAATAAATCATAGCCATTAAAATCAGGATGGTACTGATGGAGCCGTAAAACTGGTTATAATTCGCAAAATGATTTACCCAATAGGAAAACAGGTAAGTACACAGTATCATGAGTACGGTAGCAAGAATAGATCCCGGGTTGATCAGTTTCCATTTCTTTCGAACGGATGGTGCAAAGCGGTAGATATAAGATATACAGCCGAAAAAAAGTAAAATTACAATGATCCACCTGGCGCCGTTAATAACATTTTTAATTTCCCTGTTATTAATTCCAAAATAATCTAACACAGCACCCCTGGCTATCAGGAGAAGTGCAGATACAAAAACGAGCATGAAGAGAATCATTGTCAAACGCAATGCTACGCCTCTGTTTTGTAAACCTGTTCTTTTCTTTGAACCCGGAAAACTTTTATTGAAAGAACGCATGATTCCCAATATGGCATTAGAGGAAAAATACAAGGATAGGATAAAACCTAAAGAAAGTAAACCGGTACGTGGTTTCCGAATGAAATCATGAAGAAAATTGATCAGCGGGGAATTATGATTTTGCCCCGGGATAATATCTCTTATCAGGCTATAAAGTGCGTTTTCTAATTGTTTCGAAACCGGGAGATAGGGTAGTAAGGTAAATAAAAAAATAATGGAAGGCGGAATAGCCATAACAAAATTGAAAGCAATAGCAGCTGCCCGGTCTTTCATACCCACCGTTTTTACCTGCTGAATAAAAAATTCGATTACACTATAAAGAGGTACTCCGTTAAAGCCGGGTAATACAATATGTTTGCTTTTCTCCACAAGGAACCTGGAAGGTCCGGAATGAATAATTTTATTGATCAATCTTGTGAAGAAAGACATAATTATTTTTTGTTCGCTGCTTCCAATTTATTCAGTGCCTGCTGGTAGGTTTTGGCATTTTTCAAATGTTCGGCAAGAGTAGTACTGAAAACGCTGCTACCATCAAACTTACTACTGGCCACAAAATACAAATAACCTGTTTTAGGTGCATTCAACACTGCATCTATGGTTTCTAAAGAAGGAGTACAGATCGGTCCCGGCGGCAATCCATTATTGATATAGGTATTATACGGTGAAGCAACGGTGAGGTGTGCATGGTAGATTCGTTTCAGAGCAAAATTTTTTAATGCAAATTTCACAGTTGGATCAGCCTGCAGCGGCATCCCTATCTTTAAACGGTTGAGATAAACGCTGGCAATATTAAATTTATCTTCTTTCCGATTCGTTTCTTCATCAATGATTGAAGCTAATGTGGAAACCTGTTCCGGAGCAAGGTGCAGACTGTCAGCTTTTTCCTTTCGTTCTTTCGTCCAGAAGTTTTTATAAGCGGTATAAAAGTTTTGAAATATTTTCCGTGCTGATGTGTTCCAGCGTATTGAATAGGTATAAGGCATGACTGCTGCCATTGCGATATTGGAATCAAGTCCGAAAGGTTTTAAGGAGTCCTGGTTTTTTAAAAAGTGAATCATCTGCGATGAATCACATTCAAACAAGGCACCGACCTTTTTCGCCACATCTTCCGGAGTTCTCAGTTTGGTAATAACAAGTGTAACCGGGGATTGTGTTCCGTTTTTCAGCATTTTCACGAAAGAAAAAATACTCATACCGGGCACAACCTTATAACGGCCCGGTTTGATATTCTTAAAACGCATCAGCCGGGAAGCCCAGTTAAACCAGGTAGCAGTTGATAAAAATTTTTTATCCAGCAACTCTTTCGTTACTGAGCTGTAATTGTCACCTGATCTTATATAAAAATAATCACTTTGTGAAGTGGAAAGAGATCTCCCAAAAAATTTCCATGAAAAAAAGATAATCATGAAAATCAGGATCAGGACTGCACTGAGAAGAATTTTTTTGTTCTTCATAAGATAATACAAGATAATTAAAAAACCCGGTCGTAAGGACAGGGTTTTCTTATAAAATGAATGTTTTTTTTACTACTTATTATTCGGTGTCTGTGCAGGTTGACTGGGAGGCAACTGTAATGTATTATTTGAATTGGGTTGAGTATTTAAGGGGGCTGTATTACTTACTTTTTGGATTTCTTCATGCTGTCCTGAAGTTCGTGAAATAAAAAAAGTGGAAAATATAGAAAGCACTGCGATGACAGCACAAAAAATCCAGGTGCCTTTCTCCAAAATATCGGTAGTTTGTTTAACCCCCATGAATTGAGTATTGAAACCGGCAATGCTCCCGGATAAACCACCCCCTTTCGGGTTTTGAATCAGTACAATTACAGTAAGTAAAACAGAGGCCAATATTATCAGGATCACAAATAAGATTGTCATATCAGGTTCTTTAGATGTTCAATTTTGGCTGCAAAGTAAGAACTTTTAGAGGGATTGAGCAAACCTAATTTGTTATAAATTTCTATGGCTTTTGAGGCATTTCCCTGCTTTTCCCAAACCTCAGCCATAGCTTCAGTTACTACATTCCGGTCTTCGATAGAGTCGGCGGCAAGTTGTTCGACTTTTTGCTCCTGTGTACTATCGTTATTAGTATTAATCTCGGCAGATGGTGACTTTTTTAAGATTTTCAACCATTCTGTAAAACTTTTTAGCTGTTGTCCAAATTTGTCATTCGGTTTTTCATCTGCTTTATATTTTACGCCTTGGGAGGCGAAGTAATCAACGGTATGATAAGGTTCAAAAAGCAACTCATTTCCGGTTGGTTCCTTTTTTTCAAATTTTAATGAAGACAAATCTAAAACAGGGCTTTGTCCGGCGTTTTGGGGTTCCTCCTGAACTTCTTTTTCTGGCAGATTTTGGTTTTCATTTAGTGTATCAGTTTCATTGGATTCTTCCAGTACCAGTTGAAGCCAAAGCGGGTTGTCAAAGAATAAGAGAGTCTTTTGCAACTGATCCCGGTAGTCATTTGAATCCGCTGTTTTTAATTTTGCTGTATATAGTAATTGCATCGCTGAAGAATAAGGATATTGCTTTGCCAGGTCCTGCAATTCCGTTATTGAACAAACTGCTAAAGATTCTTTTTGCAAAACAGTTTGTACCAGCTGGTTGATTTTTGCATTCATAAATGCAATTTAAGAATTGCTACCATTGGGAAAAAATACGATTGAAAATATCATCTGTCAATGAACGCACCATTTCATCACCCAGGCTGGCTTCCGCCTGCTCCAGCGATTGTGAAGAAGGAAATTCAAAACTGCGGCTTACATCATAATCGGTTACTTTGTCGAGTTTGTGATTATTTAAAGTAATGTGAACACCTACTGTTAACCGGTTGTTCGCTTCCTGCTGACCGGAGATGGCGGAAGTGCTAAAAGAATAGTTGGTCACATATCCGCTGATTTCCCAATCAACATTATCGGCATTGGTCTGAGTCAGCTTCGTCTGGTTTACGATCTTTTGACGAAGTTTATCTGTGAGCTTTGGACTTAGTTGCGGATTTACATAGTTAGCTTTATTTTCTATATAGTTTATTTTAATAGTTTTAATATCATCCGGTATTGAAACATCTTTGAAACCATATCTTACACTACAACTGTAATTGAATGAAAAAATAATCAACAGCAGAGCCGCAAATGCCCGGCCAGATATCTTTTTAAAATAGAACATCATTAAATTTAATTATTCAGCAATTTCGTATTCTTTCAACTTCCTGTATAAAGTCCGTTCACTGATGCCAAGATCCAGGGCAGCATCTTTTCTTTTCCCCTTGTGTTTCTTCAATGCTTTTACGATGAGTTCTCTTTCCTTATCCAGTATATTCAGGCTTTCTTCAATTTCTTCATGATCCTGGATTCCATTGCCGGCAGTATAGGCTTTTGTGGGTATGGATTGTACCGGTTGCACAGCATGCTGAACGATCAGCGGCTGAATGGCTTCATGACTGTGTGAATCTTTCAACTCATTGATCAATGCCTGGTTCTGACTCACCAGATCAGGATGTTGCAGCAAATCCAGGAATATTCTTTTTAATTCTGTTACATCTTTTTTCATATCAAAAAAAAGTTTGTAAAGAATTTCTCTTTCGTTGGAGAATTCCTGTGAACCTCCTGAAGTGTTAGCTAAAACGGGCAATCGTGAACCAGAGTAGGGCTGAAGAAATTTTTGAAGTTCATAGGCCGGAACCAGTTTTTCTTTTGAGAGTACAGAAATTTGTTCTGCAATATTCTTCAGCTCCCGTACATTACCCGGCCATGGATAATTAATTAATAGGTCTTTTGCTTCTTCATCCAGTTGAACCGGTGCGGTTTTATATTTATCGGCAAAGTCGGATGCGAATTTTCTGAAGAGCAAATGAATATCTTCTTTCCGGTCCAGCAATGCCGGCACCCGGATAGGAACAGTGCTCAACCGGTAATACAAGTCTTCCCTGAATTTTCCATGGTGCACTAATTGAAGAAGATCTTTGTTGGATGCTGCAATAATGCGGACATCGGTTTTTTGAACTTTGGAAGAACCTACCCTTATGAATTCTCCTGTTTCCAATACACGGAGTAACCTGGCCTGGGTACCCAGGGGCAACTCGCCGATTTCTTCCAGGAAAATTTTATCTCCGTTTACTGTTTCAAAAGAGCCTTTCCTGTAATCAACATCGCCGGTA
>CAYXAL010000040.1:15000-15867 GCA_964463015.1 uncultured Ginsengibacter sp.
TTTTCATGACCGAATAATTCGGAATCAATAGTGCCTTCCGGAATAGCTCCGCAGTTCACAGCTATAAACGGATTGTGTTTCCTGCCGGATAGCGAATGAATAATTAGAGAAAACGCTTCTTTTCCTACTCCGCTTTCTCCCATGATCAGCACGGTGAGGTCGGTAGGGGCCACCTGTACAGCTACTTGCAGTGCATAATTTAATGCCGGTGAGTTGACAATGATTCCAAAACGGTTTTTTATTGATTGAAGTTCCATTTTTAAAAAATTAAAAGATCAAAATTCAAAAGGGAAACATGATTTCACTTCTTTTGAATTTTCACTTTTGACTTAATCACAAGTTATTTTTCCAATTAATGTTGCCTGGGTACAATCGGTCACGGCTACATTTACATAATCACCTTTTTTCAATCCGGCTGTACCAGGGTTTTCAGCAGTTTTAGGAAATACAATTACTTTGTTTTGTGAATTCCTTCCCATCCAATCTTTATCACTTCGTTTAATTTCGCCTTCTATTAAAACTTTGAATGTTTTTCCCATATCCTTTTTATTCTTTTCAAGAAATAGTTTATTTTTTATTTCAACAAATTCCTGCAATATTATCTTTTTTATATCTTCCGGTACATCATCTTTGAATCTTTTCTGAGCTAAAGTTCCGGGTCTCTCACTATAGAAAAACATATAACTCATATCATATTTGCAATATTCCATCATGTCCAAGGTTTGATTGTGATCTTCCTCCATTTCGGTGCAAAAGCCTGACATTATATCCGAACTGATCCCGCTATCCGGAATGAGCTCCCGGATACGTTCCACTTTTCCTATCTTCCATTCCCGGGTATAGGTCCTGTTCATTCATTGTAAGATC
>CAYXAL010000041.1:0-15506 GCA_964463015.1 uncultured Ginsengibacter sp.
TTGAGCCGTTGGCGAAGTGTTACTTTCATTCTTTCAGTTATTTAAAAAGATTATTGATTTCTGTTCTTGGAATGATAGTACGACTGCCCAACTTGGAAGCCTTTAAACTCCCTGCATCAATCAACCTATAAATGGTCCATCTGCTGGCTCCGATTAACTGGCAAGTTTCCTTTACACTCAGGAACTCCTTTTGGGTAACAATGGGGTTGAATGGTTTCTGCTCATTCTCTTTCTGAATTACAGCTTCAACCTTTGCATTTCTTGCCCTCTGTTTGTAGGCTGCACTTGCACAGCGATGGGAACAACATTTAGTTGTTGTCTTCTGTGCAATGAATTTTTTGCCGCAGTGCTGACAGGTTTTTTCTACTTTAATCGTACTACTCATTTTGTTGCTATTTGTGGCTAACTGTTGCAGGGTGTAGCTGTGTGTAGCATCATTTCACCACTTACTGAATTTTTGTTGCTCGGAAACATGAGCAACAAATCAGGGCAACAATTAGGCAACGAATATAAGTAAAAAAGTAGAGATTGGCAACAAATAAAAGAAGGAAAAAACCTTTAAAACCTATGAAAAACAATCACTTAGAAAACAAAGGAAAGATAATTACTTTCCGATACAAAACTTTGAAAAGATTGCGCCGAGGATGTCTCTGTCCACCTCTATTGCACCGGTGATCTCACCAAGATAATGCAGGCACCGGCGCACATCAATCGTGATCAAATCACCTGAAAGGCCTTGCTCTATTCCTGATTTGATGGCAAGCAGGCTTTCTCTTGATTTAAGCAGTGCTTCATAATGACGGGCATTGGTCACAATGGAACCATCTGTTTTTTTACCGGCAATTGCTTTTTGATAAAGCGCATCTTTCAGCCAGTGAATGGTGTTGCTGTCTTTAGCAGAAATGGAATTGGGTATTTCGGGTATAAGTTGCCCTTTTGATTCCATCATTTTCGTGTAAGCATCCAGTTTATTATTTACTTCTATCAGTTTGGATTTATAGGGTTGCAACCATTCGGGTTCAGGTTCCGGATCGGTAAGGTCTTTCACTAACAGAATAATTCCGGCACGATCTGCATTTTGTTTACTCCTTTCTATGCCCAGATGCTCAATAGCGTCGGCTGTGTGCTCGCGGATCCCGGCAGTATCAATCAACCGGAAAAGAATGCCATGAATATTGATTGTTTCTTCAATGGTATCGCGGGTAGTACCAGCAATGTCGCTTACGATGGCCCGCTCTTCATTGAGGAGAGCATTTAATAAAGTACTTTTTCCTGCATTGGGTTTTCCAATGATGGCGACACTGATTCCTTTCTTTATCACGTTGCCCAGTGCAAAAGATTGAATCAGGCTTTCCGTTTTTTTGTCTATTTCATCCAGGAGTTGGGTGAGTTGGGTGCGATCGGCAAATTCAACATCCTCATCTGAGAAATCGAGTTCAAGTTCGAGAAGTGCAGCAAAATGAATCAACCTTTCTCTCAACAGATTCAGGTCTCTTGAAAATCCGCCACGCAATTGATTTATGGCAGTTTCGTGTGCAGACTTTGTTTCGGCATGGATGATATCGGCTACAGCCTCGGCCTGGGCAAGGTCCATCTTTCCATTGAGAAAGGCGCGTTGGGTAAATTCTCCCGGACGTGCCATGCGTGCACCATTTTGTAAGAGTACATCCAACACGCGCTGCAGGATGTATGGTGAACCGTGACAACTGATTTCTATGACATCTTCACCGGTGAAGCTGTGTGGTTTTCTGAACAGAGATAACACCACTTCGTCCAACACGGTATCACCATCTTTTAATAATCCGACATGAATTGTATTTGGAGGCTGTTTTGAGAGGTCTTTTTTTGAAAACAGTTTTTGAATGATTCGGTATGTATCGTCACCGCTTACACGAATCACACCGATACCGCCAATTCCCGGTGGTGTGGCAATGGCTGCAATCGTATCTTTCAAACCGGCAAGAGGACTGTGCATTTTGCAAAGTAAAGCAGATTAACCGGGATTTTGAAGAAGCTGATTGTTGTTCTCATAAAGAAAGAATATCCTTAAATATTTTGTATTATGGGATGACTATTCAAGATGTTGCTGCCGGACCCAAAGGCGATTATCCGCCTTTTATTGTCATGGGTCAACCCTCTGTTTTCAGGCTCTTTCCCTTCAACCACATGGTAAAGATGGTGTATGCCAATGCCATGATGATTGCCCCTTTAAACATACCGGTAAATCCCCATGCAGCAAGCCCTCCTACCACGCCAATGAACAGTGCCAATGTAGGAATTTTACCTCCACTTCTGCCAATCAATATAGGTTTCAAAACGGAGTCAATAACCATAAGCGCTACACCCCAGATAATGAAAAAAATGGTAAGGCCAGTGTACCCTTTACTGATGGTATATATGATGAGCGGAATCCACACCGGCAACGGACCTGCCTGAATTACAACAAGAAAAAATACCAGGGCAGATAATCCGATTGCAATCGGAATACCGCCAATCTCAAGCCCGATCCAGGAAAAGATGGCTGCAATAAATGCAGTTCCCATTACACCCACAGAAACACCTTTGATGGCTTGTGTGGAAGCGTTTAATAATTGAAGCCCTTCTTCTTTTCCGAACAGGTATTGGAGTGAGACTCTCAAAGGCTGGACAAGCTTTTGCCCTCTGACGAGAAATATAGCAGAAATAAAAATACCTGCTAATATTTGAATTGTGACCCCTAATATACCCATCCCTTTGGAAAGTAAGTGATGAATTAAATTAGTGATCTGCTCACTGTGGGCAGAAAGTTGGGCTTTGGGGTCTGATCGTATTTGCTCCCAAAACGTATGGATGGGGTCTCCAACAACTGGAAGTTTTATAGCCCAGTCGGGGAGGGGAGGCACTCCGTTCTTGCTGATATTTCCTGCAAATACTACCAACTCTTTTGCCCTGTGTATGAGAGATGCAAACAGATAGATCAGAGGAACGGCTATAATACTGATAAGAATTACAACATAGATAAAGGCTACAATTTTCCGGCGTTGATTCAGCTTCTTGCATAATTGCTCATAGGGTTTTTCAAAGGAAACCGAAAAGATCAGTGCAAAAGCAAGGATTCCAAAAAATACGGAGAATACTTTATAAAAGGCATCAAGCAGTACTGCCATCAGCACTATGATAATAAAAGTTTCTATGACTCTTTTTGAAAATGGATTGATGTGTTGATCCATGATGGGTTTATTTTTTTTGTTTAGAATCCCGTAGGCTTTTTTCAATTTTGTTTATTGTCCGGATTCAGAGGTGGCGATAGATGAAAACGCTGCAAATTTTCATTGAGCAGTTTTTTGTATTTCTTATCTTTTTTGATTCCCATGGTAGAGAGGATGCCGCTTACCTGTGTTTTGATCCAATAGTTGAAGACAAATTTTTCTCTGTCACGCTGGAAATAGATCAAAGAAGATTTACTCTTTTTGTTGGGCAAGATGAGATTGGCAGCAAAGGTTTCAAGAGATGGAATCAGCCCTCTTTTGGTAGTATCTTTTTTATTGTACATCTTGATTCTTAAATTCCGGTAATGAAAGTTCATCTTACCATACGATGCATATTTATTTCCCTGCCAGGTAGAAAATACGGTATCTGTCTGTCCGTTTGTAATACTTACGGCGGCCAATGGTTTTGAAAATTGAGAAAATGCTTTCAGATCCATCGGGGCGATATTCAGGCCGGCTGTAAATCCCGAAAGTGAGTCGTGATAAGATTCACTGTACCTGAAGTTCCGGATCTCATTGCTGAATATTTTGGTGTCGGCTATAATTTTCAATGAGTCGTTGTGTTTGGGTTGGTTGGTGATATTCAGAATATGTGCATTTAGATTAGTGAGCGGTATCTTGCTCCAATTTTTGGTACCCACCGAAAACTCATGGTAGCTGACGGTGCTGTTTTTCAGTTCCATCGATTTTATTTGTAGGGGGACCGGAATCTTCTGAATCAATTGGGTAGGCATAGACTTTTCAATGCCATGCCGGAAAGGAATAGACTTATCTCGCGATACATCCAGCAGAATTCCATCAGCCATAATTTTTTGAATACTTAATGTAGAATCTTTCTTGTTTTCTTTGAATTTGAAGTGTTCGACTCCGAGAGTCTTGCCTTTGATGGAGATGTAGTCATTTTGCCATTGTGCTTCAGCAAACGATTGTGCACGACTCAGGTTGGGGGTGATAGAGAAGTCTTTCAGGGTAAATGCTCCCTTGCTGCCTGTAAGCGAAAAGCTGTTTGCGGCTATCGTGGTCTTTTTCGTTTTAAAGAAGATATTCTCACCCGATGCTTCTGTTTTGGAAATGAGTTGCAACAGTAAAAATTTTTGGCCTTTGTGGAATTGAAAATGCTTGTCTTCAAATGCAATTCCCGCTTTATTAATCCGGAGTGTATTGCTGTCCTTATGATATTGTACAGAGGCTGCATCAGTTGAAAACCTGATGGCTGTGGTGAGTGAAATTTCGTTTTTGATGTCCGATAATTTTCCATTTTGAAGATGGAGTGCAGCGGATGGAATGTTTGCTACCATATTTTTCCCATGTATGCTGATGCCGGATGTTTGGAGGAGAATATTTTTGTAGGTAGCCATCTGTTCTGCCTGTGTGCCTGTTTTGATAGATTCTGCACTTGCGTCAATATGTGTATCTACGTTCAGTGTATCGCCGGTATTGACTTTTTGAAAATTGAAAGCAAGGTGCTTCATATTCAGTTTTTGCAACAATAAAGAAGGCAGTTTAAGGGGTTTGGATTTACTATCCGGATGTTGACCGGAGAGACTTGCTATTGTTATGCTACCATCGTTGGATCCCAATGAATGGATGGAAGCCTCAGAAAGATCGGTAGAATGAATATCACTATTTATTTTTATTAAGGGTAAATGAATGGTTGTCTTTCCATGATCGGTCTGGCTTTCATAGTTTACCTGATGAATCATGGTTTCATTGGAGGTGTTTAGAGAAATACTTTTTATGGCAACAGTTCCTTTCTTATTCACAGACGAGATGCCGGAAAGATCAGCCGTTGCATGCGTCCAGGTGAAAAAATGATTCTGTGTGCCTAAGTTTTGTATTTCCAGATTGCTACCGTTAAAGGCCGTTTTGCTTGCGGATGAAACAGAACTAAAATCAACTTTCTTCACCTCCAATTTTCCAATACGAATTACAGGCAGATCTTTGGAAGGAGTTTTTTTCTTTGTATCTGCACGATTATGATTAGGGGCGGGTTGTGTATTGATTATCAAGCTACCGATTTTGAGCAGATCAATCTGAATATCTTTTGTCTTTTCAAAAACGTCCCAGTCAAAGGCTTCCCAATAAATATTTTTTCCGGTGATATTCGTTCCGTTGGCAAGGGAGACAGCAAGGCCATCCGCCCAGTTCTTACGAATCCTGCCATCCAATCTGTAGTTGGCAATGGCCACTTTCATTTGTTTGCCCGCTAATTGCAGGCGGCCCCATTGCAGATTGGGTATCGAATGTTTTATGTCCACCAGTGAATCGCTTTCAAACAGTTTATTCAGCAAAAAGGTAGTATTCAGATTTTCCAGGGATACCTGCAGGGGCTTTTCCCCCTGGATTGTATAAGCCGCTCTTCCTTTTGAAAGATTGAATGAATCCACGTCCAGCAAGTCATTCAGGTGATGCAGAAATCTGAAAAATAAATTCATCTTTTCTGCCCTGCTTTTTTTGGGTGCAGACAGCGACTTTGCATTCCCGGATTGAGCTCTGTTTAAAACGGTGATAAACGGTTTTACCAGATGAGCACTCTGAGCATGTAATTTCTTTCTTAATAAATCACCAATGTCAATATCTTTCAGTAACAATTCCGGCGCTTTGAAGGTGACTCCTCTGTGAGAAGTATTGTATTCAGAGGGCATATAGGTTACACCATTAAACAATGCGTCCTTACCCTTCATCCGGAATCCGGCAATTTGCAATTTGAACATACTGTCCTTACTGTAAAACTGAATGTCTTTCAGATTGATCAGGATGCTATCGGTGGTAAGACGGTGATTGTTTTTTGCGTCGATCACCAAATGATAGATCTGTGCATTGCTCTTGCGTGCTCCACTCTGAGTAGCTGTGTCCAGAGTGCTTTTTCGGGTATGAAATACTCCATCAATGACATTAATAAATTTTACACTGATCCGGTTGAAGAGATGAGTATCGTGTGTTGCGATGTTCCTGGCCGGAGCACCACTTTTTACTGCTTGCTGCGTTTTTTTAGCGCCATTTCCGGTTTGTACAATTGAGGGGTTGAGACAAAAGAGTGTATCTATATTCAATTCGGCTTTTTGATAGATGTCCGGCAGGTGTTTGGAATTAAAGAAAAACCGCTCGCCCTTGATGTCAATTCCCGGACGATCTGATGTGATTTTTCGGCTGTAAACGAATGAATCCAATTCAGCCTTTTGAGTACCGGTTGAAAATACGAATTGTTTAAAACTCATCTCATGAATGCCATCCGGAAAAATCCAATGTTGCCGGCCAAAGGAAACAGTGCCAGAGTCTGATGCCATCACATGATTGTCATTGTTATCTACTTTCGTGAAATTTGAAACCCGGATATTGATGTCCTGCCCTACCATAGGAGGCGGGCCGTTTAATTTTGAATACTCAAACGAAAGGTTGTCGATACTCAGTGAATGGGCATTCAGGTGCTGGGATGTTCTTTGGAGAAAGTTCAGAAAGTCTTCTAATTTAAAATTCCCTTTCTGACGACTTTGGGTAACCGAATCTTTATGGATATGAATAAAAAAATGCGGGTTGCGGATGGACAGGCTGTCGATAAAAAGTTTTCTGTTAAAGATCAGTTTCCTCCAGGAAGAAAATGAAAAATAAACGTCCGGAATACTCAGGTCAATGTGTTGCTGGACATTTGTAGTATCTGCGCTGTGAAGCGATACATTTTTAAGAGTGATTTTTTTGTCAAAAATTGAAAAATCAGATTTCCGGGCTGCAAGAATATACTTACCTCCGGATTCTTTTTTGACGATGAGCTGCAGACTCTCTTTAAACCGGTAGGTGACGACATAATACATCGTACCGGCTATGATCACCAAAAGCGCCAATAGGATAATGAGTGACCGGAATAACAATCTTCTGACTCTGTTTTTACTTCTCATGAATGACTACAAGGCTGTTGCGTGGATTGATTCAGCTACATTTTTAAAATTCCGGGTATCTGATTTTCAGGCGCCATATTACTAAATTACGAGTCTTATACTGTCAACAAAAAATAATTGTATGTCGGGCGAGGAGTCTGGGTATTGAGAATTCCTTCACCAGCCCCCGACGCTGCGGGTAAAAAAAGGCCGCCCTAGGTGGGAAGCCTTTTGAAATTTATTCTGAATCCATAGAATGTTTAGCTCTTTTTTTCTTTCACCCCGATAACAGGCAATGTCTTCTCATGAATGAGTTGATTCAATCTGCCCACATCTTCGCTCATTACTTTTTTCATTTTGTCTAATTGTGCATCGATGAGAGGTTCTAATTCCGCATAAGCATCTTTTGCCTGTTTAGGAAGCCCTGATTGGCCGGAGGATGCAACTCTATATATGCTGGATAGCTTGTCATCCAGTTTGATCGGGTAGTTGAGTACGTCCTGGCTGCTCCTGGCCTTTGTCTGATGCAATGCATCTTCTACTGAGGTCAGATGTTTGCTGACGGTGTCGATCTGCTGCTTTACTTCTTTAGGCATTTCTTTCCCGATCCTTGCACTGAATGCATTCATCTGATTTCGTACTTCACGGATATTTTTTATGGTTTCCATTATTTCAGAAGACTTATCTCTCAGTTTTATCAGAAAATTAAATTGCTCATCATAATCTGCCTGTGAGGTCTTGTAATTGGGATCGGGGATAATGGTGAAAGGAACCTCTACGGAGTCGCTCCCTGATTTGAATATTGCAAAATAATTTCCCGGAGCTGCCTTAGGCCCACCAATAAATCCATTCCACAAAATCAGGCCATCTACCTTTTCAGCAGGCGGGTAATTCATATCCCACTCAAACTGGTTCATGCCCTGAGATACATCTATCTTTCCTGTGTTTCCTCTTTGCTGACCGGCATTCCCTCCGGCAGCAGAAGCACTGCCTGAGTTTGTGAATTTTTTTATCAGCTTTTTGTTCTTATCCATGATGCTGATAGAAAGTTTTGTAGAGTCGTTCACATGCTTCATGAAATAATTAAAGACTACTCCATCAGGAGGATTCTTTCCAACATTCGGAATAGAGCCGCCGGACATGCCGAAGAAAAACCGGCCACGCCCGGGCATCCGGTATGCCGGGTTTACTCCGAATACATGCAGGTTTTGATTCAGTATCTTTTCATCCTTTTGTTGCAATACAGTAAGGTCATCGAGAATATAGAGACTTCTGCCTTGTGTACCTACTATAAGATCGTTGTTTTTGATAGCAAGATCTACGATTGGCACCACCGGCAGATTGAGTTGAAAGGATTTCCAGTCTGCTCCATCGTCGTATGAAATATACATACCGTATTCAGTGCCGGCATAGAGCAATCCGGGCCTTTTTCTGTCTGCACGAAGGCATCTTGCAAAATGCATGGGATCTATTCCATTCACGATCAGTTTCCAGGTTTTGCCATAGTCTTCTGTTTTGTAGATGTATGATTTGAAGTCATCCAGTTTATACCGGGTGCCCACGATATAAGCTCCGCCTTTTTTGAACGGATCTATTTCTATACAATTCCACATCATCCATTTGGGAGCATCTTTGGGTGTTACGTTCTCCCAATGCTTTCCGCCGTCGCGGCTCACAGATACAATGCCGTCATCGCTTCCGGTCCAAAGCAGATCTTTTTCAAGCCAGCTTTCCGTGGCATAAAATATGGTACAATAATATTCCACACTGGTATTGTCTTGTGTGATCGGCCCGCCGCTGGATGCCTGTTTGCTTTTGTCGTTGGTGGTGAGATCGGGTGAAATCATCTGCCACGATTTTCCTTCGTCTTCGGTAACGAATAAATGGTTGCCGGCGGCATAGAGCCTTTTGGGATTGTGTGGTGAAAAGAAAATGGGATAGTTCCATTGAAATCGATATTTTGCAGCCTCCGCACCGGCCCCCATATTGTCAATCGGCCACACATTGATCATCCGGCTTTCATTGGTACGAAGATCCAGCCGCTGCAACAATCCCTGATAGTTGCCTCCGTAGGTAATATCAGGATTTGCAGGATCAGCCACGATGTATCCACTCTCGCTTCCTGCTACATCTTCCAGGTCTGATTCAGTAATACCGGCACCGTAAGTCCTGCTCTTGATTCTGAATGCGCCATTGTCTTGCTGGGCAAAGAGTACGTGATACGGAAAGGCGTTGTCTGTGCTGATCCGGTAGGTTTGTACGGTGGGTTGGTTCAGGTAAGTACTCCAACTGTTGCCTCCGTTGAACGTCACCTGTGCCCCACCATCGTCTGCCACCACCATACGGTTTCCGTTTTCAGGATCTATCCAGAGGTCGTGATGATCGCCATGAGGTGTGCGAATTTCCTGAAAGGTTTTGCCTCCATCATTGCTGCGCATGAAACCCACATTCGGACAATAGACACGGTTTTCATTTTTCGGATCTACATACACCTTGGTGTAGTACCATGCACGTTGACGGATATTGTTGTCGCTGGAAGTTAACGTCCAGGTCTCACCGCCATCATTGCTCATGAATAAACCGCCGTCTTTGTTTTCAATGATGGAATATATTTTGTCGGTATTGGAAGGTGCCACTGCCACACCGACAATTCCCCAGGTACCTTTGGGCAATCCCTTACTAGCAGAAATATTTTTCCAGGTTTCACCACCGTCCGTACTCTTCCACAATCCGCTGCCTTCACCACCACTCTCCAATGAATAGGGAGTTCGTATCAGCCGCCATGTACCGGCGTAGAGTACATTAGGATTGCCCGGCTCCATCACCAGGTCGCTGCATCCGGTCTGATTGTTGACATACAAAACGCGTTTCCATGTTTTGCCACCATTGATTGTTTTATACACACCCCGTTCTTCATTGGGCCCAAACAGGTGTCCCATCACGGCTACCCATACGATATCCGGGTTTTTCGGATGAATGACGATGCGGATGATGTGTCTCCCATCTTTTAATCCGATGTTTTTCCAGCTCTTGCCGGCATCCTCACTGCGCCACATCCCACCGAGCCCTTCACTGACATTGCCACGCATGGTATTTTCTCCTTCACCCACATACACGATGTCTTCATCAGAAGGCGCTACTGCTACCGAGCCGATGCTTCCTCCGAAATATTTGTCGGAGATATTTTTCCAGTTGCTACCGCCATCGGTAGTTTTCCATACACCTCCGCCCGTCGCTCCGAAATAGAAGGTATTGTTGTGTTTGTAGCTGCCTGCTACGGCTGCACTGCGTCCTCCGCGAAACGGCCCGATCAACCGGTAATTCAGCCTGGAGTAAAGGATAGAATCACTGTTCATGGACGGTATTGCACTAACAGGTAGGGTAGTACGTTTCTTTTTTTGCGCAGAAACACACAGAAACGAAAAAGCAAATAGGACAAGAAATAAATTTCTCATATAAGAGTAGTTTTAAAAATTTTGCCGGGTGGGATTAAAAAAAGAGAATTGAAGATAATGATTTTGGCTAATGTAAAGCAGAGAGAATAAAGTAGGGGAGGCGAAGGGGAAAATGTTTTATATTTATCGTGGTGCTGAAAAAAGCGATCCCGGTAGAGCCGGGACCACTTTAAATGTTTTCACAACGGAATAATCCTTATTGTGAATCGCTTTCAAAAATGAATTGTAAAAATAAAAATAATATTTCGCTATGGGAAAAAAGATTTTGGGTTTGGATTTGGGGACAAACTCTATTGGATGGGCGCTCATTGATCAGGATTTTGAAAATGGGCAAGGGAATATCCTTGGAATGGGGAGTAGGATTATTCCGATGGGGCAGGAACTCAGCAAGTTTGAACAAGGACAAGCGCAAACCAAAAATGCTAACAGGCGCATTGCCCGTGGAATGCGAAAACTTAATAAACGTTACAAGCAAAGAAGAAATAAACTGATATATGTTTTGCAACAATTAGGGATGTTGCCTGAACAAATCATATTAGCAGAACCATTTGACAATCCGTTAAAGCTTGATAGAGTTTCTATTCTACCTATAAAGAAAAACCAAAAACAATACTCTGCTCTTGATTTACTGGAGTTGCGAGTAAAGGCATTAAACGAAATGGTTTCGTTACAAGAATTAGGCAGGCTAATATATTTGTTTAATCAACTGCGTGGCTATTCGGGTGGGGGGGATGAACCCGATAAAGAGGATAACAATGAAGATGAATCAGAAAATATTGAAAAAAAAGGAAAAGAAATCTATGTAATATTTGGAAAAATTATTTCTGTTTCAGAACCTGAAACCATTATATACAATGGAAAAGAATTAAAAAAACGGAAAATAAAATTTGAAACAGAGGAGGGAGAACTAGAAGGCGATACTTTTTTAGAACTACTGAAAACTGGAGAATCTCTAGAGCTTCTTGTAAATATAACCACTTCAAAGAAACATGGAGAAGCCATCACATTTAAGTTGCCGAATAAAACAAATTGGCGCAAAAAGATGGAAAACTTGGAGAAAGAACTGGCAGAGTTATCCAAAGAAAAAGGGAGAGAAATTTATTTGTCAGAATATTTTCTTTCTATTCTAAAGGAAAATAAATGGTCAAAAATCAGGAATAATGTTGTACTACGTTCCCGTTATCAATCGGAGTTTGATAAGATTTGGGAAACACAAAGTTCAATTGAAGGTTCGCCTTTACACAATGTTCTGAAAAATCTCCCACAAGAAAAATTATCCGAAATACTTCAATTCATTTTCCCCGGGACAAAAGAAACACAAGAGAAATACAGACAAGAAGGAAAAGCAAAAGGGCTGTATCACGTTGTGAGAAATCAAATCATTTATTATCAACGAGAGTTGAAAGACCAAAGTCACCTTATTTCCGATTGTCGTTATGAACAAGGAGAAAAAGCTCTGGCTAAAAGTCATCCTGTTTTTCAGGAGTTTAAAATGTGGGAACAAATAAATAAGCTAACAATAAACACAAAAATTGAAGCCGGAAAAACCCGCAAAGGAGAAATAAAATACAAGTATGTGGACAGACCAATTCCCACTACATTAAAAGAATGGCTTTTTGATGAATTGCAGGATAAAAAAGAAATCAGTTTTGGTGTTGTGTTCAATAAACTGAAAAAAGAATACAAACTTCAAGAGGGTGTTGAGTTCCTGAACGGAATGAACCCAAAAGCAAAACTGAGAGGCAACGAAACAAAGTTGATGCTCAAAAAAGCATTGGGTGAACAATTTTGGGAGCAATTGGGATTATCAGAAAAGAGCAGGCAAATTGAATTATGGGATATTCTTTACAATGCAAAAGGCAATGAATACGATATAGAAAGTGAACGAACTTCAAAGGTTCTATCTTTTATTAAAAAGTATTCAAACGATGTTGCAAATCCTGAACAAACTGCCATTCAAATAAGTAAAATCAAATTCAGTAGAAGTTATGCAGCATTGAGTTTAAAAGCAATTGAAAAAATTCTTCCACTTGTTAGAAGCGGTAAATATTTTAGCAGTGATTTCTCAGATTCGCTTAAAGAAACTATCATCAAGTTAGTGAATGAAACAGTAAGCGACCCATTTGAAAAAGCTGCACAGGAGTATTTAGAAAACAACGTAGAAGTATTGGCAGAAGGCGGTATTATGAATGCCTATGCAACCATTTTGGTTTACGGAAAGCATACTGCCAAAGAATATAGTGAAGAAGAAAAAATCAAAAACTTTTATGACATAAAACGTCTAACACCCGGAGAGTTACGCAACCCACTCGTTGAACAGTTGATTAGTGAAGCATTGATGGTGGTTAAGGATATTTGGAGACAATATGGCAAACCGGATGAAGTGCGATTAGAATTAGCAAGAGAGCTAAAAAATAACGCAGAAAGAAGAAATAAAATCTATAAAGCAAATAATGAAAATCAGAAAGCAAACGATGAGGTTAAGAATCTATTGACCGAACTCAAACAGGAGATAACACTCAACAACATTGAAAAATACAAACTTTGGTTGTCTCAGGAAAATCTTGCCGATGAATATGTTAAGCAATATAAAGACCCGTCAAAATCAGAAATTGAGAAAATGAAGCTATGGCGAGAACAAGGGCATGTTTCGCCATATACTGGGCAGCCTATCCCTCTTTCCGAATTGTTTAACAGAGAGCGTTATGATGTTGACCATATCATTCCACAGTCAAGATATTTTGACGATTCATTTGTAAATAAAGTGATTTGTGAAAAATCAATCAACAAAGAGAAGAGTAATCGCACAGCAATGGAGTATTTTGAATTAGGCTCAACTATTCCGTCTGTATTTTCCAAGGAAGGTTTCATTAACCATGTGAATAAATACTTTCAGGGAGCAAAAAGAAAAAATCTTTTAGCTACAAAAGTTCCTGAAGACCCGATTGCAAGGCAGATGAAAGAAACGCAATACATTTCGGTAAGAGTGAAAGAAGAACTGAATAAAATTGTGGGCAACGAAAACGTAAAAACTACAACGGGTGGCGTTACAGACTATTTACGTAATCAATGGGGACTTACTGACAAGTTTAAAACACTTTTAAAATCACGATACGAAAATGTACAACCATTAGTCGCAGAAATGGAATATGAGAAATATGTTTCGGCATTGGAAAAAAAGAAGAAAGAATACAAAGAAAAGAATATTCCCTTTACCGATATTGAATTAAGCAAAGAGCAATCTATTGAATCATTCAATCGTAATTATTTCCAAACCAAAAACAACAAACTTGTTATCAAAGGTTGGACTAAGCGCATTGACCACAGACACCACGCCATTGATGCGTTAGTAGTTGCTTGCACAGAACCTGCGCACGTAAAGAGGTTGAATGACTTGAACAAAGAATTGCAAACTTGGTTGGATGAACATAAAAAAGATTTGCTGCCAAACTTTGAAGGAAGCCCTTCGGAGTTGTTAGACGAAATTTTAAATCTCAATGAAACTGAAAGAGAAAGAATCTTTAAGCAAATTGAGAAGTTCAAAACTATTGACATGCCTTGGGTTGGCTTCCCTGAAGATGCTGAAAAAGAAATTCAAAACATCATTATTTCTCAAAAGCCAAAGGACAAACTTCTCATTCAGCCTGATAAAAACGGCAAGTTGCAAATAAAGATACGAGGGCAATTACACGAACCAATGCCTTTTGGATTAACCAATTCAAAAGAAGCAAAGAGATATCCTTTAACTGATTTCGCTAAAGACAAATTTGCAACAGAAAAGAACATAGAAAAGATTACAGATGAAAAGCTAAAAACGGAAATCAGAAGTCATTTTGTAGATAAATGCAAAAAGAATAAGAAAGTTGCTTTTTCTATTGAAGGAATTATGGAATTTAATTCCCAAAGGAAAGTTCCTGTTTACAATGTCCGTTTGTACTATAAAAATCAAGACCAAAAGATTTCTATTAGCAAACTTGGACAAAAGAAGTCAGATACACCAGCTCTAATAGAACTCATAATTAATGATGAAATAAAACAGAAAGTAAGGCAACATCTTGAAAAATATAATGGAGATAAATTAAAGGCATTCTCAAAAGAAGGAATTTTAGAATTGAATAAAAATGAAAAGAAACCTATTAAATCATTAAAGCTAATAAACGCAGATACAGACGATACTTCTGATGATATTTCCCTGCAACGACTTGACCGTAAGAAAGCATATAATAACAACCTACTTGTAAATACAGGCGACAATTACCTATTTGCCGTTATGGAAAAAGATGGCAACCGAATTTTTGACCTTATCACATTCTTTGATGCTGCCAATCTTTTGAAAGATGAATTTAATAAGGCTACCGACAAAGCAAGTTTTAGTAAGGAGCAAATTTTCAAAAACTACTTTGAGGAGAAGAACAAAGCGAAATTGTTATTTACTTTAAAGCAAGGTGACCCTGTATATATGCCGGCTGAAGGAGAAGAAATAATAACCGATCCTCAAAGCCATTTGTATGAGGCATTTTGGAAGGATAATGCAGCGAGAAGTAAAAGTATTCATTATGTAACCAAGTATAGTGGAAACCGGATTTACTTTATAAAACACGACATTGCTAATCCAATTGTAAGTGGTAAAGAGTTCGGTAGCCAAAATGCGTATGAAATTATTGATGGAAGGTCTATTAAGCAGTATTGTATCAAACTCAAAGTGGACAGATTAGGCAATATATCCCCAGCAAAAAAAAAAGTAGTAAGTCAATCAAATGAGTTAAACGGTATCGTTTCAGAACCTGAAACTATTTATTCAAAGAGAAACCTTAAAACCTTCTCTTCCTTTGAGAAAGCAGAAGAAGAAAATGCAAGGGCTATGGCACGGCTATCACCCGAAGAACATTTAAAAAATGTAACGGAACGGATACAGAAAATGTATGAGGACG
>CAYXAL010000042.1:0-15300 GCA_964463015.1 uncultured Ginsengibacter sp.
GGGATTACCTCCGGTGATCCACTTTTGGGTGGCCTGCAATCAAAACCAAAATTGCATACTGCGTATGCACTTTTTTCATTTAGGTGAAATTTCTCAAACAAGTTTGGAAATTTCACCTAAATGAAAAAACCCGCCGTTGGCGGGAATTTTGGTTTTGACTGCGGAGAGGGAGGGATTCGAACCCTCGGTACAGGTTGAAGCCCGTACAACGGTTTAGCAAACCGGCCCTTTCGGCCACTCAGGCACCTCTCCTCCTATATAAATTCAAGGGTTGCAAAAGTAACCATTGCCCTTTAAATGGAAAAATTATTTGCATATTCTTTTGCTGACAGTGCCTGAGCTAAATTCTGAGCGATTTGCAAATCTTTATAACCAACCTGGCATAATTTTTTAGCAAATTTATTTTTACAAATCGGCTTCATATCCTTACTTTTGCAGCCCTTGAATTTCGGGGCGTAGCGTAGCCCGGTTATCGCGCCACATTTGGGATGTGGAGGCCGCAAGTTCGAATCTTGCCGCCCCGACAAGAAGGTGAAAGGTTGTTTCCAAAAGAAGCAGCCTTTCTTATTTTAGTAAGAGCGCATTGTGAGGAAGGCTCCTTCCTATTATTCCAAAAACAAGTTGGGTTCTTTAGAAATACAACAAGTTGCCATAATATTTCTCTCAATGCATTGCAGATGCATCTGTTCATTACGAAAGGCTGAATCCTGTCAAAGAATCAGTAGCCGCTAAATCAGCAAATAATCACACAAAAAAAAGGCTGTAAAAAGATACAACCTTTCCAAAATAAGTAATATAATTTCACGACTACATAGTAGCCATCTGCACCTTGTGCTGCAACTCTACGACGCTTTCTTTAAAAAGCGTATCGGTATCCATCAGATCTTTTACCGTCTGGCAACTGTGAATCACAGTGGTATGATCCCGGCCACCGAAGTGCTCGCCAATCGTCTTGAGCGAATTTTTTGTAAATGCTTTTGCAAGAAACATTGTGATCTGCCTGGCCTGTACAATTTCACGCTTGCGTGTCTTCTGCAGCAATTTATCGTAAGGCACATCAAAATATTCACACACCATTTTCTGAATTACATCGATAGTAATTTCTTTGCTCGATGACTTGATAAAGTTGCGCAATACTTTCTTAGCAAGTTCCATATCAATGTCGCGCTTATTCAATGAAGATTGCGCAAGCAGACTGATAAGCGCACCTTCCAATTCACGTACATTGCTTTGAATATTGTATGCGATATACTTCACAACTTCCTTGGGCATTTCAAGTCCGTCGTTCTTCATCTTACTTTCCAAAATTTCGATACGGGTTTCGTACTCGGGAATCTGAAGGTCCGTGCTCAAGCCCCATCTGAACCGGCTTAATAATCTTTCCTGAACGCCCTCCATGTCCTTAGGAGCCTTGTCGGATGTAAGGATCAGTTGCTTGCCACTCTGGTGAAGATGATTGAAAATAGCAAAGAAAGCATCCTGCGACTTCTCCGCTCTGTTAAAAAACTGAACGTCATCCAGAATCAATACATCGATTAACTGGTAGAAATGAATAAAGTCGTTGATGGCATTATTGCGGCTATGATCTACAAACTGATTGATAAATTTTTCACTGCTTACATACAATACCACCTTATTGTTATGAAGTCTCTTCACTTCATTGCCAATGGCCTGAGCCAGGTGAGTCTTTCCAAGTCCGCCACCGCCATAAATCAGCAACGGATTAAATGAAGTAGCTCCGGGTTTTTCGGCCACCGTTTTTCCGGCACGCCTGGCTACCCGGTTGCAAGCTCCTTCAATATAATTATCAAAGGCGTACCCAGGATTAAGTTGAGAATCTATCTGAATCTTTTTCAGCCCGGGAATCACAAATGGGTTTTTCACCGGATTGTTTATCATCAGTGGAAAATCCATTTCATTGTTGCTGTATTGCTTATAGGAGTGTCCCGGAATATCCATCGTCACAGGTTTATTGTGGTTGTTGCCACTGTCCACCATGATACGATATTCCAACCTTGCCTCCTTTCCCAATTCCCGCTTTAAAGTTTTCGCAAGAAGATTTACATAATGCTCTTCAATGTATTCATAAAAAAACTGGCTGGGTACCTGGATTGTCAAAACCATTCCTTCCAGGCTGACAGGTTTTATGGGTTCAAACCAGGTTTTGAAATGCTGCCACTCTACTATATCCCTAATGATCGCCAGACAATTTTCCCAAACTTTTTCACTCGTAGTGTTCATCTAATTTAAGTGCAGCTTTTATAATTTTAGTTAATGATTTCCCGGGGATTATTGAGCGCTTTTTTGAGAAAAATTCTTTCAGAAAAAAAATCGTTCAGCATAAAAGCGAATATCAATAGAATTTGTTGAAAAAAAAATTTTTTATTGTTTGGTTATGTCAAAAAATTACCATTATTCCCTTCTGACATGGTAAGATCAAAACGGCCGGCCTCTCCAAAGATCGCAATGGAATTGATTTACATACATTTCATATCAAAAAGCTACGAAATCATAGGCATTCAAAAAAAAATCTCCGAATAAATCTTACCTTCCCCAACAACCCAACAAAATTGTGTACAATTATTTTTTGCTTGACAGAATTTTGTTACTTTACCCAATTTTAATTTACAGAAAAATGAAATTCGAATTAACCGGTGTACTCTACGAAAAATTTGATACAAATCAACGTACTGCAACCTTCAAAGTAAAGGAGTTTGTGTTGGAACATTCCGAAGAATTTAATGGCAAGACAAATACCAATTACATCAAGTTTCAATGCACACAGGATCGTGTATCAATTCTTGACAAAATCAACACAGGTGAAAAAGTAAAAGTGACTTTCAGCATCCGTGGCAGCAAGTGGGAAAAAAACGGGCAAGTCTCCTATTTCAATAACCTGGATGCTTGGCGGGTAGAAACTCTGTCCGAAAGCCAACCCACACATCCGGAAACTTCTGCATCTGACCTTCCCGGAACACCCGACAGCAACGACGATCTCCCATTCTGATCTATTCACCAGCCATAAAAAATCTTCTAAACATTTCACATGGCATTACTTGAACTAAGTCATCTCAAGAAATATTACGCTTCCCATAAGGCAGTGGATGATATCAGTTTTGAAATTACCCGGGGAAATATCTTCGGGCTCTTGGGCCCTAATGGTGCTGGGAAAACGACATTGCTCCGGATGATTACCGGCATCATCTATCCTGATGAGGGGAAGGTATTATTTAATGGTAAGCCATTTGATCCGCTGCAACACATCGGCAAGATCGGTTACATGCCTGAAGAAAGAGGGCTTTACAAGAAGATGAAAGTAGGCGAACAGGCTCTCTACCTTTCTATGCTCAGGGGAATGAGCAAAAAGGAAGCCATGAAACAAATCCGGTATTGGTTTGACAAATTTGAAATGCAGAGTTGGTGGAACAAAAAAGTAGATGACCTGAGTAAAGGGATGAGCCAGAAACTTCAGTTTGTCATCACTGTATTGCATCAACCTGAATTACTTATCCTTGATGAGCCATTCAGCGGCCTTGACCCTGTCAATTCCAATCTTTTGAAGCAAGAAATTTTTAATCTTAGCAAAGCCGGTACGACTATTATTTTCAGTACACACCGGATGGAACAGGTAGAAGAAATCTGCAACAAAATCATACTCGTCAATCAGGGAAAGAAAATTCTTGACGGTGATCTTAAACAGATCAAGGAAGACTTCAAAGAGAATATCTTCAGAATCGGATTCAGTTCGGTTACACCGGATTTCTCACCTGTATCCTTCACAAGAATTGAAGAAAAGGATAATGAAAACTTCATCCGGATAAACAATGGGTTCAGCGCAAATGATGTATTGCGCGAATACCTCCAACATGATGCTTCCATTCATTCCTTCAACGAGATACTTCCTACCCTGAACGAAATTTTCATCAAGCAGGTAAATGAAGTAAGTGTAAAACCTGCATTCATGGATCCAAATTAAAATGATTCGTACATGAACAACAAGATATGGCTGATCATCAAAAGGGAATATGCGACACGGGTGAGAAATAAATCTTTCATCCTGTCCACCATCCTGCTTCCACTCATTTTCATACTTTTTATTTTTGGCACTGCTTACCTGAGTGTAAAATCCAAAGGTGAAAAACAACACATAGCTGTCGATGATGAAAGTGGTGTATTCAAATCTTCATTCAAGAATAAGGACAACATCACCTACGATCTTACCACCGATGTAAATGCCAACAACTTTGACGAAAAAGGATATTCTGCCTTTCTCCATATTCCGATGCAATATGCTTCGTCAAAAGACTCTGTAACACTGATATCCAAAAAGCAACTGAGCCTCGAAACAGAAGACAACATCCGCGATGCCATTAATGATGCGCTCAAGAATAAAGCATTTATCGAACACAATATTGATAAGCGTTTACTTGACTCTATCAACAATTCAGACCCCGACAAGATGTACAATTTCTCGGCCATCATCAGACAAGGTGATAAGACCGAGCAATCCAATGCACTACTTTCTTACGGAATCGGGTTTGGAAGCGGAATCTTAATCTATCTTACTCTGTTAATCTATGGCGCAGCGGTGATGCGCGGTGTCATGGAAGAAAAAACAAACCGAATTGCCGAAGTGATAATCAGTTCAGTGAAACCATTCCAGCTCATGGCCGGAAAAATCATCGGCATAGCGGCCGTAGGGCTCACCCAGTTGTTGATGTGGCTTGTGCTTGTGATGATTCTCCTGGGCGTATCCAGTCTTTTCCTTTCTCCCGAATTACTTCACAACACTCAGGCCATGCAATCGGCTGTATCTGCCCAGCCCAATGCAACTGCAGCTATGCAATTCTTCAATGCAAAAGAGATATTTCTCTCCGCCAACTGGGCACTGATCATCCCTTGTTTCATTTTTTTCTTTATCGGAGGTTATCTCTTTTATGCATCGCTGTTTGCAGCAGTAGGCAGCGTGGTTAATGAAGACCCTCAGGAGGCGCAGGCGCTTATGCTACCAATCACAATGCCCATTATTCTCTCATTTATTCTCATGTCTGCAGCAGTAGCTAATCCGGATTCTCCAATGGCTGTGTGGGGAAGCATCATCCCCTTTTCATCTCCCATCGTGATGATGGCACGCATACCAAGCGGTAATGTACCCACATGGGAATTGATCTTATCCATGGTGCTGCTGGTAGGTGGTTTCATATTCACTACTTACATCTCAGCAAAGATTTACCGGACGGGCATATTACTCTATGGCAAGAAAGTAACTTTTAAAGAATTGGGGAAATGGCTCTTTAAGCGCGCCTAAGGGTCACAGAACGATATCCCGCTCATTGTCCCAGTTTGCCCTGATCGAAATAGTTTGTGAGATGCGGTGTACTTTTTCAGGCTGCGTTTTCTTCTCATAATTACCGGTATCCCATTTGCCATTTTTATTGACGTCTTCCAGAATCTGGATATGATAAGTACCCGGATAAATCAACTTCAACTGGAAAGTATTACCGGCAATGGGATAGGTTTTTACATCCCCCTGTTCGTTGACAAGCTGCAGTAACGGATCAGCATATTTAGAAAGGTTTTGGAATGAGAGTTTGATACTTCCGTAATCGCTTTCATTCTTCGTACGAAAGCGAAGTGTATCATTTTTTGCCAATTTATTACCCAATGTATCCTGAACAGAATTTTCAGGAATTACCAGTTCATAATTTGTGCTTCCCGGCCAGGGATAGGTTAAAGACAATATCTTTTGGGTGGTGTCGAGTGAAAAAGCCACACCCTGTATTTTCTTATGCAGTGTATCCGTAAGTGCAATTGAAGCCGTATCTACTTTGACAGGTCGATTGAAAGTGACCCGCAAGGGTGTCAGCATGTCCTGGGTTTCACCCGAAATTGTAGTAACAAATTTCAGCTTTTCATCCGCTTTTGGGGGAGTTTCCTTAGGTACTTCTTTTTCTTCCTGGTAGGCAAATAAAGTAATAGGGGTTTTGGTATCAATTGATGGGCTTACTATACTGTCTGCAAAGGCAAATAGTTGTCTTGGGCTGCTATAAATGTATTGGCCACCCTCTGCCTTCAAAGAATAGATATGATAATGTCCCGGCGCAAGATATTTGAATTCAAAATGCCCTTTCCCATTTATCTTTGCTATATAATCCGGCTTGTGCTTCAATATTGCGGAATCACTCAAATCTTTATAAAGCAAAACAGTCAACGAAGAATCAATTGCACCTGATTCCGCTATAAACACATCTCCTTCCAGGGTCAAAGAATCAATAGTGCTTCCTGTGGAGTACACATATTCAAATCCTTTCAGGGGATTATTCTCATTCAGGTCGCGGATGGTATTTCCAAACTGAAATGAATACGTTGTATTGGGTTGGAGTGTATCGAACAGCCGGATGGTAACTGTCTTTAATTTAAAATCAATGAACGGGCTCTTTCTTGGAAGTGGGGATATTACCACATTCTGCAACGGATTATCCAATTGAACGTATTCATCAAAAACCAGGCTAATCCGGTTTCCCTTAAAATTAGTAGAAAAATTTGGAGGAGTGGCTTGTTGTAAAACGGGAGGTATTGAATCTCTGGGTCCTCCCACAGGCATTCCGATCTGAGCACATCCGCCCGAGAATATGGAAATAATTATAGCAACAAATGCGATTATTAATATTCCTGCAGATGTACGAATCGTCTTCATTGGAGATTTTAGCCGGGAATCCGGGTAATATATTTTTCCATTTGCTTAATCTGATCTTTGATCTGTGGAGTGGTAGGTTTCAATGCCTTTACCTTACGGAAATATTCTTTTGCAGCTCTGAACTCCCGCTTGTTGACCATGATAGAAGATAGCTGTAAATAGGCCGCTGCTTCATTTTCTTTATCAGGAAGTCCGGCACGGATAGCTTGCCGGATAAAGGATTCAGCCTCTTTAAAATTTCCTTTTTGCATGCTGAGCATTCCCAACTGTAATTTATTGGCCCCTTCAGCTTCTTTGATCGGCATACCCAGATTCAGACTTTTTTTCATGTGCTTTTCAGCCGTATCAAAATCCTGATTTACCATTGCCAGATTTCCTTTCAAAGTATAATAGACCGAACGAACAGGCTTTATCAACAACGCCGGAAACCAGATAGAATTGATCACTTTCTGAGCGCCTTCCATGTCTCCCTCTTCCATATACCCCTGAATCAAACGCATCGGCCCAAACAAGAAGTGGCCAATGACAAGAATAGCCCCAACAAGGTAGAGAATAAAGGAAGGCCAAAAACCTGCTTCTATATTGATAACAATGGCTGCTACCAAAAAAAGTACGCCCAATAGCAACCGGTACTTAATGATGAAATTTAAAACTTTGGTCATAAGAATTTTAATCCTTTGTTGATAATTACCTGCCCTTTTAAGCAAGTGTGCAAAGATAAAGATTCAAGGGCGAAGTCGTGATAATTGAACCAAACTGAAATTGTGAAAATTGAGTTCATTACTCAATTCATCTGAAAATTGGTATTGTTATGCAACATTTCATCGTCAGCTAACCGAAGCTCCCAATTCCAGGCTGTACCCATCATATCCTCGAGTTCATATTTAATGTTCCAACCCAATTCATTTTTTGCATAAGAATTGTCAGAGTAAACAGCGATTACATCGCCTGGGCGCCTGGGGCCAATCTTGTAATTCAGCGCTTTACCGCTCACCTTTTCAAATGCTCGTATTGCCTCCAGCACAGTGACGCCATTTCCCGTACCCAAATTAAAAACTGTGACTTCCGATTTATTTCTTTTGTTGATCAGGTATTGGAGAGCGAGCGTATGTGCAGCCGCAATGTCAGAAACGTGGACATAATCTCTGATACAAGATCCGTCGCGTGTATCATAATCGTCACCATAAACTGTCAGTTGAGGTATTTTACCAATGGCAGTTTGCGTAATGGCAGGCACCAGATTTTCAGGTTTGCCGAGAGGAAGTTCTCCAATCTTTGCAGAGGGATGAGATCCTACCGGATTAAAATACCTGAGCAAAACGCTATTAATGCCTGAACCTTTGGTGACGTCTTTTACGATTTGTTCACCAATCTGCTTGGTAGCACCGTAAGGAGACTCTGCAGGAAGAATTGGTGAAGATTCAGTCACAGGAATTTTTTCAGGATTGCCATATACTGTACATGAGGAGCTGAAAATAAAATGAGGCACTTCAAACTCTGAAGCACATTTCAGAATATTGATCAGTGAAAAGAGATTGTTTTCAAAATACATCAGCGGTTTTTCTACCGATTCCCCAACCGCTTTATAGGCAGCAAAATGAATGATGCCTTTGATGTCGGGATTCTCCTGAAACACTGCAAATGTTTCATCGTAATTGCACAGATCTACCTTATAATTTTTGATTTCCTTACCGGTAATCTGCCTGATCCCGTTGAGCAATGCCAGGGTGGATCTGGAATTATTATCAATAGAAATCACATCAAACTGATGTTCGATCAGATCTACGATCGTATGGCTACCGATATAGCCGCAACCTCCTGTGACAAGTATTTTATCCATATGTCCAAAATAACGAATTCAATTGAAATAGCAGCAATCCTTTAAAGAAAAAAATGGACTATATAATAAACAATCCCAGCTATTAATGCCGTAACCGGGATGGTGATAATCCATGCCCAGATCAGGTTGACCGTAATTCCCCATCGTACGGCAGACAATCGCTTAGTAGCGCCAACACCGATGATAGAGCCTGCGATGGTATGCGTACTGCTCACAGGTATCTTGAGAGATTCCGTAATGAATAATGTAATGGCGCCGGCAGTTTCAGCAGCCACCCCTTCAAAGGGAGTCACTTTAGTAATCTTGGTACCCATCGTCTTAATAATTTTCCATCCGCCACTCAGTGTACCCAATGCGATTGCTGAATAGCAGGACAACGGAACCCAAACCGGCATTTCCTCAAATGTGGAGATAGAACCATGTGCTATAAGTGCCGCAGTAATAATACCCATCACCTTCTGCGCATCGTTTCCACCGTGTCCGAGGCTGAAAGCGGCAGAGGATACCAACTGTAATCTCTTAAACCATTTATGTGCCTTGACTGTATTAAGTGTATTCAGAAAGAATGTAAAGATGGCCATTACCACCAGAATGAAACCCATCAGTACCCACTTAAAATTGCCATGATAAAAAATCACACGCAAATAATAATTTTCGTAGTGAGAAACTATTTTGGAATTGTCTGTCACAAGTACCATTGACAGCACCACTAAAACGACTGCAATGACAATGATTGAAATAATTTTGGGAGAATGGCCTTTTCGAAAACTATTGATAAACCAAAGGGATATTATAAAAGCAGCAATCATGCCCACTATAGGAGCCAGAAAAATAAATCCGACAATCTTTAAAACAGGTTCTGCATTTATGGAATAGAATCCGGCATGTGCAATGGCTGCTCCCCCAAATCCGCCAATCAATGCATGAGAAGACGAAGATGGAATGCCGAACCACCAGGTAATCAGATTCCAGATAATAGCGCCAATCAGGCCTGCAAATACCACGGGCAAAGTAATAAAATCCTGTTTGACGGTTTTGGCAATTGTATCCGCAACACCATGTTCTTTAAAAATAAAAAAAGCAGCAAAATTAAAAACTGCTGCCCAAACCACTGCCTGCACAGGAGTGAGTACTTTGGTGGAAACCACCGTAGCAATTGAATTGGCAGCATCATGAAATCCATTAATGTAATCAAAAATAAGCGCGAGTGCAATAATAACGATCAGAAATGTGTACATACTGTGTAGGTTTCAGAAGGATGCAATGTCGTCAGGCATACTTAATAATAATTGATTCTATAACATTGGCTGCATCTTCGCATTTGTCAGTAATGATCTCCAGCACCTGATATATCTCTCGCTTCTTGATAACTTCTTTTGCGTCCGGTTCATTTTCAAACAGGTCTTCAATACTGATATCAAAAATGTCATCTGCCTGATTCTCTATGCTATTAATCGTAACCATCGCATCAGTAATCCGGCGCAGGTTTTTCATATCGCGCAATTCTAATACGGCCTTCCTTACTTCTGTACAGCTCTTTAGAATAAGATCCGCCATTTTTTGAAATGTCGTTTCATTCGGATTTATCTTGTAAAAGGTAATTTTCTTGGAACAAGCGTGAATGTAATCGCAAATGTCATCCAAGGCTGTAGCTAAATAATGCACATCTTCCCGGTCAAAGGGTGTAATGAAATTCCGCCCTAATTCTGTAAATATCCTATGGGTGAGGTCGTCGTTATCATGCTCAAGGTCAGCTATCTGCTTTGTAATCGCTGTTCTTTTTTCGGAGTCGGCTTCATATACCAGATCACTAAGTAGTTTGGCCATTTTTAATACATTCTCAGCCACACTTTCAAACAGATTAAAAAAAACTTTGTCTTTCGGGAGGAATAATTTCAGAATTGAATTGAAAGGCATTTGTAAAATTTGCTGCAAAAGTAATCATTACAATGCACGTTTCAGAAAAATCGGTCAACTTTCTACTCACAAAAAGCCATAATCCAATACCCTGCGAAAATATTTATTATCATAAAAAATGTAAGTCACCTCATAACTTCCTGTATTGTCCTTAGAAAAAAGGTACAGATATACCTTTTTCCCATCTTTGGAAATGTATATGCCATCACGTGTACGCTCCACTCCTTTATCTATATAGACAAAATTCATATTATGCAAATCTTCATAAGCCACAGAAGGTATTGGTATGGTATCACCGTCTATAATAACAATTATTGAAGCAATGGATGTCCGGGGAACACTCCCATAATTTCCATAATAAGTTTTCCGGTCAATACGGGTCAATGTCTTTTCATCATATAATAGCTTGTGTGCCTTAGGGTCAAAGGGAGCAAGTTTCACCTTCGCATAAATATTCCCGCTGTTAAAAACTATGCTGTCTCTTCCAATGGATGTAGGGTCTATCTTTTGAAGTTTGGGAGCCTGTGCACTCTCACTAATGCCTTTGAAAGCAAAGAAAGCAACATCTGCTCTTATCTCTGCCGGCTGCAACCGGACAAACGACTCAGTCTTACGGCGGGTATCCGTAAAATCCTGCGAAAAACCGCATTTCGATAAAAACAGAAATGCCAATATGAAAATGAATCGATTCATGCCCTGAAAATCTCTATCATGGTTTGGTAGGATACCCTTTTGATATCCAGTCAGTGCGAATGTTATGCGGAAGATTCAGCAGAAAATAATGCGTGAATCCCGCTCCCTTCAATGCATCTATTACAGGCCTTACATTAGGGCAATGTTCGAACGGACAGCAACCACAATAAATCACAATGGAAGTATCTTTCGGATATGCTGAAACCAATTGTTTCAACTTCTGAATTCCCTCTTTGCTATTACCCATTCCTGCATCCAATGAATTTGGGATAATCGCACCCGGGCCCACATTAATGATCACAGGCAAAGTTTCATTCTTTTGAATCCTGGATGCAAGTACACCCGGATCCATCAACTGATCCTGAGTCCAGTTGACCGGGTTTACCTGACATCTCACCAATGAAGTAGTCAGCATCAAAACAAAAAGCGGAGCGACCCAATAATACTTTGCCATAGCTTTATTTTTTTGTCAAATGTATAACTCTACCTCACAATCGCGGAATCATTTAGCCATTTCTAAATAAAAACCGCTATTTGAGATAAAAATAATCACACGTTCAGGTTCATATAAGACTTCAAAGCCTCTATATATTTTTCAAATGCGGCCTTACCTCCGAACGTGATTTTGCAAATCGTCAATGGATAATTGTTTTGAAAAGTCTTAATCACTTCTATGTAACCCGCTTCTTTAAGTTTGTTTAACTGCACACTGATATTACCGGCTGTGGCATTCGTTTTTTCCTTAATGGAATTAAAATCAGCTTCTCCGTTTTGAATCAGCAGTGAAACTATTGCCAACCGGAGTTGTGAATGTAGTATCGGATCCAGTTCTTTAAAACTCATTTCGATTTCTTATTAATATTCAATCGTTGAAAGGTAGCCCTATTTGTTTTTATACATACCCAAAAAATATTTCAGATTTCCCATTCCCCATTGAGGAGCAATTTCACTTTCAGGTTTAAACTTTGCAAATAAGCCTGCTGCCTTATCAAAAAGTGGTTTTGCCGCATCCTTACCGCCACCAAAGGCCTCCGGTGTATAAAACAAATTCTGAGCCTGTACCAATACCGGCCTTGGATTGGTAGAATCCAACATTTCAGATTTTTTCAGGTCTCCCTCAATATCCTGTACATAGGTCATATAGGTGCTTTGCGGATCTACCGTCATGTGCGCAGTAGCAATCATACTTTTTATCACTTCTATTTCAGAATTATCTTTCTGAAGAATCTCTGAAGCCTTCTTGAGATATGCGGAAGCCTGATCAGCCAGTGCATCCTTTTTGGTAACATCCTTATCTGTGAGCGCGTGTGTGACAGTCACATAAGCGGCATAATAATATGGAAGCCATTGCGACTTTTCTGCATCTCCAATCCTGACAAAGTTATTCGTCAATTCTTCAAAATTGTTTTTTACGACCATGCTATCCAGCATGGCTATATTTTTTTTCATAGCGGTAGTATATTTATCGCTCTGTGCATAAACGATTTGCAGTGAAAAAATTGCAATACATCCCAATAGAATCTTTTTCATTGTGTTTTGTTTTAATTAAAGGAATTTATTTACTTAACATTTTTATTTCAGACTCATTTCTACATGTTCATAACAATACTATACCTATTACAAGGTGTTATCTATGGCATCCTGTGTCCGGTCAATTCCAAAGCTCACAAAATATCCCAGATAAAAAAATCTTTTGGATGCGGGCAATACCGGAACCATCCGTTTGCCATTGGCAGAAAAATCATAACTGTAAACATTATTAAACCCCGGCACATTGGTGACTGACAATACAAATACCGAAAATGATTTTGCGTTCTTTTTTCCAATGGAAGGCAGATAATTCAAACTTAAGCTCAAGTCATTATAATCTTTGGTTCTCCCCTGCTTTCTTACTTCGTACTGATGGTCTGATTCATCATAATAAAAATCATAATAAGGTCGTCCGGATGCGAAAGTATAGCTCATATTAATCTGCATTTTCACCGGAAGAATAAACGATTTGAGAACAATAGAACCGGTATGTTTTGCAGCAAATGGTGGTTGGATTTCTCCGGGATAGTTAAGAAAATTTCGCTTCGTATCCAGATAAGAATAAGACACCCAGTAATCCACATTCTTAAAAGATTTCTTATCCCTCCAAAACAATTCAATCCCCTTGGCATCGCCGAATCCTTTATTATTTACTGCAGTTAGTTGCCCAAACTGACCGGTTGCTTTGATCAGATCATCATATTTTTTATAAAAGATTTCAGACCGGATAATCCGGCTTTTGGCAATCTTTTGATATTGAAAAATGTAATGAGTAGCATTTTCAAAATGCAACTTGTCAGGAGATGGCAGATACTGCTTATCGGGTGTCTGGTAAAATTTTCCATAAGCCAGCGATACCTGTCCACGATCTTTAAACTGATAGGCCAGGGAAAGTCTTGGTGCAGCATTCCAGGATGAAAGCAATTGGGAATGCTCTGCACGTATCCCGGCACGAAGGGCCAACTTTGGCAGGAGATAGATATCCGATTCTGCATAGGTTGCCAATAAATTCTCTTTGATTCTCATCTCTGAAACCTGATTGTCAAAAGAATGGTATTGCATCAAATCATTGCTGTAATTATATTCATTCCCAAACCGAATCGCGCTCAAGCCGCCCAGGTTTTTCTCCAGTACCCACCTTCCGTTTGCATACCACCCTTTGCTGTTCAGCCGGAATGTTTTATAATCATACAATGGATCACCGGTCACAGGTGTATTCTGATTATCCTGATTTTGTAATGCATTGTTTATTTTATCGTGATTGTTGCTGTATGAACCGCCCAACTGCAGCTTCCATCCGTTGCCAAGTCGCTGTTTCCAGCTCAGATTGTGATAGATATTAAAATTGGAAAGTGAAAAGGCATTCTTCAAAGGAACTGAATCAATATCCGGATGCCTGAAACTTAGTTTGGAAGAGGACAGGTACATATAATATTTTACCATTCCCCTTTTGGTCTTGATTCTGAAATTACCATCCACTTCGTGAACCACTGGAACCTGAAAATAATCAACCTTTTGTTTTATCAATGCTTTTACCAATTCAAGGTTTACATAACTGTAAGAAAGTCCCCAACTGCTCTTCTTGTTTTTTGCTAACTTCTGAATGCCCCCATTAACACCCAGATACGACAAACCAAAATCAGCAGATGTTCTTTCAGGCAAATCAATACTTTCTAATAAGAGTACTGAGGACATAGCCTGACCATACAAGGCTGAATAGCCACCCGAGCTAAAAATGGTACCCGTAAAGAGAAATGGATTAAACCTGCCTCGTGTAGCCTGCCCCGGTTCACTGGAGTAAAAGAAATTATTGACCAATGTACCATCAATGAAAATTTTTGTTTCCTTGCCGGTACCGCCTCTGACAAATAACCCCTCCTTCTCTCCCACTTGCTGACTTCCCGGCAACGTCTTGATCGCACCTGTTATATCTGCATTGGCACTTGCGGTAGTTACTACATCCAGCGTTGACAATTCTGCAGATTTATTCTTATCACCAGCCTCAAAGGTACCGGCAGTAATGACAACAGCATCCATACGGGTAGCTTCCGGATTTAATACTATATTTTTTTCGATAGGGTCATTTGTGATGTGGAGTGTATCTGACCAAGATTCAAACCCCAGATTAGAAACAAAAAGCACCTGACTTCCTTTCTCAGAGGTGGTAAACTTAAAATAACCCAGGCTATCGGACGTAGCCCCATCGTATGTATTTTGCAAAGTGATACTTGCTCCACGAATCGGTTTCTTGTCTTTATTCAGTACCCTCCCTGAAATAACAATCTGACTATTACAGCACAGGGACAATAACGAAAAGATCACTGTAATCAGAAATTTCATAAATGATAAATTTATTGCAAATATAAAGTAGTTTATTTTATAAAATCAATTTTTTGTTGCGCAGATTGAATTTGATCTTAACTTCAGTGGTTTGATTATTACATTGATTATCAACATATTAATATGGTAATTGCTATTCAAAAAAATACTTTTCCACAAAAAAATATTTATTAACATCGTCCAAAATTAATTTGTTTATCTGCCTGAGATTTGTAATTTAGCAATAGAATTTAATGGGTTAGTAAGTACAAAGAGCTGGTGTATTCCGGCTCTTTTGCTTTTT
>CAYXAL010000043.1:0-14975 GCA_964463015.1 uncultured Ginsengibacter sp.
CATTTCAGTAAAAACTGTAGAAAATCAAATAGGCAAGGCATTAAAAATATTGAGAACTTTTGTAAAAGAAAACAGAGTTCTACTGATAATAATTATTATCCTAATGAATTTATTTAAACAGGTAACATAGGAAATGGAACTGAATGAAAACATAATGCAACTCATTGTCAGGCAACTGAACAATGAAGCCTCTCCGGAAGAAAAGGCGACGTTGGCATCATGGCTTGATGAGAACCCTGCTCATCAGCAGGAATACGACGCCTATGTAATAATGTGGGAAGAAAGTGCAAATATTGCGGCAAACCATCCATTCAACACAAACACTGCCTGGGAAAAGGTTCAAAAAAAAATCCTTCATTCGCCTGAAGCAGTTGACACCGGCAAAAGCAAGGTAATCTCATTAAAGCGTTTCATTGCTGCAGCCGCTGTTCTGATACTTGTATCTTCCGGCATCTATTTCTATTTCATAAACCAAAAAACATCCTGGAACAGCATTACTGCATTGAACACAAACAAACAAGTAACATTACCTGATGGCACCTCTGTATTGCTTCGAAAAGGCAGTACACTTCGTTATCCTGAAAGTTTTGGAAAAAATGAAAGAACTACAGAACTAAATGGTGAAGGATACTTTAGTGTAACCAGGGATGAACATAACCCCTTCAAAGTCCTGACTTCAAAATCTGTAGTTGAAGTCTTGGGCACCTCTTTCCTGGTTAGGAATACGGGTGTATCTGATGAAGTAGTAGTCAATTCAGGTAAAGTACAATTTTCCGAACGGGAAGATGTATCACAAAAAGTAATTCTGACCAAAGGTCAGAAAGCTACCCTTGCCGGAAATCATTTCGTCCGGGACACCGTACAAAATACCAACTACCTCTCCTGGGAAAATGGAAAACTGGTCTTTCACAACACACCATTAAAGGATGCAGTTGCAGATATCTCTGACCTGTTCAATGTAGAAATAGCAATCGATCCCGGATTACAAAGCCGTGTCGACTCCATCACTATTAAAGCTACATTTGAGAAACAGACAATCGGGCAAATTATGGATGAAATACAATTGATGACCGGCTTGAAAGTTGACCGGGAAAACGGTAAATTCATACTCAGGAAATAGCAGAAACCATTCGATTTAATCCACCTGTCCTCTTGCTTAGATACGGGTTCACTTATTCAAACCATGAATATAAAATTTTCCATACTTCTCATTCTTACATCCATTATCAATACTGCCCTATTTGCTCAAAAGAAGGCCCTACTGGCCCGCCCATATCACCCAACTCTGAAATCGGGTACAATCCTGACTTTTTTAGAAGAGCTGAATGCAAAAAGCGGAGTCATCATTGAGTATGCATCCAACAGCATTGATGGGTCACGCATCGTAGTACTGGATGGGACGGAAGCCTCTGTGGGCGCAATACTCCAGAAAGTGCTCATAGGCCAGCATGCCAGGTTGTTAGAAAAAAATAACAAACTCATATTAGTAAAAGCATCCTCTATTATCAACACGGATGAATTGCTACCTGAACATACATTTTATGGCTTTGTAAAAGACAAGAGCAACAAGGAGCCATTGGCGGGTGCAACGGTTATAGAACTATCGACTCAAAAAGGCATTGCAACCAACGTCTTTGGGTTCTTCAGTCTGACTTTACCGGAAGGTAAACACCAGATAGAAATATCTCATGTAGGATTTCAATCAGAAATTTTCACATTCACATTAAAAGGAAATACAAGATTCGATATCGAACTATCATTGAGACAGGAATCTGAAGTAATGCAGGTAATTGTAGTACCTGCAACGGATGGGATCATGAAAGGAAGTGACAATAAGATCAAAACAAGTCAGGATGAAAATTACAACTATTTGTTGGGAGAAAATGATCCGCTCCGCGATGCTTATCTTTTTCCGGCTGTAAAAAATATTCCAACATCGTTTTCGGGGTTATTTGTGCGAGGAGGAGATCCTGGCGAAAACCAATTTCTTATGGATGGAAATATCGTGTACAACCCCACTCACATGTTGGGAGCGCTTTCTATTATCAACCAGACATCCGTAAAGTCTATGCAACTTTTCAAGAGCGATTTCCCTTCCAGATATGGTGGAGCTACCTCATCCGTAATAGACATACATACCAAAGATGGGAATATGGAGCACTGGCAAGGTGAGGCCAACGCCGGTTCGCTTTCCGGATCATTTACTTTGGAAGGCCCCGTAGTAATAAACAAGACAGCAGTCATGGCATCCTTCAGGCACAGTTGGATCTCGCCATTATTTACCCTGTTTCAGGCAGGCTTCAAACCGAATTTTTACGACCTGCACTTTAAAACAACTCAGATCATCAATAAGAACAATAAGCTGATGCTTAATTTCTATAACGGAAAGGATATTCTACGGCAATCAATTTCCAACACAGACAATCTACATAAATGGGGAAACCTGATGGGATCGCTGGTTTGGAATCATGTACTTGGCAGCAGGTCTTTCATCAATACCTCTGTCAATATGAGTAGATACAAAAACCTTGGTGCTTATAAATTCACACTTTATGATGATGATGACATTTCAGAAATAGAAACCGGATCCGTCGGTACGTTGACCTCCATCGAGCAATATAATTTGAAATCACAGGGTGAAGTCTTTTTGAATCTTCAAACCAAAATAAACTTTGGTGTTCAGATTTCTCATTCCATCGTCAAACCATTCGAATCAAAATTTACAGAAGAAATAGATGACGATGAAAGCACCTATACTTCATTCACACCTCTGCCTTATGATGAACTATCGGCATACGGAGAAGGGGATATCAGAGTAGGAAATAAACTTTTTATAAGACCCGGGCTGCATTTTTCCGCATACAAATTCAAAAATTATTTCCACAATTCTTTTGAACCCCGTGTCTTTGCATCTTATAAAATCGCAAGAAACCACAACCTCTATGCCTCCTATAGCAGAATGACTCAACACTTGCATCTTGTGACAAACCCATATCTGGCAATGAATGCAGATATATGGGTTCCCAGCACGAAGACATTGCATCCGGAACATAGTGACGTGTTCAATCTCGGGTATGAATTTCATACAAGTACGGGATGGAAGACTTCATTAGAAGGATACTGGAAGGAATTGAACAATGTAACCAACTACGGAGAAGGAAAAAGTTTTTTTGTAAACGATGAAAATTGGGAACGAAACATAAGTTCCGGAAGGGGTTGGGCTTATGGTATGGAATGGCTGCTTCGTAAATCGGGAGGCAATCTCTCTCTGCTTGCCACATACACTCTGGCGTGGAGTTGGAGACAATATCAGGAAATAAATAATGGAAAAAAATTTCCGTACAAATATGATCGCAGGCATAGCCTCAATTTAGGAGCAAGATATAAGCTCAGTAAAAAACTGGATTTGTCTGCTCTTTGGTCGTTTTCAACAGGCGATGTATTCTCGATGCCAGACAAAATTTACCCCGACTTTGACAACACTCTGCAAATTATTGACCCGGACGATTTGCTTAAGAATTATCGATTTGTATATCATTATTCAAATTTCAATCAATACCGTACCTCACCATATCACAGCCTGGATGGCGCACTGAGCTTTCACTCAGACAAAAGCAAAAAAAACCAATGGATCATAACTGCCGGCGTGTACAATATCTACGGATCGACCGACCAGTATATTTATGAAATGAAAGGGTCACTAAACAATAAGAGCATGATGGCAGAGAGCGGCTACAAAGCCTTTGGAATGACACCTTATCTGTCTGTCTCTTTAAAATTTTGATAAACGACATGAAGCCAACATCCTTAGTTCACAGATTCAATTCTATCAATTACAAGTTCTATACTGTATTTATACCTCTATTTCTACTTTCAATGATTTCGTGCAAAAAAGACCCTGCGAATATTGTCCCTTCAGAAAACAAACTTGTGATCCTTGCTGAAATTACTGCAGAAGAAACAGCTTACATTCCGGTGACAGCCACCCGGGATGCCGGAAGCGGAGATGAAATCAGTTTTTCAAAAATAAATGATGCTTCTGTTTCAATTGCTCAACCAGGTGAAATGGAAAAGCAATTATTATTAAATCAATCTGCAGATTTTGCCGGCTTGCCTGCATCCATCTATTCTGCCCCTTTTCAATTCAAACCAAATTCAGACTATTCATTAAGAGTGACCCATGCCCTACTCGGCACAGACACTGCTACCACACACATCCCTTCCGCATTTAACGTCACCAATGTAACAACCGAAGAGAGTAGTCTGCACGGAAAAGACGTACTCAATTTTAACTTTGAAATTGAAGACAACGCCAATGAAAAAAACTACTTTGTATTTGAAGCTGTCAAGCAGATCGTGCATGTGTCTCATTATTTTTTTTGGCAGGGTAAAAAGTATGATTATGACACCCAGGAAGGAAAAGACCTTTTTGAGACCTTAGAAGATGAGGATGAAAATGTAGTTCTTCTTAAAGATACAATCCCGACAAAACATTATCTGAGGCTCAGGACATATACGAATGATAATCATACAGAAAATAAAGCCATTGGGAATATTGATAGCAGTTTCAGAAGGGTCTTTATTACTGATTCAACCTTTAATGGACAACTATACTCAACATCTATTTCAGTAATTATGGATCAATTTGAGAGCATCAACCCGCAAGACAAAGGGATCGTAATGATTCGTATTAAATCCGTTGATAAAGTATTTTTCAATTACTTATTGCAATATGAAAAGTACAAAACTGATTTTGGAAAAATGCCCATAGGGGAATTGGCAATCCCTACCGGAAATATTCAGAATGGTCTTGGAATCTTTGGAGGTTCATATAAAAGAGAATGGAAATTTTACTATGACGATCTGGAATGAAATAAGACGTCACCCGATTCCACGAATACCTTAATTTGCCGTAGTTTAAATAGATCAACAGAAAGAATAAATGAGTAAATTAAAATCAACTTACTTCTGTTCCAATTGCGGATATGAAAGTACAAAATGGATGGGTAATTGTCCACAGTGCAGCGAATGGAATACCTTTGTAGAAGAGATAGTATCTACCTCTAAATCCGGAAAGAAAGCAGAGTGGAATTTCTCTGATGAAAAAAAATCCGGAATAAAAACCATCGCACTTAATAAAATCGATGCAAGAGACCTGGACAGAATTCTTACACAAGATCATGAACTCAACCGGGTTTTGGGAGGTGGTATTGTCAGGGGAAGTATTGTATTGATAGCCGGAGAACCGGGTATCGGAAAGTCAACTTTATTTCTTCAGGCGGCCGGAACATTGACCGATTACACTACACTTTATGTAAGTGGTGAAGAAAGTGATCAACAGATTAAGATGAGAGCTGACAGGTTGCAGATCGTAAATGACCGTCTATTCCTGCTTACCGAAACAGATACTACCGAAATATTTAAGGAAATAAAAAAACTAAAGCCTCAACTTGTCATCATTGATTCCATTCAGACCCTTCAATCGCCTTACCTGGATGGCACCGCAGGAAGCATTCCCCAAATCAGGGAGTGCGCAGCCGAATTGCAACGATTTGCAAAAGAAACAAATACACCTGTTATGCTGATCGGACACATTACTAAAGAAGGAAGCATTGCCGGGCCCAAATTGCTGGAGCATGCTGTCGATGCCGTATTGCAATTCGAAGGAGATCGTCACCACACATATCGTGTATTAAGAACTTTGAAAAACAGATTTGGAAGTACATCAGAGATCGGTATTTATGAAATGACCTCCCTGGGAATGAGGCAGGTAACCAACCCATCAGAAATACTCATCACCCAGAGAGACGAGGAATTGAGTGGTGTGGCGATTGCTGCTACCATTGAAGGGATCAGACCTTTACTGATTGAGGTACAGGCATTGGTATCTCCAAGTGTTTATGGGACTCCTCAGCGAACGAATACAGGTTTTGATTTGAGAAGACTGCAATTGCTGTTGGCCGTTCTTGAAAAAAGAGGAGGTTTCGCTTTTAGCTCCAAAGATGTATTCATCAATATTGCCGGAGGAATTAAAGTAGAAGACCCGTCCCTTGACCTTGCAGTTCTTAGTGCGCTATTAAGTTCTTATGAAGATATAGTTCTGCCAGTGGGAATCTGTTTTGCAGGTGAAGTAGGATTAAGCGGAGAAATCAGAGCTGTCAACCGGATCGAACAACGGATCACTGAAGCTGAAAAACTCGGATTTGAAAAAATTATTATCAGCAAATACAACCAGAAGTCAATCAAGGAGCACAAGTATTCTATAGAGATTCTTACCTTAGGAAAAGTTGAAGAATTATACCGTTATCTGTTTCAATAATGAAACTAAGAGAAGCATTTTTGTCGCTCAATCACTTATTCTTCCCTCATTTATGTGCAGGATGCGGCAGTGATAAAATCAATGAGAAAGAATGGATTTGTTATCAATGTATGTCTCAACTCCCATTTACAAATTTTGCTGAAATAAGAGATAACAAAACTGAGCGCATCTTCCAGGGGAGGTTAGCTGTAGAAACTGCGATGAGCCTGCTTTACTTTTCCAAGTACAGCATCGTTCAAAATCTGATGCATCAGTTAAAGTATAACGGACAAAAACAATTGGGAATATTCTTAGGTTCACTGATGGGAGCAGCTATCCAAAACTCCGGAGAATTTCAAAGTATCCAGGCGTTGATCCCTTTGCCACTATTTCCCAAAAAAGAGAAACTCAGAGGTTATAATCAATCTGAATTATTGTGCAAGGGAATATCTGAAGTCACCGGAATTGAGATAATCACAAGAAATGTATCCCGGAATATTCATACCTCGACCCAAACCCGAAAGCACAGAAGGGAAAGATGGGAGAATGTGGAAGGGGTATTTGAAATAGCCCATCCTGCTGCATTAGAAAATAAACATATTCTATTGGTAGATGATGTCATTACTACCGGCGCTACGATTGAATCGTGCGGTGCCTCCATTTTGGAAGTACCCGGCACCCGAATCAGCATAGCATCATTGGCAATAGCGACTCATTAAAATTAAAAAAACGCAAACCAGGTTTGCGTTTCAAACGATTTATGAGTTAAATAAAGAACCTGCTCTTGATTCTTATTTCAATTACTTGGCGATACCCATCTTTGCTTCAATGGATAAGGTAGCGTGAGGTACAGCACGAAGGCGAGCCTTGTCAATTAATTTGCCGGTAACGCGACAAATACCATAAGTTTTATTTTCAATCCGCATCAATGCCTTTTCCAGATGGTCGATAAAGGTTATTTGTCTGCTTGCCATTTGGGCTAATTGCTCTCTTTCCATGCTCAGGCTTCCATCTTCCATCGTCATGTAGCGATTGTCACTATCATCTCCGCCCATCTGATCTTTTCTGGTAATCAAACCTTGCAGATAGGCCAGCTCCTTCTTGGCAGCTTCTAACTTTCGAAGGATCAGATCTTTGAATTCCTGTAATTCGGAATCGCTATACCGAAGTGTTGGCCCTGATGGTTTCTCCTCGGGCTGGTCCAGAATTGACCTGGTGAATGACGGGGAATATTTTCTAGAGCGGTTTGTAGAAATCTCAGGCATCTTAAATGTCTTTTCCTTTTCAGCCTTTTTCTTATCTTCAACCTTCTTTGCCTTTACTGCTTTTTTCAGTAATTCCTGATGAGTGGGTTGAGGAGTCGTTGATGGCTCTTTATGGTCCTTTTTAGACGCTGCTTTTGCAACTGGCGATTCTTTCTTTGTACTCGATTTCTTTTCGCTAACCACCTTCACAGGTGTTACATTCTTAGGGGTAGTTTTCTTAGTCAATTTATTTGATGCTTTAGGAGCAGGTTTTTTTGCTGCTTTTTTCACAATAGGTTTCGCTGATTTTTTGGTGCTCTTGCTTGATGAAGGCTTCACAGGTGCTTTCTTGACTACAGCTTTTTTGGTTGCTGACTTTTTTACAGCCACCTTCTTTGTGGCGGATTTAGCCGGTTTTGCTGCCGGTTTCTTATTCGACTTGGAAGAAACGGTCGTTTTTGATTTTGCAGCAGCTTTATTTGGCTTAATTGCAACTTTTTTCTTTGTAGTAGCCATAAATTAAGTTTAGCTAATTTTATTAATCTGCACTGTCAGAACGTCATTATTCACTTCTATTTGTTCTCCACCTGTGATAACCGGAACAAAGTCTATCTGGCGTGCTAAAATTTCGGCGCAAATATACTTATTAAAATCACTAATCATGCTTTTTATCGAATCTTTATCTTCCACAATCAGAACAATTTTATCTGTTACTTCCAGATTTTTCTCTTTACGTAAATTCTGGACTCTATTTATCAATTCACGACTAAATCCTTCATTTACCAATTCGGGTGTCAACTTAAGATCAAGAGCCACTGTCAGAGGGCCATTAACAGCAATTTCAAATCCCGGAATCTCTTCCGTGGATATCTCCAAATCTTCAGAAGTAATGTAGATGGGCTCTTCAGAATTATTCTTAAAATCCGGATTAAGCAAGAGAGGAGAGGATTCTACCAAAATAAGTTGGTCATTTTTAAGACCCTGAATCGCCGAGGCAGCCCACTTCATTCTTGCTCCAAGCCGTTTTCCAAGTGTTTTGAAATTTGCTTTTGCTCTTTTCCTGATAAAATTATTGCTGACAGGCAAGATCTCAACCTCCTTGATATTGGTTTCCGACTTAATGATCGGTATCACCGGAGACAGCCTCTTTTCAAACTCTTCACCCAAGGATGGGATCAGCACTTTTTGCAGTGGCTGCCTTACCTTAATATTCACCTTTTTACGCAAGGAAAGAATCAGAGACGAAATATCCTGAGATAATTCCATCCTTTCTTCCAATTCCTTATCAATCTTTCGAACATCAGATTTTGGGAAATCTGTCAGATGAACTGAAATAGAACTGCTCCGATCTGTTTCATTGAGATTTTTGTACATCCAATCGGCAAAGAATGGAGAAAGAGGCGCCATAAGTTTGCTTATCGTATTGAGACATTCATACAGTGTTTGGTATGCTGCTAACTTGTCCTTTGTATCCGATAAATTTTCAATTCCATTCTCTTTCCTTGCCGGCTTCCAGAACCTGCGCCTGCAAAGCCGCACATACCAATTACTCAATTGATCATTTACAAAAGTATCTATAGCCCTTCCTGCCTGAGTAGGTTCATAGGCATCCAGGCTGGTTGTCACTTCTTCTATCAACGAATGCAATTCAGACAATATCCATCTGTCTAACTCGGAGCGTTCATTTAGTGGAACAGGTTCCCCTACATTAAAGAATTTATCTACGTTAGCATAAAGGGCAAAAAACTGATAAGTGTTGTACAACGTACCAAAGAATTTTCTCTGCACTTCCTTAATCCCCTCAATATCAAAGCGCAAACTATCCCATGGGCTTGCGTTGGTAATCAGATACCACCGGGTAGCATCCGGTCCAAAAATATCAAGGGTTTCAAAAGGATCTATCACATTCCCCACCCGCTTACTCATTTTATTTCCATTCTTGTCAAGCACCAGTCCATTGCTCACCACATTTTTATAAGCCACGCTATCAAACAACAATACAGCCAGTGCATGAAGTGTATAGAACCATCCTCTTGTCTGATCCACGCCTTCTGCAATAAAATCAGCAGGGAAATTCTTTTCAAATAATTCCTTGTTCTCAAACGGGAAATGCCATTGCGCATAAGGCATCGCTCCACTGTCAAACCATACATCAATCAGATCAGGTACCCGCTTCATCGGTTTTCCCGAAGGGGACACCAGTAATATCTCATCCACATACGGCTTGTGTAAATCACTGCTAATTTTCTCAATAAACAGATCAATCTCATTCGCAAATTCTGTGGGGACAGGCATGACTCCTTTTTCTACAGATTTTTTAATTTCCTCTTTCAACGACTTATAGGAACCAATGCAAATTTGCTCCTCCGCATCCTCCGTCTGCCAGATGGGTAAAGGTGTGCCCCAAAATCTGCTTCTGCTCAGATTCCAATCCACCATATTCTCCAGCCAGTTTCCAAATCTTCCGGTTCCGGTAGAAGCCGGCTTCCAATTGATGGTTTTATTCAATTCAACCATTCTGTCTTTCACTGCAGTGGTTTTAATAAACCATGCATCCAACGGATAATATATCACCGGTTTATCGGTACGCCAGCAATGAGGATAGTTGTGTTCATATTTTTCTACCCTAAAGGCTTTGCCTTCCTTTTTAAGTTTAACGGAAATATCCACATTCACATCCTGATAATCTTTTTCATCTTTATAATCCTTCACGTACCTACCGCTAAACTCCCCTACTCCATCCACAAACTTTCCTTCTTTATCCACCAGCGTAAGGATTCCAAGATGATTTTGCTTGCCTACCTTAAAATCGTCTGCTCCAAAAGCAGGAGCTGTATGCACAATGCCGGTACCATCCTCTGTAGTGACAAAATCGCCAACTATCACCTTGAAAGGATCTGCATCTGGATCAGATTCCCGAATGATCTCTAAAGAGTTGGCTGCAAATGGAAGAAGTTGTTGATAAGAAATTCCCTTAAGATCATTTCCTGAAAATGACTTAATTTTTTTCCAGGGAATTACCTTTTTATTTTCACCAACCTTCAGTTCCTGGTTTTCTCCTTCTGCTTTAAAGTATTGTGGTATTAACTGAGTAGCAAGGATTACTCTTACAGGCTGATGTGTGTAAGGATTTAGAGTTTCTAAAAGTGAATACTCAATCTGACCGCCGACAGTAAGCCCAAGATTGGAAGGCAACGTCCACGGGGTTGTCGTCCATGCGAGCAAATAGATATCCTGAGCATCATCTCCATACAGAAATCCGGATTTCTCATTTTTTACTACCGGGAACATCGCTACCACACTGGTATCTTTCACATCTCTGTAAGTGCCCGGTTGGTTAAGTTCGTGAGAGCTCAGTCCTGTACCAGCCGCCGGTGAATACGGCTGAATACTCACACTCTTGTATAAATATCCCTTGGCGAATAATTGGCTGAGACACCACCATAGAGTTTCAATGTAATCGTTTTCAAAAGTAATATAAGGATGATTCAGATCCACCCAATACCCCATTTTCATTGTCAATTGATCCCACTTATCCTTAAACTTCAATACCTCTCTCCGACAGGTAGCATTATATTCTTCTACAGAAATTTTTTTTCCGATATCTTCCTTGGTGATCCCGAGCAATTTTTCAACGCCTAATTCTACCGGCAATCCATGTGTATCCCATCCCCCTTTTCTCTTTACCTGAAAACCTTGCATAGTTTTATACCTGCACACCAGATCCTTAAGGGTTCTGGAAATTACATGGTGAATACCGGGCATCCCATTGGCACTTGGAGGGCCTTCAAAAAAAACAAAACTGGTTTGTCCTTCCTTCTCTGAAATACTCTTTTCAAAAACGTGTTCCTTCTCCCAAAAATTCAGGATTTCCTCTGCAATTGCCGTCAGATTCAACTGATTGAATTCACGGTATTTTCTTTCCATTCAACGGTGCTTTTAATGCTAATAAAAAAGATTGCAAAGGTAGTTAATATTGAAGGTAATTTAACAGAAATACACAACTGCTCTGTTATTTGGCACAAATTTTATTATATATACATTATGAAAAATGGGAACGGAAACTGGCCGTTGCCAACCTGTGAAAAATTCTAAGAATCAGAATTATTGAATGGATAGTGTGGCAGCGATGTCACACTATCTTTTTAAATAAGCTTAACGCTTTTCAATCGCAGAATTCAATAAATCACAGGTCTGTGATGCTCCAACAAGTTTGGATACTGTTGATAGGATTACCTGCGGTGATCCCTGTCGGGTGGATTTTCAAGCAAAACTAAATTGCGCACTCTACAGTGCCCATTCTTTTACAAGTCTGCGATGCTCAAACAAGTTTGTTCTCGCAGGCTTGTAAAAAAAATACGCTAAAGCGAAATTTAGTTTTGCTTGCGGAGAGTGAGGGATTCGAACCCTCGATACCATTGATGATATACACACTTTCTCCCGCAGGTGCGGGACTCCTTCAACCACTATTCCTCAACTAACCAATTTGAAATCAGAGTTAATATATAATTCCGGCTTTTCTTTCTCTTAATTTCTCTTTCCCTCAGGATAGCCTCACTTCTTGAATGAAATACTTCAAAATACCGTAGCCGCAACGGCCGTTTGGATGATGTGTACCTACTCATCCCATCAAAGTGTTTTGACATTCTTTTATCCAGGTCATCGCATTGCCCTACATAAAAACTACCATCCTTTTCACTTTGAAGAATATAAACAAAGAATAAGGTCAAGTTCTTTCTTTTACTCTAATTGTTTCACCTCATCCGCAAATCCTTAATTTAAAGCCTGGATTTCCAAAGGTTGTTCTTAAAAAATCAAACCTTCCTTATATCCTGCAATCTTTTGGCGGAGAGTGAGGGATTCGAACCCTCGATACCATTGCTGATATACACACTTTCCAGGCGTGCTCCTTCAACCACTCGGACAACTCTCCAATATTATTCTTGAAATTCCTGCAGAAAGATCTGACTGTCTATATGATCTTTTCTACCTGCATATAATTAAGCTCTACCGGTGTAGCGCGGCCGAAAATCTTAACCTGAACTTTCAATTTCTTTTTCTCATCATTCACCTCTTCGATCACTCCGTTAAAGTCATTGAATGGTCCGTCAATAATCTTGATAGTTTCCCCCACAATGAATGGCTCACTCATAGTCAGCCCACCGGCTTCAGCCATTTCATCAACCTTCCCAAGCATTTTATTTACTTCTGCCTTTCTAAGGCTGATAATATTCCCTTTGGATCCCTTTCCGTCAGTAAGGAAATGCATCACATTGGAAATATTACTCAGGTGCTGAATTATATCATCAGAAAGTTTGCCGTCCAGTACTTCGATCATGATGTATCCGGGATAGAAGTTTCTTTCCCTCATCACTTTTTTACCATTGACAACTTTATATACTTTTTCCACCGGAAGGAAGACTTGGGTAATAAACTTATCCCACCCGTTTCGTGCAATATCCTTATCAAGGTATTCCTTCACCTTACGCTCTTTGCCACTCACTACCCGAAGTACATACCACTTGGTATCACGTTCCCTTAATTGATCTGAGGCATTCCCGAGACCTGCCTGACCCTGTTGATCTGTCATAACTACTTAAATAAAGAATAAATAAATTCCATCACCTTATTGGAAGCAGAATCCATCACCCAGATTACCGCTGTGATGATAATAGTAGCTATCAATACGATCATGGTGGATTGTTGCAACTGGTCCCAGGTAGGCCAGGTCACCTTGTGCATCAACTCCTTATAAGAATCACGGATATATGCTCCAATCTTATTCATAATACAACATTGTTTTAATACTCTGCACGGGCACAAGGATTCGAACCCTGATCAAAGGTTTTGGAGACCTCTATTCTACCATTGAACTATGCCCGTTTTTTAATAATCTCTCAATTTGCGTTGAAAGAAATTTAAAGAACTATTTTATTAACCACATTGAATACCTACAAAGCGCTATCTGTCTATATCCGAATGTTTGCTCCCAAGCCTGGTCGTGAGGGACTGATTAAAGTACCCTTATAATATAGAAAGTACCTCCGGACAAAATCCAAAGGTACTTGTTTCTATTTTTTACGTTTTGACAACTGAAAGTTGTTCAAAAACTTATTTCAAAATTTCAGTTACCTGACCGGCACCTACTGTACGACCACCTTCGCGGATAGCGAATTTCAAACCTTTTTCCATCGCAATCGGAGCGATCAGTTTTACGGTCAAGGAAGTGTTATCACCAGGCATAACCATTTCAGTACCTTCAGGAAGCATTACCTCACCGGTAACGTCTGTTGTTCTGAAATAGAATTGAGGACGGTACTTGTTGAAGAATGGAGTATGACGTCCACCTTCTTCTTTGCTCAGTACATATACTTCACATTTGAATTCAGTGTGCGGAGTAATCGTTCCGGGCTTACAAAGCACCATACCGCGACGGATATCCTTCTTTTCAATACCACGAAGCAGCAACCCGGCGTTGTCACCAGCTTCCCCTTCGTCCAGCAATTTCTTAAACATTTCAACACCGGTAACTGTAGAAGTTAATGGCTTATCCATCAGACCTACGATTTCTACAGGCTCACCCACTTTAATTTTACCTCTTTCAATACGGCCAGTAGCTACAGTACCCCGACCCGTGATAGAAAATACGTCTTCCACACTCATCAGGAAAGGCTGATCTACCGGTCTTGGAGGCAATGGAATGTATTCATCCACGGCATTCATCAAATCCATGATTTTTCCAACCCATTTTTCTTCTCCGGCCAGAGCACCGGTAGCAGACCCCTGAATAATGGGAGTATTATCTCCATCAAAACCATAAGAGGTTAGCAATTCGCGGATTTCCATTTCTACCAGATCCAATAATTCAGGATCATCTACCAAATCTACTTTATTCATAAATACCACTATACGGGGAACACCTACCTGACGTGCAAGAAGGATATGTTCTTTGGTTTGTGGCATCGGACCGTCTGTAGCAGCTACTACGAGGATAGCGCCATCCATCTGGGCAGCACCTGTAATCATATTTTTTACATAGTCAGCGTGTCCCGGGCAGTCAACGTGTGCATAGTGACGTTTCTCTGTCTGATATTCAACGTGAGCTGTGTTAATCGTGATCCCTCTTTCTTTCTCTTCGGGTGCACCGTCGATGTCATCATAGTTCCTTTTTTCCGCCAAACCCTTTTTAGACAAAATATCGGTTATAGCGGCAGTTAATGTGGTTTTGCCATGATCCACGTGTCCAATCGTACCAATGTTTACGTGTGGCTTATCCCTTTTAAAATTCTCTTTTGCCATTTTTTTTGTTTTAATTTATTGTTTTAAAAATATCACCCACCGGAGTGAATGAAATATTTTGAGCGGAAGACGAGGCTCGAACTCGCCACCTATAGCTTGGAAGGCTATCGCTCTACCAAATGAGCTACTTCCGC
>CAYXAL010000044.1:0-5257 GCA_964463015.1 uncultured Ginsengibacter sp.
TCCAAACTTGTTTGAGAAATTTCACCTAAATGAAAAAAGTGCATACGCAGTATGCAATTTTGGTTTTGATTGCAGGCCACCCAAAAGTGGATCACCGGAGGTAATCCCATTCAAGTTTGTTAACTAAGGAGTTAATTGTGGTCAGCTATGTAATTGGGATTATTAAACCTTTAAAATTTTTTCCATAGTACTTCAGAATTCTATATGCAACAATGCTTTGTTTCATTTTTTGCCCTCCATTCCTCATACGATGATTTTTCGGGAATTGAAACGTACATTTAATGCCTAAAGGTTTGGAAAATGAAAAAAACAACTACCCAAAGGATTATTCAGTACTTTTTACAAGGGCTTTTGATTCTTGGCCCTGTGTCAATAACGGCTTATTTTATTTACGTTGTTTTTGACAAAGTGGACAACATCCTAAGGCCAGCAATCAATATTCCCGGTTTAGGATTTCTTATTATCATTGTCTTCATTTTGTTAATTGGTTATTTGAGTTCCTTTTTTGTCATGGAACGTCTGGTTTCGCTGTTGGACCATATTCTTGAACGAACGCCGGGAATTAAATTACTCTATTCATTTGTTCGTGATTTCTTTGAAGCCTTTGCCGGAAATAAAAAGAAATTTACTCAAAATGTTTTGGCTAATGTAGATTACCCGGATGTATGGAGGGTAGGTTTTATAACACAGGAAGATATGGCCAATTTTGGCATGAAAGAATATGTAGCGGTGTATTTGCCGATGGCTTATTCTGTAGCGGGTAATGTGTATATCATTCCTAGGGATAATATCAGAATGGTGCCGGGAGTTTCCGCTGCGGAGGCTATGAAGTTTGCGTTGAGTGGCGGAGTTACCCAGACTGACGACGTTTCTGATGAAGATGATTCTGAAATCAAGGGAAATTAAACTGTATGAAGAGAATTGTTTTGACCTTTCTGTTATCTGCATTGTACAGTCATTGCTATTGCTGGGGTTTTTTTGGCCACCGCATGATCAATGAATATGCGGTATTCTTGTTACCGCCCGAGATGTTGGTGCTTTACAAACCGAATATCAATTTTATTACCGAGCACGCTGTGGATCCCGATAAACGCCGCTATGCCATCGCCGCAGAAGGCCCCCGGCATTTTATTGACATAGATGTGTATGGTAAGTATCCTTTTGACAATTTGCCAAGAAATTACGACTCTGCAGTTGCCCGATATGGAGTAGATTTTGTACAGGAAAATGGCATCGTCCCCTGGTATGTACAAACGATGTATTACAGGCTCATCCATGCCTTTAAGGAAAAGGATTATTCAAAGATTTTGCGGTACAGCACAGAATTGGGGCACTATATTGCAGATGCCCATGTGCCTCTTCATGCCAGCAGCAACCACAATGGGCAAAAGAGTGACCAAAAAGGAATTCATGGATTTTGGGAAAGCCGTATTCCTGAATTATTGGCAAACAAGCAATTTGATTTCTTCATCGGCAAGGCTCAGTATATTAAGAATCCATCCAGGTTTATCTGGGACCGAGTCCTGGAGAGTGCATTGGCAGCGGATTCTGTCCTCTCCATAGAAGCAGCATTGAATAAGAAATTTGCCAACAGTTCCAAGTATTCCTTTGAGGAAAGAAATGGTACTTTCATCAGGCAATACTCTTCAGCCTATACCATTGAGTACAATAAATTGTTGGGCGGAATGGTAGAGCGGCGGATGAGGCAATCAATTCAATCGATTGCATCCTTCTGGTACACGGCATGGGTGAATGCCGGACAACCGGATTTACAACATCTCACAAATAAATCGTTTTCTGAACAGGATCTGAAGGATTTTGAATCACTGAATGAAGCCTGGGCCAAAGGAAAGTTGCAGGGAAGAGAGCATGAAGATCAGGAATAAGGGTATTTTCCGGTTGTTGTATTAAGTGGAAATTGTTCCGATTGGTATTGAAAAAAATAGAAGGGAATTATGACACTCCGGCTCTGAGGAAAATTGTAATTTGCCGCCTGTATGTTGCAGCACCTTTTTATCCGGAATTATGCGATTATTGATTCTCTGAAGATTGATTTCACTTCTAAACTGAATATCATTACCGGAGAGACCGGCGCCGGCAAGAGCATTTTGATGGGCGCTCTCGGTCTGATATTGGGCGACCGTGCGGATACCACTGTTTTACTGGACAAGGAGGGCAAATGTGTTGTGGAAGGTCATTTTAAACCTGAGCATAAAGAAGTCAATCATTTTTTAAAAAGGAATGATCTGGACGAAGGAGAATCGTTGATTATTCGAAGAGAAATTTCTTCTGCCGGCAAATCACGGGCTTTTGTTAACGATACACCGGTTACATTAATTCAGTTGAAAGAACTGGCAGACATGTTGGTCGATCTGCACCGGCAGTTTGATACCCAAAACCTGAATCAGAGTGGTTTTCAATTGCAGGTATTGGATGCATTGGCAGGCAATGCAAAGCTGCTGTCGGATTATCATTTACTTTTTGAAAAATATAAATCCGTCAGGGCAGGGGTGGCCCGCCTCCAAAAGGAACAGTCGCTTGCAGATAAAACACATGATTACAATAATTTTCTTTTTGAAGAATTGGATCAGGCATCCTTCAGGGAAAATGAAATTGAAGATATTGAAGCAGAACTAAAATTGATGAGTCATGCAGAAAATATCAAGGATACACTCAACCAGGTGACCAATACCTTCACCCGGGGAGAGAGCCCGATGGTACAAGAGTTAAGAGCAATGATGGGTAAGATAGATGGTATCAGGGAGTTCGTGCCTGACATGGCACCCCTTGCAGAACGGTTAAAATCATCATGGATAGAATTGAAAGATATCGCGGATGAACTGGAAGCCGTCAACGAGTCCATCTCATTTAGTGAACAGAGACTCCAAGAGTTGAATGAACGAATGGATCTCGCCTATACGCTTTTGAAAAAACATGGTGTACAATCCACCTCTGAATTACTCAAAATTAAAGTTGAATTGGAGTCTGCCTTGCAAAAGGCAAATGACCTTACAGAGGAAATAGAGCGATTAAAAAAAATGGAGATTGAGTTCAATCACGAATTGACCAGGATCGCATCCCAACTCTCAAAGAAAAGAAGGGAACAATCACCATCGTTCACAAAAAAAGTGAATCAATTGCTTCAAATGGTAGGTATGCCCAATGCAGCGTTCAGAGTAAATATCACTAACCTGGATACACCGTCAATTGATGGAATGGATGCAGTTGAATTTTTGTTTAATGCCAATAAGACTGAATTTCAACCCTTGTCAAAATTGGCGAGCGGCGGCGAATTAAGCAGGTTGATGCTTATTATTAAATCAATGGTGGCTGGCAGTATGCAATTGCCTACCCTTATTTTTGATGAAATAGATACAGGAATCAGTGGAGAAGCTGCAAAGCAGGTTGGAAATATTATTAAAGAACTTTCTCTTCGTCACCAGATATTATTGATTACACATCAGCCACAGATAGCTGCGAAGGCCTTTACTCATTTCTACGTATTCAAGGAAAAAAGAAATGGGAAAATTCTTACCGGCATCCGGCAGCTGAATGAAGAGGAGCGGATTGAGGCTATCGCGACAATGCTCAGCGGAGAAAAACCCACTGTAGCAGCATTTGAAAATGCAAGGGAAATGATGAACTGATTGTATTCAGACAAAATAATCTACTTTCGGACATCAGAAAAATCTATAAATATGAGTAACAATCTCCTTAAAGGAAAAAAGGGAATTATTTTCGGCGCATTGGATGAGAAATCCATAGCGTGGATTACAGCACTTCGCTGCCATGAAGAAGGTGCTTCTATAATATTAACAAATGCACCGGTGGCAATGCGGCTTGGGGAAATTAATAAGTTGGCAGAAAAAATCAGTGCTCCGGTTATCCCTTGTGATGTAACCAGTAATGAGGATATGAATAATCTGATTGTGAAATCTATGGAGCACTTTGGAGGTAAGTTTGACTTTATTCTTCACAGTGTGGGGATGAGTTTGAATATGCGCAAGGGTAAATCTTATACAGAACTGGATTATGGTTTTAACCAAAAGACTTTTGATATTTCAGCAGTAAGTCTTCACCGTCTGCTGGCTACAGCCTGGAAGCATGACGCCTTGAATGAATGGGCATCCGTTGTGGCGTTAACCTACATAGCTGCGCAGCGTGTATTTCCAGATTACAGTGAAATGGCTGATGCAAAAGCATTGCTTGAAAGCATTACAAGAAGCTTTGGGTATCATTATGCGATTAAAAATAAGGTGCGTGTAAATACTGTTTCTCAATCGCCTACACGTACCACTGCAGGAAGCGGTGTGAAGGGATTCGAAGGTTTTATCAGATATGCCGAAAAGATGAGTCCGCTTGGCAATGCTTCTGCTGAAGATTGTGCAAATTATGTTGTTACATTGTTTAGTGATCTGACAAAATACGTGACGATGCAAAATCTGTTTCACGACGGAGGATTTTCCTTTACCGGTGTTTCGCATCAGGTGATCGATCAGATGGAAATTGATCTTTCCTGATCTGATAGGATGGATAATGGTGAATATCTAACAAGTTTCTGAAATTCTATAAACAAAAAAACTGCCATCCGGCAGTTTTTTTTATTGAATAACATTTTTAGCTGAGTATCAATACTCGTCTTCATTAAAAAAGAAGTCTTCCTGGCTTGGGTAATCGGGCCAGATGTCCTCAAGGCCTTCATAAATCTCACCACCTTCATCTTCCAGTTCTTGTAAATTTTCAACGACTTCAATAGGCGCTCCACTCCGGATGCTGTAATCAATCAGTTCATCTTTAGTAGCAGGCCAGGGTGCTTCTTCCAGGTGTGATGCAAGTTCAAGAGTCCAAAACATATATAGGCATTTTCTTGTTTAAAAATTCGTCTTTGCTATTTCCAATTTTTCGCAAATGTAGAAGTTATATCCATATTACCAAATATACTTTTACAGGTGGATAAACCCCATATTGATGCATTAATCCCTGGGATTGTTGTATATGAAATCATAATTTTTTTTTAAGACTTTGGAGAGTAGCCCGGAATCTCAGTTCAGGGAAGGAGTAAAGGATGGAAACAGCACTTTATACCTGGATGTGGAATGCCTCCTCGTAGTCCTTTGGCAGTATGTAAAATCGCATGAAAGTTCCCAGTTGTAAGAGGTCAGGCATCTTGCCCGGGTGCTTGTAAATTTCCTTTATTTTTGAGGATATGTTAAAAGCAAAAGGGCTTTATAAAAGCTATGGTTCTCTGCAGGTTTTA
>CAYXAL010000044.1:5357-8164 GCA_964463015.1 uncultured Ginsengibacter sp.
GGATATGTTAAAAGCAAAAGGGCTTTATAAAAGCTATGGTTCTCTGCAGGTTTTACGGGGAGTAAATATTGACATTTCCAAAGGCGAGATTGTAAGTATTGCCGGAAGTTCCGGAGCCGGGAAAAGTACATTGTTACACATCCTTGGCACATTGGATACACCGGATAAAGGGAAAATATTTTTGAATGAAAGTGAAATCACTTCGTTCAGCAGTAAGAAACTCGCAGCATATCGAAATAAAAACATTGGATTTGTCTTTCAGTTTCACCACTTGCTTCCGGAATTTTCTGCATTGGAAAATGTTTGCATTCCCGGGTGGATTTCGGGCTTGTCGGGAAGTAAGTTGAAAAACAAAGCCAAGGAATTACTGACTTTGCTCAATCTGCGTGACAGGGCTGAGCACAAACCTTCAGAACTTTCCGGAGGTGAGCAACAACGTGTAGCTGTAGCGAGGGCGTTGATCAACTCACCAAGTATCATCATGGCAGATGAACCTACCGGAAACCTTGATTCCAAAAACGCAAAAGAACTTCACCAGCTTTTTATTAACCTGCGAAATCAGTATGAACAGGCTTTCTTAATTGTTACACACAACGAACAATTGGCTGAAATGAGTGATCGACTTTTGCACATGAAGGATGGTGTAATCGTATAAAAATTCAGAAAATGAAAGCGTTCTATACAGTTTTGTTGCTTATTTGCAGCAATACATTTATGACCCTCGCCTGGTACGGACATTTGAAACTAAAGGAAACCGGAAAATTGGCAGGCATCAGCCTGTTTGTGGTAATTCTGATCAGTTGGGGAATCGCATTTTTTGAATACCTGTTTCAGGTGCCGGCTAACAGAATCGGGTTTAATGAGAATGGTGGCCCATTTTCACTTTGGCAGCTAAAAGTGATTCAGGAAGCCATTACTTTAATTGTCTTCACTGTTTTCATGTTCTTGTTTTTTAAGAATCAACCTTTGCGGTGGAATCACCTGGCCGGGTTTGCCCTTCTGATTGGAGCCGTTTATCTCATTTTCAAAAAATAGAATCCCAACAGGTTTATTAATACTTTTGCAGGCAAAAGATTTGACGATATGGTAAAGGAAAAAATACTTGTAATCGGTGCATGCGGACAGATCGGTGTGGAGTTGACATTGGCTTTGCGGAAAATTTATGGAAACAATCAGGTGGTAGCCTCAGACCTTCGTGAAGAAAATCCATTATTAAAAGGAACCGGGCCTTATGTGACACTGGATGTCATGAATAAAGAAATGCTTCATGTCATGGTCATCCGCCAAAACATTACTCAGATTTATTTATTGGCAGCGATCTTGTCGGCCACAGGTGAAAAAAACCCACACCTTGCCTGGTCGTTAAATACACAAAGTCTGCTGAACGTATTGGAAATTTCAAAGGATGAAAATGTGAAGAAAGTATATTGGCCAAGCAGTATCGCTGTGTTTGGCCCTACCAGCCCAAGAGCCAATTGTCCCCAACAAACCATCATAGAGCCGATTACCGTATATGGTATCAGTAAATTTGCCGGAGAATTCTGGTGCAATTATTTTTATCAGAGATACAAGGTAGATGTAAGAAGCCTCCGCTATCCGGGCCTTATAAGTTATAAAAGTCAACCCGGAGGTGGCACTACAGATTATGCAGTAGAAATCTATTACGACGCATTGGAAGAAAAAAAATACGATTGTTTTCTGAGAGAGGATACCTACCTGCCAATGATGTATATGCCGGATGCTATCAGAGCCACCATCGAATTGATGGAAGCGCCGGCAGATAAGATTAGTGTTCGTACATCCTATAATATTCATGGGATGAGTTTCTCACCTAAGGAAATTGCCGCTGAGATTAAAAATCACTTACCTGATTTTAATATTTTTTACAAACCCGATTACAGGCAGGATATTGCAGATAGCTGGCCGCAAAGTATTGATGATCGTGTAGCACAGCAGGACTGGAATTGGAAACCGGAATATGACTTACCTTCTATGACAAAAGATATGCTTGCTAACATTGCCTCCAGGCAGCAAAGCAAGTAAATGATTTGCATTCGGATCCCTTCTATCATTGTTTTAGTTTGGTTTATAATAAAAAAATGCTGTTTACGTAAAATAAAAGAATAAAAATTACGTTTGTGTGCATGCAAACTGTGTTTTGAAAAAAAATGTTTTAGCTTTGCATCTTATTATCAAATAACAATCAAAAAATCAAAAAATGAAAAAGTTATTATTACTAATTGCTGTTGTAGCTTTCGTAGGCTTCTCAGCACAAGCCCAAAGTGTAAGTTTTGGCGTTAAAGCAGGTATGACTGGCAGTAACCTTAGCGTTAAGGTTCCTGGTGCCACCATTAAGATGGATACCAAAATCGGTTTTTATGCCGGCGCAATGGCAGAAATCGGTGTTTCTGAAAATTTTGCTGTTCAACCAGAAGTTTATTATGAAATGCTAGGTGCTAAGCAAAAAGGTGATGGTGAAGAATTTGGGGATGCAACTATAAACCTGAGCTATGTGAGTGTACCGGTACTTTTGAAGTACAAAAATCAAGGCTTTTCTGCATTCCTAGGTCCTCAGATAGGCATTTTAGTTGCTGCTAAAGGAAAAGGTGGTGGCGAATCAGAAGATATTAAAGATCAATTCAAATCTTCTGATTTTGCAGGTGTTGCAGGTGTTGGCTACACACTGGAAAGTGGTTTGGGTTTTGACGCTCGTTACCAATTGGGTCTGAGCAATATTGCAAAAGAATCAGGTGAAGGAACTGTGAAGAACAATGCATTTACTGTAGGTGTTCATTATTTCTTCAACA
>CAYXAL010000044.1:8264-14818 GCA_964463015.1 uncultured Ginsengibacter sp.
GAAGGAACTGTGAAGAACAATGCATTTACTGTAGGTGTTCATTATTTCTTCAACAGATAATTTTCTGATGATATTTAAAAGAGTGGCTGTTTCAGAAAATGAAACAGCCATTTTTTTTTCAATTTTATGAAGTGAGAAAATATTTTTTACTTTTCATCTTTACCCTATTTTCTTTTGTTTGTCTATCACAAAAGAAAGCACCTTTGTTGACACCTTTTGTAGAATTGGGCGGAGGCCCTGCCACAGGTGTCTCTCAAATGGTATATTCTATGTTTGCTGATGCAGGTGCTGGTGTAACTTATAGGTTTTCTGATAAAATAGATTTTAACGGCAACCTTCGATATGTGTGTTTCCTTCGGAAAAAAAATAAGAAAGGTGTTTCTTTCTTACCATTATCCGCAGGAATTAATTATAAAATGGTTTCAAAATTATTTTTGGAAATGCAGATGGGCGGTGCCCTGTTGATAGAAGACGGATCTGTTTACTTTCTGGCTGAACCCGGCATCGGATGGAAATTTAACAACCATCATTCGATAAGGACTTCTTATCTGGGTTTTGTAACCAATGGTCTTGCTATAGGAGGTATCCATTTGACATACAGGTATCAATTCTGATTCAAACAATCTTTAACAGTTTTTCCTTTTCTCCTGTTGAAAAATGTTGATCTTTGCAACTTAATTGTCAACAAATTAAACAGAAAGAAAAATGAAAAAAATTATTTTTTCAATTGCAATTCTTGCATTCGCTTTTGGTGCAAATGCACAGAGCGCAAAGTCAACCAAATTGAGCCTTGGAGCCAACATTGGTTTACCGACCACTTCAGGGTTATCACTTGCTTATGGTGCGGATTTACAAGCTGATTTTGGTGTAGCGCCTACTACCAGCATTACAGCCAGTGCAGGTTATGAAGGTTATTCATGGAAGGGTGGTGGTAATAGTGGTATCGTACCCTTGTTAGCCGGCGCCAAGTTTATGTTTGGTGAAGGTTCTAAGGCTTATGGCCATGCACAACTTGGTTATGCATTTGGTACTTCTAAAGGAAGTGGTGGTGCATTTGCCTATGCTCCGAGTGTAGGTTATTATGTAAGCCCTAACTTTGATTTGGCTCTTAAGTACCTTGCTACTTCAAAAGGTGGCGGTACCACAGGTTCTATCAACCTGCGTGCAGCCTATAATTTCTAATCTTATTTCAGGTATTATCTGAGAGGAGCTTTCATTAATGAAGGCTCTTTTCTTTTATAGCCCAAGCACATCTTTCATAGTGAAGATTCCTTTCCTGTCTTTGATGAATACAGCGGCTGCAACTGCGCCTGCGGCAAAGCCCATACGACTGTGTGCGGTATGCCTGATCTCAATTGAATCATTTTCTGAAGTATAGCACACTACATGGGTGCCGGGTACTTCATCCCTGCGAATGCTTTGAATGAAAAGAGAATTGTTGTCGTCGGTTCTGCTGTTTGAAAATGATTTTTTCTTGCCGGATTCAATGATGTGATTCGCCAATGAGATCGCCGTTCCACTTGGTGCGTCTTTTTTGTGAATGTGATGAGTTTCCTCTATCTCTACGTCATATTCCTTTCGGGTAGCCATCAGCGTTGCCAACTGGCGATTGATTGCAAAAAAAATATTTACGCCAATGCTGAAATTGCTCGCATAAAGGAATGTCCCATTCCTTTCCATGCACAACTTTTCGACTTCGGGCAGTTTTTCCAACCATCCTGTCGTGCCACACACTACCGGCAAATGATGCGTTAGGCAATATTGAATATTATTAAAGGCAGCTTCCGGATGTGAAAATTCAATGGCAACATCTGCAATTCCCGACTTTTCCTGAGTAAGATCAGAAAGATTGGCAGTATCTATTTTTAGTACAATCTCATGGCCCTGCTGAAGTGCGATTTTTTCAATGGCCTTGCCCATTTTCCCGTAGCCAAGGAGTGCTATTTTCATTGATTAAGTATTAATGCGGCTTTTTAAAAATATAATTTTTTTCACGAAACGTAAATACGAGACTGAGGGCAGCACTATTGGTTTCAAAAAAATATTTTGGCCGTATTTTCATACTCAGGTTGGGGCTTACATCGAAAGATTTCAAATGTGCATCCACTGTAGCATCTACCACATTGAGCCCCCAGATAATCAGAAATGCGAGCACAGAGTAGTCTATATTTTGCCGGTAGGCGTTTCTGTAAAATTGAAGCGCTGTTGTGGACAACCGGATCAGGTCAGGCGATATTAACGAATCATTTCCGGGTATGGTATCCAGCCGGTAGATTACGGCCTGTCTTAGCTCTTTGTAAGTTTTCAAGTTGAATAAGAAAATTCCAGCAGATACGCCCAATGCCCCATAAACAATGGGAATTTTCCAATATTTTTTGTTGTATGCCTGCCCCCAACCCGGAATAATGGCTGAACGGATTGTCGCCGTATGTGGATTAAATTTTTTAACTATGGAAGTATCGGATGCCAACGGGTTTTTGGTTTGTACAGAATCTTTTACAGAGTTTACTATCACTAAGGAATCATTCTGAGCGCACACTGCCTTACTAAAAATAACAGTACTCAGAAAAATGAAAAATAGGTAAACTGATTTTTGCATATCCGTTAGTCGGGCTGCACATCAAACTTGTCAAGCAGGTTGTTCAGCTCCTGTATTGAGTTGTATTCAAAGGTAATACTCCCTGTACCTTTTTGAGAATGAGTCATTCTTACTTTTGTGCTAAAATGCGAGGAGAGCTCATCTTCCACTTTTTTCATGGCAGGGGAAAGTGTACTCCCGGGAATGTGCTTTTGTTGCTTTACTGCATATATTTTTCTTACTAATTCCTCTGTTTGTCTTACAGAAAGGCCTTTCTGTTTTATTTCGTTGTATATGAACAGTTGCTTATCCACTACATCCACATTGATCAGAGCTCTTGCATGCCCCATACTCAGTTCATTGTTTCTTACGGCAGCCTGAATATCGGGTGGGAGTTTTAATAAGCGTAAATAATTTGTCACCGTGCTTCTTTCTTTACCCATTCGTTCGGCTAATTGCTCCTGCGTGTAATTCATTTCATCGGTCAACTGACGATAACTCAAAGCGATCTCAATGGCATTCAGGTCTTCTCTCTGAAGATTTTCCAGAAGTGCGAGTTCCAATAATTGAGAATTGTCTGTCTCCCGGATATAAACAGGTATATCTTTCAAACCTGCGAGTTTGGAAGCACGATACCTTCTTTCACCGGCAATGATCCGGTATTTACCACCCTGAATTTTCATGACTGTTAATGGCTGAATGATGCCGTGCAACTTGATAGAGTCTGCTAATTCCTGCAGGGCAGTCTTATCAAAATCCCGTCTGGGTTGTGACGGATTAGGCTCAATATCACTGAGTGGAATACGGTTTACGGGAGCGGGCCTGGGGCCTGCATCTTTCAGCAAAGTTTTTTCGGTTGCAGAAAGGTCGTTATTGATCCCTTGCAGCAGCGAGCGGATTCCTTTACCCAATGCTTCTTTGTTTTGTGTATTGCGTGTTTTCTTGTCCATGACACAGAAAATATTTTATTGTTCCTGTTGAATTCTTTCGTGTTGCGCCCACAGAGTCATTTTATTTTTTTGAAGAATCTCGCGGGCAAGATTCAGGTAATTGATAGCGCCTTTACTTTCTGAATCATATAGAATAGCCGGCTTTCCGGCACTGGGTGCTTCACTCAAACGGGTATTCCTGTGGATGACGCTGGTGAAAACAATCTCTTCAAAATGCTTTCTGACCTCGCTTACCACCTGATTGCAGAGCCTAAGCCGCCCATCATACATTGTCATCAGGAGTCCTTCGATTTCAAGGTTTTCATTGAGCCTGCTCTGAACAATCTTGATCGTGTTTAATAATTTGCCCAATCCTTCCAGGGCAAAAAACTCAGCCTGTACCGGTACAATCACACTATCTGCAGCTACGAGCGCATTCACAGTGATCAGCCCCAATGAAGGTGAGCAATCTATAATGATAAAATCGTATTCGTCTTTCAGGGGCCTTAGAATGTTTTTCAATACCGATTCCCTGTCCGGATAGTTGATCATTTCTATTTCTGCACCTACCAGGTCAATATGCGATGGGATGACATCCAGATAAGGGATTTCTGTTTTCAGAATCACATCTTTGGCAGGCACCTGGTTGACCATGCAATCGTATATACCATGAGTGACATTGTGCAGATCAAAACCCACACCGGTGGTACTATTAGCCTGTGGGTCAGCATCTACCAGCAGGGTTTTAAATTCCAGCACTGCCAGGCTTGCAGACAAGTTGATGGCCGTAGTGGTTTTGCCTACGCCGCCTTTTTGATTCGCTATACCGATGATCTTACCCATAAAGTTTGCAAAAATACCATTTCAGCAGGAAGCATGAAACCCCTTTCGGGTAATAAATTTTATAGTTGTGCTAAAATAGTTGAATAAACGTGATTTCAGGAGTTTATGTGAATTAATTAAGCGGATTGTGGATTAATATTCCGGCAATTCATCCGGAAATGCCAATATTTTATTAAGGGTTATTTTTGCAGCCATGGAAATTGAAGAAGAAGGCCCATTCAGTGAATATACAGTCATCAGCGGAACCAACAGGCCCGGAAGTCACACAGAGAAGGTTGCCCGTGAATATTTACGCATTCTTACATCCAAAAATATTCATGCTCAGTTTTTTTCTCTCAGAAATTTTGACCCACTCCACAGGAATGAAGCCTTCAAGAAAGCAGAGCAACAGTTTATCATTCCTGCCAAGAAGTTCATCTTTATCATACCCGAATACAATGGGAGCTACCCCGGTGTATTGAAGACCTTTATTGATAATTCAGATATAAGAAAAGCATGGTATTTCAAGAAGGCATTATTAACAGGACTTGCTACCGGCAGAGCCGGAAATCTGCGCGGTATGGATCACCTGGCAGATACCCTGAATTATCTGAAGATGACCGTGCATTATAACAAACTTCCCATCAGCCGGATTGATAAAATTATGGATAAAGATGGCCTGTTAAACAAAGAGACGATGGATGTCATTCATGCACAAATTGATGAGTTTATTAATTTCTAAATCATGTAAAAAATGAGAACACCCTTAGGTGCGCTGATTATTGTTGTATTGATGTTGCTGATCGATGTTTATGTGTTTTCAGTGGTGCGCTCTCTGAGTATATCGGCTTCACAGCGTACGAAAACTTTATTGTATGCCGGATACTGGGTGGTATCTGTTTTGGCAATTGCCGGATTATTGGTTTTTTTCTTTACCGGATATGAAGTGCTGAACAAAAAGATCCGGTTGTATTTATTTTCTATAGTGGTCGCTTTGTTTTTCTCTAAGCTGATAGCCTCCATTTTCTTTCTGCTGGACGATCTGAGAAGAGCCATTCAGTGGCTGACCGGAAAACTGCTTTTTTCGAATACAGAAGTTGCAGATATCAGTTCGGGCGGTATCAGCCGGTCTGTTTTTATCAACTGGCTCGGAATGGGAATCGGGAGCCTCTTGCTGGGCACTCTTATTTATGGATTTAGCAACAAATACAACTATCAGTTGAAGAAAATAAAATTACATTTTCCCAACCTGCCACCCGGATTGAAAGGCATGCGGATCGTACAATTCAGTGATGTACATTCCGGAAGTTTTACGAATAAGAAAGCAGTGGAGAGGGGAGTAAAAATGATTATGGATCAGAGAGCTGACCTCATCGTTTTTACCGGCGATCTGGTCAATGATCTATCGACTGAGATGAAAGACTACATGGATGTTTTCAATACCCTGAAAGCGCCATTGGGTGTTTTCTCCATCTTTGGAAATCATGATTATGGGGACTATATTTCCTGGCCGCAAAATGGAGTGACGCAAGCCGAAAACCTGGAACGACTGGCGAAGGTGGAGGCAGATCTTGGATGGGATCTGCTGCGCAACAGCCATGTGATTTTGGAAAGAAACGGAGTAAAATTCCCATTGATTGGTGTGGAGAATTGGAGCAATGTAGGCCGCTTTCCCAAATACGGAGATTTACCGAAGGCGTATGCCGGATGCGAGTCTTATCCATTCAAAATTTTGCTGAGTCACGACCCGAGTCATTGGGATGCACAGATACGGCCACAATTTCCGAATATTGATCTCACCCTGAGTGGGCATACGCATGGGATGCAGTTTGGGGTGGAAATACCGGGATTCCGATGGAGCCCGGTACAATATGTCTATAAAGAATGGGATGGACTTTACGAAAACGGATTACAGAAATTGTATGTAAATCCGGGCTATGGCTTTATCGGATATCCGGGTAGGGTAGGGATACTTCCGGAGATTACCGTGTTTGAGCTGGATGTTTAAGCAATTCTTTCTTTTTTGAACTTTGTCATTCCATACGAGTGAAGTGGTGAGAGTAACCCAACATTCATAAGCTCCGCAAGCGCTGTTTTGGCCAAAAATCCGGAAAATGAAAAATTGGATTGTCCTAACTACAATACAAAAAGTATAACACAAAAGTATTGGTAAGCAATAGCTAATTTTTTGTATAATTGCATATAATAGCATAAATACAGACGTT
>CAYXAL010000045.1:0-12757 GCA_964463015.1 uncultured Ginsengibacter sp.
AAAAAAGGGACCAAGATAGAAATCTAGTCCCGCTTTAAAATCCAATATCCTATGAAAAACCGAGGCAAATATAGCAGGTAATTTTTTCTTTTACAAGAAATTACATCAATTTATTTTATTTTATAATTATCCTTTCCTACCCCCAAATTTGGGGTTATCTGTTTTCTGAGGTACAATCTGTCAGTAATATTATGTCAAAATGGGATCCAAACATCATGGATTGACTGAAGGATTCAAGCTCCTGAATCAAGCAGGTGACTGTACTGAAGGGATATTGAATCTGCACGCAATGCCCTCTAAACATTACAAACAGTACTTACAAAAAGTGAAAATGGTGCAAAATTGATTCAACTAAACTGATCAAACTGAATCCTAAAATGATAGGATTCTATTAACTTTTTGAAGAATATTTTTAACTGGCACTATATATGTAAAAGTATTTTGATAAATAATTAATATATTGAACCTTTACAATTAAGAAACAGACAAACATGGAAAATAGAAAACCAAAAATTTTGATTTGCGAAGACGATCCCAATCTGGGAATGGTATTGAAAAATTATCTCGAGCTGAACGACTATGAGGTTGTTCTTGAAAGAGACGGGCGGCTCGGCCTGGCTGCCTTTCAGCGGGAAAAGTTTGACCTCTGCCTGCTCGATGTGATGATGCCCAACATGGATGGTTTCGCTCTTGCAGAAGAAATCAGGAATGTCGATCCGGACATGCCATTGTTTTTTCTCTCAGCAAAAACAATGAAAGATGATATCATCAAAGGATATAAACTGGGTGCCGACGATTACATCACCAAACCATTTGACAGCGATGTGCTCCTTCATAAAGTAAAGGCTATTCTGAAAAGAAATGAAGAACTTCATAAAGAGGAGGCGAATGCTGAGTACGATCTGGGGAAATATCACTTCAATCCAAGGCTTCGTCAGTTGGGAGTCGGGAAAGATGTTCAGACCCTGTCACCCAAAGAAAATGAACTCCTGAAAATGCTCGCTGAATATAAAAACGATTTATTACCGAGAGAAACAGCCCTGAAGAAGATTTGGGGTAGCGATACTTATTTTAACGGCAGAAGTATGGATGTATATATTGCCAAACTCCGTAAGTATCTGAAAGGAGATCCCAATCTGGAAATCGTAAATATCCATGGCAATGGATTCCGATTGGTAGAAAAAGAAGCCGAATGAATTAAACAATAATATTTTTTTCAAATCATAAGAACAGCCGCAACGATGCCGGCTGTTTCTGTTCTCAGACGTGTCTCGCCGAGTGAAACAGGTACGAATTTCTGATCTGTACATTTGGCGATTTCATCTTCTGTAAAATCTCCTTCCGGTCCGATCAGAATAATCCTTGAAGAATTGGAGTCGACACATTTCTTCAAATCTGATTTTTCATTTTCGCCAAGACAATGAGCTATATATTTTTGTTTGAAGTGAACTTGATTGAATAAATGGTCGAGTTCTTTTGGCTCAGATAGTGATGGTAAGAATACCTGTCTGCTTTGTAACATGGCACTGACAAGAATATTTTTCATCCTGCTCATTCTCATGAATTTTCTTTCGGTTCTCCGGCAAATAATCGGATAAATTTTTGCAACACCTATTTCTGTTGCTTTTTCTAAGAACCACTCAAACCGGCTTTCGTTTTTCAATAGAGATATAGCAATAGCGACCTCCTGCTCTCTCACAAGATGATTGGTACTGTCAACAAAAGAGGCCAATACTTTTTTTCTTTCCACATGACGAAGGATTGCACGCACTTCAAGTCCGTTACCATTGGTAAGCAATAGTTCTTCACCCTCCCTCATACGCAATACCTGTGCGATGTGACGTGCAGCTTCTTCAGAAAGTTCAAAATCTGAAATTCCTGCGGATAAATTCTCTTCAAAAAAATAGGGTAATTGCATTATCAAAGGTTTATCAGAATCCTGCTTTAAGATAACTCCATCCTTCCTGTTGTCTCCTGACCAAATGCCCTACTGCGGATGGAATGACCTTTACAAAGGGCATCAGATCTTCAGCATTCAGACTTTGAGATCGTAATGTATTACTGCATACTAAAATACAAGCCTCATGATGTTTTACCAAATATTCCAATTTATTCTTCAGGCTGCAACTCTTCAAGGCTATTTGGATACCTCTTGAATGGATAACAAGTTCAATGATTATGTGAGGCAAGTCATCAATCAGGTTTTGTATTTGTTGAATAACAGACTGGTGAACCTCCGGATCGTCAATGGACAATTGGATAACAACTTTGTAAGAAGCAGATTCCATTCAGACAAAGGAAATACATTTTATTAAACCTCCAATCAAGCTCCATTCATCCATTAATAATACCCTTCATCAAAAATCACCGAGTTTATTCTCAGACACAAAATGAATATACTGTTGATTATCAATAAGTTTTGAATTTATTTTCAAAAATACTTTTTCTAAACAGGTAGTATGTATTGCATAGTATTTAAAAATTACATATTTTTGTTCTGCAATTGTGCATAAGAGCAAAAACTTCAGGACATGAACATAGAAAATACAGCAAGCCAGATGCGCAAGGGAGTGCTTGAGTTTTGCATCCTGTCAATCATCAAATTGGGGGAGGCTTACCCGAGTGACATTATTGACATGATGAAATCAGCAAACCTGAACATCCTCGAAGGAACGCTTTACCCGCTCCTTACCAGACTTAAAAATGCAGAACTGTTAACGTACAGATGGGTGGAAAGTACCAGTGGCCCCCCACGAAAGTATTTTTCCCTGACGGAAAAAGGTGCAGCATTTTATAATGAACTGGAAGCTACCTGGAATGAACTGGCCAATGCAGTGGACACCATCACAGGCAAAGCAAAAGAATCAATATAAAATAATTCAACTTCACTATAATCGAAATAAAATGAAAAAGGTAATAAATATCAATTTCCAGGGTGTCGTGGTTCCGATTGAAGAAACGGCATATGACATACTTCAGGATTACACAAACAGTCTGAAAAATTACTTTGCTGAAGAAGAAGGTAAGGATGAAATCATCAACGACATCGAAAGTCGCATCAGCGAACTGTTTCAGCAGAGATTAAAGAATGGCGCTACCTGCATTACCGATGATGACGTAAATGCCATTATCAATAATATGGGAAGGCCGGCAGACTTTGATCAGGCAGAAGGTGAGCCAAAGGATTCCAAAGAGAGCACATCCACTTCTACACAACAACAATCCCAATGGAATTACAGAGGCAAGCGGCTCTACCGGGATGAAACCAACAAAATACTCGGAGGTGTGTGTAGTGGTATCGGCGCTTACCTTGGTGTAGATGCATGGCTTGTAAGATTGTTGTTTATCATTTCAGGAATTGGATTTATTGCCTATCTGGTACTCTGGATATTCTTGCCCGTCAATTCAAATCTGACAATGGGTACACCACACAAGCGGCTTTACCGTAACCCCGACGACAAAATGATCGGAGGAGTGTGTGGAGGAATAGGCAGCTACTTTGATATCAATCCATGGATTCCAAGAATCATCTTCCTGCTTCCCTTTATCACATTCATATTCCGGTGGCACAACTTTGCCGGTCTCACCTTTCCAAACTTTGTGAGCTTCACATTCAGTCCGGGCACATTCCTCTTATACATCATCCTGTGGTTAGTCATTCCTGAAGCAAAAACAACCAGTGAAAAATTGGAGATGAAAGGCGAGAAAGTTGACCTGAATTCTATTAAAGAATCAGTAGTGAAAGAAATGAAAGGTGTAAGTGACAGGATGAACAAATTAGGCAAGGAAGCCGGTGAATTCATGAAAGACAGAGGCCCTGAACTACGCAAAGACTTTGGCCATGCTGTAAATCGTGGTGGTGCTGCCATCGGTAACATTATTACACTTCTGATAAAGATTGTACTCTACATAATTCTTGCATGTGTGGCATTTGCAGTCATCGTGGCAGTCTTTTCAGTTGCCTTTGTAGCGATAGGGATTTTTCCTCTAAAGAGTTATGTGATTACTGATGGGTGGCAAAACGTGATGGCCTGGGGTACCTTGATTTTCTTTATAGGAGTGCCGGTAGTTGGGATCATCACCTACATCATTCGTAAGATTGCCAGAATGAAAAGCAACAATGCCATCCGCTATTCCTTCATTGGATTGTGGATATTGGGATGGATTTGCCTCTTCTCACTCATCAGCCTGGTAGGAAGGGATTTTAAATCTACCAGTACGATTTATGAGGAATCTATTGCCCTCAAAAATCCGGAGGTAGCTTACATGGAAATAAAACCAATTCAGACAAAAGACTTCCGGTGGAGAGGATGGTTCAGGTTTGAACCTTATTCAGAGTTCGGTATTTCAGAAGATACGGCATTGATTGGGAATGTAAGACTCAGAATCGTACAATCTCCCAACGACAGTTTCCAAATCCGGTATGTAAAGATGAGCAACGGCCCTACAAGAAGAGAAGCAGACAGGCTGGCTTCAAAAATCAACTTCAACGGATATCAGACAGATAGTACATTATACTTGGACAATTCCATATCGATCAATAAAACGGATAAGCTCAGAAACCAGATCGTAGAAGTATCCATTGGTGTACCGGTAGGTCACCGGATTAAAATAAACAAATCATTCGGCTACAGAAACCGGGTAAAACTTGGAATAGTGGATTATGATGACCGCAATTGGGGACGAATGGAATCCGATTACGACTTTATGCTTGGAGAAGAATACATCATGAAAGAAGATGGGCTTCATTCTGTGGATGGCGATGACAATGATGAGGGAAACGACGGAAGTAATTACCGATACAAAGGTCCATTGAAAGTGGACTCTCTCAAACAGGAGCAGCAATTACAAATAGAAAAAATGGAAAAAGCCATCGACTCCACGAAAGAAGCGCATAAAAAGGAAATGGAAAAAATTCAGGATTCTCTTTTGAAACAACGAAAAGAAATAGACAAGAAACTGGAAAACATCAAGGGGCAGACCGCAGAAATCAAATACGATCTTCCTGAGATAAAAAAATCTCCGATACCCTTCATAAGCTTTATCTAAAACCCTTTGGAGTTGAATTGAAAAGCCCTGTTGCGTACGCGCACAGGGCTTTTCTGTTTTGAATTTGTCTTCAATAATGATCAGGCATTCGCCTCAGCTATTTTTGCTTTGATTTTGCCCTCGATTTCCGAAGCCAATTCGGGATTATCCAACAAAAGAGCTTTTACTGCGTCCCTGCCCTGGCCAAGCTTATTGCCTTCATAGCTAAACCAACTTCCACTTTTTTGAACGATTCCCATATCCACACCCATATCAATGATTTCTCCGGATTTAGATACACCTTCTCCATATATGATATCAAACTCAGCTACTCTGAAAGGAGGTGCCATCTTGTTTTTTACTACTTTCACCTTTACCCTGTTACCCACTGCCTGATCACCGTCCTTAATCTGAGCAAGCCTGCGTATGTCCAACCGTACAGAAGAATAAAACTTTAATGCATTTCCACCGGTGGTGGTTTCCGGATTTCCAAACATCACTCCGATCTTTTCACGAAGCTGGTTAATAAATATGCAGCAACACTTTGTTTTGTTGATCGTACCCGTTAGTTTTCTCAAGGCCTGGCTCATCAATCTTGCCTGGAGACCCATTTTACTGTCGCCCATTTCACCTTCCAACTCCCCTTTGGGTACCAACGCCGCTACGGAGTCTATTACGACCACATCCAATGCGCCGCTCAAAATCAAACGGTCTGCAATCTCCAATGCCTGCTCGCCATAATCCGGCTGACTGATGAGCAGATTGTCCACATCTACGCCGAGCTTTTTGGCATACACATTATCAAATGCGTGTTCAGCATCAATAATAGCGCACACACCACCCTTCTTCTGCGCCTCAGCTATCACATGAATCGCCAAGGTAGTTTTGCCTGAAGACTCAGGCCCGTAAATTTCAATTACCCTTCCTTTAGGAAGCCCTCCGATTCCAAGTGCAACATCCAACCCTATCGAGCCGGTGGATATTACCTCATGAGGCTCCTGCGAACGTTCATTCATCATCATCACACTGCCTTTTCCAAAATCCTTGTCTATCTTGTCTATTGTGAGTTTCAGAGCCTTCAGTTTTTCTGAAACCTTATCTGTCTTTTCTGTATTTGCAGATGCCATAAAATTGCTTTGTTAAGTGTAAAATGTAAAGTTATTGCTTGGGCAAATATAGAGAATATTATTTATCAACACTAATTATTTTAGCGTTTAAATTACAATTTATTTAGCAATACATTTGGCTTAATAAATTACAAAAAACTCACCCGGTTCCCTTATGCTTATAACGATAGGTTTGAAATGAATCCGGTCTCAACTCCTAAAATATTCACCAAGTCTTTTTCCTGCTTCAAGAATTGTACTTTCTTCTTTTGCGAAACAAAATCTGAGTAACCCCTGATTCCTCTTGTCTGAGTAGAATGCAGAAACGGGTATTGCAGATACGCCTGCTTCCGTGGTAAGCCTTTTTGCAAACGAGAGTTCATCCAGATCACTTAATGAAGTATAATCAAACAATTGAAAGAAGCTGCCATAAGTAGGCAGTGGCCTGAATCCTACCGAATGAAGTTGTTCGGTAAGCAAATCACGTTTAGGCTGAAAAAACAAACCGAGTCCTAGATAAGCCTTCCTGTTCTGCAAATATTCTGCAAGGGCAAACTGTACAGGGCTAAAACAACAAAACACATTGTATTGGTGTACCTTTTTAAATTCATTCATCAATTGATGCGGCGCAATACAATAACCTGTTTTCCATCCTGTACAATGATAAACTTTCCCGAAGGAGTAGGTTACAAAACTTCTTTGAAACAACTTGGGGTATTTTAATACACTCTCAAATTTTCCAACTTCAAAAACAATATGCTCATACACTTCATCACTCAGCAAATACAGGTCATTTTGAAGTACAATCTCGGTAAGCATCTGCATATCATACTCTGAAAACAGCATCCCTGTCGGATTGTGGGGTGTATTTATCAGGATCATCTTTGTCCTCGAAGTAACTGCCTTTTTCACTCTTTCCCAGTCAATCTTAAAATCCGGCAATGAAAGCGGCACTTTTACCGGAACAGCTCCATTGATTTCAATGTTTGGAATATAGCTATCATACGCCGGTTCAAAGACAATGACTTCATCCCCTTTATTCAAAACGGTGGTGAGTGCGGTATAGACTGCATAAGTAGCTCCGGGTGTAATGCAGACTTCTGTTATAGGGTCAACCTGCAGGTTATACAAAAAGTTTATTTTTTCTGAAATTCTTTCTCTCAATGAATGAATGCCTGCAAGAGGAGCATATTGGTTATGGCCTTCACGCATAGCACGATTGACTAATTCTACCAGAACAGGATCCATATCAAAGTCAGGGAAACCCTGTCCGAGGTTGATCGCTTTATGTTCGGTCGACAACCTGCTCATTGTGGTAAAAATCGTTTCACCTACATCTATTTTACTTTTAATCATTATAAATATTTATCGCCTTTATTTCGTCTTACCTCTGCGATATATTCTTTGACATGTTGCTCTTTATCCTTTCTGCAAACAAGCAATGCATCGGGCGTATCTACAACGATAAAATCCTCCAGCCCCTGAAGCAAGATCAATTTCTCACCGGAGGAATGCACTATATTTTTTGTAGAATCAAAAAGGATTACATTCTGGCCGGCCACTGCATTTTCCATATAGTCTTTCTCCAGATTCTCATAAGCACTTCCCCATGTGCCCAGGTCGCTCCAGCCGAAAGAAGCGGGAATAACATACACATTATCTGCCTTCTCCAGGATGCCATAGTCAATCGAAATATTTACGCAAAGGGGATAAACCAATTCCATCGCCTCACTCTCTCTACCGGTGTTCATAGCTCCTTTGGCGCCATCAAAAAGTTCAAAGACTTCAGGCAGGTATTTCTCAAATGCATGAACAATATTTTTTGCCTGCCAGACAAAAATGCCCGAATTCCACAAAAAGTCGCCACTTGCCAGGAAGGTTTTGGCAAGTTCCAGATCCGGCTTTTCAGTAAAGGTTTTCACTTTATAAACATTATCAGAAACAGCGGGTTGCTCATATTGAATATAACCGTATCCCGTATTCGGATTGGTTGGTTTAATACCTAAGGTCACAAGTGCATTGTTTTCAGAAGTAAACCCCAATGCCTCCAGGCAGACTTTGATAAATCCTGTATCATTTAAAATCAGGTGATCAGCAGGGGCGCAGATGAGATTTGCATTACGATTTAACTGCAACAATTTTGTACTGATATAGGCAATGCAGGGTGCGGTATTTTTTCTGGATGGCTCACAAATAATATTTGCCGGGTTTATGTCGGGTAATTGCTGCTCTACAAGCTTTCTGTATTCTGCAGCCGTCACTACATAGATATTTTCCTTCGGGATAAATTCGGCAAAACGATCAAACGTAGATTTGATCAGTGTCTTTCCGGTATTTAAAATATCCAGAAATTGTTTCGGATGATCCATTCTGCTCACCGGCCAAAAACGGCTGCCAATACCGCCTGCCATAATAGCCACATAATTATTGTTGTTGTTCTTCATCTTAAATATTAAATTATACCTTCTCTGACAAGATCGTGCAAATGGATAATACCCTTATATCCATTCTCATCGGCAACTACCAATTGGGTAATGTTATTTGCTCTCATTCTGTTCAAGGCCTCAATGGCAAGTTCATCAGGGTTGATTGATTTGGGTGAACGGCTCATAATATCTTTAGCAGTTAAATCCTGATCAAAGATATTTTGTCCAGAAATATTTTTCTCAAGCATTCGCCGAAGGTCGCCATCTGTAATAATACCCACAACTTCATTGTAGGGCGAAGTCACCACTGCTGCACCCAATCTGCTTTTTGTGATAGCGATGATCACATCTTTAATTCCGCTGTCAGGCTTCACTTCAGGACGTTCATTCTGTACATACAAATCTACTACCCTAAGATATAGTTTCTTACCCAGGGTACCCCCGGGGTGAAACTTTGCAAAGTCTTCTGCCTCAAACCCTCTTAGTTTCATCAGGCAAACAGCCAATGCATCTCCCATAACCATTTGGGCAGTTGTGCTGCTGGTTGGTGCCAGATTATTCGGACACGCTTCTGCCTTAACTGTTGTATTTAAAAATATATCTGCACTCCTGACCAGGGTGCTTTCACTATTCCCACACAATGCAATCACTGTATTCTTAAAATTTTTTATCAATTGGGCAAGCAAAGTAATTTCCTGATTTTCCCCGCTCTTACTTACAATCATCACGATATCTTCCGGCTGTACCATCCCCACATCTCCATGCAAGGCATCTCCTGCATGCAGGTAAATTGAAGGTGTACCGGTACTGTTTAAAGAGGCCACAATCTTTTGAGCAATCAATGCGCTCTTTCCGATACCGCTCACGATAAGCCTGCCTTTGCTTTCAAAAATCATTTTTACTGCCTTCTCAAAATCATTATTAACATAACCAACCAGACTCATTACAGCGTTTCCTTCGGTAATGATTGTTTCCTTAGCTGTCTCTGCGATGGGATCTTTTGTGGATATCGTTTCTTTTGGTTTCAAACTGTTCTGAAATTAATACAATCGTGCTGCAAACCTAAAAGAATTTACTTCAAAAAAAGATAGTTTTCTTTCCCACGATTTATTTGTATCTTTCTATCGCCTTCCTTTAGACACTACAAAAAATATGATTGTTAAAAAGATTTTACCCCTGCTTTTTAACTTTCATTTGAATTAACTTTGAAACCCTTTTTTAAATTTATGAAGGAATAGAATTTTTTACCAATGCCTACAATAAAACCTAAAACTAAAAAGCCGGAAAAAAAACCGGCACAACCCATCCGTAAAAAATCAGACGTTGATCTTACAAAAGAATTACAAAAATATTTTGGCTTCAAAAAATTTAAACATCCTCAGGAAGAAGTAATCAATAGTGTGCTCAATGGAGACGACACATTTGTCATAATGCCTACCGGAGGAGGTAAGAGTCTCTGCTATCAATTACCGGCCATCATCAGTGAGGGATGCGCATTGGTAGTGTCTCCCCTGATAGCCCTGATGAAAAACCAGGTAGATCTCGTGCGGGGATACAGCAGTACAGACGACATTGCTCACTTTATGAACAGTACGCTGAACAAAGGGCAAATCAAAGAGGTGAAAGATGACCTGACCACCGGGAAAACCAAACTACTCTACGTAGCTCCTGAAACGATGACCAAAGAAGACAATGTAGAGTTTTTCAAAGATCTGAAAATTTCATTCATCGCTGTGGATGAAGCACATTGTATCAGCGAGTGGGGCCATGATTTCAGACCGGAATACAGAAGACTAAGAGAAGTCATTGATAAAATAGGAGTCAACATTCCTGTCATTGCACTCACGGCTACTGCCACTCCCAAAGTTCAGAGTGATATCGTTCAAAACCTTGGATTAAGAAATCCAAAGATTTTTATCTCTTCCTTCAACCGGCCCAATCTTTATTATGAAGTGCAGCCCAAAGTAAAGAAGGAACAAACCCTCAAAAATATTGTAAAATTCATCGCACATCATAAAGGCAAGAGTGGTATTATCTATTCACTCAACAGAAAAACCACGGAAGAGATCGCCGATGTACTTAATGCAAACGGAATCAAAGCAGCAGCCTATCATGCCGGATTGGATGCAAAAATCAGATCCGAGCGGCAGGACAAATTTCTGAACGAAAAAATTCAGGTCATAGTTGCGACTATTGCTTTTGGGATGGGCATCGACAAACCCGACATCCGTTTTGTGATCCATTACAATATTCCAAAGTCAATCGAAAACTATTACCAGGAAACAGGCAGAGCAGGCAGAGACGGATTAGAAGGTAAATGTATCCTATACTATTCCCACAACGATGTGGCAAAGTTAGAGCACCTGATGCGGGATAAAACGCTTACTGAGCGGGAAATAGGGGCTCAATTAATCAGAGAAACTGTAGCTTATTCAGAGAGCGCTGTCTGCCGCAGAAAAATGTTACTCAATTATTTTGGCGAACAATATGAACAGGACAATTGCGGTGGCAAGTGCGACAACTGTAAGAATCCGAAGGAGCTCATCGAATCACAAAAAGAGGCATTGATCGCAATGAAAGTAGTTGAAGCACTAGAAGAGCGATTCCCCATCAATTACGTAATACCGGTGATCATGGGTAAGGCAAACCCTCAGATCAAAATGTATCAACACGATGATATCCCTGTATTTGGTACCGGCAAAGATCATGATGAACTTTACTGGAATTCGTTGGTAAGGCAATTAATTCTTGAAAATTATCTGCAAAAAGATATTGCTGATTACGGAGTACTGAAGTTTTCTGATAAGGGTAAAGCATTTCTTAAAAAACCACGGTCATTTAAGATTGCTATCAATCACATCTATGAAACAGATGGAGATGATGATGAAGATGTTTCTGACAACAGTGAGGGTGTAGCTGCCGATGAAAAACTCTTTGAGATGCTCAAGGATCTCCGCCAGAAAGAAGGTAAAAAGAGAGGATTGCCTCCATTTATTATTTTTTTGGAAAGCAGCCTGATAGATATGGCTACCCTCTATCCAACCACTTCAAAAGAACTGGAAAAATGCCAGGGAGTTAGTATAGGTAAGGCTATGAAGTTTGGGAAACCGTTTATCGAAATGATTGCAAAATATGTGGAGGAAAATGAAATCGAAAAACCCGATGATTTTGTGGTAAAATCTGTGGTAAATAAGAGCAGCAACAAAGTCTTCATTATTCAAAACATTGACAAGAAACTTCCACTGGAAACCATTGCAAAACATAAGACTCTTAGTCTGAACGAATTACTTGATGAAATGGAGACGATTGTGGCCAGCGGAACCAAGTTAAATCTGGACTACGCCATAGAAGAATGGATAGATGAGTATGAACGGGAGGAAATCATTGATTATTTTAAGGGATGCGAGACTTCAAGCCTTGAAATAGCTCAAAAAGAACTGTCGGAAGGGAATTATTCATTAGAGCAGTTGAAGATCATGCGTATCAAATTTCTTTCAGAATTTGGTAATTAAATTTTTTTGATGATTTCTATAAGAAAATAGACTGAAAGCCCTATTTTTGCCGCCCGCAAGGTGAATAGGCAGGAAAGTAATGGTGCGGTAGCTCAGTCGGCCGTAGTTTTTCAACACGACGCAGGAGTGTTAGAAAAACAAGGTCCCGATGACGAAGGAAATCGGGATAGAGCAAGTTGATGAAGCGAAACGAATAAAGTGACAAGGTGCGGTAGCTCAGTCGGTAGAGCAAAGGACTGAAAATCCTTGTGTCGGCGGTTCGATCCCGCCCCACACCACAAAACCATCATGAAAAATCATGGTGGTTTTTTGTTTTATGTACGTTGTTTACATCCTATTCTCTCCTTCATTCAGAAAACACTATACCGGTCATACTGATGATTTGAACCGAAGGCTTAACGAACATAATGTAACTTCAGAAGTCGGCTATACCAAGAGATACCGTCCGTGGGAGTTATTGCATTCAGAGCAATTTGAGACCAGGAGTGAAGCCATACTGCGTGAAAAGTTTTTTAAGACAGGGGTCGGAAGAGACCTGATAAAAAAAATGATTAAAGAAAAATTCCCAATGGGCATATAGGTCATCCTGAATTGAAAATCCTTCCGGAAGCAGTTCTCCGCCGCGGCGGACCGCCCCACACCACAAAACCATCATGAAAAATCATGGTGGTTTTTTGTTTTATGT
>CAYXAL010000046.1:0-11937 GCA_964463015.1 uncultured Ginsengibacter sp.
ATTCAGGGAAGAATCTTATAAATGAAATTCTTTCTGCCATTAAAGAATTGTGCCCGGGACTGGATTCGAACCAGCACATCCTTGCGAATGCTGCCACCTGAAGACAGTGCGTCTACCAATTTCGCCACCCGGGCTTCATTGAGGACTGCAATATTACATGATATGATGATTCTAAAAAAGAATTATTTCTGCTCAAATGCCCATTTCAGAAAATATGGAAAGGCTCTCGCCCATGTAGGTACATCATGCTTCCCATCTTTTAATTCAACATAGGCGATATTTTCATGCCGGTAGCCCAAATCTTCAAGATCGCTGATGATAGATATGGTGTCGTCAATAGAATCGATAATACCGTTGTTGTTTCTGTCCGCAGTCTCATCCAGCGTTCCTGTCTCAAAGAAAAAACGAAGATGTGTGATATATTTTCCGGCCTTGATTTTCTGGTGCATAATGCGATGATTCTCCTCAACAAACGCCGGATCATCCTGCGAAACGTTTCTCCACCACAACGATCCGCTGAATACTCCGGCATTGGTAAACAATTCCGGATGGGCCCACACCAAATCCAACGCAGAAAGGCCGCCCAGGGAAAATCCACTAAATGATAAATCAGAAAAATTCTGAAAACCTGATTCTTTCCGGATGAAAGGAATCAGTTCATTCAAAACAAACTTTTCATACAGCCCTGCCTTAGAGCCACGTCCCATGTAGTCCGGAACTCCTATTGTACCGTACTCCTGCCTCCGGTCGGCACTGCAATGAATCCCGACACACAATACCGGCGAAATTTCCTTGTCCTTGTATAGTTTGTCAATGATATCCTCAAACTTCATGGTCACCAGATCCTGCCCATCGTTAATAAGCAACAGATGCGGCGAATAGTTAAGTGCAGTTGAAGTTGGCGGAAAATAAAAGTCAACTTTCACCAATCTCGACAAAAATTCTGATTTCAGGATAAAGCGTTTGCTCTCTATCACACTTGTTTCAATTACCATATAGAATCGAAGTAAAAATAAACTTTTTGAATTATGAAATCCAAAACTTTTTAAAGGATAAACGTTTGAGTTATCTTTTTATGCTATATATTTAGAAAGAAAATTATTGTTATACAACAGCTAAATTATTTATTATGAAAAAGATTGGAATACTTTACGGCAAGGAAAGAAGTTTTCCTGAGGCCTTTGTCAAAAGAGTGAATGAAAAAAAAGTAGAAGGTATCGTCGCTGAGCCTGTGTATATTGACAAGGTCGTGCAGGGTGAAAGCAATGGATACGCCGTCATTATCGACAGAATCAGTCAGGATATTCCATTCTACCGGGCTTTTCTGAAAAATGCAGCTATTTGCGGCACAGCGGTTATCAACAACCCATTCTGGTGGAGTGCCGATGAAAAGTTTTTTAATAATGCATTAGCGACTAAGATTGATGTGCCTGTTCCCAAGACGGTTATCATCCCATCCAGTGTAATGCCACCGGATACTTCCGATCAATCATTTAGCAATCTGGCCTATCCCCTTGATTGGGAATCTATCTTCAATATGATTGGATTTCCTGCCTACATGAAACCACATGCAGGAGGTGGGTGGAAGAGTGTTTACAAAGTAATGAATGTAGATGATTTCTTTACCAAACACGGCGAAACCGGAGAGTTGATTATGATGCTTCAGGAAGAAATTGTTTTTGAAGAATATTACAGATGCTATTGCATAGGAGGCAAGGAAGTGCGCATTATGCCTTACGAACCACGCAACCCGCATCACCTGAGGTATGTGGCAGATTTTAAGCCCGACGAAAAAAGACATCGGTTGATGAGCGATATCGTAAAGAGGCTTTGCAAGTATTTGGGGTATGATTTTAATACAGTAGAGTTAGCAGTAAGAGATGGAGTTCCTTATGCGATTGACTTTGGAAACCCTGCACCCGATGCTGAGGTAACGAGTGTGGGTCAGGAAAATTTTGACTGGGTGGTGGAGACTGCTGCCAACTATGCGATCGAAAGGGCCTTGCAACATGAAGATGGAAAGGACAATCTTACCTGGGGCGAATTTGTAAGGAAAGGTATTACCAGAGAAAAGCTCTATTAATTCATCTCTTCCGACTAAATATTTCATCCGATGTCAAATATAAAATACAGACACTTTACCATAGGTGTGGAAGAGGAATACATGGTGATTGACCCTGAAACAAGAGAACTGCGGAGCCATGAACAAAAGATAGTACAGGAAGGGGAAAAGGTGATTAAAGACAAAGTAAAAGCTGAAATGCATCAGGCAGTGGTGGAAGTTGGTACCGATATCTGCCAGAATGTTGACGAGGCTTTTATGGATGTCAGTAACCTAAGAAGAACCATCAGCAATATTGCGGGTGATCTGGGCCTGTGGGTAGGTGCTGCGGGTACCCATCCATTCAGCCATTGGGAGCGGCAACTGATCACAGATCATTTCAGGTACAATGAGATTATTAAAGAATTGCAGGAAGCAGCAAGAAGCAATCTTATCTTCGGACTCCATGTGCATGTAGGAATGGAAACCCGTGAAATGGCAATCCACATTGCGAATTCTGCCCGGTATTTTTTACCACATATTTATGCTCTGAGTACCAACTCACCCTTTTGGGAAGGACGGTTGACCGGCTATAAATCATTTCGTACCAAAGTTTTCGATAAGTTTCCCCGTACTGGAATTCCGGATTATTTTGCGAGCATAGAAGACTACGACAATTATGTGAAGCTGCTTGTCAAGACAAACTGTATTGACAACGCAAAAAAAATATGGTGGGATCTCAGGGTACATCCTTTCTTCAATACAGTAGAGTTTAGAATCTGTGATATTCCACTAACCGTGCAGGAGACCATCACCCTGGCTGCTTTATTTCAGGGAATATGTGCCAAGTTGTACAAATTGAGAATGCAGAACCTGAATTTTATTTCTTATCCGAGAATGCTAATCAATGAAAATAAATGGAGGGCAAGCCGGTATGGCATTGAAGGAAGCCTGATCGATTTCGGAAAAGAATCTGAAGTAAATACCCGGGTACTTATTTTGGAATTGCTTGACTTCATAGATGATGTAAGTGCTCCTCTCGGAATCAGAAATACGATTAACAATGTACACAGCATTCTGGAACATGGAACCGGTGCCGACAGGCAAATTGCAGTTTTTGAAAAAACCAAGAGCATGACCTCTGTGGTGGATTACATTCATTCACAATTTCTGGATGGTATCGCCTGAAATTATTAAAAGCCGCTGATATTGGCGCCGGTCTTTTTAAGGTCTTTATAAAAATCCGGATAGGACTTCGATACCGCCTGGGCATCGGCGATCTCTGTTTTGCCTTTTGCACCTAATGCAGCCACAGCGCATGCCATCGCTATTCTGTGATCGTTATGTGATTTGACTTTTGCTCCTTTGATGAGGTTGCCTCCTCTGATTTTCATAATATCGCCATTGATTTCGACAGGTACATTCATTTTACCAAATTCATCACGTAATGCAATTGCCCGGTTGCTTTCTTTGTGCAATAACCGGGAGACACCCGTGATGGTACTTGTCCCCTTGCAATAAGCAGCCAGTGCTACCAATGGAGGAAATAAATCCGGGCAATGAGTCGCATCAAAATCAAATGCTTTCAAATTTCCTCCGGAAGTTGAAATTGACTTCCCGGAAATTTTCACATCGGCTCCGCAATGATACAGTGCTTCCAATATTTTTTTGTCTCCCTGCAGGGATTCTGTATTCATTCCTTTAAAAGAAATTTTTCCGGAAACCACACCAGCCACCAATAGAAAGGCGGCATTGCTCCAATCACCTTCCACTGTGTATTTGATGGCATTGAGCGGTGTAGCTTGTTGAGGGATGACCCCGAAGGACTCATAATCGTTGTTTACTACCTCAAATCCAAAATGCCTGAGCACAGAGAGCGTTAAGTCAATGTATGGCTTACTCTGAAGGTTTTTCACTTTGATAGTAAGTGGTTTGGCTGCAGCTTTCGCATAGGCAAATAACATTCCGGTGAGAAACTGAGAACTCAACTCACCACTTACTGTAATATTCCGGGGATCAATAGGCCCTCTGATGGTAATAGGTAATCTCCCTTCATTGGAAGTCACTTCCACACCGGCTTTCGGCAAATACTTCTCAAAGAATTCCATTGGCCTTGTGAGAATGCTCCCCTTTCCTGTAAATGTAATATCAAAATTAAACAGAGAAGCGATGGGGGTAAACATACGCATACTCAGACCACTTTCACCGCAATCCACCACAAGGCTGCGCCTTGTATCCCGATACTTATAAATGTGGTCATTGGAAACCACTGTCAATACGCGGTCGTTCATTTCTACAGAAGCTCCCAGTTTTTTAATGATGCCGATTGCGGCTTTTTCATCATTGCTATGACCGATCTCATGAATGACGGTAGTGCCATGGGTAATCAGTGCAGCAGCGCAGGCACGCTGTGTATAGCTCTTGCTGGCTGGTGCGTTGATTGATCCCTGGAGTGTTGATGGTAGTACTTTGACAAGCATGTCGGTTGATAAAATTACATTTCAAAAAATAGATTTTTCAGTTCGGTCAGAGGCAACTTCTTTGCTACCCCTTCTCCTATTTCATTAAGAAGGATGAAGTGAATATGGTCGCCTGCTTTCTTTTTATCATGAACCAAAAGTCGCCATGCTGCATCTTTATCGAAGGGAACAGAAACAGGCAAGTGATATTTTTGCAGTAATTGAATCAGCCGTTTTGTGTTTTCAGGATCAAAACCTGATAACCTTTCCGAAATTCTGCAAGCGAAAACCATCCCTACAGCGACCGCAAAACCATGTGGTAGTTTTGTCAGATTTTCAATGGAGTGCCCGAGTGTATGTCCAAAATTTAACAGCCTCCTGGCCCCCATTTCATTTTCATCTTCCGCTACAATGTTGAGTTTAATGTTTACATTTTTTCGGATGAGTTCAGACAGTACATTTTCATCTTTTCTGATTTCCTCCAAGGTGTTATTTTCCAGAAATTGAAACATTTCTTTATCCCTTATACATGCATGCTTGATAATTTCTGCAAATCCGCTGATCCATTCGTCTTCAGGCAATGACTGAAGGGTTGAGAAATCAAAGTATAATGACTGAGGCTGCCGGATAACTCCAATCTGATTTTTTATTTGCCCTGCATTTACACCATTCTTACCACCTATAGCTGCATCTACCATAGCCAGAATTGATGTAGGCACAAATGAAAATTTTATTCCCCTCAAATACACAGAAGCAATAAAACCGGATACATCGGTTACTACTCCTCCTCCAATGCCTATTAAATACGCATCACGGCCTGCTTCCAAATCATGCAATTCATCTATCGCCCTGCTTACTGTATCCAGGTTCTTATTAGGCTCACCAGAGGGAATAATGATCAGCCTTTCCCTTGGAAACAACTCAGGATGTGCATTGAAAACATTTTCATCAGTGACAAAGAATACTTTCTCCGCAGGTAAATCCCTGATAAGTCTTTCTGCCGAAATATTGAAATAACACCTTACAGTTGCAGAATCAATATTTACCGTTGTTTCTTCCGTTTGGTTAGTCATTCATTATTTTATTTTGATGATTGATACTTTCCATGTGGATGGCATCAAAATATTTTGTGATAAAGTCTTTGCTCAGATTGAATTTCTCTCCTTTTGTATATGCCTTGGAAAGAATATCATTCCACCTTTGGGTTTGCAAAATCGTGATTTTGTTTTCTTTCTTGTATTGGCCGATTTTATCTGCAATCTTCATTCGCTGTCCGATCAGTGAAAGTAATTCATCGTCAATTTGATTAATCTGTTCTCTCAGTGTAGCCAATGCTGTCAGAAACTCTTTTTCCTGAGTACTTTCATCACGCCAGATTAATTCGTCAAGCATTTTTGAAAGTGTATCCGGAGTGATTTGTTGTTTGGCATCACTCCAGGCATTATCCGGATCGGGGTGAGTCTCTACCATTAATCCGCCAAATCCAAGGTCTATACTTTTTTGAGAAATGGATTGCAGCAACACTCTGTTTCCGCAAATATGAGAAGGATCACAAATGATCAGCATTTCAGGGTAGCGTCTTTTCATTTCTATGGGCAAATGCCACATAGGTGCGTTTCTGTATTCGGTATTGCCGTAGTTGGAAAATCCGCGATGAATCATTCCGATGTGTTTCACCCCGGCCTTGATAAGCCTTTCTATACCACCACTCCATAATTCCAGATCGGGATTGATTGGGTTCTTGATTAAGACCGGAACATCTGTGCCACGCAATGCATCACACACTTCCTGTACGCTGAATGGATTTACAGTAGTGCGCGCTCCGATCCACAAAAGATCTATGTCAAACTGAAGTGCATTTTCGACATGTCGTGCTGTAGCAACTTCTACAGCAAGGGGAAGGCCTGTTTCTTGTCTGGCATGTGCCATCCAAGGCAATGCTTTTACGCCGATTCCCTCAAACATTCCGGGTTTGGTTCTGGGTTTCCAAACACCTGCGCGCAGTACATCTACTTTACCTGTAGCGGCAAGTGATCTGGCTGTTTGTAAAACCTGTTCTTCTCTCTCCGCACTGCATGGGCCGCTGATGATGAGAGGGCGTTTTGACCATTTTTCAAGAATTGTTGATTTCATAGTCTGGGTTTGTGTTGACATAATATTTGCTATTTAATGATTTTTTTGATTTTGTTCGCATCTTCCATCAATGTTCTCATGTACTCATAGTTGTCCTTTTCAAGGCAACTGCGAAATTTTTTTAACTGTGAAATGTGTTCATTCAAGACATCCAATACATTTTCTCTGTTTTGCATGAAGATGGGCAACCACATATCGGGGCTGCTCTTGGCGAGCCGTACAGTACTTTCAAATCCGCCACTTGCCATTTCGAAAATGGCACTTTCTTCTTTCTCCTTTTCCAATACGGTATTTGCAAGCGCAAACGAAGTAATGTGTGAAATATGACTTACGTAAGCAGCGTGTATGTCGTGATCGCGTGCATTCATATACACAAGGCGCATTTGCAATGTAGCATAGACATTCTCAACTAATTTTAGCGCATCTGCATCACTTTTTTCTTTTTCGCAGATCACCACAGAATTTCCCGTGAATGCATTTTCTACGGCTGCATCCGGGCCACTATACTCCGTTCCCCACATGGGGTGAGTTGCAACAAACCGGCCACGGTGGATATGATCTGAGACGATATCACAAATCGATTTCTTGGTAGAGCCTACATCCATGACTACCTGTTTGTCAGCCAATGAAAGTATTTTATTCATTGAACGGATGGCCTCGTTTACCGGAACAGCAAGAATAATCAGATCAGAATTCCTGATAGCAATTTCAACAGGTATGATTTCATCTGCAATTTTTCTTTCCAAAGCCTTTGCTGCGTGAGCAGGATTATTTTCAACGCCATATATTTTTTCTGCAACCCCTGCCCTTCTGAGTTTCAGTGCCATGGATCCTCCGATTAACCCCGTACCAATAATTGTAACCTTCATTTTAAAAATCACTTATAATTTTTGGATTCTGTTAATTGCATTTGCCAAGACATCTTCATTTACACAAAGACTCGTTCTGATATATGAATTTCCTGAATGGCCGAATATCCCTCCAGGTGTAATAAATACATTGGCAGATTCAAGAATGGCGTCACTCATTTCAAATCCGGAGGAATAATTCTCAGGAATCCTTGCCCATACAAACAGCCCCGCCTGATCTCTCTTGTACTTTGCATTAAGCAAATCCATCAGTTCAAAAACTTTTTCCCTTCTTTGCGCATATACCTCATTTACCGAAGCATACCACTCGTCTTGTAGCGACAAGGCTTTGGCGGCTGCAAATTGCAGAGGAAGAAACATTCCGCTATCCATATTACTTTTAAATTTCATCACTTCAGAAATCTTCTTTTCATCTGCAAGTAAAAATCCCACTCTCCATCCGGCCATGTTGTGACTCTTGCTCAGAGAGTTTAGCTCCATAGCTACCTCTTTAGCCCCCTCAATGCTTAGAATACTTAAGGGCTCTTCATTTAATATGAAGCTGTATGGGTTGTCATGAACAATCAATATGCGATGACGTTTGCCAAAGCCAATCAACTTTTTAAATACGTTCTTTGAACCTTTTATACCTGTGGGCATGTGTGGGTAGTTGACAAACATGAGCTTCACCCCTGAAAGATCATGCTTTTCAATTTTTTCAAAGTCCGGCTCTCCGGTTTCTTCAGAAATAGAATAGGTCAGAATCCTGGCACCACTGATTTTTGCTGCACTGGTATAAGTCGGATATCCCGGATCGGGTACCAATACGGCATCACCCGGATTAACATAGGTCATACAGATATGCATAATACCTTCTTTACTACCGATCAGAGGTAAGATTTCTGTTGCCGGATTTAATTGTACCCTGTAATATTTCTGGTACCAGGCTGCTACCGCTTCTCTTAAGACTTTATGGCCACGGTAGTTTTGGTACCCATGTTGATTGGGTTTTATACTTTCCTCGTAGAGTGTTTTAATCACATCCGGATGAGGTGGCATATCAGGACTGCCGATTCCCAGATTAATCACTTGCCTCCCTGATGCATTCATGGATTCAATCTGCCTCAGCTTTGTAGCAAAATAATATTCATTGATATCGCTGATTCTTTCGGCTATGGGGAAATTCAGATTGGCAAGGTTCTTCATTTCTTTTGAGAGGAGGTTTTGATCAGGCATCGGGTGAATTTTTTCCGTTTTTGTAAACACCATACACTTTAATATCGGCAGTGATCGGCTTTATAATTTGTAACATATTGTACCACTGGTCCAGATCGGTAAACTCACAGTCTGCATGAAATGAATATTTCCAATCGCTACCGGGTATGGGGAAGGATTGCAGTTTACTGAGATTGACATCACATTGTGCGATTTTACTCAATATCCTGGCGAGGCTTCCTTTACTGTGATCGGTATGGAATACCATACTGGCCTTATTAGAGCTCTTATCGGTGATATTATTTTTCTGAAGTATCCAGAATCTGGTATAGTTGTTTTTCTCTGTGTGTATATCTTTCCGGATTATATTAAGACGAAACAGTTGTGCAGCAAATGAACTGGCAATGGCTGCTATGTGTTTTGATTTCGTCTTATGTACGTGATAGGCACTCAGGGCTGTGTCTTCGGTAGATACAATACGCCATTTGTATTTTTCAAGAAAGTCGGAGCATTGAAGCAAAGCCATTGGATGAGAGTGTACTTCATGAATGTCTTCAAATTTCACCTCCGGATTTACCAAAAGATTCTGATCAATCTGAAGATAAATTTCGCCGGGAATGGTAAGACCGGATTTGGCTATCAGATTGTAGTTGGGCAAAATGCTTCCGGCGATAGAATTCTCTATAGCCATTACCCCTCCTGTACAATCGGGATCATCTGCTACCGCATGTACTACATCCGGGAAGTTGCTGCAACAGATAAGATCTATATCCTGACCGAAATGACGGATAGCGGCTAATTGATGGAAACTTCCTTCGTAGCCCTGGATGGCGATTTTCTTTTTCATAATCAAAAAAAAGTCCCGGCCTCATCAGCCGGGACTCTATTATCGTTTAATTTTCTAATTTCATTTTACGACAAAGGCATCCCGGCTCTTACTAAAATAAAAGCTAAAATAGTAGCTAAAGTAAAAACTGGTATGACCCTTCGTTGAATTCATTGCGATGCAAAAGTAATGGACAATTTTTATAATTTACAAAAAAAAATTTCATAAGGCACAAAAAAACCGCTTGCTCAATGAGAAGCGGTCTCTTTAGATTGCTTTTCAGAATAATCTAAAGGCTTATAAATACAGCTTATTTTTTAACAGCTGAATCAACCTTAGAAGCAGCAGAATCAACAGTTGCTTTTACTGTAGAATCTACAGCAGGAGCAGTAGTAGTTGCAGATGAATCCGGAGCAGGAGTTACTGCAGTTGTTGAATCAGTAGAAGTAGATTCTGTGCTAGCACCACTGTTGCAAGCAAATAAGAAAGCTGAAACTGCCAATACAGCAAATAATTTTTTCATGTTCTTTTAGATTTAAATTTTGATTTGTTTGTACTTTATACCTGAATTTCCAAAAGGTAACCCGCTTAAAATAACTTTTTTCAAAATTTTTTTTGGGTTACTTTTCCACCCTAATCGTATTAATCCATAGGCAGGTGAACACAATTGATGATGAAAAAGTGCTGCTCAAAGGTCTTTCTGAACATGATCCGTTGGCAATTGAACAGATTTACCGTCAAAATTTTGGAGCTATCCAATCTTTTGTTATTAAAAACAGCGGATATGCAGATGACGCCAGGGATATCTTTCAGGAGGCAATGGTTATCCTATTTGAGAATGCTAAATCTGAGTCTTTTGAATTGACATGCCAGATCAAGACCTACCTGTATTCGGTTTGCCGGAGGCTTTGGTTGAAGAAAATTGAGAAGGAAAGGCGATTTTATGCAGGTGGAGTGGAGACAATGGATGAAATAGTCCCTGTAGAGGATGTATTGGAGGTGCATGAAAAAAGGGATGCAGACCTAAACTTGATGGAAGAGGCAATGGACAAAATGGGTGAACCGTGCAAGAGTCTGCTGAATGCATTTTATATACAGAAGAAGTCTATGCCTGAAATTGCGGCCCTTTTTGGATATACAAATGCTGACAATGCAAAAACACAGAAATATAAGTGCCTCATGAGGCTTAAGAAATTATTCTTTTCACAATATAAAAATGAAGATTAAAGATGGATCAGAGTTTACTTTTAGATGCCATTGAGAGATATCACCGGGGGGAAATGACAAAGGAAGAGTCTGACTATTTTGAAGACCTGAGAAATAACAACCCGCAAATAGACCAACTTTCAGTAGAACATATTTTCTTTCTTGAAGAATTGGAAAGGCTCTCCGATGTTCAAAAGTTGAAGCATATTATGAATAATGTGGAAGATAAACTTGAACTTGAGGGCGCTATGCAATTTAAAGGAGGTAAGTTTAAGGCAAAAGTTATCCATATCTGGAAGCGATATAAACGTACGATTACCGTGGCTGCGGCTGCAGCAGGTGTGGTATCTATCCTCACCGCTACGGGTGTATCTTTTCTGTCTGAAAATAAGAAAACAGCATCACTGACACCACTGGTTGATAATAAACTGAATCAGTTTGAACACAAATTGAGTCAGATGGAACACAAACTTAATGATGTAGCTACTACCCGAAAGGTTCCGTTTGAAGCAAACTTCAGAGCTACCGGATTTCTGCTTGATGGACGGGGTTATGTGGTTACCAATGCACATGTGGTGGATAAAGCAAAAAACCTGATCGTTGAAAATATTAATGGAGATCAGTTTGCAGCAATTGCGGTATATTCTAATCCGGAAACAGACCTGGCTATATTGAAGATTACAGATTCTTCCTACAAAAAGATAGGAAACTTGCCTTATGGCCTGACTAAATCCGGTGCAAATCTGGCAGAACAAATATTTACACTCGGCTACCCCAGAGAAGAAATCGTCTATAACGAAGGCTATCTAAGCGCTACAAGCGGTTATTATGGAGACACCACTGCATATCAAATCAGCATTGCGGCTAATCCGGGAAACAGTGGCGGACCTGTATTAGATAGAAATGGTCAGGTGATAGGTATTATCAGTAGCAAAGAAACCAATGCAGACGGAGTAGTCTTTGCAATTAAGGCAAAGAATATTATTGATGCGGTAAAAGAAATGAAATTAAAATCATCAGATTCTATTCGCATTCCAAATAACAATACACTCAAAGGTGATTCAAGGGTGCAGCAAATAAAATCTCTTGAAGATTACATATTCAAAGTAAAAGGTAATTAATCACAGATCTTTGCTGAGTTTTAGGTGGCAGAATCGGGCTAAAGTCCACCAAAGCAACGGATTTGAAAAAAATATGTCAAGAATTATT
>CAYXAL010000047.1:0-9456 GCA_964463015.1 uncultured Ginsengibacter sp.
TCGGAGATTATCAATATCTGGATAGCTGGAGCTCTGCCGGATTTCCCTACGATGGCGTAAGTGGCCTGGCACCATCCCGAGTGTACAATCCCAATTACAGTTGGGAAGTCAATAAAAAGTTTGAAGTAGCTCTTGATCTCGGATTTATGGATGACAGATTGTTGCTCTCTGCCGGATATTATAACAACCGTTCTTCGAATCAATTGGTTGGATATACGCTTTCTTCTCAATCCGGATTTTCTGAATACACTGCAAATCTTCCTGCAAAAGTTCAGAATTCAGGACTGGAAATAGACATTTCCTCAACGAACATGGATGCTCATTCTTTTAAGTGGACAACCGCATTCAATTTGTCAATCCCAAAAAATAAACTACTCTCTTATCCGGGGTTAGAAAATTCAGCAGATGCTGCAAGCTATGAAGTAGGGCAGTCAATCCGGATGATAAAGGGGTATCATTTTACAGGGGTGGATCCTGCTACCGGAAATGCGATGTTTGAAGATCTTAATCATGATGGTTTTTATACAGAGGAGGATGATTATGTAGTCATCGGTCAGACCATGCCGAAATTTTTCGGAGGATTATCAAACACGTTCAGTTATAAGAATCTGACAGTTGACATATTTTTTCAGTTTGTGAAACAGGATGCACCTTTCCTGGATTACGGTCCTCTGGCAGGTACTATCGGCAGCAGATCGAATAAAGGAACTTACGTATTGGGTTATTGGAATGGCCCCGGAGAAGAAACAAGAGTACCACGGCCGACGACTACTTCTTCAAGGACAGCCTATAAACTTTACAATAACCAGTATCGCTACTCCGATGCAGTGTGGGGCGATGCGTCGTACATCCGATTGAAGAATGTGGCGGTAGCTTACGATCTTTCATCAGTTACAAAAAAGCTGGGTCTTAAAGGAACATCAGCCTATGTGCAGGGAGAAAATTTATTGACATTTACGAAGTATAAAGGACTCGATCCCGAAATCAATGGATTTGACAGAAGATTTGTTTATCCGATCAATCCTTTCGGATCTGTGAAGTCTCCAAAATTACCCTTGTTGCGAACCATCACACTGGGACTTAAATTTTCTTTGTAATTCTTATCCATCACTGCAATAAAAATATTTCAATATGAAAAAGATTAATCAATATTATCAATTTGTATTCATCCTGATTTTTGCAGGATTGATATCCGGATGTAAAAAATTTGTAGAGATCCCTCCTCCGGAAAATCAGTTGGTAAGTGCCAATGCATTTTCAGACGATCGCACGGCAGATGCCACAATGGCCGGGGTGTACAGCATCATGAATGCTTACAGCTATCAGTTTGGTAATTCGCTCAGTTCATTCATGCCGGCATTTGGTGCAGATGAGTTTTATTATGCACTGAGCAACACCAACTTTGATGAGTTTAAGGAGGATGCACTTACTCCGGACAACAGTTATGTCAATTCTTATTGGGAAAGCCCTTATTCCTACATCTACCATGTGAATGCAGTGATTGAAGGCGTTGAAAAATCCACGGCTCTTTCTGCTGCTAAGCGTAGTCAACTCCTTGGTGAAGCAAAGTTTGTTAGAGCTTTCTGTTATTTCTATTTGGCAAACCGGTTTGGAGATGTTCCGTTGATTCTGAATACAGATTATAAGGTGAATACCTCCATGCCAAGAACAGAGAAATCAAAGGTATTTGATGCCATACTCAAAGACCTGATTGATGCACAAAGTGCCCTTTCTGACGATTATCCTACTTCCGAAAGAGTTCGTCCAAACAAGGCAGTCGCGACAACACTTCTCGCGCGCACCTATCTCTATTTGGGAAAATGGGATCTGGCCGAAGCAGAAGCTACCAAAGTAATTAATAACACGAGGTACGAATTGCTGAGTGATCTGAATTCGGTATTCCTTAAAAACAGTAAAGAGGCGGTCTGGCAATTGCAATCTGTAAATAAATCTACAGCAGGAGTGAATACCTGGGAAGGTTTTAGTGTTGTACCCTTTTCTCCCACCGGAAGAGCCTATTATAACCTATATGATGAGTTAGTCAATGCATTTGAGCCGGGTGATGCTCGCCTTGCCAATTGGACCAAGACCTATGTCACCGGTGGTAAAACATATCATTTCCCTTATAAGTATAAAATCAGAACGGCAGCTACCGTTCAGGAGTACAGTATGGTGATCCGGTTTGCAGAATTATTTCTTATCAGGGCGGAGGCTTATGCACAACAGGGTAAGCTGGATGAAGCCAAAGGAGATTTGGATGAAATACGTCAACGTGCGGGGCTTACAGTTTTGCCCTCAGGCCTCACCAAAGATCAACTCCTGGCAGCGATTGCACAGGAAAGGAGAGTGGAGTTGTTTGGAGAATGGGGACACAGATGGTTTGACCTGATCAGAACCGGAAAAGCAATTGAAGTATTGAAGCCGATAAAGCCCACTATTACTGATAAGGATTTACTGTATCCGATTCCACGTCCTGCGATGCGTACCAATCCAAATCTTACACAAAACAATGGTTATAATTAATAGGTCGTTTGTGTATATCCTGAATAATAGAAAAGTATGTATAGATATCTCTTCCTGCTGATTTCATTTACTCTGATTCAATCCCAAGTGGTGCTGGCCCAGGGGAAAGTTTCGATTGCTCCCGAATATCCAACACCTGGAGAAACGGTAACCATCTTTTATCAACCGGATGAAATCGGTGCTGAGTCGGAAAAGTATGTGATTAATTTCACGTATTCCAACTTTTATGAATTACCTCAAAAAATGCCAATGCAAAAGTCAGGCAAGCAATGGGAGGCGTCATTTAGGCTACCCCGATATGCAATCCTGGCTGCCTTTGTCATAGAAAATGGTAACCAGACGCTTAAGCCTTCCGACAAAAGGCATTATCAGATAGTGGTGTACAATGACAAGCGGGAGCGTGTGGAAAAAAGTTATCTGTACGAAGGATACAGCCTGGCTACTCAGGAAGGAAAATCACCTGAACTAAAAAAGAATCAGGCCGTCATGTTTGCAGAAGAATTGAAACATTATCCTGATAATTATGAAGCAAAGTTGAGACTGTTATCGTATGAAGTCTCTGTAGCGGGTGAGAGTGAAAAACAAAAATTGTACGATAGTGCCAACAAGATAATCGCCGGTATGTTTTACAGAGATCCCGGAAAGATGGCCTTTATGAACATGACGACAATGGGGTATCTTATTATGGGAGAAAAATCCAGGTTGGATTCCTTGTACAATGTGATCAGAAACAATTATCCAAAGTCAGAAGGCGGATATGAATTACGCATTGCCAAAATAACTTCAGGAAAAGATCCGGCAAAAATGGTTAAGGCACTGGAAGACCTGTTGAAAGAAGAGAATTCTGAAAATAAAAATTACCTGAAAGAAGCGCACAAAGAATTGTTCGGGTATTATGCATCAAAAGGAAATAAGGTAAAGACTATCTATCACATGGGGTTTTTAAAGTCAGAGTTTACCCCTTATTTGCCAAAGGAATTGAAACAACGAGCGGAACTACTTTATAAATACAATATTTTGCTGGACACAGCTTTTCATCTTTCCGAGCAATCGCTTTCCCTTGCAGATACTTTCCCGATTAGTCTGATCCGTTATTTTCCCGAAACCGGATACCTGCCTTCTTATGTTTCAAGGGAACAAAGGTCATCCTCAATCAAAGATGTAACCGGGCAATTGAAATCCCTTATGGCATTGATCAGGATCAGGCAAGGTAGAAAGTCAGAGGCCTCCATGTTGATGAAAGAAGCATTGAGTTTGACAGAAGATCCTGAAACTTTGAAGAATGCGGGAAGTTATTTTTCAGGAATCGGGAATCATGAATCTGCCTTTCAGCAATTCCGGAAGGTGGCATACAATAATGCCGAAGACACTACTTCCTACAAATTGATGGTTGCTAACTATAAAAAATGGAAGGGTAGTTTAAGTGGATTCAATCAGTATGACGAAAAAATAAAAGGGCATTGGATGGAGGAAATGAATAAAGAATTGCAGAAGGAAATTATCAGTAAACCCATGCCCGGTGTGTTGGAAAACTATGTGGATTTAAAGGGGCGACCTCTAAAACCCGGTCTTATTAAAAATAAAATAGTGGTGATGGATTTCTGGGCTACCTGGTGTGTGCCATGCATGAAAGCAATGCCGTATATGGAATTGGTTTATCAGAAATATAAAAATGATCCCGATGTGGTATTTATGATTGTAAATTCAGGGGCCCAGAATCAATTGTCGGATGCACAAAACTGGTGGGGAAATAAAAAGTTTTCTTTTCCGGTTTATTATAATAAAGATAGTGGCATAGGAGAGAAGCTGGGCTTCAACCTGATACCGGCAACTTATATTATCGATAAGAGTGGCAACATTCGATTTAAAACACTTGGCTTCGAAGGCGAAGTAATGACCAGAAAAATTGCTGCACAGATAGAAATGCTGAGGTGATGATTTTATTTTGAATAAGCACACTGGTAACAATTACAATCTTCTCCGCTCTACACGAACAATCACTGTCCTCCTGAATGAAGTCGAAGGGTGGAATAAGAAAAATGAATTCTTTTGATGGTTGTTCTTCTCGCGCGATGACAGAGTATTGTTCCCCTGAGCGAAGACGAAGGGGATATAGAGTACCGGAGTTTAAACTCACATTTCGCCTCCGCCCGCGATGACAAAGGGGTTACCACTTGCCATGACTTTGAAATCTCAATTTAATCGGACAACGTCACACCCGTTACTAATGAAACATTAAAAAAGAGAGGAGTGATGAATTTATTTGTCAAAACCGTAGAATTCTACTACTTTTGCACTCCCAAATTAAGTTCTTTATAGTATTTATGGACTTGGGAGTCCGCCAAAGGCGCGACGTTAACACCAAAAATTGAAATTATGGCTAAAGAAGTAACAGGCTATGTCAAGATCCAGGCTAAGGGCGGACAAGCCAATCCGGCGCCTCCGATAGGCCCGGCTCTCGGTTCCAAGGGAATCAACATCATGGAGTTTTGCAAGCAATTCAATGCAAGAACTCAGGATAAGCAAGGAAAAATTCTTCCGGTACTTATCACCGTATATGCGGACAAATCATTTGATTTTATTATTAAAACACCTCCGGCTGCGGTTCAGCTAAAGGATGCTGCCAAGGTTAAATCCGGTAGTAAAGAGCCTAACCGTACCAAAGTGGGTAAAGTGACCTGGGCACAGGTAGAAGAGATCGCTAAAGATAAAATGAGCGACCTGAACGCCTTCAGCCTCGACAGCGCCATGAAGATGGTGGCCGGTACTGCCCGCAGTATGGGTATCACCGTAGAAGGTACAGCACCCTGGAAAAAGTAAATAATAATCTACTGCATTCGCAGCAAAAAATATTTCAAATGATTACGAAAAAAAGAAAAGTTGCAAATACCAAAATAGAGGCAGACAAGGCTTATACCCTGAAGGAGGCTTCTGCGCTGGTAAAAGAAGTAAACACTACAAAATTTGACAGTTCTGTGGACCTGCACATCCGTTTGGGTGTGGATCCCAAGAAGGCAGATCAGGCGGTGAGAGGAACCGTATCTCTACCTCATGGTACGGGTAAAACCAAGCGTGTATTGGTACTTTGTACTCCTGATAAAGAAGATGCAGCAAAGCAAGCAGGTGCTGACTTTGTAGGATTGGATGAATTTATCTCTAAGATTGAAGGCGGATGGACGGATGTAGATGTGATCATCGCTACACCATCTGTAATGCCGAAGATTGGTCGTCTGGGTAAAGTATTGGGCCCTAGAAACCTGATGCCCAACCCTAAGACTGGTACAGTGACCAATGATATCGTAGCCGCCATCAATGATGTGAAGGGTGGTAAGATCGCCTTTAAAGTTGACAAGGCTGGTATCATCCATGCATCCATTGGCAGAGTAAGTTTTACGCCCGAAAAGATTGCTGACAACAGCCAGGAGTTAATTAATGCCATCATTAAACTAAAACCTTCTACAGCGAAGGGCACTTATCTGAAGGCGCTCAGCATGGCAAGTACGATGAGTCCCGGTATTCCTATCGATACAAAATCTGTTCAGAGCTAAATAATTTTATTGACTGCGTAAGCAGCGACTAAAAAACGAAAATCGTTATGACTAAAGAACAAAAACAAGAAGTGATAGAAGTGCTGAAAGGAAAATTCAGCCAATATTCTAACTTCTATATTGCAGATACTGAGAGCCTTACCGTTAGCCAGGTAAATGCTTTACGCCGCACTTGCTTTGACAAGCAGGTAGAAATGAAGGTGGCTAAAAACACACTGGTAAAAAAGGCTTTGGAAAGTCTGGACAATGAAAAGTATTCCGGTGTATATGAGGCATTGCACAATGTGACTGCACTGATGTTTAGCGAAAGTCCTAAAGACCCTGCCGTGATCATCAGCAGTTTCAGAAAGAGCAATAACAACGAAAAGCCGGTATTGAAAGCAGCCTTTTTAAATGGTGAAGTTTTCATTGGCGATAACAACCTGATCAACCTGACTAAGATCAAGACAAAGAATGAAATGATCGGTGAAGTCATCGGGTTGCTAATGTCTCCGGTACAGCGTGTGATCGGAGCGTTGCAGAATAAGCCGGAGAATGCGCTGGTGAAAGGTGGTGATGCAAGTGCCACTGCGGTGGCAGCAGAGCCTGCAAAAGCAGAAGGAGAAAACTCCGAAGCGTAATTGAGAATAATAGGGCGGTGCCCGGTTATTATATAAAAACAATTTTTTTAAAACAATCTCCGCCGGATTGAACATTCAAAAAGAAGGCGGAAAAAATTAAAGATCAAAAAAAATGGCAGACGTAAAATCATTAGCTGAAAGTTTAGTAAGCTTGACAGTAAAAGAAGTTCAGGAATTGGCAGACTTCTTAAAATCAGAGTATGGCATTGAGCCTGCTGCTGCAGCCGTAGTAGTAAGCGGTGACGGTGGTGGCGGTGCAGCTGCTGCTGAAGAGAAGACCTCTTTCAATGTAATCCTGAAAAGCGCCGGCGCGAATAAACTGGCAATTGTAAAATTGGTGAAAGAGTTGACAGGACTTGGATTAAAGGAAGCCAAAGAATTGGTGGATGGTGCGCCAAAGCCTGTTAAAGAAGGTGTTGACAAGGCTACTTCTGAAGACATCAAAACCAAGCTTACTGAAGCAGGTGCTGAAGTGGAAATTCAGTAATCTTTCAAATCATATTGAGCAAAGGCTGTATCAAATTTCTTTGATGCGGCCTTTTTTGTTGTCCGATGGCAGATATCTAATATCGGATTTAACCGGAACTATTTGGCAACGTAAATCAAGTACCTTGAAAATTCAGGTTTCGGATCGTTGATTCCGGAAAAGCTCTTTAAATTATCAAATCCCAATAAATCATCCAAGTCGTTGTTTTTTCCTTCAACAACCTTAGACGAATAGTTACCTGAAGGAATCGCAACCTTATTCCCTTATTTTTCTGTACCAACCATTCCTGGAACGTAAGAATAAATTACGCTCAATCATTATCCATAAAATGTGAACAACGAAACAGCCAATTATAAAAAATTATCTTTCTAATTTACTTAAATTCGCATGAAGTAGCTATGGAAAAATTCATTGTATCCGCTCGTAAATACAGGCCTCAGAATTTTAGTCTGGTTGTAGGTCAGGAGCACATTACCACCACACTCAAAAATGCCATTCAGAACAATCAACTGGCGCATGCATTTTTATTTTGCGGCCCGAGAGGCGTGGGCAAGACGACCTGCGCAAGGATATTGGGCAAAACGATCAATTGTGAAAATCGCACACCGGATGGAGAAGCATGCAATAAATGTCAGTCTTGTATTTCATTTGATAAGGGTACTTCAATGAATATTCATGAGTTGGATGCCGCAAGCAACAACTCTGTAGATGACATCCGTACTCTTGTAGAGCAGGTGAGATTTGCGCCCCAGGCAGGCAAATACAAAGTCTATATTATAGATGAAGTACACATGCTCACATCCCAGGCCTTTAATGCATTTTTGAAAACCCTTGAAGAGCCGCCCCCCTTTGCAATTTTTATTTTGGCTACCACTGAAAAACATAAAATATTACCTACCATTCTTTCACGTTGCCAGATTTTTGATTTCAAGCGTATCAACAATCAGGATACGGCCAACCATCTGAAACATATCAGTGAACTGGAACACATCAAAACCGATGCGGCTGCATTGCATCTGATAGCACAGAAAAGTGAAGGCTGCCTCAGAGATTCTTTGAGTCTTTTTGATAAGATTGTGAGTTTTACCAATGGGGAAGTGACTTATGAAAATACACTGGAGCATCTCAATATTCTTGATGAAGACTATTATTTTAAATTGCTGGATGCGTTCTTAGGCCAGAAGTTGAGTGATGCCTTGTTGCTTTACGATGAGATCAACAGGAAAGGTTTTGAAGGAGATATTTTTCTGAATGGTTTTGCAGAATTTCTCAGAAACCTGATGGTAAGCAAAGAGCCTAAGGTGGCCGCTCTGCTTGAAGTAGCTGAAGATTTCAGGAAGAAGTATGAGAAAGCGGCAAGCACGGTTTCGGCTTCATGGATTGTGAGTGCACTCAATCTGGTGGGAGAATCGGAGTTGAACTTCAGGCAGTCAAAAAACAAAAGATTGCATGTGGAACTGGCTTTGATTAAATTGAGTTATTTACAACAGGCCATTGAGGTGACCGGCGATAGAGTTGTAAAAAAAAAATTGAATGAGAAGGCTGTCAGCGTTTCATTCAGAGCCATTACACCCAAAAGAGTAAAAGAAAAAATTTCTCAGGTAAATCCAAAGGCTGACACACCGACCACCTATTCTGCTGAAAGTAAAACCGATGCTGCCCGGTTATTGGTGGAAGAGCCAAAAGAGAAAAAACCTCCGATTCAAAAACCGGCCGGCCCGACGAGGAAGCATCGTGAGACACTGGAAGAAATGAGAAACCGGATCGCCGCTACCAGAAAAGATATGACGGTTAAGGAGTTAACCTCTGATGAATTAATGATTGCGTGGCAAAAATTTGTAGATCATCTTGAAGCCTCAGGGCATCCTTCAGCCATCCAAAGTTTTAAGGAAGCACAATTAGTTGTGGGAGACAATAATTGTATTGAAATTATTGCATCCGGCGATTTTCATAAGTCATTTATTGAGGCAGAGAGGAGCAATCTGATCAGTCATTTGCAAAATTATTTTAATAACAGGCAGATCACCTATACAGTAAGTGTGGATGCAAGCCAATCGGAAGAAAAAAGGGAATTTCTCAATAATAAGGAAAAGTATCTAAAACTTATAGAAGCCTATCCTCAGATTCAAAGACTAAAGGATATGCTAAAGTTGGATTTGGAGATATGAGTACCTACCTTGTTATACAATACTGCTATTTTTACCGTTTGTAATTGAATTTGCCCAATTTATCATTTTATTCGTAATCTTGCAGCACTTTTTAACGACTTGTTGTCTTA
>CAYXAL010000048.1:0-9447 GCA_964463015.1 uncultured Ginsengibacter sp.
TAAAATGCTGGATGAGGTCATTGGCGTTACGGCACCGCAGAAACTACGAATCCTCAGAGTGATGAAGAGAGATGGCATCAGCAGGGAAGCGGTTTTGAAACTATTAATCAGGCAGATGGATGAAGAAAAAAAAATAAATCGTTGCGATTTTATTCTGACAAATGATGAAACACGGTTACTGATACCCCAGGTGCTGGAATTACATAAAAAATTATTGAGCCTGGCTCAATCACATAAAAAATAGCTTCAGCTGAGCTTTATTTCAGTTTTGCAAAAGCGTCTTTCAGTCTTTTGAAAGCTGCTTCAATTTTTTCCATACTATTTGCAAAAGAAATCCGGATGCAGTCCGGTTCACCAAACGCCGAACCGGTAACGGTGGATACATGAGCATTGTGCAATAAATACATGCAAAGTTCATCTGCATTTTTTATGGTTTCCTTGCCATCTGATTTTCCGAAGTAGCTATTTGTAATCGGGAATATATAGAAAGCACCTTCAGGCTCTACACATTGCAAGCCGGGAATTTCTCCGACCAGTTCCATAATTCTCTTTCTTCTGCGTTCAAATTCTTTCACCATTTCTATTGTCGGGATCAGATCGGATGTTAAAGCGGTGATGGCGGCACGTTGGGTTACAGAATTAGTACCACTGGTAAACTGCCCCTGTAATTTTTCGCAGGCTTTAGCTACGGTAGGATGCGCCGCAATATAACCGAGACGATAACCGGTCATGGCAAACCCTTTACTCAATCCATTTACAATAATTACACGATCTTTTATTGAATCAAATTGTGCAATTGATTCATGCTTGCCTACAAAATTGATGTATTCATAAATTTCATCAGAAATGATGAATACCTGGGGATGCTTTGCAAATACATCAGCCAGGGCTTTCAATTCTTCTTTGTTATACACTGAACCGGTAGGGTTGCAGGGTGATGAAAAAATGAACAACTTTGTTTTCTCAGAGATATTGGCTTCCAGTTCCTTCGGGGTGAGTTTATATTTGTTTTCAGCAGAAGTTCTTATCAGCTTTGGTTCACCTTCTGCTAATTTTACTATTTCTGAATAGGAAACCCAGTAGGGAGTGGGAATGATTGCTTCGTCGCCTCTGTCGAGCACGGCAAAAATTACATTGGCAAGACTTTGTTTGGCCCCTGTGGAAACAACAACGTTTTCAGATTTATAATCCAGGTTATTATCCCTCTTCAGTTTATGACAAACCGCTTCACGTAGGTCCGGATACCCGGCAACAGGAGTATAATGACTCCAGTTGTCCTGTATTGCCTTGATGGCAGCAAGTTTGATGTGCTCGGGAGTATCAAAGTCAGGTTCGCCCAGGCTAAGATCAATTACATCAAATCCCTGGGCTCTTAATTCACGACCCAGTTTTGCCATTTTTAAAGTTTCAGGTTCATTGAAACGATTCAGACGGGAAGATAAATTCATCATTTTAAAATTAAGCAGCGCAAAAGTAGGGATTCAATGTGATTATGGATGCTTTTCATTGTAATTAAATTGCAATGATGAAAGATCCGGAAGATGATTTCTTTTTCTCTTTAATTCATAATCATAAATCACTTTTCCGAGATGCCGGTAAAAGGGGTGGGAGATGGTATGATAGTCGTAATGATCATCGTTGAGAATGCCATCACTGTTGCAATAGATGACGGCAGAAACCATAAATTCAATTTTATTTTTAAAATCTGCCACATAATCTATGTCTAGCATAAAACCATAGGCATCGCCGGGTTTATTAAAAATGCGAATGGAACTATCGGGCCATCTTTTTTCTTCGCCAAACAATAAAAATTTGACATAGCTGTCGGGATATTCGGTACTGTCATAAGAAGGAGAATCTGATTCCCGTGGGAACATGGACATATATTTTCTTACAAACGCATAGTCATTATCAGAAAGACGGAAACGTTGTCTTTGCGGAACCTGCTCCGGAAAAATGACACTTCTCAGTATCAGGTGCAGGTCATGAAGTGATAAGCGATTCTTTTTGGAAAAATCGAGAGGTTCATTTATTACCTGGCCATCCTTCAAATATCCATTACCGAGTTTCGTATTCCGGGAGGCATAAACCATACGACTGGCTTCAGCCGGCTTTTCATATATCATTTTGCCTTCAGCATTGAAAAAACGTACAGGGTTGGTATGCCGGTTTTGATCTTCAGTCAGACTTATTTCCAGTCTATGTATGATCTGGGCATCAGCATAGCCCATTTCATGCAAAGTATTATTGATGTATTCCTGGCCTAAAAATTCATACAACCTGTTGAAAGCATCATTGTCACTTGTCAGGAAAATTTTTTTGATATAATTGGAAACGGTGGGCCTTCCATCAGCTGTTGTGGGATCATTATAAACGGCAGTTTGCCCTCTATAATCTGCTTCTGTGATCATTGTTGTATTTCTGTCAAGCCCGGGAATTTTCAGGTCATTAAGTTTTTGCAATGCCAGCAATGCTATGGGAAGTTTCACCGTAGAGGCAGGATAAAAATAATTATCTGGATTAACATTGAAATAATGATCAGTAAACTTTGGCAACCCCTTTTTGCCCCGGTTTATTTGTGTGTAAATGATTTGTAATTTCAGTTCATCCTTTTTATTCAGGATAAAATCCGAAAGAAAAGGGTCGGTTTTCAATAGATTTTCAAAAAAGATATTTTCTCCGGTACCGGGTATAGCCTTTCCCTGGCTTTTTTTAGCTGAATGTTGGCCGGGATTACAGGAAAAAAGAGTGCTCATAAAAATAAAACTGCTGCAGTAAAGTAGTACTGATATCTTCATGACTTGTCAAAGGTAAAGTCGGGGAAGGCTAATCTTATAGAAATCAACAGAAATCAGCTACTTTTTAATTGAGAAAATTTAATTCTAAAAGGCTATCTTTGCCAACTCAAAAAAATTACCCAGGATCTGAATTGATCATCTGTTCAGGTACTGAAAAATAAACCAAAAATTGTATGCAACTTAAAGGTTTAGTACGTTTTTTCACAATAGTACTAATTGTCGTTTCTCTTTACCAGCTTTCATTTACTTGGGTTATCAAACGCCATGAGAAAAAAATGGAAGCCCGTGCATTGAGTTTTGTGAAAACACTCTATCCGGAAGCCGCTAAATTTAAATCTGTGTCTGATTTTCCGGATTCATTAAGCGAGATATATAATGAGCGATTAAAGAGATTGCTGGATAGCACAAAAGACGTTACACTCACCTACGGCCCAACCGGCAAAATCAGTTATGAAAAAGCCAAGGAGAATGAATTAAACCTGGGTCTCGACCTGCAAGGTGGAATGAACGTGACACTGGAAGTGGAGATGGCCGGTTTACTCCGGGCTTTATCCAATAATTCGAAAGATCCTGCATTTCTCCAGGCATTGCAAAATGCAGTTCAGAAGAGAGGAACAGGCGATGCTGATTTTATTTCACTGTTTGTTTCAGAGTATAAAAAAGTAAATCCCGGAGGTCGTCTTGCATCCCTGTTTGCATCGGGAAATAAGGAAGACATTAAGATTACAGACGGAGATGGCAAGGTTGAAAGCTTTTTAAGAAAAGAAGCCAATGCTGCATTTGACCGCACATTCAAAGTTCTCACCACTCGTATTGACCAGTTTGGTGTAGCACAGCCCGGCATCAATCCTGATAGAGAAAGAGGTATTATTTCTGTGGAATTACCCGGTATGCAGGACAAGGAAAGAGTAAGAAAATATTTGCAATCATCAGCCAACCTTCAGTTTTGGGAATTATATGGAATGGATGAATTGATTAAAAACGGCAGTCTTCAAAAGGCAGATGATGCTTTTTTTGCATCAATGGGAGGCAAATCAAAATCAAAAGATACTACAGCGACATCCGGAACAAAACAAGAGCCTGCAAAAGACAGCTCCAATATTGCAAAAAACGCCGATACTTCACATAATCTCTCAACCCAGTTGAGTAAGGTTACCGGCACAGATACCAGTTCTTCACAACAACAAAATACAACGGCTGCTTCAGATGATGCTAAAAAACATCTTTCCTATTACATTCAATTCAGTTTGGATCAGTCCGGAAGGCCCATTGATAACGGAAATATTGGTTTTGTAAAAGAAACTGATACTTCACTGGTAAGAGGATTTTTAGAATCACCGGCAGTAAAATCTCAATTTCCTTCTGATTTAATTTTCATGTATGGTATGGCGGAAAATGACCAGGAAAAGAAAGCCGGTATTCTGCCTTTGTATGGAATTAAAACGTTTGGCCGTGATAAAGCAAAACTGGAAGGAGATGCTATCACTACTGCAGGGCAGGACTATGATCCCTTGACCGGAAGAGTAGAAGTGACTATGGCCATGAATCCGTCCGGCGCAAGAACCTGGGCCGACATGACCGGTCAGAATAAAGGGAAATTTATAGCTATTGCGTTGGATAATGTTATTTATTCCGCACCAAGAGTGAATGATAAAATCGAAGGCGGACGTTCCAGTATTTCAGGAAACTTTACTGAACAGGAAGCACAGGATCTTGCTAATATTCTGAAAAGCGGAAGATTACCCGCCCCAGCCAAAATTGTAGCAGAACAACAGGTGGGTCCCACATTAGGAAAGAAAGCATTGACCGGAGGCGCCATTTCTTTTGTGATTGCATTCCTGGTCATCTTTTTACTGATGTTAATTTATTATAACAGCAGCGGATGGGTTACGAACATTGCATTGATCTTAAACCTTCTTTTTACAATTGGAGTACTGTCGGCATTACATGCAACATTGACGGCACCCGGTATTGCCGGTTTGATTTTAACCATCGGTCTTGCCGTTGATACTAACGTAATTCTGAAAGAGAGAATTAAGGAAGAACTCACAAGGGGCAGGGGTTATTTACCGGCTCTTAGTATAGCATTCCGGAGATCTTTGCCACCTATCTTAGATGGACACGTTACTATTTTACTTACAGCTATCATCTTATTCTATTTCGGTTTGGGTCCGGTAAAAGGATTTGCAACCACACAGATATTGGGTATTCTTTTATCCTTATTCTCCGGAGTATTGGTAACCCGCTGGATTACAGAAATTTTCAATAAGAAAAATATTCACTTAAAATATTTTACAAAATTATCACGTGGCATCTTTCAGAAAGCTCATTTTAATTTTGTAGGATTCCGGAAAAAGACTTTTATTATTTCATTTATTGTTTTGTCATTGGGTATTGCATCTTTCTTCAACGGCTTTAATTACGGCGTTGAGTTTGACGGAGGTCGCAGTTATACTGTCCGCTTTCCCAAGTCGGTTAACGTGGAGCAACTCAGGGATGAATTAAAAACTGTTTTCGAAGGCGAAAGCCCGATTATAAAAACAGTAGGAGATACCCGTACATTAGATATAACCACTTCTTACCTGATTAAAGATACAAGAGGTACAGTCGTTGATTCATTGGTAGAAAAGAAGTTGCTGGAAGGATTGATAAAACATCTTCCTGCAGGTATTACTTATGAGCAATTTGATAAAGGTGTAAACAATGTTGGAAAGATGGGATCCAAAACAGTGTTGCCAACGATATCAGAGGATCTGAAGCGGGGCGCTGTGAAAGCCACCATCTTTGCAATTATCATTATTTTCCTTTATATCTTCATTCGTTTCCGTGACTGGAAATATTCAATAGGTACAATCATCGCTTTGCTCCACGATGTATTTGTTACATTGATTGTGTTCTCTTTTGCCCGGGAAATAGTTCCATTCCCACTGGAAATTGATCAGCATTTTATTGCGGCGATATTAACGGTTATCGGTTTTTCAATGAACGAAGCGGTTATCATTTTTGACCGGATACGTGAAGACAGGAAACTTTATCCCAGTGCTCCATTGCCCGAGACTATTAACCGGGCCATTAATGAAACGCTGAGCCGAACTATCATGACTTCTCTAACCGTATTCCTGACGATCCTGATCATTTTCATTTTAGGGGGAGAAGTTACAAGAGGATTCGCATTTGCAATGCTTGTAGGTGTTCTGACGGGTGTTTATTCATCTATGTTTGTTGCGGCACCCATGTTGTTAAATCTGGGTAACCGGAAAAAAGAGCATTCTTCTGCTGCAGTAAAATCTGAAGTAAAACCCGGGACTGTTAAGAATTAAAATTATTGAAATCAAAAAATAAGTAAAGCCTGTCTTTTCGTTAAAGACAGGCTTTTTTAATACCCGTAAAATTCAATTATACTCCGAAGCTGGACCCGCAACCACAGGTAGTGGAGGCATTAGGATTATTAAAAGTAAATCCGCGGCTGTTTAATCCGTCTTCCCAATCTACCTGCATGCCGTACAGATAAATTTCGTGTGATTTATTCATAATACACCTGATACCCTCAATTTCAAAATGCAGGTCTTCATCTCCGGGAGTATCAAAGTTTAATATGTAACTCATTCCTGTGCATCCGCCTCCTTTGACTCCAATACGCAGTAGTCGGGACGAATCAGATCCCGGTTCACTTAAAAGTCTTTTGATTTCATCTTTAGCACGGTCAGTCAGAGTGACCGGCGTAGTAATTGTTGCTTCCATTCTGCAAAAGTAAATGATCTTTTCTATAATGACTTTAGGGCATTTTCCATGCCTGGTGCTTAAATTACGTTTGATCGGTTTATATCCTTCATTCAAATAACTTCTTATTACTTTTGTACATAATCAGAAAAAATAATGGATCAAAATACAGTTGCAATACTTATAGCTGCCGTAGCTATCCTTGTATCTCTTGTAACTTTTTTTTGGGTAAACCAGCAACGAAAAAAAGCGGCACCGGATACCTCAGCTTTTAATACGAAGCCATTGCAACTCCAGGCATATGAAAGGCTGGTGATGCTGGCCGAAAGAATTGCTTTGCCCAACCTTGTCAGCCGTGCCAATCAACCCGGAATGAGTGCTAAAGAAATGCAGTTATTACTGCTGGAATCCATACGCCAGGAATATGATTACAATGCCACTCAGCAGATTTATGTCAGCCCTGTAGCCTGGGAAGCTGTGCACAACCTGAAAGAACAAAATATGCTGGTCATAAACCAGGTTTCCTCTACATTACCTGAAGGTTCTACGGGGTTGGATCTGAATAAGCGGTTGCTGGAATTTGTAATGAGCCAAAAAAAGGGAACTCTTCATAATATTGTATTGGAAGCACTAAACTATGAAGCGAAAAAACTGATGAAGTAATTTGAAATACGGTTAATAATTTTTTTTTGAACACTCAGATATGGTTAACGAAATGTATGGGAGAAGAGAAAAAAAAATATTCAGATTCCGGAATTGAAATCAAGAAATCCTATTCTTCTAAAGATATAAAGGAAACCAGTGACGAATTGCCCGGTGATTACCCTTTTACCCGTGGAATACAACCCGACATGTACAGGGGAAAATTATGGACGATGCGGCAATATGCAGGCTTCTCTACCGCAGAAGAAAGTAATAAACGATATCATTATTTATTGTCGCAGGGGGTAATGGGTTTGAGTGTGGCATTTGATCTTCCTACTCAGATCGGTTATGACAGCGATCATCCGCTGGCAGAGGGGGAAGTCGGCAAAGTAGGTGTTGCCATTGATACTCTCGCCGACATGGAAGAGTTATTCAAAGGGATTAGTTTAGAAGGAGTATCCACATCAATGACTATAAATTCCACTGCATTCATACTCCTTGCATTTTATGTAGCCCTGGCAAAAAAACAAAATGCAGATCTTAAAAAAATTTCAGGCACTATTCAGAATGACATTCTGAAGGAGTATGCAGCAAGAGGCACTTACATATATCCTCCCAAACCTTCTATGCGAATCATCACTGATATTTTTGAATGGTGCAGTGCTGAATTGCCCAAATGGAATACGATTTCTATTTCCGGGTATCATATACGGGAAGCCGGAAGTACCGCTGTACAGGAGATCGCTTTTACTTTGAGTAACGGAAAGGAATATGTCAGGGCGGCTCAGAAAAAGGGATTGGATATAAATATTTTCGGAAAAAGACTTTCCTTTTTTTTCAATGCTCATAATAATTTATTTGAAGAGATAGCAAAGTTCAGGGCGGCCAGAAAAATGTGGTCAGTCATAATGAAAGAACTCGGCGCTACTGATGAAAAGGCAATGATGCTCCGGTTTCATACACAAACCGGGGGCAGTACCTTAACAGCTCAACAACCACTCAATAATATTTCCAGGGTAACAATTCAGGCGCTGGCTGCAATACTGGGAGGAACACAATCCTTACATACCAATGGATATGATGAAGCTTTAAGTTTACCAACTGAAGAAGCGGCCCGGATCGCATTACGTACACAACAGGTTGCAGCTTTTGAGAGTGGTATTGCCGAAACCGCAGACCCGCTGGGGGGTTCTTACTTTGTAGAAGCATTAACCCGTGAAATTGAAGAAAAGGCATGGGAGCTGATTCATAAGATTGATGCCATGGGAGGAAGTGTAGCTGCTATAGAAGCTGATTTTATACAAAATGAAATTGCACGGAGTGCCTATCAATATCAGAGAGCCGTCGAATCAGGAGATAAGATTATTGTAGGCATTAATAAGTTTCAGATCAATGAAAGCAATACGATGCCATTGCTGAAGGTTGATGATAGTATCCGGAAATTTCAGATTGAAAAACTGAATGCAATACGGGATAGCCGTAATCATGCTAAATGTGACAATATTCTGCAGCAATTGAATGATAAAGCAATCAGTGGTGAAAACATTATTCCTACCGTTATTGAAGCTGTTGAGAATAATTGCACCCTGGGTGAAATTGCTGATGAATTAAGAGCAATTTTTGGTGAATACAAGTAAAATATTCAATGATGAAAACAATTCTTGTTACCGGATCAGGAGGAAATTTAGGAAAAGCAGTAGTGAAAGAATTTTTATCACTGGGGTATAATGTTGTAGGTACAGTTGCTCATCATGATACTGTTTCTGAGGTTGTAAATGAACCCGGATTTGAAAGCTTGACAATTGACCTGGCAAATGAAGAAGCCTCGCAAAAATTAATGGATTATGTAGTTTCAAAGTATGGAGACGTAGATGCGGCAGTGCTGACCGCAGGGGGTTTCACAATGGGAAAAATTGTAGATACTAAAACCAGTGATATTGCAAAACAATTCAAATTAAATTTTGAAACGACTTACAATATTGCCCGCCCTGTTTTTGCTCGTATGCTAAAGCAGAATAGCGGAAGAATATTCATGATCGGCTCAAGGGCCGGATCAGCCATGCGCCATAGTAAAGGGGTGGCGGCCTATGGGCTGAGTAAATCACTTATTTTCCGTTTGTCTGAATTGATGAACGAAGAAGCTAAAGAACACAATGTGGTTACCAGTGTTGTGGTACCCTCAATTATTGATACACCTCAAAACAGGGCATCCATGCCGCATGCTGATTTTAGTAAATGGGTGAAACCGGAAACAATCGCAGAAGTGAGTTCATTTAATTGCAGT
>CAYXAL010000049.1:0-7855 GCA_964463015.1 uncultured Ginsengibacter sp.
ACCATTTCATCAATTGCTGCCAAGACTACTATGCAATATACATTTACAGCTACAGCCAACCTGGCATCTACAGGAGATCATCTTGTAAAAGTATGGGTGGACTATTCCGGAGATTCATTCAAAGCAAATGATACCACTGAGGTTCAACTGGTCAATTCAAATATCATTTCTTCATTTCCTTACCTGGAAAATTTTGAGCTTGGTGACGGAGGCTGGTACACAGAAGGTAAAAAAAGCTCCTGGGAATATGGAACTCCTGCTTCCGATAAAATATCGGGAGCTGCGAGCGGCAGCAAAGCCTGGAAAACTTCACTGACCGGTAGTTACAATGATATGGAATATTCTTATTTGTATTCTCCCTGTTTTAATATTACAGGCATGACGAATCCTACATTGAGTGTCAGCCTTGCATTAGACCTGGAGGATTGCGGCAATACACTGTGTGACGGAGCCTATGTTGAATATTCTGCTGACGGAATTACATGGACACGCCTGGGTGCAAATGGACAGGGAACCAATTGGTATAATAAATCTTACCCGGGAAATAATTTGTGGAGCATTCAGGATTATACCCGTTGGCATGTTGCTACCATTCCGCTTCCAACCGGCCTGGTAAATCTCAGGCTTCGTTTTGTTTTTAAATCAGATCCGGCTGTAAGCAGGGAAGGAGTAGGCCTTGATGACATTCATATCTACGATAACAGTTTTGGAATTTATGACGGAGTAACTATGGGCTCACCGGTATCCCAAAATATTTCCGGTGGAAACAGCTGGATCCATTTTACATCCGGAGGCAAACTGGTTGCATCTGTTCAACCCAACGGGCAAAATATGGGCAATACCGATGCACAGGCTTATATAAATACAACTCCTGTTCGCTTTCGTGGTAATCAGTATTATCACGACAGGAACATTACAATTAAACCGGCAACGATCAATTTAACGGATTCTGTCCTTGTGCGTTTTTATTTCCTGGATAATGAAACCGAGTCGCTCATCAATGCAACAGGATGTGCAGGTTGCAGTAAACCTTCTTCTGCTTATCAATTAGGCGTTTCCAAATACAGTGATGGGAATGACAATAACGAAAATGGTACCATTGCGGATGATAACCAGGGCAGCTGGTTATATATACTGCCATCACAGACCCATAAAGTTCCCTTTGATAAAGGGTACTATGCTGAATTTAAAGTAAAAGATTTTTCAGAGTTCTGGCTCAATGATGGAGGGCTGGGTAATCTGAATGCTCTTCCTGTTCAGATTGTTGATTTTACAGCTACGAAAAATCAAAACCGGGATGTATTATTGCAATGGACTACCGCTAATGAAATCAATGTAAACCGCTATGAGGTTGAACTTGCTAAAGGAAATGATGTGTACCGGCGAAATCATTTTTCGCCGATAGGGCAGGTTCGCAGTATTGGAAATTCTTCCGGCTTGCAGCAATATAGTTTTACGGATGGTGAAAGTAATAAAACCGGTGTTCGGTATTACAGGCTTAAGATTATTGATAATGATGGCTCATTCAAATATTCTGCGGTACGACCGGTTGTGTTTAATGATGAAATTACCTGGCAGGTCTTTCCCAATCCATCTCAGGGAATCTTTAACCTGATTTACCAGGCAGCAGGCAACCAGAGTATTTTGGTTCAGGTTTTCGATGCTTCAGGTAAAAATATTTTGAATACCACTGTTAGTGCATCGGGCTTTGTTGAGAAATTTGTAATTGATCTTCATGAAACACAATATGCTCCCGGAATTTATTTTGTTCAAACTGAAAATAATGGTAAGAAACAATCATTCCGGTTATTAAAACAATAGTGGATTTCAGAATGGTAAGACCTAAATGTCCAGCTTTGCATAGCGGGCATGAGATTCTATGAATTCTCTCCTGGGAGCAACCTCATCGCCCATCAGCATGCTGAATATCCGGTCAGATTCGGCTGCACTTTCAATGGTTACTCTTTTAAGAGTTCTTGTGTTGGGGTTCATGGTCGTTTCCCAGAGTTGATCTGCATTCATTTCTCCCAAACCTTTATAACGTTGAACGTTTACTGAGTCCTCTTTGCCGGCACCAAATTTTTCTACCAGCAATTTTCTTTGATCTTCATTCCAGGCATATGCCTGATCTTTTCCTTTTTTTACAAGGTAGAGAGGCGGTTGTGCAATGTACACGTAGCCCTGCTCTACTAATTCTTTCATATACCGGTAAACGAATGTCAGAATAAGAGTGGCAATATGGCTTCCGTCCACATCGGCATCAGTCATGATGATAAGCTTATGATATCTGAGTTTGCTCAGGTCAAGAGCTTTCGGATCATCTGCAGTGCCAATTTTCACTCCCAGCGCCGTGAACATATTCCGGATCTCTTCATTGTCATAAATTTTATGTTCCATTGCTTTTTCAACGTTCAGAATTTTTCCACGCAGGGGAAGTATTGCCTGGAAGCTTCTATCCCTTCCTTGTTTTGCTGTGCCACCGGCCGAATCACCCTCGACTAAAAATAATTCGCAACGCTCCGGATCCCTGTCAGAACAATCTGCTAATTTGCCCGGCATACCACCTCCGGCCAATACGGATTTTCGTTGTACCAGGTCTCTTGCTTTCCGGGCAGCTGCTCTTGCCTGTGCAGCCAATATAACTTTATTAATGATGTTCTTTGCTTCTTTAGGATTTTCTTCCAGATAGGCTTCAATCACCCTGGACACTGTTGTGTCCACTACTCCCATTACTTCGCTATTACCCAGCTTTGTTTTTGTTTGTCCTTCGAATTGCGGTTCAGGAACTTTCACAGATACAATCGCAGTAAGACCTTCACGAAAATCATCTCCCTCAATTTCCACTTTAGCTTTTTCAAACATATTCTCCTTATCACCATAGCTTTTAAAGACACGGGTCAAGGCTCTGCGAAAACCAGCGACATGGGTACCACCTTCAATGGTGTTGATATTATTTACGTAAGAGTAAATGTGCTCGTTGAAAGCGTCGTTATAATTTAAGGCTACTTCTACAGCAACATTTGTTGCCGGATCCAGACCTTCAACATACAGTACTTTTGGTATAAGAGAATTTCGTCCAGCATTCTCGTCCATCATTTCAACAAATTCTACAATGCCGCCTTCGCTATAAAAAGTTTTTGAATACGGACTGCCATTCTCATCATTATCTCTCTTATCAACAAGGGTGATACTGATACCTTTATTCAGGAAGGCCAGCTCACGAAGACGACCTTCCAAAATATCTTTTTTGTAAGTAGTAGTAGTGAAAATAGAATCGTCCGGCCAGAAATGTGTGCAGGTTCCGGTTTTATCGCTTACTCCAATTTCACGTACAGCATATTGAGGAATACCGGTTTTATATTCCTGTTCAAATTCTTTTCCCTCCCGGTTTACCCTTACCAGTAATTTTTTGCTTAATGCGTTTACACAACTTACACCTACGCCATGCAATCCGCCGGAAACTTTATAAGAACCTTTATCAAATTTACCACCGGCGTGTAATACTGTCATCACCACTTCCAACGCAGAACGTTTTTCTTTTTGCATGATACCGGTAGGAATGCCACGACCATCGTCTTCTACGGAAACAGAATTGTCTTCATAGATGGTGACCACTATATTCTTACAATAACCGGCCAGGGCTTCGTCAATAGAGTTGTCCACTACTTCATACACCAAATGATGTAAACCTTTTTCACTGATATCGCCGATATACATGGCAGGTCGCTTACGTACAGCTTCCAGGCCTTCGAGCACCTGGATGCTTTCTGCGCCATAACCATTATTTACAGGGGTAATTTTTTCTTTAATTTCTGCACTCATAAAAGGGGAAATCCTCTCGTTAAAATGTAAAAAACCAATACGGGCAAATGTACACAAATAAAGGCTCTTTGAAGGATTTAAACAACCCTTTTTTCTTCACTTTAAAGTTAAAAAAGGGGATAAAAATGACCTCCGGAAATGAGTTGATTCTGAGTGAATACCGGGTACTGAAATTTTAGAACAACCAGTGTCATTTCTGCCTGAAAAAAAGCTACTGTCTTTTAACGATTTGAGCTATTAAAACGGCTTCAGTACAGATTTTATTTCCTACATACACAGTTCCTTTCATTTCACAAATACCCCTGCGGATTGGAGATACTAATTCCATTTTCAATAGAAGTGTATCGCCCGGTTTCACCATCTGTTTAAATTTGCAGTTATCAATTTTTAAAAAGTAAGTGTCATAGTTACCCTCGCCACTAAGGTTAATTGCAAGAATACCGCCGGTTTGTGCCAACGCTTCAACTTGTAATACGCCGGGCATAACAGGGTTTCCCGGAAAATGACCCTGGAAAAACCATTCGTTGAAAGTTACATTCTTAATCCCGATAATCTGTGTGTCATTCAACTCTATGATTTTGTCCACAAATAAAAAAGGAAAACGATGAGGTAACTTTTTTTCAATATACTGCTGGTCAAAAACGGGAGGTTGACTCGGATTATAAACAGGAATGTCTTTGTTGTATTTATTCTTTTTAATGTATTGCTTGAGCTTTTTGGCAAATTCTACATTACTGCTGTGACCCGGACGATTCGCAATAATTTTTGCTTTTATCGGGTATCCAACCAAAGCCATATCGCCAACTACATCTAACAGTTTGTGCCGTGCCGGCTCATTTGGGAACCGCAATTCCAGGTTATTCAGATATCCTTCGCTTTTTACTTCAATCCTTTCTTTTCTGAAAATCTTTTTCAGCTTGCTCATATCATTTTCATCAACGGGCTTGTCTACAACTACAATGGCATTGTTCACATCGCCACCTTTGATAAGGTTATTTTCCAAAAGCATTTCCAATTCATGAAGGAAACAAAAAGTCCGGCATGGGGCAATCTCGTCTTTGAAATCCTGAATTGCTTTTAATCCTGCATGCTGTGTGCCTAAAACAGGAGAATTGAAATCAATTAGTGTGGTGATCTGGTATTCTGTGGCAGGAATTGCCGTCATCTCAACTCTTTTCTTTTCATCAAAAAACTGGATATTTTCATCAATGCTGTACCAGGTTTTACTGGCTTCCTGTTCTATTACTCCGGTTTTCTCTATCAGCTCTACAAAAGGTTCAGAGCTGCCATCCATAATAGGAACTTCGGGGCCGTTTAATTCAATCAGGCAATTATCCACCCCCATTCCTACTAATGCCGCAAGAATATGTTCTACCGTATTTACTTTAGCACCATTCAGCCCAATTGTTGTTCCACGGCTGGTATCGGTAACCAGGTCGCAATCTGCTTTTATAGTAGGTTGATTGGGCAGATCTGTTCTGCGAAACTGAAAACCGAAACCTGGATTTGCAGGTTTTAATACCATATCCACTAATACGCCGGTATGTAATCCGGTTCCTGAAATGTTCGCTTCAGTTTTTAAAGTATGTTGTTTGTCCGGGTTAAATTCGGGTGGCATCCCTGTTGTTTTTTAACTGGCAAAGATAACCAATCGGTTACAATCAGATGATCTTGTAATTTTTATAGCTGAATAGTCGTTTTCCTGTCCGCTTTTCAATTTTATGTAAAATATTATCTGTAAATGACAGGTTATTCCTTGTAAGATCAAAAGGAATATCCCAATTCTTTTCACTAATTCTTTTTTGCATAACGGAAGGGTGTGTATCATCAAATCTTTTTAAAATATCCGCATCCCGGATATAATCAAAAAGTTCATGTTCCTCCTTTTTTCGTTGTGCAGTTTGATCTTTGCTCCATAAAATTTTAAAATCCCCCACTTTGTGTTTTTGTTGTTGCGGACTTTTTACCCATCCGTAATGATATATATATGCTTCTATAAGCCGGACTCTTAATTTTTCTCCGTTTTTCCGAAAGCCCTGAGCATCCCTGTAAGCCCGGATGTTTTTATCATTACGGATAATTCGTATTTCCCGGTTATACCATCTCCTTGTATCGCCAACGTAATCATAAGTGCCATAAAAATGCAGGTACTTGAATAATAGTCCTTCAACTTGCGGAGAATTAAGATTCTTTTTTGCTTCATTTAAAATCGTATCATGATATTTCTCGTGTACCACTTCATCTGCCTGCAGGTAAAAAGCCCAGTCACTGTCGTTGGAGATTTGAGCAAAAGCTTTATCTGTTTCTACTGCCAGCACTTTTCCTCCTTCACGCAGCGTTTCATCCCAAACTGAATGTACAATTTTAATTTTTGGAGAGGCAATGGATTCAATCAGTTGCAATGTATTGTCTTCACTTTTTCCAACACTCACAACAAATTCATCAACGATTGGTAATATTGACTGAATTGATTCTTTAATCGGGTAATCATATTTTATCACATTACGTGCAATAGTGAAACCACTGATTTTCATTTCGAATTGAATGAAGGGTTAATATTATAAAATTTTTTCTTTCAGTAACTGCTGAACAAGGGCTTCCAGTTCTTTTACTCTTTTTTCCAATTCCGGAAGATTGCGGCTGACGGCCTGGCTGCGCAATGCAGAAGTGTAATCATAAGCCGGGGATCCGGTTACAGCTTTTCCCGGTTCAATGGATTTACTTACTCCGCTTTGTGCATTTATCTTGGCGCCTTCACCAATTTGCAGATGGCCAACAATCCCGGCTTGTCCTCCAATCATAACTCCTTTGCCGATTTTTGTACTGCCGCTAATTCCCGCCTGAGCTGCAATAACAGTACTGGAGCCTACTTCTACATTATGAGCTATCTGGATAAGATTGTCCAGTTTGGCTCCGGATTTTATTATTGTAGATCCTATGGTAGCCCTGTCAATTGTTGTATTGGCACCAATCTCAACATAGTCTTCTATTACTACGTTACCGATCTGGGGTACTTTCTTAAAACTGCCATCTGCCTGGGGTGCAAATCCAAATCCATCACTTCCTATTATAGTTCCTGCATGAATCCTGACATTGTTTCCCACTACACAATCATTGTAGATCTTTACTCCCGGATGCAGAATGCTGTTATTGCCGACAGTTACATTGTTCCCCAGGTATACATTCGGAAAAATTTTTGAATCATTGCCGACTTTTACGTTTTCTCCAATGTAGGAAAAGGCTCCTATAAAAACATTTTGACCAACGGAAGATGATTTTGAAATATAAACAGGTTGTTGAATTCCGGACATTTGATTTGTCATCATCTCCTGGTAATGAGTAAGTAGCGTAGCAAATGCGGTATAAGCATCAGGAACCCGAATCAATGTAGCAGCTATAGAATTTTTTAATTCCAGGTTATGGTTAACAATAATGATAGAAGCTTTTGTATTGTAAATATGTTCTTCATATTTGGGATTGGCTAAAAAAGCAAGCTGGCCTTCCTGCGCTTCTTCAATTTTTCCGAATGAATGAACAGGGGTAGAAGCCTCACCTTCAATTTTTCCATTTATCAGGAGTGCTATTTGAGAAGCGGTAAATGTCATTGTTAAGCTTTGAGTTGCGAATTTTGGCTATGAGCAAACTGTAATCAAACTAAATGCATGTAGCTCAGGGCTCCTAGCTATCTCAGGTAACAAAAATACAGTTTTTTAACAGTGCTGCTGAGATTGTGTTGGATTAGTGCATTATCTACCTGCGAAATATCTTTTACAGTCCCGTCTTTGAATAAAATATTTATCCGCTCATCGCCAGGGTCGTAAGTTGTATTGCTGGCTTCACCGGTGAAAACGAAATAATCGGTCAATGCTAATGGTATATTTAATTTCAGGGCTGCTTCACTTTTCTTTTCAGCTATCAGCGCCGGATCATAGGCTTCTGCCTGCAAACTTATTTTCAATAGTTTCCGGTTTGAAAGAGAGTCGCACAAGGTTGATAAAATGATATCGGGATGCTGAGACCATTTTTTTATGGT
>CAYXAL010000050.1:0-7695 GCA_964463015.1 uncultured Ginsengibacter sp.
CCGTTTTGATCCGTAAAATGGAAATTCTGGACATAACCCAAAACCGGCAATTCTACTTTAAAAAATCCTTTGGTAGTAGATAAGGCAATATAAAATCCGGCAATAAGCAAAACAAAGAATGATCCGTATATCCAATATTTCTTTTTCATGCCCTCAAAGGTACAATGAGTCTGGTGTTTTCGGGTCAGGAAATATTCATATTAGCATCTGTTTATATCCGGTTTTATCTATAATAATATTTATTATTTTATATATCTTGACCACAACAAATCTCATATTATGAAATCAATACTTGGTGTCTTCTTCTTATTCTTTTACAATATAACTCTGGCCCAGCAAAACGAAGTATTTAGGATTCAATCTGTGATGAACAAACAGGTTAGTGCATGGAATCGCGGAAACATTGAAGAGTTTATGGAAGGTTACTGGAAAAGTGATTCACTAAAATTTATTGGTAAAAATGGAATCACGCACGGGTGGGAAGCCACACTGAATAAATACAGAAAAGGCTATCCTTCAAAGGAAGATATGGGCCAACTGCATTTCAGTGACCTGGTCTATCAAAGGTTATGCAACAATTATTTTTTGGTCACAGGTTCCTGGCATCTGATGCGTAAGAAAGATAAGCTGAGTGGTTGGTTTTCACTATTCTTTAAAAAAATAGGGAAGAACTGGTTTATTGTAATTGATCACACCAGCTAATTCTTCTACTCTTCTGTCACACGTACACTCCGGGTAAAATTTTCACTGAGCGAAATCAGAGTCTCTGTTCTCTCTATTCCTTTTATCTTCTGCAATTCATCGTGCAAGACAAATTTCAATTGATTAATATCTTTACATACTATCTCAGCAAACATGCTGTAGTTGCCGGTGGTATAATTTAACCGAACTATCTGAGGTATTTTTTCAAGTTCTTTGGCAACCTGTTCATACATGGAACTTTTTTCGAGAAAAATTCCTACAAAGGCCGTAATGTCAAATCCCAATAGTTTGAGGTTTACATTTAATCGCTTACCTTTCACGATACCGAGTTCTTCCAATTTCTTAATTCTTACATGAATGGTACCACCACTTACAAAGAGCTTTTTACCAAGTTCCGCATAGGGTGTTTCTGCGTTCTGACTCATTTCCTGAATGATCTGAAGATCGAGCTTATCAATATTAAACTTAGTCGCCATTTTCGTTTCTTGTTTTGAAAATTATTATTAACGAGCTAAAATAATTAAAATATTTCTATATTTTGAATATTTTCATTAAAAAATTTGTTTAGTATGGTTACAGATGTTAGATTTGCATCACATTCGTTCTTTTACACTGTGGGGTGATGAAATTTTTGGCAGACATGCCCTCTTGTCTCGGGGGTGGGGATCACAGAATAAACATAGCATAGAGCCATTTTTCGGCAACGAAAGATGACCAGGGTCGACCACTGAACTTTGTGCTTTGGCTAACTGCCCCGTGAAGGTTCGAACCCTTCCCCTACAGCATTCAATTAAAGCCGCTGAATTACCCAGCGGCTTTTTTGTTCAAGCCAATCCCTTATTTTTTTATAAATATTGTTTTGGTATTTCTTTTCCGAACATAATTACTCATGGTTTGAAGTATCGCTCAATCATTTTTTAACAGAAGACTTTACGTATTCTGCTGATTCAGGTTTTGCAAGTAGTAATATTTCCTAATTCTGATTGGGCTACACAAAAATTTTCCAGGCCTTTCACTCTTCAAAGTGATTGCATAGAAAAATACGATCCGGAAAGTATTGTAAACGCCCCTGGCAAAAAATGAATTTAAATACCTATTTACCGGATTGAATTTGTGGCCATTCCTTTACTTCAGGAATTACCGGTACGATAGCCTTATAGACAGCATCTTCAATAGCACCCCGGATATTATACGTGTAAAGTTCATTACTTCGGGTAGGATTGACCCGGTTGCTCAAGAATACATAAACCAAATTGTATTTGGGATCAGCCCACACCGCAGTACCTGTATATCCTGTATGTCCGAAAGTAAGAGGAGAAGCAAATCGTGATGGGTAAGGACGTTGATCGGTGGTAACATAATTATCCTTTTGTGGTTTATCAAAACCGATTCCCCTTCTGCTAATGCTGCTGTTGTATGCTGTAAATAAAGTAATCGTCTCCGGATTAAGATATTGTTTCCCATTAAATTTTCCACCATCCAAAAACATTTGAAAGATGGCTGCAATATCTTCTGCGTTACTGAATAATCCCGCATGTCCGGCCACTCCTCCAAACATTGCGGCTCCTTCATCATGCACATCTCCATGTAAATGCTGATGACGGAAATAAGTATCTAATTCTGTGGGGGCTATGAGCGAAGTGTCAAACCTGTTTCGTGGGTTAAATCCAATGGAAGTAAGGCCCATAGGTTTGTAAAAGTTCCTATCGGCATATTCATCAATTCGTAATCCTGAAATTGCCTGTACTACATCGCCCATAAATATAAAGTCGTTGTCGCTATACAAATATTTTACCGGAGTGATTAATTTGCTTTCCACGATACTTCGATTCATCGTTTGCCAATAATCACTACGTAGGTAAAGATGCTGAGCCACCCTTACTCCAAACCCGGCAGAAGAATCCGATCTGAAAAATTCAGGCAAAGGCATTTTGGTGGCTTTGTCTATGGTTTTAAGGTAAAAGACTACATCCGGCACAAGGCCGGCCTGGTGCAACAAAATATCTTTAATATTCAACCCGGCTTTGTCACTGTGCCTTACCCATGGCAGGTAAGTCCCGAGAGTTTTATCCAGGCTCAGTTTATTCTCATCATACAGCTTCATCACACTCAATGTAGTTGCCGCAATTTTTGTGACAGAGGCCATGTCGTAAATACTGTTGATCGTTGTTGGTGTCGTGTCGTCGTAGCTATAGGTGCCATAGGCTTTTTCAAAAACGACTTTTCCGTTTCGCATCACCAGGACAACACATCCGGGATATGCTTTCTTAATAATACCAAGATTGGCTATAGAATCTATTTCCGCATTCATTTGGACGCCATTGAATCCTTCCGATTCCGGTGTGGCTACCGGTAGAATACCTTTGGAAACAGTAGATCCAATCTTTTCTGTTGTGAGTTTATTGCCTGAATGAAATGTATTTTCATTGGTTGTCTGAGAAAATAAGGGGATCTCTGAGATCAGAAGCAGGAAGAGAATAACAAAAAATTTTTGCATTGAAGATTTGTAATTTGAAAACATAGGTAATAAAGATAAGAGAAAGTAAAAAAACCAATTCAATGCATTTTCTTTGAAGAGCGATTGTTTGGGATAGCAACCGGTGAAGGCAGGTCAATCTTCCCTCTGCCTGCTCAATTAATTTTGCGCAAATGGCAATTCGGCTTATTTCAATAGGTTTTCATTCTAAATACCCTCCTTTTCAATTCATCTGTTTATTATCGGGGCTATCAGCCAATTATATAAATAACACCCCACACAAATATTAAATGCTGCCTCCAGAAATGCGCATAATGTCAATACACCGCCAACTATCCATGCTGCATTCCTCCAATCAAGAAGCAAAAGAATAACTGTTGAAAGTGAGAAGATAAATCCAATGGTAGCTGCAAATTTTTTTGGAGGTGAAAAAATCAATTTCGGTTTTTGTTTGGTTGCGTTTAAAAACCATTTTGCTGCGATTGCTGATAGGGATGGTAGGTGAGTAAAAGCCCGAATTGCAAAATCAATGGTCAGAAACAACAGCAGATACAAATAATTGTTGTAAAGTGCGAGGAGCATAATGATTGTAACCTGTACTGCAACAAGTTTTACTACATTTCCGTCCATTTGATACTTTGAAGTATTTTTTGAGTTCATGTAAATAATTTAATAAACCTCCACAGGTTTCTCAACCTGTGGAGGTTTGATTTTACAAATTCGGTTGTGGTGTTAATTTCAGATAAGATCTGATTTCTTTATACCCCTTCGGGAAATTCCTGGCTATTTCCTCTGCATTCAATGCGGTGCTTATCACTACATCCTCACCCTGCCGCCAATTAGCCGGTGTGGACACCTTGTAATCAGCCGTGAGCTGAAGGCTGTCAATTACCCGGAGTATTTCATTGAAATTTCTTCCGGTGGATGCAGGGTATGTGATAATCAACTTTACGGTTTTATCCGGAGCAATAATCAATACAGAACGCACGGTAGCCGTTGCGCTGGCATTGGGATGAATGAAATCGTACAACTCTGAAACTTTCCTGTCTTCGTCAGCAATAATGGGAAAGTTGACAATGGTGTTTTGTGTTTCATTGATGTCTTTAATCCATCCCTTATGACTGTCGACCGGATCTACGCTGAGTGCGATTACCTTCACATTCCGTTTTGCAAATTCTTCTTTCAGCTTTGCAGTAGCGCCCAGTTCGGTAGTGCACACTGGTGTATAATCTGCAGGATGTGAAAATAATACGCCCCATCCGTCTCCGAGGTATTCGTAAAAGTCGATTTCACCTTCTGTTGTCTGTGCTTTGAAATTGGGTGCTGTGTCCCCTAATCTTAGTGTTGCCATTGTTTTTGTTTTTTTTAATTGATTAATAATTGAAATTTTGTTCAGAGGTGCTGACCGGATTCGAACCGGTATCCCGGCTTTTGCAGAGCCGTGCCTGAACCTTTCGGCCACAGCACCATTCTTCATAATAGCAGGCTCGTGAACTAACTACCATGAATACACGTTAATTTAATTGCCCAATCTTTGAAATTAACTGAGTCTCTTTTTCAATGGCCGTAATTCCTCCTTTCAGATTGTACAGGTTTTCAAAACCGAAGGTATCTTCCAGTTCACAAATCGCCTTCGCACTTCTGCCTCCTGATTTGCAATGAATCACTACTTTTTTATCTCTGCTGATTTCACCCGACCTGTCCTTAACGGTTGCCAGAGGTATCAGCAGCGCACCTATGTTTACCAATTCATATTCAGATGGTTCTCTGACATCTATCACCTGGATATCCTCTCCACTACTCAGCCATTGTTCAAATTCCTGCACAGTAATTTCCTTCACCTTCTTCTCCTGATGACCCACTCCGCAGAATTGTTCATAGTCAACCAGCTTTTCAATTTTTGAAGACGCTGAGTTCTCTGAAATTTTTAGAATTCTTGTTTCAAAAGACAGTGCATCAAACACAAAGAATCTACCGCTTAATGGCTCCCCAACACCAGTGATCACTTTGATGACTTCATTGGCCTGCAGTGTGCCGATGATCCCGGGCAGCACCCCCAACACACCTCCTTCAGCGCAATTGGGAATCAGTCCCGGATCAGGAGGTGTCGGAAATAAATCTCTGTAATTAGGACCTTTAACTCCATCCTTTCCGGTATAGTTGAAAACCGAAACTTGTCCTTCAAACTGAAAAATGGAAGCGTAAACATTCGGAATACCTGCCAGCACACTGGCATCATTTACTAAGTAACGGGTTGGAAAATTATCCGTACCATCTGCTACCACATCATACGCTTTGAAAATTTGCAAAGCATTTTCTGATGTGAGCCTTGTATTGTGTGTGATGATCCGGATATGCGGATTGAGACTTTGTAAGCGTTTCCTGGCTGCTTCCACTTTGAGTGTGCCTACATCTTCCACTCCGAACAGCACCTGGCGATGGAGGTTGCTCACTTCTACATTATCAAAGTCCACAATACCGATGGTGCCCACACCTGCCGCAGCCAGGTACAAAAGAGAAGGCGCTCCCAAACCACCTGCACCAATGACCAAAACCTTTGCTGCTTTCAATTTCTTTTGCCCTTCCATCCCGAAACCGGGAATGATTAAATGACGATCGTACAAGGACAGTTCTTCTCTGGAGAAATCCACCTCCTCCCAACCGCTACCTCCGGCTATGGCGGGGACAATGCTTAGATTGGTTTCAGGCTTTACCGGTGTATTGCCTTGCTGCAGGCTTCGGATATCTTCATCACCGACATAGATGTTGACAAATCCGCGGATGTTTCCGTTTTCATCCAAAAGGTTTTTCTTTAAATCCGGAAAATTGGCCACCAGATCATCAATACTCTCTTTAACGGTGAACCCTTTTACTGCTAATTTTGACTGACCACCGGTAAACTTTCTGAGTGGTGTCGGAATAATAATTGTTGCCATAGTTTGTATTTACTTTTTGTTGAATTAATTGTGTTGTCCTTTCCGAAAGAAGGTGATTTCGTAAAAGTTTGCCGGCCGGGTTTCCTCTACCTGTTCTTCTTCAAACTGAAAATCATCATTCAGCCTCCACGACTGAAGTGTGGCAAATTCTCCATCTATGACCGAGACAATGATGTAAGAAAAATAAGGCTGTGCCACAACTCTGTCGTATTCACTTGGAACAGACGGATGGTTCGGATGTGAATGATATACACCCAGCAAAATCAAATTGTTTTCTGTTGCATATTGTTCAGCCCTGAGATAATCCCGTACTGAGATTTCAAATCTTCTTCGCTTATCTCCTTTCTTTGCATTGCTGACCACGATAATCTTGCTGACTGTACGCTCTTCCTTTTCTTCATATCCCAATAAGAATCCGCAGCCCTCATCGGGAAAGGTTTTGAGGGCATCTGCAATAATTTGTTCTTTTGCATTTTGTGCGATGTAAAGCATGATATCTTAAATTATCCGGTTAATGATTTCACTGTATTTATCAGCATTATCAGGCAGTACTGTTACAATAATTCCTTCCTCCAGGTCATCTGCAATCTGCAGTGCACCACTGATATTGGCCGCCGAAGACGGGCTTACCAATAAGCCGCTTTGTTGATAAAATTCTCTGATGATGGTATATGCTTTTGAAGTGCTTATTTCAATATTTCTGTCTGCTATTTCAGGATCATAAATCTTGGGAACAATAGCTGTCTCCAGGTGTTTCCAGCCCTCCAGGCCATGAAGTGCCAGGTCGGGTTGTAAGGATATGACCTTTATCTCCGGATTGTATTTTTTTAATCTTCCTGATGTACCGATAAATGTACCGGTAGTTCCCAGACCTGCTGTGAAATGAGTGATGCCGGGCAGTTCATAAATGATTTCATTTGCTGTGCCGTAGTAATGTGCTTTCCAATTATTTTCATTGGTGTACTGACTTGCATAAAAATACTTATCGGGAAACTTCAAAGAAAGTTCCAGGGCTTTTTCCTGTGCTTCATCCGTACCGCCAAAGCGGGAAGTGAATAAAACTTCTGCTCCCAATGATGTCAAAATTTCCTTTCGCTCTTTCGAAGCATTTTCGGGAAGTAAAAGAGTGACCCTTATCCCCAACTCTTTTCCAATAGACGCGTAAGCAATTCCCGTATTGCCGCTGGTGGCATCCAAAAGAATCTTATTCTCGTCCAACTCTCCTTTCAGAATCGCCTGCTTTATAATGTTGAATGCCGCCCTAGCTTTTACACTTCCTGAAAGCTGCATCCATTCTGCCTTGGCAAATATTTTCACCCGGGGATTTTGGTGCAGGTTCAATACCGGAAGCAAAGGGGTATTCCCAATCCTTGGCTCTACAGCACTCAGTCTTTGAGTGAGTGGTTTGATTGTTTTTGCTATGGTAGTCATACTGACTCGTTGAGATGATTTTAAAGATTATGCTATCGAAATAAAAAAGGCCTTGTGTGTCGCCGCAAAGCCTTTTTCAGAATTCATTATCGAAAAGATTACATACGGCAACATCGGTTTACGGGCATACAACAACAGATCATCATTGCA
>CAYXAL010000051.1:0-7125 GCA_964463015.1 uncultured Ginsengibacter sp.
CCAATGATTCACGCACGGCAAAGTGAGTATTATGCAGGGTTTTATAACGAATTGTCAGAACCTGTTCAAGCAGAAAGGCTTTTGAATTCCAATGACGAATTACCGGAAGTTTCCGGAAAAAAATACTTCTTTGGACCCGGAGTAAAACCGGATTTACTGCCATCTGATCATGCAATTTGGTTGGATATCCATCAGGTGACATCTGAGTCGTATGCTGCATTAACTTTTCAGAAATTCCTGAATGGCCACGTAACGGTCGCTGAATCAGCGAATCCTAATTATTTAAAAGAAGCATTTACCACAAAAGCAAAAAAGTCAATTTAGACTTTTTAATAAATTATTTAATAATATTCTTTTTTACGTAGTGTATCTTTGTAAAGAAATTATAAATAACCGAATTTAATGGAAAATCACATGAACACCACAGCCATTTCTCCCGCATCTCATATAGACAAAGGAATCAGGAATGACGGCCCCTTGAGCGAATCTGATTACCTCAAAGTAAAAAAAGCTGCGCTTGTATTGAGAGCCATCAACCATAAATTGAGGCAATTAATTATTAAAACAATTTACGACTACAAGCGAATCTCTGTCACTGATCTTTACGTGAAGCTCAGGCTTGAGCAATCAGTGGCATCACAGCATCTGGCAATTTTACGCAAAGCAGATGTAGTCACTACCGTGCGCGAAGGAAAGTTTATTTACTATACAGTCAATCAGGAAAGGATTGAGGATATCATGAATTTTGTCGACAATTTGTTGAATTAGCAGACATGATCAGAATTTCTGCTCAGGATTTAGGAGAATACCTTAATAAGGATTTTACTTTCATAGATATCAGAGATGCGAATGAATTTGCTTCCGGATTTATTACCGGAAGCATTTTTTTGTGCATGGATGAAAAGTTTGAAGAGAGCCTCGGCATTTTTATCTCAAAGAATGCTACGGTTGTTTTTGTATGTGATGAAGAAAGCACTTTTGAGTTGATGATTGATCGTGTCAGAAGTGTGACCAAAGGTTTGAATGTTGCCGGGTATTTTGTTTGGGAAAAGAAGAACAGGGACGGCCTGTTGGCCATGATTGACCTGGTAATCGAAGTAGATGTAGAAGAATTTTTAATGGATTTGAAATTTGATGAAAGTTTACTACCGGTTGATCTGAGAAGTGCAGAGGAATTCCGCAAATCCCATTTGCGAAAATCTGTTTCATTGCCTCTCAGAGAAATGTCGGACGTTGCGCAGATAGCAAGCCTGGAGGAGGACAGTAATATCTATTTTTATGGAGAAGATGAGGATGCTTTGACTGCGGCATCCATAGTAAAGCGGCAAGGTATCCAAAATGTAAGAATCGTCAATGGTGGATGGAGGGCAATTTTGGAAAATCCGGAATTTGAGATAGAAAGGCTGCCCAAAGCAAAATAACCTTATTTCGGGTTGATTAGAAAATTTAAGCAAAGGTTGAACCGTCCGGATTATTGTACCACACCATTTTGAATGTAGTTTATCTTTATTTGCTTTGTTGTATCTAATGTCTGAGTATATCCCTGAAAGAGCACGGTATAAATCGTATTGGCTTTCAGATCCAACGTGCGTTGCTTATTGATAGTACTGTCAGCATTTACAATACTGAATGAGACATTGCCCGGAGTCACCGGTTTGAAATCTGTATAATTTCCAAAACTGCTGCTTTGGTCAAATATCTTATTTCCGTCTTTCTCTACAGAAACATGAGCGCCTAATGAGTCTGTAATCGCATAAAAGTATCTAACAAATGCATTGCCTGTACCACGTGGAATAGATGATAGTTTATCTTCAATCAGGATATTCCGGTATGTGTTGCTTTTGCCAACAAAAAACATGGAGTAATAGGAACTGTCTTTGAAGGTTGCATTGGTCTTTGCAAGATCAAGGTTCGATGCCTGGTCCAATGAAACCAGTTCACGTGTTCCCGCATAGACTCCATTATATTTCCCTGAATAGGTGGCATATCCTAAGGGAACGCCATTGAAATAGTTCCCATCTACCGTTACGAGTACTTTGTTTTGATCGGGTGCCAGATTAAATACAACAAGGCCTGCAATCCCCTGATTCGGGGTATTGGTTTTTTCCTTCTTGCACGAAAGCAGAGAAGTCATTATGAAAGCGAACCCAAATATTCTTAAAAATCGCATAGCGCTATAAAATTATACGTCGGCAATTTATTGAAGGCTGGCTGAAATTGAGGTTTTAGAATGATAATTTTTATCCAAAATGAATGTTAATACATCGAATGGTACTTTTTTTGCGTTTATAGTGCAAATTATTTTATGAGATTTCTGTTTTCGCTGCTTCTTTTCTGTTTTTCTGCATCAGTCCCGGCCCAGCGGTTATGGTTCGATGCATTTGCCGGTACCACCAACTACCAGGGTGATTTACAGGACAAACGATTCACTTTTCAGCAGTCTCATTTTTCAGGCGGAATGGGTGTTAGTTATGATTTGACGGATCATTTTGCTGCAAGATTGCATTTCCTTTATGGCAAAATTTCTGGGAATGATAAATATGGGAAAAATGCTGCCAGAAACCTGAATTTTACATCAACAATTTTTGAAGCACAGGTAGGCGCCCAATATTATTTTACTCCACTCAACAGCCGTTCAGTTACTCCTTATGTGTTTGCCGGGGTGGCAGTATTTCATTTTAATCCATATACTTACGATACCACGGGAGCAAAATATTTTTTAAAGCCACTCAGCACTGAGGGAGAGGGCATAGTTACCGGACGAAAGCCCTATAGTCTGACACAACTTTCAATTCCCTTTGGAGGCGGTCTTAAATTGTCGCTCACTGATAATCTTAATGTAGGCGTGGAACTCGGCATGAGAAAAGCATTTACCGATTATCTGGATGATGTAAGTACGAGGTATGTGGATCCTGCTGTGTTGCTTGCCGCAAAGGGTCCGAAAGCGGTTGAATTGGCCTATCGTGGAGATGAACTTAAACCGGGAAGCCCATTCCCGGGGGTAAATGAAATCCGGGGAAGTTCCAAATATAAAGATTGGTATTATTTTACAGGAGTCACACTTTCATACCGGCTCGGTGGAGGTGGCGTAGGGGGATTTGGCAGGAAAGAAGGTAAATTTTCTGATTGCCCGAAATCCCTTTAATCGGGGCCTGCCGATTATTTTGAAAACTTCGACTTTATTTTCGCTACTGTTTTTTTGAATTCATCAGATGCTTTAAACTCTTGTTGAATAAAAGGATTTTGATCCAATTTCCCGGTTACAAAATCCATCTGTTCTTTAGAATGGTACACCATTTTCCTGAATGGATTCGTATAGTCTTTCTTACGAGATTCAAAGATGCCGTCAGTCATCCACTTTCTTGTATGAAGGGCCTCATCAAGCCATTTTTGAAATAGTTTATTGTCAAGTTGTTTTGCAGTGATTCTTTTTACCTCTAGAAGAGAAGTAAAAGCGTGCATGGTCTTTTCAAATAAATATTTTGCACCGATCATAAAATATCGGTCGTGTACTTCATCCCATGAGGTGATTTTTCCAGCTTTTACTGACTCTCTGATATACAGGCTTTCTTCTTTAGGGATCAGTTGTCCGCCCCAGTTAACCCATTGACTTCTGCTCACTCTGGAGGGCAGGCGTTTTTTTAACTCAGAAAGTGAAGAGATCTTCTCATTCTCGATAAATCGGATCAGATTGATCATTCCATAATAAACAATCAATTCCTCAAAGAGGCGAATGGATTCGTTTACATTCCTGATGATACATTGTCGTGTACTGTTTTCAATGCCTCTGGCAATACCATTGCCGAGATTATCAGTTTCTGTTTTTTTCATAAAGTCGATTGCTTCAAACATCTCATTGACTGTATCAGGCGCCAGATAATCAAATTCAATTTTTTGAACCGGGTTTATTCTTTTGTCCCGGTGGTGATATTTCCATGCATTTCTGGCCAATGCATACATATTGTGCATAAACCAGTATCCGGGTTTCAGTACCAGCGTGTTTTTGGAGAGATCATTGCTTACAAGGCAAAAAGGAATCGGGATATTCAACTCATAAGGATAATCACCCTTTACCATAATCGTAAATGACGCAAACCTTGAATTATGCTTCAGGCTCACACACAATCCCGGCCAGAAGCCACGTCCGGCAATGATTTCTCCATCAGCACCACGACTGTTGTGATTACTTCCTATTGTTGCACCGGCAGCGATATTACTTTGCCCCATGACCAGGGCAGCTGTAAGAAATGAATTGTTGTGGTGTTGTTCATGTCCGGGATAGATTAATGAGTTGAGCACTTCGCAACATGAAATCGTTGAGTTGCTTCCAAGATAAGAATTGATAAGCCGTGCACCGTATTTTAATTGTGAATGTGAATCCATGATAAATCGGACAGCTTTTACGCCGTAGAAGATCCTGCATCCGTATTCTACAATGCCATTGACAAGTTCACAACCTTCACCAATCTGCGATTTGTTCTCTTTATCGCTGTTGATCGTTAGATTTTTAAGTTTGTTGGCTCCTTTGATGTATGCATCTGTTCCGATTTTTACATCCTTGATGATATTGCAATCTTTGATAACACAACGGTCACCAATGGTGCCATAATATCCACGTTTTGGAGAACCGGCTTTTGAAGTGAGTTCAGTTAGTTTCTTTTGCAATTGTTTGTCTTCAGGGAATTCGCTCCAAAATGCCGCATCACCGGGCAGCATATTGTCAAATGGGATTACCGAGCGTCCTCCATTTTCATTTCTCAATTCTATTCGGATACGGATATCTTCTTTTTCTCCCTCTTTGAGGATACCATTTCCGAATTTTGAATAATTGGTGGTCGCCAGTTCATTCACGTTGGCAATCATCACTTCATTCCCAATGATGTAATGGCTCAGGTAGTTGGCATTTTCCACGCAAACATTGTCGCCAAAATCTGTGCTGATGATGGTGCTGTTATAAATACCCACCGGCATGCGCAGGTTATGAAATTCCAGATAGTAAGGTTCAAGTTTTCCAATTCTTACCAATCCGAAAAATTTGGAATTCTTTACCAGGGCAGGATCAAAAGCCTTAGAAACATAAATGGTTCCCCAGTCGTCAGAGGTATTACCATTCCGGATCAGGATTTCTATTTCGGAACCTTTAAGCTGCCGGTATGTATCTAAGGGATTTTGTTGATTGCGCAGATAATATTCGTCTTTTCCTTCGGGTATATAGGGTTTTTCAATAAAATCATAACCCAATTTATTGAGCGCATGTTTTGTGATTTTGTTCATTTCGTGTGTTTATTCATGTTATAGTAACAAACGATTATTCTACTGTAACAGATTTGGCCAGATTTCGTGGCTTGTCCACATCACAGCCTCTCGCTACTCCCATATAGTATGACAATAACTGAAGTGGAATTACCGAAATTAAAGGGGCTATTATTTCATTGGCTTCTGGTATTGAAAAGAAATCATCTGCCATGGGAGGAATGGATGTATCCCCTTCCGTAACAATGGCGATGACCTTCCCTTTTCTCGCTTTGATTTCCTGGATGTTACTCACAATTTTCAGATAGTGCTCGTCTTTGGTAGCAATAAAAACTACAGGTAGTTGGTCATCTACCAGTGCAATCGGGCCATGTTTCATTTCCGCTGCCGGATATCCTTCTGCGTGGATGTACGATATTTCCTTGAGTTTTAATGCTCCTTCCATGGCAATTGGGAAATTGTATCCTCTTCCGAGAAAGAGTGCATTGGCGGCCTGAGTGTATTTGTGGGCAATGGTTGCTAATTTTTCAGAATTTTTCAGAATTGCATTCACCTTTTCCGGAATATTTTCCAGTTCAAAAAGTAGTTCGATATATTTTTCCTTTGTAATGGATTTCTTCTCAATGGCTATTTTAAGAGCCATCATCATCAATACAGATAGCTGTGCGGTGAAGGCCTTGGTGGAGGCCACACCAATTTCAGGCCCTGCATGCGTGTAGGCGCCCGCATGAGAAGCTCTGGAAATGGAAGAGCCTACGACATTCACGATTCCAAAAATGAATGCGCCTTTCTCACGAGCCTTCTCAATCGCAACAAGCGTATCTGCTGTCTCTCCGCTTTGAGAAATGGCAATGATTACATCTCCTTCGTTCACTATGGGATTCCGGTAGCGGAACTCAGAGGCGTATTCCACTTCCACGGGTATCCGGCACAGCTCTTCGATGACGTACTCGGCTACCAATCCCGCATGCCAGCTTGTGCCACAGGCAATGATTATATAGCGATTGGCCTGAGTAAGTACAGGTAAATTTTCATCAATACCTCTCATCGTTATTCTTCCTTGCTCTGCATCCAATCTCCCGCGAAGACAATCAAATATTGTAGTTGGCTGCTCAAAGATTTCTTTCAACATAAAATGAGGATAGCCACCTTTCTCAATAGCCGCCAACTCCATATCGAGTTTACTGATATAGGGCAATTGCTTTTCGTTGCCGAGATTTTTCAGAATTAATTCGTCTTGTCTGACGATAGCTATTTCATAATCATTTACATAAACTACTTCTTTGGTATATTCCAGCATGGGTGTAGCATCAGAGCCCAGGAAATGTTCATTTTTGCCAATGCCGATAACAAGTGGACTTCCTTTTCGGGCAGCAATAATTGTATCCGGATGATCTTCATCCAGGATGAGGACGACGTAGGCGCCACTGACTCTTTTTAATGCAATGCGTACAGCTTCTTCCAGTGGGCATCCGGTTTGTTTGTAAATATCTTCTATGAAATTCAAAAGCACTTCGGTGTCTGTTTCACTTTTGAATTCATATCCTTTTTTAAGAAGTTCAGATTTTAATTGGGCATAGTTTTCAATAATTCCATTATGAATCATTGCAAGCTTACCGCCAAAACTTTTGTGTGGATGGGCGTTGACATCATTCGGCTCGCCATGTGTGGCCCATCGCGTGTGGCCGATGCCGATATTGGATTGCAGTTGCTTTCCAATCAACGATTCTTCAAGCTCCTGCACTTTCCCTTTTTTCTTGTAAATGTGTAATCCGTCCTTTGTAATCAGCGCCACACCTGTACTGTCATAGCCTCTGTATTCCTGTCTTTTTAAGCCGGTGATAATAATAGGGTAGGCTTGTCTGGGTCCAA
>CAYXAL010000052.1:0-5732 GCA_964463015.1 uncultured Ginsengibacter sp.
TCAGCAAAGATCATTTTTTAATCCGGAGTACAAAAGCTTAAGAAAAGAATACGACTAATTAATCTATAGCCAGGTTGGAAATTATTATCATGAAGGAGAAGCTGCACTCAGAAGCATGCCCTCCATTGCCCTGGAAGGTAAAGCAGCCGGATTGCAGGAAGTTGTTGTCACCGGTTATGGCAACAAGAAAATGAAAACCGATTCAGCATCTATTAACCCCTTTAAATCAGAAGATAAGCTTTTTGACTCCGATAAACTTTTAATTTCTAATGGTGGAACAACTAAAAAAGGTGAACCATTTCCCGAAACTCAAATCCGAAAAAACTTCAACGAAACAGCCTTCTTCTTTCCCGATCTGCATACCGATTCTACCGGAGCCATAGAATTTTCATTTACCATGCCCGAAGCATTGACCCGTTGGAAATTCATGGCATTAGCTCATACAAAGGGCCTGGCATTTGGTTACAGCACAAAAGAAATTGTGACGCAAAAAGAATTGATGGTACAGCCGAATGCTCCGAGATTTTTGAGGGAAGGAGACCGTATTGAATTCAGCTCCAAAATTGTCAACCTGACCGGTAAAGAAATGACCGGCACGGCTGAATTACAATTATTCGATGCCGCCACCAATGAACCTGTGGATGGTGCGTTTCAAAACATGTATGCCAATCAATATTTCACTATCGCTGCAGGACAAAGTGAAGCTGTGAATTTTCAGTTACAAGTTCCTTATGAATTTAATAAAGCACTGACCTGGAGAATCGTAGCAAAAGCCAGCTCACTCCCTTCTGGCGAAGCGGGGTGGTCAGATGGTGAAGAGGCTTCATTGCCTGTTCTTACCAACCGCATGCTTGTCACAGAATCGCTGCCCCTGAACATGAAAGGCGCCGGCTCAAAGAATTTTAAGTTTGAAAAATTACTGAACTCCGGAAAATCTGAAACATTACAAAACCATGCTCTCACTGTTGAATACACAAGCAATCCTGCATGGTATGCAGTACAATCTTTACCTTACCTGATGGAATATCCCTATGAATGTGCCGAGCAAACATGGAATCGTTACTATGCCAACTCGTTGGCGTCAATGATTGCCAACAGTTCGCCACGCATTAAGCAAATATTTGAAAAATGGAGAACAGAAGATACAGCAGCCTTACTTTCCAACCTTCAAAAGAATGAAGAATTAAAATCGGTCTTGATAGAAGAGACACCCTGGGTGCTGGATGCAAAAAATGAAGAACAGCAAAAAAGAAATATTGCTTTATTATTTGAGATGGTTCGGATGAGTAATGAACTGAATAAAGCCTTTGAAAAATTAAAACAAATGCAAAGCAGCAACGGTGGATTTGTTTGGTTCAAAGGCGGGCCTGATGACCGGTATATCACTCAGTATATTGTAACCGGTATTGGTCATTTGAAAAAACTCAAAGGCTATGCTAATGATCAGGAAGCAAAATTGAAACAGATTCTTGCCACTGCCATCCCCTATCTCGATCAAAAAGTCAAAGATGATTATAACCAACTGGTAAAAACAAAAACAAACCTGACAAAATATACACCAGGATATATTGAAGTACAATATTTATACATGCGTAGTTTCTTCGCTGAGTACCCAGTTGCTGCCGCTTCACAAAAAGCATTTTCGTTTTTCAGAAGCAGGGCACAGAAGACATGGACACAACAAAACAAATTTATGGGAGGAATGATTGCATTGGCATTATATAGAAGCGGAGACTCCAAAACCCCGGCAGCCATTTTGAAATCATTTAAAGAAACCTCGATCAATAATGAGGAGCTGGGTATGTATTGGAAAGATATCAGTAAAGGATGGTTTTGGTACCAGGCTCCCATTGAAACACAATCTTTATTAATTGAAGCATTCCAGGAAATTAGTAAGGACACAAAAACAGTTGACAATTTGAAAACATGGCTGCTCAAAAATAAACAAACCAACAACTGGCAAACCACCAAAGCTACAGCCGATGCCTGTTACGCACTTTTATTGCAGGGAAGCGACTGGTTAACTGACTCGCCAGATATAGAAATTAAATTGGGCAGCACAGCTATCAAATCAAATGAAAATAAGCAGGAAGCAGGAACGGGATATTTCAAAAACGTAATTACCGGGACAAATGTAACACCCGAAATGGGAAATATCAATATAACCATCAAACCATCAAGCCATCCAACAACGCAAACTTCATGGGGAAGTGTATATTGGCAATATTTTGAAAACCTGGATAAAATCACAACTGCTGCCACTCCTTTAAAACTGGATAAAAAATTATTTGTTGAAAAAAATTCTGATAACGGACCGGTACTTACCCCCGCTAATGAAGGTGATGAATTAAAAGTTGGAGATAAGATAACAGTCAGAATAGAATTAAGAGTGGACCGGGATATGGAATACGTTCATATGAAAGACATGAGAGCCAGTTGCATGGAGCCTGTAAACGTATTGAGCGGTTATAAATGGCAGGATGGACTGGGCTATTACGAATCCACCAAAGATGCCAGCACCAATTTCTTTTTCAATTACCTTAGAAAAGGTACCTATGTCTTTGAATATTCTTTATTCGCAAGCAACAAGGGTGAATTCAGCAACGGAGTTACCAGCATACAATGTATGTATGCGCCGGAATTCAGTAGCCATTCTGAAGGGATAAGAGTAAGAGTTGACTAATTGTAATAATGTACAATTTCCAACAAAGACTAATCAATGTTCAATGTTAGTTAGGCTAAGTGTTGAATATTGAATGATGAGTGTTTATTTTTACAGCATGCGAGTTGATCATTTGATTATTGGACAAGGTATCTCCGGTACCTGGCTTAGCTATTTTTTACAAAAAGAAAATAAGTCCTTTCTTGTTATTGACAACAATCTGCCCAATGCATCATCACGAGTATCCGCCGGTGTCATTAATCCTGTTACCGGTAGAAGAATTGTAAAAACCTGGATGATTGATGAATTACTCACTTTTCTAAAGTCAGCTTACTCAGAAATGGAAAACAAGCTGGGTATTGATATTTTATCACCTAAGCCCATTATTGATTTCTTCCCAACTCCGCAAATGCGGGAAGCCTTCCTGGAACGCCGTCATGAAGAATCTTTTTTACAAATAGCAATCAATCCTGAAGAATTCAGGAATCAGTTTAATTATGACTTCGGATGGGGCTCCATCTCCCCTGCTTATATCGTTGACCTGGGAACCTTACTTCCTGCCTGGCGAAAAAAGTTATCAGATTCGAATCAGCTAATAGATGAATATTTTGATTTGAATTTATTAAAAATATCAGAAAACAACATTTCTTATAAAGAAATTGTTGCCGACAAAATCATTTTCTGTGATGGAGTCAATAGCCTTAATAACCCGTTATTTTCACGGCTTCCATTTGCCTTCAACAAAGGAGAAACCCTGCTAATTGAAGCAGAAGGGATTTCACAGAACTATATTTATAAAAAAGGAATTGCTATCGCTCCCCTGCAGCCCAAAAATCTGTTTTGGGCAGGCACTAATTATATCTGGGACTTTCGAGATGATTTACCATCAAAAGAATTCCGGAAAAAAACGGAGCAACAATTAAAACAATGGCTGAAAATCCCATTTAAAATTTTGAATCACCGTGCATCCGTTCGGCCAGCCAATGTAGAACGGAGACCATTTGTTGGTATGCACCCGGTTCACAAAAATGTCGGAATTCTGAATGGAATGGGAAGTAAGGGTTGTTCTTTATCCCCTTACTTTGCCAATCAAATGGTAAATCATCTTATTCATAAAAGTGAAATATTGCCCGAAGCAGACATAAAAAGATTTACGGGGATTTTATCAAAATAAACAGGACCTCCAACTGCTAAAACTGAATGGCCCCTAACGTGAAGAAATTTATTTGACATATACGGGGATCTATGAAGTTACCGGACGAAGAATATAGGAATTCAAGTAACAATTGTTGGCGGGTTCTATCCCATTTAGAAATTATTGTTACTGGCTCCCCGGTTTATTACAAGCATTATTTGAAATAAAATAACAGAACAGGCTGAATCTGCTGATATTATTTTTTATTTCTGAAAAATAATTTTCTGAAATAATAAATTAGCGTAATTGTTATCATGGTTCGGATTTTATTATTTTACAAGAGGTTAAAGGGTCCTGGTTTAAAACTTTGCACAGGGCATCATACAGATCCGGCATATTTTCCTTTAAGCCCTTAGGATTAACAAAAAATGCCTCTACACTCACCGCCCAAAATTCATGCAGGTTGCTGAAAGCATAGCTTCTCAGGTAACTTCTCCGGTTGGTAATTACATCCGCTAATATGGGCCCTGTACTGCTGGAAAATCTTTCATAATTCAGTCTGAAGTGTGAATCCACTCCATATTGCGCAAAAAAGTTATTGTATAACAACGCATGTGACATCTCATGAACCGCCACATTAATATTATCTGTTTTATTAGAGTATCCGTACAAAAAATGTTTCCAGGATAAATAGATGCCATCGGGAGCCACATGGCCGATATACAGTTCTTCATCATCATCCATACGATAAGAATCAGCAAGAATATAAATATCCGTAAAATGAGAGAGCAAATAATTTTTTAATCCAAATGTCACCTGGATGGCAGATGCGCTGACTAATATGGCAGTGTCGTCATTATTTTCAAGACCGATATAATGAAATTTTTTGCACTCTTTAAAACGATGCACCCTCGAAGCAAATCGCCGTTTTTCTTCTTCAGGCAGATCACTGAAATAAGTAAAAAGGCTGCCAATGACAAAGGAATAGTTATTATAATCAGTATCGCTGATGATGACTTCATCAGGTACGGTGGCGGCGGCTGTGTCGGATCCGCTGGAAAAGATTTTATTCAGTTTTCGCAGAAAAGTCCGCATAGTATACGGTTCGAGCCTTAAATATAGATATTTGATTTCCAATTTGCAAGCCTTCAAAGCTTTTGTTGTTATCTTTGCCCGCTGCTGAAAATAGTGCCTGTATAAGATTTTGGTAGTCAGCACTTGTGCTACTATCATCGTCCCTTGCGTCGCACTCTTCAGCTCCGGTAATTCTATTCAACAATTTTGAACTTAATATGTACAGAACTCATACATGTGGTGAATTAAAAATCGAAAATCAGGGAATCAGGGTTACTCTTTCCGGCTGGGTGCAAACCATCCGTAAATTCGGAGCCATCACTTTTGTGGATCTGCGGGATCGGTATGGCATAACGCAGTTATTATTCGGAGAATCTTTGAATAAACAATTAGATGAAAATCCGCTGGGCCGTGAATTTGTTTTGCAGGCAACAGGCATCGTTTCGGAAAGAAGCAATAAGAATCCCAATATTTCCACCGGCGATATTGAAATCAATGTTTCAGAATTTAAAATTTTAAACAAATCCATAGTTCCTCCTTTTACTGTTCAGGACGATACGGATGGCGGCGATGATCTTCGGATGAAGTAGCGCTACCTGGATCTGCGCAGGAATGAAGTGAAAAAAAATATTGAACTACGATATGCAGTGAACCGTGCAGCAAGAAATTATTTGCATGCCAATGGCTTCATGGATATTGAAACTCCATTTCTCATCAAATCCACGCCGGAAGGAGCAAGAGATTTTGTTGTTCCTTCACGAATGAACCCGGGTCAGTTTTATGCCTTGCCACAATCGCCTCACACATTTAAGCAATTGCTAATGATCAAAGCATATGACAAAAAGCTGTTCAGAAAGGTCA
>CAYXAL010000053.1:0-4358 GCA_964463015.1 uncultured Ginsengibacter sp.
CTGCATCTCCACCTTACTGACGATGAAGGATGGCGTATTGAAATCAAAGGGTTGCCCAAACTAACTGATGTGGGCGCATGGCGTGTTAATAAGGTAGGATATTTTGGTACGTTCACTCCACCTAAGCCGTCAGAACCACGCGACTACGGTGGGTTTTATACCCAGGACGATATTCGTGAATTGGTAAAGTATGCCTCTGACCGCTTTGTGAATATCCTGCCGGAAATAGATGTACCCGGCCATAGCCTTGCAGCCATTGCTTCCTACCCGGAACTGTCCTGTACTCCGGATGCGGTGAATTATCACGTTCGCTCCGGTGAACAAATCATGGATTGGTCACACGGACATCCTCCGATTGCTTTGTTGGACAATACACTTTGCCCGGCCAATGAAAAAGTGTATGAATTCCTGGATAAGGTAATGACACAGGTGGCTCAGTTATTTCCATTTGAATACATCCATGTAGGAGGGGATGAATGTCCGAAAAACTATTGGGAAAAGAGTGATGCTGTCAAAGCTCTGATGCAAAAAGAGGGCCTGAAAAACATGGACGAGGTACAGAGTTATTTTGAAAAAAGACTGGAAAAGATCGTGGAATCAAAAGGGAAAAAATTTATGGGATGGGATGAGATATTGCAGGGTGGATTAGCGCCCAATGCTACCGTGATGAGTTGGCGGGGAATGGATGGTGGAATACAGGCAGCCAAAATGAATCATGAGGTAGTGATGAGTCCGACAGATTTTGCTTACCTGGATTATATGCAGGGTGATCCCGCCATTGAACCACGCGTGTATGCTACACTCAGATTGAACAAAGCCTATGAATTTGAACCCGTACCGGATGGCGTAGATCCGAAGTATATTAAGGGAGGGCAAGCCAATCTCTGGACAGAACAGGTTTACAATATGCGCCACATGGAATATATGTTGTGGCCGAGAGCTATGGCTATCGCAGAATCGGTATGGTCACCAAAGGAAAAGAAAAACTGGGACAATTTTTCCGGAAGGGTAGAAGATCACTTCAAGCGATTGGATGCTGCTGAGACAAAGTATGCGCCCAGCATGTACGACCCGGTTTTCAAAGCAGTGAAAACCGAAGATGGAAAGTTGCAGATCGTCCTCAGTACCGAAATAAAAGGATTGGACATTCATTATAGTTTTGATAATTCTTTCCCTGATAACTTTTATCCGACCTATAGCGCTCCACTCACTCCGCCGGAAGATGCCGTCATGCTTAGGGTGATCACCTATCGGGGTAAGCAAGTGATGGGCAGAATGATAACTATGCCTATTGAGGAAATGCAAAAACGCGCAGGGATCAAGAAGTAACCATAGCCGGGTGATGAACTTTCGAGTTGTTCTCACATGAACCCTCCTAACTTTGTAGTTATGAAAATCTACATCAAGAATATGGTATGCCCCCGCTGTATTGCCAGTGTGAAGCAGATTCTGAATGAAACCGGTATTCCATTTCATTCGGTAGAATTGGGCGAAGTAGAAACTGTAAATGAAGTGGACGATGAAAAGAAAAATATTCTCAGGCAAAAGTTAGAGACTACCGGATTTGAACTGCTGGATAATCCTTCGAAGAAAATTATTGAGCAGGTAAAAATTCTGTTGATCCAAAAAATCAGGGAGGGAATTGAGGATCATTTCAGTATTCAGAAATATATCTCAGGGCATGTATTCAAAGATTATTCATCCGTAAGTAAATTATTTTCAGAAGTAGAAGGAATCACCATAGAACAATTTTTTATTTTGCAAAAAATTGAAAAGGTTAAGGAACTTCTGGTTTATAATGAACAACCATTGTCAGAAATTGCTGTGCAGCTTGGCTATAGCAGCACACAACATTTATCTTCACAGTTTAAGAGACTTATAGGCATGACTCCATCTGAATTTAAAAAAATCGGTAATAAAATCAGAAAACCAATTGACAGGATATGGAAATAGTGAATTTGATTGTTATGCCTGACAGGCAGCAATCCTGATTCAGTTGAATTGAGATTCTGTTTTTGTTACAGAAGTGAAACCGGAGTTGTAGATACACTCCGGTTTTTTTGTTTTTTCCGCCATCTATAAAGTCAATGCTGCCAGATACAGACTGGCATATTTTTCAGGCATTGCAGCATCTTACTTTAGATCAGGAATTGATTACTTATCAATATGACTTCTAATAAAGCAACCTGCTAATCTATTTATTAATTTTTCTTATTTATTTGATAAATTAATCCGGCACCCGTGTTGTAGTGAAGTTTACAAGAATCTAATATATATTCCCTTCCAAATATTTTTGCATTATTGAACTTGACAAAAGTTTTTAATTTGCAGAAATGCATTTTTCAGAAAACGATATCGACAAAAACCTGATCCTGAGATTGCGTGATAATGACAGAGATGCGTTTAATGAAATCTACACCCGATATCAGCCAAGACTCAGATCATTTGTACTGAAGTATGTAAAAATACCTCAGTACACAGATGATATTGTGCAGGATACCTTTTTGAAAATCTGGGAGATCAGAAATAATATAGATCCGGAAAGGTTTTGCCAAACCTACCTCTTCACGATTTCCAGGAATCTGATTTTCAAATTCTTTAAGTCGGCGACACAGGATACTGATATTCTCAACGACATTATTCTGAGTATGGTTACTTCCGGAGTGGGGCCGGCGAATGCAATGGAAAATAAGGAATTGCGGGAAGAGATTCAGCATGCGATTAAACTACTTCCCCCTAAAAGGCAAGAGATATTTCTGCTGTCAAGAGATGAGAATATGAGTTACAATGAAATATCCAACAAACTGGGTATTTCAAGGAATACGGTCAAAGAGCATATTGTACTTTCTATGAAGTTTATCAAAGAACATTTGATAAAAAGATCCTTGTATTTTAAGGCAGTTTTATTGTTGGTAGTTTCTGCTTCCTAAAATAAGTTTCCTGGCAACCACCCTACACCTCCTTTTGGGGATATATATAAGGAACAGGAAGTATGGAACTACAAAAGAATATTCGTTTTCGTCAACTTTTTGCAAAGTATTCATCCGGAGAATGTACGCCCGATGAAGTGCATGAGTTGTTTGCCATGATGTCATCCGGAGAGTTTGATGATGAGGTGAACAGTTCTATGAAGGAAGAGTTTGATCAGTTGTTCCCGTCATCCCTAGGGAAGAATAAAAGTTTCCGGAGAATACTTTCAATAAAGACCTATCTCACAGCAGCAGCTTCTTTGGTATTGATAATCGGTATTTATTATTTATTCTTTTTCAGACAATCTGTTTCGGTTGATAATACAGTGGTTGCACAGGACGAGGTGATTCAGCCCGGGCACAATCAGGCAATACTCATTTTGGATGGAGGAAAAAGAGTTGTGCTTGATTCATCTGCCAAAGGGAAAATAGCCGAAGAATCAGGCACGGTTATTTCTTTGAATGAAGATGGAGAATTACATTACAATACAGATCCTGATCAGACTGCTGAAACAATAAGATATAACACCGTGTCTGTTCCTGCAGGAGGTATTTTTAAAATTGTGCTTCCGGATGGAAGCAATGTTTGGCTCAATTCAGAATCTCAGTTGACATTCCCGGCCAGATTTTCCGGCAACCAACGTCAGGTATCTCTTAAAGGGGAAGGTTATTTTGAAGTTGCAAAAAACAGGAATAAACCTTTTATCGTACAGATCAATGAAAGGGAGAAGGTCACCGTATTGGGCACTATTTTTAATGTGATGGCCTACAGTAATGAGCCATTGAAGAAAATTACTTTGCTCGAAGGGAGTATAGATTTTTCTGATGGAAAGTGGAGTCACCTACTTAAACCGGGACAGCAGGCATTAGTGAATGATGAGAATACAGTTGTTAGTGAGGATGTAATTATCGATCATGAAATCGCATGGAAGAATGGATTGTTTGATTTTCAGAATGATGATCTCCCTTCGATTATGAGGCGATTGTCAAGATGGTATAAGGTGGACATCGTATATGGAAATGAATCGCATCATAGCGGGCATTATACCGGCTCTATCAGAAAAAGTTCGGGAATACAGGAGGTGTTGAAAATGCTGAAAGTAGCGGGAGATGTGAATTTCTCCATTGTTGGAAATAAAATAATAGTCAATGAAAAATAAACAAAAATAAAAAAACAAAGGCCCCTTCTGCAGCAACAGAAAAGGCCTGCGTTCAGGAAAATAAAAACGAGTAACTGTAATTATAACCTTAAACAAATCAAAACTATGCAATTTATTGCCAAATGCAGATTTGTACCCACTGCGCAATCCTATAAGACGATGAAAATCCTTGTTGTCATTCTGTTTGCCCTTTGTATCCAGGTTTCAGCCAGAAGCTATGGTCAAAAGG
>CAYXAL010000054.1:0-3957 GCA_964463015.1 uncultured Ginsengibacter sp.
GTGGTGCAGAATTACCGGCTGCTCGAACAGATGGTTGAGTTTTTGAACCAGTTCTTCACTGATTCCATACACGGTACATAAACTGAATGCCGGAATTTCACGGCTGAATCTCTGCATTCCTGAAGTATCAGAAAAATTCAGATCCAGGTACAGCCTCTCATCTCCCTTGCGAAACAGGGCATCAGGAACGAGGGTATAAGAGGGGCTGAATACTGCGGCCCAGACATGCGAAAATTCATATTCACGCAGGAGTTTGCTTTCCTTGCTGAACTTCTCAAGCAATCCCGGCCAAGTACCTGCATCTCCTCCAGCCTCAAAACGGAAGGTTTCAAGTGCGAGAAACCGGTAATTCTTTTTTTCTTTCAGAGCGACGCGTATGCCATCCGGTTCAATGGATAAAAACAAATCACACCTGCCAGAAAGGCCTGTTTCCAATGACTCATCGGTAATTACCAGATGGCCGGCGGCGTCCGGATCTCCTAAACGAAAGGCCTGTTGCGGAACTGTTTCCATGGATCAGGAACAAACTTACAAAATTCTCACAGTAAGCCGGTTTTCACGACCTTTTCCCAAATCCGTTTATTTGGCAGGGTTCAAGGCTTTTTTTAGTTTTGCCGCCTCCGTTCAGGGACACTTAGCTCAGTTGGTTTAGAGCATTACCTTGACAGGGTAGGGGTCACAGGTTCGAATCCTGTAGTGTCCACAAGAGAATAAAAACAACCGGCGGAGCAGGTAAGGAATTTATTCAGGAAGCACTCAAACCGAAGGTTTGAAGTGCAGACGGAATAAATTCATTGACAGCGGTGCGAAGCGCCGCTGTTTTTATTTAGACCATGGGACTAAACAGATCAACAAAGCAATTTAAAAAGCTATCCTTTTAAGACCAGCCTTTCTTTATACCGGTCAAACAATTCTTAATTATTTGAAATTTTATAAATCGCGTAACCACATGAATTACTGTGTTCTTTCCCCTTAAATCGGCCAAGAACACTATAAAAATAGATAGTATCACCAGGAGACAAAAATTGAATCTCCTTTTTTATTTCATCCGTAATTAATCTGCTTTCATTAGAAAAGCTCAATGTATCTCCTCTCGTCAATATTCCTAAATCGTAATGAGTAATTTGAATATCACTGATTCCTTCATTTTTTTTATCAATAAGAATTGCAAAAATTGAATGAATACCCTCGGCTTGTTTTTTAGTTATTTCCCTGTCGAATAACACACGATTATCAGAAAGGACACCTATATAAATTTTAAATGGAATTTGTGAGAATGTTTTTCGATTTTGGAAATTCATGGCAGGAATATTCCCTGAAGTCGGAAGGAATGATCTCCGGCCACCTTCGAACTGAGTTCTTCAAATGCTTGCTGCAGAATTAGGCTCTGGACCGTTGATGAGGCATAATACCTGTGGTTCATTTAATATCCGGCACCAGGCAGGTATAAAAAGGCTATGCAAAAAAAAAGCTGTTGATCTACTTCAACAGCCTTCTTTACTAAAATTCTTCGTTACGGATTTTTGATTACTATTTCTCCTTTCATTACCTGGTGAATACTACAAAAATAAGTTCCGCTGCCTGCCGGAACATAGGTCCAGGAATCACCGCTTTTCAGGGTAGGAGATGCCCATTTCAAACCGGGAAAATCCGTAACATTATGATCCACAATATCATTATTGGTAAACAACAAGGTGTCGCCGGGATAAATCTGAATGGTATCAGGAATAAATTTCATCAAATGGATGTTCACTGTGTACTTTACGGGGATCCGTTCAGTACCTGTCGTTTGTCCTTGTTCCGACCCCTTTTGCTGACGTGTACAACCCATGAGAAAAATGGCAAAACAAATAATTAATGTCGTTCCGATTCTAATAATGAATCGTCGTGAGTCATTACACATACCATTATTTATTAAGATTCTTTTGTACCATTTCCGCATGTTCCAGGTGGGTTTTCAGAACGGGCATGACCCCTTCCAAAAAGGATTTTAATTCAGCATTTTTAGACTCTGGAATCAGTTTGGTTTCTACCGTAGAAATGACGGCTTTGTGATAGGTAACTTCATTGTCAATATATGCTTTATCGAAATCGGCACCAGATTTGGAATTAAGGACTTTCGTGGTTTTTTCAGCACCCTCTTTTAATGATTTTGAAACAGGGTTATCCATTGGTGTGACTTTTAGTTTGGTTACCAACTTGGTTGCGGCTTCAATGGTAGCTGTGTGATCGTCGTGCATGGTCTTGGCAAAACGAAGCACCTCCGCATTTTTTGATTTCTTTTGGGCAATGGCCGCATAATCCACATCAATCTGGTTTGCCGTTACCGCAACAGAAGCAATTTCAGGGTCTGTGAGTTTCTGTGTCTGTGCATTCGCCGGTGAAGCAGCAAGGAAAAAGGTAGTTGCAGCCGAGGCAGCAGCAATCAGAGTTTTTTTTAGCTTTTTCATGATGTTATGTTTTAGTTTAACAAAATTTATGATACAAAGTTATATAATAAAATATGACGAACTTCTGAATTTGCACTTCGTCATCTTTTCATCACAATCAAATTTTGATCTAAATGGTGGGAAGAGCCTGATACTTGCAATTTTACCATTTACCAATACGGTTTTGAATCCCGATGGTTTAATCCATGAAATATTGTGGTTTCAATCTTTTATAATTCAATTTCAAAAAGGTATAATGCCTTTCATGCGCCTGTTAACAAATTCCTTTGAACGTTTTTACAAAAAATCTCTCATTAATTTTTCGGCCCGGATATCAAATCAAATCTTCATTTTAAATCCTGTTTTATCCAAAAATTATTTCAAAAATTATTTTGAGTTTATTTATCAATGAAAACAACCATAAACTAACTGTGAAACGACATCCCAAACTCAATAAAAAGCTACTGGTATAAAAACTTAAACCAGCATTACGTTTATTCATCCATTAGTTTACAGGCAATATCACCCCTTATTAAAATACCGGGTCAGCATTATCCGTACAGACCGGAACGTGTTAGCAAAAACTTTCTCACGGATCGTTTTTTCATCCATCCAGATCGCCTCCTCAATATGTTCTTCGGTCTGTGGAACCAGCTTTTCTTTTCCATCACTATTCATTAAGAACCAGTGGGTCTTTTTCAAAATCCTTTTGCCGTTTTGAGGAAACGTATGAAAAGTTGCGGGCAATTCATCTGTTATCCGGAGATCTGTCACCCCGCATTCTTCCCCGACTTCCCTTACTGCCGCTTCTTTGGGCCCTTCGTCATAATCAATTTTCCCCTTCGGAAGATCCCATCTTCCTCTCCGGAATATTACCAGGTATTTATTTTCAGGATTACAAACAAGTCCTCCCGCTGCTTCAATGATGGTAAACCTGCCGGTGAACCGATGCCAGGCTTCATCCGGATTTCCACACAGGTAAATGACTCCATTCCATTCCTTGTTCTTTTCAAGCACCGATACCATTTTTGCGATATCCATTTCCGCTTCGGAAATGATTCGGTACCCTTCCTTTGCCGAAACACCGGCCTTGTCATGATACACATCCATGGACTGTACCTGTTTATCGTTAATATATGCTGTGTGTGTTTTCATATTAGAAGCCACAAAATACGAAGCAGATGCCTTCAATCAGAATTTTTTGAAGAATTGGAATTATCACATAAGTTTGCATGGTGCCTATGACCCTTGCAACATCTGCGAAAGTGGCTGATTTGCTGCTTCGTATAAAAGCAATAACGCTTCAGCCGGATCGTCCGTTTACCTGGGCATCGGGATGGAAATCACCCATTTACTGTGATAACCGGATAAGTCTGTCACATCCTGCCATCCGGACATTCATTTGCACCGAACTGGTGAAAGCCATTGAACAGGAATACGGGAACCCCGATCTGATTGCAGGTGTCGCAACTGCCGCCATTGCGCAGGGTGTTCTCGTGGCGGAACAGATGAAACTGCCCTTTGCCTA
>CAYXAL010000055.1:0-3952 GCA_964463015.1 uncultured Ginsengibacter sp.
TTTCAGTGCAGGCATTACATCATTCAAAATGCCATTGAGCTGGTTTTCATTCACAGCAAATACTAATGCAAAATCTATTTTCCGGCTCTTTAAAAGAGGGGTTACATTTTTTGCAAAGGAAAGTTTGTGAAATTGTTTCTCGATAGAAGAAGGAAGTCCCTGGATCAATAGATTTTTCTCGTCTGCAAATTGCAATTTTTAAAACAACGTTTGTGACATAAGTAGAAACTATTTAAGGGTTTCCGGCAACAGCCTCTCAGGTCGTATGCGGAGTTCTCATTGTAGGGAGTGCAAAAATATACAAAATTCACGGCATCCTGAAGGAAATTTTTAATAAATATTCTTGAGTTTCGTCAATATATTTATCTGAAAAAAAATTTCTATGCATTTAATGTTTTATTGCAGCTTCATAATATTTCATTGCTTCCGGCATATATTTCTGAAGATTTTCAATCCGATGTCCTTCTGAAGGATGGGTACTTAAAAATTCCGGAGGTTTCTGCCCGTTTGATGCTTTTTCCATCCTTTGCCATAATGGAATTGCTTCTCTGGGATCATAACCCGCCATAGCAGCCCATAACAATCCATAATGATCAGCTTCGGATTCATGTTTCCTTGAAAAGGGTAACAATAATCCCAACTGAGCTCCCAGTCCAAAAGAAGTCAAAAATAAATTTCTCGTTTCTGTGGGTTTATTAGCTAACGCTACATTTAATCCTTCCTGTACGGCGGCGGCTCCTAATTGCTGACTCATTCTTTCATTACCATGATTAAAAATAGCATGTGATACTTCATGTCCCATAACTACTGCCAACGCTGCTTCATTTTGTGTGATAGGAAGCAGCCCGGTATAAACAACAATTTTTCCGCCGGGCATACACCATGCATTCACATCTTTACTATCCACCAGGTTATATTCCCATTTGTAACCTTCCAGCTCTTTGGCAAGACCTTTTGATGCATAATAGCTCTCAACAACTTTAGTGATACGCTGGCCTACTCTCTTTACCATTTCTGCATCTTTATTGGCAATTGCTACTACCTTACTCGTTGTCAAAAACTGATTGTACTGTTGCAGTGCCATTGCCTGCATTTCACTTTCAGGTAATAATTTAAATTGTTTTCGCCCGGTAATTGAATTTCTGGAACAAGCAAAAAGCAGAATTGCTAAAAAAAAACTGAGTAATGTTGACTTTATCATAGATGTACTTTATTATTTAATTGTCTTTTGGAAAGTAAAACAGGCTTAGTATTTCCTGTTTTGTTGCAGTTATTATTCTTCTTCCCGGGAAGCAGATTCTTTCTTCCGTTTGCGGCGGCGATCCCTGTATTTAAGTATGGGAACTTTACTTTCGTTACCTCTGAATAGCCTTCCAATATTTTTTTGATGCGTTAATAGTACCATTAATGCAACGGCGATTGCAAATATCCTGTAGATATGTTCCCGCTCATTAAAAATCACCAGGATGAAAACCGGGAAAGCAATACTTGCAAGAATGGAACTTAAAGAAACAAACCTTGTGAGATATAATACCAGCAAAAAAACTCCGACACAACTCAGCGCCGTCCAGGGAGAAATTCCCAGCACTAAACCAAATAATGTTGCTATCCCTTTTCCGCCTCTGAATTCGGCCCAAATCGGGAAAATATGACCCAATACAGCTGCCAAACCTAAACCAAGCTGCAGGTTCATGAACTGAGTTTCGTTATCAATATAGTTGGGGATCAATAAAGCAAGTTGAACAGCTACAAAACCTTTCAGCATATCAATAAACATCACAATCGTTCCCCATTTGGGACCCAAGACCCGGTACGTATTTGTAGCTCCGGAATTACCACTTCCGTATTCACGAATGTCAATATCAAAAAAATATTTGCTTACCCAAACTGCTGTTGGAATACTGCCAATCAGGTAAGCAAGTACTATCAATAAAAGCTCATTCATAGAACCTCCTTTGAAAGAGTCAGTAAATATACATCAAAGGGCCGGTAGAAATTTCAAATTTAAATTTTCACAAAGGTTTCGTTTAATAATCAGGTACATTAATTATTGAGTTGGCGGTTTATCCTGTCTTTCCGGTTTTGGTAACAAAGCTTTCCGGCTTAATTTAAATTTTCCTGATTTCGGATCGGTTCCAATTAATTTTACTTTGACTTTATCTCCTTCTCTTAAAACTCCGTCAAGAGTTTCCAAACGTTTCCAGCTTATTTCAGAAATATGAACTAACCCTTGTTTGCCTGGAAGAAATTCTACAAAAGCACCAAATGCCATTATTGACTTTACGGAAGCTTCATAAACATCTCCCACTGTTGGAACAGCGACTATCCCCTTGATCCAGTTATGCGCTTTCTCAACACCTTCTTTATTAATTCCAAAGATGCTTACCTGCCCCATGTTATTAATCTCTTCAATATTTATTGTAGTTCCTGTTTCTCTTTGAATTTCCTGGATGACTTTTCCACCGGGCCCGATAACTGCTCCGATAAATTCTCTTTCTATAAACATTTCCACCATCCTGGGGGCATGAGGTTTCACCTCAGGTCTTGCTTCTTCTATACATTTATACATTGCATCCAGAATATGTAATCTGCCGCGGCGGGCTTGCTCCAATGCCTGTGCCATCACTTCCATTTTCAATCCATCTACTTTAATGTCCATCTGAACACCACATATTCCATCTCTTGTTCCTGTCACCTTAAAGTCCATGTCACCTAAATGATCTTCATCTCCAAGAATGTCGCTCAGGATCGCATATTTTTCGCCTTTGCTGATCAGTCCCATGGCCACTCCAGATACATGTTTTGGTATCGGAACGCCGGCATCCATTAAGGCCAGAGAACCGGCACAAACTGTAGCCATTGAAGATGATCCGTTTGATTCTAGAATATCACTCACTACCCTTACCGTATAGGCAAAATCACTTGCAGGCATCATTTGTTTTAAAGAACGCATAGCCAGGTTTCCATGACCCACTTCTCTCCTTCCCGGAGCTCTCATCATCTTTACCTCTCCTGTTGAAAACGGGGGGAAGTTGTAATGAAGAATAAAACGTGTATAATCAGATTTTGCTGCACTTTCAACCAATAATTCATCTAATGGAGTCCCTAAAGTGACTGTTGTAAGAGACTGAGTTTCACCTCTTGTAAAAAGGGCTGCACCATGTGGAGATGGCAATATATCCACTTCCATATCCAAAGGACGAATATCTTCAAGACCACGGCCATCTAACCGGACCTTTTCATCAAGAATCATATCCCTGACCACATAGTACTGCAAATCTCCATAATAGTTTCCTGCCAGTTTCTTTGTTTCTGCCTGCAATTCCTCTCCTTCGGCAACATTGAGATCCTTCTTGAGAAATTCCATCAACTCTTCTTTAATTGCTTTGAATTTCTCTGAACGATCTGCTTTGCCAAGTTTGCCTTTTGCAACCTCATAAATTTTGGGCCTGGCAAATGCATTTACTTTTTCATGAAGAATTTCATCCAGCACCGGCTTTTTATATTCTCTTTTCCCTTTTATACCTGCTAAATCTCTCAATTCTTCCTGTGCTTTTACCTGAATGCGGATAGCATCATGAGCTAATTCCAATACATTACAAAGATCGGCTTCACTGCATTCCTGCGCCTCTCCTTCCACCATCATGAGGTTTTTATCGGTTGCAGCTACCATGAAATCAATATCAGAATTTGCCATTTCAGAGCGACTGGGATTAATTTTAAACTGACCATCAACTCTTCCCACTCTTACCTCAGAAATAATTTCCTTAATAGGAATATCTGAAACAGCTAAGGCTGCAGAGGCGGCTAAACATGCCATTGCATCGGGTAAAATTTCAGAATCACTTGAAATCAAAGTCACCAGCACCTGCACATCACAGAAATAATCTTCCGGGCATAATGGGCGAAGAGCTCTGTCAATAAGTCTTGAAGTGAGCACTTCATAATCGTT
>CAYXAL010000056.1:0-2978 GCA_964463015.1 uncultured Ginsengibacter sp.
ATCCAGGCCGGCCAGGTTTTTTGCATTAAACCTTGCTCCTTTTCCAATCTGTACTTCTCCAAAATTATTACTGACGCCAGTGGATACATGATCCTTTAATAAAGAAGTTAGCTTATCTAACAAAACTTCTTTCAGATCAGCTTCATTCTTTTCATGTATTTTCTCTAGCTTATCAATGGCTGCCTTTTCTCTTATTTTGGCATGCTTATCTTTCTTTGCCCGCTGAAATAATTTTTTATCTATAACAACACCTTCCACTCCATTCGGAGCCTTCAGGGAAGCATCTTTAGCATCCCCTGCCTTATCTCCAAAAATGGCACGAAGCAATTTTTCTTCGGGAGTAGGATCACTTTCACCTTTCGGAGTGATTTTTCCGATTAAGATATCTCCTTCTTTCACCTGGGCTCCAATCCGGATAATGCCATTTTCATCCAGTTCTTTTGTCGCCTCTTCTGAAACATTTGGAATATCCGGTGTCAGTTCCTCTTCACCTAATTTAGTATCACGAACTTCCAGTTCATATTCAGAAATATGCACGGAAGTAAAGAGGTCTTCACGTACTACTCTTTCGCTTATTACGATTGCATCCTCAAAGTTGTAACCCTTCCAGGGCATGAATGCCACTTTCAGGTTTTTGCCCAATGCTAGTTCTCCGTTGTGTGTAGCATATCCTTCAGTAAGGAAATCTCCTTTCTTTACCTTCTGCCCTTTCATTACGGCTGGCTTCAGGTTAATACAGGTTTCCTGGTTGGTTTTAATAAATTTGGTGAGCTTGTAAACCCTGAGATCATCTTCAAAACTGACCAGTTTTTCCATTTCATCCCGGTCGTAACGAACATGTATCTCATTGGCATCAACATACTCAACAATGCCATTACCTTCAGAGTGAATTTGAATTCTTGCATCCCGTGCAGCTTTACCTTCCAGCCCGGTTCCTACAACCGGCACATCAGGTCGAATAAGAGGTACCGCCTGGCGCTGCATGTTTGATCCCATCAATGCACGGTTAGCATCATCATGCTCCAGGAACGGGATCAGCGATGCACTCAAACCTACAATCTGATTAGGTGCAACGTCCATGTATTCCACTTCCTGCTTATCAAGAATCGGAAAATCACCGGTTAAACGGCTTACAACTTTTTCTTCCACAAACTCTCCATTATCATTTAAAGGAGAATTTGCCTGTGCAATTTTTGCAAGATCTTCTTCTTCGGCACTGAGAAAAGTAAGCTTTTTCATTTCCACTTTACCATGATCTACTTTCCGATAAGGGGTTTCAATAAAACCCATTTCATTAATCTTGGCATGAACACAAAGTGTGGAAATCAAACCAATGTTGGGTCCTTCAGGAGTTTCGATCGTACAAAGTCTTCCGTAGTGAGAGTAGTGTACGTCACGAACTTCAAAACCGGCTCTTTCACGGCTTAAACCACCGGGTCCTAACGCCGAAATACGACGTTTGTGAGTAATCTCACTCAATGGATTTGTTTGATCCAGGAACTGCGATAATTGTGAGGTGCCAAAAAAGGAGTTGATCACTGAAGAAAGTGTTCTTGCATTAATCAGGTCCACTGGAGTAAATACCTCATTATCCCTTACGTTCATTCTTTCACGAATCGTTCTTGCCATACGGGCAAGACCTACGCCAAACTGAGCATAAAGTTGCTCTCCCACTGTTCTCACTCTACGGTTGCTGAGATGATCAATATCATCAATCTCCGCTTTTCCGTTGGTAAGGCGAACCAGGTATTTAATGATTTCAATAATATCTTCTCTTGTCAGTGTTTTCTGATCTAATGGTGCTTCCAGGTTTAACTTACGGTTGATTTTATAACGTCCGACTTCTCCAAGATCATAACGTTTTTCACTGAAGAACAGTTTGTCAATGATGCCACGGGCTGTTTCATTATCCGGTGCATCGGCTCCACGCAATTGACGATAGATATGTTGTACAGCTTCTAATTCGCTATTGGAAGTATCCTTATTCAGCGTATTATAAATTATAGCATAATCACCACCTACATCATCTTTCTGAATAAAAACACTTTTAACGTCAATCTCTGTAATCAGGCTGATAGCCTCCTCATCCAAAACTGTATCCCGCTCTAACACGATCTCATTTCTTTCAATAGAAACAACTTCACCGGTATCTTCATCAACAAAATCTTCCACCCAGGTTCTCAACACTCTTGCGGCAAGTCTTTTACCTATATATTTTGAAAGAGTCTTTTTATCTGATTTAACTTCATCTGCCATTCCAAACAGCTCAAGAATACTCTTATCGGTTTCGTAACCGATAGAACGGAGCAAAGTGGTAACTGGGAATTTCTTTTTGCGGTCAATATATGCATACATGACATTATTGATGTCTGTAGCAAACTCCATCCAGGCGCCTTTGAAAGGAATAACTCTTGCTGAATAGATCTTCGTTCCATTCGGGTGAATGGATTGTCCAAAAAACACACCCGGTGAACGATGCAATTGAGATACCACAACCCTTTCAGCACCATTAATCACAAAAGTGCCACGGGGAGTCATGTAAGGAATATTTCCCAGGAATACATCCTGAACGATGGTTTGAAAATCCACATGTTCTTCATCATTACAACTAAGGCGAAGTTTTGCCTTCAATGGAACCGCATACGTCAATCCACGTTCCATACACTCATCAATAGAATAACGGGGTGGGTCAATAAAATAATCCAGGAACTCCAGAACAAATATGTTCCGGGTATCTGTAATCGGGAAGTTTTCTTTGAACACCTTAAACAAACCTTCAATATTGCGTTTGTCCGGGGTGGTCTCTAATTGAAAAAATTCTTTAAACGATTGAATTTGCACTTCCAGCAGGTCGGGGGCTTCGGCTAAATGTTTTATCTTACCGAAATCCACTCTTTGATTCATTTTTGTTGAAGACATAGAATTAAAACCGGTTTTAAACTATGAAGGACGTACAAATCACATTCAGGCAACTGTTC
>CAYXAL010000057.1:0-2874 GCA_964463015.1 uncultured Ginsengibacter sp.
GAGCGCAAATATCCCGACTTCCCTGGACTGAATTTGTCATGGGAACTCAAGGAATCCATAGTTAAGCATAAGTCTCCTTACAACAATACCTCGGTAACAACCGAGTACAGGACAAACGAGCAACCCCTGCTGGAAGCACAAATTGTTGATAAAGCAGACTCCATTGCCTATGATAACCACGATCTGGATGACAGCCTGAAGGCGGGAATTATTACGGATGATGATTTGCAAACTGTTGATTTGTGGCGGGAGACACAGAAAAAAGTAAAACAAAAATATGCAATTTATGATCCTGGCATAGTAATTGCTCAGACGATCAAGACCTTGATAAATCTTGAAGTCACCGATTTGATTGAAAACACGATGTCCAGGATTCAGCGGGAAGGTGTCAAAACGGTACAGGATGTTAGAGATTATCCTGGCCTGATCGTGTCTTTTTCCGCCAGCCTCTCTGAACAGAAAAAAACCCTTCAGGAATTTCTTTTTAAAAATGTTTATCAGCACTATCGGGTAATCCGGATGGCTGACAAGGCGAAACGATTCCTGGGAGAACTTTTTGTTGCGTTTATTAAAAACCCCAAACAACTTCCCATTGAATATCAAAAATGGATAGAAGAAGCGGGCCTTTATCAGGCAGTGTGTGACTATATTGCCGGAATGACAGACCGCTTTGCACAGGATGAATACAAAAAACTCTTTTATCCCTACGAAAGAGTCTAGGATGGTTCAATCCATCGGACAAAGGACATTAAAGCTTTGCATGATTCGCGTCTTTGTGATGCATTATTACCGGATTTAAAATGAACGTGTCTGTTATATTAGTCGGTGCGGGACTTGGATTACGTATGGGGGGGGCTGTCAAAAAACCCTTCCTGCAGATTCGTGGTAAACCGATCTTTCTTTATACCATTGAGCGTTTTTCTCAAATCGAAACAATTCATGAAATCATCTTTGTCGCCGGTCAGACTGAAATACAATCCCTTCGCGATCAATGGCAGGATGCCCTGGATGTTCACAGGGTTAAAAAAATTGTTCCCGGAGGCAAGAGGCGCCAGGATAGCGTCTATAACGGACTTTGCCAGACCAGCATTGATTCCGAAATCGTACTGATTCATGATATTGTAAGACCGCTCGTAAGAAAAGAGCATATCGAGGCAGTGATAAACAAGACAAAAGAATCTCATGCTGCTATCCTTGCTGCACCAATGAAAGCCACGGTGAAAGAGACAGGAAATACTTTGTGCATCCAACGAACCATTCCAAGAAATAACCTGTGGATGGCACAAACCCCTCAGGGATTCAAAAGGGATCTTATCCTAAAGGTCTTCAATCAATTTAAAATCACAGACAGAGAATTTACTGACGATGCGGAAATGGTGGAAATAGCAGGCTATAGGGTAGAAATTGTGCCGGGCACAGACGACAATATTAAAATTACCACACCTGAAGATCTGCGGATTGCTGAGGCATTCCTTACAAATGGATAGAGAACGTGTCTTGTGGGCAACCATATCCAAAGCACAAAGTCGTCTGGATATTTCTTTCGCAGACTCAAATTGAACAGGAAGAACAGACATGAGAAATTATTCCGGAGAGGGAGGGAATTTAAAAATAATCAAATGTATAATTCAGATGTCCCGGAGTCCACTTCCTTTTCCTGCCATTTGATACCTGTCAAACGGAAAGCAGATGGTGCTTTTACGTTTATTTTACTTTCTATTCATGCCAGGATTTGCTAGTATCTGAATTTCTTGCTGCTCGTGTATGAGATACTATAGCAAAAACCATAGCGCAGCAAAGCCGCAACCAAATATCCCCTCTGTCGGCAGGACAAGCATCATTGCTTGTCATTATGATATCGCCCAGGGACGGTTGGCCTACCTCAGGGATTTAGGGACGTGTTAAAAAAACTTACAAAAACATGTCCTCGCGAAAATGGGGAAAGAAGTTTTTACACCGTGATACTATAACGCTTTTTGAGTTTTTAAGTTAATGGAGGAAGATCTATGAATCCAATTAAACTAAAAGAAGGAGTTTATTGGGTAGGAGAAATTGACTGGGAGTTGAGGAATTTCCATGGGTATTCAACTCAACGAGGTTCAACGTATAATGCGTATCTGATCATTGATGAAAAGATCACCTTGATTGACGGTGTGCGGCCATACCTTTATGACAAGATGCTAAAGAGGTTGTCATCTCTCATAGACCCTGCGGATATTCATTACATTATTTCAAATCACGTAGAGATGGACCATTCAGGCAGTCTGCCACTCATCACAAAAACTGCGAAAAATGCTACCATTATTACCTCTCCGCTTGGGCAGAAAGGATTGCTGGCTCATTACAAGAGGAAAGACTGGAATTTAAAAGTTGTCAAATCGGATGAAACCATCACTCTCGGTAAGAAAAATATCAAATTTGTTCTTACACCGCTGGTACACTGGCCAGACAACATGATGAGTTATCTGGTAGAAGATGGTATTCTCTTTTCAAACGACGCTTTTGGCCAACATATCGCCTCTTCCGAAAGATTTGATGATGAATATCCTCTGGGTATTGTTATCGATGAGGCTGAGAAATATTATGCAAATATTGTTTTGCCGTATTCAAGCCAGGTTCAAAAAGCTCTGGATGCGGTTACTCCATTAAAAATTGACATGATTGCCCCGAGTCATGGGGTTGTCTGGCGTTCACATGTTAAGACTATTGTAGAAGAATATAAAAAATGGGCTTCCAATCAGGTGGATAATAAGTGTCTGATAATTTATGATACCATGTGGAAATCTACGGAAAAGATTGCCGGTGTTCTCCAGGAGGGTTTTGAAGCTCATGGAAGTCCCGTAAAAATGAGGAACATCGAGCATAGCCATATTT
>CAYXAL010000058.1:0-2321 GCA_964463015.1 uncultured Ginsengibacter sp.
GAAATAAAATAAGCGCCGGATACAACCAATCCCACAGGTCCTCCAAAGGTGCCGATTGCACCCATCACTGCATCGGCTGTATGAATTGCTGCATTTTCATAATGACCTTGAGAAAGGTCATTAACCGCCTGACCAACTGAAATTAAAGATGTAATTGCTCCTAAAGGTTTTGCCACCTTGCCCATCCCTTCCGCAAATTTAGAGATTACTTTTCTTGAACCTGTAAACTGATTCCCATAAAAATTGGGATGTGTGGTCTTAGATATTACCTGTAAGTTTTTTCCCACCCAATATTCTGCTCCGCCAAATCGCCCAAATGTTTTCGATGCATTGCTTACTTCTCCTGCTGTAAAGGTAGCCTCGGTCCAATGAACAAAATGATGCGTATTTTCAAACCATTGATTCGATTGTTGACTATTCTGATACTCCCACCTATTCCATTGCATCTCAAATGAAAATGGCTTAAAAGTCATGGACAGTTTCAACTCTTCCAACCATTCTCCACTTTCAGGCTTTCCTATTTCCCACCAATATACTCTGTAACCTTCCTGTCCCTGATTTGTACCCCACGAGATGTGGGAAACATGGCTGCCGCCACCTCCCGTTGTCATATCTCCAAAACCGTCAGAACCCCATCCTTCGGTATAGGGTATTCCTTCTGCACCTGTACCCGCCATAAAATCTGCATGATGCCACTTGTTGCCGTTCCTGTACATATAGTAATCGTTATCCTTCACTAATAATTCCATAAGGTTATACCTTTTTAGTTCCCTGAATCACACTCAGAAAACATGTTACTAATCCATTCCTCCCGTTTAAATGTTTCAAAAGTAGATTTAGCTATCACGACTCTTTTGGAAGCGGGATATCGGTTCTCTATCCTATCAAATTCTTTTAATGCACTTTTTTCATCTCTAATAAAAAAATAAATAAATGCACGATCTAATAAAATTTTGATATTGCTATTCATGTGAGCAAGAGAATCTTCATAGGAAATGAGGACTTGTTTATAACAGGTATTGGCAGAGTCAATTTCTTTAATTCTCTCAAAGATAAATCCTTTAAAGAGTACTAATTGTGGATCACCAGATTCCTTTGCCAAGTAATAATTTAATACTTCTATCGCCTTACCATACTCTTTCAATTTACACCATATCTGCGCTTCATTTACATAAGATAAAGGAGATTTAGGATATAATTGAATAGCTTCTCTGAAGATAGAAATTGCTTTTAATAAAGTGTCTTTATTGCAGGATAGAATGGAAATTTGAATTGCCTTGTTATTTAACTCTATGGATTTTTTTATATCTACACTTTTTTCTTTATTGTCTATTGATTGCGACTTACAGCCACTCCCTATTAGTCCAAAATAAAAAATAAGTAAAATGTAACGGCTTCTCATTTTTTTTGTTTGCTTTAGTGTAATATGTTGATATAATGAGAGATTGCACTTGGGACTGGTGTTCCCCCATTCCCTTGTTCATTTGAAAATCTATAACCAATACTAATTTTGGCCTGAACAGTTGAATTTGTAATAGGTAAAAGAAAAGTTGCTGTTCCAAGGAAATTCCACAAAGGGTCATTTATCTGCTCCTTATTTAAGTTGGAATTCTGAATTACATAATTTGCTGTTACTTTGCCTCCTACCAAAAGCTGAGCATTACCAAACCAATTAACTTTCCCTAAATTGCTCGCGCCTGTCTGGCCAGATGCGCCGATTGTAATATACCAGGTAATAAATTTTCCGCTGCCTCTTTCAATGTGAAATATTTTTGCATATCCTTTTATCGCGTAACTTGCTGTAAAAGCCACTCCTTCCGTAAACATATACGCCGTAGTAGATTGTTGAAAACTTACGGTCTGATCTTTATAACCATCCGCATTTGTTAGATTATTAGAAAAAAGGTCATTTATAATTAAAGAAGAAAAGTGCACATTATTATTTGCATCAACAAGAAATTCAAAAACCGAGTAGTGACTTTCATCTGTCATCAATAAACTTTGCTTTATTCTTTTAAATATATCCTGAGCGATTTCTCCATGAAAAGAATAGCCATCACCTAAAGATATTACTTCTCCTCTTTTTCCACTTCCTCCACCACCACCACCCCAGGGATCATTGCCAAACCCATCTGCGCCCCAGCCTTCAGTATAGGGTGTACCTTCCAATGCCGTACCTGCAAAGATATCGGCATGGTGCCACTTGTTGCCGTTCCTGTCCATGTACTGATACTGATCCCCCAATAAATCCGTAAACATCACCGGATTATTTCCCGAGAATACATATCCGCTCATTGTTACCGTGGCCTCCATCATCGGAT
>CAYXAL010000059.1:0-2281 GCA_964463015.1 uncultured Ginsengibacter sp.
GATCATGGGGCGAAAATTTATATCTTTGTAATTGCACTTATGACTTGAACACGGCAATTTCTAAAATACCAAAACAGAATATAAAGATCATTCAAATGGCCGAAAATCAAATAAAAACAGATTCTGATCCAAAGGTATTTTCTCTGGTGGGTTTATAACATCTGAAAATGCACCCAATAAAACGATTGTTTTGGGTTGTATCCCGGCCATGGGTATGAATGTATAAAACACTCCGGATGTGTCACCGGTATTCCGGGTTAAATACAGTCGAAAAAGCAGATGAGAGGTATTAGCACAATGTTTCCCGTCGGATATCTATATCGAAGCGGCCCATGCACCAGAATTCCATGGCTTACCCGGGTTTACTCGACCACAATCTTTTTCTGGATTTCTTTTCCTTCCCCATTCATAATCCTGACAAGATATGTGCCTGCTGTAAATCGTTCCCCGTTCAATACAATATTGGAATTCCCGGGATCTGCCTGCGCAGACACTATGATCCGGCCCATCAGATCGATTACCTGAATCAGTCGTGGATGAAAATCATCGATCATTGACAAATCAACTGTGGCAGTATTGTGAAAGGGAACCGGGAAAATGGTTACTCCTGAAAAAACTTCCGGAAAAGAAATCCCGCTCAGCTCGTTTAATTTTGCAGTAAAAATATTGCTTTCACTACCCCCGTCGCGGATGATAAACTGATCCAGGTTTATCGTAGTGCTTGAGAAAGTCCCCGATGCATAGACAGAACCATTTTTGGAAACAGATATGGCTGAAACCTCATCATTATCAGGCCCATCCACCGGACGCATCCAGATAAAGTTTCCATTTGCATCATAGTGACATGTGAAGCCGGCATAGGTCGCTGCCGATGTATCCGCATTTACCATGAGAACAGATCCAAAATCAAGAGCCCGGCTTCTGGAATAACCCGAAAGAAAGGCATCACCTGTAGTATTCACCGAAAGCCCGAGGCAATAATCGTTATCTGATCCTCCGATATTTTTTGCCCACAATTCACTGCCCGAGGAATTGCATTTGGCCAGAAAGATATCATTAGTCTGCAGGGTGGAATCTGCATTTTGCAACGTATCATTTCCAAAGACAAGCGGGTTGCATTGATGAATTCCGGTAAAGTAAACATTTCCTTCCTCATCCGTTCTGATTTGTCTGATATCTTTCCTTCCGGGGCTATATCCATTTTTTGCCCAAACACTTTGTCCGGAAGAATCAAGTTTCACTAGGAAATAATCATAGGTGGACCCGTTTGAGTTCATCAGCATGATTTGCCCAAAGGGAATCGAATCGCTGCCAAACCAACCACCTAAAAACACATTGCAAAAAGTATCCGTTGCCAGCGCCAAAGCTGCATCAAGCCATATCCCTCCCGAAGTTTTTACCCATAGGAAATTTCCCGATGAATCGTATTTTGCCACGAACAGATCATAATCACCTTGTGAGGTGATGGCTGAAGTTCCAAATGTCATCGTTGCTGAATTATATTCACCGGCAATATAGACATTGCCGGCACGGTCAGTTGCTACAGACGAAGCAACCTCGTTGCCATAGTCTCCTTCACATTTTCCCCATATAAAATTTCCGGACGGATTCATTTTCAGAAGAAAGGCATCTGAATTAGCACTGGAATGATTGAATAAGGTATCATTCCCGAACTGGATAAAGGTATTGTAAAAGGAACCACTGATATACAAGTCGCCCGTACTGCTGCAGCAAATGTTTTCCGGATTCAGGTTGCCCTTAATTGAATTTGCCCAGAGTACCACACCCGACGGATCCAGTTTTATGATAAAGGCATCATCCGGGCCGTTGTTGGAAAGTACAAAACTGCCAAGCTGAAGGGCAGAACTCTCAAAGGTTCCCAGGATATATATATTATCGTTCGCATCCATAACCGTTGAAACAACCGTTTCCATTCCATCACTGCCGGTTGTATCTCCGAAATACAAAGCCCATTGCCATGGAGGGGTTTGTGCGAATAGTAAGGAAGGAATTACAATGAAAATTGAGAGTAATAATTTTTTCATAAAAGAGAGATTTGTGATCAATAATAGTACTTTAAGTCATATCTTATTGAATTTGGTAGCACGACCGCACACATTATTTGTAATACACTTTTTCCAATTTGTGTTTCACCGGCTTCCCAAAATTTATGCCTTCATTTTAATTTTATTATTTTGTTTCATGGCTAAGAGTATCAAGCCTGTCATTGTCTTAGCCCCCTATTAACTGGACATTTTTTCTAAATAAGTTTGCTACTAAA
>CAYXAL010000060.1:0-2198 GCA_964463015.1 uncultured Ginsengibacter sp.
GTCATTCTGTTTGCCCTTTGTATCCAGGTTTCAGCCAGAAGCTATGGTCAAAAGGTAACGCTCAATATGAAGAATGTTGAGATTCAGACAGTATTAAAGGAAATCAGAAAGCAAACGGGGTACTTATTTTTTTATAAGAGTGAAGATCTCAAAAATGTAGGCAGGCTCACGGTAAAAGTACAGGATGAGGAATTGGCAGAAGCATTGAATACAGTTCTGGCTTCTACCTACATCTCATTTCAAATTATTGACAAGACAATTATTTTAAAGAAAGCAAAGGAAAGAGACTTAGCGCTTATCCGGGAAGTCTCGATTGACATCTCAGGTCGCGTGACCGATGAAAGCGGAAAACCACTTTCAGGTGCATCTGTGACTGTCAAAGAAACCGGCGTAGGAACCTCCACGGATGCAGATGGAAATTTCGCTTTGAAAAATGTGGAACCAAATGCGACATTGATTGTCAGCTTTGTGGGCTACCGGCCTAAATCTGTGGCTGTGCAGAATAGAACGAATTTTTCTATTGTACTGGAGTTGGCGATAAACAAACTTGACGAAACGGTAATCATCGGTTATGGCACCACTTCCAAGAGATACAACACCGGATCTGTTTCAAGCATTCCGGATGAAGTAATCGCAAATCAACCGGTAAATGACCCCATCAGTGCATTACAGGGCAGGGTATCCGGATTGATGATTACTTCTTCAAGTGGTATGGCAGGTTCAGGGTATTCGGTGAGGATCAGAGGCGAGAATTCTATCAAACAAGGCAATGATCCGCTCTATATCATCGATGGGGTACCTTATGTGTCGGATGCATTGAATACGTTTGAAGGCGCAAGTGGACTGCAGAATCCTTTGTCGTCAATCAATCCAAACGACATTGATCGGATTGATGTGTTGAAAGACGCAGATGCTACTGCGATTTACGGATCGCGCGGAGCCAATGGTGTGATTTTGATCACCACAAAAAACGGAAAGGGAGGCAATAAAGTTTCATTCAATATTTATTCCGGAGTTACCAAAGTAAACCGGAAAATGAAGTTTCTCAATACGCAACAGTATCTTCAGATGCGTGAAGCCACATTCCGGCTTGACAGTGTAGTTGTTACTGAAGCCAATGCACCAGACCTCAAAGTTTGGGATCAGAGTGCATATACCGATTGGCAGAAATTGTTTATAGGTGGCACAGGCCACGTTTTTGCAGGCCAGGCAAGCGTCTCTGGGGGTGATGAGTTTTCAAATTTTATCATAAGTGCCAATTACAGAAGAGAAACAAGTGTGATGATGGGCAATCTTCCCTATCAAAAGGGTGGCGCACATCTTGGGATCAATCATACTTCAAAAAACAGAAAATTTACAGTTAGTGGTTCAGCGATCTATAGCCTGGATGAAAACCAGAATATTGCGACCGACCTGACCATGTATATCAACCTTCCTCCCAACATGCCCCGGTACAATGATGATGGAAGTATTTATTTCTTTGGTACCAGTGAAAACCCACTCAGTTATCTCAACAGAAAGTACAAAAGCAATACCGCTACATTTCTTGGAAATGCAACAGCCAAATACAACCTGTTTAAGGGGTTTGATGTAAAAACCAATTTCGGTTTCACAGATATTAAGATGGATCAGTTGCTTACTTTGCCACAAAATAGTTTTAATCCGTTGACCTATGCCGGGAGCTCCAGCCAGTTTGGAAACTCATCTGTTCGTTCATTCATTGTTGAGCCTCAGATAGAATACAACCGGAATATCGGGCCTGGCAAACTGCAGGTATTGGCAGGCGCAAGCTGGCAACAAAACATATCACAAAGCAAATACCTGTTGGGGTCAGGATATTCAAGTGATGCTTTGCTTAAAGACATTGCCTCAGCAGGTACAATTACAGTAAGAGGAGCAAACTATGCACTTTACAGATATCAGAGTGTATTTGGAAGAGTGAATTATAACATCCAAAGAAAATATATTATTAACGGTTCATTCAGAAGAGATGCTTCTTCGCGTTTTGGTCCGGGAAATCAGTTTGGAAATTTTGGCGCAGTAGGAGCAGCGTGGATATTTTCACAAGAACAATTCCTCAACATTCCCGCTATCAGTTTTGGAAAGTTAAGAGCAAGCTATGGTACCACAGGAAACGATCAGATCGGAGATTATCAATATCTGGATAGCTGGAGCTCTGCCGGATTTCCCTACGATGG
>CAYXAL010000061.1:0-2051 GCA_964463015.1 uncultured Ginsengibacter sp.
GTTGTGAATCGCTTTCAAAAATTGTTATAGCTTAGTTCTTTCACATCACGATCGGCTATAACACAATGCAGCAAAGAGTTTAAGCTATTTTGAACAAATAAAAAAACAGGGCCCAATAAGTTCTGTTTTTTTATTTTATTACCGGTTTTTATTTCAGAATAAGGTCAGTTGTATCGGCGGGGGCTCATGTTCAGTATGCGCTCTGCCATTAAAAATCTCCATATTGCCAAACTGCTTATCGGTAATGGCAAATATTCCGATTCGCCCTTCAGGAGGCAAAATCGCCTTAACGCGTTCTATATGCACATCTGCATTTTCCCGGCTGCTGCAATGCCTCAGATACAGGCTGAACTGGAAAAGCATAAAACCGTCGTCGAGCATCTGCTTGCGAAAGCGGGTGTAAATTTTCCGCTCTTTTTCAGTTACCATCGGCAGGTCGTACATCACCATTACCCACATAATTCTATAGGCATTTAGTCGTGAAAACATAAAAATTCCAAGGGAGCATTCAATCCCTCTGTTATGTAAACGAAGGATAGAGTATTTTTCGTGTACCGCCTTCAAAACATTTGGCAAGACTGGCCGTAGTGCGTTGTACCGCCACCATCAGAGGACTCTTCTGCCCTCCGATCTTTACATCCACAGCAGGCAGAGACAGCAGTTGCTCTTTCATTCCGGAGGTCATTTCCAGAAATTTTCCGTTCATAGTGACAATATCACAAACAATCTTGTCCACAAACGGACGATAGGGCTCCATCATGTCGTCGGCAAGGCAATAGGCATTATATTGATTGCGATGAAATATACCAAGCGTTGGTAACAATCCTGATGCTACCAGGCTTCTTGCCACCGTAGCTCTCAGGATGGCATATCCGTAATTGAGCAAATTGTTTGGCGGTGCTCCATCACGGCTGCGCGAAAATTTCAGAAAATCCGGAAAAAGATTTTTCCAATAATACACGGCCGCCTGCGCTTCGTGATTGGTATTGTCCCCGCTTCTCACATCCTTTGCCAGCGTCAAAAGCAACTTATGTTCTATCTTTTGATCTCTGAGCAAGGCGGCCTGATTGGTTATTTTGGCCTCCACTGTTTGTTGCCACAGTTGTTTCTTAAGCGGAATCGGGGCTTCTATCTGGGCTTTGAATTTCTGGCTCTGAAGGGTATGCCCGTCAAGGTTCAGAAAGAGGCCGATGGGGTGATGGGTTTCATCACAGGTAATGACGGCGACGTTGTTTTGAAGGAGCCTTGTCAGGGTGGGTTGGGTAATGGTGATCTGCAAATGATCCAGGATAAGCACTCCGATATCTTCAATGGGCACCTGTTTATCCTCTTTCCCTGTCTGCGAAATGAGCAGTTGCTTATGGCTGGTTTTCAGATAAGCCGGATTGCCAAAATAAAGCGTCCGCTTGACCATGGAAAGTTAGTTTACCTTCATAGAACGGATGGAAGCCTCATTTAGTGTAGGTTTCCTCGATGGCTATTCTTTGTATTTTCTGATTTTTTCCAACTCTTCAATGTCGGCCTTATCTTTTGCTCTTCCGGTATCAATTTTGGAACGTATCAGGTCGTTATAATGGATCACCGGTATTTGCTTATCTTCCAGATTAAAATGAGTTGCATTCCTGACCGCATCATCAAAATCAACACGGCTGATTGCGGTCACAAAATCTATCCTCCTTGGCGGCTCTCCAATAAAAAATACGGGGACAGTGCTTCCTAAATCGATTCTATTTAACTGTTCAATATCCTCGTCTGCAATTCCGAATTCGGCCAATGCGGCCAACAGCCGGTTTTTGTTATCATTCCCCAATTGCAGCCAGATGTCCATGTCACCGGTACTTCTTTCGTATCCGTAATGAATAACCGCATACCCCCCGATCAGCATAAAATTCACTTCATGCTTTATCAGTGTCAACAACATTTGCCTGTGTTCCGGTACAAATACATTCATCTTATTTCCTGAATTTAATTTTCTTGTCCATGGGCTGCTTCAATTCGTCCTCATACATTTTCTGTATCCGTTCCGTTACATTTTTTAAATGTTCTTCGGG
>CAYXAL010000062.1:0-1934 GCA_964463015.1 uncultured Ginsengibacter sp.
CTTCGCCGCGATCTTGGTGCAATAGACCGGCTCGCAGCGTACGCCGAGGGCATGTTCGAGGACGGCGATGTCGAACCGGCCGAAATGGAACAGCTTCAGGACATCGGGATCGGCCAGCAGGGCGGCCAGCCGCGGCGCGTTGTAGGGCCCGCGCGGCATCTGGACGAGATGCGCGTTGCCGTCGCCGCCCGAAAGCTGGACGACGCACAGCCGGTCGCGATGCGGATTGAGTCCCATCGTCTCCGTATCGATCGCGACGATCGGACCGAATGAAATATCCGCCGGCAGGTCGCCGCGATGAAGCTTGATTGCCATTTCTAAGGAGTGCCTCGCCCGCCTCGCATGGTGCCCAGGAGAAGACTCGAACTTCCACGCCTCGCGGCGCTAGTACCTGAAACTAGTGCGTCTACCAATTCCGCCACCTGGGCACGGCATGCGGGCTAGAGGGGCGATCACGTAAGGCTCCGTCGCCGATATGTCAACCGCAAGTGCTTGCGCTGCAACGGGGTTGGGCTATAGGCAGGCCATGACCATCGAGCAGATCACCGTTTTCGGCGGCAGCGGCTTCGTCGGCCGGGCCATCGTCCAGGCGCTGGCGCGCGAGGGCTATCGGATTCGCGTCGCATCCCGCCGCGTCGGCCTCGCCAATCCGGTCAAGACCTTCGGCGATGTCGGCCAGGTCATGCTCATGCAGACCAACCTGCGCATGCCCCGGACGGTGGCCGCCGCCATCGACGGCAGCCAGGCGGTGGTGAATGCGGCCGGCATCTCGGTGCAGCGCGGCAAGCAGAGCTACCAGGCGGTTCACGCCGACGGCGCGCGCAACATCGCCCAGGCGACCAGGGCCGCGGGCGTGCAGCGGCTGGTCCACATTTCGGGAATCGGCGCGGACAACCGCAGCTCGCCCAATTCCTATCTGAAATCGAAGGTCGCCGCGGAAGACGCCATCGTCGCCGGCTTCGACGGCGCGACCATCCTGCGGCCCAGCGTGGTGTTCGGCCCGTACGACGCCATGTTCACCCGCATGGCCGATATCGCCTCCAAGGCGCCCTTCGTCCCGGTGGTCGGCGACGGCTCGGCCCGGGTGCAGCCGGTCTTCTCGGGCGATGTCGGTCGCGCCGTGGTCGCCGTGATGAAACGGCCGGACACCGCCCGCAGCGTCTTCGAGCTGGGCGGTCCCGGCATCTATACCTATCGCGAGATCGCCGCCCTCGTATTGCGCGAGATCGACCGCCAGAAGCCGATCGTCGGCGTGCCGGCGCCGCTCATGAAGATCCTGGGTTTCCTGGCCCAGCAGGTTGCCCGGGTGGGTCTGGTGCCGCCGATCACCGCCGATCAGGTCGAGCTGATGCGTCACGACAACGTCGTACGCCCCGGCGCCAACAGCCTGGCCAGCCTCGGTATCGAACCGACAGCGGCGGAAGCCATCCTGCCCACCTATCTCGATCGGTTCCGCCTCGGCGGCCGCTACAACCAGCACGCGCCGGCCTGATTCAAGTCATTGAATTTTAACAGGGAATTCGTTTATCCATCCACATTAGTACATAATCGGTACTTATTATAAGGATGACGAAGGTTACATTCCCATCCAGATGGCGCGAAACGATTCTCCCTTCCAAATTAGGTCAGCTTTATTGACTTAAGGTTTCCTGCATGATTTAAGGTCGTCAAGAACGCAGCATTAGCGCGACCGGCGCGCTTCTTGCGTAATAAAATTTCACATATCCGTGCTAGAGGGCCCGCCATGGCGGAAAGGATGCTGAAGTTTGTCGGAACGCCACAGGCCATGCCGGACAAGCGCCCGGCAGCGGAGCGCCGCCGCGACTTCCAGGAGATCTACGCCCGCTATGCCCGCGAGAAGGCCGCCGAACAGGCCGCGCGCTGCTCGCAGTGCGGCGTGCCGTTCTGTCAGGTCCATTGCCCGCTGCACAACA
>CAYXAL010000063.1:0-1773 GCA_964463015.1 uncultured Ginsengibacter sp.
TAAAATGTAAAATGGAGAATGAATGTAAAACAAAACCCATTGATAGGATGATTTTTTTTTTGAACAGTGAAAATGGGCTTTACCAAACATTCAACTGCCGGTTGACGAAATCCCGTTTTTTGCAAAAACGATTTTCTTTTCCTTGTAGAGCCTTCCAAGCGCCATTTTAAAAGTTTTCTTACTCATTTTAAAATATTCGTAAATAGCTTCCGGGCTTGACTTATCGTTGAATGGCAGATAACCATTTTCCGTATGCAACAATTGTAAAATCTTTGCTGATTCATCATCCACCCGCGTGTATCCCGGTTTACCTGCAGCCACATCAATAAGGATATCACCGGTTTTTTCACTTTTAAATATTTTCTTGACAAATCCTTCAAACCGATCACCGGTTTTTATAGGGCGATAGACCTCATTGAAGTGCAACATTCCGCGGTGAATCTGATTGATGATGACTTCAAATCCGATTTCTGTTTTGCGATAAACCACGAGATCCACTTTGCCCATTTCCCTGATCGTGAGCGATTGATTGGTTAAGGAGGCTTCTATGTATTCTGTAGCACTGAGCCTGCCTGTTTTGTTGTCAAGTATTATCCGTACTAGGTATTCTCCGCCACGACGCATAAAATTTCGCATGTTTGACTTCGGAATGAATAAATCCTTCATCAATCCGATGTCCAGAAATGCGCCAAAGGAAGTGACTTCGACTACTTTCAATAAGACGACGTCATTCAATTGCCCTATTGGAGTTTGTGTAGTAGCAATGATTCGCCCTTCGCTGTCGTGATACAGAAAAACATCTACCTCATCTCCGGCCTTTGTATTTTCAGGAATAAATCTTTTGGGAAGCAGTATTCCTTCCGGCGTGCCTTCCAGATAAAGTCCGGCAACTTTCTCCCGCAACACTTTCAGTTTTTGAAATTTTCCGATCTGGATCATTCGTCAAAGGTATCATAGTACGTATCAGGAAAGGTAATTTTTTGTGATACTTCATGCACCTGAACAATAAAACCAATGATTTTCAGGTTTTTTTGAACGCTATTGGGAAAAACATCCATCTGAATTCAATTTTAATCTGATCCGGAGCGTTTATAAGATCAGATTCATTCTTTTCATAAAAATTGATATTATGAAAAAGTTCCTGATACTGATTATCTGCCAGATTATCATTTGTAAAATAAATGCGCAGATACATCATACGCTTCCCATGGAGGCTTCTGAATATTATAAGAACTCCATTAAGAACGCTTCTCTTTCCGAGTCAGATTTTATTACGAAAACGGCTATTGCGCTGAGTCAACGGCAAATCAACTTTGACAGCCTTTGCACGGCTGTAAAGAACGTCAAAAGTTTTCAGAATTACTCTCCCAAAGATTGCCGGAATATATCTCTCCTGATTGTGATCAGATGTGCCCTCAATGCAGATGCTGAATTAAAACGAAAAGTATTACAGTTGCAAAGACAGGAGCAGGGATCATCTGCCCATAGTGAAACAGAAATGCTGGTGCAGCGTAAGAGCGACCTGGCAGAAATTGTAGCGACACAGCTGAAGAATCTTTGATGGACAGTTTTGCAGAATACGCCTTGCGAATATTTACAAATATGCTCGCTTTTCTTATCGGTTGGGTGCGAATGAAATGAAGGTATATTAAAAAAAGAGAGCCGCTAATAATTTTTATTACCAGCGGCTTTGCTCCCCCTTCAGGACTTGAACCTGAGACCCTCTGATTAACAGTCAGATGCTCTAACCAACTGAGCTAAGGAGGAATATTT
>CAYXAL010000064.1:0-1770 GCA_964463015.1 uncultured Ginsengibacter sp.
TGGGGTAAAGTGATGGGTAAATTCTACAATGATGTGCGTAAGCCCGGCAAAAAAGTAGAATAAGCCTGCACCATTCGATGGGCAGCATTGTTTACCCAATTTTTTCTTTATCCGCCTTCTATTGATCCGACAATCAAATTCGGTCGATGACATCAGAGATCTGTCCGTATAATTCAACGGAGAAAAAACAATTCCCCTGTTTAGATCCTGGCAATCTTTTTCAGCCCCTGAATATCCCTGATATCAATTTGCTTTGCCTTGGTAAATATGAGTCCCTTCGTTGAAAAATCCGAAAGGGTTTTGGAAACCTGCTCCTTGGTGGTCCCGGTGAGATTGGCAATCTCCTGCCGGCTCAGCTTGAGATTCAGTGTAGCGTTTTCACCCGTACTTCCAAACGTTTCAAAAATAGTTACCAGCGCATCGGCGATTTTTGATACAACTGTCATTCGCGCCAGTTTGATGGACTTGTTTTCAATTTCATTCAATGCGCGGTTGTAAAATTTCAGGATACCGTATAGCAATTCGGGATGTTTTCGTGCGATCCGGTGAAATGACAGACTGTCAATGTAACACACAGCCGTGTCATCCAGTGCCTTCACGGATGTAGCCTGCTCCTCGTTTTTTGCATCCGGAGAAAATCCGAAAACTTCCCCCTGCCCTGCCAGACGAATAATGAAATCCTCACCATCGCTGTCTGCTTTATAAATTTTCACCCGTCCGCTCCGTATCAGGTACACACCGTTGGAACGGATCCCCTCCATCAATATCCTGTCTCCTTTTTTATAAATGCTGCATTTCTTTTCATCTGAAATGGCATTAATACATTCCAGCGAACATTCCTTCAGAATCGAACAGGAAAGTGTCTCACAGGTACTGCATTCATGAAATAAATTTTTCCCAACTGCAGAATCTTCCGGAATACGGGGTTTCATAACAAGCAAGAAAGTGTATTTTCATAACTTCAAAAATGACAAATGTCATCATTTTAGAAGGAGCTGCCTGGTTTTTAGTGCCTTTTTATGCTTTTTTACCGGAATGTTGCTCTAAAAAATAAGTTACTGACCACCCCGCCCCGTCAGTTGTTCTGGGCCTTTTGAATGATCCACAACAGAATCAGATTTTTCTGATCATCGGTCAGAGGCGGATTGTTGGGTGGCATTATGGAGGCGTTCACGCCCATGATATGCTCATAAAGAATACTTTGCTCCGGATTGTTGATGTCCACATAAGGCGCATTGGCTCCGGTGTATAATAACTGATCGTACGAATAACCGGGTCTCAGGTCCAGAAAAGGATGATTTTGATTGTGGCACACAATGCAACGGTCGTTGAAAATAGGCTGAATCTCATTGGAGAAACTGACGATATGAGTAGTATCAACGGGTTTGGTGATAATGTATGGCCCCGAGTCCTTCTCACAGGAAACAATAATGAGAACCAGGATTACGGATATAAGGATTAATAACTTTGTTTTCATTTATCAGGAACTTGTATTAATGTGATTCTTTGAATTTTTTTGACCAGAAACTGCGACTTAAATTAAAACCAAGATAAACCTTTCCCTTATTGTACGCCGAGGGTTCGGCAATTTCCATTTCGGCAGGCGACAACTGATTGGTGGTCGCCACAATGATCTGGAATATATGTCCCGTAGTGCCCCATTCCCATCCAACGGATAATGGAAACAAATCATTGTCGGCCTGGTTGTTGAACAAATAGCTTCCCTCAAAGATAAACGAACTTTCCAGCCCGGTTTTATAACTCAGTCCT